>NZ_JBDKWY010000035.1:0-238 GCF_039822645.1 Rossellomorea sp. RS05 | reverse complement strand
TGAGTAAGATCCCTGAAAGATGATCAGGTAGATAGGTCAGAGGTGGAAGTGTGGCGACACATGGAGCTGACTGATACTAATCGATCGAGGACTTAACCAAAAGTAAGACGACGGAGGCGCCTCGCGCCTCCCGGACTGGACGATACGCCGGTAATGATTGACTATCAACCCTTTATCTAGTTTTGAAAGAACAATTCTTTCAATGGAATACCTGTCTGGTGACATTGGCGAAGAGGTC
>NZ_JBDKWY010000034.1:0-257 GCF_039822645.1 Rossellomorea sp. RS05 | reverse complement strand
TTTTGCCTCTGATCCACGCAGGAGTCAGCCGCCTCCGCTTCATTGCACTCTTTGATGGTGTAAGGGTCTCAAGTGCTTGGTTAAGTAGCCATACTAAATTCTCTCAATATCCTACTTGATTTATTATTCCATTGGACAGATATTTTTTAGTAAGCAGACCGTTCCATTTCGCTGCGGCGGCTGCTTTCCGGCGGGGAGGCATTTGAGCCGCTTCGGCTTACGCCTCCAGGGTCTCAATTTTGCCTCTGATCCACGCA
>NZ_JBDKWY010000033.1:0-265 GCF_039822645.1 Rossellomorea sp. RS05 | reverse complement strand
TTTTTTGAATATCCTTTCGGATTTTCTTCATTCCTTCATTTATCATTTATTCAAAATAAAGGGGATCGAGCCTACGCGTTGCGTCAGGAGATTGGATAAATCCCCCCTTTTAATTCTTATGGGCACCTTTGATCTCTGCTTGTTAAGTGGACTTACCCTCCCATATCTCCTGGCATCTATGTGCTCACATTCCTTCGTTGGGTCTCGCCTTAACGCAGAGGCCAGCTTATGCTCCTGCATGGACTGATCTAAGATGATCGTCGAA
>NZ_JBDKWY010000032.1:0-280 GCF_039822645.1 Rossellomorea sp. RS05 | reverse complement strand
CCTTTTGGAGCCAGCCGCCTAAGGTGGGACAGATGATTGGGGTGAAGTCGTAACAAGGTAGCCGTATCGGAAGGTGCGGCTGGATCACCTCCTTTCTAAGGAAGATTTACTAAACGTTTGACGACGTCGAAGTTTTGTTCAGTTTTGATGGTTTAAATCCATCTTCTATATTGTTCTTTGAAAACTAGATAAAGTTTTATTGATAGTCAAGAAATTACCGAGTATCGCCATTTTAGGTTTTTAACCAATTCGGTTAAGTTAATAAGGGCGCACGGTGGAT
>NZ_JBDKWY010000031.1:0-283 GCF_039822645.1 Rossellomorea sp. RS05 | reverse complement strand
ACTCTCCATAAAAAGTTTGAATAGCTCTTTTAAAAATAAATCTAGAATTAACGTTGACGTGTTTGTCTTGTTTTGTTCAGTTTTCAAGGTTCAAATGTTCGTTGCTTTTCTTGAGCAACTTAATCATCTTATCATGTTTTCAACCAAGTTGTCAACACTTTTTATGATTTTTTTGGTGGAGCCTAGCGGGATCGAACCGCTGACCTCCTGCGTGCAAAGCAGGCGCTCTCCCAGCTGAGCTAAGGCCCCAAAGAAAGTGGTCGGGAAGACAGGATTCGAACCT
>NZ_JBDKWY010000030.1:0-286 GCF_039822645.1 Rossellomorea sp. RS05 | reverse complement strand
TGACATGACTCCTATTGAAGCAGAGTTGCGTCATGGTTCGGCATTTAGGGCTCGTCTGAAAAAACAAGGAGCGTCGACTCAAAACCGGATCAAGCGATGGATTGATCTATACTTCCCTGAGTTTATTTCGGTTTATAAGTCCATTGGAATGAACGCCTCCACTGTTCTTTCTTCCTATCCTCTTCCGGAAGACCTTGTGAGAGAAGATCCTGAGAAGCTCTTGGAGAACCTCAAGAACCTGGGAGGTAAGCATTTCTCGGTTAAAAACCTTACTAAGCTTCTTGAT
>NZ_JBDKWY010000029.1:0-289 GCF_039822645.1 Rossellomorea sp. RS05 | reverse complement strand
CCTCCCCGCCGGAAAGCAGCCGCCGCAGCGAAATGGAACGGTCTGCTTACTAAGAAATACCTGTCCAATGGAATAATAAATCAAGTAGATATTGAGAGAATTTAGTATGGCTACTTAATTAAGAACTTAAGACCCTTACACCATCCAAGAGTGCAATGAAGCGGAGGCGGCTGACTCCTGCGTGGATCAGAGGCAAAATTGAGACCCTGGAGGCGTAAGCCGAAGCGGCTCAAATGCCTCCCCGCCGGAAAGCAGCCGCCGCAGCGAAATGGAACGGTCTGCTTACTAA
>NZ_JBDKWY010000028.1:0-298 GCF_039822645.1 Rossellomorea sp. RS05 | reverse complement strand
ACGTCCTACTCTCACAGGGGGAGATCCCCCAACTACCATCGGCGCTGAAGAGCTTAACTTCCGTGTTCGGCATGGGAACGGGTGTGACCTCTTCGCCAATGTCACCAGACAAATTGCTTACAATGACAAATATTATTATATAATATTTTCAAGGTTTTTCAAGGGGTAATTTAAAAATTATTCCCTGAAAACTAGATAAAGGGTTGATAGTCAATCATTACCGGCGTATCGGCCAGTCTGGCAGGCGCAAAGCGCCTGCATTACGTTTGGTTAAGTCCTCGATCGATTAGTATCAGTC
>NZ_JBDKWY010000027.1:0-370 GCF_039822645.1 Rossellomorea sp. RS05 | reverse complement strand
TGACGACGTCGAAGTTTTGTTCAGTTTTGATGGTTTAACTCATCATTAAGAGTTGGGGGCCTATAGCTCAGCTGGTTAGAGCGCACGCCTGATAAGCGTGAGGTCGGTGGTTCGAGTCCACTTAGGCCCACCATTTCCAATCTCATATCATACGGGGCCTTAGCTCAGCTGGGAGAGCGCCTGCTTTGCACGCAGGAGGTCAGCGGTTCGATCCCGCTAGGCTCCACCAAACATTCTTTCCATCTGTGAAAGAGTGAACATTGTTCTTTGAAAACTAGATAAAGTTTTATTGATAGTCAAGAAATTACCGAGTATCGCCATTTTAGGTTTTTAACCAATTCGGTTAAGTTAATAAGGGCGCACGGTGGAT
>NZ_JBDKWY010000026.1:0-415 GCF_039822645.1 Rossellomorea sp. RS05 | reverse complement strand
TAGCTCAGCTGGGAGAGCATCTGCCTTACAAGCAGAGGGTCGGCGGTTCGATCCCGTCATCCTCCACCATAGTTTTTTCACGAAGCGTTAGCGAAGTGAAAATAACTTACCATAAAGAAGCTTTAACCTTTGCAATGTAGCTAAGGCAAAGAAAAAAGAATACACCATACACCTTGCCGGTGTAGCTCAACTGGTAGAGCAACTGACTTGTAATCAGTAGGTTGGGGGTTCAAGTCCTCTTGCCGGCACCACTTTTTTATGTTCTTTTGTATTTTCTTATGGGTATTTGTCCATTATAGAAAAGCAGCACGAGCCATTAGCTCAGTTGGTAGAGCATCTGACTTTTAATCAGAGGGTCGAAGGTTCGAATCCTTCATGGCTCACCATTTATATCATGCGGGTGTGGCGGAATTGG
>NZ_JBDKWY010000025.1:0-423 GCF_039822645.1 Rossellomorea sp. RS05 | reverse complement strand
GCGGCCACATCTATTGGCTATCAGGAGAGTCCTGAAATGGCACGGGCAGAGATCCAAATTCTATTGACACAGATGAAGCTGCTTGAAGAACAACTGGAAAGCATAGAAAAGGAGTTAGTGACGTTGGCGAAACAAATGACAGATTTCGATCTGTTCCTTTCGGTCCCTGGTATTGGAGAAAACACCGTAGTAGAAATCCTTTCAGAAATAGGAGCCTTTTCACACTATAAGAGTCCACGCCAAATCCTAAAATTAGCGGGTCTTACGTTAGTCACCAATTCCTCGGGAAAAAAAGAAGGGAACAAACGATTGTCGAAACGCGGGCGGAAACGGCTACGCTCCTTGATATATAAGGCGATTTTCCCGATTTTACACGCCATACCAGCGTTTCGGTCCCTGTACGATTACTATAGTGAACATCGC
>NZ_JBDKWY010000024.1:0-431 GCF_039822645.1 Rossellomorea sp. RS05 | reverse complement strand
ACCCTCCCATATCTCCTGGCATCTATGTGCTCACATTCCTTCGTTGGGTCTCGCCTTAACGCAGAGGCCAGCTTATGCTCCTGCATGGACTGATCTAAGATGATCGTCGAAAGTCTTGTGTGTGCCGGCTTCTCAGTGTCTAGGTTGTTTTAATTAAGCGAGCGTAGATGTTACGCAGCTTTTTGATTACCAAAGAAGGAGATATCAGCTACCATACGCTCTTCATTGAATGTTTCGCCCCTTTTGCTTAAACCATGAAGGACTTGAATCAATTTCCGACATAGGATTAACAACGCTTCTTTCTTAGCGACGGGGTGTTCGCGATGTTCACTATAGTAATCGTACAGGGACCGAAACGCTGGTATGGCGTGTAAAATCGGGAAAATCGCCTTATATATCAAGGAGCGTAGCCGTTTCCGCCCGCGTTTCGA
>NZ_JBDKWY010000023.1:0-543 GCF_039822645.1 Rossellomorea sp. RS05 | reverse complement strand
CTGAGCCAGGATCAAACTCTCCATAAAAAGTTTGAATAGCTCTTTTAAAATAAATCTAGAATTAACGTTGACGTGTTTGTCTTGTTTTGTTCAGTTTTCAAGGTTCAAATATCAAGTGCTTCTCTCGAAGCGACCCTTATTATATTACAGTAATCGATGTTCGTTGTCAACACTTTATTTTAAAAAGTTTTTGACGATCATTGCCTCAGCAACAATTACTAGCTTACCAATTAACTTCGTAGAAGTCAACTTCTTTTTAAAACTTTTTAAACTTTATGGTAGAATTCATTCATTTCTAGCAGTTCAAGTATAGAAGTCTAACCGATTATGTTCGTTTTTGTGCACTTACATTGAGGATTAACCCCAACAATCCCCATAGAACCTACATTTTCAAAATTAAAAAAGCAACCCATCAAATGAGCTGCTTTCTCAATATTGCCTGGCGACGTCCTACTCTCACAGGGGGAGATCCCCCAACTACCATCGGCGCTGAAGAGCTTAACTTCCGTGTTCGGCATGGGAACGGGTGTGACCTCTTCGCCA
>NZ_JBDKWY010000021.1:0-1853 GCF_039822645.1 Rossellomorea sp. RS05 | reverse complement strand
GAGACCCCGCAGGCACGAGGAGCATTCCTGTTATAAAGGAATATGAGGATAAAGTGGGATTTTAGCGATGTGCATAAAAAAAGCTCCCTTGGTACGATAGAGAGTGTCATGCGCATGACCTCGAATTAAGTACCGAAGGGAGACTTCAACTATGGATTTTACACAAAATGAACGACTTAATCAAATTAATGAACAGACTCTAATCATCGGCATTGATATTGCCAAGCACAAGCACGTCGCCAGGGCCATTGATGATCGAGGAATCGACTTATCGAAGCGTCTGGTTTTTCCGAATTCGTTAGAAGGATTCCAAGTGTTACTAGAGTGGGCTCGACAATTAAGTGCGGACACATCCCGTCCGAACTTAATGTTGGGGATGGAGCCTACGGGACATTATTGGATGAATCTAGCTTACTTCTTGAAATCCCAGGGCGAGCGCCCTGTGGTGGTAAACCCGATGAAGGTCAAGAAATCAAAAGAACTGGATGATGACTCGCCTACCAAAAATGATACAAAGGATGCGAAGGTCATCGCTCAAGTCATGCGAGCAGGGCGGTATCATGAGCCTACCTTGCCGGAAGGCATCTATGCCGAGTTACGTGAAGGCGTGAAACTCTTTGATATCATTCAAGAAGATCTCTCTTCCATCAAAGCACAGATTCATAACGTTCTGGATCGGTATTTCCCTGAATTCATGACGGTGTTTAAGAAGTGGAATGGAAAGATGGCGATGGCGCTTCTGAAGTTAGGCTATCTTCCAACAGATATTCGACAGAAGACAGAAGAGGAACTTCTATACGACGTAAAGGCATTAGGGACCAAAAATGTAGGGGTGGCGCGTATGCGCCACTTAAAGAAAGCAGCTGACTCCAGTGTTGGGATGACCGTAGGTCTCCGCATGGCTCGTGAAGAGCTTCGCTATCTCGTTGATCAGTATGAGGCCTTAAACGAACGTCTGGACAACCTGAAAGAAGAACTTGAAAAACTGGTTCTTACGGTTCCTGGCGCAGATCTTATGATGGCGATCAATGGCGTGGGAGCGATGACCATTGTTGGGTTCTTCGCCGAGATTGGTGACTTATCAAATTATAAAGATCCACGACAGATTATTAAATTAGCAGGACTGAATCTGATGATGAACCAATCCGGCACACATCGAGGGAAAACGACCATTACTAAGCGTGGGCGACGAAGGTTGCGTTCCATTCTGTATCAAGTCGCCCGCCCTTTAACTTTTCATAATGACGCTTTTAAAGCTCTTCATCAGTATTATAAACATAGACGAACGAATCCTCTTAAAGGGAAACAGTCTTTTGTCGCATTAGGACGTAAACTGATTAAGGTCTTATTTGTCATAGGCACACGAAAGTGTGCGTTTAGTGAGGAACGCATGCTTCGCGATATCCCTCATATGAGAGACGTGCAGGCAGCTTAACGTATGAGGTCCAGCAGTCAATATTCCTTGGTTTTTTGATGGTTTCTTAGGTAATCAAAAGAAGCACGGATAAGCCGGTCACTATTCCGAGCATTAGGGCATAGACCCACCCGAGGAGCATATCCGGCAACCACACATGGTCAGGTCGAACGAAGGAATTTACGCGCATAGACGCTGAGAGAAATGGGAGGGTCCACCGCCATGTCGTATGTGGAGATCCACTAGTGCGATCATAAGTTAATACCTATTAATGGAAAAAAAGACGCCAGGTTTCTTCAGACGCTTAGTGTGTTTCCATATATATTTAAATATGGATGAATATGTTTGATTGTGCCATGTCGCCTCTTTTGAACCCCCACGAAAACTTGAGAAAACCCGAGGAATACTAAGAACTACTGAATTTTCATGAGGGAGGCTC
>NZ_JBDKWY010000020.1:0-3017 GCF_039822645.1 Rossellomorea sp. RS05 | reverse complement strand
TTTGGTTAAGTCCTCGATCGATTAGTATCAGTCAGCTCCATGTGTCGCCACACTTCCACCTCTGACCTATCTACCTGATCATCTTTCAGGGATCTTACTCACATAAAGTGATGGGAAATCTCATCTCGAGGGGGGCTTCATGCTTAGATGCTTTCAGCACTTATCCCTTCCGCACATAGCTACCCAGCGATGCCTTTGGCAAGACAACTGGTACACCAGCGGTGCGTCCATCCCGGTCCTCTCGTACTAAGGACAGCTCCTCTCAAATTTCCTGCGCCCACGACGGATAGGGACCGAACTGTCTCACGACGTTCTGAACCCAGCTCGCGTACCGCTTTAATGGGCGAACAGCCCAACCCTTGGGACCGACTACAGCCCCAGGATGCGATGAGCCGACATCGAGGTGCCAAACCTCCCCGTCGATGTGGACTCTTGGGGGAGATAAGCCTGTTATCCCCGGGGTAGCTTTTATCCGTTGAGCGATGGCCCTTCCATGCGGAACCACCGGATCACTAAGCCCGACTTTCGTCCCTGCTCGACTTGTAGGTCTCGCAGTCAAGCTCCCTTGTGCCTTTACACTCTGCGAATGATTTCCAACCATTCTGAGGGAACCTTTGGGCGCCTCCGTTACTCTTTAGGAGGCGACCGCCCCAGTCAAACTGCCCACCTGACACTGTCTCCCACCCCGATAAGGGGCGCGGGTTAGAATGTCAACACAGCCAGGGTAGTATCCCACCGACGCCTCCACCGAAGCTAGCGCTCCGGCTTCCAAGGCTCCTACCTATCCTGTACAAGCTGTGCCAAAATTCAATATCAGGCTACAGTAAAGCTCCACGGGGTCTTTCCGTCCTGTCGCGGGTAACCTGCATCTTCACAGGTACTATAATTTCACCGAGTCTCTCGTTGAGACAGTGCCCAGATCGTTACGCCTTTCGTGCGGGTCGGAACTTACCCGACAAGGAATTTCGCTACCTTAGGACCGTTATAGTTACGGCCGCCGTTTACTGGGGCTTCGATTCGCACCTTCGCTTGCGCTAAGCACTCCTCTTAACCTTCCAGCACCGGGCAGGCGTCAGCCCCTATACTTCGCCTTACGGCTTCGCAGAGACCTGTGTTTTTGCTAAACAGTCGCCTGGGCCTATTCACTGCGGCTCTCTCGGGCTTGCACCCTACCAGAGCACCCCTTCTCCCGAAGTTACGGGGTCATTTTGCCGAGTTCCTTAACGAGAGTTCTCTCGCTCACCTTAGGATTCTCTCCTCGCCTACCTGTGTCGGTTTGCGGTACGGGCACCATCTTCCTCGCTAGAGGCTTTTCTTGGCAGTGTGGAATCAGGAACTTCGCTACTATAATTCGCTCGCTATCACAGCTCAGCCTTCACGATGATGGGATTTGCCTCATCATCAGCCTAACTGCTTAGACGCACATATCCAGCAGTGCGCTTACCCTATCCTCCTGCGTCCCCCCATTGCTCAAATGGAAGAAAGGTGGTACAGGAATATCAACCTGTTGTCCATCGTCTACGCCTATCGGCCTCGACTTAGGTCCCGACTAACCCTGAGCGGACGAGCCTTCCTCAGGAAACCTTAGGCATTCGGTGGATGGGATTCTCACCCATCTTTCGCTACTCATACCGGCATTCTCACTTCTAAGCACTCCACCAGTCCTTACGGTCTAGCTTCGCAGTCCTTAGAACGCTCTCCTACCACTGACACCAAACGGTGTCAATCCACAGCTTCGGTGATACGTTTAGCCCCGGTACATTTTCGGCGCAGAGTCACTCGACCAGTGAGCTATTACGCACTCTTTAAATGGTGGCTGCTTCTAAGCCAACATCCTGGTTGTCTAAGCAACTCCACATCCTTTTCCACTTAACGTATACTTTGGGACCTTAGCTGGTGGTCTGGGCTGTTTCCCTTTCGACTACGGATCTTATCACTCGCAGTCTGACTCCCATGGATAAGTCTTTGGCATTCGGAGTTTGTCTGAATTCGGTAACCCGATGAGGGCCCCTAGTCCAAACAGTGCTCTACCTCCAAGACTCTTACAACATGAGGCTAGCCCTAAAGCTATTTCGGAGAGAACCAGCTATCTCCAGGTTCGATTGGAATTTCTCCGCTACCCACACCTCATCCCCGCACTTTTCAACGTGCGTGGGTTCGGACCTCCATCCAGTGTTACCTGGACTTCATCCTGGACATGGGTAGATCACCTGGTTTCGGGTCTACGACCACATACTCATTCGCCCTATTCAGACTCGCTTTCGCTGCGGCTCCGTCTTCTCAACTTAACCTTGCATGGGATCGTAACTCGCCGGTTCATTCTACAAAAGGCACGCCATCACCCGTTAACGGGCTCTGACTACTTGTAGGCACACGGTTTCAGGTTCTATTTCACTCCCCTTCCGGGGTGCTTTTCACCTTTCCCTCACGGTACTGGTTCACTATCGGTCACTAGGGAGTATTTAGCCTTGGGAGATGGTCCTCCCAGCTTCCGACGGGATTTCACGTGTCCCGCCGTACTCAGGATCCACTCAAGAGGGAACGAAGTTTCGACTACAGGGTTGTTACCTTCTTTGACGAGCCTTTCCAGACTTCTTCGTCTACCCCGTTCCTTTGTAACTCCGTATAGAGTGTCCTACAACCCCAAGAGGCAAGCCTCTTGGTTTGGGCTAATCCCGTTTCGCTCGCCGCTACTCAGGGAATCGCATTTGCTTTCTCTTCCTCCAGGTACTTAGATGTTTCAGTTCCCTGGGTCTGCCTTCCATGCTCTATGTATTCAAGCAAGGATACTGTTCCATTACGAACAGTGGGTTCCCCCATTCGGAAATCTTCGGATCAGCTCACTTACAGCTCCCCGAAGCATATCGGTGTTAGTCCCGTCCTTCGTCGGCTCCTAGTGCCAAGGCATCCACCGTGCGCCCTTATTAACTTAACCGAATTGGTTAAAAACCTAAAATGGCGATACTCGGTAATTTCTTGACTATCAATAAAACTTTATCTAGTTTTCAAAGAACAAT
>NZ_JBDKWY010000019.1:0-4573 GCF_039822645.1 Rossellomorea sp. RS05 | reverse complement strand
AAGGCCAAGACCGCCTTTCCGGGTTCTTGGCTTATGCTTGTCGGGTCAGAGCGACCCGCCTGCGGTTTTCGTGGTGTCTAGCTCCGGGGGCTTGAGGCTCGAGGTCATAAGTCAAAGATCTCAAAAAGGCCAAGACCGCCTTTCCGAGATCTTCGCCTTATGCTTGTCGCCTCAGAGCGAGCCCCCTCCGCTTTTCGTTGATGTCTAGCTCCGGCGGGGTGAGGCTCGAGGTCATAGTTCAAGAACCCAAAAAGGCCAAGAACGCCTTTCCGGGTTCTTGAACTATGCTTGTCGCCTCAGACCACCCCGCCTGCGCTTTTCGTTATACCAGTAAAACATTCCGAACGTTTTGATCATTCATTCTAGGCTGGATATGTTATACTGGAAACAGTGAAAACGAATACAAAATAAAGGGTGGTTACGTATGTTGACGGAACAGCAGGCACGTGAATTGTTAGCGGGATTGCAGGATCCTTTTTTACATAAAACATTAGGTGAAACGAACGGTATAGAAGAGATTTCGATCAAGGAAGAGAAAAATCATATCAGCGTAAAGATTGCGTTGGCTAAGACGGGAACGGGTGAGCAGCTGCAGTTCCAGCAGAAGGTCGTCCAGCTTCTCAAAGATAACGGAGCTTCTTCTGTGGGGATCCGATTTACGGAGCTATCTGATGAAGAGCTTGAGAAGCACAGGGGTTCCGGTGGGGAAGGGACGGATCTTCTTTCACCTGCAAGCAAGACGACGTTCATTGCCATTGCAAGCGGTAAGGGTGGCGTGGGTAAATCGACGGTTTCGGTGAACCTTGCCGTATCTCTAGCGCGACAAGGGAAGAAGGTCGGTCTTGTGGATGCCGATATTTACGGATTCAGTGTCCCGGATATGATGGGGATCATGAAGCGACCGGTTGTGCGCGGAGAAAAGATCATTCCAGTAGAACGGTTCGGGGTGAAGGTCATTTCCATGGGCTTCTTTGTGGAGGATAATGCTCCTGTCATCTGGAGGGGACCGATGCTTGGTAAAATGCTGAATAACTTCTTCTCTGATGTAGAGTGGGGAGACCTTGACTACCTTCTCCTTGATTTACCGCCGGGCACCGGAGATGTCGCCCTCGACGTCCATACGATGCTTCCTAAGTGCAAGGAGATCATTGTCACGACTCCGCATCCGACAGCTGCCTTTGTTGCCGCACGTGCAGGTGCCATGGCCCTGCAGACGGATCATGACATTCTTGGCGTTGTTGAGAATATGTCGTATTTCGAGAGTAAGATCACAGGTGAAAAGGAATTCGTCTTTGGCCAAGGCGGAGGGGAGAAGCTGACGGAAGAACTACGTACCGATCTCCTTGGCAAGTTGCCTCTTCAACAGCCTGATTGGAATGAAGAAGACTTTGCTCCTTCTGTCTATGCAGCCGATCACCGTTTGGGTCTGATATATGGAGAGATCGCCCATAAAGTAATAGAGAAGCTTTCATAAAGAAAAAGGCCGGAGACTCGGATTACACCGATTCGTCCGGCCTTTGGGCATTAAGCACCGCCGCCACCGCCGCCGCCTCCACTGGAGGAACCGCCACCTTGGTCATTAAGCGTCTTTCCGCTTTTCTGACTTTCGGAAGATCCTTTGTCCTTGGCTTCCTGGATCTTGGACTGGAAGAGCGGGCTTTGAAGTGTTTCAATGATCACCTGCTGAAGGTGTTCGCGGTATTCCTTGCTCTTAAGGGCTTCGATGATATCCTTCTGCATGGAAGGATCCTTGAAGAGATCGATCATCATACCCTGATATTCGGGATCTTTCATGAGTTCTTTCAGAAGTTTTTCGTTGCTATCTTTCATGCTGCTCGCCATTGTTTCAGCGAACTTGGGATCTTCGAAGGCCTTCTTCCAGAACTCGACGCCTTTTTCCGACGTGAGGGTCTTGGAGATGGTATCTGTGACCACTTTTTCATTCAGAATCAGCTCTGACTTCATTTCCTCGTCACTCATGATTTCTTTGATGGCCTTTTTACCATCGTCAGTCTTCAATATATCGACAACCATTTTCTTGGTTTCCTCATAGTCCATTTTGCCGGTCTCCGCTCCTCCGCCGCCACAGGCAGTCAAGAGAAAGAAGGATAACAGCACAAGAAAGGATAATCGTTTCATGGTCAGGCTCCTTTCATACAAGTTCCCTTACCTTTAATATGGAGCCGGACACAAAAAATATACTTATTAATCATGGGCCATATGGATTTTTCATGAAAGCGTTTGGTACAATCAGAAGAGTCCATATATTTAGATTTGGGGGAAAGTAGAAGTGACCATCCGTAATTGGATCCGTTTTTTTATTCATACGCTGCTAGTCGGAGGATTAGTGACCGGAGTGGCATCCCTCTTCATCAGATGGGATCAGTTCGGTCCATATGTCAGTGATGGAGATGTACTGGGGATTTTGTCGAGCCTGCTATGGTTCTTGTTTGTAGGATTCACCTTCAGTGTCATCAGCCAAATGGGGTATTTCGCCTATTTGACGATTCATCAATTTGGCATGGGGTTATTCAAAGGGCTGTGGAATCCAGTGCAGTTCTTGTTGATTCTATTCGTATTATTCGATCTCATTTATTTCCGGTTCAGGGCATTCGCAGAAGCGGATGATTCCTATCTGCCATATATCCTCCTTGGATTCGGCATCTTGTTGATTGGAGTAGTCACTGCCTACTTCAAGAATCAGCAGTCGAGCTCGAATACTTTTGTATCCGCTTTATTCTTCATGATTGTCATTACGACACTGGAATGGCTTCCGGTCCTGTTGGTGAACTCCATCGACTGGCTGTATCTTATGCTCCTGGCGCTCATCTCCTGTAATGCGTATCAGCTGCTGATGCTTCCGCGCTACCTGGAAAACTCCCGTGCCGAGAGACAACAAAAGACCGGATGAGAAAAAGGCCGTCACTGCTGACGGCCTTTTTTCATTGGATCAGGGAAGACTTAGCATCTCCGTTTGATATCATATCCGATACGTTGATGAAGCTTCCTTTGGACTGTAGTTCCTTTATGATTTCAGGAAGGGCCTTCTCTGTCTGCTTGGCAGAGTCCGATGCGTGCAGAAGGATGATATCCCCTTTCTTCGCTTCACTGACATTTTCGACGATCTCATCCACCCCCGGATTGGTCCAGTCCTTGGAATCCACGCTCCAGTGTACAAGGGTTAGTCCAAGTGAATCTGCCACCTTGAGTGTTTCTTTATCAAAGTGACCTGTTGGGCTTCTAAGGAGCTTCACCTCCTGCACATTGAGTTTTTTAAAGATCGTATCGGCCTTCAGGATATCCTGTCTGATCTTTTCCGGTTCCATATCTGTATAGTCGGAATAAGCATACCCCAAATTTCCGATCTCGTATCCTTGTTTCACAATTTGTTCCACCAGCTCAGGATGGCGTTCTGCCCAGGCACCGGAAAGGAAGAAGGTGGCGGACTGAACGTTCATCCTCTTCAATTCCTCCAATATGGGCTTTGCTTTTTCATCTCCCCACCCGATGTTAAAGGTCAACGCAACGCCTTTCTCTCCCTTGAAAACAGCCTTCGGTCCATCTTTGGTTCCGAAGACAGCGATACTTGATGTATTCGCACTATACACCAGCAGAGCGGTGAAAAAGGATATGACGATGATCAGTGCAACCTGCTTCAGTCTCTTGGCATTCACCGTATGAAATGTATTCACATGCTATCCCCCTGTCCATCTGTTGTCGATTTCAAAGCCGTATTACACCTTATGCATGTCCCCTTGAAAATATCTATATTCGAAAAAAATGATTATAAAAATCTTTATATGGAAAAAACTACAATTATCAACAGTAAGGGGTGGCATAATTGCTTGGGTTTTTAATCGACGACAGAGAGAAGCAAGAAATCGAATATTTACTGAAACGTGAAATGGACGAAATTCTGTTCGACTTGAAAGACGCAAGAATTGAATATATCGTGAAGCGTGCCATGGATGAACGCTATGCGATTTTGTTTTCCCTGTTCAGAAGGATCGCAAGTCATAAGGAGTGTTTAAAGTATATGAAGAGATCGTCGTTCAAGGACGAGTTCAATCAGTGAATGGATATGGGGCATGTACGGCTTATCTCGGATCGTACGTGCCTTGGTTGATCTTTGGGTTCTTTGAACCGAAGGGATACGTAACTGTGTATAGAGACAATTGAAGCATGTTGAGGAGAGAGAGGAAGGACGTAAATAAAATAACAATGTTTTTATTAAAAAGTATTGACCGGGGATTGAATAGCTGATATATTATTAAACGTCGCTGCTACAGCAAAGGCATTTCAAACCAAGAGATGAAAAACCTGCTAAAAAAAACAGTTGACACCACGAAGTAAGATGTGGTAAATTAGAAAAGTCGCCGAAAGAGACAGCGACAAGCATTTGAACCTTGAAAACTGAACAAAACAAGACAAACACGTCAACGTTAATTCTAGATTTATTTTCAAAAGAGCTATTCAAACTTTTTATGGAGAGTTTGATCCTGGCTCAGGACGAACGCTGGCGGCGTGCCTAATACATGCAAGTCGAGCGGATCGATGGGAGCTTGCTCCCTGA
>NZ_JBDKWY010000018.1:0-16995 GCF_039822645.1 Rossellomorea sp. RS05 | reverse complement strand
TGAGCCAGGATCAAACTCTCCATAAAAAGTTTGAATAGCTCTTTTAAAAATAAATCTAGAATTAACGTTGACGTGTTTGTCTTGTTTTGTTCAGTTTTCAAGGTTCAAATATCAAGTGCTTCTCTCGAAGCGACCCTTACTATATTACAGCAATCGATGTTCGTTGTCAACACTTTATTTTAAAAAGTTTTTGACGATCATTGCCTCAACAACAATTACCAGCTTACCAATTAACTTCGTAGAAGTCAACTTCTTTTTAAAACTTTTTCAAAAAAATTTAAAAAGAAATGGCTCCGCAGGCAAGATTCGAACTTGCGACCGATCGGTTAACAGCCGATAGCTCTACCACTGAGCTACTGCGGAATGGTAGATGGTGGGCCTAAGTGGACTCGAACCACCGACCTCACGCTTATCAGGCGTGCGCTCTAACCAGCTGAGCTATAGGCCCGCATGAAAATAAATTGGAGCGGGTGATGGGAATCGAACCCACGACATCAGCTTGGAAGGCTGAGGTTTTACCATTAAACTACACCCGCATGTTAAATTGAAAATGGTACCGGTGGCCGGGGTCGAACCGGCACTCCTTACGGAACACGATTTTGAGTCGTGCGCGTCTGCCTATTCCGCCACACCGGCAGGTGCTGAAAAAAATAAAATTGGAGGCGGTAACCGGATTTGAACCGGTGGTGAAGGTTTTGCAGACCTCTGCCTTACCACTTGGCTATACCGCCTTATTGGCTGGGCTAGCTGGATTCGAACCAACGCATGTCGCAGTCAAAGTGCGATGCCTTACCGCTTGGCTATAGCCCAATAATATGGGGCGACTGATGGGAATCGAACCCACGAATGCCGGAACCACAATCCGGTGCGTTAACCACTTCGCCACAATCGCCATGTGTTTTTTTTGGCAGGGGCAGTAGGAATCGAACCCACACCAAAGGTTTTGGAGACCTTCGTTCTACCGTTAAACTATGCCCCTATATAGATCGTTCTATACTTGAACCTAGTTCAAGAAAACAAATGGTGGAGGGGGGCAGATTCGAACTGCCGAACCCGAAGGAGCGGATTTACAGTCCGCCGCGTTTAGCCACTTCGCTACCCCTCCATCAATGGTGGCTCAGGACGGAATCGAACCGCCGACACATGGATTTTCAGTCCATTGCTCTACCAACTGAGCTACTGAGCCATAAAAGGTCTTTGTTACATATAAAAAAGATAAATGGCGGTCCGGACGGGACTCGAACCCGCGACCTCCTGCGTGACAGGCAGGCATTCTAACCAACTGAACTACCGGACCAACTTATTTTCGCTTCAGCGAAAATAAAGATCAATGCACTGCGATAGCAAAATAGCTATCATTAGTACTTCGCGTTAGCGAAAATAAAGATCAATGTTCTTTTAATAGCAAATCCGCTATCATTGTCACTACATCCCGATCCTCTCGGATCAACATGGTATTGCGGGGACAGGATTTGAACCTGCGACCTTCGGGTTATGAGCCCGACGAGCTACCGAACTGCTCCACCCCGCGACGATAAAAGATGAAAGGAAATATGGAGGAGGAAGGGGGATTCGAACCCCCGCGGGCTTTGACACCCCTGTCGGTTTTCAAGACCGATCCCTTCAGCCGGACTTGGGTATTCCTCCGTATGTATAAATGGACCCTGCAGGACTCGAACCTGCGACCGGACGGTTATGAGCCGTCTGCTCTAACCAACTGAGCTAAGGGTCCAAAGCATAACCGTATGTAAATAGCGGCGGAGGGGATCGAACCCCCGACCTCACGGGTATGAACCGTACGCTCTAGCCAGCTGAGCTACACCGCCATGATGAATAAACTATATGTTCGATCAAAGGATCGTTGGTGGAGCCTAGCGGGATCGAACCGCTGACCTCCTGCGTGCAAAGCAGGCGCTCTCCCAGCTGAGCTAAGGCCCCAAAGAAAGTGGTCGGGAAGACAGGATTCGAACCTGCGACCCCTTGGTCCCAAACCAAGTGCTCTACCAAGCTGAGCTACTTCCCGATATAATGGCGCGCCCGAGAGGAGTCGAACCCCTAACCTTTTGATCCGTAGTCAAACGCTCTATCCAATTGAGCTACGGGCGCACGTATTTATTATCCTGCATCAAGTGAATCCAATGAAGGATTGTAAACCTGTGCTTCTGTCGGTCCGCCAATGCGGCGAGGCAACAATAATGGAGCGGAAGACGGGATTCGAACCCGCGACCCCCACCTTGGCAAGGTGGTGTTCTACCACTGAACTACTTCCGCATATGGTGCGGGTGAAGGGACTTGAACCCCCACGCCTTGCGGCGCCAGATCCTAAGTCTGGTGCGTCTGCCAATTCCGCCACACCCGCATGATGCAAATGGTGAGCCATGAAGGATTCGAACCTTCGACCCTCTGATTAAAAGTCAGATGCTCTACCAACTGAGCTAATGGCTCGTTCTGTTTACTTTGTCCGAACCAATCGAACAAAAGTGGTGCCGGCAAGAGGACTTGAACCCCCAACCTACTGATTACAAGTCAGTTGCTCTACCAGTTGAGCTACACCGGCATGGTGTATAATCGTTCTTTTCGCTTCGCCTTAACATCTGCGCAAAGGTTAAGAACTTTATGGTAAGTTATTTTCACTCCGCTTGCGCTTCGTGAAAAAACTATGGTGGAGGATGACGGGATCGAACCGCCGACCCTCTGCTTGTAAGGCAGATGCTCTCCCAGCTGAGCTAATCCTCCAAATGGTGACCCATACGGGATTCGAACCCGTGTTACCGCCGTGAAAGGGCGGTGTCTTAACCGCTTGACCAATGGGCCGTTATGTATGCGTCTCTTAAGGACAAGAATTACTATATCATCTTATTTCGCAGAAGTCAACTTCTTTTCAAAATTATTTCGCCGAACGAGTTCGTTTTTCTCAGCCGGTTGACTGCTAGAAGATTAAGATACCACATATAGGAGTGTTTCCACAATATAAATGTGGTGGTTTTCTAAAAATAAAAAAGACAGCTACAAGAGCTGTACAAGTTTGTCTCCGTGATATCTGGATTTTTCCTGATATTTATTCAACAAACTGCTGTCGTGGGTCGTATCCAGACGGTAATTGAAGGTGAAGAACCAGAACTTATGCCATTCCCTTAAAAATGTACGAAGCATCGCGATCCCTCCTGGTTGGTTGATCTTGTTGCCTTTAGTTTATCAAAGGAATGTAAAGATTATGCTAAGGACGGGTTTGAATGATGTAAAGTTTAATGTGGCAACCATACTGCCCCGCCTTCACCGGGCAGCCCCCTTAGATTTCATTGGTTTCGATCAGCTCCCATACCTGCAGGACGCCGGCAGAATCTGTGATCCTATACGTTGTCTTGTAGCTTTTACGGGACACATCTCCAAACGAATCGTAGATATCGAAGGTCTCCTTTGTGGTGACAAGGTAATCGCTACCGTCTTCTTCTATACTAATAACCTTAAAATCAATGATATCCTCCTTTATATCATTTTCATAAAGATACGCAATAAAATCCCTGGACTCTGCGTAAGCTTCTCCATCGGGATGATGCATGTACTCGACTAGCCAAAAATCCCCCTCGTTCCTCGCATGTACACTCTCATACGTATAATCTTCTATAAAGCTGCGGGTATTTCCCTTCGTTTCTTCTGCTTCCAGAGCCTCTATAGCTTCCTGTTCTAAAGCTTCTTTCTCTGCTTCGCGAATGTCATCAAGCTCAGGATACTGAAACGTTAGGAAATTAGGTCCGGACGTTTGAATCTTCTGCGGGACAGACTTATAGGTTTTCCTTTATACTCGAACTCCCCTGTAGCTGTGACAGAACCATCGGTCGCAAATGGGCCGAGTGGCGTATCATGTGGAAGCTTTTCTTGCTTCTTTCCATTAATGAGTAGCACGCTGATTTCATCGTACTCATCGACATAGACATATCCCGCTCCAAAATCAATGCTCACCTCAAGTTCATTGTCATAGGCTTCATTGAAGGAAATATCTTGTTTTTCTTTAAAAATGGAATAGCTTCCGTCAAACGTTCCTGTGAGCGGCCGTTCCCCCGGCAGTACTCCTTTTATAACGTGATTTCCTTCACTGATCGTGGCCTTTTTCTAAAATTTCGTTCAGGCCAACACATCGTTTCTATCAATATGGTAGATAGAGGATCGATTCATAAAAAAAGATGATCCCCTCTTGGATGGGGAATCATCTTCTTCATGCATTTCATATCTATTGTTGGTCCGTATCGATCAGCTTATTGACCTGATAGCCATCATCTGTCGATATCACTTTGTAGATCGTATCAAACGTACTCTCATTCTCACTGCCGTCGGATTTCGTGATGCTGAAAGTGTCTTCGAGGTGAACAATGTAGGCATCGCCGTCCTCTTCGATATCACCAACGGTCACATCGATGACATCTTCTTTTGTACCGGCCTTAAACAGGTCCGCTGCGTACTGTTCAGCCTGTCCGTATGCTTCTCCGTCCGGGTCATGATATGCTGCGGCACCGGAGAAGTCTCCGGAGTTCCTGGCTTCTACGATTGCATAGGTGTAGTCTTCTATGAACTCCGTCAGTTCGGCATCCACATCAGGCTCCTCTTCTTCCTCGTCCCATGAGCTGTACCATGCAGCATCCTGCTCTTTGATGAGTTCAGGATAATCAAAATACAGATATTCAGAAGATAGATTCGTCACTTTGATGGCATCGGACGTATAGGTCTTATCCTTGACCGTATGCTCGGCGACGATTTCCACTGAACCGTCCGTCGGGAACGGTCCGATCGGCGTCTCATATTTCACCTGATCTTTCATCTTCTTCCCATTGATGAGGAGCGCAGACACTTCTTCGCTGTCATATTCATCAAGGAAGACGTATTTCCCTGAGAAATCGATGGTCAGATCGAGCTGATTTTCCGTTGCATCGGTGAAATCCAGCTCCTCTTCTTCCTTAAACGTCGAGTGCGGGGTCTTCAATGAAGCAGCAAGCTTCGATTCACCGGGTAAAAGCCCGGTAAGCTCTGCCTGCTTATCCTTTGCTTCTTTTTCCTGGCCTTTCAGGGCAACGGTATATGCGTCCAAGTTGGCATCCGTCACCACATGGAATGGAATGACTTTCAGAGTGTATGTATCATAAATGCCAAGGAATTTCTTCCCCTTGGTAAAATGGAAGAGTTCATTTCCTTGCTCATCGGTGATCTTCGCTGCAGCTGAAGTCCCTTCTTTAAAGGAAGCAGCCTGTCCTTCGAGTTGATTCACAAGATCCGGGAGGTCTCCCTGAAGATAGGCAAGATACTTCTTCACTTCTTTGTCGCCTGTATCCTGTTTAATATCCTGAAGATCGAATACTTCCCTTGCCTTCTTCAAATCCTTGTCCTTCACGGCTACCGTGAACCCATCGACCAATTTATCCGGTGAGTGGGCTGCCTTCACGTAGAAATGGCCGGCTGTTCCTGCTGCAATCAGGACGAGGATGCTCGCAGTCATGATTTTCTGCAGCGTGGTCCACGGCTTCCTTGGCTTTGATGGTGCCTGCTTTTCTACCGATGCTGAAAGAGGAGTCCCACAGTTCTTACAGAACTTCTTCCCTTCTTCAAACTCTGCACCGCAATTCTTACAAAATCCCATTTGCATGTCCCTCTTTCTTTCATTGCTCTATTAGAATGGAGAAGAAAAGATGCCAAGGTTATCAATCATATTCATGATGAACCCTCTTAAAATCAAAGCGAATACGATAAATGATGCCACGTACGTCAGGATGATCCCGTAAAGAGGGTCAAACTTAGAGGCAATGTTCCTTGTATAACTCATAACAACGATCGCAGGGGCAGAGAAGATGGCACCGAACAATCCGAGTCCCAAAACAAATACAAATTCATAAATCTCAAATAGGGACATGAGCAGTCCAAGTACAAACACAGCAATGAACGGTACTAAAATGGCACCGAATCTGGCTACGGCAGACTTGAATGTCACTTGCACCCCAACCACCTTCACTGCACAGAATGTGAAGACACTCATAAGGAAAACGAAAACCGCCATCGCAAGGGTAGGCTTAATCACGATGGTAAGGAAAGCTGAATCCATATACCGTCCATACTCCCCAAGAGCAATATACATGGAAAGAGGAAGAATCAAAGAATAAAGGATAATTGTAATAAGGCCGTTCACAAAATGCTCTTCACCAATCCGGCTCCCCTTGGCAAGCGGTGATTTTAATAGACTCATAAAATAACCGAAATAAAGCTTGGACACATTCTTCGCTTTCTCAATATGCTCGTTGGGACGGACAGTCTCTACACTCGCTGCAGAAGCCCCTCCCACCACAACCGCTTCCCCTTCTGTCAATCTCGTACCACACTTCTCACAAAAGTTTCCGCCATCATTCTGATGATGACAGTTTGGACATGTTACCATTTAAAAACAACCCTCTCTGATTCTTATTGACTAATACTTTAGAATTACATCGTCACCTTGTAGTTTCGGCATGGAATTGGATTTATGAAGTAATTTTGTGAAAAAAGTGGTAATACAGTACAAATAAAAAACAGCTTCTATAATAAGAAGCTGTAGATACCATCTTTTATGAAGATACTTTTTCCTTTTTGGTGGTGATTTCTACTTGGGAGAGCGCCCTCCAAATGGTGAAAGCAGAGTAGAGTACAAGTAAAACCCCTGGAATGATCAGCATCAGCGCCCCATTTTTGGAATCCATGAAGTTCATGAAATATCCGATGAAGGGAACGGTAAACCCTTCGTACTCTGCTACGACATTGGAGGGAAGCACCGGCTCCATATCGGCAGCTTGGTTATTATCCCCTTTCGTCTTATAGGAGATCCCTGCATCACTAGACATGACTTCTGTGATCCTATGAGTGATAAGAATGTTTTCATCTTGTTTAAACGTGATCACATCGCCTTTTCCAAACCGCTCCATGTCCCCGCCAGGCTTTACGGCAATGATGGAACCTGTTTTAATCCCTGGTTCCATTGATCCGGAAAGGACGGTCTTGATCTGATATCCAAAGAAGTTCGGCTCTCCTCCAGATGCCTTGGAGGAGATGACCACAAAGATCATGGCGAACAGGACAATATATAAGACGGTGGTGATACTGACGGATGCGAACTTAATCACTTTTTTCATCGATTATTCATCCTCACTTTTGGTATCTTGTTTGTCTAGTGGCTGGGATTGCACAACTGGTTCAGATTGATTTTGTGCAGAGGGTGCTGCCTCTTCCGGTTTAGGTTCTTCCGGGGGCGGCTCTGCTTTAGGCTCTTCTCTCTGTTCGACCTTTGGTTCTTCTTTTGCCTTTTCCTCTGGTTCTGCAGGGGTTGGTGGAGCCTCTTTCTCTGGTTTCTCTTTCGTCTGAGGTGCTACAGGTTTAGCTTGTTCTTTTTCGATGACAGGTGCTTTTTCCTCAACGGCTTTACCTTTTTCTTCTGCTTTTGGTTTTACGCAATCGATGATGATGGACTCGCTCCATAGCTCCTGGCGACCCTCTGTTTTATTTCCGTGACCGGGACGTTGGAGGGCACGGAATTTATAGACTCCCGCTTCTTTTGCCATGTATTTTATATCAATGGTCTGGTTCTTCGGTATTGCCGGGATCTTGCCTTCATGGACTTTTTGACCCTTTTTAGGGTTTCCTTTGAGAATGAAGTAGACTTCGAACTCTGTGGTTCCCTTCATCGATTCTCCGGCATTGCTAATACGGGTTGAGATCTCTTTAGGCGGGCATGCTATGGTTTGATCTTTTGAATTGGTGAATTTCAATGAACTTTTGTCCCATGACTCTTCGGTTTCCCATGTTCCAGCGGTGATCGTGCCGGCCACTTGATTTTGGTCGTTGAAATATGCTCCGGTCTCTCCCTGTACAGAAGATGCTATAATGGCCACGGAGTACCAGATAGCGAAGAGTTGAAGGACGATGATTCGCCTTTTTTTATTAGATTTGAATTTTTTTGCGCGTAAGGATCTTATGGTGATCACATCCTTTTAAAAAGTACAGATTAGTATTCTGCAGAAGTTACATCAGAGATTTATCTTCTGCAGAATACTAATATATGAATTTGTAAGAAAGAGAAAGGCGAGAAAACTCGCCCTTCCATAAGATATTATCGGCGGACACCTTTGCCTTGTTTTCCTTCAAATGTCCATTTAAGTTCAAGGGAATCACCTTGGAATTGGTTTTGATCTTCACCACTTTCAACAAATTCATATTCAACATATAATTTATCTCCAGTGCCCGCTTCTAATTTCCCGCCTCTTTCAGCCAGCCAACCACTTAAAACATTTCCTTCAATAACATCTGGAGTCATTCCCTTTAGAGCATCCAATGTTGTACTATAGATAACTCCATCAGCTTTGTCCGCATTAACTAGGAAATTAACCCTGATGTGTTTACCAAAGTCTTCTACGTTATTACCCTTACTATCATGTACTTGATAACTGGTTTTCAAACTGATGCTTGCTATATCAAGTGTGCCCCCATTCACCAAATTAAAGGATCTGAGCATTTTGTCACCAGGTTTTATATTCTTAACATCAATAATAGTTGTTGGGTCAGCGCTCAAATCCAACGTCCCTGCCGCAAAAGTAGCAGTGGCTTCAGCAGTATCACTAAAATACGCATATGTACCCCCGCCGATCAACGATAACCCCAATACTGCAGAAGCTGCACCCAAACCTAGTTTTTGCTTGATTCCCATTCCATTCCCTCCAATGTTTTCAATTAAGGACGCTAAAAGATGTTTTGTTCTTTTTAACGAACTTTACTTCCACAGTATAATCCATAGGTCGCATGAACAAAAGCCCGTAAAATGCCCAAATGTTCTTTAAAAAGAACATTTTTACAACATTATCTCACTCTAACTCATTTTTTCTACCTTTTCTACATATCACCAGTTCTTTATAACTACCTTTTCCAAACTCAAAAATAAACTCATCATTCCTCAAACATTGCAGGCGTGGACGATCGGTGGATTCGGGGCTTGCGTCACGCCCCTCATCACCGCCTATATCCTGAACCTGTTCTCTAGTATCTTGCCGGGACTATAATCAAAACGGCCCAACCTCAATGGTCGGGCCGTTTCTCTTTCATCATGCTCCTTCCTCGTCTCTCTCCAACAGCTTGACAAGAAAACGAAGATCGGTGGCCACATGATCATGCATGGCCTTGGCCGCCTTTTCCCGATCCCGGTTGGTGAGATGCTGGGAAATCACCATATGCTGATCCAAGATCTCCTTGCATCGCATCCTGTCTTCCACATTCATTTGGCGGTAGAAAAATGTCAGGGAGCGCATCTGCTCCAATTGATCATGGAGGCGTGTATTATGGCTCCCCAGGATGATGGCGTCATGAAACTTACTATTCAACGATATCAATTGAAACGAGGAATCTTCCCGCTTCTCCTTATACACCTTTTGCGCGGTCAGCACGCGCTCATGGGCCGTCCTGATCTCTTCATCCGACGCATGTTCGCAGGCAAGGGAGACGGCAAGGGATTCAAGGACCTGCCGGCATTGGTAAATATCCTGTACATCTTTAATAGAAGGTTTATACACACTCAATCCTTTTTTCGGGTCGAACAGGATCAATCCTTCCTGCTCCAATGTTTTCATCGCTTCCCTCACCGGACTGCGGCTTACGCCGAACTCCCTAGCTATCTGCGCTTCGAACAGGCGCTCTCCCGGTTCATAATGACCTGTCACGATCCTTTCCTTGATGGTTATATGAAGTTGCTCATGATAGGATAGGGGTTTCTCAATGGAAGTCATCCGTGTCACCTCACCAATTTAATTGTTCGATAATTCATAACACTCATTATGTTAGAAAAATATTGACGCGTAAAGTCCGAAGCTTGTACGATTAATACAATAGCTGTCGACAGTCGACAGTGTGTCTTTACACACCATTATAATGTAAGCGTTTTACATTAACAAGAGGGGGGAAATGCTCATGAACGCAGTTACACTTTGGGATTCCATGTGGAAGACCCATGACAAAACCAAGCAATTATTATCATTCGCTATCCCAAGCAGGAAAGAAAAGACACTTCCGGGCAAAGAGGAGTCTTCGGAACAATCGAACGAACCCGGCAATCGAAGTTACAAGAAGGGGCAAATGATCGGTCTGATCCTCGGACCTCTGCTTTTCCTTTTGGCCGTCCTGTTCGTCCAGCCATCCGACTTAAGCTATGAAGGACGCATGGTCTTGGCGGTCACCCTGTGGGTCGCCACATGGTGGATCACCGAAGCCATCCCAATTCCGGCCACATCCTTGTTGCCGATCATCCTGCTTCCCATACTCAGCGCTGTCCCGATGGCCGATGTCACGGCCAGCTACGGTAATCCCATCGTTTTCTTGTTCCTTGGCGGATTCATGATCGCCCTTGCCATGGAAAAATGGAATCTGCATAAGCGGATTGCCCTGAATATCATTTCAGTCGTCGGAACAAGCACTTCAAATATCGTCCTCGGCTTCATGATTGCGACCGGATTCCTCTCCATGTGGGTCTCGAATACCGCCGCCGTCATGATGATGATCCCGATTGGGACAGCCATCACCTACCAGGTATCCCAGGCCTTGAAGGGGAGCAAGGAAGACCTTTCTGCTGAAGAAGAGAAGTTCTCGAAGGTCCTGATCTTTGCGATAGGATACGCCGGAACCATCGGCGGACTCGGAACACTGATCGGAACTCCGCCGAACATCATCCTTGCAGGAATCGTATCAGAGCTTTACGGCGTACAGATTTCCTTCGGCGGATGGATGCTCTTTGCCGTCCCAGTCGTCATCCTTCTTCTTCTGTTCACCTGGATGTACCTGATCAAAATCGCCCATCCGTTAAAAATTAAGACGATTCCAGGAGGGAAAGAACTCATCCAAAACGAGAAGGCCTCCCTTGGCCGCATGAGTTTCGAAGAGAAGGCCGTCAGCACCATCTTCGTCTTTGCCGCCTTCATGTGGGTCTCCCAATCCTTCCTTTGGAAAGGAATCATTCCGGGTATCGACGATACGATGGTGGCCATCGCTGCAGGCGTCGTCCTCTTCTTGATTCCTGCCAGGAAAAATGGCGGACGCCTCTTGGACTGGGGTGTAGCAAAGGATATCCCTTGGGGCATCCTGCTTCTATTCGGAGGCGGACTGGCCATTGCCGGCGGTTTCAGCTCAACAGGACTCGCAGCATGGCTCGGTAATCAGCTCAAGGTTCTCGATGGCGTCAGCCTGTTGGTCATGATCTCTGTGGTCACGCTCCTGATCATGGCCATGACCGAGATCACGTCGAACACAGCTACAGCTACCATGATCCTACCGATCGTCGCTTCTCTGGCATTGGCTATCAATGTTCATCCTTACGCACTCATGGTTCCTGCCGCCATGGCCGCGAACTGTGCTTTCATGCTCCCAGTTGGAACTCCGCCGAACGCCATCATCTTCGCCACCGGGAAACTGAAGATCACCGAAATGGTCAAAAATGGCTTCTGGGTCAATGTATTCTGTACCTTCCTGATCATCGGGACCGTCTATCTATTGCTCCCGCTATTATGGGGAGTGGACTTATCGGTCTTCCCTGAATCATTCAAATCATAAGAAAGAAGTGTGAACCTCATGAGGAAAATTGAACTTGCCGCACTGCCCGGAGACGGGGTCGGAATCGAAGTCGTAGAATCTGCAAAGGACGTGTTGCATACGCTGGCCGATGCCCACGGGGGAGTGGAGTTTTCCTTCACCACCTTCCCTTGGAGCTGCAACTACTACGTCGAGCACGGTGAAATGATGCCTAAGGATGCCATGAACACCTTGAAGCAATTCGAGGCGCTGTTCCTCGGTGCCGTCGGGAATCCTGCTCTCGTCCCTGATCACATCTCCCTGTGGGGGATGCTCATCAAGATCCGCCGCGAGTTCGAGCTTTCCGTCAATGTCAGGCCGGCCAAAAGAATGAAAGGCATCGCCTCTCCCCTTGCCAATCCGAAAGACTTCGATTTCGTCGTCGTCCGTGAAAACAGTGAAGGCGAGTACAGTGAAGTCGGTGGACGCATCCATCAGGGAGAAAACGAAGTCGCCATCCAAAACGCCGTGTTCACACGGAGAGCCACGGAAAAAGTGATGCGCTATGCATTCCAGCTTGCCGAAAAGCGCAATAGCCGTCTCGTGAGCGCGACGAAATCCAACGGCATCGTCCACTCCATGCCGTTCTGGGATGAAGTGACGAAAGCCGTTGCCA
Organism: Rossellomorea sp. RS05; assembly: GCF_039822645.1. Lineage (NCBI taxonomy): Bacteria > Bacillati > Bacillota > Bacilli > Caryophanales > Bacillaceae > Rossellomorea > Rossellomorea sp. RS05. The sequence continues at coordinate 4,769 of NZ_JBDKWY010000018.1, read as the reverse complement.
CTGAGTACCCGCATGTAAATGTACAGTCGAATCACATCGACGCCCTTGCCTCCTTCTTCGTCACGAAGCCGTCCGAGTTCGATGTGGTTGTCGCAAGCAATCTGTTCGGCGACATCCTCACCGACGTCGGATCCGCCATCATGGGAAGCATCGGTATCGCTCCTTCAGCGAACATCAACCTCGAAGGCCGCTACCCATCCATGTTCGAGCCGGTCCACGGGTCGGCTCCCGATATCGCAGGCAAAGGTCTTGCCAATCCGATCGGTCAAATCTGGACGGCGAAGATGATGCTTGACCACTTCGGATACGATGAGCTTGGTCAGACCCTTCTGGATGCCGTCGAAGAGGTCACAGAGTCCGGGATAAAGACACGGGATATCGGCGGTACCTCAACGACCAGGGAAGTGACGGAAGCGATCAAAGCAAGGATCCTTCAGGCAGCCCGGGTATAAACAGGGTAATAAACTAAATGAGAAGTCCATGGATATATGTCCATGGGCTTCTTTTCCTTCATGTGAATAATATCAATCCTTTCAACAATACTACTACCGTAGCTATTTCACCCTGAAAGGAGTATACACATTGAAGAAAATCTATTTGCCTGCATTGATCCTGCTTTTCACTCTATTGATGAATGGTCAAACCACCACCCATGCAAAACCTCAGGCTTCATGTATAAGCCAATCGGAAGTGGAATTTGAAAATTCGTTCAGAAGGCTGTGGATCGATCATGTTCTGTGGACGAGTAACTATATAACAAGTGCAACCACTGCCGATGCGGGAGATCAAAAACAAGTCCTCACCAGGCTCTTGAAAAACCAAGAGGATATCGGAAATGCCATCAAGCCGGTTTATGGCGAACAAGCAGGGAACCAACTAACAGTGCTTCTCAAGGAGCATATCGTGATTGCCGGAAAGATCGTAGACGCGGCCAAACGCAATGATACAGCCTCAGTCAACAAGCTGAACAAAGAGTGGTATAAAAACGCCGATGAAATAGCCGCTTTTCTGAGCAACTCGAATCCCAACCTAAAAAATGAAGAGCTGAAAGAATTATTATATATGCATTTGAAACTCGTGACCGATGATGTGGTCGCAAGCGTACAAAAGAACTGGAGCAACCGGATCACTTCCATCGATGAAGGGGTTTCCCATATCATTCTGATGTCGGATGCCATCTCATCAGGTGTCGTAAAACAGTTCCCGGACAAATTCTAAGTAAAAAGGCAATCAAGGGCGCGATTCCCATTGATTGCCTTTTTACTTATTACTTCACCGTCACGCTAGTCGCCTTACTTCTATTTTTCGCTTTATCGGTGGCCGTCACTGACAGCTTCTTCCCTTTCTTCTGCTTCTTGATGGTCACGGAGTAGCTGCCTTTCTTATTCGCTTTCGCCGAGCCGAGCTTCGTTTTCCCCGCTTTCACTGCAACCGTGGAATTGCCTTCCGCCTTTCCCGTCACCTTGGTGGCTTTAGGGGAGACCGGATTGACGGATGGCGCTTTCGGAGGCGTATTGTCTACCACGGTGACGGTGTTTCCCTTGCTCACGTTTTTGGCTTTATCCGTGGCCGTGACCGTCAATTTAGTGCCCGCTTTCTGCTTGGCGATCTTCACCGAATAACTGCCGTTCGACGATGCGACGATGCTGCCGAGCTTCTTGCTTCCTGCCTTGACTGTTACCGTTGAACCGGCTTCTGCTTTCCCCTTCACGGCCGTATCACGATCACCGACTTTATTCACAGTTGGAGCCTTTGGAGGGGTTCCGTCAAGGACAGTGGCGGTCGCTTCTTTCGTGACATCGTCCTCAAACGTGACCACGACGGAGATCGTTGCACCCACTTTCTGTTTTGGAATGCTCACGGAAAAGGTTCCGTTGTTGGCATTTCCTTTTCCGATCACTTCTTTCCCCCGCTTGATGCTCACTTTCCCCGCCTCTGTAAGGGAGGTTTTCCCCTCCACCAGCGTCGTATGATCGTACACCTTCTTCGATAATGATGGTGCTTTGATGATTCTCTTCAGATCAAGTGCCCTTCTGGCATTGACGATCCCTTTGCCGAAATAGGCTTCATATTTCGGACCGTACCAGTCGGTGGTATTTGATAGCTTATTGATCACATCTTGCTTCGTATAGGTAGGATGGGCTGCGAGTATGAGGGCTGCCGTTCCCGATACAACCGGGGCAGCCATCGAGGTCCCGTCCATATAGCCGTACATATTGTAAGGAATGGTTGAAAGGATGCTTACTCCTGGAGCGGACAGGTCCACCTTACCGTAATTGGAGAAGTCGGCATCCAGGGCCTGATCGTCTGTAGCAGCAACGGAAAGAACGGATTTATAGGATGCCGGATGGTACGGATACTTCCTCGTATCCAATGAATCATTCCCTGCCGCGGCAATGACGAGGATGCCCATTTGATCGGCCTTTTTCAGGACCTCTTCAAGAGCCGTGCTCTTCTCGTAGCTTCCGAGGCTCAAGTTGATGATGGAAGCGTGGTGGTCAATGGCATATTGGATGCCTTTGACCACATCGGACATATACCCTTCTTCTCCATCAAACACCTGAACGGGCATGATGCCCGTATTCGGGGCGACTCCGGCCCCACCGATCTTGTTGTTGCCGGCAGCGCCGATGATTCCGGCTACATGAGTCCCGTGATCACCCGGGGTGACATCCGTCGTATCAGTCAGGACATTATAGGGAGCTGTTATATTCCTCTTCAGGTCGAGATGATTCATGTCCACCCCGTTGTCCACAACGGCTACAATCACCTTCTTCGAACCCATTGTCCGGTCCCAAGCGCGTGGTGCTTCAATGGATTGGAGATGCCACTGATCCTTCAGGAGCTTATCATTGGTGGCAGAGGATAGCGTCACGATGTGATCCTTTTCTGCATACGCCACATCCTGCCGATCTTCAAGATCTTCGATGAACGTGGCGGCGTCAGTCCCTTCGGGTACATCCACCGTCACAATCGGCTGCGGCTGATCGTCAGAGACCGCTGCAACCCCGTAGCTTTTAAGCTCTCTTGAAACATGAGGGGATTTCAGCTTTACGATCACCCGGTCCGGTTTGTCCCCAATCGAAGCTCCGGCATTTCCTGTCCATCCAAAAGCGATGCTTCCTACCATCAGTACAGAAATCAGGATCCTCTTCATGACCACTCCTCGTTTCTCATCAAATATTAAATTGTATGTTCATCTTACTTTCGTCCTTCCCTGCCGTTTATCCTTTATTTCCACTAAAAGATTAAGTGTCTGAAAGATTCGTTTCTCCCTTCCTTGTCCCCTGCTGTACAATGGAAACAACAGGAAGTCAGTTTCAAGTTGAAAGGAGCTTCTTCTCCCATGAAAAAAGCCAAGCGTCAATCCCCGATTATCATCGTGGCACTCATCACCGCTCTCAGCCTCCTGGGTGATTCCATGCTTTATATCGTCCTCCCCATCTACTGGAGGGAAGCAGGGCTTGATTCGATCTGGCAGGTCGGACTGCTGCTTTCTGTCAACCGATTCATCCGCCTCCCCTTCAACCCCATTGTCGGGTGGCTGTACCAGCGGATCACCTTGAGGACAGGACTCATGATCGCCGTCATACTCGGGACGGTGACCACGATCGGGTACGGACTCGCCCAGGGATTCATCGCCTGGCTGATCCTTCGTTCTCTTTGGGGGATCGCCTGGTCCTTCTTCCGGATCGGTGGCCTATCCACCGTCGTCTTTTATTCAAAAGATCAGAGCAGGGGCCAATCCATGGGCCTTTACAACGGTCTTCACCGTACAGGAAGCCTTGCCGGGATGCTTCTCGGGGGACTGCTCGTCCCTTTCATAGGCTTACAGTCCGTCGCCATCGGATTCGGCTGCCTCACACTCATCGGCCTCCCCCTCATCTTTTTCGCGCTGAAATCCGGAGCCAGTGGAGAGTCCGATCATTCAAGCCGAACAGCCAAAGTCTCCTTCTCCCGTCACACCCTTTTGATTATAATTAGCGGCTTCATTGTCACCATGCTGTTCCAAGGAGTTTTCGCCTCTACCATCAGTTCTCTCCTTGAACATCTATACGGGGTGGAGATCAATGTTTTGGGTCTTCTTCTCAGCGTCGCTTTTTACTCAGGGCTGCTCCAGTCCCTTCGCTGGATCTGGGAGCCGTATCTTGCCAGTCGCTTCGGGCACTGGTCCGATGGCCGTTCGGGAAGACTTCCGATCCTTATCGTTTCCCTTGCTGGTACTGGCCTCATCTTCGGGCTGATGTCTGTACCCATGTCGATTGGCTTGTGGACCATCCTTGCCATCGCTGCCATGATCGGAGCCACGGCCCTTACCACCCTAACCGATGCTTTGGCTTCAGATGCCGCCAAGAACTCCAATGTCGTTTCCTTTCTGACTCTGTACTCCATCTGTCAGGATGTCGGAGCCGCTCTCGGACCGTTCCTTGGGTACTTACTGATTGGACTGCACTACGGTTTCTCTGCTCTTTACTGGGGTGGGTCGTTGATTTTTGCCGTTCTTACTGTTGTATGGCTCGTCATTTATAGGAGGCAACAGAGGGTTGGTGCGATGAACAGCAGAGGAATAGGGCTTTAGTTCATAATAAAGAAGGTTGAATTTTAAACAAGACCGTTCCTTTGCGCTTCAGGTGCTTGCTTTCCGCGGGTAGCATGTCGAGCCTCCCTCATGAAAATTCAGTAGTTCTTAGTATTCCTCGGGTTTTCTCAAGTTTTCGTGGGGGTTCAAAAGAGGCGACATGGCACAATCAAACATATTCATCCATATT
>NZ_JBDKWY010000017.1:0-20260 GCF_039822645.1 Rossellomorea sp. RS05 | reverse complement strand
AGCCAGGATCAAACTCTCCATAAAAAGTTTGAATAGCTCTTTTAAAAATAAATCTAGAATTAACGTTGACGTGTTTGTCTTGTTTTGTTCAGTTTTCAAGGTTCAAATGTTACTTAAGCTCTCTTGAGCACCTCTTAAATATACCATGATATCCGTCAGTGAGTCAAGCTTTTTCTTAAATTGTTTTTCGATGTCGTTTTGGCGACAAGGAATATAATATCACCTATCAGCCTATTACGTCAATACTAATCTCAATTTAAATTTAAAAGATTTCATTTCCCCGGCGCAGGTATGATTTTACCCTTACCCGCACCAGGGACATCAATCAGTATACAAGGTCTTCTCCGATGTATTTGATCCCCCTTTTAGGGAAGAATCCATCAGGGAATACAAGGTCCCACACCATTCCTCTCTCTCTTCTTCCTATGGCGCCTGCGATGACCATCCCTTCATCGATCCGGTGGACCGGCACATTACGGATGAAGTAAGGAAAGCGCGTCAGGAGGTCGATGAACAAGATTCCTTCCTTTTCAATTGAGTGAACTTGAAACAGACCCTGCGCACGTTCTGCGTAGAGATTCCACTTTTGATCGGCAACGGCCATATCTGCCCGGTAGTTCCAATCGGGCTGATGCATCTTTGGATAGTTTCGTAGAAAGAGGTCGGCAAATAATGATTCATAGCGACTCAGCATCGGGAGGGATTCTTTGATCAAGGGAAGGACTTTCGGGGAGAGGGCTGTGTGTTCCCGCTCATCAAGCCAAGTGAGGAAAGCGTGGAGTTCATGAAGGAATATGTGGGTGAAGTTCTTTTCCGGGAGGATTTTCGTTTTACTCGGGAGATAGGTGAAGATGAGCTCTTCCCAGAAAGAATAGGGGCACTCATTCCAAGAGTCTGGACATTCGTCTTCGAGGTGGAGGGTCATATATGAAGCAATGACCTCCAGGAAGAGGTTTCTTCCCGGCGAATCCCGATTCTCTTTTTTGAAGGCGACAAAGTCTTTGCCATAGTAATAGAGGAGACCACGGTATTTCATCTTGAACTCCCGGCTTACCCTGAACATGTCCAGCATGTCTTGATGATCTTCTGGACACTCCAGTGATGTGGTATGCGATCCGCCGTATTCCGGTACAGCTTCTCTTTTTTTCAATTCATCACCATCTTTCGATTTATTATCATGAGCAGCATGACTTTCTCAGTATATCATAAACTGCCTTTATTTGACTGAATATTAAAACTATTTAACAGTGGCAGGGAACCGTCCTCCTTTCTCGAATGTGTGTTGATAGAGAGGGGTTGGAAAAGATGGAGAATCAGAAACCTGCTATACAGGATGAGTATGCGGATGATTTTGCGTGGTGCTATGGATGCGGGCGCCTGAATGAAGAGGGCCATAAGTTCAGGACCACGGTGGAAGGAGAGAAAACCGTTACGGTGTATACGCCTGAACGAAAACACACGGCGATACCCGGTTTTGTGTATGGAGGGGTGATCGCCTCCCTCATCGATTGCCATGGGACGGGGTCTGCCGCTATCACCCTGCATCAGAAGAACGGAGGGACGATCGGGGACGGGAGTATTCCTCCACGGTTCGTGACGGCTTCTTTGTCTGTTGATTTCATGAAGCCGACGCCTCAGGACGTTCCACTAAAGGCGGTGGGTACAGTCCATGAGATCCACCCTAAGAAATTCAGGGTGGAAACAGAAGTATTCGCTGACGAGGAGCTTTGCGCCAAAGGTGAAGTGATTGCCGTCGTCATGCCTGCGTCATTCGGTGGATAATCAAAAAGCCGCCTGCTCCAATCTGGAGCAGGCGGCTTTTCTCATAAGACCCACATCTGAATGACCGTCAGCCCTACGACTCCCGGAATCCCAAGGATCCCTGAGATCGAAGAGGTGGCGAGGTTGATCGGAACGTGGATGCCGTATTTACTTCCGAACGCATTCAAGAAAAACAGAAACAATGCGCCGATCATCACTTTAATGGCGACTTGTCCCACAAATCGCAGCGGCTTGATCGGAACTCCCGTGGCAAGCAGGAGGATGATCAATCCACTGATGGCTGCAATGACGATGACAGGGCTCATACCTTATCTCCTTTCTAAAGAACGAATCGTCCTGTTATAGAAAGGATATGAAGGTTGTCTACCTTTTTATGACGATGTTTCGATGTTTCGCTTCCTTGAACAGGAAAAAATATTTCGCTTCTGCGATTTTCGTATGACATTGGGCACCAAGGCTGTAGTCGACGCTCATTTCGTCGATGGACTGCTGCCGGTTCCACTGATCCTTCATTTCATCCAGGACGTTCAATAAGGATTGGTCATACTCTTTTTTCAACTTGCCCTTCTTTCTGAAAAACAATGGGATCCACTCCTTCTAGACGTCTCTTCTTCCCTCGAGGGCTTTGGATAGGGTCACTTCATCCGCATACTCCAAGTCTCCACCGACCGGGAGTCCATGTGCAATCCGGGTAATGCGGATACCTGAAGGTTTGACCAGCCTTGAAATGTACATGGCGGTCGCTTCCCCTTCGATGTTGGGGTTCGTGGCAAGGATGACTTCCTGGATGACATCATCTTGAAGACGTTTGATCAGGTCCGGCACATTGATATCTTCCGGTCCGATCCCATCCATCGGGGAAATGGCTCCATGAAGCACATGATAAAGGCCGTTGTACTCTCTCATCTTCTCCATGGCGATGACGTCCTTCGGGTCCTGGACGACACATAGGATGCTTCTGTCCCTCCGCTGATCCTCACAGATATAGCAGGGGTCCTGGTCGGTAATGTGACCGCAGACGGAGCAGTAGCTGAGGTTCCGCTTCGCATTCACGAGTGCTTTCGCAAAATCGAGCACGGTGTCTTCTTTCATACTAAGAACAAAAAAAGCCAGACGGGCCGCAGTTTTCGGCCCGATCCCCGGCAATTTCATAAAGCTGTCAATCAGCTTTGATATAGGCTCAGGATAGTGCATCGGTTAGCCTCCTAGAACATGCCCGGCAGGTTCATTCCTTTTGTGAATTGACCCATCGTGGAGTTCGTTAATTCTTCTGCCTTTTTAAGGGCGTCGTTCGTCGCAGCAAGAACTAGATCTTGCAGCATATCGATATCTTCGGGATCTACGACTTCTTCATTGATCTTCACGTCAAGGACCTGTTTGTGTCCTGAAACGATGACAGTGACCATACCGCCGCCTGCTGTTCCTTCGATTTGCTTTTCGCCGAGTTCTTCCTGTGCTTCAGCCATCTTCTTTTGCATTTTTTGCATTTGCTTCATCATATTTTGCATATTACCCATTCCACGCATGTTCATTACCTCCATAAAATGTTTTGAATGAATCAATCATTGACTTCCATTAAATCGGGGCCGACCAATTTTTCCGCTTCGGTCAGCAGGCTGTCTTCTTCTTTGTCGGGACCTTCCTGATCACTTGATTTCGAGTGACGGATGAAATCTTCCCGGATGCCTGTCCACTGATCTTCTGGCACCCCTATGGCCGCATAGCTGCTGCCCGTCAGTTCTTCAAGGATCGAAGAAATGGCAGAGGTGAATGCATGGTTCTCCATCGCCATCTGACAGTGGATATCATACTTGAATTTTAACACAAACGAGCCGCTTGTTGCCGCTACCGGTTCCGCATCATTGAGAAGGGCGGATTGTGAGCGCATCTGGCGCTGATTGAGGGTTTCGACCATATCCCCCCACCGGCTCTTGATTTTGTTCAGGTCTTCTTTCGTGGCTGACTTCAGCACTTCCTGGATCTGTCCTGCAGGAACACGGAAGCCTTTTTTGGCCCTGACCGGTTTCTTGGCCGCTTGAGGGGCACTTGCTTCCCCTTGGATCGCCACACCGTTTTGCTTAAGCTGTTCTAGTTCTCTTTCCAACTTGCCGATCTTCTTCATCATCTCTTCGACTTCGGGAGAGCCCGATGCTTTAGGCGCATCCATCTGACAGAGCTTCACAATGGAGACTTCCAGATAGATGCGGGCATGGTTGGTGAATTTCATCTCCTGCCCCGCCTGGTTCAGTACGTCGATATACTGATAGATCTGATGCGGCTCGATCTGCCCGGCGAGCTCCTTGAATTCATCATCGAGCATCACACGCTCGAGTGATTCCTCAAGGTTCGGTGCCGTTTGGTGAAGGAGCATATCCCGGAAGTACAGAATGAAGTCTTCTGCGAAGCGGGCCGGATCCTTTCCTTGGAAAAGAAGTTCCTCAAGGGCACCGAGGGCCGTCGCTACATCCCTCTCCATGATGGCCCTGCCGAGGCGGTTCAGGTAATCCTGGGAGACGGCACCCGTCACTGTGAGGGCGTCATCAACGGTCACCTGGTCCTGGCTAAAGGAAATGGCCTGATCGAGGAGACTCAGGGCATCACGCATACCGCCTTCCGCTGCACGCGCGATGATGTTCATGGCGTTCTCTTCATACTGGACACCGGACTCCGTGGCGATGTGACTCATCCTGCCCACGATATCCTTTGCCGTGATCCTTCTGAAATCGAAGCGCTGACATCTCGAGATGATCGTAAGCGGGATTTTATGGGGCTCTGTGGTGGCAAGGATGAAGATGACATGCTTCGGTGGTTCCTCCAGCGTCTTCAACAGGGCGTTGAAGGCACCGATCGACAGCATGTGGACTTCATCGATGATGTAAACTTTATAGTCGACGACGTTCGGTGAATACTTCACCTTGTCGCGGATATCCCTGATTTCTTCCACGCCATTATTGGACGCGGCATCGATTTCGATCACATCGGGGATGGATCCATCGGTGATCCCTTTGCAGGCATCGCATTCATTGCAAGGCTCCGCTACGGGAGAACGTTCACAGTTGACGGCTTTTGCCAGGATCTTGGCAGCACTCGTCTTTCCTGTTCCACGCGGTCCGGAGAAGAGGTAGGCATGGGAGATCTTCTGTTGAAGGAGGGCATTCTGCAACGTTTTCGTCACATGCTGCTGCCCGACGACATCGATGAACAATTGCGGTCGCCACACACGATATAATGCTTGATATGCCAAGATACTCCCCCCTCTTATGTATGTTCTATCCTATCTATTATAACGAGTTTGAAATGGTTTTACAAAGGAATCCCGGACCAAAAACCATTCGGTCCTTAATAAACAAAAAACCCATCCGTTCCGGGATGAGTTGTTGTATATGTAAATAACTGCCGTGCACCTTTCCTCGACAAGCATCCATAGGCGTTACTTAAGTAGTTAGCTCAGCCCAGGCAGCCCCGCGGCACATGGAAGCTTCCACTTAATGCTGCTTCCTTCCGGACCTGACATGGTTCATGGATTTCCATTGCGCAGGACCCAGACGTCGACACCACTTGCTTAAGGCAGACCCTACAGAGTGCAAGCCTCAGAAAGGAATTCAGTCTCGCTAGAGCGGATTGCGAGTACAGGACACCGCTACCTTCCCACCTAGCACGGCAAAATTGATACCACTATTCAGTTGCACCGCAAAAGAGCGACGCAAGATTAAGTATACTAGCATTCAAGGTAAAAAGCAACGGATGGGTGATGTAAATTATTTGAATTTCCTCTCCGCTTTCTTCCTTGCCCTTAAATCCTTGAAGAAAGAAGAAAGCATTCCTCCGCACTCCTGTTCCATCACACCCGGTACCACCACACATTGATGATTGAACCGTTCATCATCGAGCAGGTTCATGAGGGTTCCGGCACAGCCAGCCTTCGGATCCTTCGCTCCATAGATCACCTTTTCCACCCTGGAGAGGATGATGGCTCCCGAACACATCGGACATGGCTCCAATGTCACATACAGCTCGGCCCCTTCCAGTCTCCACGTCCCTATACGCTCACACGCTTCCTGGATGGCAAGCATTTCTGCATGGGTGACGGCATTCTGGGTCGTCTCCCGCAGATTATGCCCCCGCCCGATGATTTCATCTCCAAGAACCACCACCGCACCGATGGGAACCTCTTGGATGGCAGCCGCTTTTTCCGCCTCTTTGAGCGCTTCTATCATAAACCGTTCGTCTCTTGTCATAATCGTATGCTCCTGATCACGTAATGGCTTCATTGTACTAAAAATGGACGGTGTATGGAAAGGGGATGTCCGACACTGCTCATAAAATCCTTCCGTTCATACAGACTAAAAGAAGAAAGGTGATGATGAAATGAACACAAATGATACTGCCCTCCTGATCATCGACGTGCTGAATCCCTTCGATTTCACATATGGCGAGACCCTTGCCGATCATACGCGTACCATTGTTCCCCCTCTATTGAAGATCCGTGATCACTGCAGGGAGAATGGAATCCCGGTCATCTACATCAATGACCACTATAAGCTATGGAAGGCCGATTACAAGAAGATCTATCAAACATGTCATAACGAGAGAAGCGATGCCATCATGACGCCTCTGAAACCTGCGGACAATGATTATTTCCTCATTAAACCGAAGCATTCCGCCTTCTACGGGACCGCCCTGAATACCCTCCTTCATCAGCTCTCTGTCAAAACGCTGATTCTTACGGGCATTGCAGGCAACATTTGTGTCCTGTTCACGGCAAATGATGCCTATATGAGGGAGTTCAAGCTGATCGTCCCATCGGATGCCATTGCCTCGGTGAGCGAAGAAGATAATCGCTATGCCCTTACGATGATGGAGAACGTCCTGAAAGCCACCGTTGCCCCTACAGAAAATCTATTTGGCTCATCATAACTTTTACCCTCCCCTCATAGAATCCCTATAGCGGATACACAAATGGGAGGGGAAAGCATGCAGATCCATGTCGTACAGCCTAATCAATCCCTGTCTGGCATCGCCCAGGCTTACGGTACAACCGTTAAAGATATCGTGGAGGCCAATGAGCTGCCGAATCCGAATAATCTCGTCGTCGGTCAGGCCCTGGTCATCCCCATCATCGGGAGTTTCTATTATATACAGCCCGGGGACAGCTTATGGCTGGTCTCACAGAAAACCGGCATTTCCTATCAGGAGATTGCCAAAGCGAACGGCATCACCCCGAATCAACAGCTCCAAGTCGGGTACCGTCTCTATATCCCGCCTCGTCCGAAGACCAAGGGAGAGTTCAATGCGTATGTAGAGCCCTACGGAAAAGAAGTCGCACCGAATCTCGAGGAAAGTGCAAAGGAGGCCGCTCCTTACCTCACCTATCTTGCACCGTTCAGCTTCCAGGCCCAAAGGGACGGCACGCTGAAGGAGCCCCCACTCGGTAATCTGATCCAGACCGGCAAGAATAATAACAACGTCATGATGATGGCCATCACCAACCAGGAAGAAGGCGCCTTCAGTGATGAGCTCGGACGCATCCTCCTGAACGACCAGGCCATCCAGAACACCTTCCTCGATAACGTTGTCAAAACAGCTAAGAAATATGGATTCCGGGATATCCATTTCGACTTTGAATACCTTCGCCCTCAGGACAGGGATGCTTATAACCAGTTTCTCCGGAAAGCAAAGGCCCTTTTCAATCAAGAAGGCTGGCTCCTCTCCACGGCCCTCGCCCCGAAGACGAGTGCCGACCAGAAAGGGAAATGGTATGAAGCCCATGATTATAAAACCCAGGGGGAGATCGTTGATTTCGTGGTGATCATGACGTATGAGTGGGGCTACAGCGGCGGTCCAGCCATGGCGGTATCACCCATCGGTCCGGTAAGGGATGTGCTTGAATATGCCGTGTCAGAGATGCCTTCAAGCAAGATCCTCATGGGGCAGAACCTGTATGGATATGACTGGACCCTTCCGTTCAAGCCGGGGACCACAGCTAAAGCTCTCAGTCCCCAGCAGGCAATCCAGCTTGCCGCACAGAACAATGTACGGATTCAATATGATGAAAAAGCCCAGGCTCCTTTCTTTAAATACAAAGCAACTGATGGTACCGATCATGAAGTCTGGTTTGAAGATGCCAGGAGCATCAATGCGAAATTCGATCTGCTGAAGGAATTGAAGCTAAGGGGAATGAGCTACTGGAAGCTCGGTCTTTCCTTCCCGCAGAACTGGCTCCTTCTCTACGATCGGTTCGACGTCACCAAGCGATAAAGACGGGTGCCCAGGGGGCATCCGTTTTTTCTGGAAAAGTTTATGCAAAATAAGCTGAACACTCTTTCAGGCGATTATGATACAATAAATCCTGTCGAAAAATACCGTCATATTTTGAGGAGGACACACGTAATGGGGCCGATTCCGTTCATAACCGTCGAAGGTCCGATTGGTGTAGGAAAGACCTCTCTTGCCAAGGCGATATCCGAGCATTTTCAATTCCATCTGCTCAGGGAGATCGTTGATGAAAATCCATTCCTGGACAAGTTTTATGATGATATCGAGGAGTGGAGCTTTCAAACGGAGATGTTTTTCTTATGCAATCGATATAAACAGCTTGAAGATATCGAAAAGCATTACCTGTCACAGGAGAAATCCGTGGTGGCCGATTACCATATCCTGAAGAATATTGTGTTTGCGAAGCGGACATTGAAGGACGCGCAGCAATTTGATAAATACTTGAAGATCTATGACATCCTGACGGCGGATATGCCGAGACCCAATGTGATCATTTATTTGAACGCAGGTCTTGATACGCTTCTCAGCAGGATCGAAAAACGTGGCCGGGACTTCGAGAAGAAGATCAGCCCGCTCTATTTGAAACAGCTGTCACTGGATTATGATGAATATATGGAAGCATTCGAGGAAAAACATCCTGATATCCCTGTCCTTCGCTTTAACGGCGATGAGGTTGATTTCGTTCAGCGGCAGGATGACTTGGAGCTTATCCTGAAGCAGCTTGAGACGACACTTAAAGAAGGAGTCCACCACCATGAATCTTCGAACTAAATATGGCATACCGAATAATGCCGTCATCACCATTGCAGGAACCGTCGGGGTCGGAAAATCCACGATGACCAACGGACTTGCAGAAGCATTGGGGTTCAGGACGTCATTTGAAAAAGTCGATACGAACCCTTACCTGGACAAGTTCTATAAAGATTTCAAGAGCTGGAGCTTCCACCTTCAAGTGTACTTCCTCGCCGAACGCTTCAAAGAGCAAAAGAGGATCTTCGAATACGGGGGTGGCTTCATCCAAGACCGTTCCATCTATGAAGACACGGGCATCTTCGCGAAGATGCATCATGAAAAGGGCACGATGAGCGATACCGACTATGAAACATACACCAGTCTCTTCGACGCCATGGTCATGACGCCTTACTTCCCGCATCCTGATCTTCTCATCTATCTGGAGGGATCCCTCGATCATATCATCGACCGGATCCGCGAGCGAGGACGTCCGATGGAGCAGGAAACGCCAGTCGAGTACTGGGAAGAGATGCACGAACGCTATGAAAACTGGATCAATAACTTCAATGCCTGTCCGGTCCTGCGCCTTGATATCAGGGAATATGATCTTGTGAGGGATGCGGGTTCCATTGAACCGATCATCGAGCGCATCGCTTACTTCATTGAACAGACACGGATGTTGAAGAACTGAGATGGCATACGAAAACCGCCTGGAGCTTTCCAGGCGGTTTTGTTGTTCAAAGCGTATCAGTTACTGATCACAACATTTTCTGTTACAGTAGACACGAAAGACGAAAGGAGAAACCATCATGAATCAATCCCTATATAGTCAGTTCCAGCTGACAAGAGACCAGCTCCTCAATGAAATCAAAGACCTGAAGGCAGACGTCATCGACGTGCAGCCGGAAGGATTGAACAATACGATCCATTGGCATATCGGACATGTCCTTACTGTCACTGAACAGTTCATGTTCGGATTCGAAAGCCTAGGAAACACACTTCCTGCACGCTATGCCGAATTATTCGGCTACGGCTCGAAGCCGGCAGACTGGAGCGGTGATGTTCCTTCAGTCGAAGAGCTTGCTTCTCAGCTGCAAGACCAGCTTCTACGCATTAATGAACTATCGGACGAGCACCTCGCCCAGCCCCTTGAACAGCCGTTCCATGGCCTCAAGACATTCGGCGAACTTGCCCACCTCTCCCTCAGCCATGAAAGTCAGCATCTCGGACAGATGCACGCCATCAAGCTGTTGGCAGAACGCACCATCGTCAACGGATAATCTGAAGCCGGTCATATGACCGGCTTTTTTATGTAATCTTCTTCCTCTTCAGTATGGCTTCCACAATCGGGACCATCATCCCGATCAATACGACGGGCAGGAACCATTCGAACATCCCCTTTACCCACCCCATGGCAATCGCAACGGTCTCGAATGCCAACAGTGAAAATACCAGCACAAAAGAATTCTTCATCACATTCAGCATCTGCCGACTATTCAGGTAAAATGCCCTTGCATTGGATTCATTCAGTCTATCCGGGTAATTATGGACCTCAGGAAACTTCTCCAACAGATGCATGGATAGTCCCAGCATGAGTCCGATCGCTGGGAGGATGAGCAGCTCATACTTCGATCCCCACCGTGTGATTTCTGTCAGACTATAATGAGCAGGCACCTGGTCAGGGAGCGACGTCCAGGTCATGACAAGTAAACCGGTCATTCCCACATAACTGCCTGTCCCCACCAAGTCCCAAAGTTTCTCCCTGGTTGTCTTCGGTATTGAAAGTTTATGTCGATTTCCAGCCATGCACACCCCGCCTTTCTTACTATTTCTTACGATTTTACGTTCTCGAGGTTTCAAATAATGGAAAAGAAATCGTTTACGGATAACAGTACGGAGGTATACAAGACTAAAGGATATTAGATTAAAGGAGGATGGAGATGGAAGAAAAAATGACATATTATGTTGATATCAATAGCGGGGACGTGACGCCTGAAGCGGAACAGAACCACAGCCCGAGCTTCAGGATCTTTGCCACACCAGAGCAGGTGGAAGAGCTCAAGCTCATGTTCGAGCAGAACGACGCAGACGCAATGAGTACAATGAGGCGTGCACAGGTACCGTTCCGTCAGTATCATAATTCCCCCGAGGACGACCGCTATGACGAGTCCATGAGGCAGATTTACGGGAAAATCTTCGAGCTTGGAGACGAGGAAGCAAAGCGTCATATCGTAGAGAACGGAATCCTCGAGAGCAAGCATAACCCTAACCTACGGGAGGATATTGAAAACCTCAAATAACCAATAAAAAAGACTGCTACTTCATAAGAAGTAGCAGTCTCTATCTCCAATGTTTATGCGCATTGGTTAATATTAAAATCAATGGAGGAGGAAGGGGGATTCGAACCCCCGCGGGCTTTGACACCCCTGTCGGTTTTCAAGACCGATCCCTTCAGCCGGACTTGGGTATTCCTCCGTATCGACAAGAATTATAATACCACGCTTAAAATTTGAAGTCAACAACATCTTTTGTTTTTTTAAAAAAAGGTGCCACAGCTGCCTCTTCCACAGCCGTAGCACCTTTTTGCCCTTATCCTTTGATGACTTCCAGCCCACGCATATATGGACGAAGTACTTCAGGAACGATGACCGTACCATCCTCCTGCTGATAGTTCTCAAGGATTGCCGCCACGGTACGTCCGATGGCAAGTCCAGAACCGTTCAGCGTGTGAAGATGTTCAGGTTTCGCATTCGTTTCCCTTCTGAAGCGGATGTTTGCACGACGTGCTTGGAATCCTTCGAAGTTACTGCAAGAAGAGATTTCACGATACGTGCCGTAGCTTGGGATCCATACTTCAAGATCATATTTCTTCGCTGCCGTGAAGCCCAGGTCCGCTGTACACATAGAGAGGACACGGTATGGAAGACCAAGGAGCTGAAGCACTTTCTCTGCATGACCTGTCAGTTTCTCGAGTTCATCATAAGAATCCTCCGGCTTGACGAAACGGACAAGCTCGACTTTGTTGAACTGATGCTGACGGATCAGCCCGCGTGTGTCGCGTCCCGCAGAACCTGCTTCAGAACGGAAGTTGGCGCTATATGCCACATAGCTCAGTGGAAGATCGTCCCCTTTGATGATTTCATCGCGGTGGTAGTTCGTCACAGGAACCTCAGCCGTCGGTACGAGGAAGTAATCTTCGCTTTCGATGCGGAATGCATCCTCTTCGAATTTCGGAAGCTGACCGGTTCCCGTCATGCTTGCACGGTTCACGAGGTATGGCGGAAGCATTTCAGTGTAGCCATGCTCATCCATGTGAAGGTCCATCATGAAGTTGATCAACGCACGTTCCAGACGCGCACCCATCCCTTTATAGAAAACAAATCGGCTTCCGGTTACTTTGGCAGCTCGTTCAAAGTCGAGAATATCAAGCCCTGTTGCGACATCCCAGTGAGGCTTCGCTTCAAAATCGAACTCTCTGATCTCGCCCCATGTTCGCGCTTCTACGTTGTCATCTTCCGTTTCACCCACCGGTACTGATTCATGAGGGATATTTGGAATCGCCATAAGGATGCGGTCGAGTTCTTCCTCCACTCCTCGTAATTCATCATCCAGCGTCTTGACTTGTGCACCGACTTCACGCATTTCCACGATGAGGTCCTGTGCATCCTGCTTTTCTTTTTTCAATTTCGCAATTTGTTGGGAAACGTCGTTCCTCTTACTTTTCAGGTCTTCCGTTTCAACAAGGAGTTCCCTTCTCCGCTTATCAAGCTCTTCGAATTTACCGAAGTCTTCAAGGTCTTCTCCCCTGTGTTGAAGACGTGCTTTCACATCTTCCAGATTGTTTCTCAAATACTTAATGTCCAACATAGCTCTTCCTCCTTTAAAATGACACGTCCAAAAACGATAAAAAACCCCCATCCCTGGTAAAAGGGACGGAGGTTTCCGCGTTGCCACCCTAATTGAAGACAGATGACTGCCTTCCTCTTAGAGATGGTAACGGAATCACCGAAAATACTTACTTCATTCAGTACTTCACTCGAGGATGGATTCATAAAGGCCTTGTATCGGTTCGCACCAGCCACCGACTCTCTTGATCAAGCTTCCCTTACTACTAGCTCCTGTCATCGATTTAAATGTGTATTGGTTATAACATAATCTACTACAATGATTTCCGATTTGCAAGTGGATTATGCCAATGACTTTTCTAGACTCTCTTCTACCATCTTCACGAAATACTGCGTGAGACGATGGTCATCGGTCAGTTCCGGATGGAATGAACACCCCAGGAACTGACCATGGCGGGCTAAGACGATCCGTCCATCATGCTCTGCCAGGATCTCCACTTCTTCCCCGGCCTCGACGATATGGGGAGCCCTGATGAAGATCGCATTGAACGCTTCCCCCACATGGCTGATCGTCAGGTCGGCTTCGAAGCTTTCCTTCTGACGCCCGAAGGAATTACGCTCTACCGTGACATCCATGACGCCAAGATGAGGCGCATCGTATCCGACAAGCTTCTTCGCCAGCAGGATCAGTCCTGCACACGTTCCGAACATCGGCTTCCCAGCAGAAGCAAATTCCCTCAACGGCTCCATAAAGCCGTAGCGGTCGATGAGTCTCCTCATCGTCGTGCTTTCTCCTCCAGGCATGATGAGCCCGTCCACTTCGTCAAGCTGCTCTACTCTTTTGATGACCAGGGCCTCAGCACCCGATGCTTCAATCGACCGGATGTGTTCCCTCACTGCCCCCTGAAGGCCGAGTACACCTATCTTCGTCATGGCTGATTACCACCCGCGGTCCTGCATGCGGTTTTCTGGAAGGATCGATGCAATTTCGACGCCTTTCATGGCCACTCCAAGCTCTTTGGAAAGATCGGCAATCAGCTTGTAATCTTGGTAGTGAGTCGTCGCTTCCACGATGGCTTTAGCGAATTTCTCAGGATTCTCAGACTTGAAGATCCCTGAACCTACGAATACTCCATCTGCTCCAAGCTCCATCATAAGGGCAGCATCAGCTGGGGTTGCCACTCCGCCTGCTGCGAAGTTCACGACCGGAAGACGTCCGTTTTCTTTGATTTCAAGAAGTAGTTCGAACGGTGCGCCAAGAAGTTTGGCTTCCGTCATGATTTCATCTTCATTCATGGAGACAAGCTTGCGTACCTGCGCGTTCACTTTACGGATATGGCGGACGGCTTCGACGATGTTGCCTGTTCCCGGCTCACCCTTTGTGCGAAGCATGGATGCCCCTTCGCCGATGCGTCGTGCTGCTTCCCCAAGATCACGGCAACCACATACGAATGGAACCGTGTAGTCACGCTTATTCAAGTGGTATTCTTCATCAGCTGGAGTGAGTACTTCACTCTCATCGATGTAGTCAACACCCATTGATTCCAGTACTTTCGCTTCTACGATGTGACCGATACGCGCTTTTGCCATGACCGGGATCGAAACGGCCCCCATGACTTCTTCCACGATGCGCGGGTCAGCCATACGGGCAACTCCGCCAGCTGCACGGATATCTGCAGGCACTCGCTCCAGCGCCATGACGGCAACGGCTCCAGCCTCTTCTGCAATCTTCGCTTGTTCTGCATTGACAACGTCCATGATGACGCCGCCTTTTTGCATTTCTGCCATTCCTCGTTTAACTCGATCTGTACCAGTTCTCATGTATGTAGCCCCCTTGTGTTTTCCAGGGATGTCCCGCATGAAATGAAGAAATCGGACTATACCCATCGGATTGAATATTGTTGCTCTACTGCTTAATAAACAATAAATTCACACTTCTGTCAAGGTAGCCAGCGGGCATTTCGGCCCAAGGTCACCCTGGCAATTTTTTATAAAAAAACATCAGGCTTCCGTGAAAACCTGATGTTTTTCCTAGCAAGAATCAGAACCAGCCCTTGACCGTAGAAGTCACAGAGCCCCAGATGTCGCTGAAGAAACCGCCAACCGCCCTCATGGAGAGGATGAACCAGTTCGCTTTTTCTACGCCATCTGCCGTTACAACAGCTGCTTTTGAACTGCCGCCCTTGTCCGTGAGATACCCGAGACCGTCATCTGATTTCACTGTTACATAGCCGATGGTTTCTCCTTTTTTAACTGGGGCTTGCAGTTTACCGTCTTCATTCAATTTTTTCTTATCCACCTCGAATTGAGGTTTGAATTTCTTATCCGCATCCGTCTTCAATACCATTTGAAGAGGATCTTTCGTGTGGATCTTAACACTCTTTTCTTTCCCTTTTACAACTGGCATCGTCTTATGCCCTTTGATTTCGTAATTGGCAGGGTAGACTTCTTCCAATGTGTAATTGTTGAAGGCATAATCAAGCAGTTTGCGTGTTTCGTTGAAGCGTGCATCATAGGAATTTTCACCTGAAGGAACATTCACGTCCATTACAACCGAGATGAATCGGATGCCGTCGCGTTCAGCCGTTCCTGTGAAGTTGGCACCTGCGAAATCCGTTGTACCGGTCTTCAGCCCGTCCATTCCTTCGTATTCACGAATAAGTCCCGGAAGCATCCAGTTCCAGTTAGACATATCAGTAGAATCTCCACCCTTATCGAATACTTTCTTCGGAATGCTCGATGTTTCGAGAATTTCCGGGTGGTCTTTCAAAAGACGAAAAGCGAGTGTGGCCATATCTTTTGCCGACATGACATTTTCTTCATCCGGCTCTCCAACAACTGAATTGAAATATTGAGATAGGTCTGCATTATTGAGACCTGTAGAGTTTACAAATTTATAATGTTCCAAGCCCAATTCTTTGGCTTTTGCATTCATCATTTCGACGAATTTCGCTTCGGATCCTGCGATGGTTTCCGCAATCCCCATGGTAGCCGCATTGGCTGAATAAATCGCCATGGCTTCATAGAGTTCTTTCACCGTGTAGCTTCTTCCCACTTCGAGGGAAACATTGCTAAGCCCCGTATTGTGGGACATTTTTGAAATGTTCATTGGCACTTCGTATGTTTGATCCCATTTTACTTTTCCGTCTTGAATAGCTTCTAGCAACAGATATTCTGTCATCATTTTTGTCATACTTGCAATGCCTTGTGCATTGTCTGCGTTCTTTTCATAGAGAATTTTGCCCGTACTCGCTTCTACCAGGATTGCCGCCTTCGCTTTAACATCCAGATCGTCCTGGGCTGCACTGGCAGGCTTTTGGACAAGGCCCATCGCCAACATTAATACCATCATACAAACAACAGATTTTTGAATCCAACTTCTTTTCACTATTAGCCCTCCAAGATTTTATGTACACCTTCGTTATTTTAACATAGTTCAAATGGTTCGAATAGATAGAGAATATTACTAGTTTTCAGTTAGGTCGGGGGATGCAAGCCCTTGGATACATATTATTTCCAATAATAAAAAAAGCTGGCTAAGATAGCCAGCTTTTTCAATCTGAAGCGAATTCCACCGGTCCATCCAGCGGAATAAATTATATTAAGATAATGAATAGTTAGGTGCTTCTTTCGTGATTTGTACATCATGCGGATGGCTCTCGCGAAGACCTGCGCCGGTCATGCGTGTGAACTGTGCATGCTCGCGGAGATCGTGGAGATCCTTCGTGCCGCAGTAGCCCATTCCTGAACGGAGACCACCGATCAGTTGATACAATGTGTCGGCAAGAGGGCCTTTGTAAGGGAGACGGCCTTCGATGCCTTCTGGAACAAATTTCTTCGCTTCCTCTTGGAAGTAACGGTCTTTAGACCCTTTTTCCATGGAGCTGACAGAACCCATACCTCTGTATACTTTGAAGCGACGGCCTTGGAAGATTTCAGTTTCCCCAGGGCTTTCTGTCGTTCCTGCAAGGAGGCTTCCGAGCATGACAGCATGTCCACCGGATGCCAATGCTTTGACAACGTCTCCAGAGTACTTGATTCCACCATCGGCGATGATGGCTTTACCGTGCTTGCGTGCTTCCGTCGCACAGTCATAAATGGCTGTGATCTGGGGAACACCGACACCTGCTACGACACGGGTCGTACAAATGGAACCTGGTCCGATTCCCACCTTCACCACATCGGCTCCGGCTTCGATCAGATCTCTTGTTCCCTCAGCTGTAGCTACGTTACCAGCAACGATATTCAATGTCGGATAGGCATTGCGGATATCGCTTACGATGGAAAGGACGCCTGCAGAGTGACCGTGCGCTGTATCGATGACGATGATATCGACTGCGGCTTTCACGAGGTGCTCGACGCGTACCATGGTGTCTTTCGAGATCCCTACGGCTGCCCCAACGAGAAGTCGTCCTTGTTGGTCTTTAGCTGAGTTCGGGAATTCAATGACTTTCTCGATATCTTTGATGGTGATAAGGCCTTTCAAGGTACCTTCTCCATCGATGAGTGGGAGCTTTTCAATTTTGTGCTGCTGAAGGATTTTTTCAGCTTCTTCAAGCGTCGTGCCTACAGGAGCTGTCACGAGATCTTCTTTCGTCATGACATCAGAGATGAGAATCGAATAATCCTGAATGAAACGGAGGTCGCGGTTGGTCAGGATCCCAACCAGTTTTTGTTCCTCTGCGTTGTTGACGATCGGAACACCGGAAATTCTATATTTGCCCATCAAGTGTTCGGCTGCGAAGACTTGATTGTCTGGAGTCAGGAAGAACGGATCGGTGATGACTCCACTCTCAGAACGTTTTACCTTATCGACTTGCTCAGCCTGCTGTTCGATGCTCATGTTCTTGTGGATGACACCAAGGCCACCTTGACGCGCCATGGCAATGGCCATCTCTGCTTCTGTGACCGTATCCATACCGGCACTGATGATCGGGACGTTCAGTTTCACTGTATCCGTAAGTGCGACGGAAATGTTCACATCTTTCGGCAACACCTCTGAACGAGCCGGTGTCAATAGCACATCATCAAACGTTAAACCTTCTTTAGCAAATTTAGATTCCCACATAATTTTGGCCTCCCTATCCGAAAATATTATTAGTAGGTTATCAATTGGGCAAAATACTGTCAAGAACTATAGGATTAGTTTAACTATTCAGATTAATCGGAGGTTGTACATTTGCATAATATCAGGCACTGGAGGGACTTCCTCCACTATTTCCAATCGGCTTCCTATACCCAGAAATTCCTGAGACGATGTTATCGTTCCATGCCCGGATCCGATGTCAAAAGCTATGATAATTGCTACCCCTTCATGTATTATCTCGAACAAGGGGAGATCTATTATAAACAGGCAGAAGATTCGCCGCTTTCGATTAAGCCCATCCTTCTTTTTTACGGTTTCATCCATTTCATCAAGGCAGTCGTGCTCACCACGGATCCGAACTATCCGGAGACCACCACCGTCCTCGCCCACGGGATCACCTCCCGGAAAAGGAAGAAACAGCAGTACCGATTCCTTCACGATGAGGTGAAGATCCAGAAGAACGGCCTCTTTACCCACTTCTCCTCCCTCCACTTCGACCTTAAGCACCTGGAAGGGGAAAAATACAAAATGGAAGACCTCTTGGATCAGATCCCTGAGATGGCCGATTCCTTTTCAGTCCTCATGAAGAAGACGACCATGTTCCCTTTTACGGAAGGAAGGTTGTCCATTGAAGAGAATCTGCTGAACCACTTCCACTGGACACCCGATTCCTTTCGCCAGCATCACTCATCCTTACCCGAAGGGATCCACTGGGAAGGGCAGGACACCCTTTCCACTACCCTGAGGAACGAAGCTCTTCCCTTCAGGTGGAACCGTCAGGAACGGAAGCTCGCCCTGCCTGCAATCAAAAACGAAGCAAGCTCCCTGCCGGAGGTTCTCATTCACTATGCCATCCTTTACAATCTCAGCATGATTGCACGCTACGAAACCGAGTGGTGGATGGAACTATTGAAAAACCGGACCACCGAGGACTACCCGTTCATCCTCGCCTTCATCACCCTCACAACCAAAAAGGGCCCTTCCCTATTAGGGGAGCTCCTTGAAAACAAAATGAAGCAGGAGGGGGAATGAACCTCTCCTGCTTACACCTATTGCTGAAGCAATTTCACAATATCATCTTCGATTTTCCGTGGATTGGTCTGAGGCGAATAACGATCATACACTTCTCCATCTTTTGAAATAAGGAACTTTGTGAAATTCCATTTGATATCAGATAAAAGAAGCCCCTTCTTCTCCTTCGTCAAATACTTGAATAGGGGATGCGCATCCTTCCCCTTCACATCCACCTTTGCGAACATCGGGAATGATACCCCATAGTTCACCTGACAGAACTCAAGGATCTCATCTTGATCATCAAACTCCTGATTCATGAACTGATCGCACGGGAACCCAAGGACAACCAGCCCCTGCTCTTTATACTCCTCATACAGACCCTGCAGCTCCTTGAACTGAGGCGTGAACCCGCACTTACTTGCCGTATTCACGATCAGCATCACCTTGCCTTCATAGTCCTCCAGCGCTACATCTGAACCATCGGATTTTTTTACCGTCAAATCATATAGTGAAGAAATCATACTATCTCTCCTTTTTCACATTTACGTAATTCAATCATACTCATTGAGGGGACGTAAGGCAATTTTGAAGATGG
Source organism: Rossellomorea sp. RS05 (assembly GCF_039822645.1). NCBI lineage: Bacteria > Bacillati > Bacillota > Bacilli > Caryophanales > Bacillaceae > Rossellomorea > Rossellomorea sp. RS05. The sequence goes on along the minus strand of NZ_JBDKWY010000017.1, from coordinate 930 downwards.
TGTGAGGAGAAGGTGTGTGAAGGGTTGAGTGCTTTAGCAGAAACCGTTGGGTTTGAACATAGACAATGCGTCAAGTTCTGGATGTTTCTGGAAGGAAACACTGAATAAGTTTTAATGGATCATAAGCATATTTATCATGAGGTGTACACAGACAAAGCGTCAAGTTCTGGAGGTTTTTGGGAATCAAAGAGAGATATTTTCACTCATTACAAATTTAAAAATATGATTCACAGTTCACTAGTAGATAGAGCCGTTCGCAAATAAAGGAAAGGGATCACAAATAGAAAAATGGCCAGTGATCCGTTTCGCAAATACAAAGTCGATTCTCGCAAATAGAATGAAAAATGTCGCAAGTTAATGGTTGAATTCCGCAGGTATTTTCGCTCCTAGGGGGGAACGATAGGTCCTTCAATGTTCAAAAGGGCCAAAAGGTGTTATGAGGAATGTCGAATGGCGTCAGGTACTCATTCAGATACAATATATGGAAAAATATCACTAATAAAAGTAACCTATCCGCAGATATCAGGCCCCCTTCGCTCGGAATCAAAAAAAGTCGCAAATAAGCGCAACTCCCCCATAGCCTTATCTTCGGCAAACGTTTTGTCCCTTCCGTTTCGCTGATCATATACTCCCACAGGTTATAATAATTTTAAAGACCTTTTCGATCCTCACCTAGAAGAGAAGTATCTCCCTTACTTTAACCCCGATATTGCAAACTCCTACTCGCTTGCAACCTTCGCATTCCCATATCTCTCTTTCCTGCCAACTAAAAAAAACACCACAAAAAAAGCAGCCCATCAAATGAGCTGCTTTTCTCTCTATTGCCTGGCGACGTCCTACTCTCACAGGGGGAGATCCCCCAACTACCATCGGCGCTGAAGAGCTTAACTTCCGTGTTCGGCATGGGAACGGGTGTGACCTCTTCGCCAA
>NZ_JBDKWY010000016.1:0-38212 GCF_039822645.1 Rossellomorea sp. RS05 | reverse complement strand
TGCCTGGCACCTTTTAGCCTTTTTGTGCCTGGCACCTTTTAGCCTTTTTGTGCCTGGCACCTTTTAGCCTTTTTGTGCCTGGCACCTTTTAGCCTTTTTGTGCCTGGCACCATCATTTCATTCGGTGCCAGGCTCACTCAAAGCGTATCTAAGTCCTTTGTTAAATGTTCCATTCATTTATTTTCCGGCGAGTTTCTACAAATAGTTGATATTTACGATGAGGGTCCTCTCCCAGTAGGGACAGGATTTTATCCGTGTGTATGATTGATGGATCGGTTGGGGTGAGGAAAGCCGGATAGCTACTCCACAGGTAATCTTCTGGTCGTTTACTATAGTTTGCTTTTACGGGGTTGAGGTGAACATAGGCACTGGTATCGAGGAGTTGTTTGGGATTGCGGATCTGTTTTGAGTAGAATCTCCCTTGAAACAGGTGACCAACGTATTCATAGCGGTGGTTGAAGTAGCGTGCATAGACGGAGTGTAGATAGTGAATGAACTCAGTTGGGGTATGGTTGATTGTGCCGAGGATGAGGTGAAGGTGGTTCGGCATGAGGCAATACGCGTGAAGAGTTGTGGGGTAGCGTTGAAGAGCTTTTTGCAGGTTTACCATGTAATGCTGGTAGTCCTTCTTATCTCTGAATAGGTTGCTTTTCCGGTTGCCTCTTGCAGTAATTTGATAGGTACCACTAGGTATCCAAATTCTTTTTTATCTTGGCATATCTTGCTCCTCACAATATTAGTTAGAGTCTGTATTCAACAATCTCTCACAAAATCCTCCAAATGAAACGAAAAAAACCTCCCAATTATGAGAGGTCTAATTCCGCTTATCGTAAAACATACCATCCGTTTGCATTGATTCATATGGATTGGTGTATCTCTGAACCGTCGTTTTGGTTTTACTTACGCCATTCATATCCCGCTTTATATCGATCTTCAAACCTGCCAGCTTTTGATCAATCTGTTTGTTCCATAGTACGATTTCTCGTCCCATACGCTGTTCCTCTAAAGAGTACGGTGGAGTGATTGAGGGCAGAAGCTGCTCTCTTTCCACTAGAAGGGTATCGATGGAATTAATCTTAGACTCACGATCCTCTTCCCCCTCCAAGATGGCTTTCAGCTGTTTCGTAATGCCGTGGCATTCAAGGACAGCACTCATTATGCTTGTCCACTCTGGCCAGCGTATTGCTTTTGGCGGTTCATTTGGATTACTTGTTTCCATGTATTGCGGAAATCGGTGACATAGCCTTCTACTTCTTCCAAGATGGACAGGTCATTTTTGATATTGGCTTCAGTCAGTCTGTGACTGATGTATTCATATAATGACAGGAGATTCTTAGAGACTTCGACATTTGTATCCAATGTGACCATAAGTTCGTGAATAATCGCTTGAGACTTTTGGATATTGGTGTTTTTCAATTCAATGTTTTTTTCGTTTATGGCTTGTTTTGCAATGTGAAGAAACTTCAGGCAGCCATTGTAGAGCATGAGGGTGAGTTCCCCTGGCGCCGCTGTGTTAACCGAGTTATTCTGGTAGGCGGCATATGGGTTGTTGATGGCCATGGTGACACTCCTTTATTTCAATTATGAGAACTGTTGCATGAGATAAGCAGACTGGGAATTTGCTCGTTGTACCGCTTTCTCCATAGCCGTAAATTGGCTCCAGTAACGGGTTTCGACTTGTTTCATACGTTCTTCAAATCGCGTAATTTGCGTATCCATGTTTTTTAGTAACTTTCCGATTGAAAATGTATCATTGACGGCTGATGATTTACCTGCCTTTTTTTCCACATTCGTCATTGTTGTTTTGAGAGATTCCCTCATGCGACGTGCAATCCCTTGCTCAGCTGAAGAGGAACCATCTTTTGCAAAAAGTTGGTAGATGGCATTAGGATCTTTTGAGATGGCTTCTTTGAGCTTGGATTCATCTATGATTAACTTCCCTCGGTCAAGGTAGTTACTAGACGTTTTGATTCCTATTTGTGTAAGCTGATTAACATCCTTGCTCCCACCAGAGACCGATGTATATAGATCTGTACGCATTTTGTTCAATCCAGATGTGAGGACTGAATCATTGCGGAGAGTTCCGCTCCGGGCTTTTTCTTCCCACAGCTTAATTTCATCTTCCGACATATCCTTCTTCTGTTCAGATGTTAGAGGCTGAAAGTCACGGAACTTCGATTTGTTCACTTCGCCGTTGACCTTTTCGATCAGTTTGTTGTATTCATCTACAAACTTGACGATGGATTCCATGATTTTATCCACGTCTGGTGCCGAAGAGAAGGTTACGTTCGTGTTGGAGGCATTCTTCAGGGTTATTTCTACTCCGTTAATAACGAAGGTGTTGGAAGATCGCTCTATCTTCATGCCGTTATAGGTGAAAATGGCGTTTTCTCCAACCGATCCTCTTCCTGCATCTTTTGCCATTACATTCGTAGCATCAAGGCCCATTTTCCCGAAGAAATCTCCTTCCAGCTGAATTTCAGCTTCAGAACCCCCACTCCCACTATTTTTACTCATCACAGACATCTGTTTCGTCTTTTCATCAAAAAACATGGTGACCCCGGTTTTCGAGTTGATTTTCGAAAGGAGGCTTTCCATTGTTTCTGCCGTTGGGTCGAATGCAATCTCCGTGAATTTATCCGGCATTGTACCATCTGCATTAATAGCCTTCACTTTAATGGTTTGTTGACCTGTTAATTGCAAGGAGTCGCTTAGTTTTTTCTTTGGGTCAAAACCTGCATCTACTTGCTGACCATACATAGTTGCAGAAGTTGCCAGTTTCTCAACTTTGATGGTTCCATTGAAGTCGGAAGTTGATGCCAGGTTCTTAATTGAAATGTCATTCGGGTTAGAAATATTCACAGTCTTTTGGATGTAAGTAGCTTGTCTCATGACACCATCAAAGATCATATTACTGAAATTGAGCATTTGGCTATTCATTTCGCGGTAGTCATCACGCTGCCATTCGAGGTACTGCTTCTTTTGATTCAATTTATCTAAAGGCATTCGCTCTGCCTTCATCAAGTCACTGATGATTTTATCGGTATCCATACCGCTGGCGAGTCCGCCCACTCTCATATTCGCCAAGAACTACACTTCCTTCCTTTACGCTTTCTTATCTACTACTAATCCCATAAACTCAGCCATATCTGCATGCATATCCAAGAATTTTTTTGCGGGAATCTCTTTGACTATCTCTTGAGTAACATCATCCACGATCGTTACGTAATACTCATTGAGTCGGTCATGATATTCAAACTTCAGATGAGTATTAGACGAAGATACAAACTCGGTCATACCGTTCAAAGCAATCTTTACGGATGTTTCTGAAACAGGTTTCTCTATTGGTGCGGACTGCTTTTCCTCTACCCTTACATTCTGTATCAACTCATTCATGTAATTGCTTACTTTTTGTTGAGTGTGTATCCCAATTGTTCCACCTGCCATAGCCTGAAACCCTCCTGGTTATTATAGAAATAATATCGGTCATTTCCGAGAGAAAGTTTAGTCTTTCTTGCAAGTTCACTAATAAGGGGGTTACTATTATGTTATAGGAACATACGTTCTATTAATGAAGGGTGAGATGATTTTGACTTCTATTCATTCAATGCTGTGCGGTAAGCTATTAGGCGATGGATCCATCACACAACAAGCGGGAAGGAAGCCACGATTCACTTTCAATCATGCTGCCAAAGATAAGGAATGATGGTTTTATTGCTATCACTCTTTAAATCCATATATACCCTTATCTCCCCCTGCCTACAAAAGATCAATGGATCCAAGAATTAAGAAGGGATTCTCAGAGTCATACTATGTTCAGTCCAAATCCAACCCTCTAATTCCAACCCTTCGATCGATTTGGTACCCTGACAACAAAAAAAGTCTTCCACATGATTATATCAGCAGGCATCTTGATACTTTTGCTTTGGCATGGTGATATCAGGATGATGGCCACTCGAAAAAAGAAAATGAAATTCCTTGCAAGATCATATTATCTACAGAGAGTTTTTCTCATGCAGAAAACCAATTTTTACTAAACCTTCTCTGTAATAGATTCAATCTGCACTTCGCTCTGGACGGTCAAAACCGATTACTATTGTACGACCAATTTCAGATCCTCTATTTTCTTCATCTGATCACTCCTTATTTAATCCCAGGAATGCACCGCAAGCTAATACGTTTCAATACTATTAAACCCAGCGTTGCCGCTTCCAAGAGAACGACGATTTACCTACCCTCATTACTAAAATTGAAGCACCCTACTAATAACTATCTATTCTCACAGCCCTTTACGATGAGATTAAAAGGGAGAGATTTTATTAAAACGTGTTTTTAAATACAGTAGAATAGCTCTCAACTCAAGAACTAAAACCATACCTAATTGTGATAAAACCAAATAATTTGGAGCTTAGTTTAATCCTGAAGAATATTACGGGATTAAACACGGGACAATTAGTAAATCTATGTTTTTTGATGAACTAGGAGACATAAAAAAGAGGCCCTGAGACCAGGACCCCTTTAAACATAAGATTAACGAAGAAGTTGAAGCACACCTTGTGGCTGTTGGTTTGCTTGCGCAAGCATAGCTTGAGCTGCTTGTGAAAGGATTGAATTCTTCGTTTGTTCCATCATTTCTTTCGCCATCGTGCGAACATTTACTTTCATAAATGACCAGACTATATCTTCACCCTTACTAGAAGGGGTTGGGCACTTCGGATCCTCAGTGCTGATGGACACTGTCTCACCTACGGATTTCATCATCATGAGCAAAGCTTTTAGATGGTCTATCCTAGTCGTTGAACCTTCTCCAGGGTTTCCCCACAGGAGCTTGGCTGCTGATTGCCCAATCTCTTCTTTTCTCATAGCCATCGCGCCTGTCGTTTCCAACTACGCTGTGGCAAGAAGAGCTCTAAGGGGTTTCCAGCAATTCACCCAATCATAATCACTGACCGTTACCAGTCAGGACGACTGTACTTGTTGCTACTTAGGCAGCTAAAGTATAATCTACGTCGCGAACACGTGATTCTGCGGCAGTTAAGTTTTCGGAAGAAGTACTAAGATTATTAATTGTATGTTCTAAACGGTTTTGATAAGCACCCAACTTAGAACGTTCGGAAGATACTGTATCAATTGCTGTCTGTACAGTAGTAATTGCAGCATCTGCACCAGCTTTAGTAGAAACATCAACAGCATTAATATCCAGCGCAGCTGATCTCATGTCAGAGATACTAAGATTAATATTTTGCCCTTCATTAGCTCCAATTTGGAAGTTAGCTGATCCAGCAGTAACCACTACATCACCTACTGCAGCATCTGCCGCATAGTTGGAATTAGTTTTAATCTCGATGCCAAAGTCTGAGAAGTTAAGCGTCTGAGCACCGGCAGCATTGTCAATTGTTTGAGTCTTAGTACCATCAGAAATTGTTAACTTACCAGCAGCACCACTAGTGATTGTATAAGTACCGGCAGCAGCACCCGTTGTAGAAGCAGATGCTACACCGCCAACAGCCAAGACTGTTGTGTTAGCTGGCGTTTGATCTACTGTTCCACCAAGCCCACCATTAAGTAGTTTTTTAGTATTGAATTCCGTATCATTACCAATACGGTCAACTTCAGTGAGTAGCTGTGAAACCTCTTTTTGAATTTCAGCACGATCGTTATTGTTATTTGTATCGTTAGCAGATTGAACGGCTAGTTCACGAACTCGTTGCAAGATAGAATGAGTCTCATTAAGAGCACCTTCCGCAGTTTGAATCATTGAGATAGCATCTTGAGAGTTTTTGGATGCCATATCCAACCCACGAATCTGTCCACGCATTTTCTCAGAGATTGCTAGTCCTGCAGCGTCGTCTCCTGCACGGTTGATACGAAGACCTGAAGATAGTTTTTCCATTGATTTAGATTGTGCATTTGAAGCACTGTTCAATTGACGGTGCGTGTTCAATGCAGCGATATTGTGATTGATTCTCATTGTGTTGTTTCCTCCTTGAAAGTAAGTTCACGTCCTTGTGAACTGTTTGGTTTTGGTTTGCCGGGGAGGAAGAGGTCGGCCGCCCTTTCCTCTTTGGCTTACATAAGTAGTATCGGTCGTTTTTCCTGGGTGTTTAGTCGTTTTGAAAAAACTTTTTATTCGTTTTTCGGGAGGAGGTTAAGTAGGTTTTGGATACCTTTTGAGGCTTCCGTGTTTTGTTCTTGAATGGATAGATAGACTTCCTTGCGGTGGATGTCTATGTGTTTAGGAGCATCGATCGCTAGTTTGATTTGGTCTCCTTGGATCGAGACGACTTTGATTTCAATGTTGTCTCCGATTTGGATGCTTTCGCCGGTTTTCCTGGTGAGTACGAGCATGGGGTCACCCCTTCTTTCCAGCTGGCTGCGCCAGGATTTGGTGTTGGGTGCGGTAGTTCATGTCGGTTAAGATGATTTGCTTCCCGCTTTTGTTCGCTGTGTTTATGATGATCGGTCCTTGGAGGTTGGCTGTCGATTCCTTGAACGGGTCTTTTACTGTCAGGATTGCGAGGACTTGAATATCTTCTGTTGTTGGATTACCAAGTTGATCTAGACTTGCCCCATCAAGTTCGAAATCATATTCAGGGAAAAAGAGGAACGGATTTGTCGTGATGAAAGCAAGGTCTGGCGTCGAGGTGGACTGGAGGACTTGAAACCATTCATTTCCTTCAAGGGGAAGCAAGGCAAATTGTTTTTCATCATGGAAGCCGGGTATACCTTTTATGAATGAAAGTAGTTCTTCGTCATTGACAGTGATGTTGCCGTGATAGGTTGTTTGGATGTTCATGTGTCACATTCCTTTGTTTAGATTTTCACCTGGTGCGACCCAGTCGATTTTGAGGTCCGCATATCTCTGCATACCGATGTTTACCTTGGCAGGAGTGAAGTCAACGATCGGTTTATTCGTCCGGGTATTGTTGATGACCCGTTGGGGCTCAATGTTCACCCTTACGCTTCCCGGATCGTACCCGATTTTGACGCTGCCGGCCGATGGGATGAAGCCTATATTAAAGTCATAAATCGGACTCGCACTGTTGCGGTCCGCCTGTTCGGCCAAGGCATTTCCACCGTTTTCGATCATCATGAGCTCATCGCCGTCCCCCGAGACGCGCGCCATGCCCTCGAGCCAGTCCTGATAGCCTTGATTCGCAAAGTCTTCAATCCGCCTGCGGATCGATTTTAGATCCATATCGGCCCTGGCTTCTGATTGATCGATGGTTAGTTTGGACGGAGTTCGCTCAATATCCATCTTAGCTTGCGGCTGCTGGATATCTACAGTGGCATTTGGTTGCTGCATATCGAATTGGCCGGGAGTGGTCTCAATAGATATCGCGGCATTCGTTGATTGGATACGGATTTGCGGGACATTCATCCTGTTCACCTCTCTATGGTAAAAGGGACCGACCGCGGATGGTCGGTCCCTTTATTTAACTTATCGTAAAAAGTCCATCAAGGTCGGCTGCATGATTCTTGCCCCGACACTGAGTGCTGCACGGTGGACGCTTTCTTGTGATTTCAAATCAGTGATGACCCGCTCGATTTCAGCGTCTTCATTATCAGACATGATGCGCTTTGCCATCGTTTCTTGTTGAGAAAGACGGTCATCGACCATTTCTAAACGATTATAGCGAGCTCCTAGGTCGGATCGTTCCGACGATAGTTTTTCAATGACACTGTCCAGCTTATTCAGCATGCCATCTAGGTCCGTATCATCATTCGACTCAAACGCTTTCTGAATGGAATGGAGCGTATCAAACATCTCCTGATTAAAAACTTTACCCGGCGTGACGTTCGCCTTCAAGGTAACTCCAGGGGACACCTCTACAATATAATCACCGATGGCTGCATTCCCAAGATTATCAGCAACCTGTGGCGCACTGCCATCTGCTGGTGCTTTGTCCTTGATTGGAGACTTATTCACATCTGTCCCGTGATAGATATAGCGACTGCCGACTTTCGTTTCGGCAATGGTGATCATATCCTGCTTGATTTGACCGATTTCAGCAGCTACGGCTTTCTTATCATCTTCTGAAAGGGTTCCATTCTTTCCTTGGAGAACTAGCTCCCGGACACGTTGAAGCCCTTGGTTGCCTTGTTCTAACCCTGCCTCCGAATTGTCCATCCACAAATAGAGTTCAGACAGATTCCGCTTGTACTGCTCCACCCCACTCACATTGGAGCGGTAGAACATCCCCTTCATAGCGACGACTGGATCGTCTGAGGGACGGGTGATCTTTTTACCGGTGGAGAGCTGATCCTGGAGCTGGCCCATCCGGCTGTAAGAGGAGCTAAGATTCCTCATTGAGTTGTTGGTCAGCATGCTTTGGGTTACGCGCATGGTTCATTCACCTGCTTATCTTCCAACGGTTCCCATTCCGTTGATGATTTTGTCGAGCATTTCGTCCTGTAGGGTGATCATCCGGGCAGAGGCGTTGTAGGCGTGCTGGAATTTGATCATATCCGTCATTTCTTCATCAAGGGAAACACCGCTTACGGACATGCGGCGTTCGTCGACGGAGGAACGCAGGACGTTTGAGTTCTTTGTGAGCTTGACGGACTCCTGGGATTCAACCGCCATTTTACCGATGACAGATTCAAAGTGGCCTTGGAAAGAAGATTCCTTTTCGCCGTATGGAAGTTTGGTAGTTGTGATCAGGTCGGCCAGCTTTTGAATGTTGGATGTGTCTCCCGCTGTCGGATTTCCGATTCCGGCTGTGGCGATGTTATCAGGGTTGCTCATTTCATCGGCAATCTGGATCCGCTGGGCGAAGCCTTCTTTACTAATATCCGCAAGGTCAGCATCAGGAGCTTTGCCGTCCTTGAAGAATTTCGGCGTAGTCGACTCAAAGTTTTCAGGATCGAAGTTCGGATCTTCCATCTGCGCGACTGTAAGACCTTGCTGATGCTGTTCATTGAATGCCTTCGCAAATACGTAGGCCATATTATCAAGTTCGTCAATCATGGCCACATAGGATCCCGTAGCTTTTCCATCTTTATTCGTATACCCATACGAATCGATCAAACCACGAAGTTTTCCTTCCCCTTGGCTAAGGAAGCTGTTGATGTCCAGGGTTTGATTTCCGATTTTCACGGAGTCGACTGATTCTTGCGGTCCTTTGGTCGAAAGGGAGAGTTCATTCACACCGGCTTTATCTACCAGTTTGATGGCGAAATCTCCATCCTTGCCAACGAGACTCACAGATACCGAGCCTTCTGCTATTGCAGAGGAAGCTCCTCCATTCGACTGATAGCTTGTCTTGATTGGCACAAGGGTTGAGAGTTGATCCAATAGGCGATCACGCTCATCGTAGAGATCATTCGGAAGATAGCCGTGTGGTTCTACTTCAGCAATCTGCTTGTTCACTTGATCGATCTGCCTTGTGAGGGAATTGATTTGCTTTTCAGTCACGGCCAGTTCATTTTGAAGGTCTTTTCTGACGCTTGTCAGTGATGTGGACAAATAGTTAAAGGTTTCTGCCACGGCTTTTCCGCGTTGGATGACAACGGAACGTGCGCCGGTATTCGATGTATCACTCGCCAAATCCTGCAGGGACTTCCAGAAAGAGTCCATCGTACTAGACAATCCAGATTCGGAAGGCTCGTTCATAATTTCTTCCATCTTCTGCATGGATTCCATCTTGTTTTCCCAGTATCCGAGTTTATTATTTTCATTGCGGTATTGAAGGTCAAGGAAGGAGTCCCTTACGCGCTGGATTGAACCCGCTTCGACGCCTGTACCGAGTTGTCCGGGAATCCTGGGACTGTTAAAGCCCGGGGATGGGAAAGCTTCCGTAGGGTTGAAGTTGACGCGTTGCCGGGAATAGCCCGGTGTGTTGGCATTCGAAATATTGTGTCCGGTCGTGTAAAGGGCCCCCTGCTGGGTGTACATGCCCCGTTTGGCTGTTTCAAGGCCCATGAATGTGGATCGCATCTTGATGCCTCCGTTTCTGATCTATGCTTTGGAATCAAACAAAGACCGGCCTGGCGCCGGGACTTTATTGTCATCGTTCGGTCTTGTATAGTTGGTCTGATTTTCTTTCGGCTGCAGGGCCGACAAGCTCATATTCAAAAATTGAAGAGATTGATAGACAAGCTTTTGATTGAGTTCATTTTGCTCTTTCAACTCAGCGATGACGGCCGTTAGTTTTCCGTGCCAATCCGAGAGTGTTTCTTTCTCTTCTTCGGGAGCCGTTTCCATGCACTGTAAAAGGGTCGGGGGCTCATCAAATGATCGACCATTCGATTCAGCATATTGCTTGGAATGAATTTGACGATCATTCTCTACCGTCTGAATAGCGGCAAGATGTCGTTGTTCATCTTTTAATACGCCATCCAATTGGTCCATCTCACTCGCCTTGATGATGGTGGTTTTTCGTTTGGAGAGGTCGAGGAGGCTCATATGCAGTTTATGGAGTCTGTCTAATGTTGTGGTTAAGGCATTGAGTGACATGGTAATCCCCTTCTCTATTATTCTCCGTGATAGAATTGCTTCAGGCTTTTGGCGATGGCTCCTGCCTGGATCGTATAGTTTCCGCTCTGTACCTGTTCTTTTAATGAATCTACTTTCACTTGGCGATCGTTTTCCAATTTGGACACTTCCTGCATCTCTTTAGCCCGTGAAGAAATTTCCACCTTATCCGAAGGAGCGCTTCCCCCTTTGACAGGTTGGTCAGCTTTGTTTTGTTGTTGCTTATATGCTTGGATATTGTAGTTCCCGATCTGATTAATCTTCAAATCCGTCTACCTCCTTTTTCCATTCTTTCCGAGTCTTATAGTAAGTATATCGGATGATTGGGAGGTTTGTTTAGTGATAGGATATGGTTCATTTTTCCTTTCTGCGGGTGTAGTACGTATGGCCTGATTCCTTGAGGGATTGCTTCCATTGTTCATCCGTTTCATGCTGTTTGAGATCTTGGATGAGGGACGTTTGGCACCCTTCGCAAATCCGTGCGCTGTGGATGATCTTGCCGCAGCGGTCGCAGGGGTAGCCCATATTCGGGAATTGTCTTGACTGGATGCGGCCTTTTCGTACCCAAGTATGAAGGAGTTCTTCCTCTACGCCAGTGACGTCAACGACTCGTGCGATGGACGCGGCCCGGTTTTCCCGTTTTTTCAGGAAACGGATGACGGTATCGAATAGAGTTTCTTCTGCTTTATGGCATGCTTCACACACTTCGCGGAAGCGGGATTTCATGAATAGCGCGTTACAGCGTGGACAGTTGTTTACTTCTGACATGGTTCATTCCTCCGTGTTTGGCAGGTTCCCTTCTTTTATCGGCAGGTTGGGGTAAGGATTTAACCCCTGGCAATCGTGAAGGATGAGACTTCCCTTGCACCCGCTTTTTTCAAGAGGATAGCTGCATGCCTGAGGGTCGTGCCCGTCGTATAGATGTCGTCGATGAGGAGAATCTTCTTGCCTGATAGATCCGTCTCGGAAAGGCGGAATACCTGCGCGCTTGTCATCCGCTCTCGTCTCGACTTCTTCGATTGCTTTTCGGTATGGGTCCTCGTGAGGAGGTCATGACAAGGTAGTCCCGCTTCGATCAGGAGGGCCTTTGACTGATTGAATCCGCGCTCGTATAATCGCTCGGGACTGAGAGGAATGGGAACAAAAAGATCAGCTTTCGGGATAGCCGTTTGCATAAAAGACGCCAGTGCCTTAGCAAGAACGTAATCTCCTCTGTATTTGTAGCGTGCGAGGACCTCTTTCATGAACTCGTTGTATTGGAATAGGGAGACATTCCGCTCCAACACCCCGTTCCATTCAGGTTTTCGGTTCCACTCCATGCAATCGGAGCAAAGGCCTCCATCCATTCCAGTGCGCGAACAGCCGGGGCAGCCGTCTTCGATCCGCACTAACCCTCTGTCACATTCGTCGCACAAAAGTTTGGTGTCCCTTTGAAAGAAAGCCCCCCAGCTCATTTTTTCATCGAGGTCTCCACCGCAGTACAGGCAGTCACGTGGCATCGATGAGCCCCCTCTTCCCGGCTTCCTTGTTCATGTCGCTGATATGGGCACGGGCTTTGTTCATCTCGCTGGTCTTGCCATGGTGAAAGTACACAATGTCCCCGTCCGGCTGATCAGAACTCCTCCCCACCCTGCCCGAGATTTGCACAAGGGCACTCTCGGTGAAGATGGTTTCCTCTGCCCCGAGAACCGCCACATCAATGCCAGGAATGGTGACTCCCCGTTCGAGGATCGTCGTGGTAAGAAGAATCGGCATCTCGAACTTACGCATCTTCATGACCTTCTCCTTTCGTTCAGGATCCTCGGCATGGACGGACTCGATCAGGGGGTGAATGGCTTTGAACAGGGGGAGGGCTTTGTTCATGATGGCGACGCTGGGGAAAAAGATGAGGGCTGGGGTTGAGGTGTGCAATCTTTGTAGCGTCCACTTCTTCAGTGACGGCGGAATCTTTCCTTTTTTCAACGATTTCTGCCAGTTTCCGCACCAGGCAAATCGCGGGGATGGAATGGGATGACGATGGAAGCGGGCCGGGATCCTGAAGTGGTTTCGCCGTCCCGATCGGCACTCCCGCTGTGTTGTAGCATCGGGTGTTGCCGTGAGATGGATGAGGGAAGAGGAACGTTTTCTTGCTTTCTCCACAGCGAACTGCAGGGATGGATCGAAGGAAAAGGGAAAGGCATCGACCTCGTCGACGATCATCACATCGAATGCCTCCTTGAAACGGAACAGCTGATGCGTGGTAGTCAGCACGATTTGCCCGTATGACTGGCGTTCCTCGGAACCACCGTAGAGTGTGATCAGATTGGTCTCGGGAAACACCTTCTTCAAACGAGGGGAAAGCTCTAGGATGACATCGGTCCTAGGAGTGGCGAGGCAGACGCGCTTACCTCTCCTGAGCGCCTCATGGATTCCCTCGAACAGCACCTCCGTCTTACCAGCACCGCACACGGCCCACACTAGGAGATCCCGATTCTCTTTCACCGCCGTGATGAGCTCGGTGGATGCCTCCTGTTGCGCAGGCGATAGCGTCCCCTCCCAGGCAAAAGGAGAATCATCTTCCACACGGGGAGGCGGACCATTCCACGTCAGGAGGGGCGTGCACTCAGACACCCTCCCCATCATCAGACAGTTCCGGCAATAGCGGCATGACTTCCCGCAGCGGGCGCATTCAAACTCACCAAAACTACCGCGCGAACCGTTCCCGCAACGCTGACAAGTACCCGCCTGCACACCGGGACCGTAAGATACGTAGCCTTGTAGATAATGCTCATGAACGAGCATCCCATCAAACGGTACCTCATCCATCAATAGGGACCTGCCGCAAAGAAGCAGCTGTAAATCTTGAGAATAAGAGAAGGATTCATTAAAAGAAGGAGAAGGGATTGCTGGAAAATCTGAAATACGTAAAGCCTTGGGCTCAGGGTGACCAAATGGGGGCATCGGGGTGATAAAACCATCTTGCTCTGTAAAAAGCATGGCTTCATTCCTTTCAATAGGGGATGTATGAATAATTCTCCACAGGCTAGGAGAACTCCTTCATTTTCATAGAGAGGACGTGCCAAACCTCTTACTCCTCAAAGAGCAAATCGACGAAACGAAACGGTCCTCATCCCAATAGTCCAAACTCCGGACCACTCATCCATACAAAAAAGGCCTGGACCCAAGTCCAAACCTCCTTCATTCTACAATCATTCCGTCATCTTTCGCGCCCATCCCATACCCATGGACCCTTCTCCAAGATGTGTCCCGATCACCGGGCCGAAATAACTCACACCAAACTCCACATTCGGGAATTGCTCCTCAAGCTGTGCCTTCCACTCCATCGCCTCTTCCTCACGATTGGCATGGATGATCGACGCCTGATAACGTCCACCGTCGGAAACAGCTTCACCCAACAGGTTTTCGACGCGCTTCAATGCTTTCTTCCGCGTACGGATCTTCTCGAACGGGACGATGACCTTGTCCACAAAATGAAGCAACGGCTTCACTTGCAGCAGGCTTCCGATGATGGCCTGGGCGTTCGACAGGCGTCCTCCGCGCTGAAGATGGGTGAGGTTGTCCACCATGAAGTAAGCCCTCACCGTTCCTTTCATTTCATCAAGAAGACTGACGATCTCTTTGGCATCGCGTCCTTCGCGGCTCAGCTTTGCCCCCTCAAGAACATAGAAACCCTGGACCATACAGCTGATCTCGGAATCATAAGGGTACACCTCGATTCCGCTTACCATTTCACCAGCTTGGACGGCTCCCTGGTAGGTGCCGCTGATGCCGCTTGAGAGATGGATGGAGATGACGGCGTCGTAATCGTGTGAGAGCTTCTCGAAAAGCTCCACGAACTGGCCGACGGGCGGCTGTGAAGTGGTTGGCAGTCGATCCGAGCTCCGAACTTCTTCAAAGAACTGACTTGCGGTGATATCAACTTCTTCCTGATAGGTTTCCCCTCCTATGATGACGCTCAAGGGGATCATATATATGTCCAGCTGATCACGCAATTCTTTCGGGATGTAGGCTGTACTATCCGTTACAATTGCCGTTTTCATAGAATTATTACCATCCTTATATGTTATTTTCCTCGCTATCTGTAATAGCTTATCTTATGTATCCCTCTCATTTTATATGAAAAGGAATCGATTTGCACCCGTTAAAAGGCTATGAATGTCTAAACGGCTGTTTAGACAGAGGACGTGGTCATTACGATCTTCCCACCGTTCCATCAAACGTTTGTTTAACCTTGACCGCCCTCTTTTTCCGCGATGAAAGGTACACTCCAGTGAAGATGATGAGGAGCCCGATGATCAGGTTCGGGGTGATTTCCTCCTGTAGAAGGACGAATCCCCATACCATGGCGCTTGCCGGGATGAGGTACGTCACAGTGGACGCGAGCTCAGGGCTGCCCTTCGTGACAATATAGAAAAACAGCAGGGCCGCTATACCCGAACCCAGGCATCCGAGACCAATGACGCCTGCCAGTACCTCAAGGCTGAGAAGTCCTTCATACGAGTTCGGTCCGCCCGTGACGGCAAGCCCGATGAAGCTGAAGACACTTCCGATCAGCAGCTGGAAGGTGGAGATGACGACGACGCTTGTTCCACCGAGGTACTTTTTCGTAAAATGGGACGAGAACGCATAGCACATCGTGGCGGCAAGCATCGTTCCCACCCCGACAAAGTCCGATGAGAAGAGACCGGTGATCTGAAAGTCCATCAGCACCAAGATCCCGAAGAACCCGATGGCGATGCCCAGCCACTGCGAGCCGGTCAGGATGACGGAAAACAATAAAAATCCGATCACCCCTGTCCAGATCGGCGTCGTCGCGTTCAGAATCGACGCCGTGTTGCTGTTGATCTGGGTTTCACTGAGCGCGATGAGCGTCCACGGTAAGGCTGCGTTCCCGATGCCCACGACGAGGAGTTTCTTCAAAGGAAGCCTGGTCTTCCCTGACTTCTTTCTGTGCATGAAGTAGATTGGAAGTAGAATCAGAGCTCCTGCAAAGCAGCGGATGAATACGGTCCCCCATATACCTGCAGGCTCCACGAGCCATTTAATGAACACAAACGACATCCCCCAGATGAGGCTGAGCCCCACGAGGGCACTATATAATCGGACCACTCCGGTCCCTCCTCCCTTTTTACCTTCTATCATCCTATCCTATGCGCCAGGAATTGGATAGACCCCACTGTAAAATCCCGGTTTCCGGTTTACACAAATGATACTTTTCCACCATTTCAACTTTACAGCTTTATGCTAGGATGGAATTGCTTTCATATCATGACAACATTAGGAGAGATGAACATGCAGTATACGAAACTGAAGTGGATCACCGGTACCTCCCTTGCCCTCACCCTCCTCGCCCCGAATGTACATAGCGCCAAGGCTGCAGAAACGGATCTCGTCAACCTCCGCATTCTTGAGACGACGGATATCCATGTGAACCTGGCCAATTACGACTACTATCAGGACGCGGAAACGGACAAGTACGGCCTTGTCAAAACCGCAAGCCTCATCAAACAGGCCCGCAGCGAAGCAAAAAACAGCCTCCTTTTCGATAACGGGGATTTGATCCAAGGAAATCCACTCGGCGATTATGTCGCGAAAATCGACCCGCTGCAGCCGGGGGAAACCCATCCTGTATACAAAGCCATGAACCTGCTCGATTATGATGCCGGGAATATCGGAAACCACGAATTCAACTATGGACTCGATTTCCTGAAAACGTCCCTATCAGGCTCCAACTTCCCGTACGTGAATGCGAACGTGTACGTGGATGACGGAACCGGGGAAAAGAATTACTTCAAGCCTTATGAAATCCTCGACCGCGAAGTCGTCGATGAAGACGGTGAAACCCACTCAATCAAAGTAGGCGTCATCGGGTTCGTCCCTCCTCAAATCATGCAGTGGGACAAAGCCAATCTTGAAGGAAAAGTCGTCACAAAGGATATCGTAGAAACCGCCGAGCATTTCATTCCAAAGATGAAGGCTGACGGAGCCGATATCATCGTCGCCATCCCTCACTCGGGAATCGGAACGGTAACGAGCGAAGGCATGGAGGAAAACGCCACCTATGACCTCTCAAAATTGGACGGAATCGATGCCATTCTGTTCGGTCATTCCCACGGGACCTTCCCTTCTGCCGCATATGACGGCATCGAAGGCGTCGATACGACAAATGGGACCATCAACGGAACCCCTGCCGTCATGCCGGGTTACTGGGGTAGCCACCTAGGACTCGTCGATCTTCAGCTACAGCACACAGACGGGAAATGGACCGTCCTGAATGGGAAATCATCCACCCGTGGCATCGCCGATAAAGACGGAAAACCATTTGTCGCCCGCGATGAAGAAGTGTACAAAGCCATCGAGGACGATCATCAGCACACCATCGACTGGGTGCGAAGCGCCGTTGGCGAAACGACGGCTCCCATCACCTCGTACTTCTCACAGGTGAAAGATGATCCATCAATCCAGATCGTGACCAATGCCCAGAAATGGTACGTAGAGAAATACATCCAAGGTACCGAATATGAAAACATCCCGGTCCTGTCAGCTGGAGCACCGTTCAAAGCCGGTACCCGAGGAGACCCGACGTACTATACGGATATCCCTCAGGGAGAACTTGCCATCAAGAACGTCGCCGACCTCTATCTCTATCCGAACACCCTGCAGGCCGTCCTTATCAAAGGCTCTGACGTAAAAGAGTGGCTCGAGATGTCTGCCGGTCAGTTCAATCAGATCAATCCGAAAAAACGCGGAGAACAATCCCTGATCAATCAGGAGTTCCGCTCCTACAACTACGATGTCATCGATGGCGTCACGTACGAAATTGATGTCACCAAGCCAGCGAAATATGATGCCGACGGGAATGTCATCAATCCGAAATCACAGCGGATCAAGCACCTGAAGTTCAACGGCAAAAAAATCGATCCGAAACAGTCCTTCCTGGTTGCAACCAACAACTACCGTGCAAGCGGGGGTGGGCACTTCCCGGGCATCGATGGCACCAACATCGCCATCCAGGCACCGGATGAAAACCGCAACGTCGTCATCGACTACATCATGGAGCAAGGCAGCATCAACCCGGAAGCTGATGGAAACTGGAGTTTCTCACCAATCAAAGGTCCGGCCACCGTCACCTTTGAATCATCTCCAAAAGCAAAAGAGTACATCAAAGATTCTCGCACATTCAAATACATCGAAACCAAGGAAGATGGCTTCGCCAAGTACACCATCAAACTTAAGAATTCAGGCAAAGGCGAACAATCAAAAGGGTTCATCGCAAACCTTATTTCTTCCATTTTTAAATAAAACAGAAGGCGCCCCGCGTTTGGGTGCCTTTTTTTGCATTCAATTCTAATGAGGGTATCTTGTAGAGAGGTCCGTTCCTTTTCGCTTCAGGCGCTTGCTTTCCTGCGGGGAGGGTGGCAAGCCTCCTCGTGCCTGCGGGGTCTCGCCACTCCTCCTTTTCCGCTGGAGTCAAGCGCCTTCCGCTTCAATACACTCTGTGGTTTTAATCAAGGCGATATTCAATTTGACTATAAGAGTGATGCATATCACTTAAAATATGTGATTGTGTACAAATTTTATAGTTATTCATTTGAGTTTAAGTCTGATGAACCGTATCGCATGCTCCTCTACTTACCATCACAATGAAATGATTTTATCTTTCCCATGAACAATAGCTAGCACACTTTAAAAAGCACACAGTGCAGTGCAGCGAAGGCCACCCGACTCCTATGGGAATAGCGGGCAGGGTGAGACCCTGCAGGCGCAGCCGAAGCGGCTCACCGCACGCCCCATGGAAAGCGGGTGGCCGCAGTGGAACGGAACGAACCCTTCTTCTTTCCATACTATTCAAAAGGAACAATCCAAACCTTTTCCCCTTAAAATCACCGCATTCAACACCAATTCACCCAACTGTCAAACGAAACCATTTAACTTTCATGGGTTTTCGTCATATAATGGTGTGGTAACTTCATTCACGGATAAAATATTCTATAGGACTGATAGAGATGTACAATAAAGAAATCGTTTACCAAGAACTCTCAAACGTAATGAAAAAAGAAAACATCAAACGCGACGAACCGCTTCGCGATCACCTCTACACGCGACTTGGCGGCAACGCCGACTTCTTCCTCACACCGACCACCTATGAAGAAGTCCAGGAAATCGTGAAACTCGCAAACAAGAGCGACGTACCCTTCACCCTTCTCGGGAATGGATCCAACCTCATCGTTAAAGACGGTGGGATCCGTGGAATCGTCCTTCATTTGAAAAATTTCTCCGACATCAGCGCTACCGATCAGCAGATCGTTGCCCAGAGTGGAGCTGCCATCATCGATGTGTCTAGACGTGCCCTTGATGAGACCCTGTCCGGGCTCGAATTCGCTTGCGGCATCCCTGGAACCGTCGGCGGTGCCCTCTTCATGAATGCCGGAGCGTACGGCGGTGAAATCAAGGACGTGCTGGACTACTGCTATGTAGTCGACCGTGAAGGCAACCTTGTGAAAAGGACAGCCAAGGACCTTGAGCTGGATTATCGCCACAGCAATATTTCCGAAAAAGGGGATATCGTCCTTGAAGCGACATTCAGCCTGAAGCCGGGAGACCATAAGGATATTAAGGCCGTCATGGACGACCTCACATTCAAGCGTGAGTCGAAGCAGCCCCTTGAGTATCCTTCTTGCGGAAGTGTCTTCAAACGTCCTCCAGGCTATTTCGCCGGGAAGCTGATTCAGGACAGCGATCTTCAGGGCACGAACTTCGGAGGAGCAGAAGTATCCACGAAGCATGCCGGTTTCATCGTCAACAAAGATAACGCATCTGCTTCCGATTACATCGCCCTCATCGAACACGTCCAAAAGACGGTCAAAGAAAAATTCGATGTAGAGCTTGAACGTGAAGTACGGATCATCGGGGAAGATCCCCAATAATACAAATAAGGCGCCGGGGAGTTGATCCCCGGCGCCTTATTTCTATCCCATAGATGACCCCTTAACGTCCGCTATTTCTTCGCTACTTTCGCCACTGACTTTTTTTTGTTGTCGTCTTTCATGCTCGCGGCCAGAGAAGCCTTGGAATCACGATCATATGCTTCACGAGCCTTCATATACAACAAGGACACGGGGATGCCTCCTTCTCTTTGGGATTATATGGTCTCAGTTTAACACACACACCTTCGCTAAAACCATTAAAATGGAAATTTCCCTTTATCATTTAAAGTGATAATTCCACAGGACCTTCCATTTGCCTTTATAAATGGCCACATAGCAGGGCTGACTGACGATCAGCTCACCGAACTGGCTATCGTAAAACATATCCACTTGCGCTTTCCTCACATCTTTGAATACAATTCCCTCATCGTCAAAAGCAAAGCGCTCCACCTTTTCGAGCTTACCGATTTCCACATCGAATTCCTCCACACCCATATGACCCATGAATACATGGTTCTTGGTCTGAATGTAATTCGATTTGGAGAACTTTTTCTTCATTTCAGGATGAAACAACTCCCACGCATTGCCGAAATCGCCCGTCGACTCAAACTCATAAAAGTCCCGGATCACCTCCTCCGGTGAACCCGAAGCATCCCCCCTGCCAAACAGCATGAACGCCACGACCGAGAGGAACAGCACGGCCACGACCACGACAGCCACCAGAGGGAAAGGGCTCCTCCTTCTCATCGGTCACCACTCCCTGCTTATCCTTACATAAATATGAGGGACGCGCTTGGTGTATGTAGAAAGATTTTAAATGTCCTTCTTCTTCAGTTTGGCTGCATAATCAGCACGTTTAGATTGAAGAAAATCAAGATAAGGACAATCTGGATTCAGTTCAAATAATTGAATACTATAGTCCAAGTACTCCAATGCCTTCTCGTAATTATGTAAAAGCTCATGGTTATATCCAATATGGTAGTGCAGCTCTGCCATCAGATAGAGATCTTCACATTCGATGCACCAGTCGATGCCTTGAAGAGCGTAGGAGATGGACTCCTGATAATTTTTCAAGCGGGTGTTAACACGGGCAATATTGTAAAGTAGGCGGCTCTTTATAGACTTTACTTTCAAAACACGATCAGTTGTAGCGATGATCTGTTGAACAAGCTGATATTTCTCCATGGCCCGGTCGTACTGTTCTCCATTAAATTCAAATGCCCCCAGGGTCAGGAACATTTCAAGTTCGTTTTCCGTATATGCGCGTTTCTTTCGATCTACTAAATCCATCGCGTTCTCCAACAATGATATGGCCCCGTCATGATCCCCTTTCACCTCATATATATACACACTTTTATGCCAGTAAAGGAATTGCATGGCTCTGCTATCATTGATGAATAAAGGATTATGTTCCTCCACCTGAACGATCTCCATCATTTCTTCATGCTGACGATTGATCCGCAGTCTCCTTAGCTGAGTTGCCACCTCACGTACATAATCGAGTCTTGGAGTTGAACCAATTTGAAAAAAGTAATTAACATCCACTCCAAGCTTCCTGGAAATTTGGTAAAGGACAGTGGCGTTGGGATCCAACTCACCTTTTTCAATCAGACTGATCAGTGCCTGCGTACAGATGTTTTCTGCCAATTCCCCTTGAGTTAAATTCATTTCTCTTCTCAGTTCACTGATTTTCTTTCCGATTTCAGTTAGTTTCAATAGATTCCACCCCCTATGAAATAAATGGGTTGGTCCTCTTACTTCTCAAGCATATGTAGGTAGTTTACTCTTTTGTCTCTTACGAAATTTCCGCCAGGGTTTTCTGGATATAGTTCAAACAATTGAATACTGTGATCCAAAAATTCTAAAGCTTTTTCAACGTTATTCATAAGTTCATAGTTATAAGCGACCTGATAATGCAAGACCGGCATAAGATAGAGCTGATCATATTCTAAGCACCAATCGATTCCTTTGGTGGCGAGCTCTATTGAATGGTTGAAGTTCTCTAAGCGTGTATGTGCTCTTGCTGAATGATAATAAAGACGACTATATATAGACTTATCAGCAGGAATTCTTTTCGATCCTTCCAATGCTTCTTCCACTTGATTAAAATGTTTTATTGCTTTTTTAAAGTCCTCCTCTCTGTATTCAAACACACCCAATGTCAGAATCATTTCCATTTCAAGCTCAGTATAGGCTCTTTTG
This sequence comes from Rossellomorea sp. RS05, assembly GCF_039822645.1. Taxonomy (NCBI): domain Bacteria; kingdom Bacillati; phylum Bacillota; class Bacilli; order Caryophanales; family Bacillaceae; genus Rossellomorea; species Rossellomorea sp. RS05. Next base: position 16,606 of record NZ_JBDKWY010000016.1, on the reverse strand, counting down.
CTATTCTTAGTGAGGTGGAAGGCTGATTGGATATGTGAAACAGCCTGTGGGTGGTCTTTTTCTACCTCAAAGGCATAAATGCTCTTATGCCAAAGGAGCAACTGCATTTTATTCGGATCACGGTAAAATAGAGGGTTCTTTTCTTCTGTTTTTATATAATCCATCATTTCTTCATATTTATAAACAACCCGGAGTGCCCTAAGCTGCTTTTCGACCTCATTGACGTAGTCTAATCTTGGAGTCGAACTAATTTCAAAAAAATAGTTAATGTCTACTCCTAGCTTCGTTGCAATCTGACTAAGCGTTGAAGCATTCGGTTCCAGTTCACCTTTTTCAATCAGGCTGATTGAAGCTTGTGTACAAATTCCTTCTGCCAGCTCCATTTGGGTCAAGTTCTTTTCGCATCGAAGTTCACTGATTCTCTTCCCGATTTCCTCCATTTTCATACATCCACCTCAACCCGCATAAAAATTTGTAATTTCATCTTAATGTTTCTTTATAGCGTCCAAATAAACTTCACGTTTTTCCGTAAGGAATCCATTATTCACTGGGTGATCAGGTGTCAAGGCATATAGAAGGATGCAGTAGTCCAGATATTCCAAGGCATTTTCATAGTCTTCCGAGAGTTCGTAGTTATATCCGATTTGATAATAAAGTCCCGCCAAGAGATAAAGTTCCTCACACTCGATGCACCAATCAATTCCTTCGTTTAAAAACGCATTGGACTCTTCCAAGTTACCCAACCTGGTATGAGCTCTCGCAAGATTATAAAATAATCTCGTTTTAATCGACTTATCGTTGAGAACTCTATTGGTACCGTCCAGGATTTTTTGAATCTTGCCATACTCTTCGATTACGGCTTCGTAGTTACCGAGGGAGAACTCATAAATGCCAATGGTTAGCATCATTTCAATTTCGAGCTCAGTGGTTGCCCTTTTTTTGTTTGGGAATAGCGCAAACGCTTCTTCTAATATGGATACAGCCTGTTGATGATCATTCTTCACTTCAGAATAATAAATGCTCTTATGCCAATATAAAAACTGGAGATTTTTAGGATCATTATAAAATAACGGATTTTTTTCCTCTATAGAAACAATGTTCATCATCTCTTCAAACTCATTTAAAATCCGTAGCTTCCTCACTTGTTTCTCTACTTCGGTAATATAATCCAGCCTTGGCGTCGAACCGATATGAAAGAAGTAGTTCACATCCACTCCGAGCTTTTTTGAGATTTGGTATAAGCTCGTCGCATTCGGGTCCAGTTCCCCTTTTTCGATCAGACTGATTGAGGCTTGTGTACATATTCCCTCTGCCAGTTCACCTTGGGTGAGATTCATTTCTCCCCGAAGTTCACTGATTTTCTTTCCAATTTCGGAAAGCTTCATGCTCAGCACCTACCTTTGTGATTGGGCTACTCTTACTGCTTCTATCTTTTTATCGATAAAGTCAACGAAGCGGGCATTCTTTTGGATCTGGAAGTAGTCTCTTCCCTTCTGAAAATATGAAAGTGCCTCTTCGTCATTACCTTTCAACTCAAAGTTGTATCCAATTTGATAGTTTAATTGAGCAATTCCATATAATCGTTCTTCACTGATGGTCCATTTTAGCCCTTCCTTGCAGTACTTGATCGATTCATCATAGTCTCCGAGACGGGTAATAATCCTAGCAGTATGGTAGTACAACCGTGTTTTAATAGACTTATCCTGCAGATAAGGATTTTGATCTACTGCTTCCTGAGCTTTCCCATAAGCAGCTAACGCCTCATCATATCTTTCCAGAAGGGCTAACATATTACCCAGTGTAATTTGAAGACGCATTTCCCTCTCTGTCATGGCCCTCTTAGAATCCTCTGTCAGTTTGATCGCATCCAACACCATATCCACTGCTTTTTCTTTATTTCTCTCCACTTCACTTACATAGATGGCTTTATTCCAATCCAACAACTGTTTATTTTCCTTATTGTTCATAAACAACGGATTTTGTTCTTCCTTCTCAATCAGCTTGATCATGTCGTCATATTGTAAATTGAATCGATAAGTGTGAAATAGGCGCTCAACATTTTTGATATAGTCATGTCGTTCGGTAGACCCAAGTTCAAAAAAATAATTCACATCTACCCCAAGTCTATGAGAGATTCGATAAAGTACCGTGGCGCTGGGATAAATATCTCCCTTTTCCATTCGGCTGATCAAAGCCTGAGTGCAGATTCCTACTGCAAGCTCTCCTTGAGTGATGCCGATTGCTTTCCTGAGTTCTCTTATCTTCTTTCCAATTACTGAGTAATCCATGGAATTCCACCCTTATCTTTCATTTTCTGTTTCAACGACACCACCTACGTTTTTGCTTCAACATTTACTAACCTCTCTGTCTCTACAATCTTATGATCTATGAACTCGACAAGCTTCTCATTCTTTTGGATTTGAAAGTAGTTTCTCCCTTTTTGAAAATAGGGAAGCGCCTCTACAGGTTTTCCTTGAAGCTCCAAATTGTAACCAATCTGATAATTCAATTGTGCAATGCCGAATAGCCGCTCTTGGCTTATGGTCCATTTTAGGCCTTCCCTACAATAGTTGAGAGATTCCTCGTATTCTCCAAGCCTTGTAAGAATTCTAGCCGTATGATAATAAATTCTCGTTTTAATCGATTTATCTTGAAGGAACGTATCCTGACCAATGGAATCTCGTACTCTGTTATACGCCTCCAACGCTTCTTTATCTTTATCCTGGGAAGATAGAATGTGACCCATAGATAGCTGAATGCGCATCTCCCTCTCCGACATCGCCCTCTTCGGGTCAGCCGTCAGGTGGTAGGCATCCAGCAATACGCTGATGGCCCTGTCTTTGTCATTTTCGACTTCTGCTATGTAGATGGCCTTATTCCATTCGAGGAGCTGCTTGTTTTCTTTGTGATTGATGAAAATTGGATTTTTTTCTTCTTTTCGCACGAGTTCGATCAGTTCGTCGTACTGCAGTTTGAATCGGTAGTTATTCAGTAATCGTTCCACGTTTTTGATGTAATCAAAGCGCTCGGTGGAGCCGATTTCGAAGAAGTAGTTCACGTCCACCCCAAGCTTCTGGGAAATACGGTATAGCACCGTGGCACTGGGGTAGATATCCCCTTTCTCCATTCGGCTGACCAATGCCTGCGTACAGATTTCATCAGCGAGTTCCCCTTGGGTGATGCCGATGGCTTTTCTCAATTCCCTTATTTTCTTTCCTATGATTGAATAGTCCATTCTAATCCACCCCTGCTGTAGATATGTTCGTCTCGATCATTGGTTTGTACAATGAGCAAATATTAATATTCTTATAGATTCTGAGATTTCCGCAAAGCCCTACAATATTGACCTTCTAAGCCGGTCAAGGTAAGACGAGAGCGGAATTACATGTACTTTTTGAATATGGTTTAATGAATTCAACGACAAATTACAATACCTTTGGACGACGCTCTTGCTTAGGGGGCGTCCTTTTTTTATGTAGTAGAAAATATTAATATCCTTATAATTTCTGAGAAATTCTCGCTTTCATCATCAAATACTGAGAGTCCTGACCTGCCGTGTGTCGAGAGGAGGAATTCATTGAATTCACGGATATGGTTTAATGAATCCAACGACAAATTACAATACCTTTGGACGGCGCTCTTGCTTAGGGAGCGTCCTTTTTTTATGTAGTAGAAAATATTAATATCCTTATAACTTCTACGAAATGCACGCTTTCACCATGAAATCCTGAAGGTTCTGACCTGCCGTGTGTAGAGAGGGGGAATTCATCGAATTCACGGATATGGTTTAATGAATCCAACGACAAATTACAATACCTTTGGACGACGCTCTTGCTTAGGGGGCGTCCTTTTTTTATGTAGTAAAAATATTAATATCCTTATATTCTTTTAGGAATAAAGGCTTTTATTCCGCAATAGACGTTTTATCCCTCAGGGATTCCTTCACAGCACGATTCCATCCATTTTCGATCTATGGTTAAATAGACCCAACGACAAATTTCAATACCTGTGGATGACGCTCTTGCTTAGGGAGCGTCTTTTTTTATTCTTTTATACGTGCGAAGCAGCCGGCGGTTTCAGCCTGAGTCAATTTGGTATGCGTTTTTACTCAGATTTCATACAATTCCAATGGGAGACCGTCGGGGTCAGAAAAGAACGTGAATCGTTTGGACGTATAGGGATCGATGCGTATTTCCTCGACCTGGATACCCGATTGATGAAGTTCAACCACTGCTTCTTCTATATTCTTCACCTCAAAAGCCAGATGCCTTAGTCCCCTGGCTTCCGGATAGCTGGGGCGTTCCGGAGCTTCTGGGAAAGAGAATAGTTCGATGAGGTAGGTACCGTTGAGGGCAAGGTCGAGCTTGTACGAGTCCCGGTCTTCCCGGTAGACTTCCCTAATGATCGTGAAACCGAGGATATCGGTGTAGAAGGCCTTTGAGGCTTCATAGTCTGAACAGATGATGGCAATGTGGTGGACAGCCTGTAGTTGCATATGTCTCCTCCATGTAAAAAAGGAGCAGCTTGGTTCAGCTGCTCCTTGATGATTATTTGATGGATTCGGTCAGGACCGGTACGATTTGTTTCTTACGTGAAACGACGCCTTTAAGAAGCGCACGGTTGTTCTCAAGCTTCACGTTGAAGGCTTTCTCGACTTCTTCTGCCTTGCTTCCAAGGGCAAGGGCCGTCGAGTCGTTCTCAAGGATGTCAGTGACAACAAGGAGGAACAGGTCCAAGCCTTTTTGTTTGATGAGGGTTTCCATGGCTGCCTCTACTTCCGCTTGGCGGCCGAAAACATCATTCAAGTCGACTACATTGATCTGAGCCACTTCAACTTTCGCAGTCCCCATGGAGAATTCCTTGGCATCAAGGGTCACAAGCTCGGCAACCGTCTTCGTGCTCATATTGGCTCCTGCTTTCAGCATTTCAAGACCATATACCTGTGGATCAACACCAGCGATGTCAGCGAGTTCCTTTGCTGCAGCTACGTCTTCATCCGTGCAGGTCGGCGATTTGAACAGGAGTGAATCAGAGATGATGGCAGACAGCATGAGGCCGGCCATTTCCTTCGTCACTTCCACGCCTTTCTCTTTGTACATTTTGTTCAGGATCGTCGCCGTGCAGCCAACCGGCTCGGCGCGGTAGTACAACGGGTCAGCCGTTTCAAAGTTGGCGATACGGTGGTGATCGATGACTTCGAGTACGCGTACGTCTTCGATGTCTACGGCGCTTTGCTGGCGTTCGTTATGATCGACCAGGATGACCGTGTCGGCTTCAGGTGCGACCTTCTCCACAAGGCGTGGTGCCTCCACATTGAAGTGGTCAAGTGCATATTGGGTTTCCCCGTTCACGTCACCGAGGCGTACCGCTTCCACTTCTGCTCCCAACTTCGTCTTCAAGTCTGCATAGACAAGGGCGGATGTAATCGTATCAGTATCGGGATTCTTGTGTCCGAAAATAAGTGTTTTACTCATGATCATACTCCTTTTATGTAAAGTTTGGTGATTTCCTCTTATTCATTTTCTTATATTACCATATTTGATCGCAAAACCGAACGGAGATCCGACGAATTTTTCATGGGAAAATGCCACGTTATAGGGAATTGGAACCCTATCTGATTCAAAAGAAGCCCGCCGGGAACACCGGCAGGCTCTCGTTTATTTCAAGCTATCATAGAACTTCTTCGTCACCTGGACGGTGTGGGTGCTTCCCCCGTTGTCCTGGACATTTTCCAGGAGCATGGCGAGCACCATATCGGGATTGTTCTGGTCATAGGAGACAAATAATCCATTCTCTCTTCCTTTTGACCCCTGTTCCGATTTGATTTCAGCTGTTCCGGTCTTGCCGGCAATGGCTTTCCCTTCAGAGTTCGCTTTCGTGGCGATCCCTTCTGATACAACCTTCCTCAAATCCGTTTGCAGCATGTTTGCTTGTTCCTTTGTTACGACTTCCTTCTTCCACACCTTCGGCTCCTGATCGAGAACGAGCTGTGGCTCCATCATGTTCCCGTCATTGATGATGCCCCCGTAGGCACTGGCAAGATGGACGATATTCATGAGCACCTGGCCCTGTCCGAAGGCTGAATCGGCGAGCTGGACTTCTTTCTCGATCTTTCCGTCATTGGACACTTGGGAGTTATAGAGCGGATACTCAAACGGGATATCCTCTCCGAATCCGAAGTTTTCTTTCAGACCCTTCACGAAGGTATCTGCCCCCATATCGAGGCCGACACGGGCAAAATAGATATTATCGGAGAATTTCAGGCCGCTTTCGAGATCCACCGAGCTATCGTTATCGAATACGCGGACGACCTTGTAGTTCCCCCATGATTCATCCTTCTTCCATGTCTTCCCTTTGATGTCATACGTTTTATTCGGATCGAGCTTGCCGGATTTCAATCCGACGGACGCGGTGATCCCTTTCATCGTGGATCCAGGTGAGTAGGTGATCTGGAAGCGATTCTCGAGGGGCTTATCCGGATCTTCCGAAAGCTCTTTGTAACGGTCCGAAGATATACCGAGAATCATTTCATTCGGGTCGAAGGACGGTGTGCTGACCAATGCCAAGGCTTCCCCGGTCTTCGGGTTCATGGCTGCCGCCGTGCCCGGTTCCTTCTTCATTTGGGCGTAGATTTTCTTCTGCAACTCTGCATCGATGGTCAGCTTGACGTTCTTCCCGTTCTCCACTTCCTGCTCAGCGACGGTCACCTCATCGCCATTTTCCTTCGTGAGGAAAAGGCGCTGACCGTCTTTCCCGCGTAGCTTGTCCTCAAATACCTCTTCTGTTCCGCTGACCCCGATGAGGGAATTGGCTGTATAGCCCTTATCCTTCACCTTCTCGAGCTTCTCTGCTGTCAGCTTCCCGATATAACCCGTCAAGTGAGCCGTCGCTTCACCGAAGGGATACTCCCTTGCTTTCACCCGCTTGGAATAAAGCCCATCAAGATCGATGACCTCCAGAGCTAGGGGACGCTCGGAAAGAGGGAGTTTTTTGATCGGAACAAAATACTCCGGCTGTACCCAGCTTTGATCGAGTTCTTTTTTAATCGCCTCTTCCGACGTATCAAGGAGATCGGCTACCTTCTTCAGATTGCTTTCGTCAAATTCACCGGGTACGATCCCGATTTGGAACGCTTCACCGTTCACGGCTAGGGGCTGATCATTCCGGTCGTAGATTTCCCCGCGCTGAGCGGTGATCGTGTCAATCCCGACCTTATCCCCATCCTCCAGTTCAGGCAGGATAAAGGAAGGATCCCAGTTGACGTACCAATCCTCTTTATCATCCCGTTCTTCTTTTGTAAGCTTCACTTTTTGATCGTACTTCACTTCTCCAGCAGATGTGTTGAAGCGGATGGTGACGGGGAACTCTGCTTCCTTCTTCTTATCCCAGTCCGTATCATCTTTCGGTTCTTTGAACGATACCTTCAAATCCGATACACCGGTGTCTTCATAAATTTTCTTATACCGGTCGACAAAATCCTTCTTTTTATACGAGTCCTTTGTCTCGGTACTCAAGTAGCTACCGTACATGTCATCAAACGTCTGTTTATTCCACAATTTCACATAATCCTTCAGGCGATCATCGGGCTTCGATTGCTCCTGGCACCCCGCCAGTACAAGTCCGAATATCAATAGGAAACAAAGTATGAGTATCTTGCGCATGAAATCGTCATCCCCTAATGTAGAATTTTCCTCTACGTTCATTCTTTCAAAAAGACAGACAAGTTTCAATACAAAGTCACCGAACTGTACCATTAAAATCCACCGTTTCCTGACGATTCTCTTCAATGGATGATGCATTTTATAAAAAATTTGTTATAATAAACAATCGTAAGAGTAATAAGGAAGAAATCCTAAGATTATATCTTGCAAATATTAATCGACAGGTGGAATAAAAATGAACGACTATCGTGTTTTACTGTATTACAACTATACCCAGGTAGAAGATGCAGAGGCATACGCTCCTCAGCACAAAGCCAAATGTGAAGAAATCGGACTGCTCGGACGCATCCTGATTTCAGAAGAAGGAATCAACGGAACATGCTCCGGTACAGTTGAACAGACTGACGCCTATATGGAGTACATGAAAAACGATCCCCGTTTCAAAGACACGGTCTTTAAGATTGAAGAAACAGACGGCCACGCGTTCAAGAAATTGAAAGTGAAATACCGTAAAGAACTTGTTACCCTTCGCCTTGAAGATGATGTAGATCCGAATAAACTTACCGGCCAGTACCTTGAGCCGAAAGAATTCTACGAACAAATCCAGCGTGAAGACACCATCGTCCTCGACGCACGGAATGACTATGAATATGACCTTGGACATTTCAGAGGCGCAATCCGCCCGGATATCCGCAACTTCCGCGATCTTCCGCAATGGATCCGCGACAACAAAGAAAAGTTCATGGATAAAAAGATCATCACCTATTGCACAGGCGGAATCCGCTGTGAGAAATTCTCCGGATGGCTTCTAAAAGAAGGATTCGAAGACGTTGCACAGCTTCACGGAGGCATCGTGACGTACGGTCAGGATCCAGAAGTGCAGGGTGACCTATGGGATGGACAGCTTTACGTATTCGATGAGCGTATCTCCGTACCGGTCAACCGCAAAGAGCACGTGGTCATCGCCCGCGACTTCTACGACGGAGAACCATGTGAACGCTACGTCAACTGTGCGTACCCGCCATGTAACCAAAAAATTATCTGCTCTGAAGAAAATGAGCACAAATATATGAGAAGCTGCTCTCACGAATGCCGCACACATCCTGAAAACCGTTATGTACAAGAATTCGGTATGACAGAAGAAGAAGTGGCAGAACGCCTCGCTGTTATCGAGCGTGAGAAAGAAACAGCTGCGATCTAATGGAATGACGAACAAGCTACCAGATGCCGGTAGCTTGTTTTTTTGTGTTCATCTACTTTGGTAAACACTAGGACTGTTATTTTTATGAGTGAGCGGTTTGTATCTAGTCCGTTCCTTTTCGCTACAGGCGCTTGCTTTCCTGCGGGGAGGGTAGCAAGTCTCCTCGTGCCTGCGGGGTCTCGCCACTCCTCCTTTTCTGCTGGAGTCAAGCACCTTCCGCTTCAATACACTCTGTGGTTTTAGTCAAGGTGATATTCGATCTGACTATAGAGTCATTCATTTGAACTTTAGCCTGACCTGATAAACAGGATCGCTACCTCTACTTACCATCATAATGAAATGATCTTTCCCATTAACATTAGCTATCACGCCTTAATAAGCACACAGTGCAGCAGAGGACGACCGACTCCCGCGGGAATAATGGGCAGGCGAGACCCTGCAAGCGCAGCTGAAGCGGCTCACCGTCCACCCCGCAGGAAAGCGGACGGCCGCAGCGAAACGGAACGCCCCCACTCCCCTCCAAACCTAATAAAAAGGTGGATTGTCAGACAGCAATCACTCGTCCTCTTCCACACAGTGTAGTGCAGCGGAGGCCACCCGACTCCTATGGGAATAGCGGGCAGGGTGAGACCCTGTAGGCGCAGCCGAAGCGGCTCACCGCACGCCCCACGGAAAGCGGGTGGCCGCAGCGAAACGGAACGAACCCTTTTCCCATCCACACCTAATGAGAAGGTAGGTTACAAATATCCAGGTCTAATCAAAAAGAGAACCCGCTTATCCTCCTCCAATACAAAATCTCCCAACCACTAACCCAAGCAGATTATTAGTCAAACACCCCGTCCATCCACTATGATTAGTCCCGTACCAAACGAAGGAGGCAAAACCATATGAACGAAAAATTCAAAGAACTGCTATCTCCATATACATTCAAAAACGGAATCGAACTCAAAAACCGCGTGATCATGGCGCCAATGACGAACTTCTCTTCCGATGATAACGGCAACGTCACAGATGCAGAAGTCGACTATTACGCCCGCCGCTCACAAGGTGTCAGCATGGTGATCACGGCCTGCACCAATGTAACACCGAACGGAAAAGGGTTCCCAGGCGAATTCGCCGGTCATTCAGATGACATGATCCCAAGCCTTGAGCGTCTTGCTAAAGGCATCAAGGAACAAGGCGCCAAAGCCCTCCTGCAAATCTTCCATGGCGGCATTCAATGTCCACCGGAACTTGTAGATGGCGACGTCGTGAGTGCCAGTGACATCACAGGCGAAAACGGCGAGAAAAAAGCCCGCGGTCTATCTCAAGGTGAAATCGAAGAAATCATCGAAGCATTCGGTGAAACAACACGCCGTGCCATTGAAGCCGGATACGACGGAGTCGAAATCCACGGTGCGAACGGATATCTTCTTCACCAGTTCTTCTCTCCGATGACAAATCAGCGTGAAGATCAATTTGGTGGAAGCATTGAAAACCGCATGGCATTCCCCCTTGCAGTCGTAGATAAAATCAAGAGTGTCGTGGATGAGCATGCCACTGCTCCATTCCTTGTCGGCTACCGCTTCTCTCCTGAAGAACCTGAAGAGAACGGCTTCACCATGGGTGAAACCTTGAAGCTTGTCGATGCCCTGGCGGATAAAGAGCTTGATTACCTCCACGTGTCACTCTTCGACTTCTTCTCTACGCCACGTAGCGGAGTGGATGACCTCGAGAAAACTCGGATCGACTACCTGCTTGAAACCATCGGTGACCGTGCGCCCCTTATCGGCGTAGGTTCCATCTATTCAGCAGAGGATGCGTATAAAGCGTTCCAGACCGATGTACCGCTTCTAGCGATCGGACGCGAGCTCATCATCGATCCTGACTGGGTTCAAAAGATCGAAGAAGGTTGCGAGAATGAGATCATCACGGAAATCGATAAAGAAAAGCAAAAAGAACTCGTCATCCCGGATCCACTCTGGAATGCCGTCTTGAATACTCCAGGCTGGTTCCCTGGCGTTTAATACGCTATTCATACAAAAAAAGGACCCTTGCGAAGCATATAATGCTTGCAAGGGCCCTTTTTCTATTATGGTCTGCCGCATACTCCTAAGAGCTTGCAGAGCCAGTTTTTCAATTTCTTGATGATGTCACGGATCTGATCTCCCCAGCCTCCGTGGCCGTCGTCGTCACCGTCTCCATCATCACCGCCGCCGTCACCCGGATCATCTTGCTTGACCTCTTGTACGATGCGGTCTTCGAGCTCCGGTGAAACCGGACTGTTCTTCTCAAGGTATTCTGTCATGACTTCGAAGTCCACTTGGAACAGCTCCGTCATGCGTCCATCGTCTTTTGCTTCCTTCAGCATGGAATATCCGTCTCCACCATCTGCTGTGAACGCATTTGTTGCCACTGTGTACATCGCTGCTGGATCAAGCTTTTCGAATCCGTTGTCTGTTTTCACATCAACAGACCATACACGCTCTCCAACAGGCTGATTCACATCATACTTGAATTTGATTCCTGAAACCTGCAGGAAGCGACCTTCGCCGGACTCGACGGCACTTACGCTATGCTCGAGTGCCTGTTTGATTTCTTCTCCAGTCAGATCGATCGCAACCAAGTTGTTTCCGAAAGGCAAGGTAGTCAATACATCACCGAGTGTGATGTCTCCTTCACCGATTGACGCCCTGATTCCTCCACCATTTTGGAAGGCGATATGAGTCTTCACGGATTCGTTGGCTTTGGCCACCATTCCATCGGTAATCAGATTTCCAAGGTTCGTTTCCTTCGTACGGACGTCAGCGCGTTCTCCATTCAAAGGAACGTCACTTGAACCGACAACCTCAGACATAAGCTCATCAAGAGGTGCTTTGAACTCTTGGACTTTTGCTTCTGCTTCAGGGTCTTTTTCGTAATTGGCAAGTGGGACAAGCTCGCCTTTGTATTCCTTGATGACACCGTCAGGATCGAACGTGACATCGAGATTACCGATATTGTTCAAGTATTCTCCAGTCTGCACGATCAGTGTAGGCTCATCCTTTTCAACGAATGTTGGTTCTTTCAAAGCCGTGTGGGAGTGACCACCGACGATTACATCGATGCCATCCACTTCTTCTGCAAGATCCTGATCAGGTCCGTATCCAAGGTGGGATAGGACGACAATTTTATTCACACCTTCTTCTTGGAGCATGGAGATCGTCGCATTGGAAGATTCCACGACATCCTCGAATACGATGTCTTCACTCGGGTTGGCAAGGAAAGAGGTGTCAGGCGTTGTCAATCCGAAGATTCCGACCTTCTCACCGTCGATTTCCTTGATGATGGCAGGGTAGATCTTCCCACCTTCAGCCGGGTCACCGATTTCATCTTTGTAAAGCGGGGACAGATCCTTATCGGCTGTCACGTTTACGTTTGATGAAACCATCGGGAATTTCATTTCTTTGATGAAATTGGCCAGGATGTTTGAATCTTTATCAAATTCATGGTTACCGAATGTCATGGCATCGAAATTCAGGTCGTTCATGAACGATAGATCTGCCAGACCAAGATACTGGCGGAAATAAAGCGTGCCGGAGAATACATCCCCTGCATCCACCAGGAGGGAATTCGGTTTACGAAGATCATCCAGTGCCGTCACAAGGCGTGGGTATTGCTCCACATGAGCATGGCTGTCATTCGTATGGAGAATCGATAGATCAAAGTCCTTCGGCTCTTCCGGTTCTTGCTGGGCATTCAGGTCAAGCTGTGCCACCAGGGCATCATGATCGCTTGCTCGTCCATGCTCTTCCATATAAGGAGAGTTGAAGTTGACGATATCAAACTCGGCTTGATCAGCGAGGCGATTCGACACGAGCATATGATCAAGCACTTGTGCATTTCCTTGATACGAATACGTATAGCGCTCATTTGCAGGAAGTGTCTCGATCAAGTTCGTGAGCTCTTCCCCTTTAAGCTTTTGAAGCGGTGCTGAGAATTCAAAGTCGTTCAAGTCGCCAAGGACGACCACGTTTGCATCTTCATTCTTCGATTCGATATCTGACACGAAGCCGTTGATGACTTCTGCAATCTTCAAGCGTTGCGTTTCACTTCCAAGGGTCGGAGGCTGGTTGCGTCCGAACAATGGCTCGTCCCCACCTTTGGAGTTGAAATGATTGGCGATGACGATTACGTCTTCACCGTTGAAATCGAACTGTGCTGCAAGGGATTTACGGCTGCTGCGGAATGCATCGTTCGTAGGATCGATACGACCAGGATTAAGAGTAAGGGAGCCGTCCTCATATCCCACTGCAGTCGTTTGATCTCCTTTTTCACCTTCTGCCAGGGTTACGCGCTCAGGGTTGTAGAGATACCCTACACGGATATTCCCTCCAGGAACCCCTCCGTCCTGCTTGTCCTGTGGAGCGATTTCCGTCCACTCATAAGCAGGGCCGCCAAACTTAACAGAAGCATCGCTCAGTGCTTTATAGTTTCCATCAGCTTTCACTGTACCGTCATCTTTCGTTCCGCTGTCATCGAGTACTTCCACAAGACCGATGATGTCAGGAGAACCAAGATTTTCGACCATGGATTTCGCCAGTTTGTCACGTTTTGTGGCATCTGACGCGTCAAAGTTTTCGATATTGTACGAAGCAATCGTCAACTTCTCATCATCTTTTTCAATCGTCGTTGTTTCAGGAGTGAACTCACGCTCATTCAGAGCAGGGAGCTCATCATCATTCACAAGGATCTTGAAGTTGCTGAAGCTGTAGCTTACAACACCCGTCACAGTACCTTCGAACTGATCCCCTGTCTTCGCTACGAAATTGCGGTCTTGAAGCTGGATGAACATTCTTTCAGGATTCTGATTGTCCGCTGTCAGAAGCGGAGCACCTTCTTTGGTATAGTTCTTCCCTTCCACCTGTTCGGTGATGACCGGAAGTTCACCGTACTTCTGAGGTCCCGTAACCGTTGGGTCTTCAAGGGAAATGCGCATGCCTTCAATGCTTTCATAGAAATCGATGGCATCCACATCAGGGTTGAATTCTTCCAGACCGTCACTGTCGATGACATCTGTCGGAGGGAAGATATCCTTGCCGATCACGAGAGCTTCAGGAAGCTCGTTACCAGAAGATTGGACAACGACATTCCCGTTTTGGGAATTAATTTCTGTCGTGGTAAGGTCGGTTTGAAGCTTTTCCGCATAGCCATCAAGGACCCATTCTTTCACCTGTCCGTCTACCTTCACGGCATCTCCTGTACGGACTCCGTGGGACGGTTTATAGACCAAGATCCCTTCAGATGTCTTCTCGTTATCATCAGGCTGATCATCTTGCATGTAGAAATTGCTTCCATCCACGACGTGAGTGACGATTCCTTCTACCTCTTTGACGTTCTTGAGGTTGTAAGGGGACGTATGACTTTCACCTTGGATGTCATGGATACGAAGTCCTTCGATCCCTTCGAACGGATCGGGTTCTCCCGGCTCCGCACCATCAACGGTGATGGCCGTCGGGTTTTTCAGCCCGGGTACGTTGAAATAGGCTGTAAGCTGACCCGTCACGACGATTTTTTCGCCGATCATATCCGGGTTGGTCTGCAGACCGAACTGCGCGCGGAATGAGCTTGGAAGCTGTACCGGCAAAATCTTCGCTGGATCCGTCTCATTTGCCGAATCGGCTATGGCAATATTGAAATCATTACTGAAAGGAGCTTTCGTATTATAATTGGAACCAGATATCGTGTGACCCACGATGTATCCAGTGACCGTTCCGTTGCCTGTGTTGTTATCGATGGCTTCCTGTACCGTCATGGTGCCGGCTGCACCAGCTGCGGCAGGAAGCATGGCAATCAACATGACAAAAACGGTCATCAAAGCGAATAATGGCTTTTTCATGGTTTTCACTATTTCTTTCCTCCTCCGAATTCAACAATCGGAAATGAGCTGATATCGTCATTATGTGCCCATTTCAATAAACCTACCCTCGAATAACCCTGTACCTTCAAAAATGTAAGCGCTTTCTTTTATCTACATTCCTTTTGCCGATGAACCCGATTCTCTCTCTGCATATAGGTCCGGCAACCCACCACCGATCCTTTCCTCCCGCATGGTTTGAGCGGAACATACCAAGTTTCCCATTTAATATATCATTTTTCTGTCGAAGATTAAGGAATAATGAAAAGATTAACAAAAATGAGACGATTGGTTTATAAATCCTTCATATTCAATTGTGTTTTTTTAGTGAAATAGTCTTACATTTGGTAAGACTTCTTTACAAATTCGGTATTCCGTAAGTAGAAATACAAGCTTCTGAACGTTTCACTCTCGTCGTCCTTAGGTAGAAGTGTTTATTTCAGATCATGAATAAGTATTGGTTCATTCCCTCCCAGGATGTGATGAGATTTAGTTTCCTCCCTCCTCTAGTAAAAGAAGTCTCCCAAACTGAAATCACAACCAGATAAAATTATTTTTGTTGTTTTTTCCACTCCAAAAATGTAATATATATCTTACATGAAGCAATATATATATTACATTTGAGGTGAAGCAATGAAAACAAAGGTCAAGGAGGCCAGAATGGAGAAAGGAATGACACAGGCAGAGCTTTCCAGGCGGGTTAATGCGACACGACAGACAATCGGCCTGATTGAAAAGGGATCGTACAATCCAAGCCTTCAGCTCTGTCTCGCCATATGCAAAGCCGTAGGAAAGACACTGGACGAATTATTTTGGGAGGATGATGAACAATGAGTTGGTTGACAATGTTTTTACCAGAGGATGAATACAAACAAAAGAGATTGATATCATTTTTAGCAGAAGCGGCCGTCATCGCTTTTCTAACGACATTGATCGGGGCAGCATGACTCGCTTGACAAGCATACCTGCGCTTGCATCAGAAAAATCATTCCTGATCATAGCAGCCGTCCTGATCCTCTATCCCCTCCTCCGCTACATCCTTTCAGGCATAGAGTACGCGGACATCTTCACATCACAGCAATACAAAAAACAGATGAAGCACATCACCTTCCGCTCCATCATATTCTTCATCCTGTTCAACCTGATCTATGCCACCGCTACCGAGCACCATGGATGGTCCACCATCATCCAAACCGCGGGCCTCGCCCTCATCTTCATGACCCTGCTCTTCCTGATCGACATAAGCTCACTCACCGTTTCCTACAAGAAAAACAAAAACCTTGAAACAGACTGAAAGCCAGCAAACAGGACGTGCAGCCGTACATCCTGTTTTTTTCTATCTATTGAAATAGAACTATATAAAGGCACGCACCCCTCCAACAACTATCCCACCCCAAAAAAGAAAGGGGGGAAATGGATATACACCATTCAGAAAACTACATGCTCATCACCCGCACAGAGTGCCTTGCAGCGGAGGGGGGGCTGACTCCTGCGGAAAAGGAGAGAAGGTGAGACCCCGCAGGCACGAGGAGGCTCAACTCTCTCCCCGCGGAAAGCAGCCCACCTCAGCGAAAAGGCACGGACCCTTCCTACCACCATCCCTTTCCATAAAAAGAGGGGGAACGAACGGGGATACATACCAATCAAAAATTCCAACATGACCATTACCCGCACAGAGTGCCTTGCAGCGGAGGGGGCTGACTCCCTCGGAAAAAGTTATTATGACGGGTGTTTCCCACACTTTTCTTAGGTGAAATTTTTTTTTGAATATCCTTTCGGATTTTCTTCATTCCTTCATTTATCATTTATTCAAAATAAAGGGGATCGAGCCTACGCGTTGCGTCAGGAGATTGGATAAATCCCCCCTTT
>NZ_JBDKWY010000015.1:0-50445 GCF_039822645.1 Rossellomorea sp. RS05 | reverse complement strand
TCAGAACATATCGATGAGCCCCGCCGAGACCGCCTTGACGACCGCCTGCACCTTGTTGGTCGCGCCAAGCTTCACGAGGACGTTGTTGACGTGAAAAGTCACCGTCCGCTCCGCGATGCCGAGGATCTGACCGATCTCGCATGCCGTCTTGCCTTCGGCGGTCCAGCACAGCACTTCGCGTTCCCGCGCCGTCAGCACGACGCTTGCCGCTGGCGCGAGCTTCGGCACCATGAAGCCGCTCATCAGCGAATGTGACAGGTTCGCGAGCCAGTGGGTCTGCAGCGTGAGCATGTCGATTTCGGCAGGCGTGAGGCGATCCGCATGGCGCGCGATGCTCAGCAGGCCGAACGCGCCGCGCGCGGCCCAGCTCGACTGCGCGATGCCGACCGACAACCCGGCCTCGCGCGCATCTTCCCACAACGGGCATGGCGCGACCTCGTCGACGTCCGGCCAGACGATCATGTTGGTGGTGAGCGCACCGTCGCGGACCGTCGAATCGATCTTGATGTAGTCCTGCGCCTGATAGTGCGCCATCCAGCCGTCCGGATAGGTGTCGAAGATCGCGACGGCCGATTTCGACACGGGCAGCGGCACCCGGATTCCGTAACAGCAGTATTCGAAGCCCAGGCGCTTCGAATACGCGGCGATCCGCTGGAAGAGCTGCTGCTCGTTCTCCGCGGCGCTGAATTGATGGTAGGCGTCCTGCCAGCGCAGCTCCATTGGCGAAGAGGTCACACCCGTTCCCATGCCGAACACGGAAGTTAAGCTCTTCAGCGCCGATGGTAGTTGGGGGATCTCCCCCTGTGAGAGTAGGACGTCGCCAGGCAGTTATTTTTATGCATAACCTTTAAATAGGCTGCATATACTTATTATTATCGTCGCGGGGTGGAGCAGTTCGGTAGCTCGTCGGGCTCATAACCCGAAGGTCGCAGGTTCAAATCCTGTCCCCGCAATACCATTTTGATCTTAAATGATCTGAATGTGAATTTTCGCTAACGCGAAATATTAATGATAGCTATTTTGCTATCGCAAAGCAATGATGTTCTTTATTTTCGCTAACGCGAAAAAAAGTTGGTCCGGTAGTTCAGTTGGTTAGAATGCCTGCCTGTCACGCAGGAGGTCGCGGGTTCGAGTCCCGTCCGGACCGCCATTTTGTTTTTTAAAACGAATGCAGATTCGTTTTTTTATTTTGAATCCTTCTAAGTAGACCGCAGTTGCATAGCTGCGGTTTTTGTATTTTATCGGGACAAACAGGTAGAAATATGAGGGAACTCGGCGCGTTGGCTTTACTCGATACGCCCAAAAAGGGTACACTACATATAGAAGATATCCCTTAGGTATTGCAGATCCTAAGGTTTTTTTATACTTATACAGATGGTAAGGAGATCATTATGAGTGAGTTTGAATATATCAGCAGCAATCCTGAAGAAACGGGTGCTTTTTCCAAGAGGCTTGCGGGTCTGTTGGCTCCCGGGGATGTCCTGACCCTTGAGGGGGATCTTGGAGCCGGAAAGACGACGTTTACAAAGGGGTTGGCCCTAGGTCTTGGCATCAAGCGGACGGTCAACAGTCCTACCTTCACGATCATCAAGGAATACAAGGGGAATCTGCCCCTTTATCATATGGATGTGTATCGACTGGATGATTCGTTTGAGGACCTTGGATTTGACGAGTATTTTGAAGGTGAAGGGGTCACGGTCGTGGAATGGGCTCATCTGATAGAAGATCAGCTGCCGGGAGAGCGGTTGGCCATCGGCATTTATCGTACCGGTGATACGGAAAGAAGAATTGTGCTGGAGCCGGTGGGAGATCGGTACCGCAAGCTTTGTGAGGAGATAATGGCATGAAGATTTTAGCGATAGATACATCAAACTTCCCGTTGGGGGTCGCACTGATTGATGAGAATAAGGTGATCGGTGAATATATGACCAATGTGAAGCGGAATCATTCCCTGAAGGCGATGCCTGCCGTGGAGCAGCTCCTGAAGGACTGCGATACGGACGTCAAGGAGTTGACGAAGATCGTCGTGGCGAATGGACCCGGGTCTTATACGGGCGTCAGGATCGGGGTCACGCTTGCGAAGACGCTTGCCTGGTCCCTCGATATTCCCCTCGTGCCTGTATCAAGCCTGGCTGTACTTGCTTCATCGGGACGCTACTTCAACGGGTATCTTTCCCCGATCTTTGATGCGAGGCGTGGACAGGTCTACACGGGACTTTACCGTTTCTGGGATGGGAAGCTTGAGAATGTACTTGAGGACCGGAATGTGATGCTCACGGATTGGGTGGAGGAACTCAAGAGCTATGAGGGAGAGATCCTGTTCGTCGGGAATGATACAGGGATCCATGCAGAAACAATACAGGAAGCTCTTGGGGAAAAGGCAGTTCTGGCACCGTTTGTGAGCCATAACCCGAGACCGTCTGAGCTTGCCTATCTCGGGATGGGCATGGAAGAATCGACGGCCCATGAGGTGCTGCCAAACTATATCCGTATGGCGGAAGCCGAAGTGAAATGGCTCGAAGCCCAGAAATCTAACGAAGAATAGGACTTGTGCATAATGGAGATACGATTTATGACAGTCGATGACGTGGATGCCGTCATGGAAATTGAAGAACAATCCTTCACCGTTCCGTGGAGTCGGGAAGCGTTCATAAGTGAAATGGAAGAGAACCATCTGTCCATGTATATCGTCATTGAAGATGAAAGTGGGATTGCGGGCTACTGTGGCGTATGGATGGTCGTGGATGAAGCGCATATCACGAATGTGGCCGTCCTTCCCTCTCACCGTGGTAAGGGGTACGGAGAGCTTCTCATGCGCAAGATCATGGAGATGGCCATAGAGTCGGGTGCCAGGGTCATGACCCTCGAGGCCCGGGTGAGCAATGTGCCGGCACAGAGCCTGTATAGGAAACTCGGATTCCAAAACGGCGGGATCCGGAAACGATATTATTCTGATAATCAAGAGGATGCTTTAGTAATGTGGGTGAATTTATGATGAAAGATACGTTCGTATTAGGAATTGAAACCAGCTGTGATGAAACGGCCGTTTCCATCGTGAAAAATGGGACGGAAATCGTCAGTAATGTTGTCTCATCTCAGATTGAAAGCCATAAGCGCTTCGGTGGTGTCGTACCGGAGATTGCGTCGCGGCATCATGTGGAGCAGGTGACGTTTGTCCTCCAGGAAGCCCTCGATCAAGCAGAGATGACGATGGAAGACGTCGACTGCATCGCGGTGACGGAAGGACCGGGACTTGTAGGAGCGCTGTTGATTGGCGTCAATGCAGCCAAGGCCCTTGCATTTGCGCATAACAAACCGTTGGTCGGTGTCCATCATATTGCCGGACATATCTATGCCAACCGCCTTATTCATGAAATGACGTTCCCCCTCCTATCCCTGGTAGTATCGGGAGGGCATACGGAGCTTGTCCTCATGAAGGGGCACGGTGAATTCCAAGTGATCGGGGAGACGCGTGATGACGCAGCCGGGGAGGCATATGATAAAGTGGCCCGTACGCTAGGGCTCCCGTACCCTGGTGGTCCCCATATCGACCGTCTGGCCCACGAAGGGGAGCCGGTCATCGACCTCCCAAGGGCGTGGCTTGAGGAAGGATCCTATGATTTCAGCTTCAGCGGCTTGAAGTCGTCCGTGATCAACACTCTCCATAATGCAAAGCAGAAGGGGAATGAGATCAAGCCGGAGGATCTCGCAGCAAGCTTCCAGGCAAGCGTCATTGATGTACTCGTGACGAAGGCGAAAAGGGCTGTGGAAGAATACGGTGTGGGACAACTTCTTCTGGCAGGTGGAGTTGCGGCCAATAAAGGGCTACGCGAGACGTTGGAGACCACGTTTGAAAGCCATGCGTGTGAGCTCATCGTCCCTCCCCTGTCCCTGTGTACGGATAATGCGGCCATGATTGCCGCTGCAGGAACCATCCTGTTTGAACAAGGCAAGCGTGGCGGACTGGATATGAACGCAAATCCCGGATTGGATCTGGAACAGTTTTAATAAGATTACACCTCGAATGGAATCGTCCGTTCGAGGTTTTTTATTGGGAACGTACGTTTTATCAACAGTCTGTGGATAATTTGGGGATAAGTAGTGCGTAAGATGTGAATGGATTGTGAAAAACAGATGGGGATATGTAGAATTTGGAATGTGGATAAATCAACCGATAATTGTGGATATTGTGGAAAACGGTTGTGGATATAGAAATGACGAGGGTGGAAATGTGGATAATCATGTGGATGAATAGTGGAGGGTTTTTTCTGAAAGAAGCACTTCCTTATACTTTACCCGTTTATACCATCTCACTAACCAAAGAAGCGGTTCAAGGTCTTTTCGACCTTGAACCGCTTCTGTTTTACTCTTCCACTAATTCTTCCAGCTCCGTCCACTCTTCCAAAAGGACATCCATTTCTTCTTTGGCAATGGTCAGTTCGTCATTCAAGGTCTGAACCCGTTCGTGATCCTGGAAAATATCCGGATCGCACAGGAGGGTTTCTTTTTCTTCGATGGACCCTTCCAGTACGGTCATCTTCTCTTCGATCTCTTCAATGCGCCGTTTTCGTTGACGCTCAAGCTTTTTAGCTTCTTTATCAATCTTATGCGACTGCTTTTGCTGCGTAGCCTTGACCGGTTCTGCATTCGTCTGTTCCAGGGCGGCGAGCTCTTCCTGCTCCGCAAGTTTATGGAGATAGTAGTCGTAATCCCCGAGGTATTCGGTGGATCCGCCTGTGGATAGCTCGATCACCTTGGTGGCGATGCGGTTGATGAAGTAGCGGTCATGGGATACGAACAGGATCGTGCCCGGGTAGTCGATAAGGGCATTCTCGAGCACCTCTTTGCTATCTAGGTCGAGATGGTTCGTCGGCTCATCGAGGATGAGGACGTTGCCTTTTTCCATCATCATCTTGGAGAGGGCGAGGCGGGCCTTTTCCCCTCCGCTCAAGGTGTTGACGGGCTTGAGGACGTCTTCACCCGTGAAGAGGAAGTTCCCGAGGACGGTCCTGATTTCTTTTTCATTCCTCATCGGGTATTCATCCCACAGTTCATTGAGGACCGATTTGTTGGACGAAAGGTCCGCTTGCTGCTGATCATAATAAGAGATGGATACATTGGATCCGAATTTGAAGTCCCCACTCAGTGCCTGCAACTTGTTCACCAAGGTCTTGAGGAGGGTCGACTTACCGATCCCGTTCGGTCCGACGAGGGCGATGCTGTCCCCTTTTTTGATAGAGAAGTCGATATGGGAAGCGATGGCTTCCCCGTCATCATACCCGATGGTAAGGTCATTGATGTGAAGGACGTCATTCCCGCTCGGGCGATCGATCTGGAAGGCGAAGGAGGCAGACTTTTCGTCACCCTGTGGCCTGTCCATAAGTTCCATGCGCTCAAGTTTCTTTCGCCTGCTCTGGGCCATCTTTGTGGTGGAGGCACGGGCGATATTGCGCTGGACGAAGTCTTCGAGCTTTGCGACCTCCTGCTGCTGGCGCTCATAGAGCTTGAGATCCTTCTCGTAATCCAGCGCCTTCTGTTCGAGGTATTTGCTGTAGTTCCCCACAAACTTCTTGCTCCGGTTCCGGGAAATCTCATACACCTGGTTCACGACGCTATCCAAGAAGTAGCGGTCATGGGAAACGATGAGTACGGCACCCGGATAGCCTTGAAGATACCCTTCGAGCCAGGAAAGCGTCTCGATGTCCAGATGGTTCGTCGGCTCATCGAGGATGAGGATATCAGGCTTGGTCAGGAGGAGCTTCGCAAGGGCGAGGCGCGTCTTCTGACCGCCGGAAAGGGTGGAAATCTTCGTCCCGTGGTCGAAGGAAGCGAAATTCAATCCGTGGAGGACGGAGCGGATATCGGCTTCATACTGATAGCCACCGGACTCCTTGAAGGTGACTTGAAGTTCGTCGTATTCCTTCAGTACCCGCTGATAGCGGTCTTCATCTTCATAGACGGACGGATCCGCCATCTCTGCTTCCAACCTCCTAAGCTGCTTTTCCTGTTGGAGGAGGTGTTCGAATACCGTCAGCATCTCGCCCCAAATGGAAAGCTCCGACTCGAGGCCTGTATTCTGGGCCAGGTAGCCGATGCTCACACCCTTTGGCTTCGTGATCTCTCCGGAGTCATGGGACAGCTGGCCTGCGATGATCTTCAGGAGGGTCGATTTGCCGGCACCGTTGCGGCCGACGAGGGCGACCCGGTCCTTGGTTTGGATCTCCAATTTGATATTGGTCAATATATTATCTGCGCCAAAATTTTTGGTCAGCTGATTCACTTGTAATAGAATCATGTCGGTTCACCTCTGTTTCATTAGTGCTAGTGTACCGTATTTCCCAGGTGGACGGCAATAAAAGGGGAGGAACTATGACTATTAATCTGGATACAAATAGGATAGAATAGAGTGTATGATGGAAAATAGATAAAAGATATACCTTCTTTTTGGAAGCGCTGACAGACCAGGAAGAAGAGGGTTTATAAGATGTGGGGGAATACAAGAGATGAATCAGGAAACAACGAAAATTCCACAGGCAACGGCCAAGCGCCTTCCGCTATACTACCGCTTCATCAAGAATCTGTATGCTTCAGGTAAGCAGCGGGTATCGTCGAAGGAGTTAAGCGAAGCCGTGAAAGTGGATTCCGCGACCATCCGGAGGGATTTCTCCTATTTTGGAGCGTTAGGGAAGAAGGGCTATGGGTATAATGTGAATTATCTCCTATCATTTTTCAGGGAAACGCTTGACCAGGATGAACTGACGAAGGTCGTATTGATCGGCGTGGGGAATCTCGGAACGGCTTTTCTTCATTACAATTTCATAAAGAATAACAATACAAAGATCGAAATGGCCTTCGAGGTGGATGAAACGAAGGTGGGGACGGAAATCAGCGATGTGCCCGTCCACCATATGGATGAGCTGGAGGAGAAGCTGAAGGGGATGGATATCGAAGTCGCGATCCTGACCGTGCCGGCCTCATCTGCTCAAAATATCACAGATCGCCTTGTGTCTTCGAAGATCAAGGGGATCCTGAACTTCACACCTGCACGCCTGACGGTTCCTGATCATATCAGGGTCCATCACATCGATCTGGCTGTGGAACTTCAGTCACTTGTCTACTTCCTCAAGCATTACTCAGGGGAAGACACGGAAATGTCACAAGATGGAATCGTAACGGAATAGAAAATTCTGACCATTTGCGTTATGATAGAAGCATATAAGGGGAGGTGTCTCATTATGGTAGGTCCTGGAAGTATGGTGCTGATTGCAGTGGTGGCCCTTTTGATTTTTGGCCCGAAAAAATTACCGGAGCTTGGCAAAGCAGCCGGCAATACACTACGTGAATTCAAGAACGCAACCAAAGGCTTAGCGGATGATGAAGACGATAAGAACAAAAGTGCCAAGTAAAGCCAAGTAAAGTAGGATGTGCGCCATGAGTCAAACTCAAAAGGATATGACAGTCTTTGAACATATAGGAGAATTGCAGAAACGACTCATGTTTGTAGTCGTTTTCTTCTTGTTAGCCGTTGTGGCAAGCTTCTTCCTTGCCGAACCGCTCATCAAGTACCTGCAGCATGCGGATGAAGCAAAAGAAATGACGATGAATGCCTTCCGCGTGACGGATCCACTCAAGATCTATATGGAAATGATCATGTTCATCGCGGCGGTCATGACGTCACCGGTTATCCTCTATCAAGTATGGTCATTCATATCCCCCGGTCTCTATGAGAAGGAGCGGAAGGTGACCCTGAGCTACATACCAGTGTCCGTCCTGCTGTTCCTAGGTGGACTGGCATTTTCCTACTTCATTCTGTTCCCGTATGTTGTATCGTTCATGATGCGGCTATCAGGAGATCTCGATATCCAGCAGGTGATCGGGATCAATGAGTACTTCCAATTCCTCTTCCAGATCACCCTTCCATTCGGTCTGCTGTTCCAGCTGCCAGTGGTGATGCTGTTCCTGACGAGGCTCGGGATCATCACGCCGATGATGATGGCGAAGGCAAGGAAAGTCGCCTACTTCATCCTCCTTGTGATCGCCGCCCTCATCACGCCGCCGGACATCGTCTCCCATATGATGGTGACCCTGCCGATGTTGGTCCTTTATGAAATCAGCATCGCGATTTCACGGATCGGCTACAAGAAATACCTTGAGGCCGAGCAGCAGATGGAAATCGAACGCGTGGAAGAAGAGTTGAAACAGCGCAAAGGATAAAGAAAACCGGATCCACCCGATCTTCATGGAAACGAAGTCGGATGGATCCGGTTTTTGTTTTAAGCGGCTTATTTCTTCTGGTTCAGCTGCTGCTTGATCCTGAAGTGGAGCAGGACCATGCGGATGCCCGAACCAAAGTCCAGCGTGGCAAGGAAGATCAGCATATAGGTGAAAAATCCCCAGCCTGTATCCCGGACCGTATGGATGGCAAAATAGGTGAACAGCACCCCAAGAAGAATGTAAATCACGCCGGAGAACAGGGGTGATCGTCTCATTATAGGAAACCTCCAATAAATCCTTGTATTTTTTCAGCTTCATTCATGATCTTTTCGATTTCATCCCGGTAGACGGTCTGCATGATGACCACCATCGTATTCATGGCCACATGGGCGCAAATCGGTACGAGGATCCGTTTCGTTCGTACATATAGGAAGGCAAACGTGAAGCCCATGGCAGAGTACAGGATCACATGTACCGGCTCGAAGTGGGCAAGGGCGAAAATCACGGAGCTGATCAATGCGGCGAAGAAAAAGTTCATTCGCTGATAGAGTGCCCCAAAAATGATCTTCCTGAACACGATTTCTTCCAGGATCGGCCCGATGATGGCAACGACGATCATGGCAAGGGGAACATTGTCCACGATGCCCATGATGTTCTGTGTGTTTTCAGAACCGGCCTGGATGCCGAGGAGGGTCTCGATCTGGATGGCGATGGCTTGTGCGAAGAACGCCATGAAGATCCCGACGACGGCCCAGACGATGGAAATCCCGGCGCCTGCAGGGGCAGAGCGCTCGAGCTTAAGTTTCGATGGTGAGCTTTTTCTCAGGATGAGCAGGACGATGATCAAGGTCACGGCAAAGCTGAAGATCAGCCAGGAACCGACGGCCACCTGCTGCATGTATTCTTTCGTCTGTCCAAACACTTCTGTGCCGGCCTTATAAAACAGGAGCGGTCCAACCGCACCGGCGAGCTGCATGACAATATAGGCGATCAAAATGTATCCATAATGTTTATTCAACGTTTTATCTCCTTTTAAGCAAGCCTTAGGCCTGACAGGACAGACCCTTGTACAATTCTACTAATAAATGCGGAACTGTTCAAATCTCACGGTCATGGGAATATTGCCGGGAATCGCCACATAGGATAGTGAGGTGTGAAAAAAGGGGGAAAATGACGAAAAAATTTTTAAGCAGGACTCTTGCAAAATGAAAACGAATTATTTAATATAATAACTGTGTTAGCACTCATGTTAAGCGAGTGCTAAAAAACCAATCTACATATTTTCAAGGAGGTTGTTTCACTTGTTAAAACCACTAGGTGATCGCGTCGTAATCGAGCTAGTCGAAACAGAAGAAAAGACAGCAAGCGGTATCGTACTCCCGGATTCTGCTAAGGAAAAACCGCAAGAAGGTAAGATTGTCGCTGTAGGTACAGGTCGCGTTCTTGACAACGGTGAGCGCGTCGCTCTTGAAGTGTCTGTAGGCGATCGAATCATCTTCAGTAAATACTCTGGTACAGAAGTGAAATACCAAGGCACAGAATATCTCATCCTTCGTGACAACGATATCCTTGCCATCGTAGGCGAATAATTAATCGAATCAACACATATACGCACCAACCATGAATTGATATTAAAGGAGGACGTTTGAAATGGCTAAAGAAATTAAATTCAGCGAAGAAGCACGCCGTTCCATGCTTCGCGGGGTAGACCAATTAGCAAACGCAGTAAAAGTAACACTTGGACCAAAAGGTCGCAATGTTGTACTTGAGAAGAAATTCGGTTCTCCACTCATCACCAATGATGGTGTAACCATTGCGAAAGAAATCGAGCTTGAAGATGCATTCGAAAACATGGGTGCGAAGCTTGTAGCGGAAGTCGCAAGCAAAACAAACGAAATCGCCGGTGACGGTACGACGACTGCAACGGTCCTAGCGCAAGCGATGATCCGTGAAGGTCTTAAAAACGTAACAGCAGGAGCAAACCCTGTCGGCGTACGTAAAGGGATCGAGAAGGCTGTCCAAGGGGCTGTCGAAGAGCTGAAAGCCATCTCTAAACCAATCGAAGGCAAAGAATCCATCGCACAAGTTGCAGCGATCTCTGCAGCGGACGAAGAAGTCGGCCAATTGATTGCTGAAGCTATGGAGCGCGTAGGCAACGACGGTGTCATCACGATCGAAGAATCTAAAGGATTCACAACTGAGCTTGACGTTGTGGAGGGTATGCAGTTCGACCGTGGATATGCATCTCCATACATGGTGACAGACTCAGACAAAATGGAAGCGGTCCTTGATAATCCGTACATCCTGATCACGGACAAAAAGATCGGCAACATCCAGGAAGTCCTTCCTGTCCTTGAGCAAGTCGTACAACAAGGCAAACCACTATTGATGGTAGCGGAAGATGTTGAAGGCGAAGCCCTTGCAACACTGGTTGTGAACAAACTTCGCGGTACATTCAACGCAGTGGCTGTCAAAGCACCTGGATTCGGTGACCGTCGTAAAGCGATGCTTGAAGACCTTGCCGTATTGACTGGTGGAGAAGTGATCACAGAAGACCTTGGTCTTGACCTGAAATCTGCCAACATCACACAGCTCGGCCGTGCAGTGAAAGTCGTTGTCACAAAAGAAAACACAACGGTTGTCGAAGGTTCTGGAGATCCAGAAAAGATCGCAGCCCGCGTAAACCAAATCCGTGCTCAATTAGAAGAATCTACTTCTGAATTCGATAAAGAAAAACTACAAGAACGCCTAGCGAAGCTTGCTGGTGGAGTAGCTGTCGTGAAAGTCGGAGCTGCTACTGAAACCGAGCTCAAAGAGCGCAAACTACGCATCGAAGACGCATTGAACTCGACACGTGCGGCAGTCGAAGAAGGAATCGTATCCGGTGGTGGTACGGCTCTAGTGAACGTCTACAACAAAGTCGCTTCCATCGAAGCAGACAGCGATGTAGCTACTGGAATCAACATCGTCCTTCGCGCACTCGAAGAACCAATCCGTCAAATCGCACACAACGCCGGCCTTGAAGGCTCCATCATCGTGGAACGCCTCAAGAAAGAAGAAGTGGGCGTAGGCTTCAACGCCGCAACAGGCGAATGGGTCAACATGATCGAACAAGGAATCGTCGACCCAACCAAAGTAACACGTTCTGCCCTCCAAAACGCAGCATCTGTAGCAGCTATGTTCTTGACTACAGAAGCAGTCGTTGCTGACATCCCAGAAGAAGGCGGCGGTATGCCGGATATGTCTGGAATGGGCGGTATGGGTGGAATGGGCGGCATGATGTAATCTGCCTTTCAACACCTTAATAAATAAGGGTTTGTTGGTAAGGTGAGAGTGGTATGCTCTTATCTTGCTAGCATTTCCTCTCTTTATTAGAGGCTTCTCAAATTTATGAGAAGCCTCTTTTTCTTGGGTTACTTATAGGTATACGTTTATCTTTGTAATGTCATCGCGGTGGACTAGCTGCTCCATAATGTACAGTAATTCAACCTGAGCATCTGCTAACATGGATATATGAGTAAGTTTGAGGGAATCTAGTGAGAGGATATGAGGTTTAAAGCGTAAAAAAGAATAGCCCTAATCCTAGGGCTATTAAAGATCCAATCAACTTAAAGGCACATGTGTACTAATATTTTCTGGATATCATAGATACATTTATCTTTTTTGAACTGTTTAGAAATAGCTGGCTGTTGTGCACCAGAAATCCAAATCTTTAGTTCAGCATCCAGATCAAAGGTACCTGCTGTTTCGATGCTAAAGTGTGAAATGCTTTTATAAGGAACAGAATGATAGTCTACTTTTTTACCAGTGAGTCCTTGCTTATCAACCATAAGGAGCCTTTTGTCGGTAAAGACAATAAGATCTCTTACCAATTTAAAAGCAGATTCAACTTCTTCATTGTCTGCTAATATAGTGTTGAGCTCCTCTTTAACCTCTTCCTTATTTACATTTGAAGCATTACCCATTAATCCACTCATTAAACCCATACATGTTCCTCCTAAATAGTGAGATTAAATCATACATGAAATTAATTGAGGATAAAAAAAGTCCCTGATTCAACTATACTGGAAGCTAAAGTAAAAGGCTACCCAACTTGCTTTCCCTCATTTATCAATCTCTTGAAGGTTAAATCTCCGAAGAAAAAATAATCGTAAAGGAGAAATTCCTGATTGGTAGTGGGCGAAGTGATAAACCACGAGTAGGGGCTTTTAATTATAAATAAAGAAATTAATCTAGAGAGAAGATGTTGATTCCACAACCAAATGTTTCAAATAGTTGATACCAAACCCCAAACAAAATATACTTAACTAAGAGCTATCTTGTCTGATAATATGAAAGCATTTTCATAAACAGGCATACGCGTTTATACAACTAAAAAGAACGGAATTGACTTCAAGGATTCCCGTCATTCGACATGGGTGAATCCACTCGTTCAAATGTTCACAAAAGGAAGGGAAAATGATGAAAAAACTATTGGGAATCGATTTAGGTGGAACCACCGTTAAATTTGCTATTATGACCGAAGATGGTGAGATTCAACAGAAGTGGAGCATTGGGACGGATATCCGGAACGATGGGAAGCAGATTGTGCCACAGATCATTGAGTCGATTAATCACCATTTGGAATTATACGGGTTGAGCGCTGATACATTCTTGGGGATCGGCATGGGCTCTCCTGGGACGGTTGATCGGGAAAATGGGACGGTCATCGGAGCGTATAATTTGAATTGGAGTACCCTGATACCGGTTAGACAGATGATCGAAGCGGGTACGGGGATTCCTCTTTATATCGACAATGATGCGAACGTTGCAGCATTGGGCGAAGGTTGGAAAGGTGCCGGTGAAAACGGCAAGGATGTCGTGTTCGTGACCCTCGGTACAGGTGTCGGCGGTGGCATCATTGCAGAAGAGAATCTTCTTCACGGAAACGTGGGGGCTGCAGGGGAGATCGGTCATATGATCGTTGAGCCTGAAGGGTACCTTTGTACGTGTGGGAATCATGGCTGCTTGGAAACCGTGGCAAGTGCGACAGGTGTCGTCCGTCTCGCCAGGGATCTGTCTGAGGAATACGCTGGTGATTCCGAATTAAAGGAATTGATTGATGACGGACAGGAATTGACGGCCAAGACCATTTTTGATCAGGCAAAAGCCGGTGATCCCCTCGCAGTGATCGTAGCGGATAAATTCTTCTTCTATCTTGGACTTGCATGTGCCAACATCGGGAATCTGCTCAACCCTGAGACCATTGTCATCGGCGGCGGAGTTTCGGCAGCGGGAGACATGCTCTTGGAAGGGGTAGAGAAATACTTCCAGCAGTTCGCATTCCCGTCCATCCGGACAAGCACGAAGTTGAAACTGGCTCAGCTTGGAAATGACGCAGGTGTGATTGGTGCAGGTTCATTGGTGACTCGGCAAAAATAACATCGTCCGTTCAGGCTGAAGTCCAGTAAGATCGGACGAAGAAGCATAAAACATGGAACCTCTTCGCTCGTTGAGCGAAGAGGTTTTTTCTATATATTGGGGGAGTCTTTTTACGACTGAATTCATAGATTGAAAGTTCGTATCTAAAAAAGTGACCGTTGCAACGGTCACTTTTCAGAGAATCATTGGCCGTTGTATGCGTTACCATAAAAACAAGGAGGTAAGGAGATGAGTTCAAAAGTCAGTTATGAACAAGATCTATTACGCTATCTTTCAAAAAAGCAGGAGTATGTAACATCGAAGGATCTCCTTGAAATACTGAATGTTTCACAGAAGACCGTTTATCGGTTGATTAATAAAATCAATGCAGAATGCGATGGGGAACCACTGATTGTGTCCGAGCGGGGGAGAGGCTACCGGCTGGATTACGAGAAGTTCATAGCGTATCAGAAGCATCTGGCGAATCCGAAGCAAGGACAGCTCACTCCTCAGGAGAGACGGAAACGGATCATGGGAGAGTTATTATTATCGTCGCCCACTCCGATCAATGTGTATCACTTGTTCAGCCATTACTATGTAGGCGAATCGGTTACCTTCCATGATGAGCAGATGATGAGCGAAGAGCTGAAGAAGTATCATCTGGTCCTGGAGCGGAAGAGGCGGACATTGGCGATCCTGGGGGAAGAGGTCAATATCCGGAAGGCCCTTAAAGACACCATCGAGATCTTCAACACCATCGACCTGGATGATCTGAAGAGGAACCAGGAGCTTCAATTCAATCAGTATGACGTGTTATTCATATTGGATCAGCTGAGGAAGATTGAAGAGGACCTGGAGATCACGATTCCTTATCCGTATAATGTGAACATTTTCTCTCACTTGTATATCTTACTGAGCCGCTCACGCAAGGTTTCAACCCGGATGTTCTCCGGAACCATTTCAGAAGAAGAAATGGATACGATGATGAACGACTTTTTGTATCCGTTTGCAAAGAAGACGATCGAGAACATCGAGAAGTACTTGCATACGCCTTTGCCGGACAGTGAAATCTACTTCCTCTATCAGTATCTTGTGTCATCCCGCATGCAGGGGTCGCTATCCATCACGTCCACGTTTTCATCAGAGGTAATGGACGTGACGAATGCCTATATTGATCATATGAGTAGCATAGTGGGCATCGAGTTTGATCACAAGGCCATGTTCATCGATCTTGCCAATCATATCAAGCCCATGCTGAATCGTCTGGCGCATAAAATCCGGGTGCAGAACAATCTATTGAGTCAGATTGAGAGTACGTATGAAGAAGTCTTCACCGGGGTGAAAAAAGTGTCCCGCATGGTGAGTGAAGCGTTCAAGCTACCGGTCATCAATGACGATGAGATCGGCTTCATCACCCTGTATTTTGCCAAGGCCCTTGAAACGGGTCAGCATCATCGACCGCTGAAAACCTTGATCATGTGCACGACGGGGATCGGGACATCCGAGCTGTTGAAGGCGAAGGTGGCGAAGAAGTTTCCTGAACTCGAGATCGTCGATGTGATTGCATCACGCAATATCCGGATGATTCAGGAGAACTATGCCGATGCCGATCTGATCTTGAGTACGGTTCAGATCACCGAAGAAGTACCGATCCCGTCCTTACTGGTCAGCGCCATGTTTACAGCCGATGATCAGAAACGACTGCAGGCAAAGATCGAGGTGATCCAGCGTGGCCACTAACTCACTCTATCAGGTTCATTTCCGGTCTGTGTTGGCATCACGGGAAGCAGTCTACTCCTTTTGTGCCGATCACGCATCGACCGATTCGTCCACCCAGCAGCATCTTCTCCAGGCCTTCCATGACCGGGAGAAGGTGGGCAGTACCCAGATTGCAGAGGACGTCGTCATGCCCCATATCGAGAGTAGCCAACTGGACAAGAGTCAGATTATCGTCATCCGTCCGGCTGAACCGATTCGATGGGGAGCAGGAATCGAAAAAATCCATTTAGTGATCGTGCTCTTATTGAAACAAAATGAAAGCGCTACGATAAAAAGAGAGCTCATCCGCTTCACACGCACCCTGGCAGATGAAGACAATCTCAACGAAATTCTTAAGACAGAAGAAGAAGTAGCATTCACCAACAAAATCATACCGAATAGGGAGGAATCACAATGAAAATCGTAGGAGTAGCAGCATGCACAGTCGGAATCGCACATACATACATCGCCCAGGAAAAGCTGGAGAACGCAGGGAAGAAAGCCGGTCATGAGATCCAGATCGAAACGCAGGGAACCATCGGGATCGAAAATGCCCTGACTCAAAACCAGGTTGATGAAGCGGACATCGTCATCTTGGCATCTGATGTGAAAATTGCCGGACGCGAGCGCTTTGAAGGGAAACGTATCATCCAGGTGACAACGGAAATCGCCGTGAAGTCACCGAATAAACTCATCCAAAAAGCGGTAGAGGTTGTCAGCCAGCAGAACTAAACAGGGGGCGAGCATAATGGAAGTAAAGGACATTGTTGATTTGAATACGATTCACACAAACATCCGGGCCACGAATAAGGAAGAGGCCATTCAAGAACTGGCCGAAACGTTGCTGGCTAATGGATATATTACGGATACGGAAGATTTCCTGAAGGATATCTATGCAAGGGAAGCGATGGGGCAGACAGGCATCGGGAATTATATCGCGATTCCTCATGGGAAGAGTGACTCGGTCAAGAAGATCGGGGTGGCGATCGGGATCACCCAAGATGAAATCGAGTGGGAGACCCTCGACGGGAAGGGCGTCAAAGGCATCATTCTCTTCGCAGTCGGCAATGACAACGACGGGGCACAAACTCACTTGAAACTGTTATCGCTGTTTGCGAGGAAACTCGGGAATGACGAGGTCATCGAAAAGATGCTGCAGTCTGAAAATGCCGAGGACGTAAAAGAGGCGCTGTGCGGCTAAAGAGGGCATACATCTGAAGCTTTACTGATAGGTTGGCTATTTTTTAGTTGCTGAGATTAAATGTCAAAATCGACGATTTGATCGTAGGAGGAAGAAAGATGAGTAAACTAAAACAATTAAATCTGAAGGGTCACCTGTTGACGGCGATTTCCTATCTGATTCCGATCGTGTGTGGAGCGGGCTTCCTGATTGCGATCGGTATGGGATTCGGAGGCACGGCACAAGGGTCCCTCGTACAAGGTGAATTCTCTATCTGGGACGCGCTTGCGACCATGGGTGGCGCAGGGCTGGGGCTTCTGCCCGTCGTCATTGCCACGGGAATCTCGTATTCGATTGCCGGTAAGCCGGGGATTGCGCCGGGTTTCATCATCGGGTTGACAGCTAATGCCATCGGCGCAGGCTTTATCGGAGGAATTCTTGGCGGCTTCTTATCCGGATTTTTAGCAGTAGCACTGATCAAATATATTAATGTTCCGAAGTGGGCGAAAGGGCTCATGCCTACGCTGATTGTTCCGTTCTTCACATCCATCATCGGCGGACTGATCATGGTGTATGTGATCGGAATCCCGATTGCTGCGCTCACGTCACTCCTCACCACCGCCCTTAACAGTCTCGGCACTTCTTCATTATTGGTATTCGGGGGTGTGGTTGGACTCTTGAGCGGTGTTGATTTCGGCGGACCGATCAATAAGACCGTCTTTGCCTTTGTACTTACGATGCAGGCAGAGGGGATCAACGGACCGATCACGGCGCTTCAACTGGTCAATACGGCTACGCCGATCGGATTTGGACTTTCCTTCTTCATTGCGAAATTGTTCGGCAAGAACATCTACACCCGTTCAGAAGTGGAAACGTTGAAATCGGCTGTGCCCATGGGTGTCATCAACATTGTCGAAGGTGTCATCCCGATCGTCATGAACGACATCGTCCGCTGTGTGACGGCTGTCGCAATCGGGGGTGCTGCCGGAGGAGCGGTCACCATGGTCCTCGGGGCCGATGCAACGGTACCGTTCGGCGGTGTACTGATGCTTCCGACCATGTCCCAGCCGTGGACAGGAGCGGTAGCCATTCTCGTCAACGTATTGCTAACGGGCGTTGCCCTGGCACTGCTTAAGAAGAATGTAAAAGAAGGTGAACAGATCGAAGTGGAGGAAGAAGACATCGATCTCGACGATATTAAAATCATTTGATTCATAGTGAAGTGGAGGAAATATAAATGAAAAAAGTAGAATTTTCCCCATCGCTCATGACGATGGACCTGGATCAATTTAAAGAGCAGATCACATTCCTCAATGACCATGTGGGCTCGTATCACATCGACATCATGGACGGGCACTATGTCCCTAATATCACGTTATCTCCGTGGTTCATCCAGGAGGTGCGCAAGATCAGCAACCTTCCATTGTCAGCGCATCTCATGGTGACCAATCCAAGTTTTTGGGTGCAGCAGCTGGTCGATCTGAAATGCGAGTGGATCTGCATGCACGCAGAAGTCCTCGATGGGCTTGCCTTCCGCCTGATTGACCAGATCCAGAATGCGGGACTGAAAGCAGGCGTTGTCCTAAACCCGGAGACGCCGATCGACACGGTCTTCCCTTATATCGATCTCGTGGATAAGATCACCATCATGACCGTCGACCCCGGTTTCGCGGGTCAGCGTTTCATCGACAGCACCCTCGATAAGATCGTGGCATTAAGGGAACTGAGGGAAGAGAAGGGTTATCGCTATGTGATCGAAATGGATGGCTCTTCAAGCAGGAAGACCTTCAAGAAGATCGATGCGGCCGGGCCGGATGTTTACATTGTCGGCCGGAGCGGATTATTCGGACTGAGCGAAGATATCGAAACATCATGGAAAACGATGTGCCAGGATTATGAAGATATGACGCAGAAGGTCCTATCATAATGTGTGGGGGTTGGGATCATTCTCAACCCTTTCATTATGCGAAAAAGAGATAAAGGAGCGAACGAATATGACACTTCAAACGAAGCAGACAATCGATACATTGGCGATCAATACAATCAGGACATTGGCCATCGACGCCATCGAACAGGCGAACTCCGGGCATCCGGGAATCGCCATGGGAGCAGCCCCTATGGCCTACACTCTATGGGCAAAGGAGGTGGAAATGAACCCTGCCAATCCCGACTGGATTAACCGGGACCGTTTCATTTTATCGGCAGGACACGGATCGGCCCTCCTGTATAGCATGCTTCACCTATTCGGCTACGGGCTGACCATGGACGAGCTGAAGAACTTCCGTCAGTGGGGAAGCAAGACACCGGGGCATCCCGAATTCGGTCATACCGTGGGGGTGGAAGCGACCACCGGCCCACTCGGACAGGGAATCGCCATGGCCGTCGGAATGGCGATGGCAGAGAGACATCTTGCCGACACCTATAATCAGGAAGACTATGACGTGATCAATCATTATACTTACAGCCTATGCGGCGATGGAGACCTGATGGAAGGCGTGTCGGCTGAAGCTGCTTCCCTGGCAGGACATCTGAAGCTTGGACGGCTCGTCGTCCTCTACGATTCGAATGACATCTCTTTGGACGGAGACCTGAATCGATCATTCTCTGAAAGTGTGGAAGACCGCTTCAAGTCATATGGATGGCATGTGGTGCGGGTGGAAGATGGCAATGACGTAGATGCCATCCAGGCAGCCATCCGAGAGGCAAAGGCGGAAACGGACCGTCCTACATTGATCGAGGTGAAAACGACCATCGGCTTCGGATCCCCGAATAAAGCCGGATCTTCTGCGAGTCATGGGGCGCCCCTGGGGGAGGAAGAAGTGAAGCAAACGAAGGCAGCCTATCAATGGGAAGCCGACGCACCATTCTTTGTACCGGAAGAAGTGGAGAAGCATTTCGCCGGGATGATGGAAGCTGGCAAAGCAAAAGAGGCCGCCTGGAACGAGCGGTTTGAAGCGTACAAGGCAGCATATCCGGAGCTTGCCTCTCAGTTGGAGCGTGTGGTGAAAGGCGAGCTTCCCGACGATTGGAAGGAAGCCATCCCTCCCTTTGAGGCCGGTTCGAAGATTGCTACCCGTTCCTCTTCAGGGGCCATTTTGAATGCTGCGGCGTCGTCTATTCCTGAACTCATCGGAGGATCTGCCGACCTGGCAGGATCGAATAAGACCCTGATCTCATCAGAGAAGAACTTCGCCCTGGATGGGTATGCGGCCCGAAACATCTGGTTCGGCGTACGGGAATTTGCCATGGGGGCAGCTCTGAACGGGATGGCCCTTCACGGAGGCGTGAAGGTCTTCGGGGCCACGTTCTTCGTCTTCTCCGATTACCTGCGTCCGGCCATCCGCTTGGCTGCGCTCATGAAGCTGCCGGTGACGTACGTGTTCACACATGATAGCATTGCTGTCGGTGAAGACGGTCCCACCCACCAGCCCGTGGAGCAACTGGCGGCATTGCGGGCCATGCCGGGAATCTCGGTCATCAGACCCGCCGATGCGAAGGAGACTGCCGCTGCCTGGCGCTTGGCCCTCGAAAGCCAGGATCATCCGACGGCACTCGTACTGACCCGTCAGGATCTCCCGACTCTTGACCTTGATCAGGAACTAGTGGATGAAGGGGTGAGCAAGGGGGCTTATGTCGTCTCGCCGGCTCAATTGGAAGCGGTAGGCCTGCTCCTCGCAACCGGATCGGAAGTATCACTCGCCATCAACGCACAGCAAGCATTGGCAGACAAAGGCATCCACGTCTCCGTCGTCAGCATGCCGAGCTGGGATCGCTTCGAGCGTCAATCCGCAGCGTATAGGGAGAGCGTGCTACCAAGCCATCTGACAGCACGTCTTGGAATCGAACTCGGTTCTTCATTCGGCTGGAGGGAATACACCGGTCAAAAAGGTAAGACGGTAACCGTTGATGAATTCGGAGCATCGGGCCCTGCGGACCGCTTGCTTGAGGAATATGGATTTACGGTTGAGAATATTGTAGAGACGTTTAGGGTACTTTTGAAATAGTTTAATAGATGAAACCCACCTGGAAAGGGAGCTCCAGGTGGGTTGTTATTTAACCAAACGTTTCCTTAAACAAATAATGGGGATGAAGTGAATCATCTACTAAAATATGAGAAAATAACCCCAAACCCATTCAAGAAAGGACGATGCCCAATGACTGAACCAGTCTACATCCGAGAAGGCTTCGCAAATATGTTGAAAGGCAAGGAAGGGGTGGGAGGCAAGCTTTACCTCGATGAGAACATGCTCCATCATAAGCCCCACGCCATCAATATTCAACGTGAAGAGACGGCCGTACTTCTAAAGGAAGTTGCATCGGTGGAGCGCGTACGCAATAGACTGCTTGGCATCCCCTTGCTGAACAATGGTTTGAAGGTGACCCTTCAGAGCGGTCTTGAGGTACAGTATGTGGTGAATAAGGGAGGTCAGTGGGTAGAGGATGTGGAGCGGGCGGTTGCCGAGGCGAAGAAGTCGGGCGTGGTATAACGCCTAACTTTTTTCTGTTCACAAGAGTTTTGTTGTGTATGATAGAATAGACAACAAGAAAATTATGGAATTATCAAAGGGGTGCCCATGGCTAAACACCTATCATCTAAACTATTCAATCTCCTACTCTCCCTCTTCGGCATCATCCTCATGGGATCGATCCCGGCCCTGTTTGATCAGATGAACCTCTCTTTTTCAGGATACATACAGTCCATTCGAGGGGTGATTCTGATGCTTGTCGGATTGAAGCCTGCAGTCTATGGAGGCATGGCTGGCTTAGAAAAGCCAATCTTCCCACAAGTATTTGTTCATCTGGGGGAGTCGGGATTGATTTTGTTCCTTTCTCTTTTGTCCGCATTGGCGGTGGCTTTGTTCATCGTGTTCGTTTATTTCTTGCTTCCGAGATGGAGCCAGGCTGGGATTGCGTTCGGCCTCCGGGTGCTGGACGGGATTCCCGATATCCTCTTCATGATTGGGACGCAGCTACTGGTGATCTATGTGTTCAAGGCGACGGGGATTGCCATGGCAAATGTAGCGACGGTTCAGGGGGAACGGGCAGTTCTTTTGCCGGTGGTCAGCCTCGCGATTCCCACGATGCTCATGTTCTTGAAACTGCTGATCCTTCGATACGGTCAGGAGGTAGAAAAGGATTATGTGGTACTGGCAAGGGCGAAGGGAGTTTCTCCTTCTGCGATCCTGAATCATCATGTGCTCAGGAATGTGGTGGTAAGCACAGTGTATTACATAAGGCATCATCTTTGGTTCATCCTTTCAAACTTGTATCTGGTGGAAGTGCTGTTCAACGTTCCGGGCATTTCCTGGTTCATCAAGGATTATCCCACGACGGAGGTTTTCACAGTGGCACTGCTTCTGATTTACGTGCCCATCTATCTTTTATTTCACCTATTTGAATGGACGATTCCGGGAGAATGGAGGCATGGAGGAGGATGTGGAAGAAGTGGAGGAGGGACGGGGGTGCCATCCTATCGGGGGTATTCCTCGTGTTGCTTGTTCTCGCGAGTATAGGCAATACCTTTTGGAACGATGGTGACGTGGGACAGACTGTCTTGATGAAGGCGGAGGACGGGACCATTTCGGCTCCTCCATTCCCTCCATCGAAGGATTTTTTATTAGGGACGGATGAGAAGGGGTATGACCTTCTCGGGCGGGCCATAGAGGGAGCGAAGTGGAGCATCGGTATCACGATATTGATTGCGTTTTTGAGGACATTCTTCGCTTTCTGGATCGGCATGGTCGTGACGTATGTTCCGAGCTGGTTGTATGCGAGGCTTGAGGCGTTATTCGATAGTTTTTCCATATTGCCCCTCACGATGGTGGCGTTTGTTATTTTGGAGTCTGTTCTCTTGGTATCTAGCGGTACGACTCCTGCCCCTTTTTATAAGCGGGCCGGTTTTGAGGTGCTGATCCTGGTCATACTCGTCCTGCCGCCCCTTTCCTTTTATATGGCGAAGGAGACGAAACGCATCAAGGAGAGGGAGTTCATGGACGCGGCCAGGGTGTTGGGCGGATCGGAGAGGCATCAGATATGGCGCCATATCATACCGCATCTCCTTCCAGTATCGGGGGTGATGTTCATCCAGCAGTTCGTCCAGACGCTGATCATCTTCCTTCATCTGGGGGTGCTTGGCCTCTTCTTTGGAGGGACCATGGTATTCATGGGTCCGAATGGCCCCGAGATTGAATCGATCAGCCAGGAATGGTCGGGGTTGATTGGAGCGAACTTCCGATATATCGTGTCCCATCCGTGGATCCCGCTTGCGCCGATTGGATTTTACACCGTGACGATTATAGCCGCCCAAACACTGCTGAAACGGATCGAAGGCAAGACGGGAAAGCGGTCTTCACTGTAGAATAGAAACGTAATGGAAAGGAATGGACATCATGGACATCAAAAGAAAATGCGCCAAAGCAGCCCTGAACTACATAGAAAACGGCACAGTGATCGGACTTGGTGGAGGCAGCACCATCGCTCACCTCATCCAGTTCATCAAGGAAGATCAGCTCGACATCAAGGTGGTCACGCCTTCCTGGCAAACGAAGCGGAAATGTGAGGAAGCGGGCTTGGCGGTCATTCCCCTGTCGGAAGTCTCCGCAGTGGATGTAGCCTTTGATGGATGCGATCAAGTGGACGAACATCTCCATGCCCTGAAGAGCGGTGGAGGCATTCATACCGATGAAAAATTGGTGGCAAGGATGGCTGAGGAGTATATCCTTCTGGTTGACGAGTCCAAAGTGGTGAAGGGACTAACGTACGAGCATCCCGTGGTCCTTGAGGTGATCCCGCAGGCTCTAGCCTTTGTCACGCACCAGCTCTCAGATGCAGAGAGGGTGGAAATCCGCATGAGCCGTGATAAGGATGGTCCCGTCATGACAGAACACGGGAATCTGCTTTTGGATGTGTACGTGCAGGGAAATCAGGATAGTGAGAGGTTGGAGGATCGGTTGAAAGGAATGCCCGGTGTGCTCGATGTTTCCCTTTTCACATCCGTCGTGACAAAGGCATTGGTGGCGGGTGAGTCCGGTATACGCGAAATGACAAAGCGTTAAGCGGCTAGAAACTTATGAGGCCAATGGGTTCTGCAGGAATAGCGGCAGTCCTTCCCAAAAATCCCCGCACCATTCTTCAATCATAGTGACAACAACCCATGTTTCTTTCATACACTATCTTGAGGTGAAGAATATGCCAAGAGTAAAGTATAAGGATTCAGATGTGGCCCTCATGGCAAGAATGATGCGGGCAGAAGCCGAAGGGGAAGGGAAGCAGGGCATGCTGTACGTGGGCAATGTAATCGTGAACCGCGCCGTGGCTGAGTGTCTTGATTTTAAGGATGTACGGACGATTCAACAAGTCATCTACCAGGTGCAGGGTGGCAACTATTCCTTCGAGGCCGTGCAGAAGGGGAATCTGTTTTATAGCCGGGCAAGGTCGGTGGAAAAGCGGCTAGCGAAGCAGAATCTGGATTACTGGCGGCAGCAACCTGGGAAGTACGCCCTCTGGTATTTCAACCCGTACGCCCCGTGTCCCCCGACGTGGTATGATCAGCCGTTGGCCGGACAATTTAAGAACCATTGCTACTATGAACCGAAAGCCAACACATGCGCCAGCGTGTATCGAGGATGACACATAGAGAACTTCCTGACTGGCAGGAGGTTCTTTTTTGTATAAACGACCGGTCGATGAGCCTAAACTGAAAGGGAAGACCTATCCTTATTAATGCACAGCAAAAGTATGTTAAACTTTAGGAAGTAAATTTTTTAGAATGAGGTATTTCAGCATGAATAAAGTGAAAAAGAAGAACCGCAGCAAGTTGTTTTTACTGATCAGGGGGCTGATGGTGGTCCTCGGCGGATTCATTGCCGCCTACGGTCTTGAGACCGTTTTGATCCCGAATAACGTGTCCGATGGAGGCGTCACGGGGATCAGCATCGTCCTTTCCCAGCTAGGCAATATGCCACTTGGGGTTCTGATCGCCATCATCAACATTCCGTTTGTCTGGTTGGGCTATAAGCAGATCGGGAAGAGTTTTGCCATTTTCTCTATCATCGGGATTGCATCGCTTGCGATTGGGACAAGTCTCATGCACCACATTCCGGCCATCATCGATGGTGACACACTGCTCGTCACGGTCGTAGGGGGGATCATCCTCGGTTTCGGAATGGGGCTTGCGCTCCGTAACGGTGGAGCCCTGGATGGAATTGACATGCTTGCCGTCCTCCTGTCGCGCAAGCTGCCGTTCGGTACGAGTGATTTCATTCTGTTCCTGAACTTATTCGTCTTCATCTTCGTCTCAACGGTATTCGGTCTGCAGGGAGCAATCCTGTCAGCGATTGCCTACTTTATCGCGTCAAAAGTGATCCATATCGTCGAAGAGGGGCTCAGCGGCTCCAAGACGTTCAAGATCATTTCGTCTGAACCGAAGCTCATGGTCGAAACCATCCGCGACCGGCTCGGACGAAGTGCTACGTATAAGGAAGCGTACGGTGGCTACTCTCATGAGAAATTCATGGAAATCACCTGCGTGATCAACCGACTGGAAGAAAGCAAGCTGAAGGAAATCATCACCGATATCGATCCTTCTGCATTCGTGACCATCTATGATGTCGCGGAAGTAAAGGGCGGTAACTTCAGGAAAAACGATATTCACTAAACCTAAGACCCCTCCCGGTTTTGTACCGGGAGGGGCTTTTGCGTATTCTTCGACTGCAACGGGGGAAAGGGGTATACTGATAGGAAAAAGAAGGGGGTTTCCACCTATGATAAAACCGAATTGGGGTATCCTTGGCCCTGGAGGCATAGCATCAAGCTTCGCAAAAGCGATCCGGGAAGTGAACGGGAACATCGCCGGTGTATGGGCGAGAAAAGTGGAAAAGGCAAAGGCGTTTGCAGAAGAGCACGGCGTCGAGAACGTGTTTGAAAACGTGGAAAGCATGCTTGCGGATGACGGCATCGACATCGTATACGTCGCCACACCTCATAGTGTCCACTATACATATATCATGAACGCACTGAAGCACGGGAAGCATGTGCTCTGTGAGAAAGCGATCACCATGAACGGTAGGCAGCTGAAGGAGATCACAGACCTTGCCGCTGAGAAAGGACTGGTGGTGGCGGAAGCTATGACGATCTATCATATGCCGCTCTATCAAAAGCTGCGTGAAATCGTTGACGCCGGGAAAATCGGAAAAGTGAATATGGTCAACGTCACATTCGGTAGCTGCAAAGAAAATGACCCGACCAACCGCTTCTTCAATCCGGATCTTGCCGGGGGAGGCATGCTCGATATCGGGACCTATGCCCTTTCCTTCACCCGTTTCTTCCTATCCAGTCAGCCGACTGAGGTGCTGACGACGGTGAAGAAGCATGACACCGGTGTGGATGAGCAGTCGGGCATCGTGCTGAAGAATGAAGACGATGAGATGGCTGTCGTGAGCCTGGCCATGCGAGCGAAGATGCCGAAGCGCGGCATTGTCGCAGGTGATCTTGGATATATCACCGTGGACGAATTCCCGAGGGCAGATCGTGCGACGATCACCTATACGAAGGACGGGTCCGTCGAGACGATCGAAGCGGGGGAAGAAGGCAAGGCGCTTCAGTATGAAGTCCAAGCGATGAATGAACTCGTTGTGA
This sequence comes from Rossellomorea sp. RS05, assembly GCF_039822645.1. NCBI lineage: Bacteria > Bacillati > Bacillota > Bacilli > Caryophanales > Bacillaceae > Rossellomorea > Rossellomorea sp. RS05. The sequence goes on along the minus strand of NZ_JBDKWY010000015.1, from coordinate 24,257 downwards.
CCAAAGGTGAGAACTGGACGCTGCCTTTGTCTGAACAAGTCATGGAGCTGATGGATGAGGCCCGCAGGCAGTGGGGGCTCACCTACGACTTCGAGTGAGCGCTACACGCGGCATCGTCATCAGAACACCTGAGCCAATAGATCGTGAGGCACTTCACGGCTTCTTCCGTCTGGTCATCGAGGACACCTATCAAAAAGAAGGCATCGATCACCTGGTGGATGATCTAGAAGAGGAAATCCGCTACAAGAAGTCCCTCCTTCAAAGGCAGGGAACGGAGCGTTTTTTCCTAGTGGCGGAAAAGGACTCACAGATCATCGGTACCATTGAATACGGACCGGCCAGTAAACTGATCATGACCCTGACCAATGGTGCCTATGGGGGTATCCCTGAAGTCGGGACGGTGTTTGTGCACCCGGATCATCAAAGGATAGGTGTCGGCTCCCTGGTGGTGAATGCCATGCTTCTGATCCTTCTTGGGAGAGGTGTAGAAGTATTTTGCCTCGATAGCGGGTATACCCGTGCCCAGGCAGTGTGGAAGAAACGATTCGGTGAACCGGATCATCGATTCACCGATCACTGGGGCGAAGGCATGGATCATTTGATCTGGAAGCGGTCCGTTCGAGATCAAATAGTATTTTAAGAGACTGAGAGAACTCTCATGGTTTGAGTTTAGTATTATAGATATTCAGGCATAATATCAATGAGAAGGATGAAATAAGGACGGTCCGGCTTCCACAATGGAAACCGGACCGTCTTTTTTAATCCGCGGCAAAAACAATGCCGGCGGATTTTCGTGCTTGTTCAACAATATCAAGGACGGTGCAGCTGTAATCAAGGAGATCGTAGCAACGATCATAGTCTTCCTTCTCATAGATGTCACGGAATGCCTTCAACTCGTAGTAGAGTTTATTCGAATTTGTCTGTTCGTTCAGGACCACTTCTTCATCGGCGGTCTTGACGGTGATCGCCTCGCAGCTTGAACCATTTTTCACCTCGATATAGCCTTTTTCACCCTGGATGAGGCAGAAGTTCGGGCTTTCCGTATCCTTGGCCCCGACGGCTTCCCCGATAAAGCCAGGGTATTTCATCAGGACGACTCCCGATGTGTCGATGCCATTTGCATGGGTATTGGCCATATAATGGACGGCATCGGGTTTCCCGAACAGGTTCATGATGAAGTGGATATTGTAGACATTGATGTCCACCAGGGCACCGCCCGAGAAGGCCGGATTGAAGATATTCGGTGTTTCGCCTGCGAGGAATTTATCGTACCGGCTTGAATATTGACTGTAATTGGCCTGAATGAAGCGGATCGGTCCGATCTTCCCGATGTTTTGGCGGATCAGTTCGTAGTTCGGCAGATGGATGGTGGTGATCGCTTCAAAGAGCATGAGGCGCTTTTCTTTTGCCAGCGCCCTTAATTTCTCGAGCTCCCTGGCCGTCGATGTAAACGGCTTTTCGCAGATAACGTGTTTTCCTTTATGTAGGGCTGTCCTCACATGCTCGAAATGGAGACTGTTAGGGGAAGCCACGTAAATGAAGTCTGCGTCGGCTTCATCAAGCATCCGGTTGAGATCTGTATAAATGGATGGGCCGCCAAATTTGTCTGCCAGGGGGCGTGCACTCGATTCTGCGCGGGAATACATGGCGGTGCATTGGGCACCCTCCACGTCGTCGACGGCAGAGAGGAACCTTTCGACGATGAATCCTGTTCCGATTGTAGCGATCTTCATATCGCTCACCTCATCTTTCTTATTTGTCCTCCCCATTATAATGGACTCCCCCTGGGATGTCATATCATCAAGGCCTCCAGAAGAAATATCCCTACGCGGCAGGAGAGCGGAGAAATTCGTCGAAATCTGTCTATAAACGAATGGAAGGATGACGACGATATGAGTGGTAACAAGTGGAATGCAACGCATTATGATGACAAAATCGGGTTTGTTTCCTTATATGGCAAGGGCCTGATCGATATACTCGATCCGAAGGAAGGGGAGGAGATCCTTGACCTTGGGTGCGGAACCGGTGATTTGACGCAAGAGATTGGGGAATTCGGTGCAGTCGTAAGGGGGATTGACTATTCGGAGGACATGATCCTGCGCGCCCGGGAGAAGTATCCGACCATCTCCTTTGATGTGGGGGATGCTGCAAACTTTCATACTCCACAACCAGTGGATGCCGTATTCTCCAACGCCGCCCTTCACTGGGTACGGGATGCAGACGGTGTGGTCTCTTCTGTTGCCCGTGCTTTACGCCCCGGGGGAAGATTTGTCGCTGAGTTTGGCGGGAGTCGAAACGTCGGGACGATCATCGCAGGAGTGGAAGAGGAACTGACTGCTCGTGGAATCGATGCCACATCAAGGAATCCGTGGTACTTCCCGACCGTCGGTGACTACAGTACCCTCTTAGAGCATCATGGTTTCAGGGTATCGTTCATTCATCACTATGAGAGGCCGACCCCCCTGTCAGATGGAGAAAAGGGTCTGGATCATTGGCTTGACGGTTTTGCAGACGACTTCTTTCCGGAGTTTGAGGGGGAGGAAAAGGCCGGGGTATATAAAGGGATCAAGGAGAGAGTGCGGCCTTCCCTTTTCAAGGACGGGGAATGGGTGGCGGATTATTGGCGGATCCGTGTAGTTGCTGTGAAAGAGTGATCAGATTTACGGGAGGGGTGATGAGGTCAGCTCATCTCCCTTTCTTTGCAAAATAATAGATTTGTCCTCCGTAATCTTCAGCTATACAGGGAAGGTCCATCCCATTATAATAGAGTGACTAAAGTCTCAATTTTCCAGTAGAGGAAGATGTGACTAAAATGAGGTGCACTGTGAAATTGGTTGTACATATTACGAATAACTATGATTTATTTCTTGTCTTTTTGTCCTATATCATTGCGTTGATCGCAGCGTTTGCTTCTATAGAATTATCGAATCGAGTGAGGCAGACCGTGGGAAGGGCAAAGCTTGTCTGGTTGATGACGGCCGGAGGCGTCCTCGGGCTCGGGATCTGGTCCATGCACTTCATCGGCATGCTCGCCTTCCATCTATCGAGTACGATGTATTACGATGTCAGCCTTGTCTTCCTGTCCATTGTCGCTTCCGTGGCAGGATGCTCGGCTGGGTTCTGGATGGTTTCATCATCAGCGCCGAAGAAAAGGCATCTGGTCTATGGGGCTGTCCTCATGGGAACTGGTATCGCATCCATGCACTATGTCGGCATGGCGGCCATCCGCCCGATGATGATCAGCTATGATCCACTGTTAGTGAGCCTCTCATTGGGAATTGCGTATTCGTCAGCGTTCGCTGCCCTGTGGCTCGGGTTCTATTCGTCTTTTGCCAAAGAAGGGATGGGCTTCAGAGTGAAGCTCGCTTTCTCCTTGTTCATGGGAGTCGCCATCACAGGTCTTCACTATACGGGGATGACGGCTGCACATTTTCATCCTCATGAAGGACATGAAGGAGCAGGCACGGTGGATGTGACTTTCCTGACGTGGGGAGTCTTCATCAGTACCCTTTTGATTTTCATCTTCACCTTCTTCTCCATTGCCATCGACCGCTTTGTCAGGAAGAAATCGATCCTGCAGACGATGATGTTCGATTCGGCGGAAGACGGGATCGCCATCTCCGATAAATCAGGCAGGATCTATCATGCCAACGCGGCGCTCCTTTCCATGTTTCCTGAAGCAAACGGTCAGACTGTTCCAGATGTGTTCGTGGAAGGGACGATGGAAGACAATCGCTTGACCCTCCCAATAGACACCAAACAAGGAGAACGGATTCTGGAGGTGTCGAAGCACCGCATCCGGGGCGAGGGACTTGAGCACTCCATCTGGTTCACAAGGGATATTACGGAGAAGCGAAAGTCGGAAGAAGTCATCCAGTTCATGGCCTATCATGATCCCCTGACGGAACTCCCGAACCGTTACAAACTCGAGAAGCTCCTCGATGAGTGGATTGCGGATGGTGACGGGGTGTGCTGCATCTTCATCGACCTTGATCGCCTGAAGTTCACCAACGATACCCTCGGGCATCAGGCAGGCGATGTGCTGTTGAAAGAGGTGACGAAAAGGCTTAAGGACGCGCTTCCGGAGGATTGTGTGCTCACTCGTCAGGGTGGGGATGAGTTTGTAGTCGTTTCGACCTGTGCCGATAGGGGTAGAGTGAAGAACCTGGCCAACGAGTGTGTCCGTGCCATGAACGAGCCATTCTCGATCAATGGATCCAATGTGCGGGTGACCATCAGCGCAGGAATCGCCCATTATCCCGAAGACGCGCGTAACGGGTCGGAGCTCCTGAGCTATGCGGATCTTGCCATGTATGAGTCCAAGAAGAACGGTAAGAACTGCGTCACGGAATTCAATGGAGAAATCAGACAGAAGCTCGAAAGGACGATGCTCCTCGAGCAGGGATTCGAGCATGCATTCGAGCAGGAAGAATTCTACGTCCTCTATCAGCCCAAAGTGAACGTGAAATCCGGAACCCTTGAAGGGGTGGAGGCGCTCATGCGCTGGACCCATCCTGGGGTCGGTCCTGTCTCCCCCGTGGAATTCATCCCGATCATGGAAGAAAAGGGGATGATCCACTCTGTGGGCAGGTGGGTGCTGAAGGAAGCATGCCTGCAGTGGGTAAGATGGATAGTGGAAGGGAAGGAGCCCATCGTGATGGGCGTCAACATTTCCCCCCTCCAGTTCTCGAGGGAGGACTTCATCCCTTCCGTTCAGGAAGTACTCGATGAAACGGGGATGGATCCGAATTATCTGGAGCTTGAACTGACCGAATCCTCAGCCATGAAATGCGAAGCGGATGTCATCGTCATCCTTGATCGACTCAGGGAAATGGGGATCAAGATCTCCCTGGACGATTTCGGAACAGGCTATTCATCGTTCCGGTATTTGAAGGCACTGCCCGTCGAGATTCTGAAGATTGACCGTTCCTTCCTGGAAGACTTTGAAGGGAACGAAGAGCAGGAAGCCATCGTCCGGTCCATGATCACCCTCGGACACAACCTGAATATGAGGGTACTGGTGGAGGGTGTGGAGGATGCCTATCAGATGGACTGGCTCAAGCGGGAAGGCTGCGACTTGATCCAGGGATTTTATTTAAGCAGACCGGATACGGCTGAGGCGATTTCCGCGCGCTGGATGAACATGGCGGCCGTATCAAACTAAAGGGGAAATGAAAGATGACCATACAGGTGGATCGAATATCAAATGACTTGATTGTACAATCAATGAAAGAAAATATGGCCCTGATCCAATTTGGGATCGACCGGAGAGTCACCTATGTCAATGACCTGTTCGCCGGTAGCGTCGGGTATCGAGCCGACGATATGGTGGGGATGCATCATAAGGAACTCTGCTTCCCGTCATTCGCCAACAGCGGTGGATATGAAACCTTTTGGAAGAGGCTCCTGTCGGGGCGTAGCTTCCAGGACAAGATTGAACGGAAGGATGCCATGGGCAATGCAATCTGGCTCGAGGCGACCTACATGCCCATCTTTGATGAGGACTCCCGCAGGGTCATCGGCATCTTGAAGGTGGCGACCAATATCACCGACCGCCAGAGGGCGATATCTTCCTTGACGGATGATTTGAAGGGACTGGCAGAGGACCTTCATGAGCAGGCGAAAGGCGGCATCGACCGAGGGAATGAGCTCATGGGGATCATTGACCGGATGACCAAGGTATCGGAAGAAAATTCGGAAACCCTCCAAGGGCTTCAGAAACAGGCCGATGATATCAAAGGCATTGTCCAGACCGTGCGGGAAATCGCCGCCCAGACGAATCTCCTTGCCCTGAACGCCGCCATCGAAGCTGCAAGGGCAGGCGAGCATGGCAGGGGCTTCGACGTCGTGGCGAAAGAAGTGAGGAAACTATCGGAGCGGGTGGAGAAATCCATCGTCGAAATCCGTGATAACATCGAAGGCATCACCGTAGAAGTAAAGAAGATCACCTCCGGTACCGATACCGCCCAGCATGATATCAAGGAAAGCCAGACGATGATCAAGCACACCGTCCACGATTTCTCCGGCCTGACGATGGCCTCCACCAAGCTGGAAGAGCATGCAAAAAGATTCCAGGACATCATATGAGTTTCACAGCCATCCTCCGGGATGGTTTTTTTGTGCGCACTGGGAAATGAGAGAGTTCCTACGTTTATCCCAGTCTTGAATAGGTAATAAGTAATGTACAAATCAAACAGCGAGCAGGTGAGCGCATGGATTATCAGAAGCTGCCCTTACGAGAGCTGGTGGAGCGGATCATAGCGGGGGATGAACGGGCGGTGCAGGAATTCGAAAGAAGATGGGAGATTCCATGGGATCAGTTGGGCAGCGTACCGATCCACCTCAAAAATCCTCGGAAGTGATGTCTCCTCTGTGGTAAAGTAGACAGATAAGAACGCAGAGGAAGAGGGAATATCATGACCGTCAAACGCTATTACGAAGATGCGTACCGCAGCACATTCACCACCACGATCAACGAACTAGCTCAGGATGAAAAAGGACGCTGGTACGCCATTCTTGAAGAAACGTGCTTCTATCCGACAGGTGGAGGTCAGCCTCATGATACGGGGATGCTCGGGGGAAGCAGGGTCCTGGAAGTAGAAAATGTGAACGGAGAGATCCGTCACTACCTGGATGCCCCCCTTGAGGAGGGCGTCACCATCACCGGGAATATCGACTGGGAGAGGCGCTTCGACCATATGCAGCAGCATGCGGGGCAGCATATCCTGTCTGCCAGCTTCATAGAATCTCTAGGCTATGAAACCATCAGTTTTCATCTTGGTCAGGAGACCCTCACCATCGATCTTGACATCCCCGATTTGACCAAGGAAGAGGCAGATCGAGCGGAAGCCCTTGCCAATCAGGTGATCAGGGAAGCGAGACCCATCGATACAAAGTGGGTAACAGAAGGCGAGCTGGGAGATTATCCAATCAGGAAGCAGCCCGACGTGGACGGACCGATCCGCCTCGTCATCATCTCGGACTTCGATTATAACGGATGTGGCGGCACTCACCCTGCATCCACAAGCGAAGTGGGAGGGATCAAGATTCTCGATTGGGAAAAGCATAAATCCCATACCCGTCTTCGGTTCATCTGTGGAGACAGGATCCGCACCCATCTTCAAGCGAAGCACGATCTCCTGAAAGACCTGACCGGGATCATCCAGGCACCGGAAGAGGGCATGAAAGATGCCGTGCTGCGGATGATTGACAAGCAAAAGGATACCGAGAAGGAACTGGAAGGTGTAAAAGCCGAATACCTGAAGCTTGAGGCGGATGTTTTGGTCAATAGCATACGGGAGATAGCGGGACACCGCCTGCTTTCCAAGGTGTATGACGAGCGTCCGATCAAGGAGCTCCAGGGCCTCGCCCAACAGATCACAGCCCGGAACGAAGATGTGGTCGTCTTGTTTGCCGTGAAGAACGGAGCCAAGCTTCAGCTTGTCGGGGCAAGAGGGAAGGCATCGACAGCCGCCCTCAAGGAATCGGTACGACCGGTATTCGACCTGATCAACGGAAAAGGCGGAGGAAAGGATGCATTCGTCCAAGGCGGTGGTGAAGCGATCATCAGCAAGGAAGAGCTTATGGAAGAGTGGATTCGACAGCTATAAAGCGAGCCTGCAGGTATGTCCTGCAGGCTTTTTATTATAAATAGTCCCAACGGCCTACAAGAAAATTCAATGTCGCTATATGATGGGAAGTATTTTGATAAATCCATATTTATGGAGAGGATTTATCTTAATCTAGTTCTATTGGATCTGATCCGAGGACCTATTTGAGAGGGGATGGTAGAGGGATGAATAGTTCTATACTTCCAGACAAAATTCGACAAGGTTCTGCGAGGGATTGACGGAGGTGGATCTTGATGATATGGATAATAAAGGGAAAAATGGGCATGGGCGGATTGAAGTATCTTCATCCCTTTATTTTTAATTGTAAGATGATTGAAGAAATAGAAAAATGGGTAAATGGAAATCTGTTGAGATAATTACAGTATATGGTTATTTTTGTGATTGGAGTCTCGGCAGTGTTATGAATGGCTTAGATTTATTATTTCCGATGCCCTAAGCCTTTTCAGCGTCATAAACCCAATACAGAAAGGAAACAACACGATGCAAACTACAGTAGACCCACAACAACCAATGCAAGAAACAAAGCCAGTGAATCCATGGCTCACCATTTGGACAAAGCCGAGAAAGACGATCCGCTATATTCTTAATCATAAGTTTCTCGGTTTTGCCTTTTTACTTTCTATCTTGGCTGGAATCGGCAATACGCTTGATCAAGCATCGTCTAGAGATGTCCTTGATAATATGGATCTTGGTTTACCTTTATTCCTTCTTGGGGCGGTGATTTTCGGAGCCATCACCGGTATTATTGGGTGGTTCCTGACCTCCCTGGTTGCGTGGGGGGTAGGAAAGATTTTCAAAGGGACGGCCACCTACAAGGAAATGCTCCTGGCTACAGCATGGGCGAACATTCCAATAGTCATCGCGCTTGTTCTTTGGGTGCCGGATTTGATGGTCATGGGCGAAGGCGCATTTCAATCTGATTATGTGGTCGGTTCTTTCATAGGAGCGGTATACATCTTTTTCTCGGTATTCGTTCAAATTGTCCTTGCGGGCTGGTACTTCTTTATCTTAATTAAAGCTGTTTCTGAAGCTCACCGGTTCTCATCATGGCTTGGCCTCTGCACGCTCTTGATTCCGGGTGCCTTGCTGACTATTTTATTAATTCCACTTCTCTTGTTGGCTATGTTTTAATGGATTCATTTACGCCCCGGCCCCTCCAAGAGGGACCGGGGTGTTCTTTTACTATTAAGCGTGGGCTAGGAAGAGGAGTGTTGAAACGTCGATGTAAGCCTTTCTAGTAACCTTCGTAGGGTTTTAGACCCTGTCAGAAAGGGAAATATGAGGAAAATGAGTTTTTCTATTCGGCTTTTGTCGATTTATTGGTTAAAATAGAAAGGATGGCAACAACTCAAAGGAGAGAAATTTCATGACGATGCAGTATGCAGATGACAGTTTGGCTTTACATACAGACTTGTATCAAATCAATATGACGAAGGCTTATTGGGACGATAATTTTCATAATCGAAAGGCTGTTTTTGAAGTCTTCTTTCGAAAACTGCCTTTTGGCAATGGATATGCGGTCTTCGCGGGACTTGAGAGAATCATTGAGTTCGTGAAGAAATTCCAGTTTTCGGATAGCGATATCGACTATTTGAGGGAGCTTGGGTATGAAGAGGAATTCCTTCAGTACTTGAAGGAGATGCGATTCACGGGGACGATCCGTTCCATGGAGGAAGGGGAGCTTTCCTTTGGGAATGTGCCGCTTCTTCGCGTGGAGGCACCGCTTGGTCAGGCGCAGCTTTTGGAAACCGCGCTTCTTAATATCGTGAACTATCAGACCTTGATCGCTACGAAGGCAAACCGGATCAAGCAGGTGGTCCAGGATGAGGTGGTCATGGAGTTCGGCACACGTCGTGCCCATGAGCTCGATGCCGCCATCTGGGGGACACGTGCCGCCTACATCGGTGGTTTTGATGCGACGAGCAATGTACGGGCCGGGAAGATCTTCGGCATGCCGGTTTCTGGTACACACGCCCATGCCATGGTACAGGCTTACCGCGATGAGTACACAGCTTTCCACAAATATGCAGAAAGCCATAAGGACTGTGTATTCCTTGTGGATACGTATGACACCCTCCGTTCTGGTGTTCCAACGGCCATCAAAGTGGCGAAGGAGCTCGGCGATAAGATCAATTTCAAAGGGATCCGCCTCGACAGCGGAGACATGGCGTACCAGTCCAAGAAGGCGCGCAAGATGCTCGATGATGCGGGATTCCCGGAAACGAAGATCATTGCGTCGAACGACCTCGATGAGTATACCATCATGAACCTGAAGGCACAGGGGGCCCTGATCGACGTATGGGGGATCGGCACGAAGCTGATCACGGCTTATGACCAGCCTGCCCTCGGTGCAGTCTACAAGCTCGTGTCCATTGAAGGGGAAGACGGCAACATGCAGGATACCATCAAGATCTCGAGCAATGCGGAGAAGGTATCGACGCCTGGTAAGAAACGCGTGTACCGGATCATCAACTCGATCAATCACAAGTCTGAAGGGGAGTACATCGCCCTTGAGCACGAGAAGCCTCAGGAAGAAGAGCGCCTGAAGATGTTCCACCCTGTGCACACGTACATCAGCAAGTTCGTCACGAACTTCGAGGCGCGGGAGCTTCATGTGGATGTATTCAAGGATGGGAAGCTTGTGTATGAAACACCATCCCTCGACAGGATCCGTACCTTTGTGAATGAAAATCTGGAATTGCTGTGGGATGAATACAAGCGTGCCATGAATCCGGAAGGGTACCCGGTCGATCTCAGTGATGAATGCTGGTCCAATAAGATGGAACTCATCCATGAAGTCAAAGCGTCGGTCAAAGAAAAATCAGTTGATATCAAGTAAGTTTCGTTGTTTGCGGGCATCATAAAAAGGTATACTTATGATGTAATAAAACCTAACATGGAGTGTGAATGATGGATTCTCTTCAAAAACAAATCGTAGAAGAAATGATGGTTTCACCGGAGATTGATCCCAAGGAAGAAATTCGACGCAGTGTCGATTTCATGAAATCGTATCTTAAGAAGAACTCGTTCCTCAAGAGTCTCGTTCTTGGCATTTCGGGAGGTCAGGATTCCACTCTCCTCGGGAAGCTCGCTTCGATTGCCATCACGGAACTGAACGAAGAAGCCGGTTCGAAGGAATATGCGTTTTACGCCATCCGTCTGCCATATGGGGAGCAGGGCGACGCCCAGGATGCCATTGATGCCGTGAAGTTCATCGACCCGACGGATTCCTTGACCGTCAATATTAAAGCGGCCGTGGACGCAAGTGTCCATACCCTGAAGGAAAGCGGCATCGAAATGTCGGATTTCGTGAAAGGGAATGAAAAGGCCCGTGAGCGCATGAAGGTTCAATTCGCTGTCGCTGCCGTGAAGAAAGGTGTCGTCCTCGGTACGGATCATTCTGCCGAAGCAGTGACTGGATTCTATACGAAGTTCGGGGACGGGGCTGCAGATCTTGTACCGCTATTCCGTTTGAATAAACGTCAAGGTCGCAAGCTTCTTGAAGAGCTCGGATGTCCGGAACATCTCTATACGAAGAAGCCGACTGCAGATCTTGAGGAAGATCGCCCGGCTCTTGCTGATGAAGAAGCGCTTGGCGTCACCTATGAACAGCTGGATGACTATCTTGAAGGAAAAGAAGTTCCGGCTGATGCAAAGAAGGCAATTGAGTCCCACTACTTGAAGACTCAACATAAACGCCATCTGCCGATCACTGTATTCGATGATTTTTGGAAATAAGGAAAAAGCCGGTCCAGACGAATCTGGATCGGCTTTTTTTTATGGCAACAGCAAGATCTTCCCAGTGCTTTTGCGGCTTTCAAGGTATTCATGGGCTTTCCTGCCTTCACTCAAATGGAAGGTCGTCGGTTCCGATAGAGTGATGGAGCCCTCTGTGATCCATTGGAACAATTCGGCGGAACGTTTCACCCTTTCTTCATGTGAGGTGAGGACATTCCAAAGGTCACCACCCGTCAATGTTTTGGACGTATCCATGAGCATGCGGGGATCGACCGGCTCCGGATCGCCGCCTGCCATCCCGAAGAACACGACGGTTCCCCCTGTGCGTGTGGCCTGGAAGCTGTCGCTCAGTGTGGATCCGACGGATTCATAGGCAACATCAACACCTGCAGGATAGACTTCCCTGACCTTTGCGGCCCAAACCTCATCGTAGAGGAAGACGTGATCTGCGCCGATTGCTTTGGCCACTTCTGCCTTCTCTTTGGTTGATGTCAGGCCGATCACATGTCCGCCTAGGGACTTGATAATCTGTACGAGCAATTGACCGACACCACCCGAGGCTGCGTGAACCAGGGCGTGGTCACCATCTTTGATGGAGTAGCTGTCCTTGGTCAAATAGTGTGCAGTCAGTCCTTGTAGAAGGAGGGAAGCGGCCGTTTCAAAAGAGATAGCTTCTGGTACAGGGATGACTTTATCATGTGGAACGGCTACAAGCTCGGCGTTTGCATAGGGAACGTCGGCAAAAGCAATCCGGTCTCCGATGTTCGCGCCCTTTACATCCTCCCCGACCTTCTCGACGATGCCTGCCCCTTCATAGCCCAAGATGTAAGGGGGGTTCCCTGATAGATGGTAGTTTCCTTTTCTCCGGTACACATCCGCGAAGTTGAGGCCGACAGCCTTCATCCGCACAAGTACCTCATTGCTGGCTAGAGTCGGTTCCGGAATATCTTGATACGACAGGACTTCCGGGCCTCCGAATCGTTCGAATACAAGTGCTTTCATAGGAATTACCTCATTTTTAAAAGATTGGCGCAGGTGATCAGCGCCGGTTTTATCATTATAATCCTTTTCCTCCTAACGACAAACTCGCAAAATCAGGAAGAAAATTTTAGTAGAATCTGCTCTCTGCCTCCCCGGTAATAAACAATTAATGGTAATATGGTTGAATAGTATGAGCTGGAAGTTCCCTTATAAACGGGAAACGTTCAGAAGGGTTTTCTGGATTTTAATCGAAAGTAAGTAGTAAGAAGTTAAACAAACGTTTGAACAAGACAGGGGCCTTGCGATAGAGAGTATAAAAAGCAGGCTACGCGTATTGAAATAAGATAGGGAAGGGGATAGTCAGATGGCAGAGCAATCATTGAATCCCAAAGTGGAAGGGATTATACAAAATATTGAGAAGGTCATGATCGGAAAACGTGAAGTGGCCGAGCTGAGCGTGGTGTCCCTGCTTGCAGGGGGACATGTGCTTCTCGAGGATGTACCGGGTGTAGGTAAGACCATGATGGTGAAGGCACTGGCTAAGTCGGTGGGGGCGAACTTCAAGAGGATCCAGTTCACGCCTGACCTCCTGCCTTCCGATGTCATCGGGGTGTCGATCTACAATCCTAGAGAAATGGAGTTCACATTCAGACCGGGTCCGATCATGGGGAATATCATTTTGGCAGATGAAATCAACCGGACATCACCTAAAACCCAGTCGGCACTCCTTGAGGGGATGGAAGAGAGCAGCGTGACCATCGACGGGATGACAAGGAAGCTCGATAAACCATTCTTTGTCATGGCAACGCAGAACCCGATCGAATATGAAGGGACCTATCCCCTGCCGGAAGCCCAGCTGGACCGATTCCTTCTGAAAATGAAAATGGGCTATCCTGAACCGGAAGAAGAGATGGAGGTCCTCAACCGGGCACAAAAGAATCCTCCGATTGAAGATCTGGTACCGGCCATAACCCTTGCGGAACTGATCCGGCTTCAGGAGGAAGTGAAAGATATATTCGTTGACGATACGATCAAGAAATACATTGTCGATATTGCTCATAGGACGAGGATTCATGCCAACGTCTATCTCGGAGCGAGCCCCCGTGGGTCCATCGCCCTCATGAAAGCCTGTCAGGCATACGCCTTCCTTAGGGGGCGGAGTTATGTGGTTCCGGATGATGTTCAGTTTTTGGCACCGTTCGTTTTCTCGCATCGGATCATCATGAAATCTGAAGCGAAGTATGAGGGGGTCACCCCGGAAGATGTTGTAGAAAGGGTCATCGCCAGGATGCCTGTCCCTGTTCAAAGGCTTGTGAGATAGATGAGGATGAAGCAACTGTTTCACACACTGTGGAAGATTGTTTTACTCCTGCTTTTCCTGGCAGCGTCCTTTTCCTTTGCCATGTTTCAGGGAGGGTTCGTCAGCTGGTTCCTTTTCTACAGCTTCCTCCCATTTGCCGCCTATTCCATCATCGTATTCTTTTACCCCCTCCGTTTATTCAGTGTGGAGCGCACATTTGAATCCAATGAGCTGAAGGCAGGGGATGAACTGAAGGTCACCATGACCATCAGGAGATCGGTGCCGTTTCCACTCTATTATGTGGTGATGGAGGACCAGGGCTCTGAGCTACTGGCTTCACCCCTCGGCTGGAAGAAGAAGACCGTTGTCCACCCTGGCTGGAGGCGTGCAGTCTCTTATACGTATACGATTGACCACCTCCCAAGGGGAGAGCATACCTTCTCCGCCCTGAGGGTGAAAACCGGTGATTTCTTCGGCATCTTCGAAAAAGAAGCGCTTATCCCCTGTGAAGATACGCTCCTCGTTTACCCCGGAGTGATCGACGTTCCGTATCGCTCCCTTGAAAACCGCTACGACCAGGGGATGACGAGCTCCAATGTGAAAATCCAGAAGGATACGACGATGGCGACGGGTGTAAGGGGGTATCAGCCGGGGGACCGCTTTTCCTGGATCCACTGGAAATCCTTTGCCCGCACGAATGAGCTGATGACGAAGGAGTTCGAGGAGCGTCAATCCCATGACGTCCTCGTCGTCCTCGATCGCGAGGAATCAGTGGCCTTTGAACCGATGGTGATCTTCACCGCCTCCATTCTTTACTCCATTTCCCGCAAAGGGGCACAGGTCGGTCTGTTATCCCACGGTGAGGAGCGCACATTCTTTCCCATCAGGGGCGGGGAGGGACCTCAAAGTCAGATGCAGCATCATTTGGCGAAGGTCATGCCCGACAGTCCCGAACGGCTGGAACGCATGCTGAAGGGCGACCGTCTTCACAACGCTCAATCGGCTGCTGTCATCTTTGTTACATCCACCATTTCGAAAGAAAAAATCCTGGCAATCAACGAGTATGTGAAACAAAGCGGCTCGATTCTCCTCTTCCTGATCAAAAGGGAAGGGGAGGCCGTCTCCCAGGAAGACAGGTCGCTCACTGCCTTTGCATCGTCACGGGGCGTGTCCATGAGGATCTTATATGAACCGGAGTTTTCTTCGGCCTTTGCGGAGGTGAAGAGAGCATGAAGAATCAAACGCATCACCTGATCAATATCATCATTTACGGGTTGGGGTTCCTCCTTTTATGGGAATGGCTGCGACCCGTCGGGGCCATTACCGATACAGGGAGCGTAACGGCATTCGTCCTCTTCATCGCCATGGCATTCATTCTGTCGTACTTTCGGGTTCACTTCTTGATCTCGGGGGCGGTGAAACTGATTTATATGATCGTCGCATTGAAGATCTGGTACTTTCCCGGCTCCATTCTCGACCTGCCATGGGTACAGGAGATGTTCGGGGAGATCGGATACAACACGGGCATGATGTTCGGTCGCAAATGGGGAAGCCTGACCTATATGTATCAAAGCCTGTTGTTTTTCATCCTTCTCTGGCTTATGACCTATCTGCTTCATTACTGGCTCATGGTGAGAAGGAGCATCCTGCTGTTTTACTTCATGACCATTACCTACATCTGCGTCATTGATACGTATACAGAGTATGACGGGAAGATGTCGATCCTCCGGGCGGTGATCATCGGCTTCATCCTTATGGGGATGCTTGCCCTTGAACGTCTCGTGAAACGGGAGGGGCTCGCTTTATTCCGGATCAATCGCAGGAAATGGATGGTGCCCCTCGTCACCCTCCTTGGATGCAGTTCTGTCCTTGCACTCGCTGCACCGAAGGCCGCTCCGATCTGGCCTGATCCGATCCCGTATCTGGAGTCGCTCTCTGCGAACGGCACGGGAATCGGCGGCGGGGGCAACAGCAAGGCGGGATATGATCCCGACGACAGCCGACTCGGCGGTCCGTTCGAAGCAGATCCGTCCGTCGTCTTCACGGCAGAAGTGACGGATGAACACTACTGGAAAATCGAAACGAAGGATTTCTACACGGGGAAAGGCTGGGAGCAGTCACGTCCTGATGATGAAGGGGAAGAAATGAACTTCCAGGCGGATGAGCTTGTACCGATTTCAGATGATGCAAACCGCAACAAGGAAGAAGAACCCAAAACCGAGAAGGTCATGATGGCTTCCACCTATTCGCACATCCTCTATCCTTATGGGCTTGAGAAGATCATTCTGGACTGGAACGGCTACTTTTCATTAAATCCCGTCAGTGAAAAGATCACCAGTCGGGAGGGGAATGGTGCTGACATAGAGCTTAATCAGTACCAGGTATCATACCATCCGGCCTCTTATTCCCTGAAGAAAATGAAGGGGACAGTGGATGGAGACATTGGTTCCGAAGGCTTCCTCGAGCGATACACCCAGCTCCCGGAAAATCTGCCAGAACGGGTATCCCTGCTCTCTGAGGAGATCACCAAGGATAAAGACAACTGGTACGATAAAGTAAAAGCGATCGAGCAGTACTTCCGGGAGAACGGCTTCGTCTATGATCAGCAGGATGTGGCAGTCCCCGGGGCCGAACAGGATTACGTCGATCAGTTCCTGTTTGAAACCCAGAAGGGATACTGTGACAACTTCTCTACGTCCATGGTGGCCATGACTCGCTCACTCGGCATCCCTGCAAGATGGGTTAAGGGCTATACGGAAGGCACATTCAGCAAACAGGTCGATAAGGACTATCAGCTATTTGAAGTCACGAACGATAATGCCCATTCCTGGGTGGAAGTGTTCTTCCCTGGTGTAGGGTGGGTGCCGTTCGAACCTACGGTCGGCTTCAGCAACAATGTCCGCTACGCCTATGATCTCCAACTTGATGATTCAGAAGGCGAGGAGACTCCTGTAGAGGATAAAGAAGAAACGCCTGCACCCGAGAGCCAGCAGCAACAGCAGCAGCCGGACTTGGCAAATGAAGATTCCAGCAGTGTCGACGGGGCACAATCCTTTCTCCAGGAGCATACGGGTAAATTTTTCTTCGGGCTGATTGCGATCCTCCTCCTGATCGGAGTTGGATACTACTTGAGAAGAAGATGGCTTCCGTATCTCTACATCTGGTATTACAGGACCCAGAAGTCGGAATCGGCTTTTCCGAAGGCTTATCTTGCCCTTGTGAAACAGCTGGACAGGCATGGGGTGAAAATGGAGGATGGTCAAACCCTCAGAAGTTATTCCCACTATGTGGATACCCATTTCGGTACGTATGAAATGACGAGCCTGACCAATAATTATGAGCGCCTGCTCTACGGCCGGGACCTCTCGACAGAGGAGTGGGTCAAGCTAAGGGAATTGTGGGAAAATTTAATTAAAAAGACAACCGGTTGACCGTCTTGCAAACAAAGTATAAAATGATGACAAAATCATAATAAGTTCGTTAGCATCCTTCGTATATCCTCGATAATACGGTTCGAAAGTATCTACCCGGTCACCTTAAATGACTGGACTATGAAGGCAGAGTTCTATTTTGGATATTTTTGCACCCAAAAACTAGAATCCTGCCTTTTTTTAAAGGCGGAGTCTAGTTTTTTTGCTTTCATGGAACGCTAACGGATGACGGAGGAGCATGCTTCATCCGGGCTCGATCGATAACTACTAATGAGGTGAACTGAATGCTTGGTAAAGAAGAATTGCACAATCAGGAAATGATCGTCGTACTCGACTTTGGAAGTCAGTACAACCAGTTGATTACAAGAAGGATCCGTGAGTTCGGTGTATACAGCGAACTACATCCCCATACAATCACAGTCGAAGAAATCAAGGAAATCAATCCGACGGGGATCATCTTCTCTGGCGGTCCGAACAGCGTATACGGTGATGGTGCCCTTCGCTGTGACGAGCGCATTTTCGACCTTGATATTCCGATCCTTGGCATCTGCTACGGCATGCAGCTCATGACGATGCACTTCGGCGGAAAAGTAGAAAGGGCCAAGCACCGTGAATACGGGAAAGCAGCCATCCAGATCGAACAACCATCCAAGCTGTTTGCCGACCTTGAGGACGAGCAGGTTGTATGGATGAGTCACGGCGACCTAGTTGTCGAAGCGCCGGAAGGGTTCGTAGTGAATGCCATCAACCCATCCTGCCCGATTGCTTCCATCAGCAATGAAGAGAAGAATCTTTATGCCGTTCAATTCCACCCGGAAGTAAGACACTCCGTACACGGAAACGAAATGCTCAAGAACTTCGTCTTCGGTGTATGTGGGTGCAAAGGCGACTGGTCCATGGAAAACTTCATCGAGATGGAGATCGAGAAGATCCGTCAGACGGTAGGGGACAAGAAAGTCCTTTGTGCCCTCAGTGGCGGGGTCGATTCATCCGTTGTCGCAGTTCTGATCCATAAGGCGATCGGTGATCAATTGACATGTATCTTCGTTGACCACGGCCTTCTTCGTAAAGGGGAAGCAGACAGCGTCATGAAGACATTCGCTGATGGGTTCGATATGAACGTCATCAAAGTGGATGCGAAGAATCGTTTCTTGGATAAACTGAAAGGTGTCTCCGATCCGGAACAAAAACGTAAAATCATCGGGAATGAATTCATCTATGTATTCGACGATGAGGCGACAAAACTAGAAGGGATTGAATTCCTTGCGCAAGGAACGCTGTACACAGATATCATCGAAAGTGGGACAGCCACTGCGCAAACGATCAAATCACATCACAACGTCGGTGGACTACCGGAAGATATGCAGTTCACCCTGATCGAACCGATGAACACCCTCTTTAAAGATGAAGTGCGCGCACTTGGAACGGAGCTTGGTATTCCAGATGAAATCGTATGGCGTCAGCCGTTCCCTGGACCAGGTCTTGGAATTCGCGTCCTCGGTGAGATTTCTAACCAAAAGCTTGAAATCGTCCGCGAATCAGACTACATCCTCCGCGATGAAGTAAAGAAAGCCGGACTTGAACGTGATATCTGGCAGTACTTCACGGTTCTTCCTGATATCCGCAGTGTCGGTGTCATGGGGGATGCTAGAACTTACGATTACACAATTGGAATCCGTGCCGTGACATCCATCGATGGGATGACATCGGACTGGGCTAGAATCCCTTGGGATGTATTGGAGAAGATCTCCACGCGGATCGTCAATGAGGTCGATCACATCAACCGCGTCGTGTATGACATCACGAGCAAGCCACCAGCCACGATTGAGTGGGAATAAGAAACGGAAAAACCCCTGCCTAGGCAGGGGTTTTGTCATTGATTGCGAACGTTATTTAAAAAATAGCGTTTAATGTTCGTATTTTCCGTTGACGCATGGCAGATCAACTGGTACAATAGTACTGTAATCATCATTATATTAAAAAAACTATTACGTCGTATAATTTCGGGAATAAGGCCCGAGCGTTTCTACCAAGCTACCGTAAATGGCTTGACTACGAGGTGATTGATGGGTGCCGTTCTGTCGGGCCCATCCGTTATCTATATAGTCAAAAGCCCTGAATCGGTCGATTCAGGGCTTTTGATGTCGAAATGTCATACGACGGCTCTATAGGAGGAGTCCGAGTGAAGAATTATTTCCAGTTTGACCAGTTAGGAACGAATTATAAGAGGGAGTTCCTTGGCGGATTGACTACATTCCTGTCCATGGCCTACATCCTTATCGTCAATCCGTTGACGCTGACGCTTCAATCAGTGCCAGATTTGCCGGACGCACTGCGAATGGATCAGGGGGCAGTCTTCGTTGCGACGGCTCTAGCCGCTGCAGTCGGATCCCTCGTCATGGGACTCCTGGCCAAGTACCCCATAGCCCTTGCCCCGGGCATGGGATTGAACGCATTTTTTGCCTACAGTGTCGTGTTGACCATGGGGATCCCTTGGCAAACGGCCCTTACAGGGGTCTTGTTCTCGGGACTGATTTTCATGGCGCTCACTATGTCTGGAATTCGTGAAACAATCATCAACTCCATTCCTGCCGAGCTGAAGCTTGCAGTAGGAGCAGGAATCGGATTGTTCATCACATTCGTCGGTTTCCAAAATTCCGGTATCATCGTCAAGGATGACGCGGTTCTTGTAGGGTTTGGTAATCTGGCAAGCGGTCCGACACTTCTTGCAGTATTCGGTCTTATCGTAACCGTCATTCTTATGACCAGAGGCGTAAACGGAGCGATCTTCATCGGGATGGTCGTCACAGCAATCGTCGGTATGATCGTCGGCTTGATTGATAAACCTGACGCTATCGTGAGCGCTGCCCCTAGCCTGGAGCCGACATTCGGAGCGGCTCTTGGTCCGATCTTCAATGATCCGGGAACGTTATTCACGCTTCAAATGCTCACCGTCATCCTGACCTTCCTGTTCGTTGATTTCTTTGATACGGCCGGGACACTTCTGGCTGTTGCCAATCAGGCTGGACTGACAAAAGACAATAAACTCCCGCGTGCGGGTAAAGCATTATTCGCAGACTCATGTGCAACCGTCGTCGGAGCGATTCTCGGAACATCCACAACGACTTCTTATATCGAGTCTTCTGCAGGGGTAGCAGCAGGAGCAAGAACCGGGTTCGCCTCGGTTGTCACAGGTCTCCTGTTTGTTCTCTCGATTTTCTTCTTCCCGCTTCTCGGGGTCATCACCGCGCCAGTGACGGCACCGGCCCTCATCATTGTGGGCGTACTCATGGTATCTGCCATCGGGGATATCGACTGGAAGAAGTTCGAAATTGCTGTACCGGCATTCCTGACGATCATCGCCATGCCGCTGACTTACAGTATTGCTACAGGGATCGCCATCGGCTTCGTCTTCTATCCAATCACCATGATCGTGAAAGGACGCGCGAAGGAGATTCACCCGATCATGTACCTTCTGTTCGTCATCTTCATCCTGTACTTCATTTTCTTGGCGTAATGCCCGGCACCGATCCTGAAAAGGGTCGGTGTTTTTATGATCAGAAATGAATGCGCATCCATGAAAGGGCGGGTTTCCCACTGCTGGGAGAAAAAGTTGCAGACAGAGGAATTGAAAAAACTAGCAGGTTTCGTTAGAATCAGGGAACGAGCAACAGGCGGAAATGATGGGGAGAAATGACGATGTCTATCTTGAACGTGAAAAAAGTACTGAATAATAATGTGTTGATCGCCGACCATGCCGCATACGGGGAAGTGGTCCTGATCGGCAAAGGGATTGGGTTCAACCGGAAAAAGGGGGATCCCATACAGAATGACATTGCCGAGAAGATGTTCGTACTGAAGGGGGAAAAGGAGCAGGAGCAATATAAGAATCTCCTTCCTTTCCTGAATGACGACATGTCGAGTATCATCATTTCGGCCATTGAACTGATAAGGGAGAGGACCAATTCCTTCCTGAATGAGCATATCCATATTGCTCTCACCGACCATATCCTTTTTGCCATCAACCGCCTTATGAGAGGCATGGAGATCCGCAATCCCTTCCTTGTGGAGACGAGGACGCTTTACCCGTTCGAATATGAAGTTGCCAGGGAAGTAGTCGAACTGATCAATGACCACACGGAAGTGAACCTGCCTGAAGGGGAGATCGGCTTCATTGCCCTTCATATCCACAGTGCGATGATGAATAAAGATCTATCAGAAATCAATCAGCATTCTCAGTTGATTGCACGGTTGACCGGTATGATCGAGCAGCAGCTCGAAGTGAACATCGATAGGGACAGCATTGATTACGTGAGGCTCGTCCGCCACATCCGTTACACAATGGAAAGGGTTTTAAAAGGTGAACGGGTAGAAGAGCCAGAAAAGATTGCAAACCTATTGAAAGAAGAATATCCTCTCTGCTATAATCTATCTTGGAAGCTGATCAAGATGATGCAGCAAACATTGAAGAAACCAGTATATGATGCAGAAGCGGTCTATCTGACCATGCACCTGCAGCGTATTCAAAGTAAAGTGAAATAGTCATTTATCTCTTACGTGTAACTGATTCGATCAGGCATGAGTGAAGAAGATAATTGAAACGCCTATTTAGGGGTAGTATATCCCTATGCGTTTCAGTGTCCTCTTTCCTCATGCCTTTTTTGTTTGCATCCATCATCTCGTTCATTCTAAAAACTAACTAAATGGAGGAACCTTTTATGTTTAAAAAGGCTTTCGGGGTTTTACAAAAAGTCGGTAAAGCATTGATGCTTCCGGTCGCAATCCTACCGGCTGCAGGTCTCTTGCTTGCTTTTGGTAACGCTCTCCAAAACCCGACACTTTTAGATATCGCGCCATTCTTGAGTAATGGTGGAGTTGAAACCGTTGCCGGCGTCATGGAAAAAGCAGGGGGAATCATCTTTGATAACCTGCCGCTTCTATTTGCTGTCGGTGTTGCCATAGG
Organism: Rossellomorea sp. RS05; assembly: GCF_039822645.1. Classification (NCBI taxonomy): domain Bacteria; kingdom Bacillati; phylum Bacillota; class Bacilli; order Caryophanales; family Bacillaceae; genus Rossellomorea; species Rossellomorea sp. RS05. The sequence goes on along the minus strand of NZ_JBDKWY010000015.1, from coordinate 2,213 downwards.
ACTCGCGGGAGGGGACGGGGTAGCAGGTCTTGCCGCTATCGTCGGATTCCTGATCATGAACGCGACCATGGGAACAGTGGAAGGACTTCAAATCAAAGACGTGACCGGAGACAATGTCGACCCGGCCAATGCCTTGGTCCTTGGAATCCCGACTCTGCAAACCGGGGTCTTCGGGGGGATCATCGTCGGGATCATAGCCGCCACGATGTACAATCGATTCTTTAAAATCGAGCTCCCGTCCTACCTCGGATTCTTCGCAGGTAAACGTTTCGTTCCGATTGCCACCGCCGTATCATCCGTTATCCTCGGATTGATCATGCTGGTGGTATGGCCACCGGTACAAGATGGACTCAATTCATTCTCGAACTTCATGCTTGGTGAAAACCGCGCATTCGCCGCTTTCATCTTCGGTGTGATCGAGCGTGCACTCATTCCATTCGGGCTTCACCATATCTTCTATTCACCATTCTGGTTCGAATTCGGATCTTACACTTCTGCAGCGGGAGATGTAGTCCGTGGGGATCAGGCTATCTTCATGAAGCAGATCCAAGATGGCGTACAGGATCTTACTGCCGGTACTTTCATGACTGGTAAATTCCCGTTCATGATGTTCGGTCTTCCGGCTGCGGCTCTTGCCATCTATCACGAAGCGCGCCCAGAGCGTAAAGCGGTAGTTGCCGGTATCATGGGTTCTGCTGCCTTGACATCTTTCTTGACAGGGATCACAGAACCACTCGAATTCTCATTCTTATTCGTAGCACCTGTCTTGTTCGGTATCCATACGATCTTTGCCGGACTTTCCTTCCTGACCATGCACCTATTGAATGTAAAAGTCGGGATGACATTCTCGGGCGGATTGATCGATTATGTTCTATTCGGTCTTCTTAACCCGCAAACCAACGCATGGATCATCATTCCGGTTGGATTGGTCTTTGCACTGATCTACTACTTCGGTTTCCGGTTTGCCATCAGGAAGTTCAATCTCATGACACCAGGTCGTGAAGAAGTTACAGATGAAGATGATGCACCTGCTGGAACAGCAGAAGAGCTTCCGTTCAACATCCTGGAAGCAATGGGTGGACAAGAGAATATCTCTCACCTTGACGCTTGTATCACACGTCTTCGCGTACAAGTAAATGATGTGAAGCAAGTCGATAAGAACAGATTGAAAAAACTCGGTGCATCTGGTGTGCTTGAGGTAGGTAACAATATTCAAGCGATCTATGGACCGAAATCAGACGGCATCAAATCCCAGATGCAAGATATCATCAGTGGGAAAACGCCACGTAAAGTTAAAATCGATACAGATAAAGAAGTGGAACAGCAGGTGGAAGAAGTGAACCCTGAAGCGCTCCGCACGTCTGACGAAGAGCGTGCCGAACGATTCGTCGCACCAATCACGGGTGAACTGAAGGACATCACTGAAGTTCCGGATCAGGTATTCTCAGGTAAGATGATGGGTGACGGCTTCGCAATCCTTCCGGAAGAAGGAATGATCGTATCACCAGTGGACGGTAAAATCGTCAATGTCTTCCCGACAAAGCACGCCCTTGGAATTGAATCAAAAGGCGGCCGCGAGATCCTCATTCACGTTGGGATCGATACGGTTAAACTTCAAGGTGAAGGATTCGAATCCCTCGTGAAAGAAGGGGACCAGGTAGAAGCCGGTCAGCCACTGTTGAAAGTGGACCTCGATTTCATCAAGGCAAACGCACCTTCCATCATCACACCGATCGTCTTCACCAATCTGAAGGAAGGTCAGCAAGTGACCTTGAAATCCCCAGGTAAAGTGAATCGCAATGATGAGGACATCATCGGAATCGATTGATCTATATATAGAAGGAAAGGCCTTCCCTTGCACACGGGGAAGGCCTTTTTATATGGATGAAACAAGGGAATCTAGCAATGAAATGATAGAATTGAAATTAATTCTATTAAAAGTATTGACGGGTGCCGATAACCTTGATATACTTTAAAAACCGTCGCAGGAAGACAGCGAATAAATACATTCGAGCGTGACACTCGAAAAAACAATTCGAAAAAGTGTTGACAAACACTTGGTCAACCTGGTATGATGGTTAAGTTGCTCCAAACGAGCGACAAACATTTGAACCTTGAAAACTGAACAAAACAAGACAAACACGTCAACGTTAATTCTAGATTTATTTTTAAAAGAGCTATTCAAACTTTTTATGGAGAGTTTGATCCTGGCT
>NZ_JBDKWY010000014.1:0-55147 GCF_039822645.1 Rossellomorea sp. RS05 | reverse complement strand
TCAGAACATATCGATGAGCCCCGCCGAGACCGCCTTGACGACCGCCTGCACCTTGTTGGTCGCGCCAAGCTTCACGAGGACGTTGTTGACGTGAAAAGTCACCGTCCGCTCCGCGATGCCGAGGATCTGACCGATCTCGCATGCCGTCTTGCCTTCGGCGGTCCAGCACAGCACTTCGCGTTCCCGCGCCGTCAGCACGACGCTTGCCGCTGGCGCGAGCTTCGGCACCATGAAGCCGCTCATCAGCGAATGTGACAGGTTCGCGAGCCAGTGGGTCTGCAGCGTGAGCATGTCGATTTCGGCAGGCGTGAGGCGATCCGCATGGCGCGCGATGCTCAGCAGGCCGAACGCGCCGCGCGCGGCCCAGCTCGACTGCGCGATGCCGACCGACAACCCGGCCTCGCGCGCATCTTCCCACAACGGGCATGGCGCGACCTCGTCGACGTCCGGCCAGACGATCATGTTGGTGGTGAGCGCACCGTCGCGGACCGTCGAATCGATCTTGATGTAGTCCTGCGCCTGATAGTGCGCCATCCAGCCGTCCGGATAGGTGTCGAAGATCGCGACGGCCGATTTCGACACGGGCAGCGGCACCCGGATTCCGTAACAGCAGTATTCGAAGCCCAGGCGCTTCGAATACGCGGCGATCCGCTGGAAGAGCTGCTGCTCGTTCTCCGCGGCGCTGAATTGATGGTAGGCGTCCTGCCAGCGCAGCTCCATCGCCGATGGTAGTTGGGGGATCTCCCCCTGTGAGAGTAGGACGTCGCCAGGCAAAGTATAAAAAGCAGCTCATTTGATGGGTTGCTTTTTTTGTGGTGTTTTTTTGTTGGCAGGGGATGTCGGCGGTGATGTTAGCCGTTTGAAATAGGGCGGCTAGAAAGATGTTGATTAGAGAGATATGTGAAGATCGCAGGTTGAAAGGGTTGGTTAGGAGGACCAGATTACGGTTAGAGTATGGGATGAGGCCGGTGAGCAAGGTCAAAGAGGCAGAGTTTAAGAGCTTGAATGACATGTGGGAGTATATGATCAGCCAAGTGGGTTGGACAGAGGCGTTATCTGGAGATGAGGCTATGGGGAAGTCGCGCTTATTTGCGACTTTTTTTCATTCCGTGCGAAGGGGGCGTGATACCTGCGGATAGAATGCTTATATCAGTGAAGTTTTTCCAAATAAAGTATTCACTTATGTAACTGACACCATTCGACATTCCTCGCAACATCTTTTTCCCATTTGAAGCACTCAAGGACCCATCGTTCCCCTTCAGGCACGAAAATACCTGCGAAATTCAACCATTTATTTGCGATATTTTTGATTTTATTTGTGAAAAACGACTTTTTATTTGCGAAACGTACCAATGTTCATTTTTCTATTTGCGATCCGACCCCTGTATTTGCGTAAGGCCGTGCATACTTGCGACCTTTCAATCGTAGTTTCAAGTTCGTAAGGGATAAAATTATTCCGTCTCAAATTCCAAAAAATCCCACAACTTGACGTTCTGTCTGTGTACAATAAATATGAAAAATGGTAAGAGTCACTATAAAAAATAAATCAAAATATCCAGTTCATCCCAAAACTTGACGCTCTGTCCCTGTACAAACAAAAAAGATTATGAAACAGCTTTACTCCTCAGAACGCCCAACTTTTTTCAGCCTGTGAACACAGACCAAGCCGGTGATACATAAGATGGTAGTACACCGTGATAATTCAGTTAGTTGAAAAGTTGATAATTGCGTATACAATTCGGCGGTTGGTGGCAGAATAGATGTATGGAGGAGGAGAGCGCTATGAGTAATGTGAACGCGAAGGCGGTTGGTGAATGCTGCATTGTTTGCAGTGAGGAGAAGCGGATCGGGATCCATCTGTATACATCGTTTATATGCTATGAGTGCGAGCGGGAGATGGTGGAGACGGAGACAAGTGATCCTCTTTATAAGCTGTTCGTGCAAAGGTTGAAGAAAGTGAATACTCCAGAAATCTATTCATAGCCGATTTGGTTATGATTTTTTTTTGCCCGGGAAGCTCAGGAAGAATAAGCCTGAACGCAATGGAGCCTGGATATGATACGATAGATGGATAGAGTGTTGGAAGGGTTAGTGGAAGATGAACGTTGATCAATCAAAGATGCCGCTTGTACAGGCAATCAATAACCATATAACAAACGACCCGATTTCGTTTCATGTACCGGGTCATAAAAATGGCATCATTACGGGAAATCCCGCTCAAAAAGGGGACTTGACGGAACTCACGGGTCTGGATGATCTTCACGATGCCGAGGGGCCGATTGCGGAGGCGCAGACTTTGCTTTCGAATTTGTATGGAAGCACGTCGAGTCATTTTCTTGTGAATGGCAGTACATCAGGGAATATGGCAGCCATCCTGGCTACGTGTACGGCAGGGAATTATGTACTGGTCCAGAGGAATTGTCATAAGTCTGTATGGAATGGAATCAGGCTTGCAGGTGCTGTTCCGGTCCTGCTCGAACCAGAGTGGGAGGAAAAGGGGGAATCCGTTCTTGGTGTCTCGTTAGAAACGGTCAAGGAGGCACTTGAGGCGTTTCCGGGTGCCAAAGCCTGTGTGCTGACCTATCCCACCTATTATGGGTTTACCTATCCCATTGACGGAATCATTGGGGAACTGCACAGGCAGGGGATTCCCTGTATCGTGGATGAAGCGCATGGTGCGCATTTTCAGGCAAGCGATGAGTTTCCCGAGTCGGCACTTGCTCTTGGCGCGGATATTGTCATCCAATCGGCTCATAAGATGCTGCCTGCCATGACGATGGGTTCTTATTTACATATCAAGGGTTCCAGGGTGGATGAGGTCCGGGTGAAAGAGTATCTCTCGATGCTTCAATCGAGCAGTCCTTCGTATCCCATCATGGCATCCCTCGATTATGCCCGTTCTTATCTTGGGACGATGAAACCGTCCGATGTGGCGAAGGGGTTGGAAGATATCTCCTGGTTCATCTCGGAACTGGACAGGCTTCATCCGGGACTGAAGGTGATTAGGGCCGATGATCCTCTTAAGGTTCTTGTCAGATTTACCGGATGGTCCGGTTATCGACTTCAGAAAAAGCTGGAGGAGATAGGTGTTTTTGCAGAGCTTGCCGACCCCAGGCAGGTGTTGCTCATTTTTCCACTGATGAAGGAATCCGTTGACTTTCCTTATGGGGAGGCCCTGGAAAGGGTCAGGGATATGCTTGAAGGGGAAATGGACGCGGAGGAAAGGGAAGAGACGTTCATTCCACCGGCATCCATCCGATCCTACAGTCTCTTGTCCATGGGTTGGAAGGAAATGAAGGATCGGGAGGAAGAGGCGGTGTCTCTTCAATCGGCTGAAGGTCGCGTTTCTTCCCAAATGGTCATCCCTTATCCTCCTGGCATCCCCCTGCTCCTGAAAGGTGAAGCTATCACAGATGATGTGATCGGCCGGTTGAAGGAGTATGTGGACATGGGCGCAGCGATCCAGGGGCGCCACGAATTGAAAGAAAAAAAGATTTATGTGTTCAAGGAATTGGAGGAACAATCATGATGAATGGTAGCTTCATAACGGTTGAAGGGCCTGAAGGGGCCGGGAAGTCGACCGTATTGGCCGTGTTGGCAAAACGATTGGAAGAAGATGGCGTACCCGTTGTCATTACCAGGGAGCCTGGTGGCATCAAGATTGCCGAACAGATACGGGAAGTCATTTTACATACGGAGAATACAGAGATGGATGAGCGAACGGAAGCTTTGCTTTATGCCGCTGCAAGGAGGCAGCATCTCATCGAGAAGGTGCTGCCGGCACTTCGGGAGGGGAAAGTGGTCCTTTGTGACCGCTTCATCGACAGCTCCCTAGCTTATCAAGGGAAGGCCCGGGGAATCGGGATGGATGCCATCGAAGAGATCAATGCGTTTGCCATCGAGGATCATATGCCTGACCTTACCCTTTACTTTGATATCGAGCCTGAGGAAGGGTTGAACCGGATCAATCAGCATAAAGGGAGAGAGGTCAATCGACTCGATCTTGAGTCGGTCGGATTCCACCATAAGGTACGGGAGGGGTATTTGGAACTTGTGCATAAATATCCAAATCGTATACAAGTGGTCGATGCGAGCCGAAGTGTGACAGCTGTAGCCGATGCGGCGTACGAAATCGTGAAGGGCTTTTTACAGAAACGGACAGTGTAAGAAAGCGTCGTTCAGTGCTATAATAGTAGGAAGTATATGGATGATTGAATGAGAGGATGATTCAGATGAAATTGATTATGGCTGTAGTTCAGGATAAGGATAGCAATAAATTATCAAATGCTCTGCGGGATCATAATTTTCGTTCGACAAAATTGGCAAGCACCGGTGGTTTCCTGAAATCGGGAAATACCACATTCATCATCGGAACGGAAGATATCAGGGTGGATAAAGCCCTTCAAGTAATCAAGGATAACTGTCAGTCCAGGGAACAGATGGTGGCCCCTGTCTCACCGATGGGTGGAAACGCCGATTCATACGTTCCCTATCCGATCGAAGTCGAAGTCGGCGGAGCGACGGTCTTCGTCATGCCGGTTGAGCAATTCCATCAGTTCTAAAAAGGGCGTGTAGGGATGAAGATTAATCAGGACCTGCGGATACCAGTCGATAAGTTGCCGAAGGATCAGCGCCAGGCGGGGTCGGCGCAAGCACGCTTTGGCCAAATGGTACAGCAGCATGATCAGAAGCTGCATATGGAGCAGTTAAATCAACTTCTGTCCACCATCGGAAATGCCGGCTCCCGTCTGGGACATAGCCGGTCCTTCCGGGATCTGGCCAAATATAAGACGCTAGTGAAAAAGTTCCTCAAGGAAGCGGTGGACTACGGGGTGGAGCTACAGGAATCCCATACGTGGAATCAGTTTGGCGAAGGCAGGAAGCTACGCCTCGTCGAGACCATCGACCAGCACCTGATCGATCTTGCCGAAGCGGTGATGGATCAGGAGAGGTCGTCCATTGATATCTTGGATAAAATTGGGGAAATCAAAGGACTGCTCATCAATCTATACAGGTAAGAGAGTGATTAGGAAATGATGATGGAAGAATTACAACCATTCCAGCCCGTCGTACTTCAAATGCTTCAGAACAGCATCTTGAAGGATCGGGTGGCCCATGCCTATCTGTTTGAAGGGGAAAAGGGGACAAGGAAAAAGGAAATGAGCCTGCTGTTTGCCAAGGCGCTCCTTTGTGAGCGGAAAGTGGACGGACTTGCCTGTGGAGAGTGCTCCAACTGCAGACGGATTGATAATGGGAACCATCCCGATCTCCATTTGCTGGAACCGGATGGCCTTTCCATAAAAAAGGAACAGATCAAAGCGCTGCAGGAGGAATTCTCCAAAACCGGAGTGGAGTCCAAGAAAAAGGTATACATCATTGTGCACTCGGATAAAATGACTGCCAATGCAGCCAATTCCCTTCTGAAGTTCCTCGAAGAGCCCCTTGCTGATACGACGGCCATCCTCGTCACGGAGAACGTGCACCGCATCCTGCCGACCATTCTCTCAAGATGCCAGGTTGTATCCTTCAAGCCTCTTCCGAAAGAGCAGCTTGTCAAGCAGTTGCTGGAAGAAGGAATCGAACCCCAATTCGCATCTTTGGCCGCGAATTTGACCAATCATTATGAGGAAGCTGTAGAATTATGTCGCAATGAGTGGTTTGCACAAGCAAGAATAATAGTGTTAAAATTATATGAAGTCCTTCAGAAAAGTCCCTTCCAAGCGATGGTGAAAGTCCAGGAGGATTTTGTACAGCACTTCAAAGAGAAAGATCAAGTCGATCGCGCACTGGATCTTTTACTTCTGATATATAAAGACTTACTCCATATCCAGCTGGGAAAAGTCGAACAGCTTGTATACCCGGACCAAAAGGAAAACTGGAAATCCAACGCACTTCATGTATCGACGAACCGTCTTTCTACTAATATGACGGCCATACTTGAAGCCAAACGCAAGTTGAACGCCAATATGAATTCGCAGCTGCTGGTAGAACAGCTTATGCTAAAACTGCAGGGGTGATGGTCCTTTGTACGATGTTGTAGGAGTACGCTTTAAAAAAGCGGGGAAAATCTATTATTTCGATCCGGGTCAGCTCGACGTCCATAAGAATTGTTATGTGATCGTGGAGACCGTACGAGGGGTCGAATTCGGTAAAGTAGTTGTTGAACGTAAGTCAGTGGGTGAGAATGACGTTGTGCTTCCCCTTAAAAAAGTCATTCGGATCGCCGATCAAAAAGATCGGTTGATTGTGGACGAGAATAAGTCGTCTGCTGAGGAAGCCTATAATGTCTGCTGTGATAAGATCAATCAGCATCGTCTGGATATGAAGCTGGTTGACGTGGAATATACATTCGACCGCAATAAGGTCATTTTCTACTTCACAGCGGACGGACGCGTGGATTTCCGGGAGCTGGTCAAAGACCTGGCTTCCATCTTCCGTACGCGCATCGAACTTCGTCAGATCGGCGTTCGTGATGAAGCGAAGATGCTCGGTGGGATCGGTCCTTGTGGCCGTATGCTGTGCTGCTCGACGTTCCTGGGTGATTTTGAGCCTGTATCGATCAAGATGGCGAAGGATCAAAATCTATCCCTCAACCCTACGAAGATCTCAGGGTTGTGCGGACGCCTGATGTGCTGCCTTAAGTACGAGAACGATGAATACGAGGCGGCCAAGGAAGAACTTCCGGATATGGGGGCTGTGATCAAGACACCTCATGGAAAAGGCAAAGTGGTTGGTCTTAATATTCTTGAGCGTATCCTTCAAGTGGAGATCAAGGAGGAAGAACGCGTTCTTGAATTCACATTAGATGAAATTATGAATGAGAGTGCCGTATCAGTCCAAGCCACAGAGTAACGGGGTGTAGCATTGTGGATAAGAAAGAATTCTTTGATTCAGTCAGTAATATGGAACAACAAATTGATCATTTACATCGTCAATTGGGTGAGCTCAAGGAGTTCCTGGCTGAGATGGTGGAGGAGAATCATTCTTTGAAGCTTGAGAATGAACATTTACGCCGCAGGCTGGAGCAAACGGAGGCCTCATCCGCAGCGGCTGCCGGACAAGCGCAAGCAATGGAACGAGCAGGAGAAGGGGAGAAGGCACTGGATATCGGGGAAGGTTACGATAACCTTGCCCGCCTGTATCAGGAAGGCTTCCACATCTGCAATATCCATTTCGGCAGTCCGCGCAAGGATGAAGATTGTCTGTTCTGCCTTTCCTTTTTAAATAAAAAATAGGCAGGAAGAGAACGAAGGACTGATTCCTAACCGGATTGGTCCTTTTTCTTGATGTAAAACAGGAGGAAAGCATGCTTGAACTAAAAGATGATGAACGATTGGATTACTTATTGGCAGAAGATATGAGGATCATCCAGAGTCCCTCGGTGTTTTCATTTTCCCTGGATGCCGTCCTCCTTGCCCACTTCACCTACCTTCCACTCCAAAGGGGGAAGATCGTCGACCTCTGTTCGGGAAACGGGATCATTCCCCTTCTGATGGGAGCGAGGACGAATGTGCCCATCACGGGAGTGGAGATTCAGGAAAGGCTCCATGATATGGCGACGCGGAGCATCAGGTACAACAAGCTCGATGATCAGATTGAGATGAAGCTCGGGGACGTGAAAGAGATCGGTAATCTTCTTCATCACTCCCATTTTGATGTCGTTACATGCAATCCACCGTATTTCGAGACCCCTGCAGAGGACAAACGGAATGAGAACGAGCACTTTGCGATTGCGAGGCACGAGATACTCTGTACCCTCGAAGACACGATAGAGGCTGCCGCCTTTGTGTTGAAACAGCGCGGGAAAGCGGCCTTCGTCCATAGACCGGGACGGTTGCTGGAAATTCTTTCTCTGATGAGGAAGCATAGACTCGAGCCGAAGAGATTGCGATTCGTCTATCCGAAGGCCGGGCGTGAAGCCAATACGATCCTGGTGGAGGGGATCAAGGACGGCAAGCCCGACCTGAAGATCCTGCCACCGCTATATGTATACGATGAACATGGAGAGTACACCGAAGAAGTGAGGGAGATGCTCTTCGGGAAGGGAGGCAACAAGGATGAACCAACAGAAAAGCTTTGAAGACGGTCAGACAGGGAGCCTGTACCTCGTCCCGACTCCAATCGGAAACCTGGAAGACATGACGTTCCGGGCAATCAGGATGATGAAGGAAGCGACGGTCATCGCCGCCGAGGATACGCGGAATACGAAGAAGCTCTGTAATTATTTCGAAATTCAGACCCCGATCGTCAGCTACCATGAACATAATAAGGAAGCAAGTGGGCCGAAGCTGATTGAACGGATGAAAGACGGGGAGACCGTAGCCCTTGTAAGCGATGCGGGTATGCCGTCTATCTCAGATCCCGGATATGAGCTTGTACAGCTGGCAATCGAAGAAGGAGTGGCTGTCATTCCGCTTCCGGGTGCCAATGCTGCCCTCACTGCGCTTATCGCTTCCGGACTCGCTCCGCAGCCATTTTACTTCTATGGCTTCCTGCATCGGGGGAAGAAGGATAAGCGGAACGAGCTGGAGGAACTGAAGCAGATCGAAAGCACGTTCATCCTTTATGAATCACCGCACAGGTTAAAAGAAACCCTCAAGGAGCTTCACGCCGCTCTTGGTAACCGTCAAATCGTGGTCTGCCGTGAGCTGACGAAGAAGTTCGAGGAATTCATCAGGGGCTCTCTTGAAGAAGTGATGGAATGGGCTCAGGACGGAGAAGTACGCGGGGAGTTCTGCCTGCTGATCGAAGGCCGTCCTCCGGGTGAAAAGGTTGTCGAGGAAGAATGGTGGACATCCCTTCCGGTGAAAGAGCATGTCGAGCATTACATGGAGAAGGAAGGCGCTTCTTCAAAAGACGCAATCAAGAAAGTGTCACTGGAGCGCTCCCTTCCGAAGCGTGATGTGTATCAAGCGTACCATGTAGAATAACTGGGAATAAGAAAAGGACTGGCCACGGGCCAGTCCTTTTTATAACGACAATTATTTTGTAGTAAGGGCGTTTTGGATTTCTTTAAGAAGGATATCCGCACCTTCGCGGCTAAGAATGAGTTTGCCATCAGCTAGTTTGATGTTGTCATCGGATACTTCACCAGTGATTTGGCAAGTCATGCTTGGTTTGTATTTCTTGAGGATGATTCTTTCGTCATCAACGTAGATCTCAAGAGCGTCTTTCTCAGCAATGCCTAGTGTACGACGCAATTCGATAGGAATAACCACACGACCAAGTTCATCAACTTTTCTTACAATACCTGTAGATTTCATAGTAAATCTCCTCCATTAAATAGAAATGAATGTATATCTCTCTGTAGTTCGTCAATATTCGACAAATTTCTTTTACTGCTATTATCATACCAACGATTTGGTAACACGTCAACAAATTAATCTGTAAAAAATTACGAATTTATGGATATTCAAATGTTGTTATAACAACATTATCGGAACCTTGTAAAAAAATGTATTACCAATTAAACATTATTGTAATAAGTGTAACGAATCAGAATATTGTCGAATTTCATTTGAGAACAGTGATTATTCGACTTATTTCGACATGAATCACCCTTTGTTTCGACATGGTTTGAGGGGATTCCGCTATAGTTGCAGAAACCAGCATTTTTAGGTATATTTTGATGAGATAAGCGGTTAAGATGATAAGAAGAAAATGGAATTACATAACAATTATACCACTGTAGACCTTTCGGCTGGAATGGGCTATTTGTGGGGGTCGTTTTTATCTAGGAAAAGGTTTTTTAGGAGAGCGGATCGGTCAAATCCTTGAGAGATGCTGGATGGTCGATTTGTGACAGAAATGAAAACATTGCTTCAGATGAAGAGGTTCATCGGGCATGAGGATAACGAGGAGGAATTATGGTGGAAGAGAAATTGAATACCTTCTATTTAACAACACCGATTTACTATCCAAGTGGAAATCTACATATTGGACATGCGTATACGACCGTGGCGGGGGATGCCATGGCCCGATACAAACGGATGCGTGGATTCGATGTGATGTATTTGACCGGGACGGATGAGCACGGACAAAAGATCCAGCGCAAAGCGGAAGAAAAGGGAATCACCCCGCAGGCCTATGTGGATGAAATCGTCAGCGGCATCAAGGACCTTTGGGGTAAACTCGACATCTCTTACGACGACTTCATCCGTACGACGGAAACCCGTCATAAGGAAATCGTCGAGAAGATCTTTACCCGCCTGTTGGAACAAGGTGATATCTACCTTGACCAATACGAAGGCTGGTACTGTACACCGTGTGAATCATTCTTCACGGAAAGACAACTTGTGGACGGGAACTGTCCTGACTGTGGCCGTCCCGTTGAAAAAGTAAAGGAAGAATCCTACTTCTTCAAGATGAGCAAATACGTGGATCGTCTTCTGGCTTATTATGAAGAAAATCCGGAATTCATCCAGCCAGAGTCCAGGAAGAATGAAATGGTCAATAACTTCATTAAGCCGGGCCTCGAAGACCTTGCCGTTTCCCGTACGACCTTCGATTGGGGCGTAAAAGTGCCGGGTGATCCGAAACATGTCATTTATGTATGGATCGATGCTCTTTCGAACTACATCACCGCCCTTGGATATGGAACGGAAAATGATCAGAAGTACCAAAAATACTGGCCTGCAGATGTTCATCTTGTCGGAAAGGAAATCGTCCGTTTCCACACCATCTACTGGCCGATCATGCTTATGGCGCTCGAGCTGCCGCTGCCGAAAAAAGTCTTTGCCCATGGCTGGCTGCTCATGAAGGACGGGAAAATGTCCAAGTCGAAAGGGAATGTCGTGGATCCCGTGACACTCATCGATCGTTATGGACTGGACTCCCTCCGCTATTATCTTCTCAGGGAAGTACCGTTCGGTTCAGATGGCGTCTTCACGCCTGAAGGATTCGTGGAGCGAATCAATTTCGACCTTGCCAATGATCTAGGGAACCTGTTGAATCGTACAGTTGCCATGATCAATAAATACTTTGACGGCGTCATCCCGAGCTATGCAGGACCTCGTGGCGAGTACGACAAGCAGCTTGCCGATATGGGCCTTGATACCGTGAAGAAATACGAAGAAGCGATGGAGAACATGGAGTTCTCGGTTGCTCTTTCAAGTCTGTGGCAGTTTGTCAGCCGCACGAACAAATACATTGATGAAACACAGCCTTGGGCCCTTGCGAAGGATGAAGAAAAACGCGAAGATCTTGGCAGTGTAATGAGTCACCTTGCAGAATCATTACGACGTGTCGCCGTTCTCTTACAGCCGTTCTTGACGCGTACACCGAAGAATATCTTCGAGCAGTTGAATCTGCATGATGAAGCTCTTCAAACGTGGACAAGCCTTGAAACATTCGGCGTGATTCCTGCCGGTACTGAAGTGGTGAAGAAAGGGGAGCCGATCTTCCCGCGCCTTGACCTTGCCGAAGAAGTGGCCTTCATCAAAGAAAAGATGCAGGGGTCAGCGCCTGCTACAGAGGAAAAACCATCCGTGGAGGAATCCAACGAAATCGCCATTGATGATTTCATGAAAGTGGACCTCCGTGTTGCTCAGGTGACGGCTGCTGAACCGGTGAAAAAAACCGATAAGCTGCTCAAGATCCAACTTGATCTCGGATATGAGAAACGACAAGTTGTTTCGGGCATTGCCAAGTTCTACTCTCCGGAAGATCTGGTCGGTCGGAAGGTGATCTGTGTCACCAATCTGAAACCGGTCAAACTCCGTGGGGAATTGTCACAGGGAATGATTCTTGCCGGAGAGGAAAACGGCATCCTTTCTCTTGCAACCGTCGATCAAACCCTTGCCAATGGAGCGCGGGTGAAATAAGAAAGGAAAGGGGTGTTCCACGTGGAACACCCTTTTCTTCTTTTATTATAGTAAGAAAATGATTTTGAATGCGATTTGTATGAATCAATTGTATTGAGAGAAGATAAAGCTATCGCTAATAAAGCAATTTGTTACTTCATTATGTAATGGCGCTTTCCGTTTCCCCTGTAGATCCAATAGACCTATAAACAAATCATTTTAGATTTCCGTTGGCTTTATATACAATGTGTGAAGGACAAAAAGCAACAAAAATTACTAAAAACCAACCAATATAACCATAATATGTAACGCAATTGTTACAATTCTGAGAAGCTTGTCATGATTTTTTATATTAAACTAATCTCACACAAGGAGTGTTTAACATGCTATTTGACACACATGTCCACTTGAATGCAGAGCAATTCGATGAAGATGTAGAGGAGGTCATAGCACGGGCAAAAGAGGCTGGGGTTGAGAACATGGTCGTAGTCGGATTTGACCGGCCGACGATCGAAAGGGCAATGGAGCTTGTTGAAACCTATGATTTTCTTTATGCAAGTGTAGGGTGGCACCCTGTGGATGCCATCGATATGAAGGACGAAGATCTTGATTGGATCGAAGAATGGACAAAGCATCCGAAGGTCGTGGCTTTAGGTGAAATGGGTCTCGATTATCACTGGGATAAATCACCCGAGGATGTGCAAAAGGACGTGTTCAGAAGGCAGATCCGTCTGGCTAAGAAAGTGAAGCTGCCGATCATCATACATAATCGCGAAGCCACACAGGACATCGTCGATATCCTCAAGGAAGAAGAGGCTTCTGAAGTGGGCGGAATCATGCACTGCTTCAGCGGAAGTCCGGAAGTGGCGAAAGAATGTGTGGATATGAATTTCTATATATCATTAGGGGGTCCTGTCACCTTCAAGAATGCGCGCAAGCCGAAGGAAGTGGCAAAGGAGATCCCTCTCGAGAAACTGTTGGTTGAAACCGATTGTCCCTATCTTGCACCGCATCCCAACAGGGGCAAGCGGAACGAACCGGCCTATGTGAGACTTGTGGCTGAACAGATTGCCGAGCTGAAAGAAATCTCCATCGAAGAGGTGGAAGCAGCTACAACCCGCAATGCAAAGAAATTATTCAACATTAATTGACAAAAGCTGTTGTCGATTTGGGGGAGAGCTTGTCCGGTAGGGCTACAATAACAAAAAGTTCTACAAAGGAAAGTCCATACATAGGATAACCTTGTCGACAACTCTCCCTTTCCTTTTTTCCTTTCTTTTTGCATAATATGTTTTGTGTTCCCTTAATTTCAACATTTTGCTAGATTAAGAAAAAAGAAGTACAGGTTGACAGTCTTTGGATTACTCTATATAATCACTCCGAGAAAAGGAGGCGTTTTTCATGAATGAGAAAAACATGAAAAGCCTGTTTTCCAAGTCTTTGAGTCGAGGGAAATGGATCGTGACGGTTGCAACGATCGTTACCAGTGCAGCGATCTTCGGAATTCTTTTTTATGAAGGTTCGAAGAAGGCGGTCGCATTGACCCTGGACGGCGAGCAAAAAGAGATAAGAACGCATGCAAATACAATTCAAGATATATTAGAAGAATTAGATGTTTCAAATCGCTCTGAAGACTATTTGTATCCCTCGGGAGATACAAAGGTATCCAATAATATGAAAATAGTATGGGAACCGGCTAAACAGGTAGATGTGACAGTGGGAGATCAGAACAAGAAGGTCTGGACGACAGCTGACACGGTAAAGGATTTACTCTCTGAACAGGATATTGAATTAGGGGAGCACGACGAGATTCAACCGGATGTATCAGAGAAGATTGACGGGAACACGAAGGTAAAGATTGATACCGCATTTGCCCTGTCCCTTGTAGACGGCGGGAAAAAGAAAAAGGTATGGTCTACTTCGACTACGGTCGCTGACTTTTTAAAGCAACAGGGAATCACACTCAAGAAAACAGACCGAGTTGAACCAGAATTAGACACAGTCATTGGGGAAAAAGATGTCGTAAATGTTGTTCGAGTTGAAAAAGTCACCGATGTAGTGGAAGAGGCAACAGATTTTACGGTTGTTTCCAAAAAAGATGCCGATCTTGAAAACGGCCAGGAGAAGGTTGTTCAAGAAGGGAAAAAAGGGAAGAAAGAAAAGAAATTCGAGATCGTGAAGGAGAATGGAAAAGAAGTCTCCCGAAAGCTGATCAGTGAAAAAACCGTCAAAGAAAGCCAGGATAAGATTGTCAGTGTCGGTACGAAGAAGCTGGTAGCCCAGGTTTCCCGAGGGAAATCGACGGCTGCAGCCAAGCCTGTCAGCACTAGTACCACCAGCACCAAGGAAGAGCCGAGCGGCGGCAAGGAATTCTATGTGAGCTCTACTGCTTATACGGCTTCTTGTAATGGATGCTCGGGCCATACGGCTTCAGGTATGAACCTGAAAGCAAATCCGAATGCGAAAGTGATTGCCGTTGATCCATCCGTCATTCCTCTGGGCACGAAGGTATATGTAGAGGGATATGGATATGCGGTCGCTGCTGATACAGGCGGTGCCATCAAAGGCAACAAAATCGATGTGTTCTATTCAGATCATGCCGATGCCTATCGCTGGGGCCGGAAAACGGTGAAAGTGAAGATCTTGGATTAAGGCAGGGGAATTCTCCTGCTTTTTTTTCATTTTTATCAGAAGAAGGTATAATGGTCGTTAGGTATTCAATCTATAAGACGGGTGAGACCCGGAAAAAGTTTCAACGACTTTGGAGGAAATATGAAAATTAAAGAAATCATCGTGGTGGAAGGGAAGGATGACACGGTCGCGATCCGTCGCTCCGTGGATGCAGATACCATTGAAACGAATGGATCTGCCGTTTCTCCCGTAACCATTGAAAAAATAAAGCACGCACATGAAAAGCGAGGTGTCATCATCTTCACGGATCCCGATTTCCCCGGGGAGCGGATCCGGAAGATCGTCAGCGATGCCGTACCCGGCTGCAAGCATGCCTTCATCCATAAGAAGGATGCCCTTCCGAAGGCGGGAAGGGGAATAGGCGTGGAGCATGCAAGCCCTGAAGCAATCAGGGAGGCCCTGAAAGAGGCTCAAGTCATTCAAGAAGACCAGGAAGAGCTGATCACACAGGAAGACCTCATCGACGCGGGACTGATCGGCAGCGCCAAATCAAAGGATCGCCGGATCGCCCTTGGTGAGAAGCTCAGAATCGGTTACACTAATGGGAAACAATTGCACAAGCGTCTGCGGATGTTCAATATTCAAAGGGAAGAATTCAAGAAGGCATTAATGGAGATCATTCAGGAGGAAGAGCATGCATAAAGATATAGCGACACCCATACGAACGAAGGAAATCTTGGAGAAGCACGGGTTCTCATTCAAAAAGAGTCTAGGACAGAACTTTTTGATTGATCCGAATATCCTCCGTAATATCACCGACCATGCAGGTTTATCCAAAGAGACGGCGGCAATCGAGATCGGACCCGGGATCGGGGCTTTGACGGAGCATCTTGCCCGGACTTCCGGGAAGGTGGTTGCATTTGAAATCGACCAGCGCCTGATCCCGATTCTTGAAGACACCCTTTCTCCTTATGACAATGTGACGATCGTGAACCAGGATGTCTTGGAAGCGGATGTGGCATCAATCATCGAGACGGAACTCGCTGGATATGAAGATATCATGGTCGTGGCGAACCTCCCATATTACGTCACGACGCCGATCATCTTGAAGCTGTTGATGGAGCGCCTGCCGATCCGCGGGATCTGTGTGATGCTCCAGAAGGAAGTAGGGGACCGTATATCGGCCCGTCCCGGGACAAAGGCCTATGGCTCCCTCTCCATCGCGATTCAGTACTATACGGAGGCAGAGATGGTCATGACCGTGCCGAAGTCTGTCTTCATGCCGCAGCCGAACGTCGATTCAGCTGTCATCAGATTGACGAAGCGGAGCGTCCCTCCCGTCCAGGTACAGGATGAAGACTTCCTTTTCACGGTTTCCCGTGCTTCCTTTGCCCAGCGAAGGAAGACCATCCTGAACAACCTGACAAGTCAGCTTCCACAAGGAAAAGAAAAGAAAGATCTTATCCTGGAGGCCCTGTCGAAAGCAGGCGTCGATCCGACTCGCCGGGGGGAAACCCTTTCCATTGAAGAATTCGGTAACCTAAGTGACGCATTACTACCTGATTTTAAAGAATAACGAACGAAGAGGCCGGCTTTGTCCGGTCTCTTTTTCTTTTCCTGGGACGCTGACACAGATCAATGGTGGGCTGCATAGGGTAAGTAAAGGAATCTGCAGGATAGACATCGGCAGACCTGAGTCTTGATCGTCTATGGGAGTGACGGATATGAATATCGAAATCAATGATGTCGTCGGCCGGCTATCGTATCAGTGTGATATATTATTCCGCGTGATCGATATCCGTATGGTGAATGGCCAAAAAACGGCGATGCTATACGGGGAAGATTATCGATTGATAGCGGATGCTCCTTTTCACGACCTGAAGAAGATGGATCCGAGGGAACGGGACCGGATCACCAGGGAATTCCGCAACCTGGAGGAGCAGTCATTCGACTTGTTCAAGCAGGATATCGAACTCCTCAAACATAAGCAGGAATACAGAGTGACCAATGCCTACAGGGAGGACTATAACTACTTCCAGGTTCCAGGGAAGGTCCTTCACCTCGATGGGGATCCCAGTTACTTACGGAAATGCCTCGATCTGTACGAAAAGATCGGCGTGCCCGTCAAGGGGATACACTGCAGTGAAACCGAGATGCCGAACCGTATCGGCCCTCTGATTGATAAATACAGGCCGAATATCATCGTCCTCACCGGACATGATGCGTATACCAAATCAAAAGGCGGTAAAGGCGAAATCAATGCCTATAGGCACTCCAAGTATTTTGTGGAGGCCGTCAAGGAAGCGAGGAGGAAATCTCCCCACCTTGATCAACTAGTCATCTTTGCAGGGGCCTGCCAGTCCCATTTTGAGTCCCTCATCCATGCCGGGGCCAACTTCGCAAGCTCTCCTTCCAGGGTGAATATCCATGCCCTCGACCCCGTCTATATTGTGGCGAAGATCTGCTTTACGGGTTTCAAGGACTCGGTCAACGTGTGGGATGTGATCCGCAACACGCTCACGGGAGAAAAGGGCCTTGGGGGGATCGAGACTAAAGGGGTGCTCCGGACGGGAATGCCATTTAAGATTACCGACGATCAATGAAGAGACAGTGAGATCTTACAAGGGGATTGTAAGGTCTTTTTGTGTGCTTGTACATCCGCGAATAGCTGAGGAATAAGGGTTTTGGACGAGGTCTACATAATTTTTCAACTTCTGGGGAAAGGTAGGGGTGTAGAAAAAACGTACTTTTTGTTGAATAAAATATGTTGACAGGTATTCATGATTCTTGTTAAAATAATAAATTTATTTGACTGAAATTACATAATGTGTTATACTTATCTTTAGTGAGGTGGAAGCGAAATGCCAAAAACATTAGCCGACATTAAAAGGTCCCTTGATTCTAATCTCGGGAAACGATTAATGCTCAAAGCAAACGGTGGACGTCGCAAAACAATTGAGCGTTCAGGCGTTCTTGCCGAAACGTATCCTTCAGTGTTCGTAGTTCAGCTCGATCAAGAAGAGAATGCGTTTGAAAGAGTTTCTTACAGCTATGCAGATGTTCTCACTGAGACAGTTCAACTAACATTTTATGATGAAGCAGCAGGAAATATCATCTTTAGCCAGCAGTAGACAACTCGTTTACTGCTTTTTTATTTGTCAAAAATTCCAATTGGTTCAAACTCCCTTCGTATCCGACCGGGTACATGCACATACTAAGCCCAGGTGGATCTTGAAGGAGGATGACTATGGCTAAACGAAAAGGTGTCATGTCTGATCAATTGAAGGCAGAACTGGCCAAAGATCTTGGATTTTATGATGTCGTGGAACGTGAAGGCTGGGGCGGCATTTCTTCACGGGATGCCGGCAACATGGTGAAGCGTGCAGTAGAACTCGCAAGCCAGCAGCTGACATCAAGGGATCAGTCGTAGTCTAGCCGACTTTTATCATTTACCGAAGGAGCCTTCTTGATCAACGGGGGGCTCCTTTCCTTTAAACGGCCCATCGTGATAAAATTACTTACTGCTTTGATGTAAAACACTCGTTATAATTAGTGTATGATACAATATAGAGCAAAGAGATTGGTAAGAAGGTGATGATATGAGGTTATCAGTAAAGGCGCCTGCAAAGATCAACCTGTCTTTGGATGTGTTACATAAGCGGCCGGACGGTTACCATGAAGTCGAAATGGTCATGACGACGATCGATCTTGCGGATCGAATTGAACTGGTGGATCTGCCAGAAGATAAAATTACAATTCTTTCGCATAATCGGTTTGTTCCGGATGACGGACGGAATCTTGCTTATCAGGCGGCCCAGTTGTTAAAGAAGAGGTTCAATATCAAAAAGGGTGTGGCCATCACCATCGATAAGGTGATTCCTGTGGCAGCAGGACTGGCAGGTGGCAGTAGCGATGCAGCCGCCACGCTGAAAGGTCTGAACGAGCTGTGGGGCCTTGGATTGAGCATGGACGAGCTTGCGGATCTTGGGGCTGAAATCGGCTCTGACGTTTCGTTCTGTGTGTATGGGGGAACGGCCCTGGCATCGGGACGAGGAGAGAAGATCCGACACCTTCCATCCCCACCGAACTGTTGGGTCATCCTGGCCAAGCCGACGATCGGTGTATCCACAGCAGATGTTTACAAGAATCTGGATGTAAAAAACCTGAAGCACCCGGATACAGAAGCGATGATCAAAGCGTTGGAAAATGAGAGCTACCATGGGATTTGTGATCATCTCAGCAATGTTTTGGAATCTGTCACATTAAATATGTATCCAGAAGTGGCGCATATTAAAGAGCAAATGGAGCGCTTCGGTGCCGATTCGGTATTGATGAGTGGAAGCGGTCCGACGGTATATGGATTGGTGCAGTATGAATCGAGGGTCCACCGGATCTACAATGGCCTTCGCGGCTTTTGTGATCAGGTGTTCGCGGTCAGGATGCTTGGTGAATAAGAGGTCCTTGCCTAAATCCGTATAATAATGATATATTTACATTACATTATTCGGATTCGGGAGGTTTCTTTAGTGAAGTTTAAACGAAGTGAGCGATTAATCGACATGACCCATTACATGTTGGATCGTCCTCATCAGCTTGTCCCTTTGACTTTTTTCTCTGAGCGGTACGGTTCAGCCAAGTCTTCCATCAGTGAAGACCTGACCATCATCAAGGAGACATTCGAGGGGCGCGGGGTAGGCACGGTCCAGACGGTTCCAGGGGCAGCGGGCGGAGTGAAATATATCCCCAAGGTGAATACGGAGGAAGCAAAGGCGATCGTCAGTGAGCTTTGCGAACATATGGAAAGTTCAGATCGCCTCCTGCCGGGGGGATATCTGTTCATGACCGATCTTCTGGGAAATCCTCAGCTGATGAAGAAGGTAGGGAAAATGCTCGCTTCTGCATTCGCTGAAAAGGAAATCGATGTCATCATGACGGTGGCGACCAAAGGGATTCCCATCGCCAATGCCATTGCATCGTTCCTGAACGTGCCTGTTGTGATTGTCCGTCGCGACAGCCGCGTAACGGAAGGGTCCACTGTGAGCATTAATTACGTGTCGGGGTCTTCAAAGCGGATCCAATCCATGGTCCTTTCGAAGCGAAGCTTGAAGGAAGGATCAAAGGTCTTGGTTGTCGATGATTTCATGAAGGCCGGTGGTACGGTCAATGGAATGAAGAATCTGCTGGAGGAATTCTCTGCCACCCTGTCGGGGATCGGGGTCCTTGTCGAATCGGACACATTGGACGAACGACTGGTGGATGACTATGTTTCCATCCTGAAGCTGTCGGAAGTCAATGAACGGGATAAACAGATCTCGTTGACGGAGGGGAATTACTTTCAGTCAGGGGTCACGTTTTTACCATAAAGACATGAGGAGGAATACCAATGCGTACAATTTCAACGAATCAGGCACCTGCAGCCATCGGACCATACTCTCAGGGAATCGTGGTGAATAATCTGTTCTACAGTTCAGGGCAGATCCCATTGACTCTGGAAGGGATGATGGTAGAAGGAGACGTGCAGGCGCAGACACATCAAGTGTTCCGCAATCTCCAAGCCGTGCTTAAAGAAGCCGGTGCAAGCCTTGAATCCGTCGTGAAGGCGACCGTATTCATCAAGAACATGGATGATTTCGGAGCAATCAATGAAGTGTACGGAGAGTATTTCAGCTCTCATAAACCGGCCAGGTCCTGTGTGGAGGTAGCAAAGCTGCCGAAGGACGCACTGGTGGAAATCGAAGTCATCGCACTCGTGAAGTAACGCTTCACGGGTGTTTTTTTTATGAGGTTAAGTGTGCAAGCGGTACCATTTCAAAAGAAGACTAGTTCCTTTGAAATAGAAAAATACGGATAATAAAATAAAATTTTGAAAAAAATATGATCTTTAAGAAGGAATATTCAAAAAAATGTTGAATACATACAGTAGATTTCATCTAGGGAAAAGGTGGTGAACAGAATGGAAGTGACAGACGTAAGATTACGCCGTGTTAACACCGATGGCCGAATGAGAGCGATTGCATCTATCACGTTGGATAATGAATTTGTCGTACACGACATCCGTGTGATCGATGGGAACAATGGCTTATTTGTGGCAATGCCAAGTAAGCGCACTCCTGATGGGGAATTCCGAGATATCGCCCACCCGATTAATTCAGGTACCCGAGGTAAGATCCAAGATGCTGTTTTAGAAGAGTATCATCGTCTAGGTGAGTTAGAAGAAGTAGAACTGGAAGAAGCGGGGGCTTCTTAAGAATTGAATGCATCTAGAGCCTACTACTATGTAAGGCTCTTTTTTTATGTGCGGGGTTTTTGTTTCGCTTACCTTATACCCTCCATCGAAAGGAGTAAACCTGTTTTTGTGAACTTTTTTTAAAATATGGGTGATTGTGCAGCTGGAGAGGTTTCGGATGGATGAATCGCTTTCAATTTTCAGGGTGACATTTTTCCTCTTCCATGCAAGCATCCTCTCCTTTAACAAATATATGTACTTTTAGAGGAATCCTTGAAATGGGTGAGTTTTTAGGATATATTCGTTATGGATAAAAAGGTTATTGGAGGATCCGAGATGACAAATAGATATGCCGTTATTTTAGCTGCCGGTCAGGGGACCCGGATGAAGTCTAAGCTATATAAAGTGCTTCATCAGGTGTGCGGGAAGCCCATGGTTGAGCATGTGGTCGATCATATTTCCACATTGAACGTGGAAAAGACGGTCACGGTCGTCGGCCATGGTGCAGAGCTCGTCAAGTCCCATCTTGAAGGGAAGAGTGACTTTGCCCTGCAGGCGGAGCAGCTGGGAACGGCTCATGCGGTAAGGCAGTCGGAAGATGTGTTAGGGAATCTGGAAGGCACTACTTTAGTCGTATGCGGAGATACTCCCCTCATCAAGGGTGAGACGATGGAAGCGCTGGTTGCACATCATGAAAGTCTCGGCGCGAAGGCGACCATCCTTACAGGGCATACGGAAGCTCCGGATGGATATGGACGTATCATCCGTAATGATCAGGGATTGGTCGAGCGGATCGTCGAGCATAAAGATGCGACAGACGAAGAGCGACGCGTGAAGGAGATCAATACGGGAACTTACTGCTTTGACAATAAAGCTCTTTTCGAGGCTTTGACGAAGGTATCGAATGATAATGTCCAAGGGGAATATTACCTCCCGGATGTGATTGAGATCCTCAAAGTCGAAGGAGAGATTGTCAGCGCATATCAAACAGGCGATTTCGCTGAAACGCTGGGTGTGAATGATCGAGTGGCCTTGGCACAGGCCGAGATCACCATGCAAGGGCGCATCAACGAATTTCATATGAGAAATGGTGTAACCATCAAAGATCCAAAAAATACGTACATTGATTCAGATATTACGATAGGGAGAGATACGGTCATCCTGCCAGGGACGGTGCTCAAGGGGAACACGGTCATCGGTGAGGATGCAGTGGTCGGACCGAATACGGAAGTGAAGGATTGCACAATTGGCGATCGCACTGTCCTGAGACAATCCGTCGCACACGATAGTTTCATAGGAGCAGATGTCCAGATCGGTCCATTCGCTCATATCCGACCGGCTTCAAACATCGGCGATGAAGTGAAGATCGGAAACTTTGTCGAGATTAAAAAGGCTTCATTCGGAAAAGGAAGCAAAGCGTCCCATCTCAGCTACATCGGCGATGCCGAGGTAGGCAGTGACGTGAATCTCGGCTGTGGCTCCATCACAGTGAACTATGACGGGAAGAATAAATTCCTTACCAAAATCGAGGATGGTGTATTCGTAGGCTGCAACTCGAACCTCGTGGCGCCGGTGACGATCGGACAGGGCGCCTATGTGGCTGCCGGGTCGACCATCACGGAAGACGTACCGGGTGAGGCACTCTCTATCGCAAGAGCACGCCAGGTAAACAAAGAAAATTATGCTCAAAATCTAAATCATAAGAAATAATTGGAGGTCCACCATGCCAAACTCTTATACTAATTCGAAGCTTAAAATATTCTCTCTTAATTCCAACTACCATTTAGCGAAGGAAATCGCTGATGAAGTAGGCGTGGAACTCGGTAAATCATCTGTTAAACGATTCAGCGATGGGGAAATCCAGATCAATATCGAAGAAAGCATCCGTGGCTGTGATGTATTCGTCATCCAATCGACTTGCGAACCAGTGAACGAAAACCTCATGGAACTTCTGATCATGGTGGATGCCCTTAAACGTGCGTCTGCTAAAACAATCAGCATCGTTATGCCATACTACGGTTATGCCCGTCAGGACCGTAAAGCGCGTGCCCGTGAGCCAATCACGGCGAAGCTTGTGGCGAACCTGCTTGAAACGGCTGGAGCAGACCGCGTCATCACACTTGATCTTCATGCTCCACAGATTCAAGGATTCTTCGATATCCTCATCGATCACCTTATGGGTGTTCCAATTCTTGCGGATTATTTCGAGAAGAGAGACTTCAACCGTGATGACCTCGTGATCGTATCCCCTGACCACGGAGGAGTGACACGTGCCCGTAAGCTTGCAGAAAGACTCAAAGCACCAATCGCCATCATCGACAAACGCCGTCCGCGTCCAAACGTAGCGGAAGTCATGAATATTGTCGGGAATATCGATGGTAAAGTGGCCATCCTCATCGATGACATCATCGATACGGCTGGAACCATCACCCTGGCAGCCAATGCCCTTGTGGAAAACGGAGCGAAGGAAGTATATGCATGCTGTACGCATCCTGTCCTTTCAGGTCCTGCCATCGAGCGCATTGATAACTCCATGATCAAAGAACTTGTTGTCACGAACTCCATTCCTCTCGGAGACGAGAAAAAGATCGGTAAAATCAAACAGCTTTCCGTTGCACCGCTCATCAGTGAAGCGATCATCCGCGTCTATGAGCAGCAATCTGTCAGCACGTTGTTCGATTAATATTTTGAAAGGATCCCCCAGAATCACTGGGGGATCTTTTTGCGTTTTTAACGAAAAAGCTCAAACGGCCATACGCCTTGATATGCGGGCATCCTTCCCGTTCCTCGAAAGGGATCGGACTGCAATCATGTTTAAATCGATACTGAATGGGGAAACAAATAAGTATAGAATTTTTCATCTAAACGAATTTGGGAAGGTGTTGGATAACTTATGGCAACAGAATTGAAAGCAACCAAACGTAAAGACTTCAAACGTTCTTCACTAACGGAACTACGACATAAAGGAAGCATCCCTGCAGTAGTGTACGGGTATAAAACGGATAATACGGCCATCGAGGTCGACGCGATTACATTCATCAAGACGATTCGCGAAGTTGGACGCAACGGGATCATCTCCCTTAATGTGGACGGCAGCAAACAAAACGTCATCCTGAACGATTATCAACAGGATCATCTCAAGGATGCCGTCACTCACGTGGACTTCCTGGCAGTCAACATGTCACAGGAAATTGACGCTGACGTACGTATCGATCTATCGGGTGAATCGGCAGGAGTGAAAGAAGGCGGAGTCCTTCAGCAACCACTGTATGAGGTATCAGTTTCAGCGAAACCATCTGATATCCCAGACAGCATCGAAGTCGATATCGCCGGACTTCAAATCGGTGATACCGTCACGATCGGTGATATCCGTGATCAATTTAACTTCACCATCAACGATGAAGACGAAACAACCATCGCTTCCGTTCTTGCACCGCGTCAAGAGGAAGACATTGATTCCGGTGAGAAGCAGGAAGAAGATTCTCCTGAAAGCGAAGAAGGCGGAGAGTCCGAAGCCTCTTCAGAAAACGGATCCAAAGAAGAATAATTTAACGTTTTACAGCGTAACCTTTTGCAGGTTACGCTTTTTGCGTTATTCTATTGATATAAGGTCAAAACGAGGTGTAAGAAATGAAATTGATAGTAGGATTAGGAAACCCGGGAGCGCGCTTTGATCAAACGCGTCATAATATCGGGTTCGACATTATAGATGCCCTTGCCGACAACCTGGGCACCCCCCTTGATCAGTCGAAGTTCAAAGGAGTCTATGGGGTTCACCGGCATAACGGAGAGAAGATCGTCCTTCTCAAGCCCCTTACGTTCATGAACCTTTCAGGTGAAAGCATCGTTCTCCTGATGGATTACTTCGACATTGCCAACGAAGACCTCCTCGTCATCTATGATGATCTGGACCTGCCAGTCGGTAAGATCCGCCTCCGGCAAAAAGGGAGCGCCGGCGGTCATAATGGAATCAAATCCACGATTGCCCATCTCGGTTCTCAGAACTTCAACCGGATCCGAGTCGGGATCGATCGACCGACAAACGGGATGAGCGTCCCTGATTACGTGCTCGGGAAGTTCTCCAAGGAAGATGAGGTTGAGCTCGACAAAGTCATCACTTCCAGCGTGGAAGCATGTAAAACATGGTTTGAAAAACCGTTCATCGAAGTGATGAATCACTTCAACTGATGAATGAATACTTCCTTCCAAAGCCGTTCATACTAATGGGTAATGAAAGGTTTGGAGGGAAGGAAATTTGGCTATTCACTATCAGTGCCGGCATTGCGGTACAAAGGTCGGGACCCTTACCCACGCATGCAACTCGGAAACCCTCGGTCTTGATCGGCTGTCGGATGAGGAGAGGCTGCACATGATCCATTACCGGAATGACGGTGATATCGAGATTAAAACCATTTGTGAAGACTGTCAGGAAAGCCTTGAGCGGTATCCTGACTATCATGGGTTGGACCATATCATCCAGTAAGACGCTTTGGTGAAGAACCAAAGCATTTTTCTGTTTAAATATGAAAGAGCGATCATATATATAGATTGAAACACGGGGAGGAGCGTACTCTTGAAAGGAATTCTAACATATGTCCATCAGAGCGAAGAAGTCCAGTCCCTGATCACAGGGATCGAGGAACGTCTTTCAGAGCAGCTTGTGGCAGGACTTTCGGGTTCTTCCAGAAGCGCTTATATAGCAGATGTCTATCTGCAGACGAAGCGGTCGACGATCGTTGTCACACATAATCTGTTCCAAGCACAGAAAATCTATGAGGATCTGGTGCAGTTCCTTAGTGAGGACGAGGTCTATCTGTATTCAGCCAACGAACTGATTGCAGCTGAACTGAGCGTGGCGAGCCCGGAACTCAGGGCCCAGAGAATCGAAGTGCTGAACAAGCTTTCCCAGCGTCAGAACGGGGTGTACATCGTCCCGGTATCAGGCTTGAGAAAGATCCTGCCACCGATGGACCTGTGGATCAAGAACCAGATCCGTTTCAACGTCGGTGAAGACATCGATCTGGATGAGATCTTGAATCAGCTTGTCCAGATGGGCTATCAGCGCGCAGGCATGGTAAGCACGCCGGGTGAATTCAGTCTCAGGGGAGGAATCGTCGATATTTTCCCTTTGACATCACAGCATCCGGTTCGAATTGAATTATTCGATACGGAAATCGATTCCATCCGCATGTTCTCAGTGGAGGATCAGCGGTCCATCGACAAACTTAAGACGGTCGATATCGGACCTGCCACAGAGGTTCTCCTTACCTATCAGAACATCGAGCGGCTGATCGGAGAAATCAATAAAGGTCTATCCAAAAGCTTGAAAAAGATCAAGTCTGCTGGCGTCAAAGAAAAGATGACGGAATATATCGGTCATGAAGTCGAGCAGCTGGAGAACGGTCAGGTGCCGGAACAGATCTTCAAGTATCTGTCCCTCGCCTATGAAACGCCTGCTAGTCTATTAGATTATCTGCCTGAAGACGGCGTCCTCTTCTTCGATGAGTACAGCCGTGTGCAGGAGATGAGCGAGTCCCTTGAGAAAGAGGAAGCCGAATGGTATACCTCGTTGCTCTCCGAAGGGCAGATCATCCATGACATGGTCGTGTCGCATCCTTTTGCATCCCTTGTATCCAATGCGAAACGATCAAAGGTGTATTTCTCCCTGTTCCTTCGTCAAATACCGAATACGAGCCCTCAGAACATCTTCAATGTATCCACGAAGCCCATGCAGAACTTCCACGGGCAGATGAATGTGTTGAAAGCGGAGCTCGACCGGTGGAAAAAAGGAAAGTATACCGTCGTTCTCTTGGGGCCGGATGAAGAGCGTGTAAGAAAGCTTCAGCGCGTACTGGATGATTATCAGATCGAAATTGCATTCGTAAAAGACGGCGGCACCCTTCTTAACGGAAAAGTCCAGATGATCAATGGAAGCTTGACGAACGGCTTTGAACTTCCTCTGCAGAAGCTTGCCGTCATCACGGAAGAGGAGCTCTTCAATAAGCGCACGCAGAAAAAGCCGAGAAGGCAGAAAATGTCCAATGCCGAGCGGATCAAGAGTTATTCCGAGCTGAAGGTGGGAGACCTTGTCGTCCATGTGAATCACGGGATCGGGAAGTATTTAGGTATCGAAACGCTTGAGATCAACGGTGTTCACAAGGACTATCTCCACCTGAAATACCAGGGCAGTGATAAGCTCTATGTCCCAGTCGATCAAATCGATCTGGTCCAGAAATATGTTGCCTCGGAGAATAAAGACCCGAAGCTGTACAAACTTGGCGGGAACGAATGGAAGAAGGTTAAATCAAAGGTTGCTTCTTCCGTACAAGATATTGCCGATGACCTTATCAAGCTTTATGCCGAAAGGGAAGCGGCGAAGGGATACGCCTTCTCACCTGACGGGGACATGCAGAGAGAGTTTGAAATTGCCTTCCCATACGAGGAAACCGAAGATCAGCTCAGGTCGATCCATGAAATCAAACTGGATATGGAGCGGGAGCGCCCCATGGACCGCCTCCTGTGCGGGGATGTCGGATACGGGAAGACCGAAGTTGCAATCCGTGCGGCCTTCAAGGCCATTGCCGACGGGAAGCAGGTCGCCCTCCTTGTACCGACCACGATCCTTGCTCAGCAGCATTATGAAACCATCAAGGAACGATTCCAGGACTTCCCGGTGGAGATCAGCCTCTTGAGCCGATTCCGTACGCGGAAGCAGCAACAGGAGACCACCAAAGGCCTGAAAGATGGCACGGTCGATATCGTCGTCGGTACCCACAGGCTCTTATCGAAGGATATTCAATACCGCGACCTTGGCCTTCTCATCATCGATGAAGAACAACGATTCGGCGTCACACATAAAGAAAAGATCAAACAGCTGAAAACCAATATCGATGTACTGACACTCACGGCTACACCGATACCGCGTACCCTTCACATGTCCATGCTCGGAGTGAGGGATCTCTCCGTCATTGAAACGCCGCCTGAGAACCGTTTTCCTGTCCAGACCTATGTGATGGAGTACAACGGCGCCCTCATCAAAGAGGCGATCGAACGTGAGATGGCACGTAATGGTCAAGTATACTTCTTGTACAACCGCGTCGAGGATATCGAGCGGAAGGCAGACGAAATCTCGATGCTGGTACCGGATGCCAGGGTGGCGTATGCCCACGGCCAGATGTCAGAGAATGAACTGGAAGCCGTGATCCTCGGCTTCTTGGCAGGAGAATACGACGTCCTCGTCACGACGACGATCATCGAGACAGGGGTCGACATACCGAACGTCAATACCCTCATCGTCTTTGATGCGGATCGAATGGGTCTCTCCCAGCTCTATCAATTGAGGGGGCGTGTCGGAAGGTCGAACCGCGTGGCATACTCGTACTTTACCTACCGCAAGGACAAAGTCCTGACAGAGGTAGCGGAGAAGAGGCTTCAGGCCATCAAGGAATTCACGGAACTCGGGTCTGGGTTCAAGATCGCCATGCGCGATTTGACCATCCGGGGAGCGGGGAATCTGCTCGGAGCCCAGCAGCATGGGTTCATTGATTCCGTCGGTTTCGATCTGTATTCTCAGATGCTCAAAGAAGCGATCGAGGAGCGTAAAGGTGATCGTCCTAAGCAACCGGAAGCCTCACTTGAGGTCGATCTTGATCTTGATGCATACATTCCGGACACCTACATCAAGGACGGCCATCAAAAGATCGAAATGTATAAACGGTTCCGTGCCCTTTCTTCCCTTAAAGAAGTTGAGGAGCTGGAAGAAGAGATCCTTGACCGGTTCGGGGAATATCCTGAAGAAGTGGGCTATCTGTTCCTGATATCGGAAATGAAGGTCTATGCGAGGAATACAAGACTCGACAGCGTCAAGCAGGATAAGAAGAGCGTGAACATCTTCATGTCGCCTGAAGGTACGGCGGCCATCGATGGATCGAAGGTATTCGACATCTGTTCGAAACATGGAAGGGTTGTAGGACTCGGCATGGAAGGGTCCAAACTCAAGATCTCCATCAATACCACAAGACTGAAAGCAGACAAATGGTTCAATATGGCATATGACATTGTGAAAAATTTGGACCAGGCTTTGAAAACGGAAGTTCATGAAGCCTGACCAATCTTAATATTTGTCATAGAAAACATATACAGTGCCGGTTTTCCTTACCAATCGTTATGATAATGTAACTCAAATGTAAATGCGCTCGTAGTTTGATTTTACTATGATAAGGGTATTAGTATTAATGCAGCTGCCATTGATGGAAAAAGATACCTCTATTAGCATTTAAGAGAAATGACAGAAATAATAACTGATTGTGTATAGAACTTCTAAGTTGTAAGATACTAAACTCAATTACGGTAGAGCGGCTTCAATCGCTTTACCCTATAAAATCATCTGATGAAAGTGAGGCAGCTATAGATGAAGGCAACTGGTATTGTTCGTCGTATTGATGATTTAGGTCGTGTAGTCATCCCGAAAGAAATCCGCAGGACCTTGAGGATCCGTGAAGGAGATCCCCTTGAGATCTTCGTCGATCGCGACGGCGAAGTCATCTTGAAGAAATACTCTCCGATCTCGGAGCTTGGAGACTTTGCGAAAGAGTATGGTGAAGCATTGTATGACAGTCTCGGAAGTGCGGTATTGATCTGCGACCGTGACGCCGTCATCGCCATCTCAGGAGCATCCAAGAAGGAATACCTCAATAAGAATGTCGGTGAACTCATCGAGAAGGTGATGGAGGACCGCGCATCCCTCCTTCACACCCAGCAGGGACA
The DNA here is from genome assembly GCF_039822645.1 of Rossellomorea sp. RS05. Classification (NCBI taxonomy): domain Bacteria; kingdom Bacillati; phylum Bacillota; class Bacilli; order Caryophanales; family Bacillaceae; genus Rossellomorea; species Rossellomorea sp. RS05. The sequence continues at coordinate 25,723 of NZ_JBDKWY010000014.1, read as the reverse complement.
AGCCGAGCTTGTTGACGGCCACGGGGAAGATCTTTCTTCCTACACCATCGCCCCGATCGTTGCCAATGGCGACCCAATCGGTGCAGTGGCAATCTTCTCTAAAGATCGCACGGTTGGTGAAGTGGAACATAAAGCGGTTGAAACGGCAGCCAGCTTCTTGGCAAGACAGATGGAGCAATAATATTTTCATGGGAGCGGCTCTTGGCCGCTCTTTCTTTTTTTGTTGATAGTGGAATTCATCCCGCCACTTTCATTTGTGGTAAACTATTTTTAAGAAATCCCACGCTTCGATCATTGGGAATATGCAGGGTTCCTTCATGGAAGGAAGCCTTTGAAAGGCAGAGATTTCATTGGGTCATACATACTCCTCCAAAGGATTTCTGAAGGGTGCGATGATCCTCACCATGGCGGCACTTGTGACAAAGTTATTGAGCGCCGTCTATCGGATCCCTTTTCAGAATATCGTAGGAGATATTGGATTTTATATTTATCAGCAGGTGTATCCTTTTTACGGGATTGCCCTTGCCCTCTCCACTTATGGATTCCCTGTGATCATCTCAAAAATGGTGGCAGAGAAGGTCGACAGGGGAGATCAGGAAGGGGCAAAGAAGGTGGCGGCCACCTCATTCATCTTCCTCCTCCTCGTGGGAGTGATCTGGTTTGTTGCCGTCTATGCAGGCGCCGATATGATTTCGACCTGGATGGGGGATCCTCAGCTGGCCCCTTTGATCCGTGTCATATCCTTATCCTTCTTGCTACTGGCCCCATTATCGGTCCTCAGGGGGTACCATCAGGGGAAGGAGCAGATGGTCCCTACGGCGGTCAGTCAGGTGACTGAGCAAAGTATCCGCGTCGTGACCATCCTGGTGTCGTCCACTGTCCTCCTTGCCAAAGGGAATTCTCTCTACGCTGCCGGACAGGGGGCGCTATTCGGCTCGATTACGGGAGGGCTTGGTGCCGTGATCGTCCTGGTTTTATTTACGGCAGCGAAACAGGAAGGGTTGTTTACTGGCATTTCTTTTTTCCCTAAAGGGTTCGGAGGGATCTGGACGGCCCTCATGAAAGATGGAACAGCCATCTGTGTGAGCGCCATGCTCCTCGTCCTTCTTCAGTTTGTCGACTCCCTGAATGTATATGCACTGTTGACTACACACGGGGTGGGAGAGGAAGCTGCGAAGACCCTTAAAGGTGTCTATGACCGTGGACAGCCCTTCATACAGCTTGGGACCGTGGCGGCCACCTCCATCTCGCTGACGATCGTTCCCCTGGTCACCACGGCTTACCTGAAAGGGAAGCAGGAGCTCGTAAGGGACTACAGTCAGCTTGCGTTGAAGATCAGTATCCTTATCGGTTTTGCGGCAACGCTCGGACTCGTGAATATCATGGTGCCCACAAATACGATGCTGTTTGAGAATGCAGACGGATCCAGCGTATTGTCGGTGTTTTCCTTATCGATTTTCTTCAGCTGTCTGATCCTTACGTTTTCAGGCATCCTGCAGGGGATCGGAAGGATTTATTTCCCCGCAGCCATCATCATTGGCGGGATCCCGATCAAATACATCCTGAATATGCTCCTTATCCCTATGTTCGGTGTCATGGGTGCATCACTCTCGACGGTTCTTACATTGGGATTGATCACGATCGGGCTTGTGTGGAAGATGAAACGATTATTCGGAATCAGCTTGATCACCCCGTCATTTTATAAGAGCCTTTTTATCAGCGGTGCAGGGATGACCCTCGTCCTGCAGGGCCTGTTGCTTGGCTACAGGTGGCTCCTGACAAACGGGGCGCATGAGCGGATGACCTCGGCGCTCTTCGCCCTTGTCGGTGTGGCAGTGGGGGCGGGGGTGTTTCTCTTCTTATTCCTAAGAGCGGGGCATCTATCAGAAGAAGAAATCAGCTTTTTGCCATTCGGCAGTAAAATGAACCGGTTGAAGAAAGGCCTTCAGCCCCGGTATAGAAAGTAGTGAATGCAATTGAGCCATACCATAACAGTCATCGGACTCGGTGCGGGGGATTTAGATCAGATCCCTTTGGGTGTATATAAACAGTTGAAAAACGAACATCATCTATTCCTCCGTACAAAGGAACATCCTGTCGTGAAGGAACTGGAATCGGAAGGGATGACCTATACATCCTTCGATTCCGTATACGAAAAGCACGAGCGCTTTGAAGCGGTATACGAGGAGATCGTTCAAGAGCTTGTGGCCGCTTCCAAGGAGCATTCGGTCCTGTATGCGGTTCCGGGACATCCCCTTGTAGCGGAGAAGACCGTCCAGCTGCTCCTTGAGCTCCAAGAGAATGGAGAAGCGGAGGTCGTGATCGGAGGGGGACAAAGCTTCCTGGATGCCCTGTTTGCTTCCGTCGGCGCCGATCCCATCGATGGCTTCCAGCTCCTTGACGGGACGAGCCTAAGCGTCCACGATATCCAGATGACCCAACAACTCATCATCGGTCAGGTGTACGACGGCTTCATCGCGTCGGAAGTGAAACTGACACTCATGGAGCTCTATCCATATGATTTCGAAGTCATGCTGGTAACGGCGGCTGGCAGCTCAGATGAGAAAGTGGAGCGACTCCCTCTCGTCGAGCTTGATCGTGTTGCACAGCTGAGCAATCTTACGAGCCTGTATGTACCTGCAGTAAAAGATCGCTCACAGCGATACAAGCAGTACAGCGCTCTGAGGGAGATCATTTCGACTTTGAGGGGACCGGACGGCTGTCCATGGGACCGAGAGCAGACCCATCAGTCACTGAAGAAATATCTGATTGAAGAAACATATGAGCTCTTGGAAGCGATCGATGAGGATGATATCGATCATATGGTTGAAGAATTGGGGGACGTCCTCCTCCAGGTCCTCCTTCATGCCCAGATCGGGGAAGATGAAGGCATGTTCAATATGGAGGAAGTAATGGAAGGACTATCATCCAAAATGGTTCGCCGGCATCCTCACGTATTCGGTGATGTCGAAGTCGGGGATTCGGCAGAAGTGAAAGCGAACTGGGCAGAGATCAAGAAGCAGGAGAAAGGCGGACAGAGTCAGCCACCGCTTCTAAAAGGTGTCGCCAAAGGAGCACCTGCTCTTATGAAGGCCTATGAATATCAGAAAAAGGCAGCAGGTGTCGGCTTTGATTGGGACAACGTCAAAGGTGCCTGGGAAAAAGTGTGGGAAGAACTGAAGGAATTTGAACAGGAAGCCGAGAATGGAAGTGAACAGGACCGGAAGCAGGAATTCGGTGACGTCCTATTCGCCCTCGTGAATGTATCAAGATTTTACCGCATTCACCCTGAAGAGGCCCTGTCCATGACCAATTCAAAGTTCTATCGTCGCTTCTCCCACGTGGAAGAGCGCGTGAACCAATCTGGAAAACCATTCGAAGATCATTCCCTTGAAGAGCTGGATGCATTTTGGGATGAAGCGAAGAATGAATCACATTAATGGCTGTAAAGCCGTAAAAGGAGAGAATGAGAATGGCAACCACCATGAGGCTGGATAAGTTTTTGAAGGTATCACGTTTGATCAAACGGAGGACCCTTGCCAAAGAAGTGGCCGACCAGGGGAGGATCTCCATCAATGGGACCCAGGCCAAAGCAAGCTCCAATGTAAAAGTCGGGGATGAGCTCAGTGTGAGGTTTGGGCAAAAGGTCATGAGGGTAAAGATTGAAAGGCTTTTGGAGACGACTAAGAAAGAAGAAGCAAGCGGCCTGTATACGGTCCTGTCTGAAGAAAGGGTCAACCAGGAGGAAGTGTGACCCCTGTTTTGGTTCTAATTCCATCATCCACACCATAACATGGTACAAAGCTTGTACTATGGGATGTGAGGGATGAAGATGAATCAATATCATGATGGCAATAAAGAAAAGGCAGTCTTTCAGGAACACGATGTCATGATGAGGGGACGCAAACTCCTCGATATCACGGGAGTCAAGCAGGTTGAGAGCTTTGATAATGAAGAGTTCCTCCTTGAGACGGTCATGGGTTTTTTATCCGTCCGTGGACAGAACCTTCAGATGAAGAACCTCGATGTGGATAAGGGGATCGTCTCGATCAAAGGGAAGGTGTTCGACCTCGTCTATCTTGATGAACAAAGCGGGGAGAAAGCTAAAGGTTTCTTTAGCAAGCTGTTTCGATGACACTCACCACCCAATTCTATACGATGCTCTCCATGATCGGCATGGGGGCATTATTCGGGGCGTCCCTGGACACGTACCATCGATTTCTTAACAGGAGCCAGCGGAAGCGCTGGTTCGTCTTTATCAATGATGTCCTGTTCTGGGTCCTGCAGGCTCTCGCCATGTTCTACATTTTATTCGTCGTCAACTTCGGAGAGATCAGGGTGTACATATTCGTGGCCCTGCTCTGCGGATTCGCTGCGTATCAGGCGCTTTTCAAGACGTTGTATACAAATCTGCTGGAGAAGCTCATCCTCTTCACGATCTCCTTTTACCGCTTCTTGGTGAAGATGGGGCAAAAGCTCATCTATTCACCGGTGAAATGGATCATTTTTATGATCCTGGCAGTGGTTCTCTGGATACTGAAAACGGTATATGCCGTCATCCGATTCGTATTCAGGACAGCATGGCGGATCGTATACGGGGTACTGAAGGTCGCATTGGCTCCGATCTGGTGGATATTTCGAACAATTTGGAAACTATTGCCGAACCATCTTACAAAAAGAGTCGATAAGTTATATAATAAAATGGCAGGAATTATGAAGTCCAATGGCAAAAAAGTATATACATGGATCCGGAAATGGACCATTAAAAAAAATAAAAAATGACCGCATCGGGGAAAGGGAGGTTTGGAAATGGGAAGAAACGTCACTCCGATGGAGAATGAATATGTCCGCCAGCAGGAAAACAAACATAAAGCATCCTCTAAAAGAAAAAAACGTTTAGTCCGCCGTCTTTCCGTGTTCTTCGTCTTAGCAATCGCCATCACAGGATTTATGGTCTCGACGCTCATTTCCAGGGCTCAGGTGCTTGAAGACAAGAAAGCAGAAAAGGTACAGCTGGAGAAAAACCTTGACGCACTGAAGGAAAAACAAACGGCATTGGAAGAAGAAATCGTGAAGTTGAATGATGATGATTATATCGCCAAACTGGCCAGGCGTGATTATTTCCTATCGGATAATGGAGAGATTATCTTTAATATTCCTGAATCTGGAAAGGATAAAGAGAACTAAAGGAGAGGTGTCTTATTGACACTCTTTTTTTTAATTGGCTATAATATAGAGTAGGTTTATCTAACATTCTAAGGAGGAGCATTTCTTTTATGTCAATTGAAGTAGGCAGCAAGTTACAGGGTAAGGTAACAGGAATTACAAATTTCGGAGCGTTCGTGGAATTAGCAGAAGGTACGACAGGTCTGGTTCACATCAGTGAAGTAGCCGACAATTATGTCAAAGACATCAACGAGCACCTTAAAGTTGGAGACGAAGTGACAGTTAAGGTTATCAACGTTGAGAAAGATGGAAAGATCGGCTTGTCCATCCGTAAAGCTAAAGACCAACCACAACGCCCACAGCGCCCGCAACGTCCTCAACGCCCACGCAACAACAAACCGGCTGACACCCGTACGAAGGAAAACTTCGAACAAAAGATGGCGCGCTTCTTGAAAGACAGCGAAGACCGCTTATCTTCATTGAAAAAAAATACAGAGTCTCGCCGTGGTGGAAGGGGAGCGAAAAAAGGATAACTTGCTGTCTATTAATCCATATAGCAGGTCCTCATGCAGATGCATTCAATGAATGTATCTGTTTTTTTATTGTTTTTCATACAGGTGCATACAAAAAAGGACCACTTCGATTGAAGTGGTCCTTCTGTATGATGACCCGTACGGGATTCGAACCCGTGTTACCGCCGTGAAAGGGCGGTGTCTTAACCGCTTGACCAACGGGCCTCAAAGATATGGTAGCGGCGGAGGGGATCGAACCCCCGACCTCACGGGTATGAACCGTACGCTCTAGCCAGCTGAGCTACACCGCCATATAGTGGCCTTTAAGGCACAAAAACTATAATACCCACAAAGAAATGCAAAGTCAATACTATTTCATAAATAATTTGTCAAAACGCGGTTGAGCCTGATAGGAGTTGGATTTGAGGACGAAAAGGGAAAAATCACCGTTTTATTTTCTGAATATTTTACCACTTCGTCCAGAAACACGTCGAAACTTTTTGGGTATACATTCCCTCATTCTGACAAAGTTCTGAGCATGTCCCATTTATACTAGTAAAAAAAGTTATGGGGAGTGTTTGTTACATGGGGAAAGCTGATCAAACAATCATCGAACCTGTTCAGAACGTAGACATCGAACAAACGAGGGTCGAGATGTCCAAAGGGATCAAATCGATTTATTCGAAGCTGGAGTGGCTCTTCATTGAAAAGGGACTGGCTCTGTTTGTGATCGGCTTTTTACTTGGGAGAGCCTTGATCCTCTCTCATCTTACACCATTTGCCCTGCCGTTCTTTGCAGCTGTCTATCTTGTCCGAAGGGAAAAATCACCCATCGCGCTCATGGGGCTGCTGGCCGGAGCTGTCACCTTATCCTTCTCCAGTATCAGTTATACGTTCGCAACGGCGATAATATTCCTCCTTGCGTTCCGGCTGACGCAAAAATTCCACCAGAATGATATGAAGATCGTGTCCTTTTACGTTCTCTTTTCCGTCGCTTTCGTCAAGCTCGGCTTTGATTACGTCCAGCAGGGGCAGGTGCTCACCCTCTATAACGGGGTCATGGCTCTCATCGAAGCGTTCCTTGCTTTCCTCCTTACCTATATCTTCATCCAAAGCGTCCCGTTCGTCACTGTTCAAAGGAGAAGGAGGTCCCTGAAGACGGAGGAAGTCGTCAGCCTGATCATCCTTCTTGCGTCCATCATGACCGGAACGATCGGATGGGCCTTCCAGGGGCTTTCTGTCGAGCATATCCTTTCGCGGTATCTGGTCCTTCTATTCTCCTTTGTTGCAGGAGCGACAGTGGGCTCTACGGTTGGCGTCGTCACAGGGCTTGTATTCAGCCTGGCCAGCGTGGCAAGCTTTCAACAAATGAGCCTACTTGCATTTGCGGGCCTTCTCGGGGGCTTGATGAAGGAAGGGAAGAAATTCGGTGCTGCCATCGGGTTGCTCATTGCCACCCTCCTTATGGGGATGTACGGGGATAACAGTATGGTACTGACGACCACCCTTTATGAGTCAGGGGTGGCGATCGTGCTTTTATTCCTTACGCCCCAGAGCCTGGTCAAGCGAATCGCCAAGCACATACCGGGTACGGCAGAATACCATCAGGAGCAGCAGGGCTACATGCGCAAGGTGCGGGACGTGACGGCAAGCCGCGTCACGCAGTTCTCCTCTGTCTTCCAGGCGCTATCGAACAGCTTTCAGCAGGTGGAAGAGAAGATGAAAATGGAAGAAGTCGAGGATAAAGAGTTTGACTATTTCCTCAGCAATGTCACGGAGAAGACGTGCCAGACCTGCTTCAAGAAGGATCAGTGCTGGGCGAGGAATTTTGATAAAACCTACAATATGATGAAAGAGGTCATGACTGAATACGACCAGGGCAGGGTACCCCTGTCTTCCCGATTATCACGAGAGGTGGAGAAGCACTGTACAAGGGAGAAAAAGCTGAAAGAAACCATTTATCAGGAGTTGACGTTCTATCAGGCCAATCTGAAGCTGAAGAAGCAGGTGCAGGAAAGCAGGAAGCTCGTGGCCGATCAGCTTCTCGGCGTCTCGGAAGTCATGGGCAACTTTGCGAAAGAAATCCAGCGGGAGAGGGAGAACCATTATCTGCAGGAAGAGCAGATCCTTGCGAGCATCGGCGAGTTCGGTATTGAAATCGATCATATTGAAATCTATAACCTTGAACAGGGCAACGTCGATATCGATATGGTGATCCCGTACTCTGGGGGGCACGGTGAAGGGGAAAAGTTGATTGCACCGATGCTGTCGGATATCCTTGGTGAAAACATTGTCGTCCAAAAAGAGGACTGTTCCCAATTCCCTAATGGACAGTGCCATGTCACCTTCCAATCAGCGAAGAAATTCGTAGTGGACACAGGTGTGTCCCATGCAGCCAAAGGGGGAGGTCTGGTCTCGGGAGACAGCTATTCCATGATCGAGCTCGGCAGGGGGAAATATGCCGTGGCCATAAGCGATGGGATGGGCAATGGGGAACGGGCACATTATGAAAGCAATGAGACCCTGAGACTGCTTAAGAAGATCCTCGAGTCGGGGATTGAAGAGCAGGTGGCCATCAAGTCGATCAACTCGATTCTGTCACTGCGGACCAATGACGAGATTTTCTCCACCCTGGACCTGGCCATGATCGACCTTCAGAACGCTTCGTCCCGTTTCCTTAAGATCGGTTCGACACCGAGCTTCATCAAAAGGAATGACCAGATCATGAAGATCGAAGCGAGCAACCTTCCCATGGGGATGTTGCAGCAGGACTTCGATGTGGATGTCGTCTCCGAGCAGTTGAAGGCGGGAGACCTTTTGATCATGATGAGCGATGGGGCATTTGAAGGACCGAAGCACGTAGAGAACTATGACGTATGGATGAAACGGAAGATCAAAGAACTACAGACGGATGATCCTCAGGAAGTGGCCGATCTCCTCATGGAAGAAGTCATCCGGTCGAGCTCGGGTATGATTGATGACGACATGACGATCGTGGTCTCCACGATCAAACATAATATTCCGAAATGGTCATCGATCCCGATCCAGAAGAGCAGGCAGAAGAAGCAGATCTCCTGAGAAAGGTTCACGGAACCGCCATAAAAAGAGAAGAAAGTAGTTCACTAGAGTATAAATCCCTCTCCATTCGGCGATGCTGATAGCAATTATGAAGGAGGAGGAGACTCTTATGAAAGCAGGTACACTTCGTCAGATTCTATTGATCACGGATGGATGCTCCAATCAGGGGGAAGACCCCATTGCCATGGCCGCGTTAGCAAAGGAACAGGGGATCTCCGTCAATGTCATCGGCGTCATGGACAATGACGTCATCGATCAAAATGGAATGGTGGAGATCGAGGGCATCGCTCTATCAGGAGGAGGGGTCAGTCAGGTCGTTTATGCCCAGCAACTTTCCCAAACCGTCCAGATGGTCACGCGGAAGGCGATGACCCAGACGCTCCAGGGTGTCATCAATAAAGAGCTGAAGTCGATCCTCGGGAAATCGGCCTCCATGGAGGAGCTCCCACCGGAACAGCGAGGAGAAGTGATGGAAGTAGTGGATGAACTGGGTGAATCGGTGGATATGGAAGTGTTGATCCTTGTCGATACTTCTGCAAGCATGAAGCACAAGCTTCCCACTGTGAAGGAAGCGCTATTGGACCTGTCCCTCAGCTTGAATGCCAGAATGGGAGATAACAAATTTTCCGTTTTCGTATTTCCCGGGAAACGACAGGATGTCGAAAAATTGCTGGACTGGACCCCGCGTCTTGAAACCTTATCAAGTATATTCTCGAAGCTTTCCCCGGGAGGCATCACTCCGACGGGGCCGGCGATTTCAGAGGCCATCACCCACTTCAAGAAAAAACGTTCACTAAGGGGACTGCTCTCTCGTGGCGATGATGAACAATACTTCGAAGAAACCATTTAATCTTCCGCCCGGTACGACCATAACGGGGAAATGGCATGGGGCTTCTTATACCATCATGAAAGAGCTGGGATACGGGGCCAATGGCATCGTGTATCTGGTAAGGGACGGGCAGGGCTACCAGGCCCTCAAGATGAGCGATAATAATGTCACCATCACATCCGAGGTGAACGTACTCAAAGCGTTCTCGAAACTCCAGGGTACCCCGCTTGGCCCCGGGCTCATGGATGTGGATGATTGGGAATACAGGGGGAAGAAGATCCCTTTTTATACAATGGAGTACATCCAGGGACCTACGCTTCTCTCCTTCGTACAGGGGAAGGGGTTCTCCTGGACGGGTGTCCTCGTCGCCCAGCTCCTTGCCGACCTGGAGCGGATCCACCAAGCAGGGTGGGTGTTCGGAGATCTTAAGCCTGAGAACCTGATCGTCACAGGTGCGCCCCACCGGATCAGGTGCATCGATGTGGGGGGCACGACCATCCAGGGACGTGCCATCAAGGAATTCACGGAGTTCTTCGATCGGGGCTACTGGATCGGGGGGTCCCGCCGGGCGGAACCAAGCTATGATCTGTTCGCCGTCGGGATGATCCTGATCAATCTTGCTTATCCAAACCGATTCTCCAAACGCGAGAACGGACAGCTTCAGCAGCTGAAGATGGCGGTGGAGGGAACAGACAGCTTGAGGAAATACCGGGGGACGATCTTCGGGGCGCTGGAGGGGACCTTTTCTTCCGCACAGGAGATGAGAGAAGACCTTCTAAGAGGCATATCCCGCTCAGCGAATCACGGACCGGCAAAGAAGCATTCGCACAAGCCTGCATCTACCAGGAAGACGCCACAGGCAGCGCCGAAGAAGCCTGCTAAACAATCAAAGACAAGCAGGTCCTTGGAGACCGTCCTCATCATCCTCATTGTGGGGATGATCTACTTCCTCTACCTCTACGGGGAACTGTTGTAGCGTCTCCCGTGAGTTTCCACGGGGATACTGATACAATATAAGGAAAACGGTTGGAAAGAGGATTGCTATGCTAGAACAGACATCCCGGGAATTCATTCAAAGGCATCGATTGCTCGAAAAAGGAGACCGGCTCGTCGTTGCCGTTTCCGGAGGTCCCGATTCCCTGGCCCTTATCCATTTCCTTCATGCTCTCCGTGACCAGCTCGACGTGGAGGTGGCTTGTGCCCATGTCGATCATATGTTCAGGGGCCGGGAGTCGTATGAAGATCTTTTGTTCGTCGAAGGGTTCTGCAAGGAGCGGGACATCCCCTTTTTTGGTGAGCGCATCAATATCCCGGAAATGATGGAGACGGAAAAAGGCAGCCTTCAGGAGATGGCAAGAAAGGTCCGCTATGGGTATCTCCGACAGGTTATGGATAGATACGGAGGCAATAAACTCGCTCTTGGGCATCACGGGGACGACCAGGTCGAGACCATCCTTATGAAGTGGACGCGTGGAGCGGGAGCCAAAGGACGTGCCGGCATTCCGTTCAAACGGCCCTTCTCAACAGGGGAGATCATCCGGCCGTTCCTTCCTGTGACCAAGGAAGAGATCTTGGATTACTGCGAGCGGGAGTATCTTTTCCCGAGGATCGACCCAAGCAACAGCAAGGATACATATACGAGGAACCGATACCGTTCCAGGGTGCTGCCCTTCTTAAAGGAAGAGAATCCGCACGTCCATCGAAATTTCCAACAATTCAGTGAAGAATCATTGGAAGATGAAGAGTTTTTGGAGGAATTGACAAGGGTAAAGTTGAATAAGATATGGAAGGTGGAGGAGGATTTTTCCACTCTTGATATCAAACGCTTTCTCCAGATGGCTCAGCCTTTACAAAGAAGAGCGATTAATCTAATATTAAACTATCTTTATAAACTTAAACCCGCTTCTTTATCGTCTATACATATTTACGATGTATTACGTCTGTTAAAGGGGGAGAATCCCAATGCACAATTGGATTTACCCTCAGGGCTTAAGGTTACAAAGGCTTATCAGACATGTTATTTTCACTTCGGGAACCTTTCCGGAGGTCCATACTATTTTGAACTGGAAATCCATTCATCGATCATCCTTCCGACCGGCATCCGGATCTCGCTTATGCCCTCAATGGGGTATGTACAGGATGACGGGGGTGAAACGATCCATCTGAACAGGGATGGAGTCACCCTTCCGTTGATTGTACGCACGAGGGAATCCGGGGATCGCATGAAGGTGAAAGGGATGGAGGGCTCGAAGAAGCTCAAGACCCTTTTCATCGATGAAAAAATCCCTTTGCATCTTCGGGACCGGTGGCCGGTCGTCACTGATTCTGAAGGCAGGATCCTTTGGGTTCCCGGATTAAGGAAGTCCGTTTACGATACGGGAGAGGGACGCGAGGATAGTTTAGTTTTACAAGTCAAGAGCAATCATCTTCTAGGAGGCAGTTGAACATTGTTAAATCAGGATATTGAAAAGGTACTTATTTCAGAAGAAGAACTTCAAGAAAAGATCAAAGCGCTGGGTGCTGAACTGACGGATGCCTATCAAGATAAGTTTCCGCTGGCAATCGGTGTACTGAAAGGCGCGATGCCATTCATGGCGGATCTGTGCAAGCGCATCGATGCCCATATGGAAATGGACTTCATGGATGTGTCCAGCTACGGCAGCTCCACTGTCTCTTCAGGAGAGGTGAAGATCGTCAAAGACCTCGATACGAAAGTGGAAGGGCGCGACATCCTGATTATCGAAGATATCATCGACAGCGGCTTGACGCTGAGCTATCTTGTCGAACTGTTCCGCTACCGTAAGGCAAAATCAATCAGCATCGTCACTCTGCTTGATAAGCCAACAGGACGCAAAGCAGATATCAAGGCAGATTATGTAGGCTTCATCGTACCGGATGAATTCGTTGTCGGCTATGGCCTTGATTATGCGGAAAGATACCGTAACCTCCCTTACATCGGAGTACTGAAACCAGCGGTGTATACAACAGGGGAATAACGTCCATCTTAAGAAGGGTCTTCGCAAGTGCAATTTGTTGTAATGCCATGATTTACTATGATACTATTTTACGTAGTTTGTTTACCGTGGGAGGAGGTAAGGGATGAAACGGATCTTTTCTAACACCATATTCTATTTACTTGTATTTTTACTGATCATAGGTGTGGTGAGTTTTTTCAACAACAACAACGAACCAACCAAAACGATCGATTACAGTACGTTTATTAATAAGTTGGAAGACAATCAAGTCAAATCATTCTCCGTCCAGCCTTCAAGGGGCGTTTATGAACTGAAGGGGCAGATGAGGGATGCTAAGAAAGACGAGTACTTCGTGACTCACATCCTGTCTACCGATGGAAAGCTCATGGATCGGATCAACGACGCCGCCAGTGGCACAACTGGTGAAGATGCCCTTAAGAAGGTAGACGTCGAAATCCTGGAAGCGAAAGAAACCAACGGGTGGATTTCCGTCTTTACGACGATCATCCCATTCGTCATCATCTTCATTCTCTTCTTCTTCTTGCTCAATCAGGCTCAGGGCGGTGGAAGCCGTGTCATGAACTTCGGTAAGAGCAAAGCCAAGCTTTACAGCGAAGAGAAGAAAAAAGTCCGCTTCAAGGATGTTGCCGGAGCAGACGAAGAGAAACAGGAACTTGTGGAAGTCGTAGAATTCCTCAAGGATCCACGTAAGTTCTCTGAAATCGGTGCACGCATTCCAAAGGGTGTCCTTCTTGTAGGACCTCCTGGTACCGGTAAAACCTTGCTGGCCCGTGCGGTTGCCGGTGAAGCAGGCGTTCCGTTCTTCTCCATCAGTGGTTCGGACTTCGTGGAAATGTTCGTAGGGGTCGGTGCATCCCGTGTACGTGACCTGTTCGAAAATGCGAAGAAAAATGCTCCATGTATCATCTTCATCGATGAGATCGATGCAGTCGGTCGTCAACGTGGCGCAGGACTCGGCGGAGGTCACGATGAACGTGAGCAGACGTTGAACCAGCTCCTTGTTGAAATGGACGGATTCGGTGCCAACGAAGGAATCATCATCGTGGCTGCAACGAACCGACCTGATATCCTTGACCCTGCATTGCTTCGTCCAGGACGTTTCGACCGTCAGATTACAGTCGATCGCCCGGATGTGAACGGTCGTGAAGCGGTACTGAACGTACATGCGAAGAACAAGCCGCTTGATGATTCAGTTGATATGAAAGCCATTGCCCAAAGGACACCTGGTTTCTCTGGTGCCGATCTTGAGAACCTCCTCAACGAAGCTGCCCTTGTGGCCGCCCGTGAAGATAAGAAGAAGATCGACATGCGCGACATCGACGAAGCAACGGACCGTGTCATTGCCGGACCTGCCAAGAAGAGCCGTGTCATTTCAGAGAAGGAACGCAAGATCGTTGCCTTCCACGAAGCAGGTCATACCGTCATCGGCTGTGTCCTTGATGAAGCCGATATGGTTCATAAAGTGACCATCGTACCTCGTGGTCAGGCCGGTGGATACGCAGTCATGCTTCCTAAGGAAGATCGTTACTTCATGACGAAGCCGGAACTCCTTGATAAAATCACAGGACTCCTTGGTGGGCGAGTAGCGGAAGAGGTCATCTTCGGAGAAGTTTCGACCGGTGCCCATAATGACTTCCAGCGCGCCACAGGCATTGCCCGCAAGATGGTGACGGAATATGGAATGAGTGAAAAACTCGGACCTCTTCAATTCGGTCAGCAACAAGGCGGTCAGGTGTTCCTTGGACGTGACATCAACAGCGAGCAAAATTATTCAGACGCCATTGCTCATGATATCGATCTTGAAATGCAGCGCTTCATCAATGAAAGCTATGCGCGTGCAAAAACGATCCTTACTGAGAATCGCGACAAACTGGAACTCATCGCTAAGACATTGCTTGAAGTCGAGACTCTTGATGCCGCTCAGATTAAGAACCTAATGGATCACGGTAAACTTCCAGAGCGTGTATATGAATCCGACGTCGAAACAAGCGACGTGAAAGTGAACATCCAGAAAAAGAATGATGAACCGGTAAGTGGAGACTCCTCAAACAGAGACGATACAGACCGCGTATAATAATGGTTGGACTTCCGACCAAATGAAAATCCGAACGGCACTCGAAGCCGTTCGGATTTTTTTTGGTTTTTTGTGAGAAGTCTTTGAGATGGGAGTAGGCAGAAAGAGCGATTCCTTTGAGAACCTCCAATGTGTTCCCCCTGTTGGTAAAGCGATTGGTCACGCCTGCTCACGTTGGGTACGATACCGGTGCTTTACAATTCCAGGCCCTCCCTTGCGAAACATCCGGTCCGTTCAACCCATCAAGACGTGTACAGCGCTTGTCGGTTATCTCCCATTCAGTTCAACCCAGTCGCCTCCCCAAACGGATTATGGTATGATGTTGGCAGTGTGAAAACAATGACCGAGTAGGTGAAAATTGTGATTTTTGTAATGGATGTTGGAAATACGAACATTGTGTTCGGTGTATATGAAAATGACGAATTGAAGTATCACTGGAGAGCCGAGACGAATCGCCATAAGACCGAGGATGAATTTGGCATGCTTGTAAAGAATTTGTTTGAGCATGCGAAGCTATCCTTTGATGATATTGATGGTATTATTATATCCTCCGTTGTTCCTCCCATCATGTTCAGTCTTGAAAGGATGTGCGTGAAGTACTTCCATATCACGCCCCTTGTCGTAGGACCTGGAATCAAGACGGGCTTGAATATCAAATATGATAATCCCAAGGAAGTCGGAGCCGACCGTATTGTCAATGCCGTAGCAGGTATTTATGAATACGGAGGACCACTGATCATCGTGGACTTTGGTACAGCAACCACTTACTGCTATGTGAATGAAGACAAGCAGTATATGGGCGGTGCCATTGCCCCTGGGATCGGGATCTCGACGGAAGCACTCTATTCAAAGGCTGCGAAATTGCCGCGGATTGAAATTGCGCGTCCGGAGAATATTATTGGAAAGAATACTGTCACTGCCATGCAAGCCGGAATTTTATACGGATATGTGGGACAAGTGGAAGGCATCGTACGCCGTATGAAAGAACAAAGTACTCAGGAGCCGACCGTCATCGCCACCGGCGGGTTGGCGACGTTGATCTCGAAAGAATCGTCAGTCATCGATGTGGTCGATCCATTCCTGACGCTGAAAGGCTTGAAGCTGATTTATAAACGCAACATTAACGGATAAGGAAGGAGCTTTTATATGAGCGACTATTTAGTAAAAGCGTTGGCCTATGATGGTCAAGTAAGGGCATATGCCGTCAAAAGTACAGAAACCGTAGGAGAAGCACAGCGACGCCACAATACATGGCCGACTGCTTCTGCAGCCCTAGGGCGTTCCATGAGTGCAGGTCTCATGATGGGGGCCATGCTCAAAGGTGAGAACAAACTTACGATAAAAGTGGAAGGTGGCGGACCGATCGGTGCCATCATCGTCGATAGCAATGCAAAGGGTGAGGTAAGGGGATATGTCACCAACCCCCATGTCCACTTCGACCTGAATGAACATGGTAAATTGGATGTGCGTCGTGCTGTTGGGACAGAAGGTACCCTTTCTGTTGTAAAAGATATCGGCATGAGGGATAACTTCTCCGGACAGGTGCCGATCGTATCAGGCGAACTTGGTGAAGACTTCACCTACTATTTTGTGACCAGTGAACAGGTGCCTTCTTCTGTCGGAGTCGGCGTACTTGTGAACCCTGACAATACGATCCTGGCATCAGGAGGCTTCATCCTTCAGCTTCTTCCTGGAGCAGAAGATGAGACGATTACGAAGATCGAGGAACGCCTAGGAAAGATCGAGCCGATTTCAAAGCTCATCCAACGCGGCCTTTCGCCTGAACAGATTTTGGACGAGGTCCTGGGCAAGGACAATGTGAAGGTCCTTGAAACCATGCCTGTCAACTTCCAATGTCAATGTTCGAAGGAGCGGTTCGGTGATGCGATCATCAGCCTCGGTGAAGAGGAAATCAAAGATATGATCCAAGAAGACGGCATGGCCGAAGCCAAATGTCACTTCTGTAACGAAACGTATATCTTCTCTGAAAAAGAACTGAAAGAGCTTCAGCTGCAAGCAAAATAATACGATCTCAGGCCGGGGAGAATGGATGATGAGAATTAAACGTTCCGTCCTATTGACGGTGATCGGACTTTTATTGGCTACAAATATCCTGACGCTCATCTTCTCCGGAAAAGGGGAAGGGAAGAATACAGAGAGAGTGGCAAGCATCGACGGGAAGGATATCACCCGGGAGGAGTGGCTCCATTCTCTTGAAGATAAGTATGGAAAAGAGGAGCTGAAGGCGCTCATCAACCGGAAGGTGATGGATCGCCTGGCCCTGAAATACGATATTTCCGTCTCTCAAAAGGAGATCGATCGGGAATTCGCCATGATCCAGTCCGCTTATAATGTCTTCGATGAAGGCAATCTCCAGGACGAGAAAGACATCAAGTCCCAGATCAAAGCGGATCTCCTCTTGGAAAAGCTCCTCACAAAAGACGTGGAGATTTCCGATAAGGAACTGAAGAAGTATTATGAACAGAATGAACGCTTATACACCATTCCAAAAATGGTGAAGTTGAAGCAGATCCAAGTGCCAGATCAGTCTGAGGCCGACCAGATACTCAAGGAACTGAAAGATGGTTCAAGCTTTGAAGCGTTGGCCATGGAAAAATCCACTGATCAAAAGACTGCCCCCCTTGGGGGAGATCTCGGCTACATCCCTGACGATGGAAACATCCTGACCCAGGAAGCGAAAGCAGAGGTCAACACCCTGTCCAAGGGAGATTGGAGCAAACCTGTTCCGTCTGATGACGGATACCTCATTTACTTTGTGGAGGATACGATCAAGAAGAATCACTATTCCTTCAAACAGGTGAAAGAGCAAATCAGGCGGAAGATCGCTCTTGAGCAGGTTGAATCCCCCATGCGGGCGGAATCCTTTGGGATGAGCTCGATGTGGATTGGTACTATGGAAAAGACCAAACCAAATAAGCATGTTGATGGGTCACCGATTGTGTATCGGTGGCTTTATTTTAATACCTCGGAAAAAATGCTTTTGCCGGGTGCAAATCATAGTAATGATCCCAATGGCATATGTTAAGTTTGTGTAGGGACTGAAGTCATATGTGTTGACAAATAAATTGAAAATTGTTACATTTTAATCAAAACCAACAAAAATGCTTGGGATTAGGAGTGAGGAGTAATGGTCAGAGTAGCTAACTCAATTTCGGAATTGATCGGGCAGACGCCGATTGTGAAACTGAATCGAATTGTGGAAGATGGAAGTGCCGACGTTTATTTGAAGCTTGAATATATGAATCCGGGAAGCTCGGTAAAAGACCGGATTGCCCTTGCGATGATCGAAGCCGGTGAAGAAGCAGGCACATTGAAGGTTGGGGATACGATTGTTGAGCCGACGAGTGGTAATACGGGAATTGGCCTTGCCATGGTGGCTGCGGCGAAAGGGTACCGTGCCCTTCTTGTTATGCCTGATACGATGAGTATGGAACGTCGCAACCTCCTGCGTGCCTACGGTGCCGAGCTTGTCTTGACGCCTGGGGCAGAAGGAATGGGTGGAGCAATCCGCAAAGCCGAAGAGCTTTCCAAGGAGAAGGGTTACTTCATGCCTCAGCAGTTTAAGAATACGGCCAATCCAAAGGTGCACCGTGAAACGACGGGGCCCGAGATCGTGGAGCAGATGGGTGATCAGCTCGACGCCTTCATCGCAGGGATCGGTACAGGTGGTACCATCACAGGTGTCGGTGAAGTCCTGAAAGAGAAATATCCCGATATCAAACTGTATGCTGTGGAGCCATCGGATTCCCCTGTGCTGTCAGGTGGCAAGCCGGGTCCTCATAAGATCCAGGGGATCGGTGCCGGTTTCGTTCCCGAGATTCTGAATACCTCCCTTTATGACGAGGTCATCCAGGTCGGGAAGGAAGAAGCGTTCGACTATGCAAGAAGAGCTGCAAGCGAAGAAGGAATCCTTGGCGGAATCTCATCCGGAGCGGCAATCTACGCGGCGAATGAAGTAGCGAAGAAGTTAGGGAAAGGCAAGAAAGTTCTTGCCATCATCCCAAGTAACGGAGAGCGCTATTTGAGCACGCCTCTCTATCAATTCGACGAAGAGTGATATAACAACATGCGGCCGTGGAGCAGTCTTTGCTTCACGGCCGTTTTAATTGCCTGTATTTTTCATACTTTAATCGATGAAACCTTGTGCTTCTTCATGTATCATGAAAGAAGAAAAACATGAGGGAGTGTGGCCAATGCAGCACGTATACTTTCTGAAGCATCCATCATCCAAAGAACAATTTTTCGCATCATATGAACGGATCAGCCGTCGTGAATCACATCACGTCCTCCTGGAGAGCGGGCGCGGAGGAAGGTATAGCATCGCTGGCATCAGGCCCGAAGCTATTCTGACAGGACACTCCCACGGACTTGAAGTTGAACATGAAGGGTCAGTCGAGGTGCTTGAGGGGGATCCCCTCGTACAGCTGGAAGGATGGCTCGCCCAGCGCAAAGCCCCGAGACATGAAGAGCTCCCCGATTTTCAAGGGGGGGTGATCGGTTTCATCACCTATGACTATGCGAGGCAGATCGAACGCATCCCGAACGTTGCCCATGATGATCAGTCCCTGCCTGATCTCTACTTTTATTATTTCAACGAGTGGGTGGTCTTTGATCATGAAACCGACTGCCTGTGGATCATGATGCTTTCTTCTCTGGGGGATGAGGGCGCCGGGGACAGGCTGAAAGAACGGCTGGCTGAATGGAGCGAGCCTGCAGGGGCGACTGCTTCCAGTAAAGATGTGTATGAATCGGGAGAAATTCATGTATCCATGGACGAAGAAGCTTTTTCAGATGCGGTCAGGAAGATCCAGGCGTACATCGCTCAAGGGGACGTATTCCAGGTGAACCTATCCGTACGACAATCACAGGAATTGAAAGTCGACCCGTTCCTGGTCTATAAAGAGCTCCGTCTTTTGAATCCTTCTCCATATATGAGCTACATGCATTCCCCGGAACTGCAGGTGGTATCGGGTTCTCCGGAGCTGCTCGTCAAAAAGCAGGGTCTTGAAGTCAGCACCCGGCCGATTGCCGGGACGCGCTCAAGAGGGGCAGACGATGAAGAAGACGCACGCCTTGCTTCCGAGCTCATCCACAATGAGAAGGAGCGCGCCGAGCACGTGATGCTCGTCGACCTTGAGCGGAACGACCTCGGAAGGGTCTGTGAATATGGAACCGTGGAAGTGAATGAATTCATGGTCATTGAAAAATACTCCCACGTCATGCACATCGTGTCCAACGTGAGGGGGAGGATTCACGACACCAAGACAGGGGCGGACTTGATCCGCTCAGTGTTCCCTGGTGGGACGATTACTGGGGCCCCGAAGGTGAGGACGATGGAAATCATCGAGGAGCTGGAGCCTGTGAGAAGGGGGATCTATACGGGATCGGTCGGGTGGATCGGCGTGAACGGTGACATGGAACTGAATATTGTCATCCGCACGATGTTGGTGAAGGACGGAATCGGCCACATCCAGGCTGGAGCGGGTGTCGTCATCGACTCCAATCCTGCCCACGAGTACAAAGAATCCCTCAAGAAGGCAAAAGCTATGTGGGTGGCGAAGGACCGCGCGGAAGGAAGGGGAGTGAAGGCATGATCCTTATGATCGATAACTATGATTCATTTACGTATAATCTGGTTCAATTCCTCGGGGAGCTTGGTGAAGAGCTCATCGTGCGAAGGAATGACGACGTAACGTTGGCGGAAATCGAGGAGTTGAATCCGGCCTATCTGATGATTTCTCCAGGACCGTGCACACCTGATGATGCAGGGATCAGTCTTGAGGCGATCCATACCTTCAAGGGACGGATCCCCATCTTTGGTGTCTGCCTCGGCCACCAATCCATCGCCCAGGTATTCGGTGGAGAAGTGGTTCGGGCCGAACGGCTGATGCACGGCAAGGTCTCCCTTGTTCACCATGACGGAAGGACGATTTTCAAGGATCTTCCCGCTCCGTTTGCCGCCACCAGGTATCATTCCTTGATTGTAAAGAGGGAGACGCTTCCTGACTGTCTGGAGATCACGGGTGAAACGGAAGAAGGGGAAATCATGGGGATTCGTCACAAGGAACTTCCCATCGAAGGCGTTCAGTTCCACCCCGAGTCCATTATGACCGAAGGCGGAAAGCAACTCCTGGCAAACTTCCTTGCAACCTATAAAAGTGCTGGGGTGACGGTATAGGATGTATATCTACTTGAACGGTCAGATCATACACAGGGATGAAGCCCGCATATCACCATTCGATCATGGGTTCTTATACGGAATGGGCCTTTTTGAGACGTTCCGGACATATGGTGGACATCCCTTCCTCATCGGGGACCATCTGGACAGGCTCTCAAGATCCCTCCAGGATATGAAGATCCACTGCTCCCTTCCTGAAAGCAAGGTCATGGGGATCGTGAAGGACCTTCTTGAGCGGAATGGATGGGAAGACGCCTACTGCCGCCTGAATATCTCCGGTGGCCCAGGGGAAATCGGCCTTCCCTCAGCACCTTATGAGGATCCGACAATCATTCTGTTCCAGAAGCCCCTTCCTGACAAAGGAGCGGCTTCCAAAGAAGGAGTGTTCCTGTCATTGGCTCGCAATACACCTGAAACCGGTGAGCGGCTTAAATCCCACCACTACCTCAACAACCTGGCAGGTAAAAGGGAAGTGGGCCCTTCCCCGGTCAAAGAGGGCATCTTCTTAACGGATGAAGGCTGGATTTGCGAAGGAGTGACGTCCAACCTTTTCTGGACGAAAGACGATGACCTATATACTCCTGCGGTCGGGACGGGGTTGCTCAATGGGATCACCCGCCGCTTCATTATGGCCCTGGCAGGAAAAGCGGGACTAAGGGTAAGAGAAGGGTATTATAAAAAGGAAGATCTTCTTGAAGCTGATGAAATCTTCTTCACCAACTCCGTTCAGGAAGTGGTACCGGTCCATCAAGTGGAAGAGACCCTTTATCCCGGGGCAGAGGGAAGATGGACTGTGCATCTGCAACGGGAATATGGAGCCTGCACCTCCACCCTTACAAGAATCAGTGAATTGAGCTAGGAGGCAACAGCGGAATGAAGCAAGTAACCAAATGTGGAAAGTACGAACTCGATTTCAGCGCAAAGACGTTGATCATGGGAATCCTGAATGTAACCCCCGATTCCTTTTCGGACGGAGGGAAATACAATCATATAGAAGCGGCAGTGGAGCGTGCCAAGGAAATGGTGGACATGGGGGCGGATATCATCGATATCGGAGGCGAGTCCACCCGGCCAGGCTATGAACCTGTATCGGCCGAGGAAGAAATCGCACGCGTTGTCCCCGTCATTGAAGCGATCGCTTCCCGAGTCGACGTACCGATCTCGATTGATACATTCAAGGCAGAGACGGCCAGAAGGGCCATTGAAGCAGGCGCATCTATCATCAATGATGTATGGGGCGCAAAGAAGGATCCGGATATGGCGAGGGTTGCTGCCGATGCGGGTGTCCCCATCATCCTGATGCACAACCGGGAAACGGAAGAATATGAAGACTTTGTCCGTGACAGCATTCAGGACATCCAGGAAAGCATTTTTCTCGTGAAACAGGCGGGGGTGAAGGATGATCAGATCATCCTCGATCCTGGCATTGGCTTTGCGAAAACGATGGATGACAACATGACAATGATGAGGAATCTTGATATTCTTGTGTCGCTGGGTTACCCTGTCCTTCTCGGTACATCGAAGAAGCGGTTGATTGGTCATGTCCTAGATCTTCCTGTCGACCAACGGATGGAAGGAACGGGTGCAACGGTATGTTACGGTATCCAGAAAGGCTGCCACATCGTACGGATCCATGATGTGAAGGAAATGGCGAGGATGGCGAAAATGATGGACGCATTAGTCGGAAAGGGGAAGTGGAATGGATAAAATCTATGTGAACGAAATGGAATTCTACGGATATCACGGGGTGTTTGAAGAAGAGAACAAGCTGGGCCAGCGTTTCAGGGTGAGTGCCGAACTTCACCTGGATCTCAGCACATCCGGGAAGAGCGATAACCTGGAGGACTCGGTGAACTATGCTGAAATCTTTACGGTCACCAAATCGGTTGTGGAGGGTGAGGCGCTGAATCTTGTAGAAGCAGTGGCTGAGAGGATTGCCGGCAACCTGCTTGAGTCTTTCCCGAGCGTTGCCGAGTGCAAGATCACCGTTATCAAGCCCGATCCCCCGATTCCCGGTCATTATAAATCCGTCGCCGTCGAAATCACCAGGGGCCGATAATATGTATACCGCTTACATTTCTCTCGGATCCAATATCGGGGACCGGGAGGCATATTTGGAAAAAGCCATTCAAATCCTCGGCAGTCATGGTAAGATAGAAGTCAAAAGGCTCTCTTCCATTTATGAAACAGAGCCCGTCGGATATACGGATCAAGGCGAGTTTTTGAACATGGTCATTGCAGTTCAAACCAGTTTGCGTCCAGAAACGCTGTTGCATCAATGCTTACAGGTGGAATTTGATCTTGGTCGGGAAAGGGAGTTCAAGTGGGGTCCGAGGATCATCGATCTTGACGTGCTGTTGTATGAACAAGAGACGATCGAAAACGCAGATCTTCTCATCCCCCACCCGAGGATGCAAGAAAGAGCTTTTGTCCTCATACCGCTGTTGGAGATCGCTCCCGGCCTGGAACATCCCTCATTCGGTGCCCCGTTGGAGAATCTTCTGGACGAAATACCTGATAAAGAAGGAGTTCGGCTATGGAAACAGATAAATGGGGAAGACGCATTCGTGCATTCAGGAAATTAAAAGGATTTACACAGGACGGTCTTGCAAAGGAACTCGGAGTGTCTGTCTCGGTCCTGGGAGAGATCGAGCGGGGGAGTCGTGTTCCGAGCGATGATTTTCTGACAAGTGTCTCCGAGGCATTGAGTATCCCGTTGGATGAGCTTTCCCCTTCGGACGATGAAGAGTGAATGTTGCCCATATCAACGGACGATTGGGACAAGCATAGAAGAAAGGCTTGAGAAGGTGAGCGGATGAACCCGCCTGCCCGATCGGCCTTTTTTGGATGTTTTTAGAAGCGGATACTTTAGGGGTGTTACAAACCGAGATATTGTGTAAAATAGTAGGGTATATAATTTAGACAGTCAGTGAAAGTAGATAGAATAGGAGTGAAACAAATGAGCGAAGAAATAAATGACCAGCTTCAGGTCAGACGCGACAAAATGGAAGCCATCCGCGAAAAAGGATTGGATCCATTCGGTAAACGTTTCGACCGTTCCCATAGCTCTCGCGAAATCAAATCTCAATTTGACGAGTTTTCAAAAGAAGAGCTTGAAGAAAAAGACATCACGGTAACCATCGCAGGACGGATCATGACGAAGCGTGGAAAAGGTAAGGCAGGATTCGCGCATCTTCAGGACCTCGAAGGCCAAGTGCAGATCTATGTCCGTAAAGACGCCATCGGTGAAGAGGCATATGAACTTTTCAATTCAGCAGACCTAGGGGACATCATCGGGGTAACCGGTACTGTCTTCAAAACGAAGGTCGGGGAACTTTCCGTCAAAGCGAAGGAATTCCGCCATCTATCAAAAGCCCTTCGCCCACTGCCTGAGAAGTTCCACGGACTCAAAGATGTTGAACAGCGTTACCGCCAACGCTATCTTGACCTCATCACAAGTCAGGAAAGCAAAGAAACCTTCATCGCAAGAAGCCGCATCATCCAGTCCATGAGACGCTACCTTGATACAAACGGCTATCTTGAAGTGGAAACACCAATGATGCACAGCATTGCAGGTGGAGCGTCCGCCCGCCCGTTCAAGACGCACCACAATGCCTTGGACATGCCATTATTCATGAGGATCGCCATCGAGCTTCATCTGAAGCGCCTCATTGTCGGCGGTCTTGAGAAGGTATACGAGATCGGACGCGTATTCCGTAACGAAGGCGTATCAACCCGCCACAATCCAGAGTTCACCATGATCGAACTGTATGAAGCCTATGCGGATTACCGTGATATCATGGCACTGACTGAGAACCTGGTTGCCCATATCGCAAAAGAGGTATTCGGTTCTACCACCGTCCCTTACGGTGACTACGAAGTGAACCTCGAACCGCAATGGACCCGTCTTCACATGGTGGATGCCGTCAAGGAACATTCCGGTGTAGACTTCTGGAAGGAAATGAGCGACGAAGAGGCTCGTGCGCTTGCGAAAGAACATGGCATTGAAATCAAAGACAATATGACGTATGGCCACGTCGTGAATGAGTTCTTCGAACAGCTTGTAGAAGAAAAGCTTATTCAGCCTACCTTCATCTATGGTCATCCGGTTGCCATTTCTCCACTTGCGAAGAAGAACGACGAAGACCCAAGGTTCACGGATCGTTTCGAGTTGTTCATCGTCGGACGTGAGCATGCTAATGCCTTCACCGAGCTCAACGACCCTATCGACCAACGCGAGCGTTTTGAAGCTCAGTTGAAAGAACGGGAAGAAGGAAACGATGAAGCCCATATGATGGATGATGACTTCATTGAAGCACTAGAGTACGGTATGCCTCCTACAGGGGGACTTGGTATCGGGATCGACAGGCTTGTCATGCTACTGACAAACTCCCCTTCGATCCGCGACGTCCTGCTCTTCCCACAAATGCGCCATCGCGACTGATCCATAAAAAAAGGCTGCGGATATCCGCGGCCTTTTTTTATGCCTGAAATGGATGATGATTCTTATATATAGAAGCAATCGTTTTAGGGTAGGGCAATGGGCATTGTAGGGTTCGAAATGTTTTTTAACAAAGTTGATATAATATCGAAAAAAACTATTGCACACCCTTTGATATGGTGGTATAGTATTATCTGTTGCCGCAAACGAGCAACGCAGAAACAACCAGATGAAAATAACTTCTGAAAAAAGTTGTTGACATTGAGATGAAAAACCTGTAACATTATAAGGGTCGCTTCAAACGAAGCAACGAACAATTGAACCTTGAAAACTGAACAAAACAAGACAAACACGTCAACGTTAATTCTAGATTTATTTTTAAAAGAGCTATTCAAACTTTTTATGGAGAGTTTGATCCTGGCTCAGGA
>NZ_JBDKWY010000013.1:0-57291 GCF_039822645.1 Rossellomorea sp. RS05 | reverse complement strand
TTCAGCGCCGATGGTAGTTGGGGGATCTCCCCCTGTGAGAGTAGGACGTCGCCAGGCAAAGTATAAAAAGCAGCTCATTTGATGGGTTGCTTTTTTTGTGGTGTTTTTTTGTTGGCGGGGAATGTTGGTGGTGATGTTAGCCGTTTGAAATAGGATGGGTAGAGAGATGTTGATTAGAGAGATATGTGAAGATCGCAGGTTGAAAGGGTTGGTTAGGAGGGCGAGAGTACGGTTAGAGTATGGGATGAGGCCGGTGAGCAAGGTCAAAGAGACAGATTTTTAGAGCTTTAATGACCTAAGGGAGTATATGATCAGCCAAGGGGGATGGACAGAGGTGTTAACTGGAGATGAGGCTATGGGGGAGTCGTGCTTATTTGCGACTTTTTTATGTTTCTTGCGAAGGGGGCGTGATACCTGCGGATAGGGTGCTTTTATCAGTGATGTTTTTCCAGATAAAGTATTCACTTATGTACCTGACACCATTCGACATTCCTCGCAACATCTTTTTTCCATTTGAAGCACTCAAGGACCCATCGTTCCCCCTCAGGCACGAAAATACCTGCGAAATTCAACCATTTATTTGCGATATTTTTGATTTTATTTGTGAAAAACGACTTTTTATTTGCGAAACGTACCAATGTTCATTTTTCTATTTGCGATCCGACCCCTGTATTTGCGTAAGGCCGTGCATACTTGCGACCTTTCAATCGTAGTTTCAAGTTCGTAAGGGATAAAATTATTCCGTCTCAAATCCCAAAAAATCCCACAAATTGACGTTCTGTCTGTGTACATTCCTTCATAAATATGGTAGTCACGATCAAAAGGACACAATCCTCACGTCCAACCCTTCAACATCCATTTCCTCTACTGAACTCTCCCAAAAACCCTGCACATCCAAAGAAGGACTAACCCCACACAAAGTCGAATATACACCTAATTCGAATTTTCCGTTTTTAATCGATCTTCACGTTTAAAATACCTCCCAAACAGAAAAGCTTTTAAGGCTATGCTTCTTCATTGCAAAGATGGAAGCCCGGTTGTATAATTATAGTCAAATATAGTCAAAGTCAAATGAGGAGGAGGTTTAATGAGAAATATATCCGACATCATTGAACATTACCTGAAGAATGTATTGGATTTAAGTGAATCTGAAATCGTCGAAATCAAAAGAAGTGAGATCGCTGATAAGTTCCAATGTGTTCCTTCTCAAATAAATTATGTGATCAATACCCGCTTCACCATCGAGAAGGGGTATGTGGTCGAGAGTAAGCGAGGGGGAGGCGGCTACATCCGCATCATGCGGGTGAAGGCTCATGATCAGCTGCATCTTATTGATCAGCTGGTGGCCCTCATTACTCAGAAAATCAGTCAGAATACGGCGGCTGATATCGTTTTCCGACTCGTGGAAGAGGATATAATATCTGAAAGAGAGGCAAAGATCATGCTGAGCGTCATGGATCGATCCGTGATCATGGTCGAGTTGCCTGAACGGGATATACTGCGGGGCAGGATGCTCCGGGCTATGCTGGATACGCTAAAATACGAGTAAGAATGTAAGAGGTGAATGGAATGATGTGTCAGGAGTGCAAGGAGAATCCGGCAACCCTTCATTTCACGAAGGTTGTGAACGGAGAGAAGACCGAGGTCCATCTATGTGAGCAGTGTGCTCAGGATAAAGGAACGATGTTCGAGAATTCGGCAGCCTTCACGGTGAATAATCTGTTGGCCGGTTTATTGAACATCACCCCCGGCTTCAAGCAGGCACAGGAGCAGGAAGCGCCGAAAAAGGAAGTTCTCCAGTGTCCGAAGTGCAAATTGACATTCCAACAGTTTACGAGCATCGGCCGGTTTGGATGTTCGGAGTGTTATAAGACATTCAATAGCGAACTCGATCCGATTCTGAAGAGGGTGCACAGCGGGAATATGGAGCATCATGGAAAGGTACCGGAACGAATGGGCGGTACCATCCAGATCAAGAAGCAGATCAAGAAGTTGAGAACGGAACTTCAGGCCCTCATCGAAGAGGAAGAGTTTGAGAGAGCAGCTGAAACGAGAGATCGCATTCGTTCCCTTGAACGTGAGATGAAGCAGGAAGGGGGAGGTGCAGAATGAGTCTGGAGCGATTTTTAAGCAATACCGTCAGTTCGTGGATGAATGAAGAAGGTCCCCAATCGGATATTGTCCTGAGTTCCCGCGTGCGTTTGGCACGGAATCTGACGGACTTCCGTTTTTCAACCCTATATTCACCTGAGGAAGCAGGGCAGATCGTAGAACGGGTGAAAGAGAAAATGTCTTCTTTTCCAAAAGAGCTGGGGGAACTCGAATTTTTACCTACGAGTGAGATTCAGCCGTTGGAAAAAAGGGTATTGATGGAGAAACACCTGATCAGTCCCAATCTGGCAGAAGATAAGAATGTCGGGGCCGTCCTTCTATCACCAGATGAAGATATAAGCATAATGGTAAATGAAGAGGATCATATCCGGATACAGTGTCTGTATCCAGGTCTTCAACTGAAGCAGGCCCTCTCCCGTGCCAATGAGCTCGATGATTGGTTTGAGAGCGAACTGGACTTTGCATTCGACGAGAAGCACGGGTATCTGACCACCTGTCCTACGAATGTAGGAACGGGACTCAGGGCATCGGTCATGGTACATCTTCCTGGCTTGGTCCTCACCCAGCAGATGAACCGGATCATACCGGCGATCAACCAGCTTGGGCTCGTCGTGAGGGGTATCTACGGCGAAGGCAGTGAAGCACTGGGGAATATCTTTCAAATCTCCAACCAGACGACCCTAGGTAAGTCGGAAGGGGATATCGTGGAAGATCTCATCAGCGTGGTGAATCAGATCATTGCCAAGGAACTGACGGCGAGGGAGGCATTAGTTCAGACCTCCAACATACAATTAGAAGATAGGGTCTTCAGATCGCTGGGGGTGCTGGAGCATAGCCGCATCATTGAATCGAAGGAAGCGGCCAAATGCCTGTCCGATGTTCGTCTGGGCATCGATCTGGGCATGATCCACAGTCTCTCCAAAAATATTTTGAATGAATTGATGATTTTGACCCAACCGGGTTTTTTACAACAATATTCCGGAGGTCCATTGCGACCGAATGAACGGGACATAAGAAGGTCTTCCTTGATCAGGGAGCGAATTAGATTGGATAAAGATACATGTGAGGAGGAAGAATCATGATGTTTGGTCGATTTACAGAAAGAGCTCAAAAAGTATTGGCATTAGCCCAGGAAGAAGCCATCCGACTAGCCCATAATAACATCGGCACTGAACATATCCTGCTTGGCCTTGTTCGTGAAGGAGAGGGGATTGCAGCCAAGGCACTGACTGCCCTTGGACTAAGCCCTGAGAAGATCCAGAAGGAAGTGGAGGGTCTGATCGGAAAAGGAACGGAAAAGTCCCAAACGATCCACTATACACCCCGCGCGAAGAAAGTCATCGAACTTTCCATGGATGAAGCAAGGAAGCTCGGTCACTCTTACGTAGGGACAGAGCATATCCTTCTCGGTCTGATCCGTGAAGGGGAAGGCGTGGCAGCACGGGTACTCGGAAACCTTGGCGTAAGCTTGAACAAAGCAAGGCAGCAGGTTCTCCAGCTCCTCGGCAACAACGATTCTGGCGGACACCAAGGAGGCGGCAGTGCGAATGCCAATACGCCGACACTTGATAGTCTTGCGCGTGACTTGACGGCCATTGCCCGTGAAGGAAGCCTTGATCCGGTCATCGGGCGAAGCAAGGAAATCCAGCGTGTCATCGAAGTGCTAAGCCGCCGTACGAAGAACAATCCGGTCCTTATCGGTGAACCGGGTGTGGGTAAGACGGCAATTGCTGAAGGCCTTGCCCAGCAAATCATCGCGAATGAAGTACCGGAGATCCTCCGTGATAAGCGTGTCATGACCCTTGATATGGGTACGGTCGTTGCCGGAACGAAATACCGCGGTGAGTTCGAGGACCGCCTGAAGAAAGTGATGGATGAGATCCGTCAGGCAGGAAATATCATCCTCTTCATCGATGAGCTTCACACGCTGATCGGGGCAGGAGGGGCTGAAGGGGCAATCGATGCTTCCAACATCCTCAAGCCTTCCCTTGCACGTGGAGAACTGCAATGTATCGGGGCGACGACCCTTGATGAATATCGGAAGTACATTGAGAAGGATGCAGCCCTTGAGCGCCGTTTCCAGCCGATCCAGGTAAATGAGCCGACTGCAGATGAGTCCATCCAGATCCTTAAAGGTCTTCGTGACCGCTATGAAGCGCATCACCGCGTATCCATCACGGATGCTGCCATCGATGCCGCTGTGAAACTCTCTGACCGCTATATCTCAGACCGATTCCTTCCGGATAAGGCAATCGATTTGATCGATGAAGCCGGTTCGAAGGTCCGACTCCGCTCATATACGACTCCGCCGAACCTGAAGGAGCTTGAAGCGAAGCTGGAAGAGATCCGCAAAGAGAAGGATGCTGCCGTTCAGAGCCAGGAGTTTGAAAAAGCCGCTTCCCTACGCGATTCCGAGCAGAAGCTTCGTGAAGAGCTGGAAGAAACGAAGAATACATGGAAAGAAAAGCAGGGGCAGGAAAATACCGAAGTCACAGTGGAAGATATCGCGAAGGTCGTGTCCAACTGGACAGGAGTACCTGTATCCAAGCTTGCTCAAACAGAAACAGATCGTCTCTTGAAATTGGAAGAGATCCTGCACTCCCGTGTCATCGGGCAATCCGAAGCAGTTGTCGCTGTATCGAAAGCGGTACGCCGTGCCCGTGCAGGACTGAAGGATCCGAAGCGTCCTATCGGTTCATTCATCTTCCTCGGTCCTACCGGTGTCGGTAAAACCGAATTGGCTAGGGCTCTCGCAGAATCCATGTTCGGTGATGAAGAAGCGATGATCCGGATCGATATGTCGGAGTACATGGAGAAGCATTCCACCTCCCGTCTCGTCGGATCTCCTCCGGGATATGTCGGGTACGAGGAAGGCGGTCAGCTGACTGAGAAAGTCCGTCGCAAACCATATTCCGTCGTGCTCCTCGATGAAATCGAAAAAGCACATCCCGATGTCTTCAATATCCTTCTGCAAGTCTTGGAAGATGGTCGTTTGACTGATTCCAAAGGAAGGACTGTCGACTTCAGGAACACGGTTCTGATCATGACATCGAACGTCGGTGCACAGTCCCTTAAAGCCAATAAGCATATGGGCTTCAATATCCAGGATGGGAAGCAGGATTACAAAGATATGAAAGGGAAAGTGATGGAGGAACTGAAACGTGCCTTCCGCCCTGAATTCCTGAACCGTATCGATGAAATCATCGTCTTCCACTCATTGGAGAAAGACCACCTGAAAGAGATCGTCACCCTTATGTCCAATCAACTCACGAAGCGCCTCAAAGAGCAGGATATCCATCTTGAACTTTCTGCGGCTGCCAAGGAGAAGATCGCGGATGAAGGATTCGATCCTGAATACGGTGCAAGACCGCTCCGCAGGGCCATTCAGAAATATGTCGAAGATAAACTTTCTGAAGAGCTCCTGAGAGGGAAGGTCTTGACGGGTCAAGACATCCTCATCGATGTCGAAGGGGAAGAGTTCGTCGTCAAATTGAAAGAAGAAGCAACCAATTCAACTCCTTGATGTGAAAAGGAAGAGGTACACGGTCATGAACCTGTGCCTCTTTTTTTCCATAAGAAGTGAGAGGTATGTATAGCCGGGGCACTCTCGGTATAGTAATAAGACTAGGAAGAGGAGTAGGATCGTTTTGGCAAAAAAGAAGACAAAATTCGTATGTTCATCCTGTGGGTATGAATCAGCAAAATGGATGGGGAAATGTCCCGGGTGTAATGAGTGGAACACGATGGTGGAAGAAGTGGCCATTACGGGGAAGCAGCCCCGTGGTGCATTCCAACATAGCGAAGGGCCATCGAAGGCTGAAAAACTGACATCCATCGAAACGATGCAAGAGCCCCGTGTCCTTACTGATTCCAAAGAACTCAACCGGGTACTTGGAGGAGGAGTGGTGCCGGGATCGCTTGTGTTGATAGGGGGAGACCCAGGGATAGGGAAATCCACCCTGCTGCTGCAAGTATCTTCACAGCTTGCCGAACAAAAGCAAAAAGTCCTTTATATATCAGGTGAAGAGTCCATCAAGCAGACCAAACTGCGTGCGGACCGGCTGAATATCACAGCTGATGACCTATACATATATGCAGAAACCAACCTGCAGTCGATTCACCAGACCATCGATCAGCTTTCACCCGACTTTGTCATCATCGACTCCATTCAAACCATTTATCATCCGGAGGTCACTTCGGCACCCGGGAGCGTATCACAGGTCCGGGAATGTACGGCTGAATTGATGCGGATCGGTAAGACGAAAGGAATTGCCATTTTCATCGTCGGACATGTAACCAAGGAAGGATCCATCGCCGGTCCCCGTCTACTGGAGCATATGGTGGACACTGTTCTCTATTTTGAAGGGGAGCGCCACCATTCTTACAGGATCTTGAGGGCGGTGAAAAACCGTTTCGGTTCTACGAATGAAATGGGAATCTTTGAAATGAAGGAGCTGGGTCTTGAAGAAGTCGCCAATCCTTCAGAGATCTTCCTCGAAGAACGTTCACAGGGATCTGCCGGGTCGACGGTTGTTGCATCCATGGAAGGAACAAGGCCGGTGCTTGTGGAAATTCAAGCCCTTGTCACTCCGACGAGCTTCAATAATCCGAGACGTATGGCAACAGGAATCGACCATAGCAGGGTCTCCCTCATCATGGCAGTGCTTGAGAAGCGGGCAGGGATGCTCCTTCAGCAACAGGATGCCTACCTCAAGGTCGCAGGCGGAGTGAAGCTAGATGAGCCGGCTATCGATTTGGCCGTGGCGGCGAGCATTGCTTCAAGCTTCCGGGACAAAGCTTCACGCGCACAGGATTGCATCATCGGGGAAGTGGGACTGACCGGGGAGATCCGGCGCGTTTCACGGATTGAGCAGAGGGTGCAGGAAGCGGCGAAGCTCGGCTTCCAGCGGGTCATCATCCCGCAGAACAATATCGGGGGATGGCAGGCACCGGGCGGCATCGAAGTGGTCGGTGTATCCGATATCCACCAAGCGTTGGGTATGATTTTAGGAGGATAACAAAATGGAAGATAAAAAGGCAAAGGATAAATCCATATCGGATATTTTACAATTCGTTGCGCCCGGTGCGCCTATCCGGGATGGGATCGATAATGTGCTCCGGGCCAATACCGGCGGACTTATCGTCGTCGGATACAATGACAAGGTCAAGTCCGTTCTGGACGGAGGCTTTCATATCAATTGTCCATTTTCACCGAGCTATCTGTATGAGCTGGCGAAAATGGACGGGGCGATCGTCCTGAACGAATCCGGGACGAAGATCATCCTGGCCAATGCCCAGCTTGCCCCCGATGTGTATGTTCCTTCTACAGAGACAGGGATGAGGCATCGTACGGCAGAAAGGGTGGCAAGGCAGACGAATGCCCTTGTCATTGCCATCTCGCAGCGCCGGAACGTCATCACCCTGTACCAGGGCAATTTCCGATACGCCCTGAAGGACATTTCCGTCATCCTGACCAAAGCCAATCAGGCTGTGCAGACATTGGAGAAATACAAAGTCGTCCTCGATCAGAGCATCTCCAATCTATCGGTTTTGGAGTTCGAAGAATTGGTGACCCAGAGCGATCTGCTCCAGGTTCTCCATCGATTCGAAATGGTTCTCAGGATCAAAAATGAGCTTCTGACGTATCTGAGTGAACTCGGCACGGAGGGAAGACTGATCCGCCTGCAGATGAATGAACTGCTTTCAGACATCGAGAGCGAGGCCATGTTGATCTTCCGGGATTACGCCATGGACCGCAACGTGAAAGCATTCGAGCTTCTATATAAGTTCCAGGAGCTTGTGCGCTCAGAAGTCCTTGAAGACAATGTGCTCCTGAAGCTTCTGGGTTATCAGGGCTATCCCCACCACGACGAGGCGATGTTCCCGCGCGGATACCGTGTATTGAATAAGATCCCGCGCCTGCCGATCGTCATCATCGAGAATGTGATCAACGAGTATGATGCTCTTCATCATATCGTGAAAGCGACGGTCGAAGACCTTGATGAAGTGGAAGGGATCGGGGAAGTGAGGGCGCGCAAGATTAAAGAAGGTCTCAAACTCATAAAAGAACAAACGTTCGCTGACCGGCAATTATAGCACCCAAGTCCCGGTTTGATAAAAGGGAAATATGCCCTGTTTCCAAAAAATTGACAGTGTAATCTCCGAGTGTTAGCCTTTTCATGAGGGCCTCTATCATCGTTTGTGAAATTGAAGAAAATTAGTCAAGAATCTCACGTTTTAAAAATCATAAATTGTTTATAATGGATAGGAGGAGGTGAAGGTATGTTAAAAAGAATCGTTCAGGCATGCTTCCTTATCGTAGGTGGTACACTAGGGATCCTATTGATTCCGGAGTTATTGTCGGTCATCAACATGGCGGATATTTCATTAATCAATAATGCATATATGACTGCTATATTAGGTGCCATTATTTTTTATATTATTTCGTTCTGGGCAGTCGAGTATGTGGTGAACTTTGTCAAATGGTTTGAAGATAGTTTGGTAAAGGCCCCGGTGACGGATTTGCTCTTTGGAAGTCTTGGTCTGATTATCGGATTGATCGTTGCGTACCTGTTGGGAATTGCCGTCAATCAGCTTGAATTCCCGATTTTGAATGCGGTCGTACCGGTGCTCTTGACCTTGCTGCTTGGGTATCTTGGTTTCCAGGTCGGCTTCAAGAAGCGGGATGAAATGGTAGGTCTCTTCGGCAATTCTCGTTCCAAGAAGAAAGATTCCGACGAGGATGATGAAGCGAACGCCGTGAAGACCCTAAAAATTCTCGATACAAGCGTGATCATCGACGGACGTATTGCAGACATCTGTCAAACGGGATTCCTCGAAGGCATCGTCGTCATTCCTCAGTTCGTCCTCGAAGAGCTCCAGCATATCGCGGATTCATCCGACGTATTGAAGCGGAATCGCGGACGTCGAGGACTTGATATTTTGAACCGCATCCAAAAGGAATTGCCGGTTGAGGTCCAGATCTACGAGGGCGACTTCGAAGAGATACAAGAGGTGGATTCGAAGCTTGTGAAGCTTGCGAAACTCACGAACGGAATCGTTGTGACCAATGATTTCAACCTGAATAAGGTATGCGACCTTCAAGGGGTACAAGTATTGAATATCAATGACCTGGCCAACGCCGTTAAGCCTGTCGTCCTTCCTGGTGAAGAACTGAAGGTACAGGTGATCAAAGATGGTAAAGAGCATAATCAGGGCATTGCCTACCTCGATGACGGAACGATGATCGTTGTGGAGGAAGGGCGCAATTACATCGGCAAATATATCGATGTCCTAGTCACTTCGGTGCTGCAGACCTCCGCGGGGCGGATGATCTTTGCAAAGCCGAAACAATTGGAAAAAGCGCTCTAAGCCTGACTCCTTTGACCCGGTAAGGTATAATGGATGAATACTAGAGGAAGTCAAAGGAGTTAATCATATGGAGTATCAAGTGGTCATCCCGGCTGCCGGAAGGGGCAAAAGGATGAAAGCGGATCGGAATAAGCTGCTTCTTGAGTTGGACGGGGCACCCATCATTGTCCATACCCTTCAAGTGTTCGACCGGGATCCCCTGTGCCAGGGGATCTTTGTTGCTATCCATCCCGATGAACGGGAAGAGTTCGAAGCTCTGATCGATCGTCATGATATCGGCAAGGATATCCGTCTCGTCGACGGGGGGAAAGAAAGACAGGATAGCGTGTATCAGGCATTGCTTGAGGTCGATCATGAAGTCGTACTCGTTCATGATGGTGCCAGGCCGTTCATTTCCCGGTCGGTCATCCACGAGCTCGCTGAGCGGGCCGGGGAGACAGGCGGGGCGATTGCCGCGGTTCCGGTGAAGGATACCATCAAGAAAGTCATGGATGGGAAAGTCGAAGAAACGATCGAGCGCTCAAGCTTGTGGATGGTGCAGACCCCACAGGCTTTTCGCGTTTCATCTTTAAAAAAAGCCCACGATGCAGCAATGGAGGAAGGGTTCCTAGGCACCGATGACGCTTCACTTGTGGAGCGTCTGGGGGAAGACGTGTCCATCGTGGAAAGTGATTATGACAATATCAAATTGACAACGCCGGAGGATATGTTTTTTGCCGAGGCGATATTGAAGAAGAGAACAGAAGGAGGAAAACATCATGTTTAGAATCGGACAAGGCTTCGATGTGCATCAACTAGTGGAGGATCGTCCATTGATCATGGGCGGCATCACGATCCCATATGAGAAAGGGCTTCTGGGGCATTCTGATGCCGACGTCCTTCTCCATGCCGTGGCGGATGGCTGCCTCGGTGCCATTGCTGCCGGTGACATCGGGAAGCATTTCCCGGATACGGACGAAGAGTTCAAGGACGCAGACTCGGCCAAGTTGCTTCAACACGTATGGGCAATGGTCAAAGAGGAAGGCTATGAACTGGGGAATATCGATTGCACCATCATCGCCCAAAAGCCGAAGATGGCCCCGTATATCGATGAGATGAGAGCAAGGATCGCCGAGCTCCTCGAAGCGGATCCATCCCAGGTGAATGTAAAAGCCACAACATCCGAAAAACTTGGTTTCACCGGTCGCGGAGAAGGGATCGCGGCTCAGACGACGGTTCTGGTGAAGCAAAAGTAAGACCCTTTATTCCGTTTTCGAACGGTGGTAAACTAATACAAGCAGAATCATTGAGGAGGAACGAATATGTCAAACGAAGTACGCGTACGCTATGCCCCGAGTCCAACGGGTCATTTACATATCGGGAATGCCCGTACGGCCCTATTCAACTATCTATACGCACGCAGTGTGCGCGGGAAATTCATCATCCGTATCGAGGATACGGATAAGAAGCGGAACATTGAAGGCGGAGAAGAAAGCCAGCTTAAGTATCTTCAGTGGCTTGGGATCGACTGGGATGAAAGTGTAGATAAGGGAGGGGAATACGGCCCTTATCGTCAATCCGAGCGGAACCATATTTACGAACAGTATTTGAATGAGCTTCTTGAAAGCGGAAAAGCTTATAAATGCTACTGTACGGAGGAAGAGCTGGAAGCTGAACGGGAAGCGCAAAGTGCATCTGGTCAGATGCCTCGCTACTCCGGTAAATGCCGCAACCTGACAGCGGAAGAGCAGGAGAAGCTTGCTGCGGAAGGACGCCAGCCTAGCATCCGTTTCCGTGTGCCTGAAGGCCGCGTATTTTCTTTCAACGATATCGTAAAAGACGAAGTATCATTTGAATCTGACGGTATCGGTGATTTTGTCATCGCTAAAAAAGACGGTACACCGACGTATAACTTTGCCGTGGCAGTCGATGATTACCTTATGAAGATTTCCCATGTGCTCCGCGGAGAAGATCATATCTCCAATACACCGAAGCAGCTCATGATCTTTGACGCTCTCGGCTGGGAGCCTCCGGTATTTGGTCATATGACCCTGATCGTGAATGAAAGCCGCAAGAAGCTGAGTAAGCGTGATGAAAGCATCATCCAATTCATCGAGCAGTATGAGGCCCTCGGCTATCTGCCGGAAGCGCTCTTCAACTTCATCGCCCTTCTAGGCTGGTCGCCAAAAGGGGAAGACGAGTTGTTCTCAAGGGAAGAATTCATCAAGATTTTTGACCCTGAGCGCCTTTCCACATCGTCTGCCCTGTTCGATAATCAGAAGCTGACGTGGATGAACAACCAGTATATGAAAGCCCTCGACCTTGACCAGGTGGTGGGCCTTGCTGAACCGCATCTGATCAAAGCAGGCAAGATCAGCGAGAACCCGACTGCAGAAGAGCATGAGTGGGTGCGTCGCGTGGTAGGTCTATATCAAGAGCAAATGAGCTTCGGGGCTGAAATCGTCGAGCTTTCAGAAATGTTCTTCAAGGATGATCTGGAATACGACGCAGAAGCAAAAGCCGTATTGGACGAGGAAGAGGTTCCTGAAGTGCTCCGTGCATTCCTTGAGGAGATCGAAGCACTTGAGAACTACGAAGCGGCAGAAATAAAAAAATCCATCAAAAATGTCCAGAAGTCGACGGGACACAAAGGCAAGAAGCTATTCATGCCGATCCGCGTGGCCGTTACCGGTCAGACACACGGTCCGGAACTTCCGAATGCCATTGAGTTGTTGGGGAAAGAAAAAGTGAAACTTCGCCTTCAAGGACTTTTAGGTTAACATTTCGCAGGGAATGTAATATAGTAAGAGTATCACGAATTGGATAAATCGCGTTGAAGAGGAGAAGTAGGGATACGGAAGCTGATTAGAGAGGACCATCACCGGCTGAAAGTGGTCTGAGCCCCTCCGTTCCTGAAATGCACCTCTGAGTCCGTTGCTGAACATATAAGTAGGTGATGGCGGCTTCCACCGTTAACAGGATCCGAGTTGGGGAGTGATCCCAATCAGAGTGGAACCGCGCTTGCCTACAGCGTCTCTGTCATTTGACAGGGGCGTTTTTTTATTGAGCGAATGAAAGGAGGGGGATGGAATGTTCAAGACATTCAAAGAAGACATCGATGTCGTGTTCGATCAGGATCCGGCCGCGAGGAATTATT
Source organism: Rossellomorea sp. RS05 (assembly GCF_039822645.1). Classification (NCBI taxonomy): domain Bacteria; kingdom Bacillati; phylum Bacillota; class Bacilli; order Caryophanales; family Bacillaceae; genus Rossellomorea; species Rossellomorea sp. RS05. The sequence continues at coordinate 44,672 of NZ_JBDKWY010000013.1, read as the reverse complement.
TCGAAGTGGTCCTTACGTACTCGGGACTGCATGCCATCTGGGCCCACAGGGTCGCCCACGCATTTTTCAAACGGAGATTCTTTTTCCTCGCCCGTGTGATTTCTCAGATCAGCCGCTTCTTCACCGGAGTGGAGATCCACCCCGGTGCGAAGATTGGACGCCGTTTCTTCATCGACCACGGGATGGGTGTGGTCATCGGAGAGACGTGTGAGATCGGGGACAACGTCACCCTTTTCCAAGGCGTCACACTAGGGGGTACGGGTAAAGAGAAAGGGAAGCGGCACCCTACGATAAGGGACAATGCCCTTATTGCGACAGGAGCAAAAGTATTAGGTTCCATCGTAGTTGGGGAAAATTCTAAAGTAGGGGCAGGATCGGTCGTCTTGAAGGATGTCCCACCGAACTCCACTGTCGTGGGCATCCCGGGGAAAGTCGTGATACAGGACGGGGTGAAGATCCAGAAGGACCTGAACCACTGTGACCTGCCGGATCCGATCAACGACCGCATCAAACAGCTGCAATCAGAAATCGAAGAACTCAGGAGTCTATTACAAGAGGAACATGGAAGGAGTCGATCGTCTTGACGATCCGTTTATATAATACACTTACTAGACAGAAGGAAGAATTCAAGCCCCTTGAAGAAGGGAAGGTCAAGATGTACGTGTGCGGACCAACGGTCTACAACTACATCCACATCGGGAATGCCCGGCCGGCCATCGTATTCGATACAGTACGCCGCTACTTGGAGTATCGGGACTATGATGTGAAATTCGTCTCTAACTTCACTGATGTCGACGATAAGCTCATCAAGGCGGCCAACGAGCTTGGTGAAGAGGTACCGACGATCGCCAAGCGCTTCATCGACGCATACTTTGAAGACACCGGGGCTCTCGGATGCCAGAAAGCCGATATCCATCCGACCGTGACGGATAACATCGATACCATCATTGAATTCATCTCGGCGCTTGTTGATAAAGGGTTCGCCTATGAATCCCAAGGAGATGTATACTACCGCACAAGGAAGTTTGACGGATACGGGAAGCTGTCCCATCAGTCCGTCGATGAGTTGAAAGTCGGAGCGCGTATCGACGTGGGCGATAAAAAAGAAGACGAACTCGACTTTGTTCTGTGGAAATCAGCGAAAGAAGGGGAAATCTCCTGGGAGAGCCCTTGGGGACATGGGCGTCCGGGCTGGCATATCGAGTGCTCGGCCATGGCGAAGCGCTACCTCGGGGATACGATCGATATCCACGCAGGCGGACAGGATCTTACATTCCCCCATCACGAAAATGAGATTGCTCAATCAGAGGCCCTGACCGGAAAGCCTTTCGCGAAATACTGGCTTCATAACGGATATATCAATATCGATAACGAAAAAATGTCGAAGTCCTTGGGGAACTTTGTATTGGTCCACGACATCATCAAGGAACACGACCCGCAAGTGCTGCGTTTCTTCATGCTGTCGGTCCATTACCGCCATCCGATCAACTATAACTTGGAGCTGCTGGAGAACGCGAAGACGGCCCTTGACCGTATCCGCACCTCGTATGATAATCTCCAGCATCGCAAGGAAACGAGTGCCAATCTTGCAGATCACGATCTAGAATGGTTCGGCAAGGTCTCGGCTCTCAAGAACCAATTCATCGAAGCGATGGACGATGACTTCAATACGGCGAATGGAATCTCCTCCCTGTTCGAACTTTCCCGGCAGGCGAACTACTACCTCATGGAAAAGAACACCTCGACAGCCGTCATTGATTCATTCCTCGCCCAGTTCCAAGAGTTCTTCAGCGTACTCGGGCTCTCCCTTGCTGCCAGTGAAGAACTTGTAGATGAAGAGATCGATGAGCTGATCGAGAAGCGGCTTCAAGCACGTAAAGACCGTGACTTCCAATTGGCAGATGAAATCCGTGATACGTTGAAAGCGCGGAATATCATCCTCGAAGACACTCCTCAAGGCACACGCTGGAAAAGAGGTTGAGGATGCTGTACGAAACGAATGAGCACATCGATGCGAAACAAATGAATCCATTGGCCTTGGCCTATATGGGGGATGCCGTGTATGAAACGTATGTGCGGCAGCTCCTCCTCACCAAAGGAAGGGTCAAGCCCAATCAGCTTCACCGGGCCGCCACGAGCTATGTGTCGGCAAAATCACAGGCGGCAATCCTCAAGTGGATGTTCGAGGAAGAGCTCCTCTCTGAAGAGGAAGTCCTGGTCGTCAAACGGGGAAGGAATGCGAAATCCGGCACCACCCCCAAGAATACAGATGTGCAGACGTATAAGCATAGTACCGCTTTTGAAGCGCTGCTCGGATTTCTTTTCCTTCAGAATCGCATCGAGCGGCTGGAGGAACTGATCACGTTGATCTTTGAACAAAAAGGAAAGGAGGAAAGAGCATGAGTAACGAATTAGATTTTATTGGAGGACGTAACCCCGTCATTGAAGCATTGAAGTCGGGGCGGGATATCAACAAGATTTGGATCCAGGAGGGGTCGCAGAAGGGATCGATGCAGCAGGTCATCGGTCTGGCGAAGGACTCCAATATCCTGGTCCAGTTCGTACCGAAGAAGAAAATTGAACAAATGGTTCCCGAGAATCATCAGGGTGTCGTTGCATCGGTTGCAGCTTATCAGTATGCAGAAATCGATGATCTCTTCAAGAAGGCACAGGAAAAGGGGGAGGATCCTTTCTTCCTGATCTTGGACGAGCTTGAAGATCCACATAATCTTGGCTCCATCATGCGAACCGCCGATGCTTCAGGTGCACACGGGATCATCATTCCGAAGCGGCGCGCAGTCGGTTTAACGTCGACGGTGGCCAAAGCGTCCACCGGGGCCATTGAACATATCCCCGTGGCACGGGTCACCAACCTGTCACGTGCAGTCGAGGAACTGAAGGACCGCGGTGTATGGATCGCCGGTACGGATGCCAAGGGCAGTCAGGACTACCGCAGGCTCGACGGTACGCTTCCCATCGGTTTGATCATCGGGAGCGAAGGCAAGGGGATGAGCAGGATCCTGAGGGATAAATGCGACTTCCTTGTCCAACTGCCGATGGTCGGACATGTGACATCATTGAATGCCTCGGTGGCAGCCAGTATTTTAATGTATGAGGTTCACCGTACTCGCCACCCGCTGGGAGAATAGCCATGGACATTCTCCTAGTGGACGGATATAACATCATCGGTGCCTGGCACGAGCTGAACGAGCTGAAGAAGAAGGACTTGTCGGCTGCCAGGGACCGCCTGGTGGAACAGATGGCTGAATACCAAGGGTATACCGGCTATCGGGTGATCGTCATTTTTGACGCCTATTACGTGCAGGGAATCGCAAGGAAATACAACAACTACAAGGTGGAAGTAATCTTCACCAAAGAGAATGAGACGGCAGATGAGCGGATCGAGAAACTCGCCATCGAGCTCAACAACATCAAGACGCAGATCCATGTAGCGACGTCTGACTTCACGGAGCAGTGGGCGATATTCGGTCAGGGAGCCCTGCGGAAATCGGCCAGGGAACTTCTGAACGAAGTAAATGCCATCGAAAAGAAAATCGAAAAAAAAGTACGAAATTCGACAGACCGAAAGCCCCCTACGAAGATACCGTTGTCGAATGAAGTCGCTGAAATCTTTGAGAAATGGCGGCGCGGGGAACGATGACCTGTTGACGATTGAATTTTCTGTCATGTATAATATTTCTATCTATTGCTACGCGCGGGGGGATGTCTGTGAGCAATATCACCAGGACAGAAGCATTTGACGAGAAATTGGTGACAATGGATGACGAAGCAATCATAGAAGCGGTTCATCAGGGTCATAGCGAAGCGCTGGATTATTTGATTAAGAAATATCGCAATTTCGTTAGGGCGAAAGCACGTTCCTACTTCCTGATCGGTGCAGATAAAGAAGATATCGTGCAGGAGGGGATGATCGGCCTTTATAAGGCCATCCGCGACTACAGGGAGGACAAGCTAACCTCTTTCAAGGCGTTTGCGGAACTGTGCATCACCCGACAGATCATAACAGCCATCAAGACAGCCACTAGACAGAAACACATACCGCTCAATTCCTACGTGTCATTGGACAAGCCGATTTATGATGACGAATCGGACAGAACGCTGCTCGATGTCATCTCAGGTGCAAAAGTCATGGATCCTGAAGCTCTCATCATCAACCGTGAAGAATTCGATAATATGGAAGATAAGATGGCCGAGCTCCTGAGTGATCTTGAACGGAAGGTGCTCGCATTGTATCTTGACGGGCAATCCTACCAGGAAATCTCAGAAGAGTTGAACCGTCATGTGAAGTCCATCGACAACGCATTGCAGCGCGTGAAGCGGAAGCTTGAACGCTACTTGGAAGTCCGGGAAATAACCATGTAACCGTATTGACACAATTTGGTGACCGTGTTATTTTTGATAGGACTTAATATGGACCGAACAGGGTCCGGACCGGGTGATAGGATGACAAAGAAATTAATACTGGCCTGTACCGTTTGCGGATCGCGGAACTACAGCGTTCCCGGCAAGCAGAATCAGTCCGTTCGATTAGAATTAAAGAAGTTCTGTAATACGTGCAATTCCCACACCCTTCACAAGGAAACAAAATGATGGGGACGGAACTCTACAGCATTGATACTAGTTGGAGGTTACTAACGGATGTTTAAATTCTTTCGCAACGTAGCATCGGAAATGAGGAAGGTTAGCTGGCCGTCCCGCAAAGAGCTGACGCGCTATACCATCACGGTCATCACGACCGTTGTCGTATTTGCCCTGTTCTTCACGGTGATCGACCTTGGTATATCAGAACTCATGCGAGTCCTCATCGATTCAAAATAAAGAAACAGAGATTTACCTGTATATATACCGTCAAAGCATGGTATAATGGACGATAATAGAGTACTGACCTTTGAGCCCGTTATCTTTTACGGGTTTTTTACATTGTCTGAAAGAGATGATGGAAGTGTATTCTTACAAAGCGAGGAGGGACGGACTGGAGAGTCCTAACATATGGAAAAGAATTGGTATGTGGTCCACACGTATTCAGGATATGAGAACAAAGTCAAAGCCAACCTGGAAAAGCGCGTAGAAACCATGGGGATGCAAGATAAGATCTTCCGTGTCATCGTGCCTGAAGAGGAAGAGACAGACATCAAGAACGGCAAGAAAAAAGTAATCAAAAAGAAGGTATTCCCAGGCTATGTCATCGTCGAGATCGTCATGACGGATGATTCATGGTATGTCGTGCGGAATACTCCGGGTGTGACCGGCTTCGTCGGTTCATCGGGATCCGGCTCCAAGCCGACAGCTCTTCTTCCGGAAGAAGTGACCAATCTGTTGAAACAGATGGGCATGAGCGAGAAGAAAGTGGAAGTGGACTACGAGCTTGGCGAAACAGTCAAGGTCAACGAAGGTCCATTCGCAAACTTCACCGGGACGATCGAAGAGATCGATTCTTCCAAAACGAAGCTCAAAGTGCACGTCAATATGTTTGGCCGCGATACGCCGGTTGAACTTGATTTCTCTCAAGTCGATAAATTATAATGGAAAAGAACTTGAAATCACTCTGAAAAAATGATACTATTTCATAAGTCAGTGCGTCTCGACGAGAGCCACTGAACCTAATAGACGTTCTTTATGTTGATAAAGACATTTTTTACATGAGTGGGAGGGTGTACAACCCAATAACCACATCACGGACTTAAGGAGGTGTGTCTCGTGGCTAAAAAAGTTATCAAAATGGTTAAATTGCAGATTCCTGCCGGTAAAGCTAATCCAGCTCCACCAGTTGGTCCTGCACTAGGTCAAGCAGGTGTTAACATCATGGGATTCTGTAAGGAATTCAATGCTCGCACAGCCGATCAAGCTGGCTTAATCATTCCTGTTGAAATCACGGTTTTTGAAGACCGTTCATTTACATTCATCACTAAAACTCCACCTGCTGCTGTATTGCTTAAGAAAGCAGCTGGTATCGAGTCTGGTTCAGGCGAACCGAACAGCAAAAAAGTGGCAACACTTAAACGCGATAAAGTACGTGAAATTGCTGAATCAAAAATGCCTGACCTGAATGCAGCTAGCGTTGAATCAGCTATGCGCATGGTAGAAGGAACTGCACGCAGCATGGGAATCGTCATCGAAGACTAATCCCTGCTACCGAACAGATTCCTGTTGACTGAGGTTGCGATGATGAAATGTACGTTTCACTCTCGCAACCTTATTTCGTGGGAGGTTATTCCGCTAAAACCACAATGAGGAGGATATTCAAAATGGCTAAAAAAGGCAAGAAGTTTCTTGAAACTCAAAAGCTAGTAGATCGTACTACTGCTTATTCAGTTGAAGAAGCAATCGAACTAGTTAAGAAAACAAACTTCGCTAAGTTTGACGCAACTGTTGAAGTAGCGTTCCGCTTAGGTGTAGATACTCGTAAAAACGACCAGCAGATCCGTGGAGCAGTCGTGCTTCCACACGGTACTGGTAAAACTCAAAAGGTTCTTGTATTCGCTAAAGGCGAAAAAGCAAAAGAAGCAGAAGCTGCTGGCGCTGACTTCGTAGGTGATGCAGACCTTATCAACAAAATCAACCAAGGTTGGTTCGAGTTCGACGTAATCGTTGCAACTCCAGACATGATGGGTGAAGTTGGTAAGCTTGGTCGCGTATTGGGACCAAAAGGCCTTATGCCAAACCCTAAAACTGGAACTGTTACATTCGACGTTGAAAAAGCTGTCAACGAAATCAAAGCTGGTAAAGTTGAGTACCGTGCTGACAAAGCTGGTAACGTACACGTACCGGTTGGTAAAGTATCTTTCGACAACGAAAAGCTTGTTGAAAACTTTGCTACGATGTATGACACAATGCTTAAAGCTAAACCTGCTGCAGCAAAAGGAACTTACGTGAAGAACGTTTCCGTAACTTCTACAATGGGACCTGGCGTTAAAGTCGATCCTTCAACTTTCGCTGTTAAGTAATATTTGGCATTGACTTGCCGCAGGCTAATGGTTATAATTAGTCCTGTTGTGAAAAATGAATACATTTGTACCGTAGACAGTAGGAGCCTTCAACGGCTTAATCCCCTACCGAGGTAATTGCGATAAAATACATGCTTCCGGCGTGTTTGCAATGCCCTTGTGTCTACCCGATGCAAGGGCATCTTTTATTGGATGACGGTATGAATGTTCATCAGTAAATCTACAGGAGGTGTAATGATGAGCAGCATTCTAGAGCAAAAGCAACACATCGTCGGAGAAATCTCTGACAAACTAAAAAACAGTGTGTCAACAATCATTGTTGACTATCGTGGACTTGATGTTTCCGAAGTAACTGAACTTCGTAAACAACTTCGCGAAGCTGGAATCGACTTCAAAGTGTACAAAAACACAATGACACGTCGTGCAGCTGCTGAAGCAGGTCTTGAAGGTCTTAACGAATTCCTAACTGGTCCAAACGCAATCGCGTTCAGCACGGAAGAAGTTGTAGCTCCTGCCAAGATCCTTAACGCATTCGCGAAAGATCACGAAAACCTTGAAATCAAAGCGGGTGTCATCGAAGGTCAAATCACTTCCGTTGAGGATGTTAAAGCAATCGCTGAACTTCCAAGCCGCGAAGGACTTCTTTCTATGCTACTCAGCGTGCTTCAAGCACCAATGCGCAACTTCGCGTTGGCTACAAAAGCCGTTGCCGATCAAAAAGAAGAGCAAGGCGCGTAAGTTAAAGCAAGCCGTTTAACCAAACCAATAACGAACCATAACAAGGAGGAAATATAAAATGAGTAAAGAGCAAATCATTGACGCGATCAAAGAAATGTCAGTTCTTGAACTAAACGACCTAGTTAAAGCAATCGAAGAAGAATTCGGAGTAACTGCTGCTGCACCTGTAGCTGTAGCTGCTGGTGGCGGAGAAGCTGCTGCTGAAAAAACTGAATTCGACGTTATCCTTGAGAGCGCTGGAGCTCAAAAAATCAAAGTCATCAAAGTCGTTCGCGAAATCACAGGTCTTGGCCTTAAAGAAGCGAAAGAAGTTGTTGATAACACTCCAAAACCACTTAAAGAAGGTATTTCTAAAGAGGAAGCTGAAGAACTTAAAGCTAAACTTGAAGAAGTTGGAGCTGGCGTAGAAGTTAAGTAATTCAACTTATAGAAGAAAAGCTCGCTATCATGGCGGGCTTTTTTCTTGCTTTTACCTGTGTGGCGTGTGCTCACAGGTGGATTCCTGCATGACCCGATATGTCAGGCAGATCAGAGGAGATGATTTCAGTGACAAACCACTATTATTCACAAAATCCTGAAGTCGGGAGTGATCCCCAGCACTTCACCTTCGATCTTCGCGGTCACTCATTCCGGTTCAAAACCGACCATGGTGTCTTTTCGAAGAAAGAAGTCGATTTCGGCTCCCGCGTGCTGATCGATGCATTCGAACCGGCCGGAGTAGAAGGTCCTGTCCTTGATGTGGGTTGCGGCTATGGTCCGATCGGGCTGTCTCTTGCAAAAGAGTTCCCCGAAAGGAAAGTCCATATGATCGATGTAAATGAAAGGGCGCTTTCTCTTGCATCTGAAAATGCCAAGGCCAATGGAATCGGAAATGTGGAAATCTACCGAAGTGATCGATTTGACCAAGTAGAAGAGAAGAAGTTCTCTGCGATCTTGACCAATCCCCCGATAAGGGCAGGTAAAGAAACGGTTCATGCGATTTTCACAGAAAGTGCAGAGCATCTGACGGAAAACGGCGAGCTATGGGTCGTGATCCAGAAGAAGCAGGGCGCGCCATCGGCCATGGAGAAAATGGAAGAGTTATTTTCCAATGTGGAAGTGGTCGTGAAGAAGAAGGGGTACTACATCCTGAGATCTGTGAAAGAAATTCGTTGACGTAGCATTTCTGCTATGATAACATTATAAAATGCAAAAATATTATTTTCCGGTATTATGCCTATATGTATACTTGGAGCATAATTTGGAAAAGATTATAAAATAATAGTTCGTCATATGAAAATGAGGTTTTATCATTAAAACCCTTTTTCTTTTTGTCTTATGCAGACTTGCATGACTGCACAAAGACATATAGAACAACCAAAACGCTTGATTTGAGGGGTGAATCAGTTGACAGGTCAACTAGTTCAGTATGGACGACACCGCCAACGCAGAAGTTTTGCGCGTATCAGTGAAGTTTTAGAATTACCGAATCTAATCGAAATTCAAACTTCCTCGTATCAATGGTTTCTTGATGAGGGGTTAAGAGAGATGTTCCGCGACATTTCTCCGATTGAGGACTTTACTGGTAATCTTTCTTTGGAATTCATTGATTACAGCCTTGGAGATCCAAAGTACTCGGTGGAAGAATCAAAGGAGAGGGATGTAACATACTCTGCTCCGTTAAGGGTGAAAGTCCGTCTTGTTAATAAGGAAACTGGAGAAGTAAAGGATCAAGACGTATTTATGGGTGATTTCCCACTGATGACCGACACAGGTACATTCGTCATCAATGGTGCGGAACGTGTTATCGTTTCTCAGCTCGTCCGTTCTCCTAGTGTCTACTTCAGTGGAAAAGTAGATAAGAACGGGAAGAAAGGGTTCACTGCTACCGTTATACCAAACCGCGGAGCTTGGCTTGAGTATGAGACAGATGCGAAAGATGTAGTATATGTGCGAATTGACAGAACTCGCAAACTGCCGGTAACGGTTCTTTTACGTGCCCTTGGGTTTGGCTCTGATCAAGAAATCATCGATCTGATCGGTGACAACGAGTACATCCGTAACACGCTTGAAAAAGACAATACAGAAGGCATCGACAAAGCATTGCTCGAAATCTATGAGCGCCTCCGTCCTGGAGAGCCGCCAACAGTAGAGAATGCGAAAAGCCTTCTCGTTTCACGTTTCTTCGATCCTAAGCGCTATGACTTAGCGAACGTTGGGCGCTATAAAATGAATAAAAAGCTTCATATCAAAAACCGTTTGTTCAACCAGACCCTGGCCGAAACTCTTGCAGATCCGGAAACAGGTGAAATCCTGGCTGAAAAAGGAACAGTCCTTGACCGCCGTGCCCTTGATAAGATCATTCCTTATCTTGAAGAAGGCATCGGTTTCAAGACGTACCAGCAAAATGGCGGTGTGCTTGATGATGATATCCTTCTTCAATCGGTGAAGATTTATTCTCCGAACGATGAAGGGGAGCACGAAATCACTGTAACGAGTAACGCTTACGTAGAAGAAGAGATTAAATACATCACACCGGCAGATATCATTTCTTCCATCTCGTATTTCTTCAACCTTCTTCACGGAGTGGGATTGACGGATGATATCGATCACCTCGGTAACCGTCGCCTTCGTTCAGTTGGTGAATTGCTTCAGAACCAGTTCCGTATCGGTCTTTCCCGTATGGAGCGTGTGGTTCGCGAAAGGATGTCAATCCAGGATACGAATACGATCACGCCTCAACAGCTGATCAACATCCGCCCTGTTATTGCATCCATTAAAGAGTTCTTCGGTAGCTCTCAGCTTTCCCAGTTCATGGACCAAACGAACCCTCTTGGTGAATTGACGCATAAACGTCGTCTTTCTGCCCTCGGGCCTGGTGGTTTGACCCGTGAACGTGCAGGCTTTGAAGTACGTGACGTTCACTATTCCCACTATGGGCGTATGTGTCCGATCGAAACGCCGGAGGGTCCGAATATCGGACTGATCAACTCACTTTCATCATTTGCGAAAGTGAATAAATTCGGCTTTATCGAAACACCTTACCGTCGTGTCGACCCTGAAACAGGCAAAGTGACCGATCGCATCGATTACTTGACTGCCGATGAGGAAGATAACTATGTAGTCGCACAGGCCAATGCGCGCCTTGACGAAGATGGTTCATTCCTTGATGAAGAAGTCATCTCCCGTTTCCGCGGTGAGAATACGGTCATCAAGCGTGAACGTCTTGACTACATGGACGTATCTCCGAAACAGGTTGTTTCAGCGGCGACAGCATGTATCCCGTTCCTTGAGAACGATGACTCCAACCGTGCCCTGATGGGAGCGAACATGCAGCGTCAAGCGGTACCTCTTATGAATCCGGAATCACCGATCGTCGGAACAGGTATGGAACACGTATCTGCCAAAGACTCAGGTGCTGCCGTGATCTGTAAGCATGAAGGGATCGTAGAGAAAGTCGAGGCGAAACAGGTTTGGGTTCGCCGCGTGAAAGAAATCGACGGTCAAGAAGTACAAGGTGACCTCGATAAGTACCGCATGCAAAAATTCATCCGTTCCAATCAAGGAACTTGTTATAACCAACGTCCGATCGTCTCTGAAGGGGACCGCGTAGTCAAAGGAGAAATCCTTGCTGATGGACCTTCCATGGAGAAGGGTGAATTGGCCCTTGGACGAAACGTTATGGTCGGCTTCATGACTTGGGATGGTTACAACTATGAAGATGCCATCATCATGAGCGAACGTCTTGTAAAAGACGATGTGTATACATCCATTCATATCGAGGAATATGAATCAGAGTCCCGTGATACGAAATTGGGACCTGAAGAAATTACACGCGATATCCCGAACGTCGGGGAAGATGCACTGCGCAACCTTGACGAGCGCGGAATCATCCGTATCGGTGCTGAAGTGAAAGACGGGGACCTACTAGTCGGTAAGGTAACGCCTAAAGGTGTGACCGAGCTTACAGCAGAAGAACGTCTTCTACATGCCATCTTCGGTGAGAAGGCACGTGAAGTCCGTGATACTTCCCTCCGTGTACCACACGGCGGTGGCGGAATCATCCTTGACGTGAAAGTCTTCAATCGTGAAGATGGAGACGAACTGCCACCAGGAGTGAACCAGCTGGTCCGCGTTTACATCGTTCAGAAACGTAAGATTTCTGAAGGGGATAAAATGGCCGGTCGTCACGGTAACAAAGGGGTTATCTCCCGGATCCTTCCGGAAGAAGATATGCCGTTCCTGCCTGACGGAACTCCGATCGATATCATGCTTAACCCTCTAGGGGTACCATCACGTATGAATATCGGACAGGTGCTTGAGCTTCACCTTGGTATGGCAGCAAGATACCTGGGCATCCACGTTGCTTCTCCAGTATTCGATGGAGCACGCGAGGAAGATGTGTGGGCTACAATCGAAGAAGCCGGAATGGCACGTGATGCCAAGACGGTCCTCTACGACGGCCGCACAGGTGAACCGTTCGATAACCGTGTATCAGTCGGAATCATGTATATGATCAAGCTGGCTCACATGGTCGACGATAAACTGCATGCCCGTTCAACTGGTCCTTACTCACTTGTTACCCAGCAACCGCTTGGTGGTAAAGCACAATTCGGTGGGCAACGTTTCGGTGAGATGGAGGTATGGGCACTTGAAGCTTACGGTGCTGCATACACGCTACAAGAAATCCTTACCGTTAAATCGGATGACGTGGTCGGTCGTGTGAAAACATATGAAGCCATCGTCAAAGGTGAAAATGTCCCTGAACCGGGAGTTCCAGAATCATTCAAGGTTCTGATCAAAGAGCTTCAAAGTCTGGGCATGGATGTCAAAATGCTATCAAGCACAGAAGAAGAGATCGAAATGCGCGATCTTGAAGATGAAGAGGAAGGCCAGCAAGCCGATACACTCAACATCTCCAATGAAAAACAGTCCGAGACAGTAGGGTCCAAAGAATAAATTTTGAGCAATAAGGGTTAGAGCCTGTAGATTAAAAGGGAGGTAGGCCCCTTGCTAGATGTGAATAATTTCGAATATATGAAGATTGGTTTAGCTTCCCCCGATAAGATCCGTTCGTGGTCTTTCGGGGAGGTTAAAAAACCTGAAACGATCAACTATCGTACACTTAAACCAGAAAAAGACGGTTTGTTCTGTGAGCGTATCTTCGGTCCTACAAAGGACTGGGAATGTCACTGCGGAAAATACAAGCGCGTCCGTTATAAAGGTGTAGTATGTGACCGCTGTGGCGTCGAAGTCACTAAAGCGAAAGTGCGCCGTGAGCGCATGGGTCACATTGAACTAGCTGCCCCTGTATCACACATCTGGTACTTCAAAGGAATCCCAAGCCGTATGGGTCTTGTCCTCGACATGTCCCCAAGGGCGTTGGAAGAAGTTATTTACTTCGCTTCCTATGTTGTAACAGAACCGGGAGATACGGCTCTTGAGAAGAAGCAATTGCTTTCTGAAAAAGAGTACCGTGCATACCGTGAAAAATACGGCGTCAAATTCCATGCAGCCATGGGTGCCGAAGCAATCAAAAAACTTCTTCAAGATCTTGATCTTGATAAAGAAGCCGATTTCCTTAAAGAAGAACTGAAGACTGCACAAGGGCAACGCCGCACACGTGCGATCAAACGCCTTGAAGTGGTTGAATCCTTCAGGAGTTCTGGGAATGATCCGGATTGGATGATCCTTGATGTCCTTCCTGTCATCCCACCGGAACTTCGCCCGATGGTACAGCTTGACGGTGGACGTTTTGCGACATCCGACCTCAATGATCTATACCGTCGTGTCATCAACCGGAACAACCGTCTGAAGCGCTTGTTGGACCTTGGTGCTCCAAGCATCATCGTTCAAAACGAAAAGCGTATGCTTCAAGAAGCAGTCGATGCATTGATCGATAATGGTCGTCGCGGACGTCCGGTAACAGGACCAGGTAACCGTCCATTGAAATCCCTCTCTCACATGTTGAAAGGGAAGCAAGGACGTTTCCGTCAAAACCTTCTTGGTAAGCGTGTTGACTACTCTGGCCGTTCCGTAATCGTCGTAGGACCGAACTTGAAAATGTACCAATGTGGTCTCCCGAAAGAGATGGCCCTTGAACTCTTCAAGCCTTTCGTCATGAAAGAACTCGTCGAGCGTGGACTTGCTCACAACATCAAGAGTGCGAAACGCAAGATCGAACGCGTACAACCTGAAGTATGGGATGTACTAGAAGGCGTCATCAAGGAGCATCCGGTCCTTCTGAACCGTGCACCTACCCTTCACCGACTTGGTATCCAAGCGTTCGAACCGACCCTTGTCGAAGGTAGAGCGATCCGTCTTCACCCACTCGTATGTACTGCGTACAACGCCGACTTCGATGGTGACCAAATGGCGGTCCACGTACCACTATCTTCTGAAGCACAAGCAGAAGCGCGCATGCTCATGCTTGCTGCCCAGAACATCCTGAACCCGAAAGATGGTAAGCCAGTCGTTACACCATCACAGGATATGGTACTAGGTAACTATTATCTAACCCTGGAGCGTGAAGATGCTGTAGGTGAAGGTATGATCTTCAATGATGCCAATGAAGTATTGCTAGCATACCAAAATGGTTTTGCTCATCTTCATACCCGTATCGCGATCCATGCTGGAACTCTCAACAACCAAACGTTCACAGATCAACAAAATAAACAGCTGCTCGTTACAACAGTCGGTAAGGTAATCTTCAATGAAATCCTGCCTGACACATTCCCGTTCATCAATGAACCGACGAAAACGAACCTCGAGGTGGCAACACCGGAGAAATACTTCGTCAACCCAGGAACTGATGTGCCAGCACTGTTCAAAGAGCGCGAATTGATCAATCCATTCAAAAAAGGATTCCTTGGAAACATCATCGCTGAAGTATTCAAGAAGTTTGCCATCACTGAAACTTCACGCATGCTTGATAAGATGAAGGACCTCGGATTCAAATTCTCTACTAAAGCAGGGATCACGGTCGGTATCGCCGATATCGTCGTACTTGCTGAAAAAGAGGAAATCCTGATTGAAGCTCAAGGTAAAGTGGATAACGTCTTGAAACAATTCAAACGCGGTCTCATTACCGAAGAGGAAAGATATGATCGCGTCATCTCCATCTGGAGTGCCGCTAAAGATACCATTCAAGGTAAATTGATGGCTACGTTGGACAAACGCAACCCGATCTTCATGATGAGTGACTCTGGTGCCCGTGGTAACGCATCTAACTTCACTCAGCTTGCCGGTATGCGCGGACTCATGGCCAACCCGGCTGGACGTATCATCGAATTGCCGATCAAATCAAGTTTCCGTGAAGGTCTGACGGTACTTGAATACTTCATCTCCACTCACGGTGCGCGTAAAGGTCTTGCCGATACAGCCCTGAAAACAGCCGACTCAGGTTACCTGACCCGTCGTCTGGTTGACGTGGCACAAGATGTCATCGTACGTGAAGAAGACTGTGGCACAGACAGGGGACTCCTTGTCGGCTCCATCAAAGAGGGTACAGAGATCATCGAACCTCTTGAAGAGCGTCTGCTCGGTCGTTACTCACGTAAGACACTTCGTCATCCTGAGACAGATGAAATCCTTGTGAACGAAAATCAATTGATCACCGAAGATCTGGCTAAAACCATTGTTGATGCAGGTATCGAGCATGTGTCCATCCGTTCTGCCTTCACATGTAACACCCGTCACGGTGTATGTGAAAAATGTTACGGTACGAACCTTGCAACCGGTCAAAAAGTTGAAGTCGGGGAAGCAGTCGGTATCATCGCCGCTCAATCCATCGGGGAACCAGGAACGCAGCTTACAATGCGTACATTCCATACCGGTGGGGTTGCAGGAGACGATATCACACAAGGTCTTCCACGTATCCAGGAAATCTTCGAAGCGCGTAACCCTAAAGGTCAAGCGGTCATTTCTGAAATGGACGGTGTCATCACGTCCATTACAGAAGGAAAAGATCGTCAATATGAAATCACTGTACAAGGTGATGTCGAGTCAAGGAACTACACAGCTCCTTACACGGCCCGCCTGAAATTCGCAGTGAATGACCGGGTGCTGCGTGGTCAAGAGATCACAGAAGGTTCCATCGATCCGAAGGAACTTCTCAAAGTGCGCGACGTCGGTGCCGTACAGGAATACCTATTGCGTGAGGTACAGAAAGTTTACCGTATGCAAGGGGTTGAAATCGGAGATAAGCACGTTGAAGTCATGGTGCGACAAATGCTCCGTAAAGTACGTGTCATCGATGCCGGTGAAACGGAAGTACTTCCGGGAACACTCATGGACATCCATCAGTTCAGGGACGCGAACGAAAGTGCATTGCTTAAAGGCGATACACCTGCGACCGGACGCCCTGTCCTACTTGGAATCACGAAGGCTTCCCTTGAAACGGATTCCTTCTTGTCAGCAGCTTCGTTCCAGGAAACAACCCGCGTGTTGACAGACGCCGCAATCAAAGGTAAGCGCGATGAGCTCCTTGGATTGAAGGAAAATGTCATCATCGGTAAGTTGGTTCCAGCCGGAACAGGCATGCAGCGTTACCGCAGAGCCGAACAGGTCCTATCTGAAGAAATCTCTGAAGAGACGGTCACTGTCGACTAATTGATTTGGAGCTGACTCCCGGACGCATCGTCCGGGAGTCGGCTTTTATAAATCTTTTGTTCTGATGTTGACATTAGAATATGAAGATGATAATATATTCAAGGTTGCTCCTATTAATAACCTGTACTTTGGAGGATATGATATGTCTTATGAAAAAGTATCGCAGGCGAAAGACGTTATTGTAGGAACAAAGCAAGCAGTGAAAGCTCTGAAAGCCGGTCAGGTAACCGAAGTAGTCATAGCGGAAGATGCTGATCCGAAAGTGACCGCGAACGTTTTGCAGACCGCAATCGATCTGAACGTACCCTATACCAAAGTTGATTCGATGAAGAAACTCGGTAAATCGTGCGGGATAGATGTCGGGGCGGCAGCTGTTGCGATAATACAGTAAAATAGTTTTTGTAGAGATGATCTGCAAAGGCTTTACTTTTACCCAAAAATGATCCACCTGGATGTGTGGGCTTACCAAATAAGAAGGGAGGAAAACATAATGCCTACTATTAACCAATTAGTTCGCAAACCTCGTCAGTCTAAATCAACAAAATCAAAATCACCAGCACTTAACAAAGGCTACAACAGCTTCAAAAAAGTGCACACTAACTTGTCTTCTCCACAAAAACGTGGTGTATGTACTCGTGTTGGTACAATGACTCCGAAAAAACCGAACTCCGCATTGCGTAAATATGCACGTGTTCGCTTGACTAACGGAATCGAGGTTACTGCTTACATTCCTGGTATCGGACACAACCTTCAAGAGCACAGTGTCGTGCTTATCCGTGGAGGACGTGTAAAAGATTTACCAGGGGTACGTTATCACATCGTACGTGGTGCTCTTGATACAGCTGGTGTTGACGGTCGTATGCAAGGACGTTCTAAATACGGAACTAAGCGCCCTAAAGCTAAAAAATAATAAAACTACCATATTCATTTCTCGTTGAAAGGAGGAAATCCCATGCCACGTAAAGGCCCTGTAGCAAAAAGAGACGTTTTACCTGATCCGATTTACAATTCTAAATTGGTTACTCGTCTGATCAACAAAATCATGATCGACGGTAAGCGCGGTAAAGCACAAAAGAAACTATACGCAGCGTTTGATCTAATCGCAGAACGCAGCGGTAAAGATGCAATGGAAGTATTCGATGCAGCTTTGAAAAATATCATGCCGGTATTGGAAGTGAAAGCTCGTCGTGTAGGTGGTTCAAACTACCAAGTTCCTGTTGAGGTTCGTCCGGAGCGTCGTACGACTCTAGGACTTCGCTGGTTAGTAAACTATTCCCGTTCTCGCGGTGAGAAAACGATGGAAGAGCGTCTAGCTAACGAAATTCTTGATGCAGCGAACAACACTGGTGCTTCTGTTAAGAAGCGTGAAGATACACATAAGATGGCTGAAGCGAACAAAGCGTTTGCTCACTATCGCTGGTAATCCGACCAACACATTAATTTTTATATTAGGAAGGAGAAAGACCACATGGCAAGAGAGTTCTCCTTAGAAAACACTCGTAATATCGGTATCATGGCTCACATCGATGCCGGTAAAACAACTGCTACTGAGCGTATCCTATTCTATACTGGTCGTATCCATAAGATTGGAGAAACTCACGAAGGTGCTTCTCAAATGGACTGGATGGAGCAGGAGCAAGAGCGTGGAATCACGATCACCTCTGCTGCGACAACAGCTCAATGGAAAGGCCATCGTATCAACATCATCGATACACCGGGACACGTAGACTTCACTGTTGAAGTTGAGCGTTCACTTCGTGTACTTGATGGTGCTGTAGCGGTACTTGATGCTCAATCTGGTGTTGAGCCTCAAACTGAAACAGTTTGGCGCCAAGCTACTACTTACGGGGTTCCTCGTGTAGTATTCGTCAACAAGATGGATAAAATCGGTGCTGACTTCATTTACTCTGTAGGAACACTTCATGATCGCCTTGGTGCGAATGCTCATCCTATCCAGCTTCCAATCGGAGCTGAAGATGACTTTGAAGGTATCATCGACTTAGTAGAAATGAAAGCTTACTACTACGAAGATGATCTTGGAACTCGCGCTGAAGACCGTGAAATTCCTGATGAGTACAAAGATCAAGCTGACGAATACCGTGCCAAGTTGATTGAAGCGGTATCTGAACTTGATGAAGAGCTCATGATGAAATACCTTGAAGGTGAAGAACTGACAAACGAAGAATTGAAAACAGCGATCCGTAACGCTACGCTAACTGTTGAATTCTATCCGGTTGTCTGCGGATCTGCCTTCAAAAACAAAGGTGTTCAATTGTTGATTGACGCCGTTATCGATTACCTCCCAGCTCCTACTGACGTTGCTGACATCAAAGGTTTCGTTCCAGATACTGAAGAAGAAGTGACTCGTCCATCAAGCGACGAAGCACCATTCTCAGCACTAGCGTTCAAAGTAGCAACCGACCCTTATGTTGGTAAGCTTACTTTCTTCCGCGTATACTCTGGTGTCCTTGAGTCAGGTTCATACGTACGAAACTCTTCTAAAGGCAAGCGTGAGCGTGTAGGACGTATCCTGCAAATGCATGCGAACAGCCGTGAAGAAATTTCAAAAGTATATGCTGGAGATATCGCAGCTGCAGTTGGTCTTAAAGATACTAGTACTGGTGACACACTATGTGATGAGAAGAGCCTTGTTATCCTCGAATCCATGGTATTCCCAGAACCGGTTATCTCACTATCTGTTGAGCCTAAGTCAAAGGCTGACCAGGATAAGATGACTACTGCACTTCAAAAACTTCAAGAGGAAGATCCGACCTTCCGTGCGCATACTGACCAGGAAACTGGACAAGTAATCATCGCCGGTATGGGTGAGCTTCACTTGGACATCATCGTTGACCGTATGCGTCGCGAGTTCAAAGTAGAAGCAAACGTAGGAGCTCCTCAAGTATCTTACCGTGAAACGTTCCGCGATACAGCGCGCGTTGAAGGTAAGTTCGCACGTCAATCTGGTGGACGCGGTCAATTCGGACACGTTTGGATCGAGTTTGCACCTAACGAAGAAGGTAAAGGTTTCGAATTCGAGAACGGAATCGTCGGTGGTGTTGTTCCACGTGAATACATCCCTGCTGTTCAAGCTGGTCTTGAAGACGCTCTTGATAACGGAGTACTTGCTGGATTCCCATTGGTTGATGTTAAAGCGAAACTATTCGACGGATCATACCATGACGTTGACTCCTCTGAAATGGCGTTCAAAATCGCCGCTTCAATGGCCCTTAAGAATGCGGCTTCTAAATGTAAGCCAGTCATCCTTGAGCCAATGATGAAGGTAGAGGTTGTTATCCCTGAGGAATACCTTGGAGATATCATGGGTGACGTTACTTCCCGTCGTGGACGCGTAGAAGGTATGGAAGCACGTGGTAACGCTCAAGTCGTTAAAGCGTTCGTACCTCTATCAGAAATGTTTGGTTATGCAACGTCCCTACGTTCTAATACACAAGGGCGCGGAACATACTCTATGCACTTCGACCACTACGAAGAAGTACCTAAGTCAATCTCTGAAGAGATCATCAAAAAAAATAAAGGCGAATAATTGATTTATTCTTTTCAATAAAGTATAAATACAATTGTAAGCTTTACTTGTCCCGGAAGTGGAGTCATCCACTTCTGGACTAAATGAATAAACCAATTTTCTTTCAAATTAAAGGAGGATTTTCAAATGGGTAAGGAAAAATTTGATCGTTCCAAGCAACATGCGAATATCGGTACAATCGGTCACGTTGACCATGGTAAAACAACTCTAACTGCTGCAATCACAACTACTCTTCACAAGAAGTATGGTCGTGGAACTGCAATGGCTTATGACCAAATCGATGGTGCTCCAGAAGAAAGAGAACGTGGAATCACAATCTCTACAGCACACGTTGAGTACGAAACTGATACTCGTCACTATGCACACGTTGACTGCCCAGGACATGCTGACTATGTTAAAAACATGATCACTGGTGCTGCTCAAATGGATGGTGGGATCCTAGTAGTATCTGCTGCTGATGGCCCAATGCCACAAACTCGTGAGCACATCCTTCTTTCTCGTCAAGTAGGTGTACCTTACCTTGTTGTATTCATGAACAAATGTGACATGGTAGATGACGAAGAACTTCTTGAACTAGTTGAAATGGAAGTTCGTGACCTTCTTTCTGAGTATGACTTCCCTGGTGATGACATTCCAGTAATCAAAGGTTCTGCACTTAAAGCTCTTGAAGGAGATGCTGAGTGGGAAGCTAAAATCTTCGAACTTATGGAAGCTGTAGATTCTTACATCCCAACTCCAGAGCGTGACACTGAAAAACCATTCATGATGCCAGTTGAGGACGTATTCTCAATCACTGGTCGTGGTACAGTTGCTACTGGTCGTGTTGAGCGTGGACAAGTTAAAGTCGGTGACGAAGTTGAAATCATCGGTATTGCTGAAGAGAACAAAAAGACTACTGTAACAGGTGTTGAAATGTTCCGTAAGCTTCTTGACTATGCTGAAGCTGGTGACAACATCGGTGCGCTTCTTCGTGGTGTAGCACGTGAAGACATCCAACGTGGTCAAGTACTTGCTAAACCAGGTACAATCACTCCACACACTAACTTCAAAGCTGAAGTTTATGTTCTTTCAAAAGAAGAAGGTGGACGTCACACTCCATTCTTCACTAACTACCGCCCACAGTTCTACTTCCGTACAACTGACGTAACTGGTATCTGTAATCTTCCTGAAGGCGTAGAAATGGTTATGCCTGGCGACAACATCGAAATGACTGTTGAGCTAATCGCGCCAATCGCGATCGAAGAAGGTACTAAGTTCTCTATCCGTGAGGGTGGACGTACAGTTGGAGCTGGCGTTGTAGCTTCAATCCAAAAATAATTGATTCACTTTTAAGCCAGATGGATATCCTCCATCTGGCTTTTTATTTTGTCTTTAAGCAGAATGCTCATTCAGCATATGAGTTTCTTCTATATAACAGTGTGGATGATCTAGATGCGGATGGATCAACTATATAAAAGGAAGATGGATCTCTACTTTAAATATTGTGAAAATACCGTGCGGACTTGAAAACATCATGAATCGTTTGTATAATAGAGAAAGTGTGCAAAACCTATAGAAGTTGCAAGAAACCCTTGCATTCCGTGGGTATTTTAGTTATAATAGACAATGTTGGTCTTTGACTGCGATGAAACAGAAGGTTGCTGACACACCCGGCCGCTTTGCCATGGCGAGTGTGTGGGAAATTTCTGTGGAGAATGTCTATTTAAAAATAGGCGAAAAAGGAGGGAAAATAATGGCAAAACAAAAGATTCGTATCCGTTTGAAGGCTTATGATCACAGGATTCTTGATCAATCAGCTGAGAAGATTGTTGAAACAGCAAAACGTTCTGGTGCGGCGGTTTCAGGACCGATCCCACTTCCAACAGAGAAGTCTATTTACACAATTCTTCGTGCTGTGCATAAATACAAGGACTCTCGTGAGCAATTCGAAATGCGTACACACAAACGCTTAATCGACATTGTAAACCCAACACCACAAACAGTTGATGCGCTTATGCGTTTGGACTTACCGTCTGGTGTAGATATCGAAATCAAACTTTAAAACATAAAACACATAATCACAGGAGGTGTGACTAATGACCAAAGGAATCTTAGGAAGAAAGATCGGTATGACTCAAGTTTTCGCTGAGAACGGTGATCTTATCCCTGTAACGGTAATCGAGGCAGCTCAAAACGTTGTTCTTCAAAAAAAATCTATCGAAGTTGATGGCTATGAAGCGATCCAAGTAGGTTTTGAAGACAAACGCGAAAAGCTTTCCAACAAGCCGGAAAAGGGCCACGTTGCTAAAGCTGAAACTGCTCCTAAGCGCTTCATCCGTGAAATCCGCGGTGTAAACGTAGAAGAGTACGAAGTTGGTCAGGAAGTCAAAGTTGATATTTTCGCTGCAGGAGATGTAGTGGATGTAACAGGAGTTTCAAAAGGTAAAGGATTCCAAGGTGCGATCAAGCGTCATAACCAATCTCGTGGACCAATGTCCCACGGTAGCCGTTATCACCGTCGCCCAGGTTCAATGGGTCCAGTTGATCCAAACCGCGTATTCAAAGGTAAATTGCTACCAGGACGTATGGGTGGAGAACAAATCACGATTCAAAACCTTGAAATCGTAAAAGTAGATGCTGAGCGCAACTTGCTTCTAGTGAAAGGTAATGTACCTGGACCTAAGAAACAATTGATCAAAGTAAAATCTGCTGTAAAAGCAAACTAATAGAACTTTCTAAGAAAGGAGGAAACAAGAATGCCGAAAGTAGCATTATTTAACCAAAGCGGTTCTAAAGTTGGTGATATCGAACTTAACGAATCAGTATTTGGTATCGAACCAAACAAACAAGTATTGTTTGAAGCAGTCTTGATGCAAAGAGCTTCTTTACGTCAAGGTAATCACAAAGTTAAAAATCGTTCTGAAGTACGTGGCGGTGGTCGTAAGCCTTGGCGTCAAAAAGGAACAGGTCGTGCTCGTCAAGGGTCAATCCGTTCTCCACAATGGCGCGGTGGTGGTGCCGTATTTGGACCGGTTCCACGCAGCTACAGCTACAAACTTCCTAAGAAGGTTCGTCGCTTAGCGATTAAATCTGCTCTTTCTACTAAAGTGGTAGAAGAAAACATCCTAGTATTGGAAGCATTGTCATTCGATGCACCAAAAACGAAAGAATTTGCAAACGTACTGAAAGGTCTTTCAATCAACGCCAAAACATTGGTAGTGACTGATGGTCTTGACGAAAACGTAGCACTTTCAGCTCGTAACATCCCTGGAGTAACAGTTGTTACTGCTTCTGGAATCAGCGTTCTAGACGTATTGGGACATGACAAACTAGTGATGACTAAATCAGCTGTTGAAAAAGTAGAGGAGGTGCTCGCATAATGGATGCACGTGATATCATTAAGCGCCCCGTAATTACAGAGGCTTCAACTGATCTTATGTCTGAAAAAAAATATACTTTCGAAGTAGATACTAGAGCGACTAAAACTCAAGTAAAATACGCTGTCGAAGAAATCTTCGATGTGAAAGTAGATAAAGTCAACATCATGAACTACAAAGGTAAGTTCAAGCGTATGGGTAAACACGCTGGTTACACTAACAAGCGTCGTAAAGCTGTCGTTAAACTTACAACTCAAAGCAACGAAATCGAATTCTTTGAAGTATAATTCATTCAATTAAGAAGAGGAGGGAAAAAACATGGCGATTAAAAAGTATAAACCTACCTCTAATGGTCGTCGCGGCATGACTAGCTCTGATTTCGCAGAGATCACTACTGATTCTCCCGAAAAATCACTTCTAGCGCCCCTGCACAAAAAGGGTGGTCGTAACAACCAAGGTAAGTTAACAGTTCGTCATCAAGGCGGCGGTCACAAGCGTCAATACCGTATCATCGACTTCAAACGTGAAAAAGATGGTATACCTGGACGCGTTGCTACGATCGAATACGATCCAAACCGCTCTGCAAACATTGCACTAATCAACTACGCTGATGGTGAAAAGCGTTACATCCTGGCTCCTAAAACTTTGGTTGTAGGTATGGAAGTAATGTCTGGATCTGAAGCAGATATCAAAGTGGGTAACGCACTTCCACTAATCAACATCCCTGTTGGTACAATCGTACACAACATCGAGCTTAAACCTGGTAAAGGCGGTCAGCTTGTACGTTCTGCAGGTACTTCTGCACAAGTTCTTGGTAAAGAAGGCAAATACGTACTTGTTCGTTTGAACTCTGGTGAAACTCGCATGATCCTTTCTGCTTGTCGTGCTACTGTAGGTCAAGTTGGAAATGAACAACACGAATTGATCAACATCGGTAAAGCCGGTCGTTCACGCTGGTTAGGCAAGCGCCCAACTGTCCGTGGTTCTGTAATGAACCCTAATGATCACCCACACGGTGGTGGTGAAGGACGCGCTCCTATCGGACGTAAATCACCAATGTCTCCTTGGGGCAAACCGACTCTTGGATACAAAACACGTAAGAAAAACAATAAATCTGATAAATTTATCGTGCGTAGCCGCAAAAAATAACGGGATTGTACTACGGTTCGATCAAAGAGCCGTAGACCAATCACGAAGGGAGGTTCAACCATGGGTCGTAGCTTAAAAAAAGGACCTTTTGTTGATGATCATTTGATTAACAAGATCGAAAAATTGAACGAAACTGAAGGCAAACAAGTTGTTAAAACTTGGTCTCGTCGTTCAACGATTTTCCCAGCATTCATCGGTCACACTATCGCAGTTTACGATGGTCGTAAACATGTACCTGTATACGTCACTGAAGACATGGTAGGTCACAAGCTTGGCGAATTCGCGCCATCACGTACTTACAAAGGTCACGGTAGTGACGATAAGAAAACAAGACGCTAAAATTGAGGGGAGGGTATCCTAATGCAAGCAAAAGCTGTTGCAAGAACAGTACGTATTGCTCCTCGTAAAGTACGTTTAGTCGTTGATCTAATCCGAGGTAAGCAAGTTGGAGAAGCAGTTGCGATTCTTAATCACACGCCTAAGGCAGCTTCACCAGTAATCGAGAAAGTACTTAAATCTGCTATCGCAAACGCAGAGCATAACTATGACATGGACATCAACAGCCTTGTAGTAACTGAGGCTTATGTAAATGAAGGACCAACGCTTAAACGTTTCCGTCCTCGTGCGATGGGTCGTGCAAGCCAAATCAACAAACGTACAAGTCACATTACACTTGTAGTATCAGAAAAGAAGGAGGGATAAGCTGTGGGTCAAAAAGTACATCCGGTCGGACTCCGTGTCGGTGTAATTCGTGATTGGGAATCTAAATGGTACGCAGATAAAGATTACGCTAATCTATTACACGAAGACATCAAAGTCCGTGAATATATTGCTAAACGCTTAGTAGACGCTTCTGTTTCTAAAGTAGAAATTGAACGCGCTGCAAACCGAATCAACATTACAATTCATACGGCTAAACCAGGTATGGTTATCGGTAAAGGTGGTACTGAAGTTGAAGCTCTTCGTAAAGCACTTAACGAGCTTACTGCTAAACGTGTACACATCAATATCGTTGAAATCAAACGTGCAGACGTTGATGCGAAACTAGTCGCTGAAAACATCGCTCGTCAACTTGAAAACCGTGTTTCTTTCCGTCGTGCTCAAAAGCAAACGATCCAACGTGCAATGCGTGCTGGCGCTAAAGGAATCAAAACTCAAGTATCTGGCCGTCTTGGCGGAGCTGATATCGCTCGTGCTGAACACTACAGTGAAGGTACTGTTCCACTTCATACACTTCGTGCTGACATCGACTATGCTCATGCAGAAGCTGACACAACTTACGGTAAACTTGGTGTCAAAGTATGGATCTACCGTGGAGAAGTTCTTCCGACAAAGAAGAAATCTGAGGAAGGAGGCAAATAATTATGTTATTACCTAAACGCGTTAAACATCGCCGCGAACACCGTGGTAAAATGCGTGGTCGCGCAAAAGGCGGTCAGGAAGTAGCATTCGGTGAATACGGTCTTCAAGCTACTGAAGCTTCATGGATCACAAACCGCCAAATCGAATCCGCTCGTATCGCTATGACTCGTTACATGAAACGTGGCGGTAAAGTTTGGATTAAAATCTTCCCTCATAAGCCTTACACTGCAAAACCTCTAGAAGTACGGATGGGTTCCGGTAAAGGTGCTCCTGAAGGCTGGGTAGCAGTCGTGAAACCTGGGAAAATCTTGTTCGAAATTGCTGGTGTATCTGAAGAGGTTGCTCGTGAAGCACTTCGTCTTGCAGCACACAAGCTTCCAATCAAATGCAAGTTTGTAAAACGAGAAGAAATTGGTGGTGAATCCAATGAAAACTAATGAAATTCGTGACCTAACCACTGCCGAAATTGAACAAAAAGTAAAGACCCTTAAAGAAGAGCTATTCAACCTTCGCTTCCAACTTGCGACTGGCCAACTTGAGAACACTGCTCGTATCAGCCAAGTCCGCAAAGGAATCGCTCGTATGAAAACTGTCATCCGTGAAAGAGAGATCGGGGTTAACAATTAATTTGAGAGGAGGTTTGCTTAAATGAGTGACCGCAACCAACGTAAGGTTTACACTGGCCGTGTTGTTTCCGATAAAATGGACAAAACAGTAACGGTTATGGTAGAA
Source organism: Rossellomorea sp. RS05 (assembly GCF_039822645.1). Lineage (NCBI taxonomy): Bacteria > Bacillati > Bacillota > Bacilli > Caryophanales > Bacillaceae > Rossellomorea > Rossellomorea sp. RS05. Next base: position 18,234 of record NZ_JBDKWY010000013.1, on the reverse strand, counting down.
ACTTACAAAAAGCATTCTCTATACGGCAAGCGCGTAAAGTACTCTAAGAAGTTCAAAACTCATGATGAGAACAACGAAGCAAAAATCGGCGACATCGTACGCATCATGGAGACTCGCCCACTATCTGCTACAAAACGTTTCCGTTTAGTAGAAGTTGTTGAGAAAGCAGTTATTATCTAATACAGTTCGGATAGTTTTTATTCCGAAGGGAGGTTACCTACATGATTCAACAAGAATCACGTTTGAAAGTTGCTGACAACTCTGGTGCACGTGAAGTGCTAACCATTAAAGTGCTTGGTGGATCTGGACGCAAAACGGCTAACATCGGTGATGTTATCGTGTGTACAGTAAAACAAGCAACACCAGGTGGCGTTGTTAAAAAAGGTGAAGTAGTTAAAGCAGTTGTCGTACGTACTAAGTCTGGTGTGCGCCGTCAAGATGGAACATACATCAAGTTCGATGAGAACGCATGTGTGATCATCCGTGACGACAAAGGACCACGTGGTACTCGTATCTTCGGACCAGTTGCCCGTGAACTACGCGACAGCAACTTCATGAAAATTGTTTCTCTAGCTCCAGAAGTTCTTTAATAGATTACCATTGGGCCATTCAAGGAGGTGCGATGAAATGCATGTAAAAAAAGGCGATAAAGTAATGGTTATTACCGGGAAAGACAAAGGCAAAACAGGTGTTGTTCTTGCTGCATTCCCTAAAAAAGACCGTGTACTGGTTGAAGGAATCAACGTTGTGAAAAAACACGCGAAACCTTCACAGATGAACCCACAAGGTGGAATCATCAGTCAGGAAGCTTCTGTTCACGTATCGAACGTTATGATCTTGGATCCTAAGACGAACGAACCGACTCGTGTAGGCTACAAAACAGAAGACGGCAAAAAAGTACGTGTTGCAAAAAAATCAGGTGAAGTTCTTCCACTTAACAACGATAAAGATAACTAAGAAGGGAGGTATTCTGTATGAACCGCCTAAAAGAAAAATTCCAAAAAGAAATCAGCCCGGCTTTAGTAAGCAAATTCAATTACAAATCAGTAATGGAAGTGCCTAAAGTTGAGAAAATCGTTGTCAACATGGGTGTCGGCGATGCTGTACAAAACTCAAAATCTCTTGACGTAGCAGTTGATGAGTTGATGCAAATCACTGGTCAAAAACCAGTTGTAACTAAAGCTAAAAAATCAATCGCAGGTTTCCGTCTTCGTGAAGGTATGCCAATCGGTGCGAAAGTAACTCTTCGCGGCGAGCGCATGTACCAATTCCTAGACAAATTGATTTCTGTTTCACTTCCACGTGTACGTGACTTCCGTGGTGTTTCTAAAAAAGCATTCGACGGTCGCGGTAACTACACTCTTGGAGTTAAAGAGCAATTGATTTTCCCTGAGATCGATTATGATAAAGTGTCTAAAGTACGCGGTATGGATATCGTTATCGTAACTACTGCAAACACAGACGAAGAAGCTCGTGAATTATTGACACAAATCGGAATGCCATTCCAAAAGTAAGGGAGGCGAAATCGTGGCTAAAAAATCAATGATTGCGAAACAAAAACGTACTCCAAAGCATAATGTTCAAGCGTACACACGTTGTGAGCGTTGCGGACGTCCTCATTCAGTCATCCGTAAATTCAAGCTTTGCCGTATTTGTTTCCGTGAACTTGCATACAAGGGTCAGATTCCTGGCGTTAAGAAAGCTAGTTGGTAAAACCCTATATTGGGAAGGAGGTAAATTATTATGACAATGACAGATCCAATTGCAGATTTGCTTACTCGCATCCGTAATGCGAACATGGTTCGTCACGAAAGACTAGAAGTTCCTGCTTCTAACATCAAGAAAGAAATCGCTGAAATCCTTAAACGTGAAGGTTTCGTACGTGATGTAGAATACGTGGAAGACAACAAACAAGGTCTTATCCGTATCTTCTTGAAATACGGAAGCAACAACGAACGTGTAATCACTGGATTGAAGCGTATCTCTAAACCTGGTTTACGTGTATATGCAAAATCTACAGAAGTACCTAAAGTTCTTAACGGACTGGGTATCGCGCTTGTATCAACTTCTCAAGGTGTCTTGACTGACAAAGAAGCCCGCGCTAAACAAGTTGGCGGAGAAGTACTAGCTTACGTTTGGTAATATTTTTTAAACGAATGGAGGTGCAACAGGATGTCACGTGTAGGTAAACTACCAATCGAAATTCCATCTGATGTTACAATTACAGTAGCTGAGAACAATCTCGTCACTGTAAAAGGACCTAAAGGGGAACTTTCTCGTACATTCAATTCAGATATTAAAGTAGAAGTAGAAGGGACAACTGCTACAGTTACCCGTCCTTCTGATGCTAAAGAACACCGCGCGCTTCACGGTACAACTCGTGCTTTGATCGCGAACATGGTTGAAGGAGTCTCTAAAGGATTCCAACGCAACCTAGAGCTAGTCGGTGTTGGTTACCGTGCTCAAAAACAAGGTACGAAACTTGTGCTTAACGTTGGTTACTCTCACCCAGTTGAGATCGAACCAGAACAAGGCATCGAGATCGAAGTACCAGCAAACACTAAGATTTCCATCAAAGGAATCGACAAAGAACGCGTTGGCGCATTAGCTGCTAACATCCGTGCAGTACGTTCTCCTGAGCCTTACAAAGGAAAAGGTATTCGCTACGAAGGCGAATATGTTCGTCGTAAAGAAGGTAAAACAGGTAAATAATGCCGCGTAGGCTAAAGAAAGGAGTGACCGTAGGTGATTACTAAGCCAGATAAGAACAAAACACGTAAGAAAAGACATGCCCGTGTCCGTTCAAAAATTACTGGAACTGAAACTCGTCCTCGTCTGAACGTTTTCCGTTCTAATAAAAATATCTACGCTCAACTTATCGATGATACTAATGGTGTAACTCTAGTGAGTGCATCTTCTCAAGATAAAGATTTCGGAACTGAAGCAACTGCAACTGTTGAAGCAGCAGCGAAAGTTGGAGAACTAGTTGCGAAAAAAGCTGTAGAAAAAGGCCTTAAATCAGTGGTATTCGACCGTGGTGGATATCTATACCATGGCCGCGTTAAAGCTTTGGCTGAAGCAGCTCGTGAAAACGGCCTAGAATTTTAATAAAAAGGAGGGACAATCCAGATGAGTCGTATTGATTCAAGCAAACTCGAATTTGAAGAACGCGTAGTTACAATCAATCGTGTTGCGAAAGTTGTTAAAGGTGGACGTCGTTTCCGCTTTGCTGCTCTAGTAGTAGTAGGTGACAAAAACGGCCATGTTGGCTTCGGAACTGGTAAAGCGCAAGAGGTACCAGATGCAATCCGTAAAGCGATTGAAGATGCGAAGAAAAATCTAATCGAAGTTCCTATGGTAGGTGGAACTACACCTCACCAAGTTACTGGTCAGTTTGGCGCAGGACAAATCCTGATCAAGCCAGCTTCTGCCGGTACTGGAATCATCGCTGGTGGACCTGTCCGTGCGGTACTGGAGTTGGCTGGTGTTCAAGATATCCTTTCTAAGTCATTGGGATCTAACACTCCAATCAACATGGTTCGCGCAACAATCCAAGGTCTTACACAACTTAAGCGTGCTGAAGACGTAGCAAAACTACGTGGTAAATCAGTAGAAGAGATCTTAGGTTAAGGGAGGGATAACGATGGCTAATAAACTAGAAATTACCCTCACTCGCAGCATCATTGGCCGTCCTCAAGATCAACGTAAAACTGTTGAAGCTTTGGGACTTCGCAAAATGCATCAAACAGTCGAGCAACAAGATAATGCTGCAATCCGCGGCATGATCAACAAGGTTTCTCACCTTGTGACTGTAACTGAAAAATAATTCCTAACGTTTATAAAGAAGGAGGTGCCGACATGAAATTACATGAATTACAATCTGCAGAAGGTTCTCGTAAAGTCCGTAACCGTGTAGGACGTGGTATTGGTTCAGGTAATGGTAAGACATCTGGTAAAGGTCATAAAGGACAAAACGCCCGTTCAGGCGGTGGAACTCGTCCTGGCTTCGAAGGTGGTCAAACTCCATTATTCCAACGTCTTCCTAAACGTGGATTCACGAACATCAATCGTAAAGAGTATGCAATCGTCAACCTTGACGCATTAAATCGCTTCGAAGATGGTACAGAAGTTACTCCAGCCCTACTAGTTGAAACTGGTGTGGTAAGTAACGAAAAAGCAGGAATCAAGATTCTTGGTAAAGGTTCAATCGAGAAAAAGCTTACTGTTAAAGCAACTAAATTCTCAACCACTGCTAAAGAAGCTATCGAAGCTGCTGGCGGTACAACCGAGGTGATCTAATGTTTCGAACTGTCTCCAATTTTATGCGCGTGGGTGATATAAGAAATAAAATTATCTTCACCCTTCTAATGTTAATTGTCTTTCGTCTTGGTACCTTTATCCCGGTACCAAACGTAGACGCTGAAGTATTGAAAATGCAAGACCAGGCGGGGCTTCTAGGATTCCTGAATACATTTGGTGGCGGTGCACTTCAGAACTTCTCGATCTTCGCGATGGGGATCATGCCGTATATCACGGCTTCCATCATCGTACAGCTCCTGCAAATGGATGTTGTTCCGAAGTTTACGGAATGGTCGAAGCAAGGCGAAGTGGGTCGTCGTAAATTAGCCCAGTTCACACGATATTTCACCATCATCTTAGGTTTTATTCAAGCTTTCGGTATGTCCTATGGCTTCAATAGAATCTATGGTGGGATGCTCATTCAAAGCCCGGGACCAAGTACGTACCTTCTTATTGCGTTAGTATTGACGGCCGGTACGGCTTTTCTTATGTGGTTGGGTGAACAAATCACGGCTAAAGGTGTTGGAAATGGTATTTCGATCCTGATCTTTGCAGGTATCGTCGCAGCCATCCCGAACACTGTAAACCAAATCTATGCACAACAAATCGAAGGTGCTGGTGAACAGCTCTTCCTTCGCATTGTGGTTCTTGCACTTCTTGTTTTGGCAGTCATTGCAATCGTAGTTGGAGTAGTGTTCATTCAACAAGCACTTCGTAAAATTCCGATTCAATATGCAAAACGTTTAGTGGGGCGTAGTCCGGTTGGTGGACAGTCAACGCATATCCCATTGAAGGTGAATGCTGCGGGTGTTATTCCGGTAATCTTCGCGATTTCCTTTATCATCACTCCACAGACGATCTCATCCTTCTTTGGAAACAACAATGTGACAGATACGATTCAATACATCTTTGATTATACGAAACCAGTCGGAATGATCATTTATGTGGCGTTGATCGTCGCATTTACGTATTTCTATGCTTTCATTCAAGTCAATCCGGAGCAAATGTCCGAGAACTTGAAGAAGCAGGGTGGTTACATCCCGGGTATCAGACCAGGGAAGAACACACAGGAATATCTCACTCGCGTTCTGTATCGTCTAACAATTGTAGGTGCCGCCTTCCTTGCCATCATTGCAGTTTTACCGGTATTCTTCATTAATTTTGCAGGATTGCCGCAGTCGGCTCAAATCGGTGGAACAAGCTTACTCATCGTAGTAGGTGTTGCGCTTGAGACGATGAAACAACTGGAATCTCAGCTTGTGAAGCGTCACTACAAAGGATTCATCAAATAAGAGGGTTTTCGGGAACATTTTGTTCCTGAAGCCGTTTTATAGACAATTAGGGGGAGTTCGAGTGAATATAGTTCTAATGGGCTTACCAGGTGCAGGAAAAGGCACTCAAGCTGAAAAGATCGTAGAAAAGTATGGTATCCCCCATATTTCTACCGGTGACATGTTCCGTGCAGCCATCAAGGGAGGCACAGAGCTAGGTTTGAAGGCTAAATCTTTCATGGACAATGGTGATTTGGTACCTGATGAGGTAACGATCGGCATCGTCGGTGAACGTTTAAGCAAAGAGGACTGCAATAAGGGCTTCTTACTGGACGGGTTTCCTAGAACGGTTGCTCAAGCAGAAGCACTTGAGAACATCCTAGCTGATCTTGGTAAAAAAATGAATTATGTCATTAACATCGACGTAGATAAAGACATCCTGATGGAGCGTTTGACAGGTCGCAGGATCTGCAGAGAGTGCGGCGCTACGTATCATCTTGTCTTTAATCCACCGAAAGAAGAAGGTGTTTGCACACGCTGTGGAGGCGAACTCTACCAACGTGCCGATGATAACGAAGAAACGGTTCAAAACCGTCTTGACGTCAACATCAAGCAAACTCAACCACTGCTTTCATACTACGAAGATAAAGGGTATCTCAAGAATATCAACGGTCAACAAGACATCAATCTGGTGTTTGCTGACATCGATGAACTTCTCGGAGGCCTTTCATAATGATCATCTGCAAAACTCCGAGGGAGATTGAGATCATGCGCCATGCTGGCAAGATCGTGGCTTTGACTCATGCGGAATTGCAAAAGCATATTTCTCCGGGAATATCGACGAAGGAATTGGATGCAATCGCTGAGAAATTCATTCGTAAACATGATGCAATTCCATCTTTTAAAGGGTATAATGGGTTTCGTGGCAGCATCTGTGCCTCAGTGAATAATGAACTTGTTCACGGGATTCCAGGGGATCGCGTCCTTAAGAATGGCGATATTATCAGTCTCGATATCGGGGCGAAATATCAAGGCTATCATGGGGATTCAGCTTGGACTTATCCTGTTGGGACAATAGATGATGAAACTCAAAAGCTTCTCGATGTAACAGAGGAATCACTTTTTCTGGGACTGAAAGAGGCGAAGCCAGGCGAACGTTTGTCGAATATCTCTCATAGTATACAAACTTTTGTGGAGGCCAATGGCTTTTCAATCGTTCGTGAGTATGTGGGACACGGTGTTGGTCAAGACTTACATGAGGACCCGCAAATCCCTCATTATGGACCGCCAAACAAAGGTCCGCGTCTGAAGCCTGGCATGGTACTGGCAATTGAACCGATGGTAAACGCAGGAAGCCGATATGTGAAGACACTTTCGGATAACTGGACTGTTGTCACAGTTGATGATAAAATGTGTGCGCACTTTGAACACACCATTGCAATTACTGAAGAAGGCTATGAGATTTTGACGAAAGCCTGAGTGAAGGTGATTGGATTGATCGAGTCAGAATCAACGATACCGAGGATCGGCCAAATCGTTCAGGTCCTTACTGGAAATGAACGTGGAAGCTACTCGATCGTTGTTCAGCAATTGGATGAACGTTTTGTACTCATCGCAGATGGAGATAAAAGAAGGTTCGACCGCCCAAAACGGAAGAACATCCGGCATCTTCAAATGTGTGACCATGTTTCTCCAGAAGTTCATAACAGTATGATGGAAACAGGCAGAGTGACGAACGGTAAACTGCGCCATGCAGTTTCGAAGTTTGTAGAAGAAATAAGCGAGAAGAAGGGAGACGCGTTCAATGGCAAAAGATGATGTAATTGAAGTTGAAGGTAAAGTACTAGAAACTTTGCCGAATGCTACTTTTAAAGTAGAATTAGAAAATGGTCATACCATTCATGCTCATGTATCAGGGAAGATCCGTATGCACTTCATCCGTATCCTGCCTGGTGATAAGGTGACTGTCGAACTTTCACCATATGACTTGACTAAAGGTAGAATCACTTATCGTTACAAATAATCTATTGCACTCCGTACTATCAAGGAGGTTAGAATAAGATGAAAGTCAGACCATCTGTAAAACCTATCTGCGAAAAATGCAAAGTCATCCGCAGAAAAGGAAAAGTCATGGTTATCTGTGAAAACCCTAAACACAAACAAAAACAAGGCTAAACTTAAAGGAGGTGCGAATCACTATGGCACGTATTGCTGGTGTAGACATTCCACGTGACAAACGTGTTGTCATTTCATTAACATACATCTATGGAATTGGTAAAAACACTGCTGCTAAAATCTTGGCTGAAGCCGGTGTATCAGAAGATACTCGCGTTCGCGATCTTACTGAGGACGAACTTGGTAAAATCCGTGATATCGTCGACAAATTGAAAGTTGAGGGTGACCTTCGTCGTGAAATCTCACTCAACATCAAACGTCTGATGGAAATCGGTTCTTATCGCGGTCTTCGTCACCGTCGTGGACTACCTGTTCGTGGTCAACATACGAAGAACAATGCACGTACACGTAAAGGTCCTCGTAAAACTGTAGCTAACAAGAAAAAATAATAGGTAAAGGAGGTTACTTCTTAGTATGGCACGTAAACAAAACACTCGTAAACGTCGTGTGAAAAAGAATATCGAAGCTGGTATTGCTCACATCCGTTCTACATTCAATAACACAATCGTAACTATTACTGATGTTCACGGAAACGCTGTTGCATGGTCAAGTGCAGGTTCACTAGGATTCAGAGGATCTCGTAAATCTACACCATTCGCAGCACAAATGGCTGCTGAAACAGCTGCTAAAGCTTCTCAGGAACACGGTTTGAAAACTCTCGAAGTAACAGTTAAAGGTCCTGGTGCTGGTCGTGAAGCTGCAATCCGTGCGCTTCAAGCTGCAGGTCTTGAAGTTACTGCAATAAGAGACGTCACTCCAGTTCCTCATAATGGATGCCGTCCGCCAAAACGTCGCCGCGTTTAATTTCTCTGTATAAATTTTGTATCGTTGTCTATAATGGGTTATGATACAAAATGTTCAGAAAAGTAACCAGTTGTTGGTGCACAATAGGGAACGTAAACAAGGGGAATTTCGGACTTTAGACCGGAGTTCGACGTTTTGAAGGAGGGTAAATATTAATGATCGAAATTGAAAAGCCAAAAATTGAAACGGTTGAGATCAGCGATGATGCCACATATGGAAAGTTCGTCGTAGAACCACTTGAGCGTGGATATGGTACAACTTTGGGTAACTCCTTACGTCGTATCCTACTATCGTCACTCCCAGGTGCCGCTGTCACATCTATTCAAATAGATGGAGTACTGCATGAGTTTTCAACAATTGAAGGCGTCGTAGAGGATGTAACATCCATCATTTTGAATATCAAAAAGCTGGCGTTGAAGATCTACTCTGATGAAGAGAAGACGTTGGAAATTGATGTGCAGGGTGAAGGCGTCGTTACGGCTGCTGATATTACTCACGATAGTGATGTTGAAGTGTTAAACCCCGATTTACACATCGCGACATTATCGAAAAGTGGTCATTTCCGTGTGCGTCTAAGCGCAGCTCGCGGACGTGGTTACCGACCTGCAGATCAAAACAAGCGTGAAGATCTTCCAATTGGCGTGATCCCAATCGATTCTATTTACACTCCAGTATCTCGCGTTAACTATCAGGTGGAGAATACGCGTGTCGGTCAAATGACCAACTACGATAAACTTTCCCTTGATGTATGGACTGATGGAAGTATTGGACCTAAGGAAGCTATTTCTTTGGGAGCTAAGATTCTGACAGAACATCTTAATATTTTCGTTGGCCTTACAGATGAGGCGCAGAACGCTGAAATCATGGTTGAAAAAGAAGAGGATCAAAAAGAGAAAGTTCTTGAGATGACTATCGAAGAATTGGATCTTTCCGTTCGCTCTTACAACTGCTTGAAGCGTGCTGGAATCAACACTGTGCAAGAACTTGCTAACAAAACTGAAGAAGATATGATGAAAGTACGGAATCTTGGACGTAAATCCCTTGAAGAGGTCAAAGTTAAACTTGAAGACCTTGGACTTGGATTGCGTAAAGACGACTGATCAACTTCTTTCTATAGATAGACTCAACAAAGGAGGGAACCCTTAATGGCTTACAGAAAGTTAGGACGTACAAGTGCTCAACGTAAAGCAATGCTACGTGATTTAGCTACAGACCTAATCATCAACGAGCGCATCGAAACAACTGAAACTCGTGCGAAAGAACTTCGTTCGGTTGTGGAGAAAATGATCACTCTAGGTAAACGCGGTGATCTTCATGCTCGTCGCCAAGCAGGTGCATACATTCGTAAAGAAGTTGCTAACGCTGAAACTAACCAAGATGCTCTTCAAAAGTTGTTCGCTGACATCGCTCCACGCTACACAGAGCGCCAAGGTGGATATACACGCATCATGAAGGTTGGTCCTCGTCGCGGTGACGGTGCTCCAATGGCAATCATCGAATTAGTTTAATAATTCGTGACGACTAACATTAAGGGCGGGACAGTTAATCCTTAACTGTTCTTTGCCCTTTTTGTATAAGTGCATGTCGATGAAAAGCAGAGCGTTACGATGAGCAGCTCAGGCTGACTCGTCTAGCTCGTGCACCCCTTCCAACTTCTATAGGCATAGAAGCTGTTCAATGGATTGAACAAGAAAAGACTTCTTTTCTTTGGACGGGGTGCAGGCTTTTTTTTGTATATGGGCATTTTTTGATAAGCTGAGATGAGAGTAGTGTAGAGGAGGTAGAGTAGGATTGGATAAGATCATCAACGTAGAGAATGTCCGCTTCCGATATTCCGATGAAGGGAATGAAGCGCTGAAGGGTATCAACCTCTCTGTCAACCGGGGGGAATGGCTGGCGATCGTCGGGCATAATGGATCAGGGAAATCCACCCTTGCCAAAATGCTGAACGGTCTTCATTTTCCGAATGAAGGAGTCGTAACAGTGGACGGCACACGTCTTCAGGAAGAAACGATATGGGAGATCCGCGCCAAGCTGGGGATGGTATTTCAAAACCCTGACAATCAATTTGTCGGTGCGACAGTTGAGGATGATGTGGCTTTTGGGTTGGAAAACCATGGTGTGCCTCATGATGTGATGGTGAAACGAGTGAGGGAAGCACTGAAGAACGTCCATATGGGTGATTTTCTTGCTCAAGAGCCGCACCATCTATCGGGTGGACAGAAGCAACGGGTAGCCATTGCAGGTGTCATTGCACTGCAGCCATCCATCATTATCCTGGACGAAGCCACTTCCATGCTCGATCCCAAAGGACGAAAAGAGGTACTAGAGGTGGTCCGAAAGCTGAAGGAAGAAGAGGAGCTGACGGTCATCTCCATCACCCACGATCTTGAAGAAGCATCAAGGGCCGATCGGATCATCGTACTGAACCAGGGAACCGTGTTCAAAGAGGGAACCCCGGAAGAGATCTTCAAGCTTGAAGACGAACTGACGGGACTGGGTCTAGATTCACCGTTTACAATCAAGCTTGCCGGTGCATTGAAGGAACGGGGAATTCCATTATCCAAAACATACTTAACAGAAGAAGAGTTGGTGAATGAACTATGCAGATCACATTTAAACATGTAGAGTACCGGTATTCATTCAATACTCCATTCGAAAAGTTGGCGCTCGAGGACATCAACCTGGAGATCCCGACCGGACGATTCCTATCCGTCATCGGACATACGGGCTCTGGGAAATCCACGCTCCTGCAACACCTGAACGGGTTGTTGAAGCCCACGGAAGGCACCGTGACCATGGGGTCTCATACAATCCATGCAAAACAAAAGTCAAAAAGCCTTAAAGCCGTCCGCCAAAAGGTAGGGATCGTCTTTCAATTCCCGGAGCATCAGCTCTTTGAAGAAACGGTCTTGAAGGACATCTGCTATGGCCCGATGAATTTCGGCATCAGCCGGGAAGTGGCGGAATCACGTGCAAGGGAACTGATCGTCAAGGTCGGTTTGACGGAAGAGGTTTTAGAAAAGTCACCGTTTGATCTTTCCGGCGGTCAAATGCGCCGTGTCGCCATCGCCGGCGTCCTTGCCATGGACCCTGAAGTCATCGTCCTGGATGAGCCGACGGCAGGCCTGGACCCGCGGGGGCAAAAAGAGATCATGGACATGTTCTATGAGCTTCACAAAGAAAAGGGTCTCACGACGATCCTGGTCACCCACAGCATGGAGGATGCAGCTCGATATGCCGATGAGATCGTCATCATGCAAAAAGGCCGGTTAAAGAAGCAAGGCGCTCCAAGGAAGATCTTCTCCCAAGCGGAAGAACTGTTTGAAATGGGCTTGGATGTGCCGGACGTCGTTCGCTTCCAGTACGAATACGAAAAGGCCTCAGGGAGATCCCTCGGCCGGACGTGCCTGACCATCGAAGAGCTGGCAGATGCCATTTCTGTGTCAGGAGGTGGACGGCCATGATGGAAAAGATGATCATCGGACGTTACGTTCCCGGTCAATCCGTTCTTCACCGGGCAGATCCCCGGGCTAAACTCCTGTTTATTTTCGGGTTCATCTGTATCGTCTTCCTGGCGAATAACGCGCTGACATATGGAATCCTTGGTATCTTCACACTCGGTGCACTCTTCCTATCGAGATTGCCGATCCGTTTCATCCTGGGCGGATTGAAGCCGATCCTATGGATCATCCTGTTTACCTTCTTGCTGCATATCTTCTTTACCAAAGAAGGAGATGTGCTCGTGGATCTGAAATGGTTCGCTATCCATGAAGAAGGCCTGAGACAAGGGATCTTCATCAGTTTACGGTTCTTTTACCTTATCTTGATCACATCCTTGCTCACGCTGACGACATCACCGATCACGATTACGGACGGACTCGAGACGCTGTTGAATCCGCTTCGTAAGATCAAGTTTCCCGTACACGAGCTGGCCCTCATGATGTCCATCTCCCTAAGGTTCATCCCGACCCTGATGGAAGAGACGGATAAGATCATGAAGGCTCAGATCGCCCGGGGGGCAGAGTTTACCTCAGGACCGATCAAGGACAGGCTACAGGCCATCGTCCCGCTGCTGATCCCACTATTCGTAAGTGCCTTCAAGCGTGCGGAAGACTTGGCCACCGCCATGGAAGCAAGGGGCTATCAGGGAGGGGAGGGCCGGACGAAATACCGGCTCCTTTCCTGGAAGGGCAGGGATACGATGGTCATCATCGTCCTGCTGGTCCTCACGGGACTCCTGATCGTGTTCAGGGGATGACAGGGGGAATGACTCATGCAACGGATTAAATGCTTACTGGCGTATGATGGGACCGGTTTTCACGGATATCAGGTACAGCCCGGTCAACGGACGGTCCAAGGGGAGCTTGAACGGGTCCTCGGTGCCATCCATAAGGGGGCTTCGATCCGGGTGACGGCCTCTGGCCGGACGGATGCCGGGGTCCACGCACAGGGGCAAGTGTTTCATTTTGACACCCCGCTCTCCATACCCGAAGAGAAATGGCCGGTCGTCCTCAATACGCGGATACCGGACGAAATGACCATTCTGCAGGCAGAGGTCGTCTCAAGTGACTTCCACTCGCGTTTCTCCGTGAAGGAGAAGGAATACCGCTATAGGATCTATAAAGGGACAGAGAGAAGTCCGTTTCATCGGAACTTCGCCCTGCATTACCCTTATCCGCTTGACGTCGGGGTGATGGAGGAAGCCGCTGCCCACCTTCTCGGTGAGCATGACTTCACAAGCTTCTGTTCGGCCAAGACCGAAGTGGAAGATAAGATCAGGACCATCCATGCCATCACCTTGGAAGAGACCGGCAACGAGCTTGTCCTGTCCTTCAGGGGGAATGGGTTCCTTTATAATATGGTGAGGATCCTGACGGGGACCTTGCTGGAAGTCGGATCCGGCAAACGGAGACCTGACAGCATCCCCGACACCCTTGCTGCAAAGGACCGGGACGCAGCAGGGAAAACGGCACCTGCACACGGCTTATATCTGTGGAAGGTGTGCTACGGAGACGGAATGGCAGGGGATGATACGAATGGATCATTCCCTTGTAATCAGGAAAGCACCACAAATCAAAAATAAAAAACTAAAACAACTAATCCTGGTGTAACATACCCTTGACATTCTTCTGGGAACAAGATAATATAGCATATGGTATGTTATTAACCCCACGATAAGCCCCGGAAACTTATTGTGATTTAAGAATAAATACTACGGATTGAGTAATAGGAGGATAAATCATGCGTACAACGTATATGGCTAAAGCCACTGAAATCGAACGTAAATGGCTCGTTGTAGATGCAGAAGGCAAAACTCTTGGTCGTTTGGCTAGTGAAGTTGCTTCTATTCTACGCGGTAAACACAAACCAACATTCACACCACATGTTGACACTGGTGATCACGTGATCATCTTGAACGCTTCTAAAATCGAATTGACTGGTAAAAAGCTTACTGACAAGATCTACTACCGTCACAGCCTACACCCAGGTGGTTTGAAACAACGTACTGCATTGGAAATGCGTACAAACTACTCAGAAAAAATGCTTGAACTAACAATCAAAGGAATGCTTCCTAAAGGTTCACTTGGTCGTCAAATGTTCAAGAAATTGCACGTATACGCTGGAGCGGAGCATCCGCACCAAGCACAACAACCTGAAGTTTACGAACTTCGTGGATAATTAAAAAGAGGAGGTTATTATCTTGGCTCAAGTTCAATATTATGGAACTGGTCGTCGTAAGAGCTCAGTAGCTCGCGTACGTTTGGTACCAGGTAACGGAAACATCATCATCAACGATCGTGAAGTAGAAGTATACATCCCATTCGCAGCACTACGCGAAGTAATCAAGCAACCTCTAGTTGCTACAGAAACTCTTGGTAACTACGATGTACTCGTAAACGTACATGGTGGAGGTTACACTGGCCAAGCTGGAGCTATCCGTCACGGTATCGCTCGTGCTTTGCTTCAAGTTGACCCTGAGTACCGTGGTTCTCTAAAACGCGCTGGTCTATTGACTCGTGACTCCCGTATGAAAGAACGTAAAAAATACGGTCTTAAAGGTGCACGTCGCGCGCCACAATTCTCAAAACGTTAATATACTTGGTATATCAACACGTACCCTCTTTGCTCTTACTGGGCAAGGAGGGTATTTTTGTGTCTGAATAGGGTATTGAATACCCCTTGAATACCTTTAGCTAAAAATCCATGTATTGCTGGAACATCTCCGTTGTTTTCTCCGTAGCTTCATCGGTCACATGAGTGTAAATATCCATCGTGGTTTGAACGTCTGAATGACCAAAAAGTAACCATCACCAAAATCATTGGTAAGCCCCCTGTCATTGTTATTGCCGGATACGATTTATTTAGAAGTAAAACACTTGAAGGCGCGTACAGCAAAGTAACCGGTTTTGATGTAGAATGGACAGGATCACAAATTTATATAGGCAAGTCATATTCCAAGACGTACACCGTAAAGTCAACGAATTTCTGGATGACATAAAGTGTCACATCCGTAGGTTGGTTGGGGTCTTATCCTAAAACGGAAAGCGGAAAAGCAGGTCCTGTATTAGCAAATAAAAAAGCAACTTTCTATCCTGTGATTAAAAATAACCATAGCGGTCAGTATATGCCCACTCCGACAAGAGCTGATATGGCCGTCGTTCCATTAGAAAAACGCGCACCTTGGAACAATACACTTCGAGGACAATATATTGCTTCGTATATTGATTCGTATGGGAATCCGAACTGGGATTGGTCTGGAGTAGACATACACCACGTCATCCAAGAGAGTACGGGGGAGGAAACAGTTTCTCTAATCTGTATCCATTACCGCGAACCATTCACCAGCAATCGGTATCTCCATGGTGGGCAAGCTACTAAAATGAAAATAGGGGGAGTTTCAATGATACTCAAAAAGACGTTGCAAGCTCTAAAGAAACGACTTGATGAAAAAGGGAATATGGAGATTGTAGCTGAGCAAGGGGAAATTCACACAGTTCATTGTTCATTTAATCCCCCTATTGCAGGTAAAGAGCTGAAGGACTTTCAAGATGAAAAAGGATGGATTTTACCTGAAGATGTTCAACAATTTCTATCTAAACACAACGGAGCCAAAATGTATGAAATGTTACTGGGCTCGATTAATATTGGTGGTGGATTGCAAATATACTCTTTAGAGGAAATAAAGAAGACACACGATGCCCTTAAATCATTGTCTGATTATATTCCAATAGGGTATGTGTTTGAAAATAATCTATTAATAAGTCGAACAGCTCTTGAACGAGATGATCCAGACTATTTGTATATTTCTGGGACATTGCTAAAACCGGAACCCTTACATTCGAATCTGGAATTGTTTTTAGATCGGTTTGTGGTGTCACAGGGTTCAAACTTTTGGGAATGGCCAAACTATACAGCCAAGAATTACTATAAGCAATCTGGAGGAATTGAAACTTCATACTAATTAAATCAAACCATAGTCGGTCAACGACCTTGCTGTATATTTCAATTATCTGAGGAGCGTTTTGGAGATAAAAGAATCCACATTTATCACAAAAAGGTTTCAAACGTTTTAAAAATACGTTTAAGGGTTATCGATCAAAGTTCATCAGGGCGCATGGGCATGTAATTTCCGTAAAATGCATAATACCAAGAATACCTTTTGGGGAAATTGGTCCCAGGATAAGGTGATGATTTAAAGGAGTTTATTTATTTCCGGATAAAGATAATTAATTCTACTTTTGAATGAGCATAAAAAATACGGTCTTAAAGGTGCACGTCGCGCGCCACAATTCTCAAAACGTTAATTTTTTCATGGAAGACCCGACCTTTTTGGTTGGGTCTTTTTTCATTTTGCCCTGGCGAGACGACTTTATGACAGGGCCGCCTTCAAAAATCTCCCTTGGTAACAGTTCCTCGAATGAACCGGTCTCCCGAGAAGGAGAATAGGGTCAAAGGGGTGGATTAGTGTTGAACGTCATCACGACTTTTACAACGAAACAACGCGAAAGAGAAATCAAATCCGAACGGACCCTCCTACGTGGCATCTCCATCAAGATGCTTCAGGAGAGCGTCAGAAAACATTTCGGTTATATAAAGATACAAGGCGGCACCTTCATGCAGGAGGGCTTTGATGAAGCCTGTTTCGATGTGGCAATCGAGGCCTACCTGCTCGGAGGGAAAGTCAGCAAGTTCGGTCATGAAGGTGAAGGGGAAGAGCGCGTGAAGCAGCGCTGCCATACAGAACTCAAGCACTTCATCGATACGCTGTATAACTTCTGGCTCTACTGGGCCGAAGTCGGTGTCACCCAGCCTGTGGATGAGTCCTTCTACCACTCCTGTGAGCATTTTGTCGACACATGGTGGGAGGAAGGATATGGGCAGGGGATGAAGCGTCTTAAGCTCCGGCTTCACTAAAAGGGTTCTAAATGTCTTTCTTGTCCCATATTTTTTAATAAGGCAAATGGGACAGGAGGACGATCATGCGTCAAAAGCTCAAAGTCATCGGGATGATCGCTGCGCTGGCAGCGGTGCTGTTTGTTATTCAATACAAGATCCTGGATAAGGACACGTGGGGGTCTTGGAATCTCCCCTTATCCGGTAAGGTGATCTATATCGATCCCGGTCACGGTGGTCCTGACGGTGGTGCAGGGGACAAGAACGCCCTTGAGAAGGATATCGCCCTTGATGTCTCCATCATGATCAGGGACTATCTCCAGGAGCAGGGAGCCCTTGTGATCATGACCAGGGAAGAAGACGTAGATCTGGCAGATGAAGATACGAAGGGATACAGCAGGAGGAAAGTCGAAGACCTTCATGAACGCTTGAGGCGTATCAATGACTCCGAGGCCGACCTGTATCTGAGCGTGCACCTGAACTCAATTCCGTCTGCCCAGTGGAGCGGGGCACAAACGTTCTACAACCCGAAGTTCAAGGAAAACGAGGCATTCGCCAAAGCCATCCAAAAAGAACTGATACGAAACCTGGAGAACACGACAAGGGAAGCGAAGGGGCTCCAGAATGTCTATATCCTGAAGCACGCCAAGAAACCAGGCGCCCTCGTGGAAATTGGCTTCCTATCAAACCCGGGAGAGCGGGCGAATCTTCTCAAGAAGGACTACCAGGAAAAGATCGCTGCATCGGTTTATGAAGGGATCATGGATTATCTTGCCGAGGCACCGGATAAAAAGGAATAGTGCAGGGACCCGTACTCCTTCTGGGGATCGGGTCTTTTTGTTGTGGAGGAAGAGCCTTCGTTTTGATCAGCATCTCCTTCCTTGTCGTTTGCTTGTCTCCTCAGAGCGAGTCCCCTCCGCTTTTCGTGATGTCTAGCTCCGGGGGCTTGAGGCTCGAGGTCATAAGGCAAGAACCCAAAAAGGCCAAGAGCGCCTTTCCGGGTTCTCGTCTTATGCATGTCGGGTCAGACCGACCCGCCTCCGCTTTTCGTGATGTCTAGCTCCGGCGGGTTGACCCTCGAGGTCATAAGCCAAGAACCCAAAAAGGCCAAGACCGCCTTTCCGGGTTCTTGGCTTATGCTTGTCGGGTCAGAGCGACCCGCCTGCGGTTTTCGTGGTGTCTAGCTCCGGGGGCTTGAGGCTCGAGGTCATAAGGCAAGAACCCAAAAAGGCCAAGAGCGCCTTTCCGGGTTCTCGTCTTATGCATGTCGGGTCAGACCGACCCGCCT
>NZ_JBDKWY010000012.1:0-70108 GCF_039822645.1 Rossellomorea sp. RS05 | reverse complement strand
GTTAAAGATCCTCCTTTTTGTGTGTGGCTTCGCACCTGCATCATAAAGGAGGATCTTTTTTTGTGCAATAGGTCCATACTTTCCCCACAGGAATAGCTCCTGCGGAAAAGGAGGAGCGGGGAGACCCCGCAGGCACGAGGAGGCTCAACGCCCTCCCCGCGGAAAGCAGCCCACCGCAGCGGAAAGGCACGGACCCTTAGCTCTTAGGGTCCCATCAAAAAAAAGAGCATGACCCAAAAGGCCACACTCCCAAAACTCATTCCATCCAATCCGGTTTCCCGAACCCTTTAAACTCATCATCAATCACTTTCTCAAACTCATCCGACTCCACAACCGCCTTGATATCCTTCGACACCTGTGAATCCTTATCATCCGTATTCACAACCACCCGGTTGCGGTACTCATCCGGCATATTCTCAAGCTGAAGCGCATCAAGCAGATCCATATCCGCCGCAAGAGCAAAGTTCCCAGGCACAGCCGCCAAATCGACACTATCCACCGTACGTGGAAGCTGAGCCGCTTCAATCGCCTTGAACTTCAAATTCTTCGCATTCGTCTCGATATCCTTCTCCGAAACCGTCAGCGGATTGCTGTCCGACTTCAACGTGATCAGCTTCGCATCGGCAAGGATCTGGAACGCACGTGCCGCATTCGTAGGATCGTTCGGAATTGTGATTTGGCTTCCTTCCTTGATGCTGTCGATGGAATCAAACTTATCAGAATAAATGCCCATCGGAGCCGTAGGAACGGAAATCAGCTCGGAAAGCTCGATCTTGTTTTCTTTCGCAAAGTTTTCCATGTAGATCTTATGCTGGAACAGGTTGGCATCAAGATCACCCTGTGCCAATGCATTATTTGGCTGGATGTAATCATTGAATTCCTTGACCGTCACTTTATAGCCTTTTTCTTCAAGACCCGGCTTGATGGCTTTTGTCACCATATCGCTGTAAGGTCCGGTTGTGGCTCCGATGGTGATGTCTTTTTCATCTTTTTTGTCGCTGCTGTTGCCGCACGCCGCCATGAGGCTGACTGCGATGGCAAGGCCGAGTAGTAATGTCCATTTTTTCATTGTGTTTCCTCCATTATCTATCGTTTGTCTACTGCTTTGGCAAAAATGTCGCCGGCATATTGGATGACTTGTACAAGACAGATCAAGACGACCACCGTCGTGAACATGACCGTGTTGTCATATCGGTAGTATCCGAACCGGATGGCAAGGTCACCGACCCCTCCCCCGCCGATTGTACCCGCCATGGCGGAGTAAGCGATAAGGGATATCGCCGTGATGGTGACGCCCTGGATGACAGCTGGTTTGGCTTCCGGAAGAAGCACATCCTTAATGATCATCCACGGGCTCGCCCCGACGGATACCGATGCTTCAATGACTCCCTTGTCGATTTCCTTCAGTGCGGTTTCGACGATCCGGGCGAAGAACGGAATTCCAGCGACGGATAGGGAGACTGAAGCCGCCGTCGGTCCGATCACATCCCCTGTGAGGATCTTCGTCAGAGGAAGGAGCGCCACCAGAAGGATGATGAACGGGACCGACCGGACCATATTCACAATGAATCCAACGATGGATTTCACGAAGCGGTTTTCGAGGAACAGCCCCTTATCCGTTGTGAAAAGAAGCACTCCGAGGGGAAGTCCGATGATAACAGCAATCAACAGGGATATCCCCACCATATACAATGTTTCTAAAAATGCCTGATTCAGATCCGGCAAGATGTCAATGATGGCTTCAGGCAGCATCTTCAAGCACCTCCAGACTTTGCGTACGCTGGGTAATGAATTCGATGGCGGCATCGATTTCGGCGCGTTCTCCGATCAATTCCATGATGAAGATCCCGAGTGGCACTTCCTGGATGTATTCGATCTTCCCGTGAAGGATATTCCCTTTCACGTGATACCGCTGGAAGACATCGGACACGACGCTTTCTTCTGCAATGGAGCCTTTGAATTGGATCTTGATCAACGTCCCTTTCCTTGCCTTCGCCAAATGATCCGGCAGGTCGAACTGAAGGATCGTCTCGATGAACTGCCTGGTCAGGGGCTCCTTCGGATTCGAGAAGAGATCATATACGGGACCTTCTTCAATGATCCGTCCATCCTGCATCACGGCCATCCGGTCGCAGATTTCCTTGACGACTTCCATCTCATGGGTGATGAGGACGATGGTCAGTCCGAGCTCTTCGTTCAGCTTTTTCAATAATTTCAGGATCGACCTTGTGGTATTCGGGTCGAGGGCGGATGTTGCTTCATCGCACAGAAGAACGGATGGATTGTTCGCAAGTGCCCGGGCAATCCCGACGCGCTGCTTTTGACCTCCGCTCAGCTGAGCGGGATAGGCATCTGCCTTATCCGATAGGCCGACCATGGCGAGAAGCTCTTCCACACGCGGCCGGATCTCAGCCTTTGGCACCTTGGCCGCTTTCAGGGCGAATGCCAGATTGCCGTAGACCGTCTTTGCCTTGATCAGGTGGAAGTGCTGGAAGATCATGCTCGTCTTCTGCCTTGCCGATCTGAGCTCGCGTGGAGACAGCTTCGTAAAGTCCAGTCCGTCGATGATGACCTCACCTGAAGTAGGTCTCTCCAACAGATTCAAGCAACGAATGAGGGAGCTTTTCCCAGCTCCGCTATACCCGACGATTCCAAAGATTTCTCCCTTTTCAATCTTGACGGAAACGTCATTGACGCCGATCACAGTTTGCTTTTTCGTTTTATACTCTTTCACAAGATGGTTGATCTCGATCATTGCGCTTCACCTCTTTTTCCAATAAAAAATGCCTCTTTCAGCTGAAAGAAGCATCGCATATCGATCATCGACTTATCTCTCAGAATGAAAACCATCCTGCAGGAATTAGCACCGTTCCATATGGAGGTTGCCGGACGTCATAGGGCCTGATCCCTCGGTCGCTCTTGATAATTTGAATACTATATAATTTTTGAAGATTTCATCTATAAGAGATAATAATGGGTATTTGGTTGGGTGTCAACTACCATTCACACCTATGGAAACCATGTAAGCGTTACCTTCACTTTAAGATTAGGCTCGAATTATTTTTGGTCCTTTCGAAAGGTTTGCTCATTTCCGCCAATCATTGGTCCCTGTTCATACTGCCACCACTTTGACGAAGCCTGCCATTTTCCATATGATAGGCTTACATCATCATTGATCCGGAGGTCACTATGAATATTCTATTAGTTGAAGACGATAAGACGATTGCAGCAGGACTTGAATACTCCCTGCAGAACGAGCAATTCGGCACATTTGTTTGCCATAATGTCGCTGCCGCTGAGGACATGATCAACACCCGCTGGACAGAGATTGATCTGTTCCTCTTTGATTTGTCCCTTCCCGACGGGAGCGGCTATGACCTGTGCTCCCTCGTAAAGAAAAAGACCGATAAACCGGTGATCTTCCTGACGGCCATGGACGAAGAAGTCAATGTGGTCATGGGTCTTGATATGGGAGCAGATGATTACATCACAAAGCCGTTCCGTGTCAGGGAACTCATGTCACGGATCAAGTCGGTCCTACGCCGCTACGATAAGCAGACGCCTGCCCATTTCACACTCGGCGACATCAAGATCCTTCCGGCTGAAGGCAAAGTATATAAGGGCGGCGAAGAAATCCAGCTGACGGCCCTCGAGTACCGGCTCCTTCTGATTTTTGCCCAGCACAAGGATCAGGTGCTCACGCGTACACAGCTCCTTGAGAAAATCTGGGATGTGGCAGGCGATTTCGTCAACGATAACACCCTCACCGTCTACATCAAACGGTTGCGTGAAAAACTGGAAGACGACCCGCAGAACCCCGGTATCATTAAGACGATCCGTGGAATGGGCTATAAGGCAGGAGACCGCTGATGCTGAGGAATAAAGAAATACGGGTGTTCCTTGTAACGATCGTGATCATCGCCGTCATCGGAACAATTTGCGCATCTTACATAAGTCTGCAAGCGTCTGTGGCCATAGCCGTCACCTCCCTCCTACTCATCACAAGCTTCATGCTTTACACAGCCTGGCGCTACAGGGAAATCGGGAAGCTTTCCGACTACCTTCGAAAGATATCAAATGGAGACTACTCCCTCGACGTTCGGGACAACCATGAGGGGGAGCTCAGCATCCTGAAGTCCGATATGTACAAGGTGACACTCCGACTATCGGAAAACAGCTCACGCCTCCAGGAAGACAAGCTCAAACTGACCGATGCCATCTCGGATATTTCCCATCAGCTTAAAACACCCCTCACCTCCATGATGGTCATGTCCGACCTGTTGAGGAATCCGGGCTTGGATGAAGGAAAACGCCGGGAATTCACACGCCGTATCCAGGTCCAGCTTGAACGGATCGAATGGCTCGTCTCCTCCCTATTGAAACTCTCAAAGATCGATGCGGGAACGGCACGCTTCAAGAAGGAGAATGTGGACGTGTCTGCCCTCATACGGGATGCCGTGGACCCTCTTCTCATCCCCATGGAGATCAAGGACGTAACACTTCAGATTGAAGACGAACCGGCCTCATTTGTTGGAGACGGGAACTGGACGAAGGAAGCCATCATCAATATATTGAAAAACAGCATCGAACACTCATCAGAGAGAGGACGTATCACCATCGCCTCTCAGGAAAATGCCCTTTTCACTGAAATCACCATTACTGATCAAGGCAGCGGGATCCCGAAGGAAGACCTCCCCCATATCTTCAAGCGCTTCTACCGGGGAAAGAATGCCACGGAAGACAGCGTCGGAATCGGCCTTGCCATGGCCTACAGCATCATGAAGAACCAGGACGGTGACATTGAAGTATCAAGCAGCCCTGCGGGAACGACCTTCTCACTCAAAATCTACAAACATACCATCTAGCCAGGTGACAGAATTGTCACTTTCACTGTCACGGAAGAGTCATTTTAGGCAGATATACTAAAAGCATCAACCAACTGGAGGTACAATTTTGTGAATATCTTACAAATTGAAAATCTGTCTAAAGTGTACGGAAAAGGGGAAACGGCGGTCAAAGCACTCGATAATGTTTCGTTCACAGTGAAACAAGGGGAATTCGTCGTCATCATCGGACCTTCGGGTTCTGGTAAATCGACGCTACTTCACATGCTCGGAGGAGTCGATCGCCCAAGCTCGGGACGCGTCCTCGTCAACGACACCGATATGTACAGCTTGAATGAAACCCAGCTTGCCATATTCAGAAGGAGGCAGATCGGGCTCATCTATCAGTTCTACAATTTGATCCCAATCCTGTCGGTGGAAGAAAATATCACACTTCCAATGCTTCTTGATAAGCAGAAAGTGGATCCGAAGCAGCTCAATGACATTACAACCAGACTCGGATTGACTGAAAGGCTCGGCCATCTGCCGAATCAGCTATCCGGTGGACAACAGCAGCGTGTATCCATCGGCCGAGCCCTCATCAGCAACCCGGCTCTCATGCTTGCCGATGAGCCGACGGGGAACCTTGACAGCAAGAACTCCGAGGAGATCATGGAACTCCTCAAAATGTTCAACAAGACATACAAACAGACGCTGATCGTCATCACCCATGACGAGCGCATCGCCATGCAGGCGGACCGCGTCATCTCCATCGAAGACGGGAAGATCTCCAAAGATGAGGTTCTCCGTCCATGAATATCATAAACAAACTGACCCTCAGACATTTGAAAGAAAACAAGCGCAGGACCATGGTCACCATCATCGGTGTCATCATCTCCGTCGCCATGGTGACCGCCGTCTCGACCCTGTTCGTCTCCTTCCTTGATCTCATGAAGCAGGACAACATCAATAAAGGCGGAGAATGGCACGTCCAGTACAAGGACATCAACCAGGAGCAGCTGGATGCCATTAAAAGTGCAGAGAATACGGATAGTGTTTTTCTTCGCAAAGACCTGGGGTATTCGAAAATTCAGGATCCCCCAAACGCAACCAAGCCGTACTTATTCTTCACCTCATTGGATAAAAAAGGCCTGAAGGAAATGCCTATTAAGCTGAAAGATGGACGCTTTCCTAAGAATGATGGGGAAGTCGTGGTTTCACAGGAGATCCTGAACCAGAAAAACAACAAACTTAAAATCGGTGATCCATTATCAGTCGAACTCGGTGACCGGTTAATGGACGATATGACTCTCTATCAGGACAATTCATTCAATGGAGACGAGGAGGATTTCCGCACTAAGGAAAAAGCCTCGTACACGATTGTCGGTACCATTGATAAACCTGATTGGGAATACCCATGGGCTCCGGGATATACGGTGATCAGCTTCTTGGACGATAAGCAGGCAGGAAGCACGGCGTTTATTACGGAGAAAAAGTTGAGCAAAAATCTCTTTGATGATGCAAAAGCCTTCGCAAAAAAACATGACATCACGACCGTTGAGTTCAACCACGAGCTTCTGCGCTATTACGGGGTTTCGAATAACGACAACCTTAATGCGACACTTTTTGGAATGGCTTCCATCATTGTTGGGATCATCCTGATAGGCTCCGTCGCTTTGATCTATAACGCTTTTGCTATCAGCGTTTCGGAGCGTGCCCGCCACCTTGGAATGCTCTCAAGCGTCGGTGCCACAAAGATCCAGAAACGAAACTCCGTCTTCTTTGAAGGGGCTATCATCGGCTTGATTTCCATCCCGATCGGCCTGATTGCCGGAATTGGTGGTATGGCCGTTACCTTCTGGTTCATGAATACCACTTTGACGAACGTATTTGCAGACGGATTAAAAATATCTGTTTCCATTACTCCATTTTCCATCCTTGCAGCATGTGCAGTCTCGATAATTACCATTTTCATCTCCACATTGATTCCTGCGAGAAGAGCGTCGAAGGTATCAGCCATTGACGCGATCAGGCAGACACAGGATGTAAAAATGAGCGGTCGTAGCGTAAAAACATCTAAACTCACCCGAAAAATGTTTGGCATCGAGGGAGAAATCGGGTTGAAAAATCTGAAACGGAACAAGAAGCGATACATCGCTACTGTATTCTCACTCGTCATCTCCATCATTTTGTTTCTCTCGGTATCGTTTTTCACTGACAACATCAAGAAATCAGCGGGCATGACACAGGAGAACTATGATTTTGACATACAACTCACTGGTCCATCCAACAACCTTGAAAGCCTGAAGCCATTTGTGAATGCGGAAAACGTCACAGATTCCGTCTTATTGGAATATGTCTCGTTCCAAAGCTGGCTAACCAGTAAGGACGTTCCATCGGCATTAAAGAAAGATCCTGATTACCATGCGAACTTAAATGATGGGAAGTATGCGTATAACCTCCAGCTGCATGGCCTTGACGAGGAAGATTTCAAGGAGTACCTCAAGAAAACCGGTAGTAAAGTCGATCCTGACGGGGTTGTTGTAATCAACATGCTTAAATATCAGGGATCAGATCGCAAATTCTATCAATCGGAAGCACTGGATCTTCAAAAAACGAAGAAGCTGGACTTGTATGACTTCAACGGTGAGGAAGATGAAAAAGTTGGATCCATTAATATCGACGGAGAAGCCGAAGAGGCACCAATGGGAATCAGAGTCGGTTATGGTCTAAACCTGATCATGAGCCGTGATACACTTCAGAAAATCCAAAAGGAAACCGGCTCAACTAATTCCATCCCTTTCCTTTATCTGAATAGCTCTGATCCTTCCGCAACCCAGGAGGCGATCGATGAGTCGAAAAGCGGAGACGTTGAGGTATTTAACATCACGCAAATGAAGGAAGAAAACGAACAGTTCTCCCTTCTGGTCTCCATCTTCGCCTACGGATTCATCACTCTGATTTCAGCCATTTCGATCGCGAATATCTTCAATACGATCTCGACAAGCATCTCACTACGGAAGCGTGAGTTCGCCATGCTGAAATCTGTGGGCATGACGCCGAAGGGCTTCAATAAGATGATCCATTATGAGAGCATATTCTATGGCTTGAAATCGCTCCTTTATGGTCTGCCAATCGGGTTCGCAGCCATGTATCTCATGCATATGGCCCTGAATGAATCGTTTGAATACAGCTTCTCCCCTCCTTGGATGAGCGTGCTGTTCGTGGTCGTTGCCATCTTTGCAATCGTGGGATCCGCCATGCTCTATTCCACAGGGAAGATCAAAAAACAGAACATCATCGACGGATTGAAGCAGGAAAACATTTAATAGGAAAAATCGGCTGTTAGCCATAGTAAAACCCGAATTCATTTGCCTGTGATGCAAATGAATTCGGGTTTTTAATTTATTTCATGAACATGACCATTTTATTGTCTCTAGCGGTTGATTGGAGTGCAAGACGAAGACTCCTGCGGGAAGAGTAGCTAATGTGAGACCCCGCAGGCTTGCCGAGGAGGCTCACGGGCTACCCGCGGAAAGCGAAGTCTTGCACGGAAATCATGAGCGGTAGTAAGAACCTACACTGATTGTCTATTCATTAAATGGGACTTGGTTAATTTTGTCCCAACCTCCTTCTTGCTTACATATCCTTACTTCACCGTCACCTCAATCGGCTCAGACACCACATTCCACTCTTCCCCGAGCATCGTGAACGTATGCTTGGCGAATACTTGTGCCTTTCCAGGGGCGATGGCTTCAATCGTATTGCCGTTGACTTTCACGACTCCATTCCCTTCGGCGACGAATAGTTCGGTCTCGATATTCTCACGATCGGCAACACGGTAGCTGACGCGTGCTTTTGCATGGATGGTTCGTGATTTTCCTTCTTTCAGGTTCACCTTTTTGATCGGCAGTTCAAGCTGTACAGGAGATTCCGTCAGCCATTGTGTGTAGTCCGTAATCGGTCCGATGAGTCCGTCTTTCAGCTTATCGGCAAACGGAGGCTCGGCACGGAACGTCCAGTGCATGCTCAGCATCCCACGCTGCCTCATGTATTGAATGAACTCTTTGTATAGGGAACCATAACTGGAATTAAGAGTCACATCGTTGATCGTTCCGTAATCCACGAGCTTCTTCGCATTCTTCAGCTTTTCCTGCAGGGTGCCCGGGACGGCTGAAGAGAATAGATATCCTCCAGGCAGCTCAGGAGCCAGTTCATTGGAGCGCTGCATGCTGTCGAGGTAGAAGCTTTGAAGGACCACCTGATCCATCATGCCTTCCTCCTTGATCTCCTGAATCGTCTGCTCCTCCACATCATGGGCTTTCAACTCTACAAGGAGCATGACATTCTTGCCCTTGAACTCCTGAAGATATTCCTTGAAGGTCGGTACCTTTTCGCCGGCAAATTTCTCATCGAATTTGATTCCGGCATCGAGTGCCCTTATTTCTGCAAGGGTCAGATCCTTGACGGCACCCGTTCCGTTCGTGGTTCGGTCCACCGTTTCATCATGGATGACCACTAGGTGACCGTCTTTCGTGCGCTGCACATCGGTCTCGATCTGATCGGCACCGAGCTCATACGCGAGACGGTACCCGGCCATGGTGTTCTCAGGAGCAAGGGACGGCACGCCGCGATGGGCAGCCACCATCGGCCGTTGAACGATCGTCTGATCCGGATACTGATCGAATGCCTTCACGGCAAGCTCAGGTGCGTTCGTGACGATCCCGTCGACGCCAAGGTGAATAAGCTCATGTGTCGACGCCATTGTATCACCACCTACGCCCCATACGGCAACCATCCGGTTATGAAGATAATACATACCTTCTTCCGTCAGGACATTCTGAGGGATCATGACCATCTTGCTTTCACTCTTATGGACATCCTGAACAATCTTCTTCAAATCATGTTTATTGAGATGACGTTGATCATAATAGAGTCCCCCACGGATCCTCGGGTTCAGGTCTTTCACTGCTTCAATGATCCCCGTCTGACTGGACACGACATGGACATCACTGATGGACAGATCATTGAGTAAATCGACGACGGATTCTTCAAGGCCACCCTTTTCCATATGTAACACCGGGATTTTCTTTCCTTTGAGCGTCATCAGGACGCTTCGAAGATCCTTTCCGTTTCCTTTCAGATTGCCTGCGTCCCCATCCACTTTGATCAGGGCGGAAGCCGTCTCATCATGCGGTACGTCGACACCTTCCCCGTTGATGATAGTAGGGGCGTTGATCATGGATGTTTGTGCTTCCTGAGGAAGGAGCGCCCCTTCACCGTCTACAGGCGGCAGCTCTCCTTCGAATGAAGTCAGTTTCACATTATCGTATTCGACCTTCGAACCGCTCGTCTGGAACCCGACGTCTCCATTCAGGTATTTCCCCGCTTGGTCTGTATCGATGACCAGCTGCCCGTTGACATACTGCTGGACGCGGTTTCCGCTTGCGACCACTTTCAACCGGTACGTCTTCCCATATTCCATATTTTCAGTGTAAAAGTTACGCTCCGGCACCAGCCATTTATCAGCCGGCGTCCGCTCTGCGAATTCCAGGCCATTCACGTCGGAAGCACCCCGGCGCACGGCAAACTGATAGTATGGATAGTTCTCGTTTTGGATTCGGTACATGAGCGATGCCCACCGCTTATCCTCCACGGCCGACTGGAACGTCACGTCCGCTTCGAATACATAATCCCCTTCATCCTCTTCCAAAGGGACGACGACCCTTGCAGGCTTCGAGGTGGCGGAGGAATTCAGGACGAGCTTCCCGTCCTGGACGGCCCCTTGTCCTTCTAAGAGCTTCCATCCATTGGGCAAACGGCCATTCGCGATATCATCAAAATCCTCTTCCAATAGAACCGGGCTTGCTGCTTGTACGGAATTGGTCTGGACAGGGGCAAATAAGCCCAATGCCAATGTAGAAACGGCCATTGTACTGAATAATTTCTTCACGTGTAAAACTCCCTCCCATGATTGGTTTTACTAGACTGATAGACGGACTGATCCAAAGGGCCGCACCCCACCTCCTTTCGTTCGGGTATGTTGCATTAAGGGGGAAATATGGTACACTTCAAATAGGTAAATAGACAGATAATTCTTAATATGACTGGGTGTGACTTCTTTGGAAATTGTAAACATGGTAGAGTCTCAGATCATCGCTTCCATCAAAGAAGAAAAGGATATTGATAAAGCGATCCGGAGCTCGGCGAACATCGCCTTTCTATTGATTGGGGATATCCTGACGGTCAAACCCTATATAGAGAAATTGAAAGAAGCCAATATGTATATCTTTATCCACCTCGATTTCATCGAGGGGTTGTCCAATACGAAGGGAGCGGTGAAATTCGTCGCCGACGTCTGGAATCCGACGGGCATCATCTCGACTAAAACCAATATGATCCGCTATGCCAAAGATGAAGGACTCGTGACGATCCAGCGCATCTTCCTCATTGATAGGGGCGCCCTTCAAAAAGGAATTGAAATGATCAAGTCGTGTAAACCCGATGCTGTTGAAGTGCTACCGGGACTCATGCCGCGTGTGATCGACCAGCTGTCGCACCAGCTCAAGCTCCCCCTCATCGTCGGGGGACTCATCCAGGAGAAGAAAGATATCCTCGATGCCCTTGAAGCCGGTGCCCTGGCTGTCTCATCCGGTGACCCGAATATGTGGAAATTCGACTTATAGATTCACGATCTCCTTAATGCTATCAAGCACATATGAAGGCTGATATGAAGATTTTGTTAACATTTCTTTATTTGTTACCCCGGTGAGCACAAGGACCGATTGCAATCCGTTCTCGATCCCCATCCTGATATCCGTCTCGAGGCGGTCCCCGACCATGTAACAGTCGGCCGGATCCAGCTTCAACACTTGAGAGACCACGTATTCGGCCATCCATTTCGACGGTTTGCCCGTGATGGACTCGATCCTCTCACCCGTCACACCCTCAAGGGCCCCGATCATCGCCCCGCAATCAGGAATCTGTCCGCCGAGCACGGGACAGGTCCTGTCAGGATTCGTTGCGATGATCCTCGCCTTATTGAGCCATGCCTGAAAAGCCAGATTGATTTTTTCATAGCTGAACTCCCGGTCCCATCCGAGGACGACGAACTTCGCCTGTCCTGCATCCTGGGTGAGGGTGATCCCCTCCTCCTCCAGTTCATCCAACAGGGGCTTTTCCCCGATGACAAGCGCCGCTTCCCCCGACTCCAGTGCATCCTTCAGAAACTTTGCCGTGATGAAATTGGAATTGATCACTTCATCAAGCCCCACTTCGATCCCGAGCTTCCTAAGTTTCTTCACATAATCCATCCTTGTGGAGATGGATTTATTCGTAAGGAAGACGACCTTATCGCCCCGTTGTTTCAGGGCGGCGATGGCGTCTGCCGCCCCTTCGATCATTTCTTCATCCAAATACACTGTTCCATCCAAATCAAAGATAAATCCTCTAGTCACGTTCTACCTTCACCGTCCTACAGTTGATTTTTCGACATGCGATTGGCTATTGCCTGGAGCAGGAGGACGATGATGACGAGCACCACAGACATCGCTGCCGCCGTGTAATATTCCCCTCGCAGGATATTCTGGAAGATTGCCAGACTCATAGGCGCCCAATCGGCCGGGGCCAGTAATATAGATATACTCGTTTCCTTGATAACGGTGATGAAAACGAGGATCGAACCTGCGGCAATACCCGGAAGCATCAGCGGACCGATGATCGTGACAGCTGCCGTCAACGGAGTCGCCCCGAGATTCACGGCCGCTTCCCCGATATCCTGCTTGATGGCCCTCATCGTTCCCATCGTGGATCGCACCATGTATGGCAGCCTCCGGATCGTATAGGCGACGATGAGAAGGACCGCAGTACCAGTCAGGTGGAGAGGCGCCGTATTGAACGTCTGGATCAGGGCAATCCCGAATGCGATCCCCGGTACCACAAGGGGAATCGACGTCATGAAATCAAGCTTGTTGGAATTCTGCCTGACAACGAAATAAGAGACGAACGTCGCGATGATCACACTCAGAACAAGGGCTCCGAGAGCCAGGACGATACTATTCTGGATATTCCCGAGGGAACTCGTGAATATCGTCTTATAGTGGTCAAGTGTATAGCCGTTCGGCAAAGGATTCTTCCCCCATGTGGTTGCAAGGGACTGCATAAGAATCGACAGCATGGCAAGAAGCGGGAACAGGACGAGTACGAAAGAATAAACGGAAAGCGTGCGCGTCAATCCTTTTGAATCATTCAGCTTCTGCTGCTTAGGCTTACCTGAGACGGAGCCATAGTTCTTCCCCTTCGTGAACAGATGCTGCAGCCAGAAGAAGAAGGCCGCCACGAGGACCATGATCACCGTCAGGATCGCAGCTCCACCCCAGTTGAAGAAGCCGGCAATTTCCCGGTACGCTTCGACGACAAGGAGGTTCATCTCTTTCGGTGCAAGGATGATCGGCGTCCCGAAATCGGAGAACGAAACCGTGAAGATCAAGAGCGCGCTCGAGATCACCCCTGGTATTGCAAGGGGGAACGTGACGAAGATAAACGTGAACCAGTTCTTCGCTCCAAGGTTCAAGGATGCCTCCTCTAGGGAGATATCACTCACCTTGAATGCTGCCACCATGGGCCACAGGGCATACGGGAAGAAGAAAAATACCTGGACCAGGACGATACCGGCCATGGAATAAGGGTCGATCAGCATCCCTTCCCCGCCAAGCTTCTGATAGAGGTACGTCACCCACCCCGACCGGCCGAACATGATGATCACGGCATACGCCGAGATGAACGTCGGAACGATGAGGGGGATCGTACAGAGTGCCGAGATCGTCTTCTTGAGCGGCATCGTCGTCCGTGCAATCCCATAGGCGATCGGTATGCACATGACAATGACGATCAATGCCACCAGGACGGCGAGTCCCAGGCTGTTTTTAACCGCCGAGAAATACGTTTTATTCGTGAAGATCTTTTCATAGTTTTCAAGGGACACGGCCTTGAACTTCTCCACCGTGGAACTGAAGATCGCCGGATCCGTAATGGAGCCGAGTAGGTTCACAGGCTGCCCCGTGAAGCTGACAAGGAACACCGACAGGAGCGGAAGGATCAGGAAGACACCAAAGAAAAGATAGATCAAGATCTTGACGACGCTTAGTCCATTCCACCGTCCCTTCATATGAGAAGCACCCTTTCAGGATCGATGGTGAGCTGGATCATTTCCCCTTCAGCAAGGATCGGTTCACCCGGCACGAAGGTCGTGTCCACGACAAGCTGATACTCATCGACCTGAACATCGTAGCGGACGATGGACCCAAGATAGGTGGAGACGAGCACTTTCCCTTCGATGATGTTTGTCGCTTCACTTGTGATGGTCCCAGGCTTGAAGGTGTTGATGTTTTCCGGACGTACGATGACATTGACCTCTTTATTGTCCACGCGGTGGGTCGATTTCAGCACATAGCCTGCACCCTTCACGACCGAATAGCCGTTCTCCGTATCCACGACGGTGCCTTTCATGACGTTCGACGTACCGACAAAATTCGCAATGAAGGGAGTCGAAGGCCTGCTGTAGAGCTCGATGGGTGTCCCGATCTGTTTCACTTCCCCACTGTCCATGACCGCGACCCTGTCTGCCATGCTCATGGCTTCCTCCTGATCATGAGTAACGAAGATCGTCGTGATGCCAAGGTCCTGCTGGATGCGGCGGATCGTATTCCGCATGGAATGGCGAAGCTTTTGGTCAAGGTTTGAAAGGGGCTCATCCATAAGGAGGACCGCCGGCTCCATGACCAGGGCGCGGGCAAGGGCGACACGCTGCTGCTGACCACCGGACAGCTCGCTCGTCAGACGCTTCGCATGCTTGTCAAGCTCTACGTATTCTAGGATCTCCATGACCTTTTGCTCCATGGCTTTCGGATAGCGGCCGAATTTCCGGTTTAAGAGCCGCAAGTAGATCGGGAGCTTCGCGGCTACATTGCTCGCGTTCAGCTGTTTGATGTTGAGGCTGTATGCGACATTTTCAAACACATTCATGTGGGGGAACAAGGCGTAGCTTTGGAACACCATCCCGCAGTTCCGCTGGTTAGGCGGGATGCGGTTCACCTCTTTTTGTCCAATGGTGATGATGCCGGATGTCGGCTGTTCAAATCCTGCAATACAGCGCATCGTCGTCGTCTTCCCGCACCCCGAAGGGCCGAGGAGGGCGAAGAATTCCCCCTCCTGGATATCAAGGTTGACGTTTTTAAGCGCATGCACGCCAGAAAATTCTTTTGTTAGTTGTGTCACTTTGACTGAACCCATTCTTATCTCATCCCCTATTTTTGTGTATTACTGAAACTTATCTTTCCATTCATTCCTTACGCGATCGTAGTTGTCATTCACCCAGTCGATATCAAGATCGACGGCATGCGGTTTAACTTTTTCAAGTGTAAGAGGGGTCTTGGACTCCACTTCAGGGTTGATCGGGATATGATACCAGTTGGCAAGGATCTGCTGACCATCCTTGGAGAGAAGGAAATCCATGAGCTTTTTGCCGCCATCGGGATTCGGTCCGCCTTCGACGATGGATACAGGGTTCGTCAGGATCGGTGTTTTATCCGGAACGACGAAATCGACGCTTTCCCCTTTTGCTTTCTGCTCGTAAGCCATGAAGTCAAAGCCGACTCCGATATGGGCTTCACCCATTGAAACCGCTTTCGTAGGAGCGGAACCTGAATCCGGCATGGAGTTTGCCTGATCTACGAGCTTTTCGAAGTACTCCCAGCCCTCTTTTTCACCGCGTTGCATCATCTGATTCAATACCATGAGGGTGGCGGTTCCCGATGCAGCCGGGTTAGAGAACTGAATCTTTCCTTTCCACTTCGGATCAAGAAGATCATCCCATGTCTTCGGCGCTTCTTCCTCCGATACCAGCTCTGTATTATAAGCAAATCCGAGAACGAAGATTTCCGTACCCACATACTTGCCATCTTCATGTTTCACTTTGATCCCGTCTTCAACATTTTCCCAATCTTTAGCGAAATCCGGAATATAGGACCCGATGATTCCTTTATCGGCTGCCGCTTCGAATGGGAGGATCCCCCCACCTCCATACCATACGTCCCCTTGAGGATTATCCTTTTCCGCCATCATCCTGTTCACCAATACGTTCGTCCCCGCATATTGGACGTCAACGGAACCACCGTGGAGTTCCTCGAATTTTTGACCGAGTTCCTTCGTCATATCCGGTGTTTCCGGAGAATAGAACGTAATCTGTCCCGTTTTGCCGTCTCCATCACCGGAACTCTTCTCTCCTGCGCAACCTGCAAGCAGGCTTCCTGCCAGGATCATGGAAGCCACGACCGATAGTGATTTTTTCATCTTGAAATCCCCCTATTTTGTTTTTTCGAGTTTCCGGGCAAAGAAAAAGAGAAGACACGCCAATGTAAACCCTTACATTTTAAGGGTCATCATTTGGGCTTCTTCTCAAAGTCTCTTCCCAGTCCTATTCGATTACATTAATTATACAAAACTATCTGAATTTTACAACATATAATTTACAAATTGTTTTACAAATGGGAAGAAGGGCATGGATAGCCACGCCCTTCTCTCTTACTCTATTCGTTTCGTAAACACGTGGAATGAAACGCCAAATGGATCCCTCACGAACCCATATCCTTCCGTATAAAACTCCGGAGTGAAAGGCTTTAGGATCTCTGCTCCGCTACTCACCATTTTGTCATATATCCCCTTGGCTTCTTCCACCGTTTCAAATGTAAGACATAAGGAAATATGACTACCTGGTGAAACAGGTAATCCTTCCGTATCATCAGCAAGCATCAAACTGATGTTTCCGAACGAGAGGACAGCTTGGTCGATCCGATTCAGTTGATCTTGTTCTATGCCGATCTTCGCACCTTCAGGTCGATCGCTTATACGTTGGATGTATCGTGTTTCGGCATCAAATATGCCTTCATAAAACTCTCTTGCTTCTTCTGCCTGGCTTGTCATAAGTACATAAGGTGATACGTCGAATGTCATGATTCATGTCCTCCTTTTCGGTATACTGACAGTATAGAACTGATCGGTGTCAGTTTCCGGCACCGTTGGGAGGATGACAGTGAAAAAATCTACTCGATTGTATCATATGATCCATTACATGAATGAGGTTCATCATTTCACGTTGAGTGATTTGATGAAAGAATTCAACATTTCCAAAAGCACGGCACTTCGGGATATGAGAGACCTCGAGGATCTTGGTGTCCCATTCTATAGCGAAAGCGGTCAGCATGGCGGGTATCGCATCATACACGAAAGGGGCTTAACGAAGATCGATCTTACTCCACAGGAGCTGCTTGCCCTTCTCTTTGCCCTAGGAAGCATATCTCAGCTTCCAACAATCCCATTTAACGCTACATATGACGGGATATATCGCAAAATCATCAGCCATTCAAGGGTTGAACAAAAAGAGGAAATCGATCGGTTTTTAGGTAAATTCCAGTATTTCAACAGAAGTGGACAATCCACCATTCCACACTTTGAGAAAATGGTTCAATCCTCATTCTGCCAGCAGATCTCCATGATCCATTATCATGGTCGGAGCCTAACTTCCCCTTACTTGGTGGTCGGTTTCTTATTCAAAAACAACAAATGGTATGCAGTAGTGTTGGACATTCAAACAAACCGTGTGCATCTGTTCAGTATGGAAAAGATTGAAAGTGTAGAGCTGACAGACGAGGTAGCCGACACTGGCGGCGTCACCCTTGAAAACTTCACTGAATACATGAATACGGGAGATTTGGAAATCATGGTTCAATGCACAGAAAGGGGGCTATCCGATCTGTCTTCATATTTATGGGCAGAACAAAAGGTGATCAATCAGGACGGACGCATACTCTTTACATCCACCATACATCCTGGTGATATTCCTTTTATCGCCAAGCTTCTCACGAGATCAGGAAGGGAAGTGAAAGTCCTTTCCCCTCCAGAGTTAGTAGAAGCAGTGAAGGAAGAACTTTCCTTCTCCCTCGCCCAGTACCAATAAAAAACACCTGCGAGGCTGTTGCAATAGCCTCGCAGGTGTCCAGTCTTACCTTCTTTCCGCACAGCTCTCCCTCTTCACCAAGTGATTCGGGACAACAACCTTTTTGGCGAGCTCCCGCTTGGATTGGATTTGATCCATAAGAAGCTCGACAGCGGATTCACCCATGAATTCCGTGTACACTTTCACCGTGGTGAGGGACGGCTGCAGGAATTTGGAGGTGGCGATGTCGTTGAAACCGACAATCGATACCTGCTCCGGCACCTGATACCCGGCTTCATGGAGGGACCGGATCGCCCCAATCGCCATGGAGTCGGAAGCGATGAAGAAGGCGGTGGGAAGCCGCTCTCCCTCCAAGGCTTCTTTCATGAGGCGGTAGCCGTCTTCCGAGGTGAAATTCCCTTTCGTCCACGTGAATTCCGGATGATACATTCCCCGGAGGGCCTGGTACTGATAGAATGAGCATTCACGCTCATCACGGATCGGCTGGTCTTTCGTTACGAACTCCTGTCCGCCTATGTATCCAATGTCTTCGTGACCGAGAGATGAAAGGTAATCAAGGACTTCATTCATCGCCTTCCTGAAGTCCACGACCACACAGTCATAATCATCACTAGGTGAGTAATCGACCAGAACGAGATGACGGGCGGCGCCTTCGAACAGATCGATTTCCTCCTGGCTGTATTTTCCGACGGCAATGATGCCGTCCAGTCCTTCAAGGCGAGATGGATCAAGATCGTCCCCGTTCTTGAACAGCTTGATGAGGTCGATATTCCTCTCCTGACACTCCCGTTCAACGCCTGACCGGATTGCCATATAATAGGGATCCGCCATCTCTTGCTGCTCGGAGTACCAGTAGACCAGGCCGAACAACATGCGTTCCTTCATCTGCTGTGGGTCCTTCCGGTTGCGGAGCGTTTTGTAATTCATATCCTGGGCGATCTGGAAGACCCGCTTCTTTGTTTCATCGGCAACAGAGAGCGTTTCATCATAGTTCAGGACCCTGGAGACCGTAGCAAGTGAGACACCTGCCTTTTTTGCAATATCCTTCAAAGTGGCCATCCCACTTCCTCCTTCTGGTTCATGCATTCATTTCTATTATAGCGAAGAAGCGGGCATCACACACTTCATTCTCTGAGTTATTCCCATTCCACGATGGTGCTGGCATAGGGTGCAAGCGTATGGTTACCGACGATTTTTTCGTCTCCCGTATGGTTCAGCAGGAACAGATGGTCCTTGCCATCCAGCGTACGCTTATACACTTCGACCCCTGGTTCGGTGTCCATGGACCAGATTCCGTGGCGGTCGATGACGCTCTTTCCGATTTCCTTCAATGACTCTTGGTCAAGCCCTCCACCGATGTAATACACCTGCCCTTTTCCATAGGTGTTCCGTGTAACGGCGGCTTTTTCTTCGTAGAATGCATCCTGATAGCGGTAGAGAACCTCGGCCGTGTCGGGGGTGATAAGGTCACGCCATACCGTGACCGTCCCGGTCCCCTCACCTCTGACGGTCAATTCCTGCCCGTCGGCAAGGGCCTCGGTTTCATGGATGCGGATGCCGCACAGGTCGTTCACCATACCAGGCAGGGCTTCCCCGAGACGGATGTTATTGTCCTCATCCCTTAGTCCCGTCCTGAAGGAGAAGAGGATCGTCCCGCCGTTATCGGCAAACGTCCGCAATCTGTCAGACAGCTTAGAATCCATCATCTGCATCACAGGCACGACCAGTACTTTATACGAATCAAACGACCGGTCGACAGGGATCACATCGATAGCGGTGTTCCAGTCGTAGAACGCCTGATACATCCGCGTCAGCTCCTTCGTGAAGTCGAAGCCCGAGCTCTGGACCTGTGAGCGCCATGACCAGATGTTGGCATAGCTGTACAGGACGGCGACATCGGCTTGGATCGGAGCGTTCAACAGCTCTTCGTGAGACTTGATCTCAGAGAAGAGGGACTGGACTTCCTTATACTTGCGTCCCCGGTGGTTATCATGGTCCACGACCCCGAAGCAGAACTGCTCTGCTCCTTTGGTCATCCCCCTCCACCGGAAGTACAGAAGATCGGTACAACCGTGTGCAAACGCCTGGTAGGACCACATCTTCGCCTGATTCGGCCGTGGCAGATACCCGATGACGTCATGTCCCTGCGCCCCCATGAGTTCCTCCACGATCCAGTAGTTCTTTCCGAGGAGACCACGGTTGAAGTCATGGTTCATAGCCACTTCTGCCGGCGAAATCGGTTCCGTCAGACCACCCCACACCGGATAGTTATCGTACGAAACGACATCAAGCTCCCGGGCATGCTCAGGGTGATCGAACCACTTATCAAAGAACCCTCCCGACACATTCGTCGTGACAAGCTGATGATCGCCTTTGAATTCCCTGACGATCCTCACCATTTCTTTCGCATAGCGATTCACGGAGAACGAACGGAATTTTGCCCAATCGAGCTTCAAGGATGGGTTGTGCGTCGTGACTGTCGGGGTCGGCATCGGGATTTCGTCGAATCCGTTATACGTCTGCCCCCAGAAGATCGTGCCCCAGCGCTCATTGAGCTCGTCGACGGTCTTGTATTTATCCTCAAGGAATGTCTGGAACCCTTCATGACACTGCCCGCAGTAGCACTGATCACTGCCTTCGTGACCGAACTCATTGTCGATCTGCCAGACGGTGATGCCAGGCTCCTTGCTGTAGTGCTTCACGAGCTCCTCAGTGATGCGCGAGCTGTAGGCCCAATAATCCTTGGAATTGAAGCAATACTGCCTTCTCCCCCCGAAGCTCCTCGTGAGCCCCCTCTCATCCTTTGACAAGATGGACGGATGCTTCTTCGCGAGCCACGCCGGGAACGTCGCCGTCGGTGTCCCGAACATGACGGACAGATTCCGCTCCTTTGCTTTCGATATCACTTCATCAAAGAAGGAAAAGTCGAATTCCCCTTCCCTGCTCTCCATGAGATGCCAAGCAAATTCGCCGATCCTGATCATGGTGGATCCCATTTCTTTGATGCCATCAAGGTCTTCATCCATCATGTCTTTCGGCCAATGCTCCGGATAATAATCTACTCCCAAATACATATCGTTTCCTCCATTCTATCGTTACCTGGTCGCGGTGACTTCACTTGCTCCCGCTCCAGCTTTCACTACATAAAAACTGGCGTTCCTTCCTGTCGAGCTCTGGTAGGCACTTCCTACTTCCTGAATAAAAGACGGCACGGCGGTTTCAGCCACCAGATTCACTGTGCATCCACCGAATCCCGCACCCGTCATGCGCGCTCCAATTGTTCCATGATGCTCCCAGGCGGCATCGACTAGAGTATCAAGGGCATCGCCTGTCACCTCATAATCGACCCGCAGAGATTCATGGGACTCCTTCATCAACTGTCCGAACCCATAAATATCTCCGTTTTGCAGAAGCTCTGCCCCCCGACGTGTACGGTCATTTTCCGTCACCACATGACGGACACGTCTTGCTTCCTCATCGGATAACCTCGGCACCATCCTGGCAAAGTCGTCCGGCGTCAGCTCCCCCAGGGACGCAATCCCTTCAAGCTTCATAAGGGCATCCTCGCATGTCTTCCGCCGCTCATTATAAGCAGAACCTGCGAGCTCACGTCGTACATTCGAATTGGCAATCACGATGGAGATGCCTTCAAGGGGCAAAGGGATGTAGTCATACTTCAGGCTGCCGCAGTCTAAGAGGACGCCCCGATGTTCTTTCCCGAACCCGACGGCAAACTGATCCATGATTCCACAGTTCACCCCGATATACCGGTTCTCCACTTCCTGACTGATCAAGACCAGATCAAGCGTGGAGTGCCCTAGGCCGTACCACTCATCCACCAGGATCGCAGTGACAATCTCAATGGAGGCTGAAGAAGATAAGCCGGCACCATTGGGGATATTCCCCTGATAGTACAGATCCATCCCACGCGCTTCCCCTTGAAGGAGATGGTGAAAGATGCCCTTCGGGTAGTTCGCCCAGCCATCTTCCGGATCATATGCAAGGTGATAGACCGGCACTTCAATGATTCCCGCTTCAGGAAAGTTCTCGGAAAAAAGGCGGATCAAGTCGGTCCCATTTTCCCTGGCTGACACATAGGTACCCACACCGAGGGCGCAAGGCAGAACAAGACCGCCTGTATAATCCGTATGCTCACCAATCAGGTTCACCCTGCCAGGCGCGAAGAATGTACGGACACCCTCTTCCGTTCCTCCAAATACATCGGTCAGTTTCTTCATCGTGCATCCCCCACTTTTTCAAACTTCCAGATCGCCGATTGAAAATCTCCTGTCATTACGGTATTCTCGGTCCTCACAGTCCCGCTGAAGAACGGGGGAATCAGGAAGCCGACATTCATCAATTCATCTCCATAGTAGCGGGTCCCGCTTCCCTTCAGCTCATAAAGGCTATCGGGGTCAAGTCCCCGCATGCGCACGCGGATGAGAGAAGGATTCGGCTTCGCAAGTACCCTGTAAAAGGCAAGAATCGCTTCGTTGCCATCGGATACCATCCAGGCCGCATCACTTCCTTCAAACGGGCTTTTAAGGCGGTGGAACGAGCCGAATTGAATGAGCCTGCGATTGGCTTTGAAGAAGGTGACCTGCTCCCGTACCGCCGCTTTCTCCTCGTCGGTAAGAGCCGTTGCATCGAGCTCATAGCCGAAGGCGCCGAACATGGCCGCATGGAACCTCGTCTCGATCGGAGTCGAGCGCCCTGTCTGGTGGTTCGGTGAATTGGACACATGGGCCCCCATGGAAGAAAGGGGATAGACGAGCGATGTCCCCCATTGGATCTTCAATCGTTCCACAGCGTCAGTATTGTCACTCGTCCACGTCTGGGGCATGTAATGAAGCATCCCTGGATCGAACCGGTTGCCACCGCTTGCACAGGATTCAAACAGGATATGCTGGAACGCCT
This sequence comes from Rossellomorea sp. RS05, assembly GCF_039822645.1. NCBI lineage: Bacteria > Bacillati > Bacillota > Bacilli > Caryophanales > Bacillaceae > Rossellomorea > Rossellomorea sp. RS05. Next base: position 47,356 of record NZ_JBDKWY010000012.1, on the reverse strand, counting down.
TCGTCAATCGTTCCAAAAGGGCGTACAACCCCAATACGTAGCGGTGGGCCACCTCTCCCTGGAGGTGTTCCCTGGAAGCGACTTCCGTCATATTCCGGTTCATATCCCATTTCACATACATGATATTCGCCGAGCTGAACACATCGCTGAGTACGCGATACAAATGCTCGACCACTTCATCCCGGGTAAGATCGAGGATGAACTGATTGCGCCCATGGGACAGAGGTCGATCCTCCACTCCAAGGACCCAATCGGGGTGTTCTTCATATAGGGAACTCTTCACTGAAATCATTTCAGGCTCCACCCAGATGCCAAAGCCTTGATCCGCCTGCATGGCTTCCCGCAACCCTTTCAATCCTTGCGGAAGTTTCCTCTTATCCGGCGTCCAGTCACCAAGGGAGGATGTATCATGATCCCGTCCTTCAAACCACCCGTCATCGAGGACGAACAGTTCAATACCGAGATCCGCTGCCTCCCCGGCAATGTCGAGGAGTTTATCCTGGTGGAAATCGAAATACGTCGCTTCCCAGTTATTGATCAGGACCGGACGCTCACGATCACGCCACTCCCCTCTCGCCAAACGGGAGCGATAGAGCTCATGGTACGAACCGCTCATTCCTCCAAGGCCCTGGTCTGAGTAGACCATGACCGCTTCCGGCGACTGCAGGCTCTCACCCTTTTCCAACCGCCACTCAAAACCGAACGGATTGATGCCGATCATGGCACGTGACACATCATGGGCATCGACTTCGACGCCACCAAAGAAGTTCCCGCTGTAGACGAGGCTGAACCCGTAGACCTCTCCTGCATCTTCCGTCGACGCTTTAGAGCAAAGGGCAAAGAACGGATTATGCTTGGAGCTTGATACACCCTTCTTGCTGTCGATGGACTGCAGCCCTTTCCTCAAGCCCGTCTTCTCCACATGTCCTTCCCGGATCCATGCCCCGTTCAAATGAAGGAAGTCATAGTCTTGATCCGGAAAATCAACAGACGCACTCAGTAGCCGCTCCACCGTGATGGGCTCTTCTCCCCGGTTCACAATCCGGGAGCTGCGGATCACGGTATCGCGTTCATGGAACACGGTATAGAGGAGCTCCAGCCCAACATCGGCCACCCCGTCATGCAAGGTTATGATAAGGGTCTCCGCTTCCTCATCGGAATGCGTATACACCCCCGGCAGACCCTCCAAGGAAGGCTTCCCTTTTTCGATTCTGTGAGATTGATAGACAAATCCGGACGTACGGCTACCGTTTGCATGCTTTACCACGACGGCGGGCTCACGGAAATCGGACGTTCCGTACACCGGGAATTCCTGTTTTAAGAACTCCAAGGAAAAGAGCTGATCCCCCTCATAAGGAAAACACATGTTTCCAAGGGGTTCTGACGGAAGCTGAAGCAGACGGGAGAAGTCATCCCGATGGCGGATTTTTTTCCCGTAATAGAGATGGCCGGGATGACCGTTTTTCAAGATGGTGAAGATATAGCTGACGTTCCTCCCCTGGAGGTGGAACTGGTTGGTTTCGTTATTGACAAAGATCGGCACTCAAATGGCCTCCTTTATTTCACCGCGCTGCCGAGCATGCCTGAAATGAACTGGCGCTGGAGGGCGAGGAAGAAGATGATGATCGGGATGGTAGCGATGGTGACACCCGACATGACCTGACCATAGTCGATCCTCGATAGACCGAATAGAGAGGACAGGGCAACCGGGAATGTGTACATTTCATTCGATGATAGTGCAATCAAAGGCCACAAGAAGCTGTTCCACTGATACAGGAACAAGAAGATCGCCGTTGCGGCAAGGGCGGGCTTCATGGACGGCATGACGATCCGGAAGAAGATCTTCCATTCACCTGATCCGTCGATACGCGCCGCCTCGATCAATGAATTCGGGAACGCCAGCATATTCTGCCTCATGAGGAAGATGGCGAATGGATACGCAAGGTTCGGCAGGATCAATGCCTGATACGTATCAAGCCAGCCGAAGTTCGCCATCATCTTGAAAAGCGGGATGATCGTCGCATGATACGGCACCATCATGGATAGCAAGAAGATGCCAAAGATGATATTCCGACCCCTGAAGCGGAACTTGGCAAATGCATAAGCGGCCATGGAACAAATCAGGAGGCTGAGGACGGTATAGATAATCGCCACGAACAAGGAGTTGAACATGACCCGTCCGATGTCGATTGCTTCATTCAGGTTTTTGACGTTTTCAACAAGCTTCGAACCGGGAATCAGGACGGGAGGCTTCGAGAACAGCTTCCCACTCTCGTTCGTCGCCCCGATGGCCGCCCAGTAGAACGGAAAGAGGGAAATCAAGGCACCGATGGCTAGGACAACATACATGGTGATTTTTTTACCGATGGATTTTCTCATTCTTGATCCCCCGTTACTTTAAATTGGATGAATGTCATGATGGCGATGAGCACCACGATGACGTAGGCAATCGTTGAGGCATAGCCGAAGTCGAAGTACCGGAAACCGGTTTGATACAAGTACATTCCGATTGTCAGCGTCGCATCACTCGGTCCGCCTTTCGTGAGCACGAACGGCTCATCGAATAACTGCAGGGTCCCTATCGTCGACAGGACGACGGTGAACAGGATGACCGGCTTCAGCTGCGGGATGGTGATGGAGAAGAACTGACGGACCTTCGATGCCCCGTCCATGCTCGCTGCTTCGTACATTTCTTCAGGGATGTTCTGTAGCCCTGCAAGATAAATGACCATATTGTACCCGACCCATCTCCACGTCATGGCGAGGATCAAGGAAGCCTTCGCCCAGAATGGATCGTTCAGCCACGGAATGGCATCAAGTCCGACGGCCGCCAGCACCTGATTGATGACCCCATCGTTCATGAGCATGATGGAGAAGATGATGGAATAGGCCACTAGCGAGGTGACCGCAGGCAGGAAGAATGTGACCCGGAAGAACCCCTTCATCCTGAGCAGTGCGGAATTAAGAATGGAAGATAAAATGAGGGCGAGCAGTACCATGATCGGTACCTGAATGATCAGGAGGATGAACGTATTCTTCAATGCTTTATGGAAGATTTCATCCGACATGAGCCGCTTGTAGTTATCAATGCCGACAAAGGCAAGATTCGCCCCCTGTCCCGATTGAAAACTCATGATCAGGGACGAGATGATCGGATACAGCATGAACACACTGAACAGCACAAGTGCCGGTGCGACAAATAAGTAGGGAATATAGGCTTTCGTCTTCATACATCAACCTTCTCTCTATGATTCAATAAAAAAAGAGAGAGACACGAGGTCCCGGAGTGATCCTGGCTCTATCTCTCTCATCATCGTGAATCGTCAGTTATTGATATCCCGCTTCGTACGGTCCTTCAATCGTTTGGCCGCATCTTCGAGGGCCTTATCTGCTTTGGTGCCATTGAACATATCAGCCTGTGCTTTGATCGCTTCATCCAGCGCCAGGGAATAATCCTTTGTATAGTACGCAGTCGGGATATCCTTCATCTCATCTGCGAACAATGACCAGATTTCCTGACCTCCGAAGAACTCGACGCCTTCAGTGAACACTTCAGAATCATAGGCTGTATTCAAGGAAGGGAACAGACCGTAATCTTCCATGGCCATGATCTGCGTATCGGTATCCGTGGAGAAGAACTCCATGAACTTGTAAGCAGCATCGGCATTTTTAGAGGAAGCAGGAATCATCCAGCCACCGCCGCCAAGGTTCGCTGCACGATTGCCACCTTCTTCAATGGCAGGAAGAGGGAACACACCCCAGTCGCCGCTTGTATCTTTCGCCTGATCGACAATCGTTCCGTAGTACCATGCACCGAATGGAATCGTTGCAACCGAGCCGTCAGCCGTGGCAGAAACCGTACCGTTCCATCCATCGACGTTCTTGATCAAGTCGGCATCTGCGAACTTCTTCTGAATTTCCATCGCCTTCACGGCTTTCGGATTTGTCAGGTCGATATTGCCTTTTTCATCAAAGTAGAATGTGCCCTGCTGATTCAGCATCATCCGGAATGTCGGATCATCCTTGAACATATCAAGCGGCATGGCAGCTACCCCTGTTTTATCCTTGATGATCTTACCTGCTTCAAGGAAGTCATCCCATGTCTCGATGTCTTCTGCTTTCACGCCCGCTTCTTCAAAAACGCTTCTGCGGTAGAACATTCCTGAAGGACCGGCATCGAATGGCATGGCGTAGTAATCGCCGTCTACTTGGGCAAGGTCATTCTTGAAGGATGGGAATTTATCTTCATGGTCCTTGAATCCTTTTTCGGAAAGGTTCACGAATCCATCCGGGAACGCTTCCACATATCCGTGGATCCGGTCATCTTCAACTAGCACGATGTCCGGCAGGCCGACACCGCCGGCTGCAAGACCGGTTGAGAGTTTGTCATATACGTCAAGGCGTCCGATATCCTCGACTTTCAATTTCACATCTGGATTTTCTTTTTCATACGTTTTGATGGCTTCGTTCAATGCCCCGACGTTCACGTTCCACGCCCAGGCTGTGAGGGTCACTTTGCCGTCTTTGTCTTTTCCATCTCCGCCGCTGCTATTGGAGCTGCATCCGGCAATGATCAGGGTCGCGATGATCCCCATCAATACGACTAACTTTTTCATCCTCTTCATCCCCTTTGTGTTTCGATATGTGTTAAAGGTTATTACTAAGCTGAAAAACTTATAGTAAGCGTTTACATCTTACTTTTGATTTTAGTAAACTATTTCAGGGAGGTCAAGAAATTTTTTACTAAAAATTTTAATAGTTTTTTACTTTGTGAAAATAGACCGTCGAGCAACCCAATATTTATGGAGGTTTTTAGTTTCGATTGCTGATATGGACGTTCCTTTCCGCTCCGGCGACTCGCTTTCCGGCGGGGAGGCAGTTGAGCCGCTTCGGCTGCGCCTCCAGGGTCTCAACCTTGCCTCTATTCCCGCAGGAGTCGAGTCACCTACGCTTCAATGCGCTCTTGGTTGGGTGGGGAAATAAATCTCTTATGTATTCGGTACAAGCCCTTGATTGATTAAAGATTAATAGAGGATGGAGATGTTTGGGGGAGGTTGATTCATTTTTAGCATCGAATGTAGTTGCGATTGCTGATATGGACGTTCCCTTCCGCTGCGGCGGCTCGCTTTCCGGCGGGAGGCAGTTGAGCCGCTTCGGCTGCGCCTCCAGGGTCTCAACCTTGCCTCTTTTCCCGCAGGAGTCGAGTCGCCTCCGCTTCAATGCACTCTTGGTTGGAATGGTGGTTAGCATTCTTTATGGGGAAAGACCTTTCGTGCGGATAGATTGTCCAAATAAAAAAAGTTTGAGAGATATTAACCTATTAATTTACTAAAATACATCTTAAGCATATAAAAAGAGAGAGTTGGCTGCGTACAGAATTACTAACCCTACCCCTATCCTTACCTCGTAGTTCAGCGGAACGGAACGCCCCCATCTCTTCTCCACTCTTTTAATTAAATTTAGGGGATGGTAAGGATGGAATCAGAATCACTCACCTTATCTTCACCAAAGAGTGTAGTGCAGCGGAGGCCGGCCGACTCCGTAGGGAATAGAGTGTGGGAGAGATCCCGCAGGCACGAGGAAGCTCGAACCACTCCCCTCGGAAAGCGGACGGCCGCAGCGGAACGGAACGGACACATCTCTTCACCACATTTTTCAATTAAAACAAGGCGTGGTGAACATGCGACCAGAATCACTCACCTTATCTTCACCAAAGAGTGCAGTGCAGCGGAGGCCGGCCGACTCCGTAGGGAATAGAGTGCGGGAGAGATCCCGCAGGTACGAGGAAGCTCGAACCACTCCCCTCGGAAAGCGGACGGCCGCAGCGAAACGGAACGGACACATCTTTCCACTCCCTCCATTTCTATTTCAATAAAGGATGCCCCGTAGATAAAACTACTCACCCTCTCTCTCCACCCCAAAACAAAAAGAGCCCTCAACCAAAGGGCTCTCTCCTCCATCAGTACAGCTTCCCCTGCCGATACAGCACGGTGGATAACTTCATCACAGAATGAATATAACAATTCTGCCGCAACGAGAACGGATCACCGAAGAACATCGGCAGCACCGTATCGAACGTATGCGTCATCTTTTCATACAGCATCTTGAATACTTCTTCCTCCGAATAAAACTGCGTCTCCCGCCCCTGCAGCCACTCGAAGTACGAGACGATCACCCCGCCGGCATTCGCCAAGATATCCGGGATGACGATGACGCCGCGGTCATTGAGAGAAGCGTCGGCCTCCGACTCAATCGGGGCATTCGCTCCTTCCACGATGATATTCGCCTTCACTTTTTCCACATTGTCCTTATGGATCTGGTCTTCCAGCGCGGCCAGGATCAGCGCATCCAGCTCGAGGTAGAGCACGTCGTCCCGGTCGTGGACCTCAGCTTTGACCTCTGCTTCCTCCAGGGCCACCTCTGTATCGGGCAGATCGCCGCGGTTCTTCTGGGCGTATTCGATGAGGCCCGGTATGTCGAGTCCGTCTTCATTGTAGAGCATCACATTCCGGTCACTGACGGCCACCACCTTGATGGACAGGTGGGTGGACTGATGAGCTTCGAGGGCAGCGACCGACCCCACATTCCCGAATCCCTGGACGGCCACCTTCAAGGGGCGGTCCTCTAGCTTCAAGAGATTTTTGGCGAATACGCCATCGTTTTTCGTCAGGAAGCTTTTCTTATCCTTCATGAAATCGTGGAGGAGGTACTTGAGTGAGAAGAACACTCCCTTTCCGGTTGCTTCCCTCCTGCCGAGGGAACCACCGTTCACGACGCTTTTGCCAGTGAAACTTCCCCTGTAGGGATGCCCGGGACGGATGCTCTTGTATTCCGCCATCATCCAGTCCATCTCCCGTTCCCCAGATCCCATGTCGGGCGCCGGGATGTCTTTGTCGGGACCGAGGATATCACTGAAGTATTGGACATACTTTTTGGAAATCAGATGAAGCTCCTTCTCGGAGTAGTCCCTCGGATCGAGGAGGATCCCCCCTTTCCCTCCGCCGAACGGCACGTCATGGAGGGCATTCTTCAAAGTCATGAGGGAAGCGAGGTTCTCCACTTCCTCCTCATTGACGGATTCATGGAAGCGGATCCCGCCTTTATAAGGACCGAGGGCATTGTTATGCTGTACCCGGAACGCCGGGATCCTTTCCACACGTCCATTTTCGAGGGCGATCCTCAAAAAGGACTTATGTATATGATTGGGGGTCGAAAGGATCGAAGTCAGCGAGCTGAACGCCTTCTTCCTCGATTCATCCTTCACCCCCGGTAAAAATGATTCATCTTCAAGCAGTGCATCCAATGATTTTTGAACGATCTTCCTTGTTTGACTGATCACCTAATCCCTCCCGTTATGTAAATGCTTTCTTTATCCCCTTCCCCTCCAGTATATGTTAAAAACATTTCCGGCTCAAAAAAAGAGCGCGCCATCACGGCACACTCTCCATTTAATCCTGGACCAGGAATTGATACGTCGTCTTCGCCCGATATTCTTCTCCCGCCCTGACCATAATCGATGGGAAATCGGAATAGTTCGGGGCATCGGGATAGCCTTGGGTTTCAAGGGCAATTCCCGGATGGCTGCTGGCCTTTCCACCTGCCAGCTGAGCACCTTCCAGTCCGGCACCCGTATAGACAATGACGGCAGGCTGATCCGTTTCAATGACCAGTTTCCTCCCAGAAGCGGGATGATGCAAAGAGATTTCTTCACTGAAGTGTCCTTCCAGAAGGAAAGGATGATCGATGTCGGTCCTGTTTTCCGAGATAGGCCCCTCAAACCGGAAGCCTCCTTGTGACAAGGGAAGGATAGCCCCCGTGGGAAGCTGTTCATCATCAAGCTCAAGATATCGCCGTGACTTAAGCTGCAGTTCATGATCGGTAACATCCAAGCGGGGATCCCCACTCAGGTTGAAATAGCTGTGATTGGTGAGATTGATCGGGGTATCTTGATCCGGGATGGCCGAATAGGAAAGGGTGAGTTCATCCTTGTCGGAAAGGGTGTAGGTAACCTGGATCATGACGCTTCCGGGGTAACCGCCTTCCCCGTCCTCACATGCGATCTCCAATGTCAACGAATCCTCCGTTACTTCTTTCATCGACCACACCTTTTGATTGAGGCCATTCCATCCTCCGTGTAGATGATTCTCCCCTTCATTGCGATCAAGCAGGACTTCGTGGCCCTCATACGAATACCGGGCAGCGGACAGGCGACCGGCCACCCGGCCAATCATTGCCCCGATACAATACTCATCACTTTGGTATCCTTCAAGGGAATCATAGGATAGCACGACATTTGCGAGATCCCCTACACGGTCCGGAATCATGATCGATGAGATGATGCCGCCATAGGTCAGGATGGATACCTTCAGACCCGTGGCATTTTCAAGCGTGTATTCGAATACCGCCTCTCCTTTGTGTACTCCAACTTCTTTCTTCATCATGCGTATCCCACCTTATTCAAATTGAGCCATGAACCGCCTGAATGCTTCCATCCCTTCCTCTGTCCGTTTGAATACCCCCGCATCTTCCAGCACCCGGGAGAACTTCTTACCCAGTTCATCCCTGACGATCGATGATGAAGTGTCTGGGGTAATCTCTTCACTGCGCTTTTCGCGGATCTCCCTCACCCATTCCCGGTGATGGACAGGAGCCTCTTCCACGTCTCCATGAAGGGCATTCTCCACCAGTGAGAGCTCTGTTTTCAGACGTGCCGGGAGGACGGCCAGCCCCATCACCTCGATCAGGCCGATGTTTTCTTTTTTGATATGGTGGACGTCTTCGTGGGGATGAAAGATGCCGAAGGGGTGCTCGTCACTTCTCCGATTGTTGCGGAGGACGAGATCAAGCTCATATCGCCCATCCCGCTTCCTGGCAATGGGAGTGATGGTATTATGAGGTTCTCCTTCTGTGGATGCGAAGACGCCTGCGGAAGGGTCACTATAAGCCCTCCATCCCTGCAGGATGTCATCTGCCGCATCGAGGAGCGGTCCCGCTTCATCTGCGCTCAGCCTCACGACCGACATGGGCCACTTTACAATGGCGGCACGGATGGACGGATGGGATGTCAGGGGACAAGTCACCTCTTCCCCGGCTCTTGCCATGGCAAATTCATAGCGTCCACCCTGGTAATGATCATGGGAAAGGATCGATCCTCCCACTATCGGCAAGTCGGCATTGGATCCCGCAAAATAATGCGGGAATTGCTCCACGAAATCCAGGAGCCTCCCAAAGCCCTCGCGGTTGATCTCCATCGGTCGGTGCTCCTCCGAGAGGATGATGCAATGCTCGTCATAATACACATACGGTGAATACTGTAGCATCCAGTCTTCTCCACCAAGACCGAGCCTGATCATGCGGTGATGCGCTCTTCCTGGATGATCCCATCTCCCTTTGTACCCTTCATTCTCTACACAGAGAAGGCACACGGGATAACGGTGATCGTACTTCGGCAGCAGCCGCTCCCTTGCGATTTGGGCAGGGTCCTTCTCCGGCTTCGACAGATTGATGGTGATGTCGAGTTCGCCGTAAAGGCTATCCACCTTGTAATGGACATTTTGGGCAATGCGTTTGGTCTGGATGTAATTGCTCAAGCGGCTCAGGTTATAGAAATAGTCCGTCGCCCGGATCGGATCTTCCGCGTAGAGGGTGCGGAATTGACCATTCACTTCAGACGGCTTCGGCATGAAGCAGTCCATCAGCTCGGCCGTCAGCACTTCTTCCTCTCCCCCCTCAATGATCCCGAGATTCAGGGCATCCAACGCAATGGCCGAAAGCAGATCAGGGATATCCATCTCCACATCCACTACACCTGCTTCTTCATAGGAATCCTGATCCAGGACGGCCAGGAGCCGGTTCCGGACGTATATCATATCTTCTTCCCTTATGAGTCCCGCTAAAAACCCCTTGTGAACAAGGGAATGGAGCAGGCGATTGATCCTCATGAAAGATCAGCACCTTTCTGATCGTTGTATCCACGGGGATGGCCCTTATGCCATTCCCATGCGTCTGAGATGATTCGTTCGATGGTCGTCCTCGTTGGCGTCCACCCAAGTATAGACCGCGCTTTATCAGATGAAGCAATCAGCCTTGCAGGATCCCCCTTCCGTCTTGGAGCAATCTTCTCCTGAATCTGTTGTCCCGTCACCTGCCTGGACGTTTCGATGATCTCCTTGACGGAAAATCCCTGACTGCTCCCGAGGTTGAAAATTCCGCTCTCCTTGCCTTCTTGTAGGTAATTGATCGCAAGAAGATGGGCATCGATGAGATCTTCGACATGCACATAATCCCTGATGCATGTGCCATCGGGAGTGTCATAATCGTTCCCGAAAATCGAGATGCTCTCCCGCTGCCCGAGGGCCGTCTTTAATACGAGAGGGATCAAATGCGTCTCGGGTTCATGATCCTCCCCGATCGAACCACCTGCTCCCGCTACATTGAAGTAGCGCAGGGAAACATAGCGGATTCCGTACGCTTCATCACACCAGCGCATGAGTTTTTCCATGGCCAGCTTCGTTTCGCCATACGGATTTGTCGGTCGCTCCGGCATATCCTCTGTGATCGGCACTTGCTCGGGCTCACCGTACGTTGCAGCCGTCGACGAGAACACAATATGCTTCACGTCCGCCTCCTTCATCACATCCAGGACGACCCGAGTACCGGACACGTTATTATCCCAGTATTTCAGGGGTTCGGACACGGATTCTCCTACCAGTGAAGACGCAGCGAAATGAATGACCGCCTCTACATCTTCCTGTTCAAACACCGATGTCAAAAACGGCTGATCCCTTATATCCCCCTCATAGAATCTCGCTTTCTCGTTTATCGCCTCGCGATGACCCGTTACGAGGTTATCCACGACTGCCGTGTCATATCCTCTTTCCACCAATGCCTGAACGGCATGGGACCCGACGTACCCCGCTCCTCCCAGTACCAAGATGCTCATACGATCACCCTTCCTTTCCATTCTTTGGCGCCATCTGCGCTTTCCGCTGTGAAAAATGATGCCTCATATCCTATCACTCTCTTGTATTCATCACTTACCGACGAGACAAATGCCTGCACATGGGCATTCTCTACGAGGGCAATGGCACACCCACCGAACCCAGCACCTGTCATCCTGGCCCCGAGTACACCCGGTTGTCTCCATGCAGCCTCTACAAGGACATCCAGCTCACGCCCCGTCACATCGTAGTCTTCTTTAAGGGAGACATGGGATGCATTCATCAGCTCTCCGAACTCCCCTAACCGATGCTGGTTCAACAGATGGAATGCCTTCACCGTGCGGACATTTTCAGACACTGCATGCCTGGCCCTTTTTTTCAGGACGGCATCCGGTATGGCCTGCTCATACTTCTCGAACTCAGCAAGGCTCAAATCCCCGAGTGTCTCGATCCCGACAACACGCTGCAGGTAAGACAATGCCTTTTCACACTCCAACCGGCGTTCATTATATTTGGATGAAGCAAGCTCCCGGCGCTTATTCGTATTCATGATGACGAGGCTGTGCCCATCAAAGGGCAATGGAGCATATTCATGTTCAAGGGACCGGACATCCAGAAGGATCCCGTAGCCTTCCTTTCCCATGCCGATGGCAAACTGATCCATGATTCCACTGTTCACACCGATAAAGTCGTTCTCCGTCTTCATCCCCAGCTGCACCAACCGGATCCGGTCCGCATCGAGGTGAAACAACTCCTGCAAAGCCACTCCCGTCACGAGCTCAAGGGATGCTGAAGACGAAAGCCCCGCCCCGTTGGGCAAATTCCCGTAGAATAAGAGATCGATCCCCGATTCCAATTGATGCCCATCCTGTACAAGGGACGCCATCATCCCTTTTGGATAATTGGCCCATCCATCGCTTTTGACGTAATTGAGGTCATCAACGGAAAACGTAATGATCCCTTCTTCTGCAAAGTTCAAAGAATGGACCCTGACCAGCCGGTCTTCCCGTTTCTTAACTGCCACATATGTCCCGAGACTGATGGCACAAGGAAACACATGCCCTCCGTTATAATCCGTATGTTCACCTATTAAATTGACCCGGCCCGGAGCAAAGAACATCCGGTCTGCATCCGACCCAAACACACGGTGAAAATCGTTCAGTAATTCCACCCTGATCCCCCGCTTTCACGCACAATAGAAATCGCTTTCATTTGTATCATAAAGGAAGTCGGGTAAAAGCGTCAATTTATTTTAGTAAAACTTTTACTAAACGAGTCTTTCGAACGATGAAGGCAAATGGGGGGGGAATGTAGAGGATAGAGTCATATGGAATCTGGAACACCCCTCCTATTCAAACTAAAAACAGAGCCTGGGACAACCGAGTTTTAGTCATAGTAAAACCCGAATTCACTTGCCTGCGATAAGGCATGTGAATTCGGGTTTTTAATTTTGTATCATTTTAAGAAAATTCCCGATCCAGGGCCGAGGGGCAGGCCGAGATAATACCAAAGGACAAAGAATAACATCCATGAGATGGCGAAGAAGATCGTATACGGTAGCATCACCGATATGAGTGAGCCGAGTCCAAGGTTCTTATCGTATTTCTTCGCCAAGGCGAGCAGGATGGCAAAGTAGGCGAACATCGGCGTGATCGGGTTCGTGATGGAATCGCCGATCCGATAGGCAAGCTGCGTCATGGCAGGGTCGAAGCCGAGGATCATGAACATCGGGACGAATACAGGTCCGAGGATGGCCCATTTCGCCGAAGCGCTTCCGATGAAAAGATTGAGGAAGGCCGTGATGACGATGAATCCGAGGATGAGGGGCAGCCCTTCAAGTCCAAGGCCTTCCAGGACACCAGCTCCTTTGATGGCAAGGATGACACCTAGATTGCTCCAGTTGAAGTAGGTGATGAACTGTGCCGAGAAGAAGGCGAGGACGATATACATCCCCATGGTTCCCATGGAGGTGGCCATCGCCTGCGCCACATCCTTATCGTTGCGCAGTTCTTTCGTGATGAAGCCGTAGACCACTGCCGGAAGGAGGAACAAGCCCATGATCAGTGGTACGAGGGAGTTCATGAACGGAGAAATGATGATGGAACCATTCTCCCCCCTGAGGGCACCGTTTTCCGGCACGATCGTCCAGGCGACGAGGGCGAGGAACAGAAGCGTTGTGACTCCTGCCCACTTTAAGCCCCTGGTCTCAAGGGCCGACAGCTTGTCCATTTTCATCTGAGGACCTGTGTAAGCAGGCAGGCGCGGTTCGACAATTCTTTCCGTCACCCAAACGGCAACAGGAATGATGATGATGCAGGAAGCCATGAGGAAGTACCAGTTCATAGCGGGATTTGCGACAAAATCCTTGTCGATGATGTGAGCCGATGACTCCGTGAAGCCTGCCAAAAGGGCGTCAAGCATGTTGACGATGAGATTGGCACTGAATCCCCCTGCCACTGAAGCATACGCAGCCACCATTCCGGCGATCGGGTGCCGTCCGACGCTCGCAAACACCATGGCAGCAATCGGAGGAAGGACGATGAATCCGGCGTCCCCCGCTATATTGGCAAGTATTCCCGAGAAGACTATACTGATGGTGATCAGTTTAGGCGAGGTGGAGTACACGACTTTTTTCAGAAGCGCTGAAATAAGCCCGACTCCTTCTGCGACACCCACCCCGATCATGGTGACAAGCACCACCCCGAGTGGCGGGAAATCGGCAAAGTTTTTGACCATATTGGTCATCATCCGCTGCAGCCCTTCTGCCGAAAGGAGACTGACCACGGTGACTTCTTCGCCGGTGGACGGATGGATGGCCTTCCACCCTGCTGCAGAGCCTATGTACGATACGATAATGACAATGAAGGCGAAAATGATAAATAAGGTGACGGGGTCGGGGAGCTTATTCCCCGTTTTCTCCACAATGTCCAACATTTTACCAAACCAGTTCTTTTTTGTCCTGTCCATCACTTGATTCGTCTTTCGAACCGATTCCATCTGATCACTCCTGTTGTTTTCTGAAAATTTGTATTATGACCGATTATATAGGAGTGAATCAAAAATGCCATGTGATATCTCACAAAATAGAAGCTCAATTTTTGTGAAATTATACAAATTTTCAGATTTAATCGGTTACATTCGGTATTTTTCCAAAATCATCCCACAACCCTTGAAATCTTTGATATGATTTTACCTATTATTCAAACTATTTATACTATTATTCACTACATATTGAAAAGGGGTTTTTTCATGGATCAACTACTCAGTCAGCTTGAACAGCACGCACAGGAAATGATCTCGATTCGCCGCTATCTGCACGAACGTCCCGAACTCTCTTTCCAGGAAGTCCACACGCCGGAATACATCGCAAACTACCTGAGCGAGCTCGGCATCGAGGTGCGGACCGGCGTTGGCGGGAACGGTGTCGTCGGTACAATCAAGGGCGGTCTGCCGGGTAAGACGGTGGCCCTCCGAGCAGACTTCGACGCCCTTCCCCTGCACGATGAAAAGGATGTACCGTACCGGTCAAAGGTTGATGGTGCCATGCACGCATGCGGTCACGATGCGCACACAGCCACTCTTCTGATCACGGCCAAGGTACTCCAGCAAAACCGGGAGCATTTAAAGGGGAACGTGGTCCTCATCCATCAATTCGGAGAGGAAGTCGCCCCTGGCGGAGCCAAGCCCATGATCGAAGACGGATGCCTGGACGGCGTCGATGCCATTTTCGGAACCCATTTATGGAGTACGATCCCTGTCGGGAAGATCGGCTATAATGCGGGACCGATCATGGCCGCGGCCGATAAATTCGAGGTGACCATCCAAGGGAAAGGCGGACACGGTGCATCTCCCCATGAGACGGTGGACAGCATCATGCTCGGTACGAACTACATCCAGTGGCTGCAGCAGATCGTGAGCAGGCGCATCAACCCATTGTCCCCCGCGGTCATCACCGTCGGTTCCTTCCACGCAGGAGATGCTTTCAATATCATTGCCGATCGGGCTTCAATCGTCGGGACGGTACGGACGTTCGATGAAGGCACACAGGAATTCATCATCAAGGAGATGGAAACATTCCTGAGTGCACTCTGCACCGGAAGCGGCGCTTCTTACGAATTCAAGTACGACAAAGGGTATCCGGCGGTCATCAATCATATCGCCGAAACGGCTCACCTCGTTTCATGTGCCCAGGACCTTTTCGGAGACGACGTATTTGAGCTTGAACCGATGATGGGCGGGGAAGATTTCTCCCACTACTTGAACGAAGTACCGGGCACCTTCTTCTTCACAGGTGCAGGCAATCCAGAGAAGAATGCCATCTACCCGCATCATCACCCGAAGTTCGATATCGATGAGGATGCCATGATGAATGCAGCCAAAGTCCTTCTAAGTGCATCCGTTTCATACTTGGATAAGGCGGCCTCGACGACGGAAGCTGCCGTCCAAAAAAGCTGAACGATTCAATTCAAAAAAGGGGAGTGTGTCAATTGACACACTCCCCTTTCCTATTACATCAGTTCGTAATCTGTTACATTTCGTTCCACGATGCGTGCGCCTTCGATGGAAACGAGTGACCCGCCTGAACTTCCGAAAACATCCTTTGCAATCAGATTCTCCATGGCGGCCTTCACCGCGGCTGCATCCACCGGCTCTTTCGGCCCGATGACCGAAATCGTTGCCAGCTTGCCCATTTCATTCCTGAAAATCAATTCTAATGCTTTTGCCATTCTTTTCTCCTCCTCTTTTCATGATTCACCCTGCATTACGCATTCACGTCGAATCGTTTGACCACTTCCACATTGGAAAGCGTCTTTTCCGAAAGACCCGCCAATGAATCAGCGGTGCTGTTGACGTCATCTGCAGATGCAGATCCGTTGATGTAGCTGTAGGACTTGTACTCGAAAACCGGTTTGCCGTCACCATCAAGCCCTTTGTAAAACTGGAATCGGATGCGTGTATCCTTTAAGTCGATCGCTGCCATGTTTATCACCCCCTTCACCCTTTATATAGGGTTTGGGAGCGTTTAAGGGTACCTGCACCGTAAACTTTTTTCAGAACAAAAAAAAGAACCGGCATCAGCCGGTCGGTCATGGTTGAAAAACAGTGGATTCAACCGGGATGCGTATAGTAAAAGTCGTCTTCTCATCGGTGGAACGACAGGTGAGGGTACCATTATGCTTCTCCACAAGCTTTCTACAAATGTAGAGGCCGATGCCTGTACCGAGATCCTTCGTTGTGAAGAAAGGCTCGAAGATCGCTTCGATTTTCTCTTCCTCGATCCGTGGCCCGTTATTGCAGAAGGTGACCACCACATCATCCTCCAGCATTTCGCAACTCACATTGATATGGCGGTAGCCTTGCACTTCCTGAAGGGCATCAATGGAATTCATGATCAAATTCAGGAAAACCTGTCTGATTTCGTCCTTATTCCCCACTATCATCACATCCGGCGAACAGTGGCTCTGAATGGACACATCCCCGTCCAGGAGGGTCGGATAGAGAAATTCTATCAGCTCTTCCAGAAGGCTCATGAGGCTCATCCGCTCTTGCTTGCTTTCGATGAGCTCCTTACGGGAAACATGGAGAAACTGGGAGATGCGGTAGTTCAATTGATCGAGCTCATGCTGCATGATATCCATATATGGGAGATCAGGATAATCATTTCTCAACAGCTTCATGAATCCGACGATGGAGGTCAGGGGATTCCTGAATTCGTGGACAAAGCTTGAGCTCATCTGTCCGAGGATGGTCAAGCGTTCTTTATGGGTTTGGTCGATATAGAGCTCCTTTTCCTTCAGCACCTGATCTTTGATTTCCGTATACCGCCTCACGGCCAGATAAGAAAATCGATCAAACAACTCATTCACAAAGTCGAGCTTTGGCTGGAACCCCCCATGCTCCATAAAGGAGTGATTCAGCCATTTGATGATCGTACTTTTACCGATGTTGACGTTGTACACGAATTCACTGATGTTCACGTCGGCATCCACCCGCTCCTGGGCGGTTTTATTGGCGAGGAAAAGCATCTCTTCTTCTGTGAGGGGTCTTTCAACCGCGCGTATGACAAGATGGAACATGCGTCTTGCATTACGCTCAACCTCTTCTTTATGCTTATCTGTATCTGAAATCACGATGTCATCGAGCCAGTTCTGGATCATTTCATTTTCATGCCGCTTCAAAAAATCTATCATCATTTCACTGGGACTAGTCATCTTTTGGTCAATCTCCTTCATTCCAGCACGCTCTCTCACTAGTAATAACCCTATCATACCATTAATAAAGGCGGTAAATGGATGAGTTTGGCTTTTGGTGATACTTTCTTCTACTGTCAAAGTTGGAAAATCCCTTCCACCCGTCGGAATCCTCCGTATTTCTCTTCTATTCTCTTATTTCTATAGGATATTTCATTATAAAGAACTAGTAAACTTATAATAAAACACAAAAAACGACACTATATGACAAGGTTCAATAAAAAATGATTCTTTACGTGAAGAAAATTACCTGCTACTATAGTTCTTAATAAAGAACAACCCTTCCCAACTTTCACTCTATCATCAAGAGCTTGAACCAGACACCCTTACCTCTGAACTATTTTTCCAAACTCTATCAACCAGATTCCATCCCCTTCGACATGCGAACCACTGGTATTTCACTCTTTTATTGTTCATTATTAAGAACTTGAGGTGATTTCATTGAAGGTGCTCATCGGTTTCCTCTTCCTCTGTCTCATTCTCACTATTTCATCGGACGTGACCTCCAAGGATCACGCTGAGATCCAGGCAGATGAGTCCTTCCCGTTTAAACTGAGGGATCTTTCTCCCCGCTCCCAGTCCCAGGACGATTGGATACTGATCTTTGAAGAAGAATTCAGTGGAGACTCTTGGAGAGAGAAATGGAATATCCAGGACTGGCCATCAGATAAGAACGAGGAGCTCCAGTATTACACGCCCGACAATGTCACGGCGCGAAACGGATACCTCGTACTTTCCTCGAAATCGGAGCGCTTTAAAGGAAGGGATTATACGTCAGGGGCTGTGACCACGGAAGATTTATTTGAATTCACATACGGCAAATTGGAAATACGGGCCAAACTCCCTTCTTCAAAAGGAGTATTTCCAGCTCTCTGGCTCGTGAACTCTGAATCGGAGGATTGGCTGCCCGAGATCGATGTGGTGGAGAATATCGGACAGGAACCGAACAACCTCTATTTCGTCGTTCACTGGAAGGATGGTAAAGGCGTTCAAAAACGGGACTACCTCACCTATACAGGGGAGGAAGCCTTTCACGAGTACTTCCACACGTACGGGATGATCTGGGATGAAGACAAGATCTCTTGGACGCTCGACGGTCAGGTGGTATTCGAAACCACAGCCTTCTCTCCGGATGTCCCTCTCTTTCTTTATATGAATACCGCCATCGGCGGAATATGGCCGGGGGACCCAGAGCCGGGGAATGTAAATGAAGAATTCCTGATTGACTATGTGCGGGTCTATCAAGACCGCGGGGAGGAATGAATATGCTATTGCTCTTGGTTACATTCACACTTTTTATCGCCTTCGTCCTGTTTCAAACCGTCTATATCCTGGTCCCCCTGTTCAAGAATGAAAAGAAGAAACGGATCCCCATCAACCGACAGCACTCCTTCTCCATCATCGTTCCCGCTTATAATGAAGAGAAGGTGATCGAGAATTGCATACACGGCTATTTGCATCAGGCCCACCGGGACGCGGAGCTGATCATCGTGAACGATGGCTCGATCGATTCCACCTTCGATGTCCTGAAGGAATTACTGGATCTCCATATCTACCACAGACCTGGTGAAGACGACGGGCTCATTCATAAAGAAGTGATCAATGTCTTCCGTTCCTCTCTCCATCCCTCGATCTATGTGCTAGATAAAGTGAATGGCGGGAAAGCCGATGCACTGAATGCAGGCATCACCTTCAGTCGCAACGAGCTCGTGGTCACCCTGGATGCCGATAGTATCCTTGGAGAAGATGCGTTAGTGGAAATGAACGCGGCCTTCCAGGATTACAGGGTCATCGCCTGCGGCGGCAACGTCTTGATTTCTCAGGCATTTTCAGGTGAGATCGGGAATCTGAAGCCAACATTTACGATCCCGAACGTGATCCGCTATCAGTTCCTTCAGTATCTGACCGCCTTTCTCCTCCACAAGCGGGCACAGGCAGCGGTCGGCGCCATCACGGTCATCGCCGGCGCGTTCGGCACGTTCCGCCGGGAGACACTATTCCACATACAAGGCTTCCGCAGTACGATTGGCGAAGATATGGATATCACCCTGAAACTGCACCGGTGGATCGAAGAGAATGGCCGGAGCTCGCGGATCGCCTTTGTTCCTTCCGCCGTCTGCTACACGGAGTGCCCCGATACATTGAAGTCCATGTTCAAGCAGCGGGTCCGATGGCAGAAGGCATTCATCGACTGCCTGATTCACTACCGCTCCTCCTATTTCACCCGGTTTTCCTGGAGATTCTCCCTTTTCTTCCTGGTCGACCAGTTCATCATCGGCACGCTGAATGCGTTCACCGTGATTGCTGCACCCGTTGTCTTCATCTTCCGCCATGACGGGATGACGCTTTTCCTGTTGCTCGGGCTGACAGCCGTCCTGCTCTTCATGTATCAAAGCATCATCACGATCTATATCAGCAGGCTTCACGGCATCCGGTTTTCGAAACGGGACATCATCCGGATCCTCTGCTTCCTGCCTGTGGAAATCGGCGTGTACCGGATGATCAACCTCGTATTCGTCGTGTACGGCACCCTCTCCTACTTCCATCAGCCCCAGTCATGGGATAAGTTTGAACGTACCGGGACGGTAGGCTGGAAGGGAGTGAAGCGGGCATGATGATGAAGAGCCTTTTCGCATCCGGCTTCCTCGCCCTTCTTTTCAGCATCTTTGCAGGCATCTTCCTCTACTTCACCGAGCTTCTTCCCCCTGAGCCTGTCACGACTGCAGCGGCAGACAGCAACATCCAGATCGACGCCTGTGCGAAGGAACCCAGGAAGTTCACGGGAAGTACGAGAACTGACGGTACGGTCCCGATTCTCACCTATCACCGCATCGTGGAGGAGAGCGACCTCTCGTCCCGGCACATGATTGACGGGAAGGTAAACCAGATGATCGTCACGAAGGAGGAATTCGAGAAACAGATCGCGTTTTTGAAAGAAGAAGGCTTCACGTCCCTTACCCTTCCTGAGCTCCATGAATTCCTTGTAAACAAACAGGAGATCCCCAAAAAGAGCGTCGTCATCACCTTCGACGACGGATATAAAGACAACGTGACCGAGGCATATCCAATTTTGAAGAAGTACGGATTTCAGGCTGCAAGCTTCCTGATCGCAGGTATGATCACAGCGGAAGACCGTCCCTTCACCCCGGAATATGTCCAGTACGCCAGCACGAAGGAACTTTCCTCCGCCTGCACCGTCTTTTCCTATTACAGTCATACCTTTGACTTCCATCACCGGAAAGGCTCCTCCATGGAGGATGAGAAAAGCTTTTTGATCACGGAAGACGCAGATGCCATCAAAAAAGATCTTGCGAAAAGCATCGGGGTCCTGAAGGGAGAGAGCCTTGCTTTTGCTTATCCTTACGGGGAATATTCCCCCAAGTCCATCAGGATCCTGAAGGAACTCGGAACCAGCATGGCATTCACAACGGAAGAGCGTGACGCTTCTCAAGCCGACCATCTTTATGAGCTCCCGAGGCATTCGGTCTTTTACGATACCACCATGACCAAGTTTCAATCCATCTTCAAACCCCATCATTGAAGAAAGCCGTCCCGGGATGACCGGGACGGCTTTCATTATAGTTTCATCTTGCCGAAGACATTCTTCTCGAAGTCCTCAGGAGACAGAGGTTTGCTGATGGCATACCCTTGGATCACATCGCATTCAGTCTGTTTCAGGAAGTCGTATTCCCCCATATCCTCGACTCCTTCTGCGGTGACCTTCAGCTGCAGATGCTTGGCCATGGAGATGATGCTCATGACGATGGCTTTGTGGTCTTCGTGGGAAGTGATCCCCTTGATGAAGGAACGGTCGATCTTCAACGTATCGAGAGGATACTGCTTCAGGTAGCTCAAGCTTGAGTAGCCTGTCCCAAAATCATCCATAGAGATGGAGACGCCGATCGCCTTCAGTTCGTTCAGCTTCCGGATCATGATATCGAGCTCGTACATGGCGATGCTCTCGGTGACTTCAAGATCGAGATAATCCGGATTGAGACCCGTCCGCTTCAGAACGTCCTTCACCATGCAGGCGAATGATTCGTCAAGGAGCTGCTTGATCGAGACATTGACGCCTACCTTCATCGGCGGGTAGCCGGCACGCTGCCAGCGGACGTTCTGCTTGCAGGCTTCCTTCAGCACCCATTCCCCTATCGGGATAATGAGTCCCGTTTCTTCAGCAACGGGAACGAATTCAGACGGCGACACTGGACCTAAGGTTTGGTTGGTCCATCGAAGGAGTGCCTCCATCCCGCACACCTTCTCAGTAGAAAGGTGCCAGGACGGCTGGTAATGCAAGGTCAGTTCGTTGCGGGAGAGAGCCGACCGCAGCTCTTTCTCGATGACCATCTTCCGGTAGAACTGATGGTTCATTTCATCAGAGAAGAACTGGAAGCTGTTCTTCCCTTTCTCTTTCACATAGTACATGGCCGTGTCGGCATTTTTCATGAGCGTCTTGGCGTCTCGGGCATCCTGTGGATAAAGGCTGATCCCGATGCTCGGTGTGATGGTATATTCCTGCCCTTGTATCCAGAACTCCCTTCTGAACTGATCGAGCAGATCGTTGGCGATGGCCACCGCGTCCTCCTTGGAACAATCCGGGAAGAGAAGGGTGAACTCATCCCCGCCAAGCCGATAGACGTTCGCTCCATACGGCCGCAGGAAATCTTCCAAACGCTCGGCAACTTCGATGAGGAGCAAGTCCCCGAAGTCGTGACCAAGGGTATCATTGATGTATTTAAATCGATCCAGATCGATGAGCATGAGGGCTCCACCGGAGGCATCCTCAAGGAAGCCTGTGAGATCATCATTGAACTGCCGGCGATTCGGGAGCCTCGTCAATACATCGTGATTCGCCTGATAGGCAAGCTCTTCTTCATGCTCCTTCCGCTCCGTGATGTCTGTGGATACACAGAGCACCAGGGTGGTGTCATCCGTCACAATGGGGATCTTCGACGTTTGGAGCCAGCGGACACCGCCGCTTGTGTCGACGAATTTCTCTTCCTCGACATCGATCCCCTTCATCGTCCGCAGGATGAACCGGTCCATTTCCGCAATGTCCCTGCCCGACTGCCTGCTCTCTCGCAGCTCCAGATCGGTCTTGCCAATCATCTCATCCTTGGAGAGCCCGAATAAGGAGGCATAAGCGAGATTCACCAGGGAATACCGCCCGTCCTCATCTTTTGCATAAATATAGCTCGGGTTCATATCGATCACCGTCCTCAGGAAGGTGTGCTGCTCATCGATCCGTTCATTCATCTTCTTCACGGTTTCCACATGGATGCGATTAGACAAGATCAGGATGGAAATGGCGAAAAGCAGGACCGCGAATGAACTCGGTAGCAACATGGAACCGGGATAAAGATTCAGTACCCCGAGGGAATAGCCCACCACGGTGGAGATGGTGAAGTGGATCAGGAAGGAACGCTGGGCCGGGCTCTCGATCCATCTTGATAATAAATAGGATACAGCGAGACTGACGGCGAACATGATCGTATTAAGATAAAATACCCACGAATACTCGCCTGGTACAGGGAAGTAGAATGGGAATGCATGACCTGGATTGATCACCCGCAGGGAGGCGACCCCCTTCTCGGTCCATCCGATCACATAAACAGCGAAGCTCCAGCAATAGAAGAAGATGAGGATGCTCCTATTCATGAAGAAGCGCCATCTGGTCCCCTTCAAGTGCTTCATTTCCTGCGTATAAACGGTGTAGGCCACGTGGAAGAGAATCGGTGCGATCATGATGCTGCCGAACCGGAAGAGCCTGAAGAGAAACTCGACTACCTCCTCAGGGAGCAGCGTATAAGCGAATAATACCGACACATCCAACTGCCAGAACGTGGCGAAAACGAGGAATAAGAAAAGCACCCTCGATAGACGGCTTCCTTTGAACATGCGAAGGATGGTGGCGCCGATGATGATCGGAATCAATGCGACGATAACTGAGTATAAAAAAAACATGATGCCATCCCTCCTACTTCGAAATTAGCATACAGGCATTATTCCCGCTTATGCCGTGTGTGGTGATGCTGACGCTCGAGACCGGCTGATAGACCGTCTCCCTCACCAAGGGAAGGGACTCGAATCCTTTCTGCCTGGTTTTGATGGTGGGCGGGATAAATCCGTACTCCATGGACAGGATGGAAGAGATCGTCTGGATCGCTCCCATGGCGGCAAAGGAATGACCCGTCATCCCTTTGATCGACGTGATCGGGACCTTCCCTTTGAACATGCGATGGTGATTTTTGGATTCGATCCGGTCATTCACCTTCAGGCCGAGTGCCTGGCTATTCACATAAGTGGGGGTCGCATCGCCGACAACCGCTTGGAGGACCGAAAGCATCTCTTTACCCGTCTCGTCAACCTGGAGCATCGGCTTCCCTTCATTTCGTGAGACCACTTTTCCGATACTTCCGTGGATGGGTCGCCCCTTTTTAAGCGCATCTTCCCTTCTTTCGAGGATGAGCATAGCCGCTCCTTCTGCGAGGACGAAGCCGTCATGCTGATCAGAGAAAGGGACGCCTGCATCGGTGATGGAGCTGGCAGATTGTATGGCCTTCATCTTGAGGAAGCCATTGATGCTCCACTGTCCAAGAGGAGCATCGGTCCCCCCGACAAGGCAGGCATCGACCTGACCCGTCTTAAGCAGTAATTTCCCCAAGGAGACGGCATCAAGACTTGCCGTACAGCCTGTCGTAAGGGTATACGCGGGCCCCTTCGCCCCGATATGCTCCGATACAGTGGAGGAAATCGTATGGGAATCGACGATGGAAACCCCGTGGACCGGATAGCCTTTCAATCCAGATGCCACTGGGGCATAGGCTTCCACTTCCAGGATCGCCCCTGCCGATGTACCGATGATGACGCCGATCCGCCTGGGATTCGCCGACAGCCCGCTCATGTCAACCGCATCGCGTGCGGCCGCGACGGCGAGTCTTGTCGATCTCGGATACCGCCGGTAATTCCTGTTGCCGAACGTCTCGAACTCATCGTCGATCAGCCCCGCAATGATATCTCCTTCGTTTCTTCCCTTTCCTTTCAGGATGGAGTGGGTGCAAATCCCTGCCTCCAATATATGATGGAATTCTTGTTTATTCTTTGCACCGGGTATCTTCAGGCCATACCCGGTCACGACTATATCTTCCAATCGAACCATCCTTTACATATAGTAGAACATATACCCACAATACATATTATATAAGGAAAAGAGACATATTCCATTATTATTCGACATAAATAGGATCGTCCCTGCTTGTGTAGTGAAGAGAAGACGTTTCTACCAGCTTCAGTGGAAATAAAAATAGCGCCCGGAATCCGGACGCTATAAATCAAATCGCTCTTTAAAGTGCAATGGAACCGTGAACTGGTGCTCGTCACCCGTCAGATACGGGGAATCGAAATAGCTCCGTTCCTTTTCAGGGAGTGAATCGGCCCAAGGGGAATAGGTACGGAACCGGATCTTATCATGCTTTTCATCGAACTCTGCGAGCCTCATCCAGCCGTTACCGCCGTTGTAGCTTGATTGATAGTCGACGAGGACTTGGATGACGGGATGCCCGAAACGGTTTTCCTTAATCCGGTGCACGGTTCCCTGGTGGTGTCCGTTCACCGTCATGAACACTTGATCATTCCCATCCACAAGGCCTTCCCACAGGCGACTGCCGCGATTCGTATCGACAGGGAACGTCCCATCGCTTGTGAGGATCTCATGGGACAAGAGGATCGTCGGGATCCCAGGATGCTCCTTCAGGACCTTTTTGGCCCACGGCAAGTCTTTCTTCAGGTGGCCCATGTCCACCGAGAGGAAGAGGTATTCGTAGCTTCCCGCTTCCGTAATGGAATAGGAGCTGAATTTTGACGGGGACGTCCCCTTATAATAGGGCTTATCCGTGTAGCGCTTCGGTCCGTAATAGTAGAGATAAGGATTGCCGAGCCCGTAATCATGATTCCCTGCGAGAGTGATATAGGGGACCCTGCGGCGATCTAGGACGCTCAGGCTCAGGGATGAGTGTTCCCACTGCTTGGCCGAATCACTCTGATCCACCATATCCCCAAGGAATGCCGTCATGGCAATATTCAATTTCTCCTGCATGGTGGAGATCCATTTCACCTGCTGATGGAACAGCGCAGGCTTGTAGCGGACCGTCTTCTGGGGATCGGGCACAAAGAGGAAGTTGTAGTTTTCCTTGTTGCCCAGCAGATGACCTTTGTTGCTCATCCCGCTGCGCAGACTATTTTTCCTCGGTTCCGGAATGAGCCACTTCCCTTTTGGGAGCGCCTTATCCGAAATGCGGATCTCTTGGATGCTTCCGGCGAATAATGAACCCTTGCCGATCCCCTTCCCGATCGTCCACACCCCTTTGTTGGGCGCCAGTTGCCCGTTGACGGTGGATGCATTCTGGCGGAAATCTTCCGCGCCGTTGATGATCACCCTCGTCTTCTTGCCGTCATTGACTACGGCGATGTGATACCAATCCTTTTTCCCCGGGAGGGCAAAGGACCCGAACACCCTGGATTTCTTGCCGTTTGCCGGTGTTCCCTCCCACTGTACCTGTTTGAAATGCGTGATGGTCAGCTCAGACCCTTTCCTGCCGAGGATCCCCATGCCACTGTATTCATCCCTTGTGAACGGGTCGGGAAGCTTGATGACCGCTTCAATGGTATAGCCTTTCAAGAAGGCCTCCCCATTGAGGGGGGCATCTTTACCCGTCTGAAAATATTGCCCGCCCTTCAAGCTTTTGCGGTTATGGAAGTCGAGGCTTCCGACGATGAATTTCCGTGCGATATCATCCTTCGACCAGTTCAAGAGCCCATCGGTTCCATCATTGACCAGGATGAGCTCATTGCCTTTCCCGCTACGGTCCTTCAGGATCAGTTTTCCCTCATCCAGTGATCCGCTCTTCACTTCACTCTTGGAGAATCGCCAATGAGCCACCGTGCTGTCCTCGGCGGCTTCAGCCGTGAAGGGATATGCGATGCCCATGAACGCGGCAAGGATGAATGCCACCCATATTCTTTTCACTAGTTCCCCTCCTCCGTCGTGAATGATTTGCTCTTAGTATGGACGAAGAGGATGTATGTATGTATGTGCGATTTTCACTTACGAAAAAGACCCTGCCGGCAAGACAGGGTCCCATGGTTTACATCTGTTTTTTGAAGCGGATCCGTTGGGAAGGCTTCAGGAGGGCAAGAAGCGACATATGCCGTTCATGGACCCAGCCCACCACGTTGACGGAAGGATCGGCTTCCAAAGGGTGTAGGACGATCCCTATCTCCCCGCGGTAGCGCCCATAGTCATCATTATCCATCGTGATGGCTCCCGGCGAGCGCTCAATGCATGCTTCAGGCGAAACTCCGGCAGCCGTCCTTGTGTTCATGATCCTGAGAACATCCCGCCCCGGATCCGGCCTTAGGGCATACTCACCCTCCACCTCACCGGCGCCTTCATAGGAAAGGGTGATGATCCCATTCCCGTCCAGCTCGTGAAGATGGTGCAGAAGCTCTGCCGACCATCCAGGATCGCCGATGAATACCCCGCTGACCCCTTCATGGAAAAGACCGGCCGCATGGGCGTATGGATCTCCATGCCTGTGATCTTCAAGCGTCGGGAGTCCCTGGAATAACGGTCCCCTCCGTTCCTCATCACCGGGTACGAACGCATACACGGGAATTCCGAACGCGTCGAACATCTCCTGTTGGGAACGGAAGAACGCTGTGCTGATCCCCGTTTCCCTTCGCGGATAAAAATTGTGCCATGCGATCAGGGCGGAAGGATCGATTCCCATCCCCAACCATTCCTCTACTTCTTCTTTCCTGACGGTACTTGCGTTAATGGCGAGCTTGAAGTGATGGGAAAGATGCTCCACATCCTCGCGCGAGAACCCATCATCCAGTCTCAGGGCCTTGACCCCAAGCGACCTCATCTCCCTGAAGCAGGTGAGGCCGAGCATCTCCGGAGTCTGCCGTGAGACGTCAGCGAAGACCTCGAAACCTTCATCATGGAAAAGGGAGAGGAGCTGGCGGATCCGTTCCTGGCCGGCAGGCTCCTCCGGGATATGAAAGGATGTAAAAGCCTGTTTGATCCCCAAGGCAGAGGCCCGTATGATCCGTTCTTCTGCCCGTGGATCAGACAGATATATCGAAATACCGATCATTCAAACTCACTCGCCATCTCATCTTTGAACCCGAATGCATACGTCAACAGGAAGCCTGCGAGATACGCAATGAGCAATCCAAGGACGTAATAGAGGATTTCCCCTGCGTTCACAAGGAAAATCAGCGGTACACCCGAAACACCGATGGCGAAAGTTGCCACATCGAAATAGGCTTGGAAGGCACCACCGAAACCGGCGCCGAGACATGCTGTCAGGAACGGACGACCAAGAGGCAGCGTCACCCCGAAGATCAATGGCTCACCGATGCCTAGGATACCAGCAGGAAGGGATCCTCCGATGGCCCGCTTCAGCTTCGGCTTCTTTGTTTTGAAGAAGATGGCGAAGGCCGCTCCGACCTGACCGGCACCACCCATGGCGAGGATCGGCAGAAGTGGATCGTCCCCGATGGAATTGATGAGCTCAAGATGTACAGGCGTCAAGCCCTGATGCAGTCCGGTCACGACAAGTGGGAGGAATGTCGCCCCAAGGACGAATCCTGCACCGATACCGCCGACTTCGATCAATGATAATAATCCTTTAGTAATAATATCAGATATGAATCCACCCACCGGCATGAAGACGGTATACGTCAATAAACCCGTGACTAAGAGAGCAATCGTCGGTGTAAAGATGATATCGATGGCCTGTGGCATGATCTTCCGGACATTCTTCTCGACAAAGGCCATGAAGACGGCAGCAATCAACACCCCGATCAGTCCGCCCCTGCCCGGAAGGAGATTTTCCCCGAAAAGGGCAATGTCGCCGATGGCCGGGTTGATGATCAGGATCCCGGCAAGTCCCCCGAGTGCCGGTGAACCGCCGAATTCCTTGGCAGCATTCACCCCGACAAGGATGCCAAGATAAGCAAACAACCCGCTACCGATCACGGACAGCATCATCACGAGATCGGACTCACCATTCAGCCAGCCGGCCTGGACGAAGAATTTCGTAAAGCCTGTGATGAGACCGGAAGCGATTAATGCAGGAATAAGAGGAATGAAGATATTGGCGATCCTTCTCAGTAAAAGCTTGACCGGCGTACTATTCTTTTTCTTCAGTTCCGCCTTCCGGTCAGCAGCCCGTGCCTTCAGATCGATGTCGCCTCCATCTTCTGCAACGAGTTTCCCGAACTCTTCCGTGACCTTGTTCACTTTCCCCGGTCCCAAAATGACCTGATAGGTGTCATCTTCCACAAATCCGATGACGTCATCGATGTCTTTCATGGTTGCTTTCTCCACAAGACTCTCATCGGCAACCTTTACACGAAGCCTTGTCATGCAATGCTCGTAGCTCGTGATGTTCCCCGCACCACCGAACTTCTCCAGTATCGCTGCTGCCAGTTCTCTGTTTGTCACTGCGACCCTCTCCTCTCGACCCCTTTTATTTTTTTATATCTGACGCCAACGGGTGGGACTATTCTTCAATAGCCACCCGAACGTACCCGTTGGCATCCCGCAGCCGGTCCTTCGCTTCGTCATACCCGCAGCCGAGCTTGATCATGACGATCGAGGCCTTGACCTCATTATGAGCAAGCTTCAACGTCTTCTGCGCCGTATCTTCGTCGGTCCCCGTGATATCACGGATGATGCCGACGGCCCTTCGTTCCAGCTTATAGTTGCTGATATTCACATCGACCATGAGGTTGCCGTAGGCTTTTCCAAGTTTGATCATGGAGGCAGTGGAGATCATGTTGAGCACGAGCTTCTGAGCCGTTCCCGCTTTGAGCCTGGTTGACCCCGTCAGTGCTTCGGGACCTACATTCACTTCAATTTTATGCTCGGCTTCCTCAGATATTCTTGCCCCTTCGTTGCAGGAGAGTGCGACAGTGACGGCCCCGACTTCCCTCGCGTACCGCAGCCCCCCGAGGACATACGGCGTCCGCCCGCTTGCCGCAATCCCCACGACCGTATCTTCAGGAGAAAGCTGAAGCGCGGCAAGGTCTGATGCTCCGAGCTCTTCATTATCTTCCGCTCCTTCTACAGCTTTGACGAATGCCCGTTCACCACCGGCGATCAAGCCGACGACCACATCGCTCCCCACGCTGAAGGTCGGTGGGCACTCCACCGCATCAAGGACGCCAAGCCTGCCACTTGTGCCTGCCCCCATATAGATGAGCCTGCCTCCTGAAGAGATGGATGCTACCACTTTGCCCACGACTTTCTCTACGACAGGAAGGACTTTTTTAACGGCTTCTGCCACTTTATGATCTTCATCATTCATCATCCGCAACACCTCACCGGTACTGGCGGTATCGACCTTTAACGTATCCGGATTGACCTTCTCGGTTCCCAGTTCATACACATTATCCTGCATCTCAATTCCTCCTAAATCTCGTACGCGCTTTCATCCTTATTATAATCCCTTTTAAAATTATATTTCAACGGATTTGTAAAAATTCATAAAATTATATTTTAGTGTAAATACGACAACCCAAAAACCCGGTTGACCTAAGAATGGAGACAGGGAGAAAATAAAAGGTTCTCCTTATGCCACCATTGATCAACCGGGTTCCAGCCGTAACATTTATTTCATATTAGTTCTTCGCACCATGCGGTCTCGGGTATCGGCTGAAATAATTCATCGTCACCGCGCCGCGTTGGAGCTGTCTATGTAGCACGTCATACGAACAATTCACTTCCATCTTCAGCCCGTTGGTGAAATGGACGAACGTTTTCCCGCAGGTGACGGTCGTTGAATGAATATGACGGCAGAATAACCAGATGCAATCATCATTATCGGGTGATTGAGTAGGGATGGCCAGGATATAGTCCATGAGACTGACCAAAAGCGGTGTCTTTCGATCGTACGACAATACTCTTCGAACGGCCCTGATCCGTCCGTTATAATCGGATCCGTGGACGATGCAGGATTCTTCAAGCACTTCTTTCACAGTCTTTTTACTGTACGTGACTTCCCCTGAACAATCGACAACCTTTGACTGATGCACTCCGTCATAGGAAGGATAAATTGCTGCCGTTCTTTCAGTAATCAACACCTCAAACTTTTTCACATGATCACCCCATATTTTTTAGTCCTAAAGAACTAGAACTTTATCATTATTATAGGTATATCATTAATAACTTCCACTATATTGTTAAAAAGTTTAACTTTATTTGTAAAAAAGTTTGCAGTCGTCCTTTTCCCATAAAAAAACCGCGCAGGGGATGATCCCTGATCGCGGTCATTTCAATCATTCATTACCTCTTTGATCACAGTTTCCACAAAAGCAGGCGTCTTCACAAACGCACTCTCGATATGAAGGCGTTCGGTACGTTTGTGGGCATCCTTCCCGAACGGCCCCACGTTCAGGACGGGGGCGTCGAGTCTCGCCATGGCATCGAACGGGATAGAGTAGGTCGTCTCCCACACCGGGGTGTTCTCTTCATACACGGTCCAGCCGTGATGCTCATCCTTGAAATTCACATAGCTCAAGTCTGAGATCCCGTTGAAGTAGTGGATCTGCTCCACCTCCAGTCCGAAAGACCGCTCCGCCTCCCTCCTCACCTTCTCCACCAGCTTCTTCACAAGGGGAGAGTCAGACGTGTTCACTGCAGGGTAATACGGAGGGGTATACATCAAGACGATGGCAGGCGTCAGCTCCTGACAATCGATGAGAAGGGTATCGGCCATCTTGAATGATTTCTCTCGGTCGTCCCCGATATACGAGCGGATATCCTGCTTCAATGCTTCGATGTATTCCTTCCCCATCTTCATCTCGGCATAGCGGAGAAGCTCCCCGTAGCGCAGGACGGATACATCGCCGATCGCCGGGATCCCTTCCCTTTCGCACAGCTCACCGTACCACTCATTGCACTCGTCTGCCGCTTCCCTGGCCACCTCCTCGAAGGTATTCATCACATCGGCAGCCGAGCGCTTCATCGTGAACACATTGTACATGGCCACGGTACCAAACGGCGTCTGGGCCGAATAATTGAGGCGCAGGTCTTCCTGGAGCAATGTGATCGGAAGCGGCGTCGACTCGCCTTGATCGCTTTCCCGGAACAGGGGATTCCATTCCATCTTCCGGGTCAGGAATGACGCCATGAACGATGAGGTCAACCCGCTGAGAGGCTCCCCGACATGGGTTTCCCTCCCGTAGAAAAGCGCCGACGGCATGATTTTTCCGATGGAGCCCGAATAGACTTTATAAGCCGTATCCGTCGGGTTCTGGGAGAAGACCGGCTCCCCGTTCAGGAAGAGGGTGTACGTAAGTCCATACTCATCCCTCATGTCATTGAGGGCCGTCACGGCAGCCCTCATACCGGAAGAGTTGACCTCCTCATCCGGTACCGTCAACAGGACCAGATTCACAGGCCACCCTTCCTCTGCCGCTTTCTCGATGATCGCCATATGGACGGCAAGCCCCGCCTTCATGTCCATCGTACCGCGTCCCCACAGGAACGTGCCTGCTTCAAGATCCTTCTTCGCTTCGGGATGAAGTTCGGACGCGTATTGAGGAAGCTCTTTGGTGAGAGCCTCTGGATTGAATGCAAGTGCTTCGAGCACCCCGTATTCTTCCGTACTCACCGTATCGAAATGACTGATGAGGACGATGGTCTTCTTTGCTTGCGGATGCTTATAAAGGGCCGTCAGGAATGAACGCCCAAGATCGGTTTCCCCAAGCTTCAGCTGCTGTGGATGCTCGGTAAAATACGGAATGCTCTTCATTTTTTCCATCAGCTTCCTCGGGAATTCGATTTCCCCTTCCGTTAACGTCCTGCTGTGCCAGCTGACGAGCTCACAAAGCAGTGCTCGCAATGCTTCCGGCGTTTGCCACTGTGCCATGACCCTTCCCCCTTTTATCGATCTTCTCTATAGTATCCCTGCATACGCTGTCTGATCTGAGTCATATGATGACGCATTTGCCTTTTCGCTGACTCCCGGTCCCCGACCTTGAGGAAACGGACGAGGTGAACATGCTCTTCGTAGGCTTCCATCGCACTCATCCTGAGCCTGCCCGACAATCCGAGGAAGGCACGGTTCACTCCCGTATTGGATGCTTTGATCATGTCCTTCAGCTTCGGATTCGGATTCGGTGCTGCCAACAGGAGATGGAAGCGCCGGTCAAGGTCAATGAACTCATCGTATCGGTCCTCGAGTATCGCACGGTGCTGCGCTTCCAGATTGTCGTCTAGTTCACCCATAAGGCTGTCATCCAGTTCCGGAATCACCTCGAGATTATATACTTCGAGAAGCTCCCTGATCTCCAGATGCTGCAGCCCATCCTCCTCGGTGAAGGAAGCGACAACGGCGATCTTCGCATCTGAAATCGTCACCAGCCCTTCGCCAGCAAGTTTCCTCAGCGCTTCCCTGATCGGCGTCCGGCTGATTCCATATTCTTCGGCAAGCCTTTTCTCCGGAAGCTCATCCCCCGAGGACAGCTCTCCTGAAAGAATCTGCTTCCTTAAGAGCTGGAATGCCTGACCTGCCAGTGTTTTTTTAATGATCAAACCCTTCCCCCCTTGTTTGAATCATTCCCGGTATACCGTATACATGTATCGTACGGTATGATACCCTACCTGTAAATAGACTTTTTTGAAAATTAGTAAAACGAGGAAGGTGTCAGCCCATTAATCCCCAATGGATCAGTGAGTTAATAGAAGAAATTGGAACAGACGGTGTAACCATCAACGAAACCGCCTTGCTGCAGCATAGCCACGATGAGTCCCATCATCCCGGGGTCAGCCCGGATGTAGTCGTTTCCCCGGAAAATACGAAAGGAGTAGTGGCTATTCTCCGAACCGCATCCCGGTACGGGATCCCCGTGACCCCATACGGAGCGGGATCCGGATTGGACGGAGGCGCTATCCCGCTCCACAACGGAATTTCCCTCGATTTCACCCGGATGGACCGCATCCTCCATTTCAGCCCCGAAGATATGAGCGTTACCGTTCAGCCAGGCATTACCCGCCTTGCCCTGAACAAACAGATCAACCGCCATGGTCTCCACTTCCCCATCGACCCGGGAGCCGATGCAAGCATCGGCGGCATGACTGCAACGAACGCAAGCGGGACCACCGCCGTCCGCTACGGATCCATGAGGGATCAGGTGCTCGACCTTGAAGTTGTTTTGGCTGACGGCAGGGTCATCCATACCGGCAGCCGTGCCAAAAAATCATCCAGCGGCTATCACCTCAATGGCCTCTTTACAGGATCGGAAGGAACCCTCGGCATCATCACCGGCATCACCCTGAAGCTCCATGGTATGCCGGAGCATAGGATTGCAGCCCGCTGTACGTTTCCTTCTCCGAAGGCCTGTGCAGAAGCAGCCCACCTGATCCTCATGAGCGGGATCCCCGTCCAGCGGATCGAGCTAGTAGACTCCGAAAGCATCCGTCAGGTGAATGCATACGGACAATATGCATTTCCCGAGGAGCATTCCCTTTTCTTCGAATTTGCCGGAACGAAGGGCGGCGTGGAGGAAGAAGCAAGTCTCGCAGAAGAGCTGATGAAGGACGCGGGATGCAGCCACTGGGAACGAGCTGCGGGATCGAAAGAGAGAAGCGAAATCTGGCGGGCAAGACATGAGCTTTCCTACGCCTTCAGCCATATTCCAGGGAAGAAGATGCTCGGCTCCGATGTGTGCGTTCCACTCTCACATTTGGCCGATCTTGTCGTCCATGCCCGGACCCTCATCGAAGGCAGCGGACTTCTCGGAGGCGTCTTTGGACATGTCGGGGACGGTAACTTCCACACAAGCATCGTCTATGACCCGAAGAAACCCAATGAACGCGAAAGAGCCCTTCATATCAATGAAGAGCTCGTACTCAAAGCCCTCGGATCAGGAGGAACCTGCACCGGAGAGCACGGAGTCGGCATCGGGAAGAAAAAATATCAGGTGCAGGAGCACGGAGAAGCTGCGGCGGTCATGACATCCTTCAAGCAACTCCTCGATCCTGAAGGGATCCTGAACCCGGGGAAAATCTTCGACTGACCCTCCCCCGGAACATCCAACGTCATATCTCTGATCCGATTCTGATAAGATAAGAGAAAAAGAGGAGGAGGCTGAGAGGGTTGAAAAATGTCACGAAAGTCATCATACCCGCTGCGGGTCTCGGGACCCGGTTCCTTCCGGCGACGAAAGCACAGCCCAAAGAAATGCTCCCCATCGTCGACAAGCCGACGATCCAATACATCATCGAAGAAGCCGTTTCTTCCGGCATCACGGATATCATCATCATTACCGGTCGGGGAAAAAGAAGCATCGAAGATCACTTCGACAAATCCTATGAACTGGAATCCACCCTCGCCGATAAAGGAAAGTGGGAGGAGCTAGAAGAGATACAGTCGATCTCGAACTTGGCAAACATCCATTATATCAGGCAGAAGGAGCCACTCGGACTCGGGCATGCCGTCCTGTGTGCCCGCTCGTTCATCGGGGATTCCCCTTTTGCCGTCATGCTTGGCGATGACCTCATCGACTCCAAGGTTCCGTGCCTGCAGCAGCTCATCAGCTCGTACGATGAGCTGGGAGGTCCCATCCTCGGGGTCCAGCGCATCGACCACGACGAAACCGGAAAATATGGGATTGTCCAAACAGATCCGCAAACCGCGCGTTCAGGCTGCCACATCGTCGACGGGCTAATCGAGAAACCGGACCCTTCCCATGCCCCATCAGATCTTGCCATCATGGGCCGCTACATCCTCACCCCCGAGATCTTCTCCTACCTCGAAGACCTCGGACCCGGAGCAGGAGGCGAATACCAGCTCACCGACGCCATCCATCACTATAGTAGGAACCACCCGGTCTATGCCCAGGAATTCGACGGGGAGCGATATGACATCGGCGATAAGTTCGGATTTATACGGGCCACAATTGATTTTGCGTTGAAGCGGGATGGACTTGGTGAGGAACTGCGCACCTATCTTGACGACATTACAAACCGCAAGTAAAAATACCAGAGTCGATTCTGCCTCTGGTTTTCCTATACGCTCATACTCCTCAAAGAATGCGCCACCTCTACCTTTCCCACCGGTCTGGCAGGCGCTCCCGCAACGATTACATCCGGCTGTATATCCTTTGTCACGACTGAATTTGCCCCGACTGACACATTATCCCCAATGATGACGGGACCGGCCACGACGGCCCCCGTGAAGATGGTCACATTATCACCGATAATCGGCTTGATTTGACCATTCCGCTCCTGGTCCCTACCCCCGATCGTGACATTTTGGAACACCTCGAAATTCGCCCCGGCCTTCACTTTCGTTCCTATCACCACTCCAACCGAGTGGGCAATGCGGAAGCTGGGACCGATTTCGGCACCGTAGGAAATCTCGGCACCATAGAAAATGATCCCTGCCGACCGGAGGATCCTGGGAATGAGCGGCACCCGCTTTACATGAAGGGCGTGCCCGATCCGGTACATGACGACCAGCCAAAAGGTTGAAGCGTTGAAGAAGCTGATGATCAATCCTTTCGGGGATAACCCATATGCCCTGTAGTCTGATTTGATCAAATGGAACATGCGGTCCACATCCTTCTCCTTTTTCATCCAGTCTAGCCCCTGGATATGAAGGGAATATGGAAGAGATATTAGGGATTTGTAAAGAATCCATAACAAAAAACCTCCGCTCAATTGATTCCTGAGCGGAGGTTTTTTCCTAACCAGCCTTCATGACTTCATTTCCATGATCTGCGTCATACTGCCCTTCTGATTTGGACATGACGATAGCGGCAAGGGTGTTTCCTGTTAAGTTGACGACGGTACGGGCCATATCCATGATCCTGTCGACCCCTGCGATGAAGGCAAGGCCTTCTGCTGGCACCCCGATGGTACCAAGGGTGGCAAGGAGGACGACGAAGGATGTACCAGGTACAGCAGCCATCCCTTTTGATGTCACCATAAGGACAAGGATGAGGGTGATCTGCTGCATGATGGAAAGGTCGATGCCGTAGACCTGCGCGAGGAACAGGGCAGCGATGGCCTGATACAGGACCGATCCATCAAGGTTGAAGGTGTACCCGATCGGTACGACGAAGGATACGATGGCCTTCGGGCAGCCCATCTTCTCAAGCTTCTCCATGACGCGTGGAAGGACGGTCTCGGAGCTTGATGTACTGAAGGCGAGTAGAAGCTCATCCTTCAAGTATTTGAGTAAGGTGAAGATATTCACTCCGGCCCATTTGGCCACCAGCCCCAACACGACGATGAGGAAGAAGATCAAGGCCGCATAGACGAGGCCGACGAGCTTTCCGAGTGATACAAGGGAATCAATCCCGAATTTCGAAACGGTTACCCCGATCAGGGCGAACACGCCGAGTGGTGCAACCTTCATGACCATGTTCACAACGTGGAACATGGCGTGGGACACGGCGTCAAAGAATTTAATGACCGGTTTCCCACGTTCACCGATGGCTGCCACTCCAAGTCCGAATAGCACGGAGAAGAAGATGATCGCCAGCATATCCCCTTCCACGATGGATTGGAAGAAGTTTGTCGGAACGATATGCAGGAAGGTTTCTGCAATGGATTTGTCTTGCTGACTTTCAGAAGTATCAACATAGGATTGGATGTCTGTTTTCTCCACAGACCCAAGATTGACGTGGCTTCCAGGATGGAACACGTTCGCCAGGATGATTCCGAGGATGATGGCGACGGTCGTGATGACCTCGAAATAGATGATCGTCTTTGCCCCGAGGCGACCGAACGCCTTTCCATTCCCGGTGCCTGCCACTCCTACGATGAGAGTGGAGATGACGATCGGAATGACGATCATTTTAATCAAGCGAAGGAAAAGGTCTCCCAACGGCTGGAGATACGTAGCAACACGCGGGTCATTAAACCAGATGACCCCGACAAGGATACCCAGGATCAACCCGACGAAGATCTGGGTGGCTAAACCGAAACGAATTTTTTTCATAGATGGTCCCCCTCTTGGATGATGTGCGTAAAGCAAAAAAGACCGTTCTTAAGAAAGAACAGCCTTTTGGTTGAAAAATAAAGGTTCTTTCTCTCAACTGGCATACGGAGTTAACTGTCGGATTCGGGATTGAGAGTTCCCTACCTAGTAAAAGGATGCACCCCAAGGTATCGAAATACCACTTGCATGATTCCTCCGCTCGATCGATTAAGCCATACTATTTAATTGTAGTGGTGACTTTATTATCCTAAAAAAGTTTTATTTTAGAAGTCTACAAAATATAATATACATCCTCAAACAATACACTGTCAAATGTTTTTTAAATAAAGATATTTCAGAAAAGTTATTTATTAGAAATTTTAACTTTTACAGGGTAAACCACACATCGAAAGATCTATTTTAAGCAAGAAAATAAACCCGGCGTATGCCAGGTTCAATTGGACTTATCCACAAAATAATCCACCATAAAGGAGGACCACACTTCATTCCCTTCTTTATTCGGAAGTTCCTTCTTTGTCACCTGGGATTCAACGTCATTCCAAGCCTTCCAATGATCTATGTATGGATAGTGATGATCCTTGGCATACTCCCTCAGCTTCTTCTCTTCCAATGGATAGTAGTGCGCATCAGGAATCGGGTTGGAGGGCTGCAGAAGGATTATGACATCAGGATTCGCCTTCTTGAACGTATCCAGGATGGAAGATAGATTCTTCAGCCTTTCCTTCATATCGATGTGACTATTATCCGCCAGAAGAAACGGTTCCAAAAGGAGGAGGTCTGGCTTTTCTTTTGCCAACGGAAGATGAAGTCCTTCCTTCATCACCTCTCCGGATGTCTTTCCTCCGATTTCATGAATTGAGATAGATAGAAGTTCTTCTCCATACTCTTTCGTCAATGCCTTTTTCACTGTATCCGGCCATGCTCCTTCTTCATCCGACGTCGAGGATGACCCAGCGATCATCATGTGTACAGGTTTCCCTTGGGCCTCTTTTTCCCTGAAGAGCGGTTGAACATCACGGGGCAACCCATTGATCCGGTCCAACACCTGCAGCCGGTGCCTTTCGTTTTCTGCCTTCTTCTCTGCTTCCGCCTTCTCTACTTCCAGCACTTCCTGATGGGAGGCGTAGGCCGAAGCCTGCACTTCTCTCACCTCTCCTTCCCAGTGATACTTCCCCCCGATCACAACCGATGAGGTCAGCAGACCCAACATGACCAATCCTATTTTCATTCACTCGTCCCTCCAATCTATGAACTCTATCATAAAGGAAAGAAGTGGCAATATTTGTATATCCGTGTAGATAACCGAACCATAAATTCTGACAAATTCATAGATCAATTTTCATTTTTCTTAAATTAACAGAAAACTTGAGGTTTTCTTAAAAGAAACTTCCATTATCCACAGGTCCAAGCAGCTTTATCCCCTGATGTAGAGATGATTAGGTCTTTTGTCACCCATCCTTTTCTCCCTTACTGTGGATATACCGGGAAAACAGAGCGGCGCCTGCTCAAAAGGAATAGGAAATGGAACCATTTGAACTCGTCCATGAACAGTACAGCCAGATGATCCACAAAATCATCCACACCCTGCGCATCTACAAGAATCATGATGACTATTACCAGACCGGCTTGATCGCCCTCTGGGAGGCATACGGAAAATTTGACTCTTCTAAAGGAACGTTCACATCCTTCGCTTATTCCTATATCAGGGGACGGATCCTGACTGAGTTGAAGAGGGAAGCGAGGGAAGAAGAGCGCGGAGTCGAACTGGAGGAAGGAGCAACGGAAGCCGGCGGTGACGACCTGGATACTCTCGCGTTGGAAACCCTCCTTTCCTACTGCGGGAACCTTACGCTCAATCAAAAGAAGTGGGTCATCTCTCATTCTCTCCACATGCTCTCGATCAGCGAAATCGCCGAGCTGGAAGGTGTGTCGCCCGAGGCTGTGAAGAAGTGGCGAAAAGGGGCAAAGGAAAGGATCCGGCAGGCCATTTTTAATCAAACGTTTGTTTAAAGTGGATAACCTGTTGATAAACCGGTGATCATGATCTCAAACACTCGTTTAATAGAACAAAAAAGAAGGATGACCACAATCGTCATCCTTCTTCTTAAAACGTCAATCCATCTTTTTTGCTTTTCGCGTCAAGTCCGGCACCGATGGCGATGCCAATTGAAATCCCCAAGGTGAACCCATACACCATATTCTCGAGGAATCCCAGGCCAATCAGCATCCCGAAGGTCAGACCAAGGGGCATGAATACACCGATATAGTAGTTTTGGGGCACCACCTTATGAACCTTGTGGACATGATTCAGCAGCTTGTTCAGCACTTTCCTATGTGAACGAACATCCGATTTTTCAAGTTCAGGCAATCTTGCTCTCAATCTCTTATACTCTTCTCCAAGCTCCATCAGCCCCGATTCACACTCATCGCAAGGTTCCAGATCGGCCATCCTGTTCAGGAGGCGCTCCTCCTTTTCGAGGTCGAGCTTTCGGCTCATTCCCTGGCCGGCATCATTCTTGAAAGCATGGAGATGTTTCCTTACTTCTTCGACGTGCACGTGCATCCTCTCCCTAAAGCCATTCATACCAGATTATACCGCTCAGGGCGGGTCAGGTCAAAAGGGATAGATGGCACATTCAAACACCGGTCAGGATCTGCCACAGCTCACTTACAGACTGCGACTTGAGACATCGTTGGACCAGCTCCTGATTCTCCACCAAGTCGGTTAAAAAGGCATAGACCATCTGCAGATCTTCGGTACTTTCTTTTTTTACATTCAAGACACAAACAAGCTGCACAGGCTCGCCATTCCATAATACAGGCTTTTCAAGTGAACAGATGGCAAGGAAGGTCTCGTTCCACTGTGGAGAGATGGGATGGGGTACGGCCAATAGTGGCCCAAAAGAGGTGGAGGCAATCTCTTCCCGTCGCATCACGCTGTCATAAAAGGTCGGATCGACGAGCCCTTTTTTCACCAGTTTGTCTGTTAGTCCGGAGAGTACGTCCTCCTTGGTGGAATACTGTTCGTTTATCCACAGGCAATCCCTCCTCAGATAGGTCAGATGTGAATGCGGCTGGAGATCCAGATGAGACTGGATCCTGGTATAGTCTTCTCCTGATAGGATGGTTCTTACATGAATGACGGGTATGGGGAGGTCTTCTTCCAGGGGAATGGAGGAGATGATGAAGTCGATCTCATCCAAGTTGTGGTTCTTCAGGTGATAATACTCAGTGGTGGCCACTACGTCCATTTCATGGCGGAATTTCGATTGAAGCTTATACTTGATCATACGGGCGCTCCCTGCACCCGATGCACATACGATGATGACGCGCTTTGGCCCCGACCCGGCAAGGTTTTGCCGTTCCATGGCTGCTCCCAGGTGAAGGGCCAAGTAACCGATCTCGTTTTCGTCGATCTGAACCTCCATGTTTTCATCAATGATCCTTCCGGCCACGACCCCTGCCTCGAATGCAACGGGATAGTTTTTCTTGATATCGTCCAAAAGGGGATTGCGGATATTCATGCCGTAGCGGAATCGGTTGATGGCGGGCTTCAGATGGATGAGGAGGGCTGCCCGCAGTTCTTCATCTCCTGTCAGGCGGATCTTCCATTCCTGTTCGACGGCCCGGAGGATTTCATCCACAAGGACGGCATACCCTTCACCTTTTGCATCTTGCAGATACTCGACTTCAAGCCTCTGCTCCGTCACAAGACGGGTACCCAATAAATGAAGGGCGATATAGGCGATTTCCACCTGTGGAAAACACACACCGAGCTCTTCATTGAGCTCTTCCACCATCTTCCCTGCGATGATGTACTCCTTTTCTTTAAGGATCTCCTCCATCTGGAGGGTGATGGCAGATATGAGATTGCCCGACATCATCCGCTTACAGGCAATTGCAATGTGGATAACCAGATTGTTCATGGCAATATCGGACATCTGAAGACCATGACGATCCACATACTTTTCCACCACCGTCCAGATTAAAGCAAGACGCTCCTCATCATGCAGATCGGGAAGGGTCTGGATCTGCCTGCGGACCGGTGTGGTACGATCGATGACATATTCGGCAAGACAGAACCGGACATTCACTTCCTCACCTTCCACCTTCAGACCATAATTCGGCTTTTTGACAAGGTATAGGTGATAACGGCTGAGGATATCCTTTACATCCTTCAAATCATTCTGGAGGGTGGAAAAACTCACGTGGATCTCATCGGCGAGGTCCTGGATCTTCAAGTAGCCATCGGTTTGAAGGAAGCGCCTGATAAGATAGCCTACCCGCTGCTCAGGGGCAACCGGCCTATCCGTACCGACCTCTAGAAGCTCCTGTAGGAAGGTCCTGAAAGCAGCATCATCTCCGACTTCAAGGGTATAGCCTCTGCCACGGACCGCCCTGATGACGGCACCATGTCCCTCGAGGCACTCATTCAATTGCTTCACATCTTCCCGTACCGTCCGGGAGGAGACATTAGACACCCCGGCCAAATGACTGCCCGTCACCAGGCCGTCAACCGCCATCAATTCTTTTAATATCCGTTTGAATCGCGTATTCATGCCCCGTTCCTCCCTTCCGCCTTCGCCAATGCTTAAAATCCATTTTGTGTCGATACTTCCTTGAACCAGTGGGCACTCTTCTTCGGCTTCCTCTCCATTGTATCGAGATCCACCTGATAGAATCCATAGCGATTTTTATACGCATTCATCCAAGACCAGTTGTCCATGAACGTCCATAAATGATACCCCTTCGCCTGGCAGCCTTCCTCAATGGCCGTATGCAGCCACTCGAGATGGCCCCTTATGAAGTCGATCCGGTAATCGTCATGGATCATGCCATCCTTCTCGAAGCGCCCTTCATCTTGGACACCCATGCCGTTCTCGGAAACGAACGACTCGATATTCTCGTAGTTTTCTTTCAGATTCATCATGATATCGTAAATGCCCTTTTCGTAGATTTCCCACCCGCGATACGGATTCATCTTCCTGCCCGGCATCTCATAGTGGTCGAAGAACCATTCAGGCATGAACGGGGCCTCTGGGTTCGGCAGATACTCCTTCGCCTTCACCCTCCTTGGCTGATAGTAATTCACCCCAAGGAAATCAATCGTATTCTGCTTAAGAAGTTCCCGGTCTCCTTCGTGCGTAGTCGGAAGATGATCATGGTCGGCAAGGAGGTCGATCAGCTCCTGTGGATATTCCCCAAGAACCGAAGGATCAAGGAAGCTTCGATTGAAGAAAAGATCCGCTATCTTGGATGCCTTGACGTCAGCTGGATGCTCACTCCGCGGATAGGAAGGCGTCAGGTTGAGGATGATTCCGATTTTTCCGTCTCCCACTTTCCTATATTCCGAGATTGCAAGTGCACTTGCAATCATCGTGTGATACGCCACCTGAGTAGCCTTCTTCCCATCGACGATATTGGGATAGTGGAAATCATACAGGTAGCCGCCCTCGACTGGTACAATGGGCTCGTTGAATGTGAACCACTTCTTCACCCGGTCACCGTACCGCTCAAAACAGATTTTTGCGTAGCGTGCAAACGCCTCGGCCACACGACGGTTCTCGAACCCGCCTTGGTCCTGCATTTCCTTCGGCATATCGAAGTGATACAGCGTGACGAACGGCTCGATGCCC
Organism: Rossellomorea sp. RS05; assembly: GCF_039822645.1. Taxonomy (NCBI): domain Bacteria; kingdom Bacillati; phylum Bacillota; class Bacilli; order Caryophanales; family Bacillaceae; genus Rossellomorea; species Rossellomorea sp. RS05. The sequence continues at coordinate 4,508 of NZ_JBDKWY010000012.1, read as the reverse complement.
TGCTTCAGGAGCTCATCGATGACATTCCCATAAAAGGTGGCCGCCTCTTCGTTCACCTGGCCTTCTCCCCCAGGGATGAGGCGTGACCACGAGATCGAGAAGCGGTACGTATTGTGACCGATTTCCTTCATCAATGCGATGTCTTCACGATAGCGATGATAGAAGCCCGACGTTTGCTCCGGACCCACCCCATCAAAGAAACGACCGGGCTCGACTTCATACCAATGATCCCATATATTCTTTCCTTTGCCGCCTTCAGACGCGGCCCCTTCGAGCTGGGTGGAGGAAGTCGCGCTTCCCCACCAGAAGCCCTCTGGAAATTCCCTCTTCATTTATCCCACTCCTTGTATCGGTAGATTTCGATGATTTCTACAGCCAGATCCCTGACTGTCATCGAGGTCATGAGATGATCCTGCGAATGGATGAGCAGCACATTGAGCGGATTGCTCTGCCCCATGGCTTCCTGCTGGATGAGCTTGGTCTGATACTCATGGGCTTTGGCCAGTTCCTCACCCGCCTGGACAATCAGCTCATCTGCACGCTTGAAATCTTTCCGCTTCGCTTCCTGTATGGCTTCCATGGCAAATGATTTTCCGTTTCCTGCATAGAGGATGATTTGAAAGGATATTTCCGTAAGATCTGCTTGCTGCTGTTCCATTACATTCGCCACCTTTTTTGAAATCGCATTCCATTATGCACTCTTATTGACATCCGTTGATCCTTCTCCACTGCGTTCAAGCTCATAGTATTGTTTATCCATGATCCTGAGGAACGGCCACCAGATAGTAAAGACGATGAAGATATTCACAGCCTGCAGGACGCCACCCTGCCATGAGTTCGTCGCCAGGGCCCCGTTCAGGATCGTCGGAGTCGTCCACGGGACGATGACCCCCGTCGGCGGTGGAACGATACCCGTTGCCATGACAAAGTAGGTGAACACAGCCACGATTACAGGCGCCAGGAGCCACGGGATGAAGGCGAGGGGATTCATGATGATGGGGAGACCGAAGATGATCGGCTCATTCACATTGAAGAGCCCGGCCGGTGCACCGATCTTACCCAGTTCTTTCATCTGCCGGCTCTTCCCGATGATGAAGATGCCGAGAATGACGGCAAGGGTCATACCCGACCCTCCCATCCCCACGATGAAGGAATCGATAAACTGCTTGCTGACGATATGGGGAAGCTCTTCCCCAGCCTGGAATGCCTGCAGATTTTCATTGGCCAAAGCATACCAGATCGGGTCAAAAACAGAATTCACGATGATCTGCCCGTGAAGCCCGAAGAACCAGAACACCTGGATCAGAAGGACAGCCACGATTGTTGCCGGCAATCCGGAACCAAGGGAGGTAAGTGGCGCCTGCACCACATCGTACACAAAGTTCTGCACACTGCCGTACGGGAGATATTCAAATATGACCCTTACAATCAGGAATGTACTCAGGGTCAGGGTAATCGGAATCAAAGCGCTGAACGAACGAGCCACGGCATCCGGGACACCGTTCGGCATCTTCAGCGTCCATCCCCTCTGAGTGAAGAACCTATAGAGCTCCGCTGCTATGAAGGCGGTCAGGATCCCTACGAACATCCCCTGCGCACCAAGGCTCGAAGTAGGAATGACTCCATTCACCCCTTCAAATGTCTGCGGCGTGAGGATCAGGAAGGCAGCCAAAGCGGCCACTCCGCCATAAAGACTTTCGCCCCCGTAGTGTTCGGTGAGCTTGCTCCCGATGCCGATGATCACGAACAATCCCATGATCGTAAGCGTTGCGGCAGAAGCAGGGCCTAGTGCCGACTGATAGGTCGAATAGGCATCTTTACCGATGAGTTTATCCAAAAATGGAAGATTGGCGAGTACCACGAAGATCGATCCGAAGATGATCAACGGCAGGGCCACCATGAACCCGTCCCTGAGCGCCGTCAAGTACCGGTTATTATTCAGTTTGTCTGCAACCGGAAGCAACACATTTTCCAACACCTGCATGAATTTGTTCATCCCAGGTCCCCCTTGATCATTTTTTTATAAGGTCCAATGCTTTTTCCAATACTGCTTTACCGTCGACACGCCCGTAGGAAACCGGGTCGATTGTATCCACTGGAATGCCGGAATCCCTCGCCTTCTCTTCATATTTCCGCTTCATGAATCTCATCTGCGGGCCGATCAGCAGGACATCAGCCCTTTCCATATCGACAAAAGCCTTATCCTGAGCCACAGCCCATATCTCAGCATCCATCCCCTTGGATTCAGCCGCTTCCTTCATCTTCGATACAAGCAGGCTGGTGGACATCCCTGCAGAGCATGCCAATAAAATTCTTACCACTGTCATCATCCCCTCTTTTAATGGTACTTTGATTATATTTTAAAAGCGCTTTCATAAACACGCATTGATTTTCCTCAACCCAACGGAAATGATTCTCTGTGGCAAATAAAAAAGCGGATGGTTTCCCATCCGCCTTGCATGTGCTGTCTTCTTAATCGATAACGCGGCTAACAGGCCCTCCACATTGAGCGCAGGTGCCTATCAACAAGACTTTGAAGTCCGCCGAGTCCACGATGTAGTCAATAATCCGCGTGACTCCGCAGGTCCGACAAAATACATTTCCTTCAAGCTTTTCACGGATATGGGCCGGAACCGCCATCCATCGTTTCCTTGCCAGTTCATCTTTATCCATAAGCGACACCTCTCATCACGTATCGATTTTCCCTATTACTATATCATACCGCGGAGGAGAATGATGCCCCTCATCCCTCATGGGAAAATGTCTCCCTGATGGCACGCTCAAGCTCGGAACCTTCCACCGCTGTCTTCACGTAGCGCCGTGTCACATTGATATCCCGGTGACCCGCAAGCCTAGAGACCACCTCCAGGCTCACTCCCCGGTCCACAAGCTGCTGACAAAAGGTATGGCGCAACTTCTGGGCATTCACATGAAATTTCTTCAACATATATTGAACCGATCTTTCCGTCAACCGTTCACGTGACCGCGACACAAACAGGGGACCGACAGGTTGTATTTCATCCAGGTAAGCCGTCAGAGAGGACTTCAACGCATCGGTCAGCGGGATCACCCTCTCATCCCCATGGGTGTCCGACACCCTCAAGACTCCCCGTTCGAGATCCAGATCCGTCAAATCGAGACCGCAAAGTTCAGATACACGTATACCGGTATGAAGAAGAGTGAGGACGATTGCTTCATTGCGGGCATTTCGGCTTTCCCGCACCTCGACCAGGAGACCCTCACACTCTTCCTTTGTCAGCACATCAATCTCATCCTTCTTCGGCGCATGCTTGATCCTGATATCAAGCCCCACATCCGGCCGCTTCAAAAAACGGGTGAGTGTCCGGATCACACCCAGCACCTTATCCGTCGTAATCGGACTCTTTCCCTGCTCTTCCAAATGAATCATATATTCCTGAACATCATCATGGCTGATTTCCATTAGGAACAACCCGCGCTCCCCCAGCCACTGATCAAACTTCTTAAGCTCCTGCTGATACGTCAAAATCGTCTTGCCTGACTTTCCCTCTTTCTCAAGCCACCCTAAAAACATTTCAATCGTACTGCCAGAAGTTCCTCTCAAGAGACCCACCCTTTCACAGCGAAAACGTTCTTTTGTCTAATCCTAGAGAATTGGAAGGAAGAAGTCAACTTCTGTGAAGTTCGGGTAGCATGGTGGAGAGAGTTTTATGTAGATACTCTTTCATGAGCACTAGTTAAAAATGAGACGTGAAGCTATTTCGCAAATAAGTACAGCTTCGCCTATCCCCAGCTCTTTGGACACCGTCTCTGTTCTATCCACTTCGCTGATCATAGACTTCCATAGGTTGTAAAAGCTCTTTTGCTTCTGCGGTTCTCTAGTCGCTAGTAAATAGAGGTGTTCGCAAATACGGAGAATGAATAGCAAATTGAAAAATGGGCAGTAATACGCTTCGCAGATAAAAAGTGGATTTCCGCAAATAATTTTATAAATATCGCAAAGAAATCGTTGAATTTCACAGGTGTATTCGTGCCTGGAGAGGAGAGACGAGTCCTAGAGTGTTCTAAATGGGCATAAGGTGTTACGAGGAATGTCGAATGGTGTCATATGGAAAAGACGTACCATTGTTTGGAATAATATCGCTGATAAAAGGTCCCTGTCCGTACGTATCACTCCTCCTTCGCTCGGAACGAAAAAAAGTCGCAACTAAGCGCGGACTCCTCACTAGCCTTTTCACTGGCAGATACCTCTGACCCTTCCACTTCGCTGATCGCAAACTCCCAAAGGTCATTAAACTTTTCGCTCTTCCTGTTGTCTACATGTTTCCTTGCTGATTAGATGCTCCCAACCATTTCATTCCCTCACCAAAAAAACACCACAAAAAAAGCAACCCATCAAATGAGCTGCTTTTTATACTTTGCCTGGCGACGTCCTACTCTCACAGGGGGAGATCCCCCAACTACCATCGGCGCTGAAGAGCTTAACTTCCGTGTTCGGCATGGGAACGGGTGTGACCTCTTCGCCAATG
>NZ_JBDKWY010000011.1:0-82894 GCF_039822645.1 Rossellomorea sp. RS05 | reverse complement strand
AATAAATGATAAATGAAGGAATGAAGAAAATCCGAAAGGATATTCAAAAAAATTTTTCACCTAAGAAAAGTGTGGGGAACACCCGTCATAATAACTTTTTCCGAGGGAGTCAAATCCCTTCCGCTCCAATCCACTCTGTGGTATTGGACATGTTGAGGTGATCGTTCATAGATGGGGTTAGAAAATCATACTAAAAAAGAAACCATGCGTGATGGCCTGTTTCGCATTATCCGATTACCTTTCCTGCGCACAAAGTGCAAAGAACAGAACGGTCTCGTATTCACCACATACTCATTGCAAAAACAGGAGGGGGATTTCCCGTTTCAAATTAGCACATTCCTCTCCTTCGCACAGAGTGAAGTGCAGCGAAGGCCACCCGACTCCTATTGGAGAAGCGGGCAGGGTGAAGACCCTGCAGGCGCAGCCGAAGCGGCTCACCGCACGCCCCATGGAAAGCGGGAGGCCGCAGCGAAACGGAACGGTCTCTTCACCTCTACATACTCACAAAAAACAGGATGGCGTTAGCATGTTCGAACCAGCATTCTCCCACTCCTCAGCACAGAGTGAAGTGCAGCGAAGGCCTCCCGACTCCTATGGGAGAAGCGGGCAGGGTGAGACCCTGCAGGCAGCGCCGAAGCGGCTCACCGCACGCCCCATGGAAAGCGGGAGGCCGCAGCGAAACGGAACGGTCTCTTCACCTCTACATACTCACAAAAAACAGGATGGCGTTAGCATGTTTCGAATCAGCACTCTCCCACTCCTCAGCACAGAGTGAAGTGCAGCGAAGGCCTCCCGACTCCTATGGGAATAGCGGGCAGGGTGAGACCCTGCAGGCAACGCCGAAGCGGCTCACCGCACGCCCCATGGAAAGCGGGAGGCCGCAGCGAAACGGAACGGTCTCTTATCCACCACACACTCATAAAAATACAGGATGGCAATTCCCTGCTCCAAATCAGCACACCCCTACTCATACGCACAGAGTGCAGCGGAACGAAACGCCACCTTACCACAAAAGAAATGAAAAGGATAAGCAACTCTGACAAGCCGTCCCCACCCCCACACAGCAAAAAAGGGGTTTATCTCCATGCGAAACGGGTACATTATAACCATACAACATACACAAAGGGTGGTAATTACAAATGGATCAAGCAAAACTTGACGAACTAATTGAAGGACTGAACGAAGATCTAGCAAATGAATATGCCGCAGTTATCCTCTACACGAACTACGCAGCAGTAGTAAGCGGCTTATATAGACAGGTATTGAAACCTTTCTTCGAAGAAGAGATCCCTGATGAGCAAGGACATGCTCTTTACCTTGCAGAAAAAATCAAAACTCTTGGAGGCAGCCCTACAACGACTCCAGCAAAGGTGAAACAAACGGACGACGTGAAAGAAATGCTCCTTGAAGGACGCAAAGCAGAAGCTGACACGATCGAACGCTACAAAAAACGCAAAGAGCAGGCTGAAGAGCTTGGTCTTGTGGAGCTCGGAATCAAGCTCGATGATATGATTGCCGACGAAACGCACCACTTGGAAGAATTCGATCGTCTTCTTAAGGACCCTTCTTTCAACTAATTGAAATGTCCAAAAAGACCGCTCCCGTAGCGGTCTTTTTTTATGTCCATGAACCTCCCACCACGGTGAAATGTCGCCATTCCTCGAGCAGCAGCTTCTGATATTCCCCTGAGAGATAGCGATCATCAATGAGCCTGAGGACACCGCGGTCTTCTTCAGTCCGGATCAGCCTTCCACCAGACTGAAAGACTTTGTTCAATCCGGGGTAGGTGTAGGCATAGGCAAATCCATTTACTCCGAGAGAGTTAAAATAGGACTTCATCAGCTCCCGTTCTTCATCAGGTTGAGGGAGCCCGACACCGACAACCACCACCTGCTTCAAACGTTCTCCCTTCAAATCAATACCTTCAGAAAAAATGCCTCCCAAGACGGCAAGACCCAATACAGGTTGCTCTCGTCCTCCTTGGAACTCAGCCAAGAACTCTTCTCTTTCCTTTTCTGACATCATCGGCTCCTGCATGATCAGCTTCGCCGATAAATCATACCCTTCCAATGCATCAAAAGCTCTTCTCATGAAGGCGTAGGAAGGAAAGAATACGAGGCCATTTCCATCGACTCGATTAAAGAGATTGACGATCGACTCCATCAGATGAGGAAAATGGCGATCCCGGTCCCTGAAGCGTATGGAAAGGGGCTGGATTTCCACTTGCCACTGGCTATGATCGAAGGGGGTCGGAATGACAAATCGGTAATCCTCCGCTTCTCCTCCAAGCTGATGGAAGTAATACGAAAACGGATGTAAGGTCGCCGAAAAGAAGACCGCCGCCCTATACCCTGCCGTCACCTGACGCAAAAAAGCTGCCGGGTCCAGACAGATGAGCTTGAGGGTGATCCCGGCCCCATGCTGCGTGACCAATGTCCGGTGTTCTTTTGAATAGAGCTGCAGGATGCGCAGGAATTGGGTCGATTCAAAATACGCCTCCAATAGAGGACTTTCACCTTCCATGTGAGGAAGTTCCTTTTCCGCAGCCTCCACGAATGCCCTTACCCCATCTGTTACACCTGAATCGACTTCTACATATGTACCGGGTCTTACATCTTCCAAAGCCTCCGTGAGGGAACGAATTGCCGTGCTCAGTTCTCCCTTCACAGGTGCTGCCAATGCTGTAAAAACCGTGGACGTCAAGGAAGCAGAGTGCATGTCCCTCCCACGCGGAACAAGATTATGAGCTTCGTCGATGAGGAGCGTCGTCTGCTTTTTAGAGGAATCACTGAATCGCTTCAACGATGTTCGTGGATCGAATAGATAATTATAATCTCCGATGACCCCTTCAACGAGATACGATAGATCGATGGAAAATTCAAATGGACATACACGATGTGCTTTTGCGTACTCCTCAATCACCGGTCTGGTCATGAGGGTCTCTTTCTGAAGGATATCCAGGATGGCCCCGTTCACGCGATCATAGTGGCCACAGGCAAATTCGCAATGATCGGGCTGGCAGATGGTTTGATCTTTAAAACAAATCTTATCCTTAGCCGTGATGGTCAATGCCCTGGTGGAGAGGCCCCCTTCTTCCATCAGCTTGACGGCGTCTTCCGCCACCGTCCTTGAGATGGTTTTGGCCGTGGCGTAAAACCACCTGCCTCCTTCTTTTACGACAGGAAATAAGGTAGAAATCGTCTTCCCTGTCCCCGTGGGGGCATTGGCAAAAAGAGTCTTTCCTTCGGTGACGGTTTTATAAACGGCTCCTACCAATTGACGTTGACCCTTTCTGAACGTCTCGAAAGGAAAAGAAAGGCGGGAGAGGCTCGCCTCCAGATTCTCCTCGTTCCTCAACCTCACTTCTGCAAACGGCGTATAGCGCTGCAATAGACCAATCATGATTCCCTGAAGTTCTTCACGGTCATACTCGCGGGTAAATGATTTCGTCTCTTCTGTTCCTGTGTGGATATACGTGAGCCTCACATGTATCGCATCCCAGCCCCGCTCTTCCGTCAGGAGGCTGGCATAGCACTCCGCCTGAGCCCAGTGGACCCCCATCCCTTCCTCCAAATCATCGAGGCTCCGGGCCGTTGATTTGATTTCTTCCACCATGATCTTTCCTTCACGGTGTATGATCCCATCGCATCTGCCTTCAATCTGATAGCTGATTCCATCCACGACTTTTCTCCCTTTAAGGTGAACCTCTTTTTCATCGGGCTCTTCATAGCGTCGCTGGAGTTTTTGATGGAGCCTTGTTCCCGTGAGCATGGATGACCTAGGCTGAAATCGCGAATCGATATCCCCAGCCTTGAGGACAAACTCGACGAGCTCCCTGACGGATAATGCAATATCGGCATCCATGGTGTTCACCTCGCTTTCTTCTTCTATTCTGTCCACTGCCGGCATATGTATAGAGACAAGCATCGGTTAACGGAGGTAGACATGATTCGATTCCTTTTTTATAGTATCGGTTTATTATGCTTATCACTCGGCGTTTCATTTGTAATCCATGCCAATATGGGAGCGGGTCCATGGGACGCCCTGGCTGTTGGAGAATCACGTTTGTTCCACCTTACGATCGGGACATGCATCTTTTTAAACGGGTGCATCCTGATCGGCGTCAATGCGTTTCTATTGAAAGAGCGACCAAGATGGCTCGCCGCCCTATCGATTTTCCTCATTGGCCAGCTCGTTGATTTCTGGCTGAGGGTGACCGTGACCGTCTTGGTGCCGTCTGATCTGACGTCACAGATCCTCTTTGTCGTCATTGGCACTACGCTGATCGGACTTGGTATTTCCATCTATCTACAGGCGGGGCTTCCTTCGAGTCCGATGGATACACTCATGATGGCCCTTCATCACCGTTTCGGTCTGAACCTCAACCACGCGCGTCTCCTGAACGAGGCCATTGCCATTACATTGGCCATCACGGCGGGAGGTTCCATCGGGATCGGCACCCTCATCGTCGCCTGTACGTTAGGGTCGGTCATTCATTTCTTTTATCCTATCATAGAACGTATGTACGGTAAATTAACGTGAGACCAGAATGAAAAAACACTTAGATTTCAAGCATCTAAGCGATGGGAAAGGATATGTTCCTTTTTCAATTTTTCATTCCGAAGGGGAAGGATGATCTCGACGGTCGTCCCTTTCTTCACCTCACTCGAATACCTTACACGGCCGCCGATCGTTTCGATGATTTTAAGGGAGACCGACGTACCGAGTCCTGTCCCCTGATTCTTTGTGGTATAGAACATCGTACCGATCCTAGCTATCTCTTCTTTCGACATTCCTTTTCCTGTATCCTTCACAGTAATGACGGCATTCTCTTCAGAGACCTGTAGACCGATCGACACATACCCTTTCGGCGGAGTCGCTTCAATCGCATTCTTCACAAAGTTGATGAGTGCCTGCTTCATTTTATTCCGATCCGTGAGGAGGATCCCGTCATCCTCCAGGTGGCTCTCCAAAAAAACATTCTCCTTCACGGCATAGGCATTCAACAGGATAGATACCTCCGATAGAATCTCCTTTATATGAACCCGCTCCACCTTCTCGAATTGCGGCTTTGCAAAATTCAAGTAGTCATTGATGATTTCTTCAGCCCTACCAAGCTCACTTAAGATGATGGCCAGATATTCATCCTCCTCCCCCTTTGACTGACGCTTCATGAGCTGAAGGAAACCCTTCACGACCGTCAGGGGATTTCGCACTTCATGGGCGATGCTGGCAGCCAATTCACCCAGCGTATTTAATTTCTCCGATTTGATGATTTCTTCCCTCATCACTTTCTTCTCGACCATCCATTCATTCAAGCGGGCGGCGATGCCGATTCCAAGCACCTGGACAAGGCCGAACTGCAGGATGAATGTAATGGAATGGAGTTCACTCAAAAATTGTGACGGTAGATGAAAGACAAAGAGCATGAGAAAAATGATAGCAATCGGCCATAAACCGATGAACTGAGCCGCAACTACCCGTTTGACGGGCGACATCTTCCAGAAACCTTTTGAAAAATAATAAGGGATCACCGAGGCAATGACCGCACTGGCAAGGCCATGGAATAGGATATCCCCACCCATGATCGTCCGTCCGATGAGCATGAAAGCAAGGACGATGAGTCCCGCCTTCCTGCCCCCATAGACCATGGCAATAATGAGGGGGACATAGCGGAAGTCCCAGTATAAGCCGGCGAATTCATATGTGAATGCGAGGCATGTCAGAGTGGCTAAACCGTTTAGCACCCCTGTGAAGATGGGCGACTTACTCCATTTATGATGTTCGAGCAGGGAGGTTTGGATCAACACCGGAGCAAGAATGATGAACGTGTGAAGAAGTAATTTTTCAATTATCACCTGAAACTCTCCCAACGCAGTATGGTCTTTACTTCATACGACAAGAAATGAGAATATTCCTTCTATTATTCTTCAGTTTTCAAACTATTATGGTAAAAGTGACAGAATCTTAAGTTTCGAAGCTTAAAAGACTAACTTTCCAACCACAAATATATTTGTAATACACCACTAATTACCTATATAAGTATAGGTATAGGTCTGTTAGGCTTAACCTAAGTCAAATGACGAAAGTAGAATGTATATGACAGTAAATGTGTTTCTCGACGATTATCGCCACTGTCCCCAAGGTTACATTCTTGCAAAAGACATCGATGAGTGCCTGCAGCTTATGTACGATCATTCCATCGGTCATCTCTCTCTCGATCATGACCTCGAGAGCAAGACCCGAAATGGGTTGATGCTGGTTCATGCCATGGTGGAGCACCAATTATTTGCAGAACGCATCACGATCCACTCTGCTAATTCAGTAGGTGGAAAGAATATGTTCCGCTACCTCAAAGCGGCACAAGAAAACGACCAGATGCCTCATTCGATCAAGATTGTTTTAAGGCCTTTGCCTCTCAGATGAGTTTCTCATATACGGCCTGTCCAAAGTGGACAGGCCTTTTTATCACTTTTTTTATTTCGGGACTCAAAGTAAACACAGATTCTACGAAAAGCGTTATAATGATAGGTACGTATTCTTCCACTATAAAGAGGGTCCTATATGCAATTTTCCAAACATTTTCGATTAGTCGGCGGCCGCGTTGCAAAGACAGGCATTGCCGTTTTTTTGACTGCACTCATTTGTGAATTATTCAACTGGCCAGCGACGTTCGCGGTCATCACGGCCATCGTCACCATCGAGCCGACGGCCACCAATTCAATCAAAAAGGCGTTCATCCGATTTCCGGCATCAGCCATCGGGGCCCTGTACGCAGTCGTCTTGTCTTCTTTTTTCGGAGACCGCCCCATCACCTACGCATTCGTCGCGCTGCTGACAATCATCACCTGTCACAGGCTGAAGCTTGCCCCCGGAATCCTGGTGGCCACCTTGACAGGAATCGCCATGATCCCGACAATCCATGATCATTATGTAGCCACTTTTTTCATCAGGCTCGGAACCACGACGATCGGGCTTATCGTTTCAACCGTGGTCAACATTTGGGTCCTACCTCCTAAATATTCCGATAAAATCACGGCGAGCATTCATAATTTATATTTCAAAACCGGTAATCTTTTAGAGCGGAGAGGCTCGGAACTGCTAAAGCAGCATTCCCTTCACCGGGACACCCGCCTCATTTTCGCCGACATCCTCCAGGAAGTCGAAGCAACGGATACCCTTTGCAAATATCAAAAGGAAGAGTGGAAACTACACCGCTCCAGCAGGAAAGAGCTCCGGTTTTTCCACTACGAGTATAAAAAGCTGAACCTGTTGAGACAGATCCTTTATCATATCGGAAATCTGATCTATCTCCCCATGAACCGCTATTCGTACAGCCAAGAGGAGAAGGAACGGATCATTTCGGCAATCCAGTCCCTTAAGGGGATCCTACACCACCCCTCTTTCGAGATTCCAGAACAGCACTTCGTTCTCATGAAGGATCTTTTAGAAGAGTTCTGGGAGGATCATGAATTCCTTAAAGGAAAACAGATCAAACATTTCTCATGCGAATCCGTTCTCTTATACGAATTGTTATCCATACATGACCTGCTTGAAGAACTGAAAGGGATCCAGACCCTGGAGATTCACCATTCCTCCGTATTGGAGAAAAAATTACAGACGTAAAGAAGCCAAGGACCGTGATCCTTGGCTTCTTTACTATTTTCCACCGAGAGCCCGCTTTGACAGCAGCGAGATGACCATGTCATCCATAGGCGGATTATGCAGCCCCGCTCTCACGTCCCGGTAATAACGTTGCATCGGGTTCGAGCGGTACAGACTCCTTGCCCCTACGATCCTCATGGCAATATCCACGATGCGTGCGGCCCCATTGGTGACGATATGTTTGACCGCCGAAAGCTCCGGACCCATCCCTTTCCGTTTATCCGGCTCCTTCACCCATTTATCTGCCACCGAGTAGAGGATCTGCCTGGCCTGGAACAGTTCGAGCTCCATTTCTCCGATTTTCCTCTGCACCTCTGGGACCTCTTTGATCGGCCCTGGCAGGCTGTTAGGCGAGTAATTACTTGCGAACTCAATGGCATAATTTCTGGCTGCCACCGCCACACCGAGATAACAGGCAGGAATATGAAGAAGCCATGCCTTAGGGATGTCTCCACCCCTTTCATCCCCTTCTACCATAGCCGAAGGAGGCAAGCTCACGTGATCAAGAACCAGGTCTTCACTTCCGGTCCCCTTCATGGCAATCACATCCCATGTATCTTCGATGCTCACACCATCCAATTTATGATCAACCAGGAAAAATCCCTTTTTCTCCGTCTCCCCGATCCGTGCCAGTACCAATGAATAATCCAGGACCTTCGCCATGGAAGTGAAGCTTTTCCTGCCTGTTAGTTCAAACCCATTATCCGTTTTGGTAGCCTTCGTCTCCGGAAGACCACCCCTTGTTGGACTGCCTGTAGCAGGCTCGGAGGCTGCCCTGTTGACGAGGGCTTGGTCTGTGACGACCGCTTCGCATAGCGCTTGGAATTGTGCTTCATCCCATAATCTGCTCTCACTCAGCTCCATCAGACCGCCAAGATGCCATCCGATCGATAGTGCAGTAGCCGCGTCACCCGTCGCCAGGCGTTCTTGCAGCATCACCATCTCATACAGGCTGATTTCTTCGCCCCCATATTCTTTAGGCACCGTAAGCTTCCCGTAGCCTTTTTTCTTCAGATCGTTGAAGTTCTCAAAAGGAAAGGAACCCTCCCGATCATGTTCTTCCGCCCTCTCTGCGAACGCATCGGCAAGTTCACCTGCCAGGGTAAGCAATTTCCGCTGTCTATCGTTCTGAATATACGATTCATATAAATCCAATTGCCCCACACCTCCTGAAAAATATGCTCTCTTCTCATCATAATCAAAAAGAGCTCTTTCCTCAAAAGATATTGCCTAGTATTCCAGTCAGGATACTTTACATCCTGTAAAAAAAGCATAAAACCCATGATGGGTTTTATGCTTCTGCATCAAGATGCGTTCTCTTTATTCTTATCGTACTTGTAGTCCCCTTCCCAGAACTCGGCATTTTTCACGCCCATCTTCTTGGAATTATACACGGGGTCAAGTCCCTGCTTCTTCTGTTGTTCATAATCTTTGAGAGCAGCAAGGGCGGGTTTGGCCAGGATCAAGATCGCGATCAGATTAAGCCATACCATGATTCCGAGTCCGATATCCCCCATCGCCCAGGCAAGGGTCGCTTCTTTAACGGCACCATAGAATGTAGCTGCCAGTATGACGACCTTGAGGATCACCATCCCGACCTTCGCGCTTCTTCCTTTCATCAGGTAGGCGATGTTCGTCTCAGCCATGTAGTAGTAGGCCATGATGGTAGTGAAGGCGAAGAAGAACAAAGCAATGGCGACGAAACCTGCACCGAATCCAGGGATGACCTGTTCAATGGCAGCCTGTGTATAGGCAGGTCCTGCCTCCACCCCTTCAACACTCGCATTTGACGCAATGACCGTATCATCCGGACCTACCGTATTATACGATCCGGTAAAAAGGATCATGAAGGCAGTCGCTGTACAAACAAGAAGCGTATCGATATAGACTGATGCTGCTTGTACAAGCCCCTGTTTGGCAGGATGGGACACTTCAGCTGCCGCTGCAGCATGGGCCCCTGTTCCCTGACCGGCTTCATTGGAATAGATCCCGCGCTTTACCCCCCAGGAAATAGCCGAACCAAGGATGCCTCCGAAGACGGAGTTCGCACCGAACGCACTGCTGAAAATCAACGAGAACACGTCCGGAACCTGCGTAATATTCACACCGACGATTACAAGGGAAAGGAGGATGTAACCGATGGCCATGAACGGCACCACATAGGAAGCCACCCCCGCGATCCTTTTCACCCCTCCGAGAATGATCACACCAAGGAGTACGACAAGACCGATACCCGTCACGGTCGTACTCAGTCCGAATGCATTTTCAAGTCCGAGGGCGATGGAGTTGGATTGAATACCCGGCATCAGGATGCTCATGGCGATCAGGGTGGCGATGGAGAACAGGACAGCGTACCATTTCCAGCCGATTCCCTTCTCGATATAATAAGCCGGTCCCCCTCTGTATTCACCATCGCGCTTTTCTTTGTAGATTTGTGCAAGGGTGGATTCCACAAAGGCACTGGCCGATCCGATGAACGCAATGGCCCACATCCAGAACACGGCACCAGGCCCACCGAATCCGATGGCCGTCGCCGTACCAGCGATATTCCCTGTACCGACACGTCCAGAGAGCGACAGGGCGAGGGCTTGGAAGGATGATACCCCTTCTTTGGAACTGCCTCCTTCAAACATCAGTTTGACCATGTCCTTCAAGAATCTGACCTGCACGAATTTTGTTAATATTGAAAATAATAGACCTACACCCAAACAAAAGTAGATCATGACCGGTGACCATAATACGTCGACAATGCTTCCTACAAATTCCGACATTCTTTGTCCCCCTGTTATCTTTCCGATTTATCTAACTATTATGAATTATATTTAATTGACACAATATAGACAATCTTTTTTTATTTCCTCACCACAGTCGAACCTCCAAAAACCCTTGTGTAACAATACCTCACATACTGTTAAATTTTTTTGGAGAAAATAGGATGAAGGGGGTGAAAACATGTCGAAACGCAAGCTTTTGGTCCCAGGTTCCCGGGACTCCCTCAATGAAATGAAGGCGAGAATTTCCGGTGCAGACCATCCGTCAGATGCCAAGTTTGAAGCAGCAAGGGAAGTGGGGGTTCCCCTCCAAAAAGGCTACAATGGGCATCTATCGTCTGCTGAAAACGGGAAAGTCGGTGGACAACTCGGCGGCAGGATGGTCCAGGAACTCATCAAGATGGCTAAGGAAAAGATGGATCACAGCTAAAAGACCCCTTTATCCGAGAGGATCTGCCTGAGCTGGTCCAGGTCCCGGTAAATATCTTTTTCCAGGGAACGATTATAAAAGATCGAGGCGGGATGGAACGTCGGAAAGAGAGAGTACTCTTCCTCCGTTTCTCCCCACTCCCTGCGGTCATAATCCTTCAGGCACTTCACTTTGGTCCGGATAGGGGCGCCGTGTACGGAGGAGATGCTGTACATTCTCCCGGCAAGCCTCTGGAGACCGATATTCCCTAGTGTCACAATCTGCTTTGGCCGTACGTGGGCCATTTCATAATCCAGCATAGCCGCATGAGCGAGCTGTTCCTTCCTGTTCGGGGCCCGGTTAACCCATTTCCTTTCGACCCTTCCATCCTTCCTCACTTTATCCACGCGCTTGAATGGACGACTCCGCACGGTGGAGGTGAAATAAATATCCTTCCTGTCCACTCCCACGTAGCGAAAGAATTCATCCAGTACCTTCCCGGCCCTGCCGCTGAAGGGGACTCCATTATGTATTTCCGTTTCACCGGGCGCTTCCCCTACAATCATGAGGATAGGCTCCTGCGGTCCCCGGCCATTGACGAATCCTTCACAGTCAAAAGGCTCCATTCTCTTCCTGCAAATAGCTGAAATGTCTTCCGGCACGACTGTCATTGCGATTCCTCCTGTATGTTTTTTTACACTATTCCCTATCCCCCAACCAATCACGCATGTTTAATCCTAGTTAAAAAAAGGAATAGTAAAGACAGAAGATAATGAATCGAAAAGGAGATGGGATCGTGTCACAGAATGAAGTGAAAGAGCAAGTATTGAAGGTGTTGGACGAAAGCAAAGTGGGAACACTTGCGACTGTAAAGGATAACAAACCTTATTCCCGCTATATGACCTATTATCACGAGGACCTGGTCCTGTACACACCAACAAGTAAGAAGACCGAAAAGACCGATGAGATCGAAGAAAACCCAAATGTTCATATCCTACTCGGCTACGACGGCGAAGGATATGGCGATACATTCGTGGAGATAGAGGGAAAGGCCTCCGTTGAACAATCTGAGGCTTACAAGAAGAAAATATGGAATGATCACATGAAAAATTGGTTCGACGGTCCGGAAGATCCAAATCTAGTCGTCCTCAAGATCGAACCCGTGGGGATCAGACTCATGAATAACGAAGAAGATTCTCCACAGACCTTGGATCTTTAAACAGCAGAGGCTATTGACAGAGTATGAAGTGCATGTTATTATTAGTGATTGTAGACTTGTAACATACTTTCGAACGATAGAGAAGATAATCTGTAATTCTCCAGTTGTTTGACAAAAACAACTTATTCACACTGGATCGGCTTCGGAGCCGTTAGGATGTAAGAGAGGTAGGGCTTACGTCGTTTAGGTAGATCAAGCGACTAAGAAGAATTGCCCGCGGCTGTTTAAATTATCTTAAACGTATAGGAAATCAACTATATTCACTTGTGATGTTGCAAGTTACATGCACGCTTTTCTCCATAATAGAGAGCGTGGGAGCAGACCGGTCGGGATGACCGCCTACTCCGATGTAAAAGAACCCGAAGCGGGATCCGCTTCGGGTTCTTTTTTATATACTTTCCTTCAGCTGACTATGATAGAGACCCGCATAAAATCCACCCAGCTTGATCAGGTGATCGTGTGAACCACGTTCAATGATTTTCCCACCGTCCAGAACAAGAATCTGATCTGCCTGCCGTATCGTATTCAATCGGTGTGCCACAACGACACTTGTGCGTCCTTCCATCAATCGTTTCAGTGCTTCTTGTATCTTCATTTCCGTGATTGTATCAATGCTGCTCGTAGCCTCATCCAGAACAAGGATGGACGGATCGGAGAGGATTGCCCTCGCAATGGACAGCAGCTGCTTCTGCCCCTGACTGATACTCCCCTCGCTCAACACCGTATGATAACCTCCAGGAAGCTTCCTGATAAAGGAGTGAGCATTGGCCAGTTTTGCTGCCTCCTCCACTTCTTCATCTGTCGCATCCAGGCGTCCATATCGGATGTTCTCCATGATGGTGCCTTGGAACAGGAAGCTGTCCTGCAGGACGAACCCCATATGCGAGCGGAGGCTCTTCCGCTTAACCGAAGACAGGTCCACCCCATCTATGAGGATGTCACCTGCATTCCGTTCGTAGAATCTGGAAATCAGATTCGTGATGGTCGTCTTGCCGGCTCCAGTCGGGCCGACAAGCGCTACGGTTTCTCCCGGCGAAATCACAAATGAAACATCATCGAGGATCATCTCGTCTTCGCTATACCCAAAGGAAACATGATCAAAGACCACTTCACCCGTCACTTCGGACAGTTCCACCGCGTCCGCTTCATCGACTGCCTCAGGTTCCTCATCAATGATCTGGAAAACCCTTTCGGCACCGGCAATGGCCGAGAGGAGCGTATTATACTGATTCGCCAGCTCATTCAGCGGCCTGGTGAATTGCCTAGCATACTCTGCAAAAATGACAATGACCCCGATCGTAATGTAGCCCTTGATGGCAAAGAGCCCTCCGATCCCAGCAATGACGGCAAAACTCAAGTTGTTCAATACATTCATGAGCTTCGGGATGAACCCCGAATACGTGTCGGCCCAAAAACCGGCCTTCCTCAGCTTTTCGTTCTTTTCCTTGAATTCCTGTATGGCGGTCTCTTCACGGGAGAAGGTTTTGATGATGCTGTGACCGGAAATCGTCTCCTCGATGTATCCGTTCAGTTCACCGATATTTCCTTGGTATTCCTTGAAAAGGGGACCCGTCCTCTTCGTGATCCACTTCATGCCGAATACCATGAGGGGCACGACCGTCAGTGTGATCAACGTCAACAGAGGGCTCAACCATAGCATGACCGATATGGTCCCAAGGAGGGTCAGGAAACTTGAAATGATCTGAATGAACGAACTATTCAGCGTGGCACTTACGTTATCGATATCGTTTGTCACACGACTCATCAGCTCCCCGTGCTTCCTCTTATCGAAGAATGGGATCGAAAGCTGATGCAGCTGGTGGAACAAATCTTTCCTCATCCGGTGTACCGTTTCCTGCGCAATCCCGATCATCCAATAATTTTGGAACCACACAGAGATGGAGTGAAGAATATAGATCAGGATCAGGGCGATGAGCAAACGTCCGAGTCCGGTAATTTCACGCGTGACGACATAGTCATCGATGGCCTTCCCTACGAGGAACGGACCGAGGAGCGATGCAGCGGAACTGATGATCACCATGACGATGACCATATAGAGAAGCACCCGCTGGCGTGAAAGGTAATCCCAGATCCTCCGGAGGGTGCCTTTCATATCCTTCGCTTTATCATGTTTCCCCAGCTTCTTTCTAACGTGTCTTGACATGCTGCCCCTCCTCTCCGAACTGAGAATGGTAAATTTCGCGGTACAACGGGGAGTCTGTCATAAGTGATTGGTGATTACCATGGGCGATCAGCTTTCCGTCTTCAAGGAGAAGGATGATATCCGCCCCTATGGCGGTCCCTACCTTTTGGGTGATGATCATGGTTGTGCATTCATACCCTTTTAGGGCTTGAATGAGCTTAGCCTCCGTTTTCATATCCAAGGCACTCGTACTGTCGTCGAGCATGAGGATTGCCGGCTTTCTGATCAAAGCACGCGCAATGGAAAGGCGCTGCTTTTGACCCCCGGAAAGATTCACACCTTTTTGGCCGAGCACCGTTTCATATCCCCGCGGGAGCTGGATGACGGTA
Organism: Rossellomorea sp. RS05; assembly: GCF_039822645.1. Taxonomy (NCBI): domain Bacteria; kingdom Bacillati; phylum Bacillota; class Bacilli; order Caryophanales; family Bacillaceae; genus Rossellomorea; species Rossellomorea sp. RS05. Next base: position 68,298 of record NZ_JBDKWY010000011.1, on the reverse strand, counting down.
TCGTGAATCTGCGCGTCCTTTGCCGCCTGTTCCATCTCTTCTTGTGATGCGCCTTCTTTTCCCCAGAGAAGATTTTCGGCAATGGTCCCCGAGAATAAGACGGCTTCCTGAGGAACGAAGCCGATTGAAGTCCTGAGCGTATTCAGAGGGATGCTTCCCAGGGGCTGGCCATCGATTTCAATTTCACCGGATTGAGGGTCGTACAGCCTCGGGATCAGCTGGAACATGGACGTCTTACCGGAACCAGTCGCCCCGAGTACTGCCATCGTCTCACCGGACTGAAGGGTGAATGTAACATCCTCTAGGGCGTATTCATCCGTGCCAGGGTACCGGAAGGAAACATCCTTGAATACAACCTCCCCTTTTACCACCTGACCTGCTGCCCCTTCATGATCCGTAATATCGACAGTCGTGTTCAATACTTCCCCCACCCGGCCCGATGATGCCTTCGCACGTGAAAAGCTAGTGATGATGAACGAGAAGATGGAGAACACCGATGAAATCCGGGTTACATAGGTGACAATGGCAACCACTTCCCCTACTTGTACTCCTCCGGCCGCAACCCGTTCACTGCCATGCCAAAGGATATACAGGAGGGCCATATTCATAACGAGCATCAGTAAAGGCATGATGATTTCCATGAAGCGGAGGGCTGTCATCGTTCGATCCTTGAGGGAATCATTGGCTTCACCAAAACGAGATTCTTCATATTGCCCCCGAGTATATGCCTTGATCAGTCTCATGCCTGAGAGGTTCTCTTTCATGACTTCATTCACCCGGTCAAGACGGATCTGAACCTTCCCGAACAAGCCCCAGCCCTTTTTGAGGACCCAGACGAGGAATAGCCACAGCACAGGGATGATCACGAGCAGGATCAAGGTGAGCCTGGCATTCACCAAGAGGGCCATGATGGTGGACCCCACGACCAGGAGTGGAGCCCTCAGCATGATCCGGAGACTCATGAAAATGGTATTTTGAATCTGCCTGACATCATTGGTCATCCTCGTGATGAGGGAAGACGCAGGAAGGTTTTGAAAGCTCGATTTGGAGAACGACTGGACCTTTTCGTACAGGGCCCCTCGCAAATCATATCCGAAGCCCTGAGAGGTATGGGCTGCGAAAAAAGAGTTGGCGATGCCGGAGAGGAAGGCGAACAGGGACATGGCCACCATGATGGCGCCCCATTTCAGCACGAGATCCAGATCCCCGGTCATGACGCCGTCATCGATGATCTTTGCCATGAATAACGGGTTGAAAAGCTCTACTGCAAGTTCTGTGAGCATGAACAGCCACGCTACAGCCATGGCCATGCGATAAGGTTTCAGAAAATGTATGACCTTCATATGTACTCCCTTCATACCTGCGCCCGGATGTGGAGGAACCGCCGGCAATACCGAAATATCGTTCCTTTCATCATAGCGTGTTTTTTGATTGTACGGAAGCCGAAAGATTTGCCCGATATCTTTTTCGTCACCCCACTCATTCCACCATCCGATAAAGACCAAAAGAATCCTGAATGAAACTTTCTTAGCGCCGTTTCCGTATACCATTTTATCGTGCAACTTATAAGGGGGAGAAGCTATGGGCGAGACAGGCGATATCATGTTCGACGTCGTGCCGGTCCTAGTAGGAATAGGTTTCGTCGTTATATTAGGTGTTATCTTGATTCAGGTTTTCAAAGGTGTGGGCGAATGGAGTAGGAACAATCAGTCTCCGCGCCTGTCATCCAGGGCCGAAGTCGTGTCGAAGCGGACAGAGGTTCACGGCGGCGGCGGAGATTCGCGGGCACACACCAGCTATTACATGACATTTCAAGTGGAAAGCGGCGATCGGATGGAGATGCACGTCAAGGGCCCAGAATACGGCATGCTTGCAGAAGGTGACGAAGGACTCCTCACCTTCCAGGGCACTCGCTATCTCGGTTTCGAAAGGAAAAGCGAATAAGTAGGAAAAGAGGGTGCCGCGACTGGCACCCTCTTCTTCTCTATAATGTTTCATCTCATCCTGCGCGCAGAGGAACTGAGCTTTGCGTTTCGGATCACCTGATTGATGACCTCGGAGAAGACGAGACCGATTGCAATCGACCCTGAGATCATGAATGCTTTGGCTGCGAGGTTCATGGCCATATTGTAATCATTCTGGACAAAGTTCCTCATGGCATCATAAGCGATGCCCCCCGGAACAAGGGGGATGATCCCGGCAACACTGAAGATGATTACCGGGGTTTTGTACATCTTGGCAAATATCTGCGATACCACCGCCACGACGAACGAAGCCGCAAGCGTCGCAATGACGGTATCGATTTCAAAGGTGAACAGGACGATATAGATCATCCATCCGAGCATCCCGACGATGCCGCATTTGAACAGCGATTGCTTCGGAGCATTGAAGATGATTCCGAAAGCGGCAGCCGAAATGAAGCTCGTCACCATATGTTCAACAACAAACATCACTCTTCATTCCCCTTCCGTTACAACAATGTGAAGACAACCGCAACCCCGCCACCGATGGCGAACGCCGTCAGAAACGCTTCTGCCCCTTTGCTCAGGCCGGATACAAGATGACCTGCCATCAAATCCCTGACGGCGTTGGTGATCAACAGCCCCGGTACCAAGGGCATGACGGAGCCGATGACGATTTTATCCAGCTGATGCCCGATACCTGACTGGACAAATCCAAAGGCAAGCATGCCGATGATCAGACTGGCCAAGAACTCGGAGAAGAACTTGATCGGTACGACCCGTTGGAAATAGATCAGGCAGATGTAACCGACACCGCCCGTAATGGCTGCCGGTATAAAGTCATTCCAGGATCCAAGGAACATGATCAGGAAACAGCCGCTCGCAATGGTGGCTGCCAGGAGCTGAGGCTTGAACGGATAGGAAAGATCCGATTCATCCAGCTTCTCAAGCGCATGAAAGGCCTCTTCCACAGACAGATGCCCTTTGCTGATCTGCCTGGAGAGGCTATTGACGAGCGTAACTTTCTCAAGGTCCGTGGAGCGCTCGTTGATCCTGATCAATTTGGTCTTGGTCGGTTCTTCTGTTTCAATTGAAAAGATGATACCCGTGGGCGTCACATAACTGTGGGATTCCTTGATCCCGTAGGAGGCTGCGATCCGCATCATGGTATCTTCCACCCTGTACGTTTCAGCACCGCTTTGCAGCATGATTTTCCCTGCAAGGAGGCATACCTCCATGATATCGTATCTTCGCATCATTTTTGCTTCCATAGAATCTCTCCACACGATTGATTTAAGAATAGGTTTAGTTTAAAGGAAAGGAATTATGTTCGCAATGAGGACTCATCATCGTTCTTTATCGAAGAGGGTCCGCCGTCTGTGACGGAACTTTTTTTCCTGAGGGGCTTCCACTTCCATTTATAGAGGACATATACGACCGTGGCAGCGATGATAGCGCCGATCACGAGGTTTTGATAATGATCGATTGTACGCATGACGGTTTCAGGATCTCCTCCGGAAAATTTCCCGAAACTGAGAAGGAGGAAGGTGGAGGGCGTGATCCCTAGCATGGTGAGGAAGGAATAGAGTTTCACATCCATCTTGGACATCCCTGCAACAAACGGGACGACATTCCCCAGATGCAGAGGACTCGCGATCGCCACGCTCCAAATGCCATACTTCGTGAACTGATCCTGTGCAGCCCGAAGCTTTTGCCTGCGTTCAGGGCTGAGGCGTGCCTCCACCCTTTCACCGAGCTTATAACTAAGGAAGTAAGGGATATAGCTCCCTAAGACGTAGAGGGCACTTCCTGCAACGGAGACGAAAAAGAGCTCAAGCCACGATAGTTCCAACAAGAACCCGACGGTCACGATGAATAACGTACCTACAAATGGGAAGGCACTCCCTTCGATGAAGAGGGAGAGGAGAATCCCCCACAATCCCCAATCCTGGGCAGCCTCCAGCATATATTCCGTCATGATCACCCCTCCTTCCATAGTCCTATTCCTGTTCATTTACCCCTGCTCTCCCCAAGCGAAACCCCCGCCAGCACAATAGAAAAAGACCGGCCTCAGCCGATCTTCACACTCACGCAGCTTTACGATTGACGGAACGTCCATCCTCGACTTTGACAAGTCGGGGTGCTGTAGCCACCAGCGCGCATAAAACAATGGCGCAAAGGATTGCCGAACCGAGCATCGAAGCTCCGTTGGCAGCAAATGAAAACAGAACCGGCGATAGGTTATCCGGCGCCAAATATCCGAAGAAGAACACACCCGCAATGAAATGCCAGAAATAACGGGCCACGCTTCCGACCAAAATAGCGAGAAGCATCCAACTCAGCAGCCCCTTCTTCCTCCCATCGCGCACAGCGCTCTGGATCCGGTTGCTGAATAGTCCAGCCCCACCGATGAAGGCGAAAGCCACGAAATACTCAAGGAAGACCTGTACCGGATGAACGACCCAGGCTTCCCCGAGGGCGACCTGTAACAATCCCCAGATGAACCCGGCCAGGGTGGCAGCCTTGAAGCCCCTTCTGAATGCCAACAGGAAGATCGGCACCATGGCCACATTGAATGAAATCGACGGTGTGAGCTTGATGGATGGAATCAGATCGACCACGACGGCCAGGGCCGCCATGATCGCCACTTCGATCAAGACGATGAGCTTCATATTCTTCATAAAAAAAATCCCCCTTTTCTATGAACGAAACCATTAGGGAGAATGCATGTACAACAAGGCAGAAAACTACCTTCCACATCCCTACGCTAGTGCTAACTAACAGGTTCAAAGGGTCAGAACGGATCAACCGTTCACTCTCAGCAAAAAAGCTCCCCTTGTGGTTACGTTTATGAAATTGATTACCTGTCCATTATAACGGAAGAGCGGGAAAAGGGCAAAATCATTCCGGTGCAGGCTCCAACGGATCATGACGGATGAAGATCGGCATGGCTTTCGGAGTGACCATGAAGCCATAGCGCTTCCCCTCCCCGTCTTTATACGCTACGGAGTAGTCGCCGAGCTGCGGGGAATATTCGACTGAATCATAGGATAATTTCAAATGCTCATACTTAAAGTTGATATACACGTTGGTCGCGATGCGCGCTGTGACGTGCTGTACTCCAGGAATCTGGTTTGCTGTCACGAAAAGGATTGCAACCAAAAGAATGCTCAGTGTCTTCTTCGACTCGGCGATCAGCTTCATTCCATCCCCTCCAACCAGTTCTTTCATACTAATGAATCCCTTTATAGTATAGTATAAAAGAATCTGAATGATATGACAAAAAGATTCACCGATAATAGGACTTTTGACTCTTTTTACAGATAGTCCGACATCATTCGTGGTAAAGCGACCCTGACAAGCACGTAAAAAGCACCCTGAATTTTCAGGGTGCTCTCTCTCAACCCAACGACACGTCCAGGATCATCATGACCACAAACCCCGCCATCAGACCCAGGGTGGCGAGATCCGTGCTACCTGAAGATTGGGATTCCGGTATCAATTCCTCGACAACGACGAATATCATGGCCCCTGCCGCGAATGCCAGGGCATACGGAAGGAGCGGTTGGATCATCAGCACGGCCGCTGCTCCGATGACTGCTGCAATGGGCTCTACGATGGCAGACATCTGACCGTAATTGAAAGCCCGCCTTCGGGACATCCCTTCGCCTCTGAGAGGGATGGATAATGCGGCCCCTTCCGGCATATTCTGAATCCCGATTCCGATTGCAAGACCGATGGCCCCGATCAGGGTCGCATCGCCAAGGCCGAGTGCCGCAGCCCCGAATGCCACTCCGATGGCAAGGCCTTCCGGAATATTATGAAGCGTGATGGCAAGGAATAAGAGCGTGGATTTCTTGAACTTCGTCGGTGGTCCCTCCGCCTTTTCCGATGCATTCCCGAGATGCAGATGGGGGACGACAAAATCCAGGAGTCGGATGAAAAGTCCTCCAAGAAGGAAACCGACTGCCGGTGCAAGCCACGGAATCTGCCCGTTCTGCTCGCTGAATTCGATGGATGGAGCAAGAAGGGACCAGAAGGACGCTGCAATCATGACCCCCGCAGCAAAGCCAAGCATCATATTCAATGTATGTTTCTCAATCTTTCTGAAAAAGAAGACCGCAGAGGCCCCCAATGCTGTAAGTCCCCAAGTCACCGTTCCTCCGAAAAGCGCCTGTAGAGCAGGATTAAGTCCGCCTAACCAATCAAGGAACATGAAGCTCTCCCCTTTCGTCCTCTATCATCATTCCCTTTTCGACGTTACCCATTCTTCCCTATGTATATGCCTATAGCTTCAAATGGTGTTATACGAATGAATTTCCGCGCATGGCAAAAAGCCGGAAACGCCTAAAGTCGTTCCGGCTCATTTCGACCGTTGATCAGCCATTTCCAGCAAACAAGATTGACCGCAGTGACAATCACCGCATACCCATAGATCCCAAAAGGTATCTTGAGTACCAGGTAATGCAGACCCGCCAGTGCTCCCCCCACGAAGAAGAAGGGGATGATTTTAAGGGTTTCGCTCTGGGCCATCCCCTCGAAACTTTCTGAAAAAGGAAGAACCCGATTCATCCACAGGCTGCATAGGACCGTCGTGATACACACAACCATGAAGATGACGAAAAGATCCGGTATGATTACAGGCCCATAGAGGAAGATGCATGCAAGGGTCAGAATCATGTATATCGGCAGAAACAGCTTCACAAGGAATGCTTTCAATGTCCCTCTGTAGACCAAGTCCACCCGTGTCACGGGAGCCACCCTGTAGATCCAGGACCCTTTATGCCTTCCGGAATAGTTCAGCATCATCACGACGGACGGGGCAACGATGAGACTGGCATAGACAGCCAGATATGATTTACTTCCAGGAAGATCCGAGATGGAAAGGTCTGGCCTTGTGAAAATAAAGAGAAACGGGAGGATCAGGGCGAAGCCCAATGAAGGATAGACTTTGAGCTTGAAATCCCTCTCCGTCCTCATCATTTTTTGGGCAAATCGGTAAAACGCACGTTCCTCCTGATTCCGGCAAAGCAACTTAAGGAAACGATCACTTTTCACCCTCCTCTTCCTTCCTCCAGCTTGGGCCGAGAGCTTATGAAGATTGCGCTCGAACTGGGGAAGTGCCTTGATGTAGATGACCAGTGCGGCCAGGGGAACCAGCACGAAGAGAATGGTCATGATCAGTACCACTTTGGAATGATTCCCGTTGAGGACGTATTCAAACGGTGCACCGAACCAAAGGGGCGGAATCAGCACCGTCCACCACTCCGGTGAAAAAGAAACATTCACATCCACGAGATCAAACGCCCTTGCCGCCAGCTGATAGGCTATCGCAATCCCGACAGAGAGACCGATCTGGACATAATTGATCATATCCTTCAGCTTCTCACCATCAAAAAACTTCAGAACATAATAATACATCAGAGCCGTCATGGCCAGGATGAGAAGATCGAGAAGCACGATACCAACCAGGAACAAAAGGAAAAAGATAAACCCATTCAAGAAGAACGAAGCCGCAAGCGGAATGACCGTCAGTGCTCCGGTCAGGAAGAACAGGTAAAAGAATACATGTAAAGCCTTCGCCATCGAGATATCCTTCCGCTGGACCGGTTTGGTGAAAAGGATCGTGGAATCGCGCACATCGAGGATCACGACCGAAAAATCCGAGATCATCGATGTGCTTGTCATGAAGAAGATGACGGAGAATATCAGCGTCATTTGAAACAGATACATATCCCCAAAGAACAGGATCGGAAGCAGGATCAATCCATATAAGGCATACACCCAGAGTGATTTGATGAACCGATTCCCGTCCTTTTCATTTTTCACCTTTCCCTGCTGGAAGATGGTGGGCACCCTCCTGCCGTCCATGGTCCACTTCATCTGGAGGATCTTGCGGATGACAGGATAATCAAAGCCGAATATTGCGAACAAACCCTTGAATGCATCAAGGACCTTCAGGGTCGGAAATGTCCTCATCACTACACTCCCCTTACGACCGAAACGATCTCAGACGCCGTTTCCTTATGCTCGGTGAAGCCAGTCAGCTGATTGAATATTTCCTCGAGGGAACCTTCCAGATTTTGATTCTTCAACTCTTCAAAACTTCCATTCGCTGCGACCGTCCCTTGATGAAGCAGGATGATGCGACTGCTGATCTTCTCGACAACATCCATGATGTGGGAGGAATAAAAAATCGTCTTGCCCTCCGTAGCAAGCTGCGCCAGTAGTTCTTTGAAGATCATCACGGAATTGGCGTCGAGGCCATTGATCGGCTCATCTAGGAACAGGATATCCGGATCATGAAGGAGACTCGCAATAATGAGGGTCTTCTGTTTCATGCCCTTTGAGTAGGATGCAATCCTGGAATGATACACCTCGGACAACCCGAAGAGGCTCATCAGCTTTTCCGCTTTTTCATCCGCTTCGACCGGGGCCATCCCATACAGCTCTCCACTGAAGGTCAAGTATTCCTGTGCCGTGAGATTATCGTACAGGTCTGCAAGTTCAGGCACATACCCTATCCTTTTTTTGTATTCAACCGACGCAGAGGTGATTTCTTCTCCGAACAGCCTCACTGAGCCGGCATCATATTCTTCAAGTCCGAGGATGATTTTAACTGTTGTACTCTTACCGGCCCCATTCGGACCAATGTAGCCGATGATCTGCCCGGGGAACACATCAAGGTCTACACCTTTTAATACTTCTTTTCCATTGTAGGCTTTCTTCAGTTGATGCAATGAGAGGATTGGTTGATTCGTTTCCATGCTATACTCCTTTACTTAAACAGTATCTTCCAATGGTAACATATATCCATCTCCATTTCTTTTCCTCCTGCACCATTCATTGACAAAGACTTACATTCGATAGACAATGAGTAGAGAAGATTTGCGAAGGAGAGCCTTATGACGACACATTCACTAGCACTATATGAGTATCTGAACGAAAATGCCTATCATTTCACTGAGGAATGGGCCGCCCGCCAACGCGTGAAGTACGGCTCCCATTATTCCGCCGAGGCACCCCAGGATGTCCAGGAGCGGGTGAAAGAGCAGAATGCGACTTACGCCAGGCTCTTGGCCAAATGCCTGATCCGCCCAGAAGAAGAGATGAAGGAAGCGATTGATGAGTGGACGAAGAAAACGGCTGCCGATCGCAGCCGCTCTACCACCACCCTTGATGAAGTGGTAAGGAATTCAGCCGTCTTCAGGAGAGTCTATTGGAACTTCGTCAAAAAATTCGTCAACGAGTCCGGTCTTGAAATCGGTGTTGCTGAAGTCTTCCAGTGGGAAGAACAACTGAACAGCTCACTAGACTACGTACTTGAACGCTTCACTTCCCATTATTTGACGTATATCATGGACAGGCTTCAAGCCCAGTCTGATCTCATCAATGAATTGAGCTCGCCCGTCATCTCCCTGACAGATGAAATCGGCCTCCTTCCCCTCATTGGCGATATCGATACAGCCAGGGCAAGGAGCATACTGGAAGGAACGCTTCAGCAGAGCTCACAATCTCAGCTCTCCACCCTGATCATCGATCTTTCCGGTGTCCTTCTCATCGACACGATGGTCGCACAGCAGCTGTTCCATCTGGTGGATGCCCTCAACCTTCTCGGCGTGAAATCGATCATGACCGGGATCCGCCCCGAAGTGGCCCAGACAGCGATCCACCTTGGACTGGACTTCTCGGAAGTGCGCACGGAGAATTCACTGAAACGGATCATGACGTCCATCTTTGCCACATAAAAAGAGGGTAGGACAAAAGTGATCATACAATGACGAACAATAGCAGTGTAGATTTTTAATACCGCTCATGATTTCCGTGCAAGACTTCGCTTTCCGCGGGTAGCCCGCCAGCCTCCTCGGCAAGCCTGCGGGGTCTCACATCAGCTACAGGAGTCTTCGTCTTGCGCTCCGATCAACCGCTGGAAACAATGAAATAGTAATGTTCTTTACATAACTTAAAAACCCGAATTCATTTGCCTTATCGCAAGCAAGTTAATTCGGGTTTTACTATGACTAAAACAGTTTCGTGACAGCTTTTTTATCGGGAATACTTTTGAGAAGGCTGATAGCTTGCCTTCATCATATATTCATATTGCAGGAGTTTCACTTCGAATAAAGTGATCGGGTCGAAATATCTTTCGGGATCCGCCTTTATTTCGCTCAGAAGTTCCTTGTCCTCCATGATTTCCCCTTCTGTCCCTTTGATGGTCAAAGAGAGCTGGTGGAAAGGTTGTGCATAGAAGGAGCGGATATCCTGTTCCAACGATTTCTCGAACAGATCGAACTGCAGGAAGAATTTCGTCACTACGGATTCAGTAATATCCCCGTAGTCCTCATTCTCCAGGTATCGCTTGTACTGATTGTATAGCAGCGTCTTGTTCTGAGGCAGCACGCCCAAGAGCTTCCCGGCACTCTTCAACAGGAACTGGGCAGGCTTGAAGCGGAGGAGGATATTTTCCTTATCGATCTGCGCCCTCGTCCCCATGCGGCTTACATCCCTTCTCCAGTCGTCGAGCACCTGATCATCACATTGAAGGACGACTCGCTCTTCCCCGAACAGACCATTGAAGGTCGAACTCATTTCATAGAGATACTCTTGGCTTTCCTGCAGTTCATGCTTCGATGCTGCCAGCCATCCCTGAAGGGAATCGAGGTATCTCGGCATGAGGTCATTCTGGAGATATTCCTGTATCCTTGTATTCATCGCTTCATTGAGCTCGGTATGGATATTCTTATAGTCACTTTCTTCGTTGATCAGCTCGGAGCATTTATGCAGGATATTCGGAATTTCCGTCCTGATTTCCTTTTTGACCGCTTCTTTGCGCTCGTGGAAGGAATCTTTGATCAGGGCAATCTTCTCTCCCTGCATATCACCGAGATGATTGTGGAATCCATTCAGACGTGACAGGATGTCTTCATTTTTCGCAATGCTTTCTTTCAAGGCGATTTCTTTATTCTTGCGGATCGAATACAGATCCTTCAAGGTTTTACGCACGAGGTAGAAGAGCTTCGTCCCTCTCTCTGCTTTGATATACGCAGGACTCACATCATAATGACGGGTCATGAATGCTTCTACACCTGTACGCTGGATGGAAACGGCCTCAAGGGACGAATACGGCAGCACTTCCGCTTCTGGGAACCACTCCTTCGCCTTCCGTTCCACGGACTCAATCACATCATCGGGATGTACCCCTACCTTATCCATTTTGTTCAACAGGAAGTTGATCTTGACGGGCTGATCGATTTCCTGCAGTCTGCGTAGCACTTGACGATCCTCGGCATTGAACGGCGCCTCGGCATTCAGTACATACAGCAGTCCATCTGCCACCGGATAGAACGAAGCAAGATCATCCTGATGCCTTTGTCCTGCCTGGACATCAATGAGGACGGCACTGTTTTTCTTCAGGAAGTCTGAAGGGATCTTGTACTCGACAAACGCTTCCCTGTGCATCACCTCTTCGAAATCAGCGATGCTCTCCACGCGGCGGACGCCTTCTCCATGAATTTCACTTACTTCGACAGGCTGATCATGATAGGTGTAGACCACCGTTGAACCTTCTGATTCCCCGATACTCTCACCGAGGACAGACTGCACAAAGGAAGACTTCCCGCTTGAGACGCTTCCTGCGACGACGATATGGTTCCTGCTATAATCCATCAACTGCTCGGACATCCACTTTGTCTTATAGCCTACAGGTACACGATTCGATTCGGACCAAGCCATGATCCTGTTAAGGAAGAGGAGGACATCCTCGAAGCGGGCATCTTCTGCCGACTCGATGAGCAGCGCCTCGGCTTCTTCCGCAACCCCGGGCTCAAGGGAATACGAGAACACATCGTTCCATGCAAGAACGGCAGAAGCCGCAAGCAGGGATGACCCTGCACGGCTCACTTTGAGCCAGTTTGTTACAAGACCAGGCATGAAGGGTTGCAGATCATGGATCAGATGACCGCTCTCCATGAAGCCGTTGAAGGATTCCTTATAAAGGGAAAGGATATCATCCCACGATTCATGGTTCTCGATCTGCACGTATTCAAAAATGGTATTGATTGTCTGCATCCACTCGATATGCAGTGCAGGTTCCACCTTGTAGCTGTTCCAGAATGCTGCAACAAGTCCCCTGAACTGCCTTGAATCGCTCTCATAGGAAGCGATGAGGAGGTCGTGGAAGTACGCAGGGGCAAACGATGTGATGTACCCTTTGACCGCGTATTCCTCGAGAACGGAAAACCATTTGCCGTCCTTCGTGCGGAGCGCTTCCCTCACTGCAAGCTCGATGGCATTATTCCAATCCTGCTGGCCCTCGTAGAATGCACGGGCAATCGAGGAAACATTGGGATAGTCCGGATCGATGCCGAGTGCCTTCTCGATGACGCGGTATGCTTCCTGAGTCTTCTCCCGTTCGATATAAAGGGAGAATAATTGCAGGGATACCTCCATCGTCAATACGGCTCCGTCGGTTTGGATGGCGGTATACACATCTTCGGCGGAAGAAAGCATCCCGAGCTCATAATAAGCATCGGCAATGTTTTTCTTCGCCCAAGGCTCACGCTCGTTCTGAACGCTTTCCCACTTGAAGATGGCCGCTTCATAATCCTTGCAGTGGAAATAGACTTCCCCTTGCGCAAAGCGGATATCGGTCAGGTCATAAGGCTCATTCTTCTGTTCTTCGACGAAGGCAGCACCCAGGACCTCGATGGGATGAAGATTCCTTCCGGTATCCCCTGTGAATGTTTCATGGAATGTTTTTTCCATTAGCAGTTTTTCTTCTGTCATAATATCCTCCGTTAAATGCGGAACCAACAATCCGCAGACTGATCTATTTCTATCATTCTAACAGAATTTCACCGTGATAAAATGTCATTTCCTTTTCATTTTGCGAATGGTCCTTTGTACCATGGTCGCATAGACCTTCATTCATTACAGAACAAAGGACTATCCACTTCCAATGGCGGCATCACCGCATTGAAAAGGGATAGTCCTATCATCATACCACTGTCGTGCGACCCGTAAACTAGGAGGCCGCCTGATGAACCAATTTCTTCTTCCTCCCGTGGAAAATCGCGATAAAAAAGGCAGCCAAGAGGAAAATGCTTGAGATCTGGAACAAGATCCCGATCTCGATATACTGTGCCAATACACCGAAGACCAACCCGCTCAGCCCGATCCCGAGATCGATGGATGAGAAGAACATTCCATTCGCGACGCCGCGCCTATGCTCCGGCGTCAACGACAGCGTCCAGGATTGAAGCGTCGGGATCAAGGAACCGAAACCGATTCCGAATAAAACGCCTGCAATGGAGATCATGACATCCGAATGGGCATAGGAGAGCACCCACATTCCGATGAACGTCACAGCGATGCAGAACAGGACAAGCCCCTTCGGCCCCCTCTGATCAAACCATTTCCCCGCAATCGGTCTAGAGAGCGACGCCAGGATGGCATTGAAGAGGTAGAACAGGAAGATATGATCGATGCCCCGTTCGTCTCCGAATATCACGATGAATGTCACGATCGTGCCGTAGCCGAAGGTGATGACGATCGTGATGAAAGCCGGGAACCAGCTCGACTTCTCAATAAGGGAATCCCGGTATGAAAAGGTCAGGTTCTCTTTTTTCGTCTCCTTGACGACCTTCGGGGTCTGATAGCGCACAACCGCAAGCAGGAGAACCGCAATGAGCCCCAGTATGCCGGAGGTGATGATCAGATTCGTGAAGGTCGTAACCTGGTAAAGATAGATTCCAAGACTCGGGGCGATGATCATGCCGATCGTGATCGACAGCCCGTAATAGCCCATCCCCTCACCAAGCCTTGATTTCGGCACCACATCAACGGCCGCGGTGCCATTGACCGTCGTCGACCACCCCCACACCAGACCGTGAACGAACCTGAACAACAGGAAGATCAGGACGACGCTGGATAGGGGGTAGATGATCGTGATGGCGAGGAGCATGGCCGCTCCCCCCAATACGAGGGGCTTCCTTTCTTTATACCCAAGCATGAAACCGATGAACGGACGGCTGAGGACCGCACCGAGGGAAAATAATGTTGTGACCAGTCCGATTTCAAAACCCGAGGCCCCAATCGATTTGATATAGGGCGGAAGCGTCGGGATGAGCATCTGGAATGACATGAATACAAACAGGTTCCCTACCATCAGCATCACAAAAGATCGTGTCCACAGGGGATCTTTCACAGTGATCATAGAAACCCTCCTCTCTTCTAACAACCTTGATTCTGATTTCGTTACGCCGGGGAGGCTGGCCTTTGCCGTAAAAGAAACCACTGCATATCCCCTTACCCAAATAGGTAAAGATCGCCGTCCCTTGCGATACGAGTATTTCGAATTACTAAATAATAACACAAAGTCGCATGAAGATGGCGCTTTTATAAGGAAAGTTCGGATTATTCACTTTTTCAAGGAGCCTGCGGGCGTTCTTCGTTGAAATGACTGGCCATTCTACTATAATGAGAGTCAGATAAGTTTAAACTTTCAAACATAAAGGAGGATGACATGTGGATTATTCCTTACGTCCCTTGGGAGATCATGCCCTCGTCATCGAGGCCGGTCCCTCAATCGATCACGCTACCCATGTGAAGGTCAGGAGCATCTGCTCTGCCATCGAACGGGCAGACCTCTCCTGGATGACTGATATCGTACCCGCCTTCACCACGGTCACACTTCACTACGATCCTACGAATCTGGACGATCCGGGCCGACTCCCTTACGAAACAGCAATGGATATAATACATATGATCCTTTCTTCCACCCCTCTTCAAACCGATAAGGAGCCGAGGACAATCGAGATTCCGGTATGCTATGGGGGCGACTTCGGACCGGATTTGGAGTCTGTGGCAGAGTGGAATGCCCTGACTCCCAAAAAGGTGATAGAGTTGCACTCCGCCTCTCCTTACCTGATTCATATGATCGGTTTTTCCCCCGGGTTTCCATATCTCGGCGGCATGCCTGAAGAAATCGCGACTCCGCGAAGAAAGGAACCGCGCCTCAGGGTTCCGAGTGGCTCTGTCGGCATCGCCGGAAGCCAGACAGGCATCTATCCCCTGGAAAGCCCCGGCGGCTGGCAGCTAATCGGCCGGACACCCGTCGCTCTGTTCGACACTCAGGCTTGTCCGCCCGGCTTGTTACAGGCAGGCGACCGCCTTCGATTCAAAACCATAACCGCTGAAGAATACAAAGAAATGGAGGCCAACCGATGATCGAAGTCTTAAAACCGGGATTACTGACGACCATACAGGATCTAGGGAGAGGGGGGTTTCAGCAATTCGGCGTTTCAGTAAGCGGCAGCATTGATCCCTTGGCCCATAAAGTGGCAAATTTATTGGCGGGTAACGACATCGATTCAGCGTTGATTGAAATCACCCTTACAGGACCTCATCTGCGTTTCCACGGGCAGACCCTCCTCTCCATTTGCGGTGCCGATCTCTCCCCAACCATCAACGGGGTCCAACAGCCGCTCTGGAAGCCGCTTAAAATAGAAGAGGGGGACATCCTAGGATTCGGCATCCCGAAAGAAGGCTGCCGTGCCTATCTGGCCGTTGCCGGAGGGATTGAAGTACCCGAGGTGATGGGCAGCAAGAGTACCTACCTACGGGCAGGGATCGGGGGCTACAGGGGCAGGGCCTTGCAGAAAGGGGACAGACTGACCGTCGGGACTCCATCATGTCTTTCCATAAAAATGGGGAACGCGCTCACCAGGAACCCCACGACGGATTGGTCTATCCCCCATGAGCTCATCGATCACTCTCGTTCGCGGACAATCCGCATCATGCCGGGAAATGAGCATGGCCAATTCCAAGAGGAAAGCCGGGAGGCACTTTTCAATCAATCCTACACAGTGTCTCCCCGGTCGGACCGGATGGGCTGCCGCTTATCGGGACCCGCCCTTCAGACCGAAACTCACCAGGATATGATTTCTGAAGCCGTCACAACCGGGACCATCCAAGTACCTCCTGACGGCCAGCCCATCGTCCTCCTTGCCGACCGGCAGACCACAGGGGGATACCCAAGGATCGCCGAGGTCGCTTCCATCGATTTGCCGCGGGTCGCCCAGGCGAAGCCAGGCGATGAATTGAGATTTGCCCACATCACCCACGAGGAAGCCCAGAGGCTGTATCTCCGGCGTGAAAGGCTGCTAAGAGAACTCAGACAAGGAGTCTCCCTGAAATACGTGTGAAAACAGCAAAAGCGCCCTTCAAAACGAAGGACGCTTTTGTTTATTCCGTTATGATCTGTTTCACGCGGCCCACTTGTCCGTCTTGCAGGCGGACCTTGATGCCGTGCGGATGCTGAGGCGAGTTGGTCAAGATATCTTTGACGATCCCCCTGGTCAACGCACCGGAGCGCTGATCTTTCTTCAAGACGATATCCACTTCGATACCCGGTTTGATATTCACACGCTGTTGTCCGTTCATGTTCACTGCTCCTATCTTAGGACCTGTCAGTCCTCGTCTTTCACATCAGGGTCTTCCGGTATCGGCTCATTCCAATACTCGGCAAGCTGACGCTTCATCTTCTCCATCTGTTCAAGATGGTGGGTGAATTGCTCTTTATTGATCAAGTACCGCTCTCCATCATGTACAGCCCGTACCTTCCGTTCAAGGATGAGGCTTTCGATATAGGCGACTGGGAGGGAAAGATACTCTGCTGTTTCTTCAATCGTCAGATACATGGGGGTCCCCTTCCCATTCAATACGCGCGACGGCTTCGCAATGCATCGTTTGCGGGAACATATCCACAGGCTGTACCTCTTTCGTCCGGTAGCCACCTGCTTCAAGGATCTTCAGATCCCTTGCCAGGGTGGCGGGGTTGCAGGACACGTAGACTACCTTCTTCGGCTTCATGGAAAGAATGGTGTTCAAGAGTGCTTCATCGCAGCCTTTACGTGGCGGGTCCACGACGAGGACATCGGCTTTGATGCCCTTCTCATACCAGGCTGGAATGACGACTTCGGCGGGTCCTGCCTCGAATTCTACATTGTCCATCCCGTTCAACGCTGCGTTCTTCCGGGCGTCCTCGATGGCCTGAGGGACGATTTCCACTCCATATACCTTCTTTGCCTTCTGTGCGAGGAATAATGAAATGGTCCCGATTCCGCAGTAGGCATCAATGACCGTTTCTTCTCCCTGAAGATCGGCATATGCCAAGGCCTGATCGTAAAGGACCTTCGTCTGCTCAGGATTCACCTGATAAAACGACCTTGCCGATATGGCGAACTTCACATCCCCGATGCTGTCGTGAATGACTTCTTCCCCCCACAGTACCCGGGTATCATCTCCCATGATCACATTCGTCCGTTTGCCGTTCACATTATGGACGATGGATTTCAGACCGCTGATTGACTGGGTGAGCCCCTTGATCAGCTCCTCTTTATGGGGAAGGGCTTTGGTACGCGTGACAATGACCACCATGACTTCACCCGTGGTGAATGCCGTCCTCGTCATGATGTGGCGGAGGACACCCTTATGAGACTGTTCATTATAAGGCTGGACACCGAGGTCTGCGCATAGATCCTTCACCTTCTGGATCACTTCATCATTCTTCTCGTACTGGATGATACAGTGATCCATATCGATGATTTCATGGCTTCGCTTTTGATAGAATCCGGCCACCAGTCTGCCGTCTTGAAGCCCGACGGGTACCTGAGCCTTGTTCCGGTAGCGCCACGGCTCTTCCATTCCGAGGACGGGGTGGACAGGGAGATCACGGAGTTTCCCGATCCTCTCGAGCACATCGCGGACGTTCTTTTCTTTTGCCTGAAGTTGCCCTTCATACGTCATATGCTGGATTTGGCATCCGCCACATTCCGAATAGATCGGACAAGGCGGCTCCTGCCTGAAGGGACTGTCAATGTGTCTCTCAACCAGTCGCCCGAAGCCGAAGCCTTTTCCGACCTTCACGACTTTGACACGACCGGTTTCGCCGGGTAGGGCGTCCGGAACGAAAATCGGGAACCCATCCACTTTGGTTACGCCATTGCCGTCATGGGTCAAATCCTCGAAATGCGCCTCTTCGATATATTCATTTTTAGTAATGGGTGCTATTCTTTTCATGTCGATCTTCCTTTTCAGATTTCATTCCATGATTGTACCATAAACACGTCTCCGGGACGAAATCAGGAAGGGGTTTCACACTGTTCCCCCTGACGGATGGACCGGATGGCTGCCTGCAGATAGGAAGTGAAGCGACTGTCCCCTTCCCCTTCTTCGATCGCTTCATGGATACAGACGAAATTATCGATCAGATGGTCTGGTTTCATGCCTCTGCTCACCAGGACGCTGTTCAACCAAATGGCGTAGTCGACGAAAATTTTCTCTTCCCCCACATCCGCAGCCGCCTGGAGATAGTTGAAATGGTGCACATTGTCTTCCCTGCACTTTCTCCGTCCTTCTTCCCCGAATCGATCCTGCAGTTCAGGGTAGCGCTTATATAGCTTTTCCACGACGTTATCAATCAAGAGCTGATTTTCCATCAGTACGCCACCACCTTGAACTTATCAATGGACGGAACGATGGCTGCAAGCCCCTGATCCGGGTATTTCTTCTCGAGCTCATGGATCCTCTTGAAATCTTCCCCCTGGACCCACGTCATGAAATGTTTCTTTGTATCCCACTCCATATGTACTGTAATTTCCCCAGACTTCTTCTCATTTTGTAAAAGAAGGAAGCGCTGAAAACCCTCCGCCTGATCGACCAGTCCGGAACGCTTTTGGTAGATGGAGATGACTTCATCGGCTTTTTCCGGCGGAACATTGAATGTTGAATGAACGATATACATGGCCCTCACCCTTTCATGGCTCATAGGTCGTGCTTGTTTCATCCACTGTACCACACGAGGTATTAGTCAGGAAACAATTCCTATTGACCAGAAGCCGGATTTACGAGAATATGAGGGCGATGAACCCCTTTCCCCCGGGCTTTTCAGTGGAAAGTCTGTCAATTCCTGACTCGTTTACCTTTGTCGATCATGGGGAAAGGTGGTAGGTAGAAACCAGCATCGTGCCGGAACAAAGTAGGAGATACTATGAATGAAGAATTTCTTGTGAATATGATATTGATCATGAACGTATTGATCGGGGTGTTCCTCACCCTGAAGACCCGCAGCTGGTGGCTCCCATACATACTGATAGCTCTGACATTCCTCGTCCTGACCTTCGGATTCGGCGTGTCACTCCTAATGAAATCGGAAACCATACTCGCCTACCTTTTCGTTTTCGTAGTCAGCCAGCTTATCTGGGTTTTCTTCTACGTCATGGCCGCCCATATCCTTTCGTGGGTCGTCCGGAAGGTCCCTCTTCGCCACAAGCAGCAGATCGGATGGATCTTTCTGATTGGCTTCCCCGCCGTATTTTACCTGGCCATCCTCAAGTAGAAGCAACGCGGATCGCGAACAAAAAAACCGGATACCATGCATTTCAATTGAAATCGCAATGGTCATCCGGTTTTTTTAATCCTTCATCACAGCGCTTTGTCTTCCGGTCGGATCTTATCCAACGGGACAAACACCTGTAGATGGCGGTAAAGATTCTCGAATTCGGCAGGAAGCACTCCACCGAGCTCGCCATCTACGTTCAGCTGTACCTTTTCCTTTGCCTTGATCTTGATACGATTGGCCTGCGTATAAATCACATGCGGATCCTTGACATGATCCCCTCGGAGGGCCATGGAAGCAATCCGGATGAATTCTGCCAGATTGGTCTTTTTCAGGATCAGCAAAGAGAATAATCCATCATTGATGGACGCATCAGGGGCAAGCTTTTCGAACCCGCCGACTGAATTCGTCAGACCGATCAAAAACAGCATCGCTTCGCCTTCGAATAGCTTCCCGTCATACTCGATCGATACATCGGTCGGCTTGATGGAAGGGAGCATTTCGATGCCTTTCAAGTAATAGGCAAGCTGTCCGATCATCGTCTTCAGCTTGCTCGGCACTTCATATGTAAGCTCCGTGATCCTTCCGCCGCCTGCGATATTAATGAAGTAGCGATCATTCATACGACCGATATCAACCGGTATGGACTCGCCCTTCGTGATGATATCGATGGCAGAGCTGATATCTCTCGGGATATGGAGGGCCCTGGCAAAATCATTTGTCGTTCCCATAGGGACGATCCCAAGCTTAGGCCGGTAGTCCTGTTCGGCAAGTCCGTTCACGACTTCATTGAGCGTACCGTCCCCGCCTGCTGCCACCACGATATCATAACGTCGCTCAACGGCGATCTGGGCGGCCTTGGTCGCATCCCCTTCACAGATCGTTGCATGGACAGAGGTTTCATAACCTGCCTGTTCCAGCTTGATCAGCACTTCGGCAAGATGCTTCTTGAAAAGCTCCCTCCCGGAAGTAGGATTATATATAATTCTTGCTCGTTTCATCCATCATCATCCTAATCTTATTTGAATTCCATTAGTCTGTCCGTTCCCACTAGTACCATCATACACATATACGTCCGAAATATTCATTTGGGCATCTGACCCGACGCACAATATCATACCTCTTTTCAAAAGAAAAATCTAATGAATTGTCAATGTGTGGAGGATTGTCACGGAAAAAGATCGATCTTCCTGTCTTCCAGGAATCGGATGGAATCACGGAGCGCCAAGGAATCGAATTGATACACTTCCTGGATGATTTCCTTCCATTTTTCAAAGTCCTTCATTTGATATTCGCGGATATTCCGGTAGGTCATGACCTTCAAGGATCGGTTCCTGAGGAAGTAGCATTGATTGCCCTGGAAGCGGACCGCCGTGATCCTCCTCATTGTGACATTATCGTCCGTATCGGCATAGGAAGCTCCAATGTCCGGTACAAGCTCTTCCTCATCAAGGGGCACCCATTCGATCACTTTTTTCACGAAGGTCTTCCCGTTGGAGCGCCTGTCGATTTCGAACTCCACGTGATCCTTCTTCGAGAAGATGATTTCTTCACCGAATCCATGGAGGATATGCTTTTGTCTGGACTCAAGCTCGATCGGCTTCATGATGGGGGATCCATACCCCACATCGACATATAGTTTCCTGCCGTCGATGGAGACCATCAGGCCGAGATGGCCGGGATTGACACGTACAAAACGACATTCAAACCCGAGACGCGTCAGAAGCCTGCCAAAGTTGATGTTCAAGGTGAAACACGTCCCTCCCCATCCCCTTGAATGGAGATTGTCCACAAAGGTGTCCAGGGACGGTACGTACGTCTCGCCTGAATAGAAATAATGAAATTTACTGAATGTCTCATAAGGGATCTTCAGAAGATGCTGGCCGATGAGGCGCTGGAGATAATTGAGCGTCGGCTTTTCTATTTTCATATGTAAAAATTGCACATAGCTTGCTACTGCATCCATCCTATCACTCTTTCTGCATAATCATTTCCTTCAGGGCAGTAACCCCTTCCCTTCATGATAAAGGATTTTGCCCCTGGATTCCCATTACGAAATTGTTTCAGTAGGTTCACGGTAGCAAAAAAGCGGCCATCCGGCCGCTTAATTCCTGGTCCCTTCCGACATCTGCTTCACGTTCCGGTCAACGGTTTTGTTCAGGTCGGGGGTGAATCCATTCTTCATTCGTTGATTCTCTTGTTGGAAATAGGCTTTGACTTCGTCATCGAATTCAATCTCGATGAGATCCCGCAGATCCGTGATCCTGAGGGCGATCATGATGGAAACAAGATGAGCGACAGTGAGGGACTTTTTCTTAAAGTTGACCAATTCATTGATCGTTGCCACACGCAACCCCGTCAAACGGTGAAGGTCTCCCTGTGTCAACCCTCTTTCCTTCAGGATGTCTCCCAATTTTATGTGAATTTTATGGGGAAATTTATTCAGTGACTCAATCACGATTGAATTTGTCTTCTGGTGGATCACAATGCTTCAACTCCTCATTCATAAACATCTTACCGTGAATGTCAGTGCTCGTGAACCGGCAAAAACTACCAATATATGAGGTACTAATTACCATTACCCCATGTATTCGTATCCAAAACAAAAAGGTACGGTTTTCCCATACCTTTTGTCATCTTTTTTACATGAGGATGCTCTGAACGAGGCTTGTTTTCAAGCTATCATAAACTTCCTGCCAGATGGTCCTATCTGTTGAGTAAAGATTCCCCAGTCGTTGAATCATCTCTTTTTTCCTTAATGGGAAGTCCTCATGATCCCTTGGAGGCAGTTTGGCGTTCTCATCATCTACGACTTTCTTCACCATAGGAGCCCTCGGTCCCCAAACCATGCGTTCCTTTCCTTCTTCATCAATAAAGATGAAAATCGGAATCGAACGTGACGTCCCATTTGTTAGGTACTGATCCATGAGTTCGAGGTTTTCATCCCTCAGAATCATCTTCACCTCGATATTCGCTGCTTCAGCAAGCTTAAGGAGGATCGGAATATTGACCATGGCATCTCCACACCAATCTTCTGTAATGGCGATCACTTTAAGGGAATGCTCCCCGATCCGCTCCAGCAGCTCCCGGTCCTCTTCAGGGATCGAGAACTTCTCGAGGATCGAAGCCGTCCGTTCTTTGTTTTCCTTCATATATTCTAAATAGGCGTCCGATGACATCGCCTTTTGATACCACTGCATCAAGTCCATAACATGTTCCTCCTTCAGCCGGCATAGCGAGAAATAAATTGTCTCATTATGCCTATAAGCATATAATATAAGAAAATGCGAGATAAGGGTAGATTTATTATTGTCCGGTTCACTTTTGTTCACATGTAGACAGTATTCGAGTACTGCTCTATTTTTCTAGGGGTCCAGGAAAATATTCTCACCCTTTTCCCCACCATTCATACCAAATTACGGTAAAAACACCTTGACATAACAATGTCCATCCACTACATTTATTTTTGTCGACACCTGTCATTCCGATCCAGGCGAAAAAAAAAGAATAGCGCGTGGCTACCCCGATTTTCGGTACTCCAGAGGGTGAATGGGTCAAGAAGAGAAGTATCCCCGATACATCTTTCCTGTACAGAAAAAAAGCTGACTCATCGTCAGTGGTTGATTCTCACACATTTTGAGACTTCCCTAATATTTGTGCCACTTTTTTGTAGTAGTAGTTCAGCTCGACCAGGTTATCTGCCTCCTTCAGCCGTTCTAGATACTGCTGGGCTTTGGCATACTGCTCGGGTGGCAGCTCAACCTTGATTCTTTTGTTCTTCCACATCGTCAACAGGTTTCACCTCATTATGATTTGAAGATCCTCCCTTAGAGGTCAGTTCGAGCTGATAATGAGATAGCTCTTGAATATAAGACGCCTTCGTCTCTGCAAGATTTTGTTCGATTTTTCGCGTGATGACGGAACTTCCCCCGATTCCCGATAATAAACTGATATAGATGATATACCAGACCGGGACTGTATCAACAACTGGCAGCACGGATATGAATCCGGCCAATACCCCGATGATGATGTCCTTGACCGAACCAAACACATAGTGTTTCTCACCCTGGTCATCGATGAATTTCCGTGGGAAAGTGAAATGGCCATTCTTGAATACCAGGATATGCCCCAAGCCTCCAATACCACCCATCAACATTGGTAACAGAATCACTTCGATTATGGACATTCTATCCACCCTCTGGAATCATTTACTATTATTATATTTTATTTACAGAAAATTCAGAATAAGCAATTGGACGCAATTTTGTCCATCAAAGGAGCAGGAAAATGAGGAAAATCGTGATGAAAGTCTCGTCTGTCGACAAACTTCGATTCCAAAACTATATGATGCACTTAAAACGGGCAGAATCCAAGATCGAAGCCGATACGTATTACCGTCTCGCCAAGCAGATCCTCGAAAAGGCCAAACGAAACAACAAGTGATGCTGACGCATGAATTTATCGCGCTCTGACCCGGAGCTCCATAACTTGATGCGTCACCTGCACTCTACACTATCCTATTCACCCCAGACTCGTCTCATAACCCACACCTTCCCTCACCCTCACATTACACCCTAAGAAGAGTCCCAAAGATCAACATTGAGCCGCCCACCAAAAAGCCCCGCAACGCAGGGGCTTTTCAACTTGCCACATCCTAAACATTCAAACCAAGAAGGCGGCACCTTCACCTATACATAGACAGCTCGATGAAATCCATTCCCCTTCCACTCCCAAATTCAAAACCAAAAGAGTGAATTGAAATACGCTCGACTCCAGCGGAATAGGAGGAGAAGCGAGCGCCTGCAGCGAAAAGAAACGGACCCCTTCCCACTGCTCCCGAACAAAGAATTGGAAAAGAAAGCACACTGTCCTATATAAGACCAGCTGGATCTGATGCCCCCCTCCAATCCCACATTCAGAACCAAAGAGTACATTGAAGCGGAAGGTGCTTGACTCCGGCGGAATAGGAGGAGAAGCGAGACCCCGCAGGCACGAGGAGGCTCGATCTCCTCCCCACGGAAAGCAAGCGCCTGCACCGAAAAGGAACGGTCCATATTCTACCACTTACTCATAAAGAATAGGAAAAGGAAGCTCTATCCTCAAAACGACCCGCAAGATCCGATGCAATCCCCCCTCCAATCCCACATTCAGAACCAAAGAGTGTATTGAAGCGGAAGGCGCTTGACTCCAGCGGAATAGGAGGAGTGGCGAGACCCCGCAGGCACGAGGAGGCTCGATCTCCTCCCCGCGGAAAGCAAGCGCCTGCAGCGAAAAGGAACTGACCATATACTATCACTTACTTATTAAGAATAGGAAATGCAAGATCCGATGCAATCTGTCATCTTCCAATCCACATTCAGAACCAAAGAGTGCATTGAAGCGAAAGGCGCTTGACTCCAGCGGAATAGGAGGAGTGGCGAGACCCCGCAGGCACGAGGAGGCTCGACGCCCTCCCCACGGAAAGCAAGCGCCTGCAGCGAAAAGGAACGGTCCATATACTACCACTTACTTATTAAGAATAGGAAAAGCACAATAAAAAATCCGAACGACCACCATCCCCAATAAGAGGATCGCCTGTCGTTCGGATTTATCTAATAGCATATGAATCGCTTAGCGTTTCTTAATCTCCTGCAAGAGAAGCTTATTGACCATCGGCGGATTCGCCTGACCCTTAGTCGCCTTCATGATCTGGCCGACAAGGAATCCAATCGCACGATCCTTACCGTTCTTGAAGTCTTCGATGGACTGTGGATTCGCATCCAGCGTTTCCGTCACGATCTTGAGGAGGGCTCCCTCATCCGAAATTTGGACAAGCCCCTTCTCCTTCACGATCACTTCTGGATCTCCACCGTTTTCCACAAGCTCCTTGAACACTTTCTTCGCGATCTTGGAAGAAATTGTCCCCTTCTCGATCAAGCTGATCATTCCCGCAAGACCTTCAGGTGTCAAAGCGATATCGCTGAGCTCTTTTTGCTGGGCATTCAAGTAAGCCGATACTTCACCCATGAGCCAGTTGGACGCCTGCTTCGAGTCTGCACCCTTGGCGACAGTCGCTTCGAAGAAGTCGGACATTTCCTTCGTGAGCGTCAACACCATGGCATCGTATGCCGGCAGTCCCATGTCTTCCACGTAGCGCTTTTTACGTGCGTCAGGAAGCTCAGGAATCTCAGCGCGGATGCGATCCATCCACTCTTGATCGATATGAAGGTTCAATAGATCCGGTTCCGGGAAGTAACGATAGTCGTCTGATCCTTCCTTGACACGCATGAGAAGGGTTTTACCCGTCGATTCATCGAATCGGCGCGTCTCCTGCTCGATGATGCCGCCTGAAAGAAGAACTTTCTCCTGGCGAACAACCTCATGCTCAAGTCCCTTCTTGACGAAGTTGAATGAGTTCAGGTTCTTAAGCTCTGCTTTTGTACCGAATTTCTCCTGACCGATCGGACGGAGGGAGATGTTCGCATCGCAGCGGAGGGATCCTTCTTCCATCTTACAGTCGGATACACCGGTGTATTGGATGATTGATTTCAGCTTTTCAAGATAGGCATAGGCCTCTTCCGGTGTACGGATATCAGGCTCGGATACGATCTCGATAAGGGGAGTACCCTGACGGTTGTAGTCGACGAGTGAATAGCCGTCTCCTGAGTGAGTCAGTTTACCGGCATCTTCTTCAAGGTGAAGTCGGGTAATACCGATGCGCTTCTTCTCGCCGTTAACTTCGATTTCGATCCAGCCGTTTTCACCGATCGGCTTGTCGAACTGGGAGATCTGGTAGGCTTTCGGATTATCAGGATAGAAGTAGTTCTTTCGGTCGAACTTCGTATCAGTTGCGATTTCACAGTTGAGGGCCATGGCGGCCTTCATGCCGAATTCGATCGCGCGCTTGTTGACCACGGGAAGGACACCCGGGTAGCCAAGGTCGATGACATTCGTATTCGTATTCGGATCGGCACCGAAATGGTTCGGAGCCGGAGAGAACATTTTACTGTCCGTCTTCAATTCTACGTGGACTTCAAGTCCGATTATCGTTTCAAAGTTCATCTTCTATTCCCCCCTTACAGTTGTGGTCTTTTTTTATGGAAGTCCGTTGCCTGTTCGAATGCATGGGCAACGCGATAAATAGTGCTTTCGTCGAAATGCTTTCCGATGATCTGAAGACCGAGCGGAAGACCTGTTGAAGAGAAGCCGCATGGGACAGAAATCCCTGGCACTCCTGCAAGGTTTACGGGAATCGTCAGGATATCGTTGGCATACATGGTGAGTGGATCGTCAATCTTTTCACCGATTTTGAATGCAGGTGTCGGTGTCGTTGGCCCGAGGATGACGTCGAATTTCTCGAATACATCTTCGAAATCCTTCTTGATCAACGTACGCGCCTGCTGTGCTTTTTTGTAATATGCATCATAGTAACCGGAGCTGAGGGCGAATGTTCCGAGCATGATCCTTCTCTTCACTTCGTCCCCGAAACCTTCAGCACGGGTTTTCTTGTAAAGGTCTAGGAGATTCTCTGCATTCGGTGAGCGGTAGCCATAGCGCACGCCGTCGAAGCGGGCAAGGTTAGCAGATGCTTCAGATGATGCAAGGAGATAGTAGGTTGCCACACCGTATTTTGAATGTGGAAGGGATACTTCTTCCCACGTGGCACCAAGTCCTTCTAGAACCTTCAAGGAAGCAAGGACCGCCTGACGCGCTTCTTCCCCAACGCCTTCTCCGAGGTATTCTTTCGGAACGGCGATCTTAAGGCCTTTCACATCTCCTGTAAGTGCAGCTGCATAATTTGGTACTTCCACGTTTGCAGAGGTAGAGTCATTGGCATCCACGCCTGCAATCGCCTGAAGGAGATACGCATTGTCTTCTACGTTCCTTGTGATCGGTCCGATCTGGTCAAGGGATGAAGCGAACGCGATCAGTCCGAAACGGGACACGCGGCCATAAGTCGGTTTCAACCCTACTGTACCTGTGAAAGCGGCCGGCTGGCGGATCGATCCACCTGTGTCGGAACCAAGGGAGAATGGCACTTCACCTGCAGCAACTGACGCAGCGGATCCACCTGAAGAACCACCTGGTACCGTGTCAAGATTCCAAGGGTTGCTTGTCTTTTGGTAGCCGGAGTTTTCAGTGGAAGAACCCATGGCGAACTCATCCATATTCAGTTTCCCGATTGTGATGGTTTCGGCTGTATGTAATTTAGTCATGACCGTTGCATCATAGATTGGATCGAAGTTCTCAAGGATCTTACTTCCGGATGTCGTACGAAGGCCTTTCGTGACGATATTATCCTTGATCCCGATCGGCATACCGAATAGAAGGCCTTTGCTTTCATCTGTGCCGATCTTCTCATCCAGGGCTTTTGCTTTATTCCGGGCATTCTCTTCATCCAATGTGAGGAATGCCTTCACTTTATCTTCTACATCGCCGATACGCTTGTAGGATTCGCTTACGAGATCCGTTACCGAAACTTCCTTCTTATGAAGAAGTTCGTGCAGTTCTGATAATTTATGGTCGAATAATGACATGTGTATCCCTCCTTAATCCAAGATCGATGGTACGCGTACCTGTCCGTCTTTGTGATCCGGTGCATTCTTCAATACGTCTTCGCGTGGCAGACCGGTGCCCGGCTTGTCCTCGCGCATGACATTCTTCATATCCAGTACATGGCTTGTCGCTTCGACACTGGACGTATCCAGCTCGTTCAACTGTTCAGCGAAGCCGATGATGGCGTCAAGTTGACCTGTGAATCGTTTTACTTCATCTTCTGTGATGGCCAGTCGTGCCAGGTGGGCAACGTGCTTCACCTGCTCTTCGGAAATTCTGGACATTCTGTTCACCTCCGGGTAATTTCGAACACTTGCAATACTATTGATAATACCAAAGTTCACTTTGTGAAAGCAACTACAAGTCTAGGTTTGATAACGCTTAGACAGCTGTTTCCCCAAGCATTTCCTCGGTTACAAAAAAACCTCAACGATTCCATCCTGTCGAATAAAAGAGGAATCACTCGGCGATTGGACGAAATAGTGGAGGAGGTGTATGCTATGAAAATATATGAGTTCACTAAAGAATCCGGTAAAACCATAACCCGGTTCAACAGCAGCGGGGTGACGATCCATCCCCTTTTGAAGCCTGATTCACCATTCCAGATCGGCTATTTTTATCTTGAGGCAAAGAGCGTCCTCGGAATGCATCCTGCCATGTGCGACCAAGTGCTTATGATCACGTCCGGCAATGGATGGGTACGGGTGAAGGATGGGGAAAAGCGTCCTGTAAAGGCAGGAATGGCTGTGTATTGGAGCGAAGGTGAAGAACATGAATCAGGAACTGAAACGGGCATGACCGCCATCGTCGCGGAAGGTTCGGACTTGGACCCCAAGCGCTTCCTGTCTTCCCTTCAACCGGAGGATTAATCTAGAAAGGATCCTGCTTTATGAGAATACTTGCATCATTGATCGTAGGCTTCATTGGCGGAGGCATATTCACTCTTCTCCATGTTCCGTTATCGTGGATGCTCGGGGCGATGGTTTCCATGTTCATCGCGAAGAAATGGGGGAAGATCGACCTAAAATGGCCTCCCATGCTGAGGAATCTGGCCCTCGTCATCGTCGGATATTCCATCGGTCACTCTTTCAGTAAACGGACCGTGGTGGAGATCTTCACTCAGCTTCCCACCATGTTGTTGATGACCATCTTCATCATCGTGTTCAGCATGGGGCTTGCTTTCATCATCACCAAGGCGACGGGCATCAACCTGGCCTCCACCATCACGGGGAGTGTGCCGGGAGGATTGTCCCAAATGGTGGTCCTCGGGGAGGAAATGAAAAATGTGAACCTTACGGTGGTGACGATCCTTCAGGTTGTCCGGGTCCTCAGTGTCGTATGTATCGTCCCCTTCCTCGTGTTCAGCCCCTTGCTCGGAGGCGAAGCGGCGAATACGTCTGGGGTCCCGCCGACAGATCCGGCGTCGTTCCGTTGGGGACTGCTGCTCTTTTTCGCAGTAGCTGTCATCACGGGGCTGCTGGCGAAGAAGATCCGCTTTCCTACTCCCTTTCTCCTTGGCCCGATCCTAGTGATCGGAGGATGCATGATCGGAGGGGCAGGAGTGCCGGATATGCCTGGGGTGTTCATCATCCTGGCCCAGCTTTCCCTAGGGATCTATTTCAGCTTCATGCTGGATATCTCCCCTTCAAGGCAGCTGACGGCCTTCATCCTTTGGTCGGTCGTCACATCAATCGGCCTGCTCGCCTTTTCTATCGGGCTCAGCTTCCTGCTCAGCAGTTGGCATCATATCTCCTTCATGACGGCATTCATCAGCCTATCACCGGGGGGCATGGCAGAGATGGCACTGCTGGGTCACGCAGTCGGAGCCGATCTATCCATCATCACCGGGTACCATCTGTTCAGGATCCTGTTCATCCTGTTCCTCATGCCGCCAGCGCTGAAGGCGATATTCAAGCTTCCCTATTTCAAGGAAACGGACAACTCTAGAAGAGCATCTTCTTGATCGAAGAGAAGATGCTCTTCTTCTTTTTGACGTCTTCCTTCTTCTTCAATGACTTTTCCTGTACAAATATCTCTTCTTTGTCGATGGCTTCGTTGTAGGCCAATACAAGCCCAACATCCGTCTCGGTCTCCATATTCGTCACCATGGAGAAAGAGATGTTGAATGTATCGGCAAGTTTGATGTATTTTGAGAGGAAGGTATAGCTCATTGAACCGTTCAGAAGGAGCCTGGCATCAGGGTTCTCCTTAAGGGCTTCCTGCACTTCCTTATAGACGCCCTTCTCCCTTACCTGACTCTGCGTAAGAGCCACGACAACACGCTCGCGCAGCGACCCTAAAAACTTCCTTCTTTCATCGGGCTTCGTCTGCTTCTGCCCATATATTCCATTTTCTAAATAATCATCCATTGTCGGTTTACTCAAAACCAGGCACCTCCAAACGTAATCAATCATAGGCTCTCCTACACTCTATGTTCCCATGTGTATGTTTGATAATCCTTGATTGCTTCCTTTTTGTTCAAAGGAAAAGGCCCGCTACCTTTTAGGGAGCGAACCTTTTCCTATCACGACGATTCATTTTATCCGATAAAGTACTGTTTTTCAATACGTTTTTTACACTTTTTGAAAGTCGCTTCAACCCGCACCGTTATAGGACTGATTGGAGGATGGCCTTCTGGACGTGGAGGCGGTTTTCAGCTTGCTGGAAAACCGCCGATTGCGGTCCATCGATGACCTCCGCGGTGACCTCTTCCTCACGATGGGCCGGCAGGCAATGAAGGAAGCTTGCATCGGCTGCTGCATGGCTCATAAGACCGGCATTCACTTGATACGGTGTAAATGCCTTCATGCGGGTTTCCGCCTCCTCTTCCTGCCCCATGCTCGCCCATACATCCGTATAGACGATGTCAGCGCCTGCTACGGCCTCCACAGGGTCATAATGCAGCGTGTAGCTCCCACCATTGAGCTTGGCCAGCTGTAACGTCTGTTCTTCAATCTCCTTCACAGGCTCATACCCTTCCGGACAGGAGACGACGACGTCCATGCCGAGCTTTGCCGCAATGATCATGAACGAGTGGGCGACATTGTTGCCATCCCCGATGAAAACAGCCTTTACCCCTTTAAAGCTTCCTTTCAGCTCCAGGATCGTCAGGACATCTGCAAGGGCCTGACAAGGATGATAGGTATCACACAGCCCATTGATAACGGGAACGGAAGCATGCTTTGCAAGCTCCGTGACCGTTTCGGTATGGAAAGTCCTGATCATGATTCCATCTACATAGGATGATAGCACCTTTGCCGTATCGGCGATGGTCTCTCCCCTTCCCAGCTGGATATCTTTCGAATTCAAGTAAATGGCGTGCCCGCCCATTTGGAGCATGCCTGCTTCGAACGAAACCCTTGTACGGGTAGACGATTTTTCAAAGATCATGGCGAGGGTCTTTCCTTCGAGCTTCTTGGAATGGGGCTGTTTCTTCAGGCTTTGGGCAAGATCCAGCAGTTCCAGGATTTCATCCGTCGAGTAATCCAGCCAGGTTACCACATCACGCCCCTTGAACGCATTCCCCACACTTTTTAAGGCTGTACTTGATTTCATAATCCGCTCACTCCCTGCTTGGTTTTGTATTCGGTCAAATGGATCGGTGCCCCGCCTGCCCCTTGACTCCTGATGAACGCGAGGAGTGTAGCTGGCTCCGTGATCACGGTGATCCCGGCCTCCAAGGCTTCGATCCTTTTCTCCTTACCTTCTCCGGTCTGTTCGTCGTTATAGTAAAGGGAAGCCCCGTCGGACTTCACCCAGCTTTTGAATTCTGCGGTTCCCGAGGTCCCATGCTTCACAAGCTCACTGTCCTTGGCATCCACAAAGATCGTCCCACCTGCCTCCATGTCATCATGGAGGGTAACGAACACTTTATGCAGGGCTTCCTCCACCGTCCCCCCGATGCAAAGACCTTCTCCGGTGGACTTCATATTGGCTCCGAGGGTCTGATCCAATTCCGGCAGGGCATGTGAAGAGAAGACTGGATATTTCACTCCTTTGAGATTGACATCCTGAGGAGCTGGAACATCGAATGCACTCAGCTCCGCTGATGATTCAGCCAGGAGGTCGATTGCCAGATCGACGAGTGGATAGCCGATGATCTTGCTTACAATCGGGATCGTCCGGCTCGCCCTCGGGTTCACCTCGAGCATGAGGAGTTCGTCACCCTTGAGAAGGAACTGGATATTCATGAGCCCTTTATAACCGAGGGACGAGATGAGACTGTCGGCATATTCGCCGATCCTGGCCACGATGTGCTCTGGGACCGATTCTGAAGGGAAGATGGACATACTATCGCCGGAATGAACCCCTGCCCGCTCGATATGCTCCATGACGCCCGGTATATAGGATTTTTTTCCGTCCGCTACCAGGTCTACTTCCACTTCTCCACCTGCTTTGAACTCATCGATCAGGATCGGGAAGTAGGAGGTTTCCGCTTCTTCCAACAGTTCTTTCAGTTCCCCAGGTGTCTCCACCTTGACCATCCCTTTTCCGCCTATCACGTAAGAAGGTCGGCACAGGAGCGGGTACGTGAGGGTTTTAGCCACTTGGATGGCCTCGCTTCGGCTGTGGCAGATATCACCGTTCACATGGGGGATGTCCAGTCGGTCAAGAAGCTCGTAGAAACGTTCGCGGTCCTCAAGATGATCGATGGTATCGAACGATGTGCCGAGAAGCTTCACTCCATGTTCTTCAAGATCCTGTGCCAGATTCAATGCGGTCTGGCCACCGAACTGCACCAGTACGGCTTCGATGGACTCGTGGGCAATGATGGCCAGGATCGATTCCTTCGTGATCGGCTCAAAGTATAGGCGGTCCGCTGTTTCATAGTCCGTACTCACCGTTTCCGGATTGTTATTGACTGTGATGGTTGTATATCCGTGTTCCTTCAGGCGCTGTATAGCCTTGACCGCACTGTAATCAAATTCGACGCCCTGGCCGATCCTGATCGGTCCGGCTCCGATGATCAACACCTTTTTGTCCCCTTCCAGAGGTTCAATTTCATTTACACCATAGTAGGTCGAATACACGTAGTTCGTGACCGCTTCGAATTCGCCGGCACACGTATCCACCATTTTGAAGACCGGTTTGAGGTCCTGCTTCCATGGGGCAATCCATTCGGGACTTTTCCCCGAAAGTGCCAGGATTTTATCATCCTCGAACCGCTGCTTCTTGGCCTGCTTATAAAGATGTTCGTCCAGGCTGCCGGTCTTCAGGCTGCTTTCGGTTTCCACCAGATGCTGAAGTACACCAAGGAAAAGGGAATCGATCTCCGTCTTCTCATGTAGCTCCGACACGGAATACCCTCTTCTCATCAGCTCAAGGAGTTCAAAGAAACGTAAATCCGTCGCCACGCCGATCCTCTGGAGCAGCTCTCCGTCCGTCGCCTCTCCATTGAATTCAAGCCCCTGAGAAGAAATATCCAAGGATTGCACCGCTTTATGGAAGGCTGCCTCCATGGAACGTTCGATGGCCATCACTTCTCCCGTTGCCTTCATCTTCGTCCCAAGGACACGGTTTGCTTCCGGGAATTTATCGAACGGCCACCTCGGGAACTTCACCACTACATAGTCGAGGGCCGGTTCGAAACTTGCGAATGTCGTTTGGGTCAGGGGGTTGATGATTTCATTGAGCGTATAGCCGATGGCAAGCTTCACGGCAATCTTCGCAATCGGGTACCCCGTCGCTTTAGATGCGAGGGCCGAAGACCTGCTTACCCGCGGGTTCACTTCGATTACGTAGTATTGGCTGCTGTAAGGGTCTAAAGCAAACTGTATATTGCATCCACCGATCACTTCGAGGGCATCGACGATATCGAGGGCTGCCGTCCTCAGCATATGGAATTCCTGATCGGTCAAGGTCTGCGACGGGGCCACCACGATGGAATCCCCCGTATGGACGCCTACTGGATCGAAGTTCTCCATATTGCACACCGATATACAGTTTCCTTTCGAATCTCTCATGACCTCATACTCGATTTCCTTGAAGCCCGCAATACTCTTCTCCACGAGGAGCTGATGGATCGGGCTTGCCTTCAATCCCGTTCCTACAAGCTTTCGGTACTCTTCCTCGGTCGCCGCGATACCGCCTCCGCGTCCCCCCAGTGTATACGCAGGGCGTACAATGACCGGATAAGAAACGCTCTCCGCGAAGGCAAGAGCCCCTTCCAGATCTTCGACTATGGCACTTTCCGCAACGGGATGCGCCAGTTCATTCATCAGATCACGGAATTTTTCGCGGTCCTCCCCTTTTTGGATGGAAGGAACCGATGTACCAAGCAGCTTCACGCCCTGTCCTTCAAGGATGCCTTGTTCATGAAGCTGAACGGCCAAATTTAATGCCGTCTGGCCACCAAGGTTTGCAAGGATCCCGTCAGGCTTCTCAATCTCGATGATCTTCGTAAGAGACGGGACCGTGAGCGGCTCACA
Organism: Rossellomorea sp. RS05; assembly: GCF_039822645.1. Taxonomy (NCBI): domain Bacteria; kingdom Bacillati; phylum Bacillota; class Bacilli; order Caryophanales; family Bacillaceae; genus Rossellomorea; species Rossellomorea sp. RS05. Next base: position 33,976 of record NZ_JBDKWY010000011.1, on the reverse strand, counting down.
ATACACCTTATCCGCATACGTGGTATCCGTCATGATCGTTGCAGGGTTATGGTTCACAAGGACGACTTCATAGCCTTCTTCTTTAAGGGCCAGGCACCCCTGCGTCCCGGAATAATCAAATTCCGCCGCTTGACCAATGATGATGGGGCCTGAACCGATGATGAGGATCTTGTTTAGTGTTGGCTCTTTAGGCATAGATTTTCTCTCTCCCTGACTTTGTAATGGATTGATGGAACTGTTCGAATATCCACGATGCATCTTCCGGGCCTGGACGGGCTTCCGGATGGAACTGGACGCTCACGATTGGTTTCGTCCTATGTTGAAGTCCCTCAAGGGAACCGTCATTCACATTCCGGAAGCGCGGATAAAGCTCCGTGCCGACAAGGCTCGACGGCTCGACAACATAGTTATGATTCTGGGAAGTAATGAATACTTTCCCCGTCTCTCCGTCGATCACGGGATGATTCGCCCCGCGATGACCAAACAACAGCTTCTCGGTATTCCCGCCGAGGGCAAGGGCGATGAGCTGGTGACCGAGACAGATACCAAGGGTCGGCACCTCAAGAATCTTCTCCTTCAGAACGGGCAGAAGATCCGTCATTTCCTTTGGATCACCGGGTCCGTTGGAGAGGACCATTCCGTCGTACTCAAGCTGATCAAGCTGATCGAGCTGATGGAAAGGGACGACCGTTACAGAACAGCCCAATTTGAGCAGACTGTTCACGATGGACTTCTTGACGCCGAAGTCGATGACGGCAATATGGGGAACTCCACTCCCCTGGCGCTGCAGGGACTGAGCGGCCACCCGCCCGATCTGACCGGTCAAATGCTCTTTAGATGGGATGACGGATGTGTGGGATATGCAGGCATTCTGACTGCCTCCCTGTCGGATCGATTTGACAACCTGACGGGTATCGACCCCCGTCATATGAGGGATTCCCCATTTCACGAGGTAATCCTTCAAAGAAGAGTTGGCGTGATAATGGGAATACACATCAGGTGCTTGAAACATGATCACGCCCTTCACCTGGGGCTTCATGCTTTCGGAATCATCATCGTTGATCCCGTACTGTCCGATCAGGGGATACGTAAAGACGACAATCTGATCTTTATACGACGGATCTGTCAATACTTCTTGATAGCCCGTCATTCCAGTGAAGAATACGATTTCTCCCAATGCGGGACCCTCCCCGCTCATGTGAACCTCCCCCTGAAAGGTGAGGCCATTTTCCAAACATAGATAACCCGGCATGGGATTTCCTCCTCGATGTATGAATTAATATTAATAATTAAGTATTTTTATACATTTTTAGTCAAAAAAAGAACGAGAATCAAAGGCGGTCTGCCTGAAGACCGACTATCCGGCCGGTCATCAGGCTCTTCCTCTTTACACCACGGCCGTTGCCTTGCCGAGTGCTTCTTCCACTTTTGCCACCGCTTGATCGATCTCCTCGATGCTGACGGTCAATGGCGGTAAGAGGCGGATCACCTTCGGACCAGCCGGGAGGGTCAGAAGTCCGTTCTCCCTGAGATCCGTTATGATGCCTCCTGCTTCCGACTCAAGCCCGATCCCGATCATGAGCCCGTTCCCCCTGATGGAGACGTTATGATTGGACAGCTTATCGTTAAGTTCCTTCATGAAGTAAGCTCCCTTATCCTCTACTTCCTGTAAGAAAGAAGGGACGAAGATTGTCTCAAGCGTTGCTTTGGCCGCTGCCATGGCAAGGGGATTCCCACCGAACGTGGAGCCATGTGTTCCAGGTGAGAATGAAGCCGTGAGGGCCTCCTTCCCGATCATGGCGCCGACAGGAAAACCGCTGCCAAGTCCTTTTGCAGCCGTGACGATGTCAGGGTTCAGATCATGATGCTGATACGCGAATGGTCTTCCCGTACGTCCGATACCTGTCTGGACTTCATCGACGATAAGGAGGGCGCCCCATTCAGTGCACTTCGCCTCGACTGCCTTCAGGAAAGCGGAGGTACCCGGTATCACGCCTCCCTCGCCCTGGATGATTTCCACCATGATGGCGGCTATCTCGTCCCCTTTGATGCCTTCAAGGGCCGATTCATCGTTATACGGTAAATAATCAAAGGAAGGAACCAGGGGACCAAAGCCGCTGTGCACCTTCTCTTGACCGGTGGCGCTCATCGTGGCGAACGTCCGGCCATGGAAGGATTGTTTGAACGTCACGATCTTCGTTCTACCCGTGTGCTTCTTGGCAAGCTTGATGGCTGCTTCATTCGCTTCGGCACCGCTGTTGCAGAAAAATACGGCGTCAAGATCCGTGTTTTCCGTCAAAAGGCCGCCGACCTCTTCCTGGGCGGTGATGGGGAACAGATTGGATACATGCCACACCTTCTCCATCTGCTCCTTCACAGCCTCTTTCACCACTTCCGGAGAGTGTCCGAGATTGCATACGGCAATACCTGATATGAAGTCGAGATACGAGCGTCCTTCCCCGTCCTTCACGACCGTCCCTTTTCCTGTAACCAGTTCAAGTTCCCAGCGATTATACGTGGGGAATAAATGACTCATAATCGATTGACTCCTTCTGCTTGTATGATTTTCGTCCCGACAATCTTCCCTTCTTCGTAGAGGCTTCCTTTCCCTCCGACAATCATGACTTCCTTCATGCCCGAACCAAGGGTGGAGACAGCCGCTTCGACCTTCGGGATCATCCCGCCGTAAATGGTGCCTTCCTCCACAAGGGAGCGGATGCGCTCTACAGAGGTTTCATGTATAAGATCGCCGTCCTTCAGGATGCCCGGGACGTCTGTGACTAATAATAGGCGTTCTGCCCCGAGACCCGCTGCAATCGCCGAAGCACCGAGATCGGCATTGACGTTCACTTTCACACCGCCGGATGTGACGGCCAGTGGAGTGACAACGGGAACGTATCCGGAGGAGAGGAGATCTTCAAGAAGATCAGTATTCACTTTCACCACTTTCCCCACCCGTCCGAGGACTCCTTCATCCAGGAACTCGGCAAGGAGGGTGCAATTGTCGTAGCCGCACACGCCTACGGCTTTTACACCTGCGTGATTGAAGCGGTGCGTCAGGTCGCTGTTCACTTTGCCTTTCAGCACCTGTTCCGCCACCTCGAACACTTCATCTGTCGTCTTCCGCTGACCGTTGATGAAGGTGGAGCGGATGCCGAGCTTGTCGAGCATCCCGTTGATTTCCGGTCCGCCTCCGTGGACGATGACTACATGATAGTCTTCGATCATGGAAGCGATGCTGTCGATAAAGGAGGACGGGAGTTGAGACATGATGCTCCCCCCTACTTTGACGACGACTGTTTCCTTACGTGCGGTAGCTTGCATTGATCTTGACGTAGTCATAGGTCAGGTCACACCCCCAAGCCTTACCTTCTCCGCTTCCTTCCTGAAGGATGATGGAGATGCACACTTTTTCGTTCTCCATATACCCGCTCACCAGTGCTTCATCGAAAGCCTGGGGAGTACCCGAGGTGAATACGAGCGTCTCCCCGATGAAGATATCGCAAAGCTCAGGCTGAATCTTGATGTCACTGTGCCCCATGGCTCCCACGATTCGCCCCCAATTCGGGTCCCCTCCAAACAGTGCCGTCTTCACCAGGCTGGAACCGACGACCTTTTTGGCTACAACATTGGCTTCCCCGTCGGTGTGGGCCCCTTTGACTGTCACTTCGATCAGCTTCGTGGCACCCTCGCCATCGCGTGCGATCTGTTTGGCGAGGGCTTCACACACAAGGGTCAGTGCCTCCTGGAAAGAGGACCAATCAGGGTGCTGGTCGTGAAGCTCTTCATTCCCGGCCAGTCCATTGGCCATCACGACCACCATATCATTCGTCGACGTTTCCCCGTCTACGGTGATCTGATTGAACGATCCGTCGATGGATGTCTTCAGGGCCGCTTGGAGGGCAGCAGACGAGATGGAAGCGTCCGTTGTGACGAATCCGAGCATCGTTGCCATGTTCGGATGAATCATACCGGACCCTTTTGCAGAGCCCCCGATGGTAATGGTCTCTTCGCCCACCTTCACCCTGTAGCATGCCGTCTTTTCAATGGTATCCGTGGTGAGGATCGCTTGCTGGAATGCAGCGGCCCCTTCTTGTGAATCCGACAGCTCGACCTCCTTGCACCCCCGCTCCATCTTATCCATCTGAAGCCATTCCCCGATCACCCCGGTGGAGGCGACAGCGATGTATTCTTCAGGAAGCTGCAATCGCTCCGCCATCCACTCCCTTGTCTGATAGGCATCTTTCAAACCCTGCTCGCCGGTGCAGGCATTGGCGATTGCACTGTTGACGACAATGGCTTGCAGAAGCCCTTTTTTCCCGATGCTTTCCTGGGTGACTTTGAGAGGAGGAGCCTGGAAGTGGCTCTGGGTATAGACCGCCCCGCAGTTCGCCGGCACTTCGCTGTAAATGACCCCGAAATCTTTTTTGGCATAACGGAGTCCGATATGAAGTCCCCCGGCCTGATAGCCTTTGGGAGAAAGGATCGTTCCTCCCTGTACCTTCACAATCTCCTCTTTCTCTTTGACTTTCATGGTTTCTCCTCCTCTTAAGGATAAATTGGATAGTGATGAAGCCCAGTCGTTTCGTGCCAGCCGAACATCATATTCATATTCTGGACCGCCTGACCGGCTGCACCTTTCATCAGGTTGTCGATGACGGAAACAATCGTGACGCGGCCCGTCCGTTCGTCCATGGACAAGCCGATATCGCAATAGTTGGTCCCGAATACCTCTTTTGTCCCTGGGAACCCTCCTTTGGGTCGTACCCGGACAAAGGGATGGTCACCGTACTCTTCACGGTAGGAAGCAAGAAGCTCTTCAGTGGAAGAAGGATCCTTCAGTTCCACATAGATCGTCGCCATGATGCCCCTGGTCATGGGCACGAGATGGGTGGAAAACGTGATCGGACCCGCATCGAGAGCCCATTCGTGAAGCTGCTGTTCGATTTCCGGTGTATGCTGGTGCTCATGTACTTTATAGATACGGAAGTTTTCCTGTGTTTCCGCGAAATGACCTGCAAGAGAGGCTTTGCGCCCTGCTCCGGAGAGACCCGTCTTGGCGTCGATGATGACACTGCCCGGCTTGATCCTACCGGCAGCAGCCAGCGGATACAAACCTAGTAGGACGGCCGTCGGGAAACAGCCGGGGTTGGCAATCAACTCGGCATCCCTGATCGCGCGTCCGTTGCACTCAGCAAGGCCGTATACAGCCCTTTCCAGGGTGTCGGCGGGTGCTGCTTCACCGTGATACCAGGTTTCATAGGCTCCACGTTCTTTCAGGCGCAAATCTCCTGAAAGGTCGATCACCTTCGCCTGACCACCGAGCAAGCCTGGTGTCATCTTCTTCGAAATCCCTGACGGCGTCGCTAGGAAGACCACATCGAGTCCCTTCATTTGTTCTTCATCGATCGGATGGACACGTTGTTCACTGATCCCGTACAGATGGGGATATTGTTCCGTATAAGGTGTTCCATCGAGGGAGGACGAGTACAGGACACATTCCCTGACCTCCGGGTGATTGGACAGCAGCCGGTACAATTCGACGCCCCCATATCCCGTGCTCCCCACAATACCAACTTTCATTGCATTCACCACTCACATATTTTTTAAATTAGGTATAATTATAGGTATGTATATTAATAAAATCAATAGTATATTTATAAATAATTATTTTATTTAAATATTTTGGTAATTGGTCCCCGTTTTTTCCCTGAATATAGGTGACGATGGACCGTTCCTTGCAATAGGCCCAATACGTCCTCACTTGACAGGAAGGAATAATCATTCATCTCAATGCATAAAAAATCCGTCCGCTGTATGCGGACGGATCCCCGTCGAATCAGAATTGTGCTGCTTCCGTGGAACCTTTGAGAGCGGTGGTGGAAGAATTCCCGCCTGTAATGACCATGGACACTTCGTCGAAGTAGCCGGTCCCGACTTCCCTTTGATGCCTTGTGGCTGAGTACCCGTGTACCTCGCTTCCGAATTCCGCTTCCTGGAGTTCAGAGTAGGCGGCCATCCCGCGGTCCCTATATCCCCTGGCAAGCTCGAACATGCTGTGATTCAGGGCATGGAAGCCGGCTAGGGTCACAAACTGGAATTTGTAGCCCATGGCTCCGAGCTCCCTCTGGAACTTGGCGATGGTTTCATCGTCAAGCTTCTTCTTCCAGTTGAAGGACGGGGAACAATTATAGGCAAGGAGTTTTCCTGGATATTGCTCGTGGATGGCTTCTGCAAACCGTCTCGCTTCTTCCAGATTCGGTTCGGACGTTTCACACCAGATCAGATCGGCAAATGGGGCATACGCGAGTCCCCTGCTGATGGCCTGGTCCAGTCCCGAACGGGTCCTGAAGAACCCTTCAGGCGTCCTTTCACCCGTGATGAACGGCGCATCATACGGATCGACATCACTTGTGATCAAGTCGGCTGCGTTGGCATCCGTCCGCGCAATGATGATGGTCGGCACACCTGATACATCGGCTGCGAGCCTGGCGGAAATCAGATTCTTCACAGACGTCTGGGTCGGGAGAAGGACCTTCCCGCCAAGATGGCCACATTTCTTCTCAGAAGACAGCTGATCCTCGAAGTGAACGGCAGATGCCCCTGACTCGATCATGCCCTTCATCAGTTCGAATACGTTCAGCTGTCCCCCGAACCCGGCTTCGGCATCCGCTACGATCGGGACGAACCAGTCGATGGATTCATCTCCCTCCACGTAGTGGATCTGATCGGCGCGCTGCAGTGCCTGGTTGATCCGCTTGACCACGGACGGAACGGAATTGGCGGGATAGAGGCTTTGATCCGGATACATCTGACCTGATAGATTCGCATCCGCAGCCACTTGCCAGCCGCTCAGATAAATGGCTTTAAGGCCCGCCCTCACCTGCTGGACAGCCTGATTGCCCGTCAGCGCCCCGAGGGCATGGACATAGGATTCCTCGTGAAGAAGCCTCCAAAGCTTCTCCGACCCTTTCTTCGCGATCGTATGCTCGATATCCATACTCCCCTTTAACCGGATCACATCTTGAGCCGAGTAGGGCCTGGTGACCCCTTTCCACCTCTCGTCTCTTTCCCATCCTTCTTGAAGCTCCATTACGCGCTCATTCATCGATTTCGTCATTTTCAACACTCCTTTTTTGTTTCATCCCTTAGGATGGTTATATGAATTTCGTTCTTCCCGTTTTCCTTAGAGAATCTCATAGCCTTTCAGCGTCAAAAATTCTTCGAACCTATCATTCCGGATCAATTCATCGAACAGTTCCACCGCTTCCGGGAAGCGCTTCTCCTCATACGCGGTGCCGAATTCGTCTTTGATTCTCGTAAGCTCTTCCTGCTTGATGGCTTCATAGAGTTCCATCGTCAGCTTCCGTCCGTCTGCCAGGACCCCTTCCCGATGCCTGATCCACTGCCAAAGCTGCGCGCGGGAGATCTCGGCGGTTGCTGCATCCTCCATCAGGTGGTTGATCGGTACAGCCCCCTGCCCTTTCAGCCAGGCAGCCACATAGCGGATCCCCACGTTGATATTAAGACGCACCCCGGCTTCCGTGATTGTTCCCTCTGGAAGCTTGAGAAGGTCCTCCGCTGTGATCTGCAGACCCGTCAGCCGTTTATCCCCGATCTGATTATCCCCTGGCATCTCCCCGTCGAACACATCTTTCGCGACCTGTACCAGTCCGGGATGCGCAACCCAGGTACCGTCATGTCCATCCCTCGCTTCCCGCTCCTTATCCTGCCGTACTTTCCGGAAAGCTTCCTCGTTCTTTTCGGGATCGCCTTTAATGGGAATCTGCGCCGCCATTCCTCCTATCGCCGGTGCCCCCCTCCGGTGACAGGTCTTGATCGTCAGCAGGGAGTAGGCCCGCATGAACGGCGCCGTCATGGTGACGGTGGAGCGGTCGGGTAGGACTCCCCTCGTGCGGAATTTTTTGATATAGCTGAAGATATAATCCCAACGCCCACAATTGAGGCCAGCCGAGTGCTCTTTCAGTTCATAAAGGATTTCATCCATTTCAAACGCAGCGGTGATGGTTTCGATCAGCACGGTTGCCTTGATCGTCCCCCTCGGCAGTCCGACCGCCTTCTGGGAATAGACGAACACATCATTCCAGAAGCGGGCCTCCTGGTGACTTTCAAGTTTGGGAAGGTAGAAGAATGGTCCCCTCCCGGTCCCGGCAAGCTTCCGACCACTGTGGAAGAGGTGCAAACCAAAATCAACCAGTCCTGCGGAGAGCGGTTCACCGTCCAGCTCAATATGCTTCTCTTCCAGGTGCATCCCCCTCGGTCTGACGATGAGAACGGCCCCTTCCCCGTTGAGGCGGTATTCTTTCCCACCGGGCTGACTGTAGTGGATCGAACCGTTTACCGCATCCCGAAGATTGACTTGCCCTTCCATGACATTCTGCCACGTCGGAGATGTCGCATCCTCCAGGCAGGCCATGAAGCAATTCGCCCCGGAGTTCAACGCATTGATCATCATCTTGCGATCGACCGGACCGGTGATTTCCACCCGGCGATCTTTTAAAGCTTCCGGCAGTTCATCCACTGTCCAGGCAAGCTTGCGGATATGCTCCGTCTCGTCCAAGAAACCCGGTGATTCCCCTTCATCAAACCGTTTTTGACGATTCAACCTTGCTTCAAGCAGTTCCTTCCTCCTCTGACCGAACCGCCTTTCCAGCTGTTCAAGAAATCCCAGTGCTTCATCTGTGAGGATCTCTTTGTATGATCCTTCTCCCTTTATTCTCATGCCTATTACTTTGGTGTCCATCTTTGCTCATCACACCTTCCACTCTGTATTGTTATAATACAGTTTATTTAATATGTTTGTATTGTATAACAGATAATGCTGTTATGGAACACCTTTTTATTGCTTATCGTTCGACAATTCTCGCAGCACACGAAAAAACCCCGCCTTTACAGGACGGGGTTGAGGGTTCATTCATAGATATGGACGTAGGTTTCCTTGCTTCCTTTTTTCTTCACGATGAGGGCTTCAGGCCCGTCGGAAGAGGAGATGGTTAATTTCATGTCCCAACCTTCAGGCACATGTTTCGTGATCATAGAGGCCAGATGCTGGGCAAATCCAATGGTTTCGGTCTTCCCTTCAAAGGTGAGGGCGACTTCAAAATCCATTTTTGCCAGTTTATCATCTTCATATAGTGCTTGGCCGGTCAAACCGGTGTATACCGGGAAGTAATCCTCCACGTCATCTTTCAGGGTCTTGAAGACTTTGTAATCATTCGGATGGGCATCGGCCGCTTCAGGGGAAGGGAAGAGATAGTGGCTTTCATTGACATCATTCCAATCCTGGATCGAGTCCTCTCCGTTCCCTGCCACGGAATAGGCGAAGAAATGACCGGGTACACGTTCGTCTTTCGGCGCCTGCTTATAAAGGGCAATCATGATCGGGGCGTTTTTGAGCCCGTCTTTCTGACGGAGGCGTTTCACGACCTCTTCGGCCATCTTCATTCCCTGCTGCTTCAGCTCGTCATTGCTGATATTCTTGACGGTCCTGGCTCCGCTGGACATATTCGTCTCATACTGGACCGAGTTCAGGGAGAGGGCAATCACAACTCCTCCAAGCTTAGCTTTGTCTTTATTACCATCTTTAACCTTAACGAGGTAGTTATGTTCCACAAGATGGGCGAGGTAGATCGGTTCAGTATCGCCATCCTCCTGGACAGGGTTGAGCCCGATATTCTCGGACTCCTTCATTTTCTTATCCTTGAGCTGCTTGCTCGTATATTTACGCTGCAGCCAGCTGTCGACCGTTTCCTTATCAAGGTATTTCCCTTCTTTGAAGAAATACTCGTCTGTAGGAAATTGATTCTGGGCTACCCGCATAAGCCCCGTCTCGATCTCATTGATATCATAGCGTGATCCGAGGTCGTTTACGACAACGCCCCGGGTTTCACTTGTTTCATAAGGCATCATCGTCTTGTAATAGTTTTCCGAAATTTGGAAGTTAGGAATAAATCCTTTTGTTCCTTCGTCGGATTTGTTCTCCTGAACCACCTGATCCTGCTTCTCAAACGTCGGTGCACATCCTCCCAGTAGGAACAGTACGGAGAGAGCGGCCACGATTCCTTTTTTCATTCGTTGCTACACCTCTTATCGGTTTAGTTCTTCCAACAGCTTATCCTCATCCCAAACCTCGATCTCCAGCTCATTGGCCTTCGTTAGCTTGGAACCTGCTTCTTCCCCTGCAATGACGAGGTCTGTTTTCTTGCTCACGCTTCCTGTCACCTTGCCTCCGAGGGCTTCGATCCGTTCTTTCGCTTCATTCCTGCTGAGCTGTTCGATCTTCCCTGTAAGGACGATGGTCTTCCCTGCGAAATAGGAGTCCACGTCGCTTGCAGCGACCGGTTTAGGTCCTTTATATTCCATGTTCACTCCGGCATCCTTCAGTTCCTGGAGCAGCTCCTGTACTTCTTCGTTCTCGAAATAGGCGACGATGGCTTCAGCCATTTTCCCGCCGATCTCATTGACAGCCGTCAGCTCTTCAGCAGAGGCTGAGGATAGCTTGTCCATCGTCCCGAATTCCTGGGACAGGGTCTTGGCGGCTTTGGCACCGACATGACGGATCCCGAGGCCGAACAGCAACTTTTCAAGTGAGTTCTTCTTCGATGCTTCGATGGCAGCAAGGAGATTATCAACGGACTTCTCCCCCATCCGTTCAAGGGCGAGGAGCTGCTCACGTTCCAGTCGATACAGGTCGGCTACATCTTCAATGAGCTGTTCCCTGAACAACTGGCTAATGACCTTCTCTCCCAGTCCGTCGATGTTCATGGCATTCCGTGAAACGAAATGGATGAGTCCTTCCCTGATCTGGGCGGGACATTTCGGATTGATGCACCGGAGGGCGACCTCTCCTTCCAGTCTCACCAGTTCGCTTTCACACTCGGGACAGTGGGTCGGCATGGAGAATTCCTGTTCTTCGCCGGTACGCTTTTCTTCGAGTACATTCACTACTTCAGGGATGATATCCCCTGCCTTTTTGATCACAACGTGGTCGCCGATCTTGATGTCTTTCTCACGGATAAGGTCTTCATTATGCAGGGAGGCACGTTGAACGGTCGTCCCTGCAACCCTGACAGGCTCGAGAATTGCAGTCGGCGTCACCACACCGGTGCGTCCGACACTCAGCTCGATGTCCTTCAGGATCGTAACGACTTCTTCTGCCGGAAACTTGAAGGCGATGGCCCATCTTGGGCTCTTCGCCGTCGTCCCGAGTTCACTCTGTTGATCGAGGGCATCCACTTTGATGACGATCCCGTCGATATCATACGAGAGATCAGGGCGGCCCTGCGTCCATTTCTCCACGTATTCCAATACTTCTTCAATCGTGGCGCACCGTTTGCGCTCCGGATTCGTCTTAAAACCCAGTTCATCCAGGCGATCGAGCCCCTCGCTGTGCGACTCGATCCCCATATCCCCGATTTCCGCCAAGGCATAGAGGAAGATATCTAGGTTCCGCGAAGCCGCGATTTTCGGATCAAGCTGACGAATGGAGCCGGCCGCTGCGTTCCGCGGATTGGCAAACGGTTCTTCTCCCCGCTCTTCTTTCGCGGCATTCAATGCTTCGAACGACCGCTTCGGCATGAACGCCTCGCCCCTCACTTCAAATGCGGCCGTGTCTTTCACTTTCAAGGGAATCGAGCGGATCGTCTTCAGGTTGGAGGTGATGTCTTCGCCGATGGAACCATCCCCCCTGGTTGCACCTTGAACGAAGCGGCCGCCCTCATAGCGGAGGGAAACGGCAAGTCCATCGATCTTCAGCTCGCATACATAGGAAAAATCTTCGCCGACTGCCTGGCGGACACGTCTGTCGAAATCCCGCAGATCCTGCTCGTTAAAGGCATTCCCGAGACTGAGCATGGGCGTCCTGTGCTCGACTTTTTCAAAGAAATCAAGGATTGCCCCGCCGACCCTTTGTGTAGGGGAATCCGGCGACTTCAGGTCCGGAAATTGGCCCTCTAGTTCGATGAGCTCCCTCAGACGCTGGTCATATTCGGAATCAGGAACTGACGGCTTGTCGAGTACATGATATTCATAGTTATACTGATTCAAGGTTTCGTGCAGCTCCTGCACGCGCTTTTCAGCTGATTGTCGTTCCATTTCCACACAGCCCTTTCAGACGATTTGTAGGTTGTTCACACTTTTTCAATCGGGGCGAATTTCGCCAGGAGGCGCTTGATCCCCGTCGGACTCGGGAAGGCGATGTCGAGTTCGACGCCGTCACCGGAGCCTTTTACGCTGACCACGGTGCCTGTTCCCCATTTTTTATGCTGTGCTTTATCGCCGACCTGCCAGCTTGCAGCAGCCCCTCCGGATGCCGGTGCCGGACGTGAAACCGGTTTTCTCGGTGCCGGGCGCGCAGCCGGGCGGGATGACTGGAAGGAGATGGCGCTTTTCTTCTCGGTCACCACGTTATCCAGCAGATCTGCAGGGATTTCATTGATGAATCGCGAAACAGGATTCATCTTTGTCTGCCCGAAGAGGGTCCGCATCTGCGCATTCGAGATATACAGTTCTTCTTCTGCACGGGTGATACCGACATACGCAAGCCTGCGCTCTTCCTCCATCTCATCTTCTTCCATAAGGGATCGACTATGAGGGAATACCCCTTCTTCCATCCCCATCAGGAAGACCACCGGAAACTCAAGCCCCTTCGCCGCATGGAGCGTCATCAGGATGACGGAATCCTTCGGCTTATCATCTTCATCCAGCTTGTCGATATCGGCTACAAGGGCAAGGTCTGTCAGGAAAGCCACCAGACTCTTATCCTCATTCGATTTCTCGAACTCCTTGGTAACAGAAAGGAACTCGTCCAAGTTCTCGAGGCGGCTTTGGGATTCAATGGATTTCTCTGCCTTCAGCATGTCGTTGTATCCCGACTTATCGAGGATCTCTTCCACGAGTTCCGTGACGGACAGATACTCCTGCATTCCTGTATAGCCTTTGATCATTTCCTTGAATTCAATCACGGCTTTGGTGATTTTCGGGCTCAATCCGATGAAATCGGCTTCTTCAAGGGCCGTGAACATGGAAATATCATGGTCCTGGGCATATCGGGCAATCTTATCGAGGGACGTTGCCCCCACTCCCCGTTTCGGTACGTTGATGACCCTTTGCAGGCTGATGTCATCATCAGGGTTCGAAATGAGACGCAGATAGGCTAGGATGTCCTTGATCTCTTTACGATCGTAGAACTTGATTCCGCCGACGATGGCATATTCAATATTCGATTTGAGGAGAACTTCCTCCATGACACGGGACTGTGCATTGGTCCGATACAGGATGGCAAAGTCGGAGTATTTCCGCTTTCCTGCATCCACCATTTCCTTGATTTTACCCGTTACGAACTGAGCTTCGGACTGTTCCGTATCCGCTCTGAAATAAGAAATCTTCTCACCGTCATGGTTTTCCGTCCACAGGTTCTTCGGCTTCCTATTCGAATTCTTCTGGATGACTTCGTTCGCCGCCTGGAGGATCCGCTTCGTCGAGCGGTAATTCTGCTCGAGGAGGATGACTTTGGCCCTCGGGTAATCCTTCTCGAAGGATAGGATATTGGCAATGTCGGCACCGCGCCATTTATAAATGGACTGATCGGAGTCACCGACGACACAGAGATTCTGGAAGCGCGAAGCCATGAGCTTGACGAGCATGTACTGGGCCCTGTTCGTATCCTGATACTCATCCACATGGATATATTGGAATTTGCGCTGATAGAATTCAAGCACTTCCGGCACCCTTTGGAACAGCTGGATCGTCGTCATGATCAGATCATCGAAGTCGAGTGCCTGATTCTTTCTGAGGCGTCTCTGGTATTCCGTGTACACATCGGAAACGACCTGATCATAATAGCTCCCTGCATTCTTCGCGAATTCTTCAGGGGGGATCAGTTCATTCTTCGCTGAGCTGATCGAGCCGAGGATCGATCGTGGATCGAATTTCTTCGGATCGATGTTGCGGTCCTTCAGGATCGACTTGATGACGGACTGCTGATCCGTCGTATCAAGGATCGTGAAGTTCCGGTTGATGCCGATCCGGTCGATATCCCTTCTGAGGATCCGTACACACATGCTGTGGAAGGTGGAAATCCAGATACTCTCGGACGCGCCCCCGAGAATATTCGTGATCCGCTCCTTCATCTCCCTTGCCGCTTTATTCGTAAACGTGATGGCCAGTATATTATAAGGATTTACTCCTTTTTCCACCATCAGATAGGCGATCCGGTGGGTCAACACCCTCGTCTTCCCGGAGCCTGCACCTGCCATGATCAACAGAGGCCCATCGGTCGCCTTTACGGCTTCTGCCTGCTGTGGATTCATCCCGTTCAATAATCGATCAGTCAAAAATTGCATTCTCTTCACCACCATAACGAACATACGTTCTATTTTTTATCATTATACTTTATGCTTAGGCCAATGGCTACTTTTATCCTTTTACAGCTTTCACGGTTTTGAGCGCTTCTTTCAGATTATCATACACGGCATTGCCGACCACGATCACATCGGCGATGTCCGCCATCTCTTTTGCTTGACGGGCATTCGAGATGCCCCCTCCGTAGAAGAACGTCGTCTCATTCAGGGCGTCGCTCACTTCTTTGACCGTATCGATATCCCCATACATCCCACTGTACTCCAAGTAGAAGATCGGCAGGTGGAACATCTCTTCGGCCATGCGGGCATAGGCTGCTGCATCTTCAGCATCGAGGGCGCCTGTTGCGCCGGTCAACTGTGCCGCCTTGCAGTCGGGGTTCATGATGCAGTACCCCTCCACCAGGATCTCCTCCCAGTTCATGATTTCTCCGTATTCCTTCACGGCTTGATGATGCAGTCCCGTCACCCAGTCGGTGTCCGAACTGTTCAAGACCATGGGGATGAAATACAAGTCGAATCCCGGTGTCAGGGATTCCATATTCGATACTTCAAGGATACAGGGAACCGTATAGCGCCGCACACGAGCCATCAAATCCAGGACATTCTCAAGGGTCACACCGTCCGTCCCCCCTACCAGGATGGCATCGGTCCCGGATTCACAGATGGCTTCAAGCTCTCCATCTTCTATGGTTTTGTTCGGATCTAATTTAAACACATGGCTCCACTGCCGGACATCATACATACTGTCGTTCCTCCATTCATTCTTCCATCTAACGTATTATATCATTTACGGACAGGCATCGCATACCATCGTCGGCTGTAAAAAAGTTGAAGGAATCACCCTCCGGACAAAAAAAGAAAGACGGCTGCAATCAGCTGTCTTCCTCTTTATCATCTTTTTTATGAACGCGGTCGAGCACAAGTTGATACGTATCGTTCCCATAGTTCAAGCAGCGTTTGACACGTGAGATGGTGGCGGTACTGGCACCGGTCTCCGTTTCGATTTTATGATAGGTATTCCCGTCCTGAAGCATGCGTGCCACCTCAAGGCGCTGAGCCAGTGATTGAATTTCATTGATGGTACAAAGGTCATCGAAGAAACGATAGCACTCTTCCAGATCCTGAAGTGAAAGGACGGCATTGAAGAGCTGATCGAGTTCTTTGCCCCTAAGTTTATTGATTTGCATAATGGTATACTCCTTTATTTGCTAAAAATTAGTGCCGTAACGCGCTGAGAAGAAGATCATCTGCCCTCTTCATAGGATACGGCTTCCGATAGTCCCGGAGAATCGGGTATCACAGAGATCCACGTGTGGCCCGGGTGGAAAGGAATCGGTTTTCCGTCCTGATAAGGGAGGATGCGTCCCCCGTCGTTCTTCCAGTTGACGTCCCGGAGGATGCCCTCTTGGATCAGGTAGGCCTTCCCTCCGCTTTCGAAGTCGATCATCTGTCTGCCCGAGGTGTCGACGACCTCATGACGCGCTTGGATGATCAATAGATTCTCGATGAGGACGGGATTTTTTGTTCCGTCATCCATGGTTTGGTCGCCTGCTGAATACCGTTCGTATTTGCCCTCATCTCGGTTATAGATGAAAGTGGAATCGAAGGAAGGATCCTCATAGGATACCATGACGGAGCCTGCAGCCTTCCCTTTTGCCGGATCATCCGAGAAAGCGAGATTCTTGGGTGGGGCGGAAAGGTCATACCCCAGATCGTCGGCACCCTTCTTGATGTTCTCGAACGTGATATAGGAATTATGGGGTGCCTTCCGTGAGCTTGCCCGTTTGAACAATGTTCCATCATAGCTGATACCATTCAGGTTATCAACAGAGCCGCCCTGAAGGATCTTTTTCGCATCAGGCGAATAACCATGTGCGATGAACAGACTGTCATACCCCTTTGCGAGACTGATATAATAATCCCTTGCACTCCTTACAGGACCCACATTCTCAGGCCATTCACTCTGAAAGATGGCCAAAAATCGGGTAATATTCCCTTCGGCGAGGATTTCATAGACGATATCCGCCTGGGATAAGCCTGATTGCGGTCTTGCCTTCGGATGATTATTGATCATGACGGCGATGGACCTGCCGTTTCCTTCATCCTGGACTTCCCCTGTTAAAGGAGAGTGGGACTCAGCACCTGTCTTGTCTTCTGATACTGGGACGGCATCTTCATTGTCAGTCGGATTCGTTGGCTGATTTGAGCTGCATGCGACAAGTGTGAGCACGCTTATGGCAATGGCCATGAAACGAACAAGCATGCTGAACACCCCTATTTTATTAAAATGAACTTACTTTCATATTTTAACGCATTATCGTCGGAAAGAGTACCGTTTTATTCATGACATCATAGATTCCTTTCGGTGTGACACGGATGTACGGAAGATGGGTGGACTGCAGGAAGAGCAGGGTATAGATCGGATCGGCAAACGTGTAGCCCCTCTCGATCAGGGCCTCTTTCAGTGCCTTTTCTTCCCCGATCAATTCAGGCATCTCCTTGTCGGAAAGGATCCCACTCAATGGAAGGGGGATTTCCTGGACGACTTCCCCGTTTTCCGTCAGGACGATGCCTCCGCCCAGCTCCTTCATGCGGTTGAACGCCGCAATCATGTCGGGCTTGCTCTTCCCGATGACGATGATGTCCCCCGTATTGGAGTACGATGACGCAAACCCCATGACAGAGTGAGCGAATCCTTTGATCATCGTCGAGATCCTCCACTTCCCTCCGCGGTCTAGCATAAGGAGGAAGGATTCATCGTGCTCCGTAGAGAGTACATCCTGGGATGGATTGATCGCAATGGAATACGGCTTCGTGATGACGTCATTGACCATTTCGATTCCGAACGGCATAGAGAACTGCATATCATCATATCCTGCCTCCCAGTTGAGATCGAGGGGCTTGACCCCATTGGTCGACCAAGGGATGACCGTATCCTCTTTCACTGGTTCCCCGTCCTTCAGTACCCACTTCCCTTTCGCAAGAACCGAAACGGGTGTTGCATCGTCCTTCTTCTTCAGGAAGTTGATGTTGGCCACGCGTCCCGTCGCAATCATCCCATGAAGATGCCCGATCCCGTAATGTCTGGCCGCATTATAGCTTGCCATGTTGAACGCTTCGACTTCAGGGATGCCGCTTTCGATGGCCATATTGATCAAGCCGTTCATCACACCATCTTCGTAAAAGGCCGGAGTAGACCCATCTGTCGTGAATAGGAGGGAATCATATGTGTCGATTCCCTGCTCCTTCAGTCCTTCCAGTAAAACCGGCAAATCCGGTCGGATGGACGAGTGCCTCAAGGTGACCGTCAGCCCTTGGAGAAGGCGCTTATACACGTCTTCGCCGGTCATGGATTCATGATCTCCGTCGATCCCGAGAAGGCGGAGCTTCGCGATCGTCTTATCCGAAGCACCCGGCAGATGGCCTTCCACGGCCTTGCCCATCCTCTTCGCTTCCTGCATCCAGTGAAGAATGAGATCATCCCCCTCAAGGAGGCGCGGCCACGCCGTCAGTTCCCCGCCCTGGATGACAGCATCATGCTCCAGCCAAGATTTCACTTCCCGATTCGAGAACGTCGTTTCTTCCTGTACCATCTCTGTCTGTGAATCGAACCGTGTCCACCAGTACATGGTCACAGGTAGTTTTTTGATCTCTTTCAATAAAGTAAACGCTTTCTTTTTTCCTGATAATAAAAACATCATCAGATTGTCGTTGATAAATGTCGTTGTTCCGGTCTGAGATGCATATTTGGTGAAAGTCTGGGGATTATAAAGCTGAAACGGGTGAACATGCGGTTCGATGTACCCCGGAACAAGATAGTGGGAGCGGCAATCGATGATCTCGCAGTCCGATGTATCTTCCGGCAGGCGGTCTCCGGCATATACGATGCGGTCGCGATCGATCCAGATATGGCCCTCAACCCATTTCTTGAGAGTCGAATGTAGGTATGTGGCATTCTTCAGGAGCATGCTAGGGGAGCGCTGTCCATCCAGCACCTGTACATGTTCTCTCAGCTCTTTGTTCTTCCATCTGTAGCGTTGTTCCAATGTGAACACTCCTCTAGTGGAATGATAATAGTATAGTTCCCATGCTAACATATTTTACTATTTAACGCAGTAAAGGTTTAAACAATTATGTGAATTTTACACTCAAGGAGATGAAGGAAATGAAGGTATCATCAAACATCGGAATCATCAACGCCCTCGTGAGGATCACCATCGGTTTCACCCTCCTCGCCTGGACCACAGCCAAGCTTGTCAAACGCCCGTGGAGAAAGTCCTATTTGCTCGTCGCAGCCGTCGCCGCCATGAAAATCGGGGAAGGATTCCTGAAATACTGTCCTGTCACAGACCTTATGGGAAGGGACTCTGACAAAGGCATGAACATGAAAGATATGTTCTCTTGGAATAAGAAGGACGAGCATGGGGGTCACGAGCACCACAATCAACATGAACCGGCGAAGCATGCACCTGTGCACCCGGAACCGCATCAAGAAAAGAAAAGCGAGTTCAACCCGGAGCAATTCTCCAATGATGAGGTAGCCAAAGCGTTAAAAGGCGGGATTCCTGATTCCGGCTTCACAAAGAACTAAGACACAAAGAAAAGAGTGCCGGGGATCCCGGCACTCTCATTCGTATGAAAAGGAGTGTTAAAACATGCTTGAATACATCACGGATATGTCTTATGTCCTGCTGTCCATCATCGGAGGGATCGTGGCATTTCTATTCGTCTACGTGAAACGTGTCAGGAAGAAACGCGTCCGATAGCCTTCGCCCCGATATCCGTTCGATAAAAGAGACCCGGCGTTTCCAGCGGTCCCAGCTTTTCATAGACGGCTTCCATGGCCTGTTCAACCGAAGGTCCCTTCGCCGCTGTGAGAAGGACTCTTCCTCCGTTTGAGACTAGTCCTGTTTCACCCGTCTCCGTTCCTGCGTGGTACACAAGTTCAAACGCGCTCAAGTCCGGGATCGGAACGCCCTTCCTGTAGGACCCAGGGTAGCCCTCGGCAGCGAGAACGACACCGACCACTGCTTCCTCGCTCCACTCCAGGGACACGTCCTTCCCTTCGATCAAGTCTTTCACCACAAGGCCGAAGTCGGATGTCAGCCGCGGCAGTACCACCTGGGTTTCAGGATCGCCGAAGCGCGCATTGAATTCAATGACTTTCGGGCCATTACTCGTGAGCATCAAACCGGCATAAAGAATCCCCGTGAACGGGCGACCTTCTTCGACCATGGCACGAGCCGTCGGTTCGAGGACGGTCTTCACGGCATCCTGCACCACCTCATCAGGAATGTGGGGAACCGGGGAGTATGCCCCCATCCCACCTGTATTCGGCCCTTCATCCCCATCATGTGCACGCTTGTGATCCTGTGCAATCACCATGGGGTGGACGGTCGTACCGTCCACAAAGGCCATGAGGGAGAATTCTTCACCGAACAGACACTCTTCCACCACAACCTTCTGGGAAGCATCACCGAAACGGGCATTCACGAGCATGTCCTCCAGCGCCCCGACCGCTTCCTCCACCGTACCGGCTACAACGACCCCTTTACCGGCTGCAAGACCATCGGCTTTGATGACGATGGGTGCACCTTTCCTCTTTACATATTCAATGGCATCCGCAGCATGGGTGAATACTTCATAATCCGCTGTCGGGATCCCGTAATCCTTCATGAGCTGCTTGGAGAACGATTTGCTTCCTTCAATGATTGCCGCATCCTTGATCGGACCGAAGATCGGAAGCGACTCCGCCCTGAATACATCGACGATCCCTTCCAGAAGGGGATTTTCCGGACCGACGAATGTGAAATCAAGCTTTTCCGCCCTGGCAAACTCCACTAGGGCCCGGATATTCGTCTCCTGGATCGGCACAAGCTGCGCCACCTCGGAGATGCCCGCATTCCCGGGAGCACAATACACTTTCGACACACTGTCACTTTCGGCAAGCTTTTTGCAGATGGCATGCTCACGGCCGCCACGTCCAATCACTAACACGTTCATCAGTAGAACCTCCTTTTGATAGGGAAGCCCCTCACAATCAGGAGGGGCAGAATGGCCTTAATGTTTGAAATGACGTACGCCTGTGAAGACCATGGCGATTCCGTGCTCATCCGCTTTCTTGATCGATTCCTCGTCGCGGATCGACCCACCCGGCTGGATGATAGCCGTGATGCCGGCTGCCGCTGCCGTCTCCACCGTATCTCCCATCGGGAAGAAGGCGTCGGATGCGAGGGACGCCCCCTTTGCTCGTTCACCCGCCTGTTCAAGGGCGATTTTGGCGGCGCCGACACGATTCATCTGACCGGCACCGACACCGAGTGTCATCTGATCGTCCGTCACGACGATGGCATTGGATTTTACGTGTTTGACGACCTTCCATCCGAGCTTCAATGCATCCCACTCTTCTTCTGTCGGTTGACGCTTCGTCACGACACGGACATCTGCCTGCTCGAGGGTGTGCGTATCGTCAGCCTGTACAAGGAGCCCGCCCTCAACCGATGTCAAACGGCGCTCCGTTTTCTTCACGGAATTGAACGGTACGGTCATGAGCCTGATGTTCTTCTTGCCTGAAAGGATTTCGAATGCTTCGTCGCTGAATGCAGGTGCGATGACGATCTCAAGGAAGATCTCATGAAGCAACCTGGCTGTGGCTGCATCCACCTGGCGGTTCAAAGCAACAATGCCGCCGAAAATGGACGTGGAGTCCGCTTCATACGCCTTTTCGTACGCTTCGAGAATCGTTTCCCCGACTCCGACGCCGCAAGGGTTCATATGCTTGACGGCGACCGCTGCCGGACCGTCGAATTCCTTTACGATCTGAAGGGCTGCATTGGCATCGCTGATGTTGTTATAGGAAAGCTCCTTCCCGTGAAGCTGTCTTGCCATGGCAATGGAGAAATCCGACCCAAGGGCAGAACGATAGAAGGATGCTTCCTGATGTGGATTTTCACCGTATCGGAGCGCCTGCTTGAGCTCGAATGTGCGGGTGAGGCGCTCAGGGTTCTCCTCGCCTGCAAGCTCGGTCATGTACTCTGCGATATAGGCATCATACGCGGCTGTATGGCGGAATACTTTTGCAGCAAGCTTCCTGCGCTTCTCATGAGGAACGACTCCATTGACTTTGAGCTCGGCCAGCACGTCTTCGTAATCAAGGTGATCGACGACGACGGTGACATATTGATGATTCTTTGCTGCGGCACGAAGCATCGTCGGTCCACCGATGTCGATGTTCTCGATGGCCTCATCCGCTTCGACATTCGGTTTGGAGATCGTTTGTTGGAATGGATACAGGTTCACACAGACTAGATCGATTCCTTCGATGCCCTGCTCTTTCATCTGCTCAAGATGGCTTTCCTCGCCGCGCTTGGCCAGTAGCCCACCATGAATGAACGGATGAAGGGTCTTGACGCGCCCTTCAAGGATCTCAGGGAACCCAGTCACGTCTTCTACTCCGATGACTTCTACCCCGCTGTCACGAAGAAGACGCTTCGTACCTCCTGTTGAAATGATCTCAAAACCCAATGCCCGGAGCTCGCTTGCAAATTCGATCACTCCGCTTTTATCCGAAACACTGATCAATGCTCTTTTTTTCAATGTGAATCCTCCTCAGGGTGTTAGTTACTTCCTACGTTACCACTCTACCATATTAAAGCAACGTACTTGTCACTTTTTTGCTTGGAACAGCTGTTTCAACGTTGCCGGGTACAGACGGTGCTCAACCGCCTGAATCTTGTGCTGAAGGGACTCCCTTGTTTCATCGGCCGCCACGGTCACGGCTTCTTGAGCAATGATTTCACCGGTATCCATTCCGGCGTCCACATAATGAATCGTTACTCCGGTCACCTTCACCCCACCGTCGAACGCCTGCCCGATGGCATCCTTACCGGGAAAAGCCGGAAGGATGGACGGATGGATATTGACGATCTTTCCGTCGAATGCCTCCAGGAGCGTCGGCCCGATCAGCCTCATGTATCCCGCAAGGACGATGAACTCAACGCCCGACGCCCTCAGTTCACGGACGATTTCACCTTCGAAGGCTTCCTTGCTCTCATACTCTTTCGCCCGGAAGGAGAAGACAGGGATTCCTGCCGCTTCCGCACGCTCTGTCGCCCGGGCACCGGGGCGATCGCATACAAGCAATCGGACATCGGCCTCAAGGGTGCCGCTGTCAATTTCATCCACGATCGATTGAAAGTTGCTTCCGCTCCCCGATGCAAACACGGCAATCTTCTTCATGATCGTCCGCTTCCTGTGGCAGTCGAAATCGTCACGCCGTTCCCTTCGCCGACATGCCCGATGATAGCCGCTCCTGCGTCGATGCCATTCAAGAATGCAACGACCTCTTCAGCCGATTCCTTCTCGACGGCCAATACGAAACCAATTCCCATATTGAAGATATTGTACATCTCTTCCCTCGGGATGCGGCCGTACTCTTCAAGGGCTCCGAAGATCGGAGGGATGTCCCACGCACCTTCAGTGATATGGGCTTTCAGTCCATCGGGAAGCATCCGTGGAATGTTCTCGATGAATCCACCGCCCGTCACATGGCTCATTCCTTTGATGGTGAATGCCTTCAGCGTCTCCAGTACCGGCTTCACGTAAATCTTCGTCGGTGTCAGGAGGACTTCACCAAGAGGGGCGTCCCATCCAGGAAGAACGGATTCAAGGTCGAAATCATGATCATCGAAGAAGACCTTCCTTACAAGGGAATAGCCGTTACTGTGGATCCCGCTTGAGGCGAGGCCGATGAGAACGTCACCTTCGTGGATCTCTTCTCCCGTCACGATCGCCTTCTTCTCACAGGCACCAACGGAAAATCCGGCAATATCATACTCATCATCTGCGTACATGCCCGGCATTTCCGCAGTCTCACCGCCAATCAAGGCACAGCCTGCCTGCTCGCAGCCGTCGGCAATCCCTTTGACGATCGCTTCGATCTTTTCCGGTACGGCTTTGCCAGTGGCAATATAATCAAGGAAATATAATGGTTCCGCACCCTGGACCACGATGTCATTCACACACATGGCGACGCAGTCGATGCCGATGGTGTCATGGCGAGCCGCCTGGAAGGCGAGCTTCAGCTTCGTCCCCACCCCGTCCGTCCCGGAGACGAGGACCGGCTCCTTCAAGTTCAATGCCGAGAGATCGAACATGCCGCCGAAGCTCCCCAACTGACCAAGGACGCCTTCCCGGGCCGTCCGCTTGACGTGCTTCTTGATCCGATCGACGGATTCGTATCCTGCTTCTATGTCAACTCCTGCTTGCCGATATGCATTAGCCATCAATCTTCCTCCTATTTCACTAGCTCTTTTTCGTGTGGATGAAGGGTATCCGGATAGATTTCAGTCGGATATTTCCCTGTGAAGCATGCCAGGCACTGCCCGCGATTGTCGGAATGATCATCTCGGTCGATCGCCTTCATGACCCCTTCTGTTGACAGGAATGTGAGGGAATCGGCTCCGATGATCTGCCTCATCTCTTCCACTGAGTTGTTCGCTGCGATCAACTCTTCATGTGTGGACGTATCTATGCCGTAAAAGCATGGATTCTTGATCGGCGGCGAGCTGATGCACACGTGGACTTCCTTCGCCCCCGCTTCTTTCAGCATGCTGACGATCCGCCTGCTTGTTGTTCCGCGGACGATGGAGTCATCGACCATCACGACCCGCTTCCCTTCCACGACGCCGCGCACAGGGGAGAGTTTCATCTTCACGCCTTGCTCACGCAACGATTGGGACGGCTGGATGAAGGTCCTGCCGACGTAACGATTCTTAATGAGCCCGAGCTCATACGGAATGCCCGAAGCCTCTGCATATCCAATGGCACTCGAGATGCTGGAGTCCGGCACCCCCGTCACGACGTCCGCTTCGATCGGTGCTTCCTTCGCAAGCTCCATCCCCATCCGCTTCCGTGCGGAGTGGACGTTCACACCCTGGATATTGCTGTCCGGTCTGGAGAAATACACGTATTCCATCGTACACATGGCGTTGCCACTGGAGAAACTGAATTTTTCGGATGTCACACCTTCATCATTGATGACGAGAAGTTCACCAGGCTCGACGTCCCGGATGAATTCCGCCCCGACGATATCAAACGCACAGGTCTCGGATGCCACACAGTACGCATCCCCGATCTTCCCGAGGGAAAGGGGACGCAGTCCGTGGGGATCGAGGGCGACCATGAGCTCATCTTCGGTCATGATGACGAAGGCATACGCCCCCTTGACCATGGAAAGGGCATTGCGGACGCGATTCTTCAGGCTGGAAAATCCGCTTCGTTTGATCAGATGGGCCAGGACCTCTGTATCGGACGTTGTCTGGAAGATGCTTCCCTGTCCTTCAAGCTGATGCTTGAGTCCGTTGGCATTCACCAGGTTCCCGTTATGGGCGAGGGCAAGTCCGCCGGTCTGGGAGTTGAAGAGGAGGGGCTGGACGTTCTCATACCCCCCCCCTCCAGCCGTTGCATAGCGCACATGGCCGATGGCTCCCGTTCCTTCCAGCTTCTCGATCGTCCCTTCATGGAAAACCTCTGTGACGAGGCCTTCCCCTTTCAGGCATCGGAGGCGTTCCCCGTCAGATACGACGATTCCCGTCCCCTCCTGTCCCCTGTGCTGCAGGCTGTGAAGTCCATAATAGGTGATCTGGGCGGCATTGGGATGACCCCAGATACCGAAGACGCCGCACTCTTCGTTTAAGCCTTTGATTTCAGTAAGCATGGGATTGCTCCTTTCCAAGCTGCTTCCAGCTCTTGGACCGATGCATTCACGAGGCTACCTTCTGCCTCGGACTTGATGGATAGGATCGCATTATCCGTTACACGACCGATAAGGGTCGTTTCAGATACTAGTCGTTCAAAAGCTTCCTGGTGTCCCGGTTTGACAGTGATGAGGAAGCGGGATTGAGTTTCACTGAACAGATCCGCTACAGGATTTGATTCTGAGAGCGTCACTTCCGCTCCAAGACCATCGGTACCGAAAGCCGATTCAGCAAGGGCGACAGACAGACCGCCTTCTGCAAGATCATGTGCAGAGGCGACAAGGCCTTCCTGGATGGCTTCGAGGAGTTGCATCTGACGGCGAAGCTCCACTTTCAGGTCGATTGCCGGTGCATGGCCGAAGATCTTCCCTTCCGTCATCTTCTGAAGCTCGCTACCGCCGAACTCTTCGAGGGTTTCACCCAGCAGATAAATGAGGTCTCCTTCTGCTTTGAAGCTTTGGGTGGTGATGTGGTCGATGTCTTCGATCAATCCGACCATGCCGACAACCGGTGTCGGGTAGATCGCTGTTCCCATTGATTCGTTATAAAGGGATACATTCCCCCCGATGACCGGTGTGCTCAGCTCCCGGCATGCTTCACTCATTCCATCGACCGATTTTTCGATCTGCCAGAAGATTTCCGGCTTCTCGGGATTACCGAAGTTCAGGCAGTCTGTGATAGCAAGTGGGATCGCCCCTGAACAGACGATGTTGCGTGCTGCTTCTGCAACAGCAATCTTCCCGCCGACTTCCGGATCGAGATACAGATAGCGAGAGTTACAGTCCGTTGTCATGGCAAGGGCCTTCCTTGTACCGCGCACGCGGACGACAGCTGCATCGGAGCCCGGGCTGACAACCGTACTCGTCCTCACCTGATGGTCATATTGATCATAGACCCATTCCTTGCTTGAGATTGTCGGCTGCTGAAGGAGGGCGAGAAGGGTTTCTTTGTAATCGTCCACGTTCGGCACCGGGGTCTCCATCGCTTGGAATTCCTTGTAGTACGCCGCTTCCTTGGATGGTTTATGGTAGACCGGTGCTTCTTCAGCCAGGGCATCGACCGGCACATCGGATACGACTTCGCCTTTATGGATAAGGCGGAGACGCTGATCGTCCGTTACATGACCGACGGATACCGCTTCAAGATCATACTTGGAGAAGAGGTCGACGATTTCCTGCTCGCGTCCTTTCTTGACGACGATGAGCATGCGTTCCTGAGACTCAGACAGCATCATTTCATACGCGGTCATCCCCGTTTCACGCTGCGGGATCAGATCAAGATTCATCTCGATACCTGATCCTGCTTTTGACGCCATTTCAGCCGAGGAGCTTGTCAGTCCCGCAGCCCCCATATCCTGGATTCCAACGAGTGCATCGTTATGGATGAGCTCAAGACACGCTTCAAGGAGCAATTTCTCCATGAACGGGTCGCCTACTTGAACGGCTGGACGCTTCTCGTCTGAGCCTTCGTTGAGCTCCTCTGAGGCAAAGGTTGCTCCGTGGATACCGTCGCGGCCAGTCTTGGCGCCGACGTACATGACGGTGTTGCCGACTCCGTGGGCCTGGCCCTTCTTGATGTCTTTATGGTCGATCAATCCGACACACATGGCATTGACGAGGGGATTTCCCTCATAGGAAGCGTCGAATTGCACTTCACCCCCGACAGTCGGGATGCCGATGCAGTTCCCGTAGCCGGCGATTCCTGCCACTACTTCTTTAAATAGATACTGAACACGAGGAGAATCCAACTCTCCAAACCGAAGAGAGTTGAGGAGTGCGATAGGGCGAGCCCCCATGGAGAATACATCACGGATGATGCCTCCGACACCTGTCGCCGCCCCCTGGTAAGGTTCGATGGCTGATGGGTGGTTATGGCTCTCGATCTTGAAGACCACAGCCTGGTCATCACCGATATCAACGATTCCCGCTCCTTCTCCCGGACCTTGCAGGACGCGTTCGCCTGTGACCGGGAACTTGCGGAGCACCGGTTTAGAGTTCTTGTAGCTGCAGTGCTCGGACCACATGACCGAGAAAAGGCCGGTTTCCGTATAGTTCGGTGTCCTTCCGAGGATCTCTTCCACCATCGTGAATTCTTCATCGGTCAACCCCATATCCCGGTATAGCTTTTCCTCTTTAACTGTCTTTGAAGTCGGTTCAAGCATTAACGACATGTTGTTCCCTCCAGTGCTTCACAATCGATTGAAATAATTTCTTCCCGTCTTCACTACCTAGTAAAAGTTCCATGGCCCTCTCAGGGTGAGGCATCATACCAAGGACGTTGCCTGCGTGATTCGTGATCCCGGCAATATCCGCTACGCTTCCGTTCGGATTATCCCCGCCGTAGGTGAACACGATCTGATTGTTGGCCTTCAGTTCTTTGAGTGTTTCTTCGTCACAGAAGTAATTGCCTTCTCCGTGGGCAATCGGGATCTGGATCTCGTCACCCTTTTCATAGCTGTTCGTGAACATCGTTTCATTGGTTTCGACTTTCAATGGTACGGTCTTGCAGATGAACTTCAGATGATCGTTCCGTCTCATGGCACCCGGCAGGAGTCCGGATTCAAGCAGTACCTGGAATCCATTGCATACACCAAGGACGGGCTTTCCTTCACCGGCTGCCTTGATTACTTCTCTCATGACGTTGGAGAAACGGGCGATGGCACCTGAGCGGAGATAGTCGCCATACGAGAATCCGCCAGGCAGCAGGATGGCATCGAAGCCTTCGAGGCTCGCTTCCTCATGCCATACATACTCGACTTCTTCGCCGATTTCATCTTTGATCGCATGATACATGTCTACATCACAGTTGGAACCTGGGAATACGATGACCGCGAACTTCATTGAGCGACACTCTCCTCGATTTCATATCGGTAGTCTTCGATGACCGGATTGGCAAGCAGGCGGTGGCACATTTCCTCAACAGCCGCTTCCACGTTTTTCACAGATGATGGAAGACTCAGCTCCATATACTTCCCGACACGAACCTCTTCCACTTCCGTGAACTCCATGGAATGCAGGGCATTCTTCACGACGCTTCCTTGTGGGTCCAATACGCTTTCTCTCAGGGTGATATATACTTTGACTTTATACATGTGCAGTTCCTCCCAATCGTTTTAGTATGATGGCATATACTTCTGTCAAACTACCGATTCCTCTTCTGAACACATCCTTATCGAGCTTCTGGCGCGTCTCGGCATCCCATAATCGGCATGTATCCGGTGATACTTCATCCCCGAGGAGGATCTGTCCTGCCCGGTCCTTTCCGAACTCAAGCTTGAAATCCACCAAGATCACACCGGCCTCGTTGAAGATCGTTTGCAGGACGCTGTTGACCTGAAGGGCCATGCTTCTGATTTCCCGGCGCTCTTCACTTGTCGCAATCCCAAGGTAGTCGATGTGGTCATCGTTGATGAGTGGATCTCCGAGGGCATCATCCTTGTAGTAGAACTCGATGATCGGTGAAGGCATCTCCTGGCCTTCCTCCCTGCCCAGACGATTCGACAGGCTTCCTGCGATCACGTTGCGGACCACGACTTCGAGTGGAATGATGTCCACCTTTTTCACAAGCTGCTCTTCATCCGACAGCTGTTTGATGAAATGACTCTGGATGCCGCGTTCGGCAAGCTTTGAAAATAACAAACTGGAAATCTTGTTATTCAGGACGCCCTTCCCAGCGATATCCGCCTTCTTTTCCCCATTGAAGGCCGTAGCGGAGTTTTTATAATGAATCCACACGATATCAGGATCATCCGTCGCGTAAATCCGTTTGGCTTTTCCTTCATATAGCAGCGAACCTTTTTCCATTTTTGAGTCCCTCCAAATCGAAACATTGCCAATCTTCAGTCTATATTTCCATAAAAAAAGGGAGGGGTCTGAATATAAACCCGTCCCTATGCGATTGTCAGAGCGTCAGCCCACGAGACCGCAGCGCTCAAAAATCGTATTTACATGCTTCAAATGGTAATTGTAATCAAAACAGTCATCGATCTCAGCAGGTGACAATTTTGATGTGATGGCTTCCTCTTCTTCTACGAGTGTGCGGAAGTGCACCTGTTTCTCCCATGCTTCCATTGCCTTCGGCTGCACGGTATCGTAGGCTTCTTCACGAGCCATGCCTTTATCGATGAGGGCAAGGAGGACGCGCTGTGAATAGATGAGGCCGAGTGTACGGTCCATATTGCGCTTCATGTTCTCCGGGAACACCGTCAAGTTCTTCACGATGTTGGCAAAGCGGTTCAACATGTAGTTGAGGGCGATTGTCGCATCCGGTAGGATTACACGCTCAGCAGAAGAATGAGAGATGTCGCGCTCGTGCCAGAGAGGTACATTTTCATACGCCGTGAGCATATAACCCCTGATTACACGAGCCATACCGGTCATATTCTCGGAACCGATCGGATTTCGTTTATGAGGCATGGCAGAAGATCCTTTTTGCCCTTTGGCGAAGAACTCTTCGACTTCACGCGTCTCACTTTTTTGGAGTCCGCGCACTTCGACTGCAAACTTCTCGACGGATGTTGCAATCAGTGCAAGTGTCCCCATGTAATGTGCGTGACGGTCACGCTGAAGCGTCTGTGTGGAAACAGGTGCCGGCGTGATGCCGAGCTTTTCGCATACATACGCTTCAACAAAAGGATCGATGTTGGCATACGTGCCGACAGCACCGGAAATCTTCCCGAATTCAACACCGGCCGCAGCGTCCTTGAAGCGATCGACATTACGCTTCATCTCTTCATACCAGAGGGCAAGCTTCAACCCGAACGTGGTCGGCTCAGCGTGCACCCCGTGCGTACGGCCCATCATGACCGTATGCTTATGTTCGATGGCTTTATTCTTCAAGATCTCTACAAAACGTTCCAGATCCTTCAGGATGATGGCGTTGGCCTGTTTGAGCTGATACGAAAGGGCCGTATCCACTACGTCCGTCGACGTCAGTCCGTAATGGACCCATTTCCGTTCTTCTCCGAGCGTCTCGGATACCGCACGTGTGAAGGCTACTACATCATGGCGCGTCTCTTCTTCAATCTCTCTGATGCGCTCTACATTGAATCCTGCGTTTTCACGGATCTTGGCTACGTCTTCCTTCGGGATATCCCCGATCTCAGCCCAAGCTTCACATGCCAGGATTTCTACTTCCAACCAAGATTGAAAGCGATTTTCTTCCGTCCAAATGGCTCCCATCTCCGGGCGCGTATAACGTTCTATCATCCTTGTCGTCCTCCGATCTTTTCTTGAACCTTCCAGATCCCTGCCCCGTTCACTGAATCCAACGTGTCGTCCATTTCATCGGTCAGGATCGTCACATGTCCCATCTTCCGCTTTTCCTTCGGGACGTCTTTTCCGTACAGATGAATGAACCAATCGGGCTTTTCTGGAATGGCCTTCATGATAGGCTCTATATGTTCTCCTAATAGGTTGACCATCACAGCATCTTTTAATAAAACGGGTTGGCGCAGTGGCCAGTTACAAACAGCCTTGATATGCTGTGCAAACTGAGATACATCACATGCTTCGATGGAGAAGTGACCGGAGTTATGAGGGCGTGGTGCCAGCTCATTGATGAAGATCCTACCGTCTTCCGTCAGGAACATCTCGATGGCGAGCGTCCCGACCAGATCAAGGGTCTCACTGATCCTCGTCGCCACTTCCACCGCCAAATCCGCCACCTCTTCCGTCACCCTTGCAGGAGCAATGGTTTCATGGAGGATGTTGTCTACGTGGATGTTTTCAACGACTGGGAAATGCGTCTGTTGTCCATCGGGATTGCGTGAAACGATCACCGAGATCTCCTTTTCAAATGAAAGCCATTGTTCAAGGACACACGCACCGTTCTTCAACAGTTCGGCCGCTTCCGGGATGGCTTCCCTTTCCCGGATCACAAACTGCCCTTTTCCGTCGTATCCGCCTCTTGCCGTTTTCAATACTGAAGGATAGCCAAGCCTATCTATAGTATCATAGATATCCCGTTCTTGTTGAATGACCGCGTAGGGTGCGACCTCGACACCGGCATGGACAAGGGCTTCCTTCTCCATGATCCGGTCCTGGGTGATGCGGATCAGCTCCGCCCCCTGGGGAACATACGCCCTTTCACCCAACCATTTCAGGGCTTCATAATCGATGTTCTCGAATTCATACGTGATGACATCACTCTCTTCGGCCAACCGGTAGAGGGCATCATATTGATCATATGGAGCCGCGATGACCAGATCGGCTACCTGGGCGCAAGGAGCATTCCTCGCAGGATCAAGAACCGCCACCCTGAAGCCGTTGTGTTTGGCTGCAAGGGCCATCATCCTGCCAAGCTGGCCCCCTCCGATGATCCCAATCGTCTGTCCTGGTAAGATCGTTTTCTTAGTCAAGGTCATCACTGCTTTCCATAACGTTTTGTCTCAAGTTGTCCCGCCTTGCCTCTAATGCTTCTTCGATCCGGCTGTCATCAACCGAGAGGATCTGGGCCGCCAACAGTCCGGCATTCGTCGCCCCCGCCTTTCCGATCGCCACTGTCGCCACAGGCACCCCGCCCGGCATCTGGACGATGGAGAGGAGGGAATCGAGTCCGTTCAATGC
Source organism: Rossellomorea sp. RS05 (assembly GCF_039822645.1). Lineage (NCBI taxonomy): Bacteria > Bacillati > Bacillota > Bacilli > Caryophanales > Bacillaceae > Rossellomorea > Rossellomorea sp. RS05. The sequence goes on along the minus strand of NZ_JBDKWY010000011.1, from coordinate 2,272 downwards.
CTTCGACTGTACCGGAACCCCGATTACCGGCAGTGTGGTCTTTGCCGCCACCATGCCCGGTAGGTGGGCTGCTCCCCCTGCCCCTGCAATGATGACCTTCACCCCGCGACCTCTGGCTTCCTCTGCATATGTGAACATATAGTCAGGCGTCCTGTGTGCTGATACGACGCGCTTTTCGTAAGGAACATCCAATTCATCCAATACGTCGCATGCATGCTTCATCGTTTCCCAATCCGATGTACTTCCCATAATCACACCTATCATGAACAAGGCACCTCCTGTGGTTAAAAAACAAAAATACCCGGATCGATTGTTCTCCATAATGAGAGAAAGCAATCGATCCGGGTATCATTCACGGACACCAAATCGGGTCCACAAATCAAGCTTCGATCCAGACAGCTACTTTCCTCATAGTCCGACCATTTACGGTAGTCAGGTAGAGACTCATGGGCCATATTCCCATTATTATATGAGGGTATTCGGTTTATTTGTCTTCATCATAACGTGATACCGGAGGGATGTCAACGAATAATCGAACGATAATAAAAGTCTGAAAATTAATGTTCGTATTTAGGAGGTCTTACTCCTCTATCTTCTTTCCTTCAAAAACAATTGTCTGTTTTACAGGGACATACGTCTCTTTCCCCTGTTCTTCAAAGACAGGCTTCTCCATTCGTCTGACCGGCATATACCCTTGATCTTTCATGCGATCCAGGCATTCACCGATCGACTCACCGTTTTTCACTTCAAACAACATCTTCTTACTCATTGCTTAATTTTCCCCTTTCGGATGCTCCTAACCTGCTTCACCCAGAATCCACCGTGGATGGTCTTCGGTTCATACGCGATGATGAACGCCTTCGGGTCGAGCTCCTTAATCGTATCATAAAGCCTGATTTCATACTTGCGCGGTGTAAGGATCTGCAGCATCATCCGATTCCCCTCGAGGCCATTCGCCTCCCAGTTCGTCACACCGTATCCCCGTTCACGAAGCTGACCGGGCAGCGCCTTGTCGTATTCCTTCGTAATGACATTCACCGTAATATATCCAAGAGCAAGCTTCTCCTCGATCTTCATCCCCACAATGACTCCAATCCCGTAACCCACTGCATAGGCAATGACATTCTGGATCTGATTGAGGTTATCCAATACGAGCCCAAGCCCGACAACATATATAACAATCTCAAACATGCTCACAAACGCAGCAATGTACCGATACCCCTTCAACGTCAGGATCATCCTCGTTGTGAAAAACGATACATATACAATATTGATAATAAGGATGATGGCGACCATGATATAACTATTCTGCAACAAAACCTAATCCTCCTATCCCCTATTATGAAGGGGCCAAATTGAAATCTATTTTACTAGAAAAAGTCTACGGAAGAAAGCACAGAAATCAAATCGTTTCGTACAATTTTTGGCAACGTTCGACTATGTTGTTTATGTTCCCTTTTTTGGGGTTGGTAAACGGGTTTGGGTTTGGGTTTGGGTTTGGGTTTGGGTTTGGGTTTGGGTTTGGGTTTGGGTTTGGGTTCCGTTCGCAAATATTGTGAGGTAAGTGCTAGGTGACCGGATATGTTTGAAAGTAAGACACCGGGATCGATAGTAACGAGCGATGTTCACAAATAGAATAAATGGCAATCTGGCGTTTCGCAAATAAAAACTTGATTATCGCAAATACACTTGAAAATCCCGTAAGTAAATCGGAGAATTCCGCTGGTATTTCTTCTCCTGGAGGGAAGCAATACATCAAAAAGTGCTCAAAATGGACAAATGGCGTTGCGAGGAATGTCGAATGGTGTCATGAGTAAAAGCTGAACCATTAATTGGAATAAAATAACTCGTAAAAGCATCCTATTCGCACGTATTCATTCTCCATCGCACGGAACGAAAAAAAGTCGCAAATAAGCGCTACACCCCCATAGCCTCGGCTCCAGATAACGCCTCTGTCCATCCCACTTGGCTGATCATATACTCTCACAGGTCATTAATGACTTAAAAGACCTTTTCTCCCCTCACTTAGAAGAGATGTCCCCCTCCCGTTCTCTATTCCCCTGTATTGATAACTCCTGCGCATTCCTATTTCATTCTTCCCATTCAACGAAAAAACACCAAAAAAAAAGCAACCCATCAAATGAGCTGCTTTCTCGATATTGCCTGGCGACGTCCTACTCTCACAGGGGGAGATCCCCCAACTACCATCGGCGCTGAAGAGCTTAACTTCCGTGTTCGGCATGGGAACGGGTGTGACCTCTTCGCCAATGTC
>NZ_JBDKWY010000010.1:0-139408 GCF_039822645.1 Rossellomorea sp. RS05 | reverse complement strand
TGAGCCAGGATCAAACTCTCCATAAAAAGTTTGAATAGCTCTTTTAAAAATAAATCTAGAATTAACGTTGACGTGTTTGTCTTGTTTTGTTCAGTTTTCAAGGTTCAAATAAATAGTGGAGCGGGTGATGGGAATCGAACCCACGACATCAGCTTGGAAGGCTGAGGTTTTACCATTAAACTACACCCGCATGAAATTGTGATGGTCGGGAAGACAGGATTCGAACCTGCGACCCCTTGGTCCCAAACCAAGTGCTCTACCAAGCTGAGCTACTTCCCGTAAGAAAATTATGTATAAGCCAGTAGAAGCAAATATGGCGCGCCCGAGAGGAGTCGAACCCCTAACCTTTTGATCCGTAGTCAAACGCTCTATCCAATTGAGCTACGGGCGCTAATATTGAAAGTTTTTGGTGCGGCCGAGAGGACTTGAACCTCCACGGGTTATTCACCCACTAGGCCCTCAACCTAGCGCGTCTGCCATTCCGCCACGACCGCATTTATTGAAGCGACATTAATGATTATATCACGATAATTTCGCTTGTCAACAACTTTTTTTCGAGGAATAAAAGTGCGGGTGAAGGGACTTGAACCCCCACGCCTTGCGGCGCCAGATCCTAAGTCTGGTGCGTCTGCCAATTCCGCCACACCCGCATATGTTGGACCTCTTGTCCAAAACAAGAAATCAAATGGTGAGCCATGAAGGATTCGAACCTTCGACCCTCTGATTAAAAGTCAGATGCTCTACCAACTGAGCTAATGGCTCGTAAATGGCTGGGCTAGCTGGATTCGAACCAACGCATGTCGCAGTCAAAGTGCGATGCCTTACCGCTTGGCTATAGCCCAATAATCATTTTTTGACGAGGTATTTATCATACCATGTTGATCTTTCGAAGTCAATAACTTTTCCCGAAAGATAAATGGCGGTCCGGACGGGACTCGAACCCGCGACCTCCTGCGTGACAGGCAGGCATTCTAACCAACTGAACTACCGGACCAAAGCTTTTTGCGATAGCAAAATAGCTATCATTAATGTTTCGCGTTAGCTTCTATAACCAGAAGTCAACTTCCACGAAACAACTGAACATATGTATCTTCTCTTTCAAAAGAGAAAATGACCCATACGGGATTCGAACCCGTGTTACCGCCGTGAAAGGGCGGTGTCTTAACCGCTTGACCAATGGGCCATGATGATATGGCGGAGAAGGAGGGATTTGAACCCTCGCGCCGGTTGCCCGACCTACACCCTTAGCAGGGGCGCCTCTTCAGCCACTTGAGTACTTCCCCATATTGGCTCCGCAGGCAAGATTCGAACTTGCGACCGATCGGTTAACAGCCGATAGCTCTACCACTGAGCTACTGCGGAACGAGAACGTCTTATCGACTCTTATGATTATAATGACTGCACCGTTGGTTGTCAATAACTTTCCGGGCTTTTTTTAGGAACCCTGAAACTCTTCTATTTTTTCAAGGATCAGCCTTCCTTTGCACCGTCCGCATACGAAGCGATTGGTGTCCACCCTTTTCCTTCTAATGAACTCCAAGGAACACTCCTTGCACCTGTATGTCAGGAGCCTCCCCCTTTTCTTTTGGATGGGAAGCGACGAACAATGACGCGGACCTCCTACTTCTGCAAGCAGATCCTTGAAGTCTTTGTCTCCGTGCTTATAGCCCTTCCCTTCGAGATGAAGATGGTAGTGGCAAAGTTCATGCTTGATGATGCCGATCAGTTCATCCATCCCGAATTCCTCGAGGTACTTCGGATTTATATCAATATGATGGGATTTAAGCATGTAGCGGCCACCTGTCGTCCGGAGACGCGGGTTGAAATAGGCCTGATGACGGAACGGCCGTTTAAACAAACGTTTGGATAATGTTGATACCAACTGCTGCAGCTCCTCATTTGTCAAAGCGTCCACCCTCCTGTTACACACGATTTCCCCTTCTTAACGAACGGGACAACCCATTATAGCATACATTAAGTATCACACTCACCGGGTAGATTCCTAAAGGAGGTGCGCCTGTGCCGAGCTGGCTGGTCAATCAAATGAGAAGGGCCTATCTTGAGAAAGACCGCTATCAGATCAAATTATTGAACCAATGCTGGAATTTTTACCGCAAGCGCAATGAAAAGAGGAGCTGAAGGAAAACGCCTTCAGCTCCTCTTTCGTTTATTACTGAACCATGGTGAGTGAAACGCGCCCCTTCCGGACGTCCACTCCTTCAACCCAGACCGTGACAACATCACCGACGGATACCACGTCTAGCGGATGTTTGACATAGCCATTCTTGAGCTTGGAGATATGAACGAGTCCATCTTGTTTCACCCCTATATCCACGAACGCTCCAAAGTCGACGACGTTCCGTACCGTACCCTGAAGCTCCATTCCCTGACTAAGGTCCTCAAGCTTGAGCACGTCTTTTTTCAGGAGTGGCTTAGGGAATTGATCACGGGGATCACGCCCCGGGCGGATCAACGCATCGATAATATCCTTGAGGGTAAGCTGCCCGATGTCGAGCTCTTCCGACGTTTGACGAAGATCAAGCGCGTGAAGGGCCTGCTTCAACTCCTCTGTACCGATGTGTTCTTCCTTATAACCCGTCATGGAGAGAAGATGCTTCACTTCACTATAGTTTTCTGGGTGGATCGGCGTGCGGTCGAGCATCTCCTTTCCATCCATGATGCGGAGGAATCCGATGCACTGCTCGTAGGTTTTCGCTCCAAGCCTCGGAATCTTCTTGAGCTGTGCCCTCGAAGAGAACTTCCCTTCCTCTTCTCTCTTTTTCACAATATTCGTTGCCACCGTCTTCGAAAGGCCGGCTACATATTGAAGGAGGGAAGAAGAAGCAGTATTCACATTCACCCCTACTTGGTTGACTGCCGTCTCCACTACGAATGTAAGAGAGTCATTCAGTTTCTTCTGGGACACATCGTGCTGGTACTGTCCCACCCCTACAGACTTGGGATCGATTTTCACCAGTTCCGCCAGTGGATCCTGGAGCCTTCTTGCGATGGAGACCGCACTCCTCTCTTCCACTTGGAAGTCAGGGAATTCTTCGCGGGCGATGTCTGAGGCGGAGTAAACGCTCGCTCCCGCTTCATTGACGATCAGATAGGAGATGTCGCCGCCGACTTCCTTCAATACGTCCACGATGAATTGTTCAGTCTCCCTTGAAGCGGTTCCGTTTCCGATGGCAATAACCTCGATCGGATAGCGTGAAAGGATCGTCTTCACCTGTTCTTCCGCTTTTGCCTTCTGCGAGCGTGGTGGATGGGGATAGATCACATCGATCGCCAAGACTTTTCCGGTCTCATCGATGATTGCGAGCTTGCACCCCGTCCTGAATGCCGGGTCGACGCCGAGAACGGTCCTTCCCTTCATCGGCGGCTGCAATAATAGCTTCCTTAGATTCTCAGAGAAGATATGGATGGCCTGATCTTCAGCCTTGTCAGTCAACTCCCCGCGGATCTCCCTTTCAACAGATGGCAGGATCAGTCGCTTGTATCCATCCTCGATCGCTTCCTGGACGATGGATGCCGCCTGGGACCGTGTATCCTTGATCACCTGCTTATTCAAGTAGCGTAAGATCGACTCTGCATCGGCCTGTACCCCTACTCTCAGGATTCCTTCCTTCTCTCCCCTGTTCATGGCAAGAACGCGATGGGGAACAACCTTATGGATCGGTTCCTGATAAGCGTAATACATCTCATACACATTCTTCTCGTCTTCTTCTTCTTTTTTCACTTTTGATTCGATGAGGCCCTTACGGAAAATCTGCGTTCGTATGTATTCACGATGTGCGGCGTCATCCGATATCACCTCTGCGATGATGTCCTGCGCACCCGATAAAGCTTCCTCGGCGCTTCCTACTCCCTGTTCCTCCGACACGTACTTTGCGGCTTCTCTATTGATGTCAGCATTCAATGGGAAGGTGAGGAGGGTGTCCGCGAGCGGTTCGAGTCCCTTTTCTTTCGCTACGGTCGCTTTTGTTCTTCGTTTCTGCTTGTAAGGACGGTAAAGATCCTCAACCTGCTGCAGCTTTTCTGCCGAAGAGATGGCTACTGATAGTTCAGGGGTCAACTTCCCCTGTTCCTCTATTAGACGCATCACTTCTTCTTTTCGATTCTTCAGGTTCTGAAGATACTCCCAGTTGGTCATGATATCCCGGATCTGCACTTCATCGAGTGCGCCGGTCTGTTCTTTCCTGTACCTTGCAATAAAGGGAACCGTATTCCCTTCTTCTAATAGATCAATCACATTTTTAACGTTCTTGGTTGATATGGATAGGTCTTTCCCGATCTTATTGATCAAAGTCGTTTCATTCGTTAACGTAGACGTCACAGTATAACCTCCAGTTATTCACAATTTCACTCTAAGTTTATCACATACTCAGCGGGAATTCTTCGCATTGAAAAAGCTTACCCCAGTCAGAGTAAGCTTCCAATAATATATGTCGTATCATCCGCCGTCTGGTCCACCTTCGATTCAATCTCCTTCAGCGTACCATGAAGGGTCGGATATTTTTGCATTAAGCTTTTGACTCCCGGGATATTCAGTCCATCAGAATGAATGAGGAATCTTGAATTTGAATTGTATGAAAAGCGTTGAGTTTTATACTTCTGCGGCCTTCCCGAAAGGTATCCCGTAACCGGTAGCGGGTAGGTCATCTTCCCTTCAGGTGCATACATATAAAAACGGATGTTCCCGACACAGCTGTATACAAACTCTTTGGAGTGATAGTAAACCTTAAAGATTGCGACAGCTGCTCCCCGTTTCTTCTGAAGCGCTTCATTACAGAGATTCATCAATGTATCCACATCTTCGTGATGATTCTCTTCCACGATCTCCACAACTGAATGGGAAGATTCAAAGGCATACACTCCGCTGCCCAAACCATCGGCCAGGACACAGATGAAATAATCATCCGTCGACGTGTAAAAATAGCTATCTCCACAAAAACGGTTGCCGTTCTTGGATACTTGACCTGCGAACACTTCTACATCATTTTGTTGAAGGTACGGCATCAATAGTCATGCTCCCCGTCGTGCATCTCTTCCTGAATGGCATCGCGAAGTTTCTTGATGGCCCTTCTCTGAAGTCGTGAGACATGCATTTGGGAAATACCCAACTGCTCGCCGGCTTCTTTCTGGCTCAGATTATCCAGGTACGTATATTGGATGATGGCTTTTTCCCGTTCCGAGAGCACGTGAAGGACCTTCTCAAGTACAAGACGCTGATTGACTTTCTCGTATCCTTCGTCAGGGTTCCCCACGATGTCGAGGATGGTGACCGTGCTGCCTTCAGAATCCGCTTCAATGGAATGGTCCACAGAAAGGGCCTGATAGCTGCGCCCCATCTCCATCGCTTCCAATACTTCCTCTTCGGTCACCTCAAGGTAATCCGCGATCTCATGAACCTGAGGAGAGCGTTCCAGGGTATTGGTCAACTCTTCAACGGTCGATTTGATTTTCGGTCCGAGCTCCTTGATCCGTCTTGGAACATGGACGCTCCACGTCTTATCACGAAGGAAACGTTTGATTTCCCCGATGATGGTCGGGATGGCGAATGCTTCGAAAGAACGACCAAAAGACTCATCATAACGCCTGATGGCGCCCAAGAGTCCGATCATACCGACCTGTATGATGTCTTCGTGAAAAGATCGTCCTTTGGAATATTTCCGTGCAATGGATTCTACAAGGTTCTGGTAGTGCAGGATCAGCTGACTTTGGGCATCTTCATCCTTGTTTTCCTGATAGTCCTTGATCCACTGCATGACTTTATCTTTATTGGCCTGGTGGTTAGGTTGAGATAGTTTTTTCATCCCTCTCCACCTGCTCCCCTGATAGGAATTTCGTCATAAAGACCGTCACTCCCTCTTGATGATGCACCTTTACTTCATCCATAAGGCTCTCTATAAGATAAAGTCCCAACCCACCTTCTCTAAGGAATTCTACGGAATGATCCGCATGGTAAGGTCCGACTGCCTTTTTGATTTCGGTGAAATTGAAGCTTTCCCCGTGATCGGCGACCATCACTTCAAGGCGGTCACCATACAATCCGAATCCGACAACCACTTCCCCGTCGTCATCTTTGTAGGCATGCTGAACCGCATTGGTGATTGCTTCGCTTGTAGCAATCTTCAAATCTTCAAGGGCATCATAATCAAAGCCCATCCTGCTGGCAATCCCGGACAGGGTAAGTCGGATGACCCCAACGTATTCCGGCTTCGCTGGAATCTTCATCTCGATGTAATCATAATCCTGCATCATTCCACTCCACCTTTTACTTTGGAATCGATATTCATTATGTCCCCCAGGCCAGTAATGTCGAACAGGCGCTGCAGTCTATCCGATAGACCGACAAGATGAAGCTCTCCTCCACCCGCCTTTACGGTTTTGAAAAGGCCGACGAATACGCCCAGGCCGGTACTGTCCATATAAGAAACGTCAGAAAGATCGACGATTAGCTGGCTATTTTCTTTTTCAGCGACGGGCTGAAGGCTTTCTTTAAGCTTTGGAGCTGTATATGCATCAATTTCACCTGAAACTTTCACGTGTATATCGTTATCGATTTCTTTCATATCTATTGATAAGTTCATGAAAAGACCACCTTTTAGGCATGTATTAAAATACTCTTAATCGTTTACCCTTATTATTTACAAGATAAACCACATTATTGATTTCTTTTAATGATGATCAGTGTGAAGTCATCCCTGAGCTCAAAGTGTTGTAGCTTCTCAAGCTCCTTATACACGCTGTTGACGATCTCTTGAGGAGGCAGGTGATTGTAATTCCTGATGAGTTCCACCAGATCTTCCCGCTCGATGAAGCCTTCTTCTGAACGGCATTCCGTCACACCGTCAGATAGGAGGATGATCATATCCCCCACTTGGACTATTCTTTCATATTCCCTGTACTTCGCTTTCTTATCCACTCCAAGGAGCAGCCCCTTGGCGTCAAGGTCTTCGAATTCACCCGTGCCCGCGTTGTAATAAAACCCTGGTTCGTGGCCGGCGGAGGAGTAGGAGAACTGGTGACTCTTGGAATCATATACACCATAGAACATGGTGATGAACATGCTTGCATCCACATTCTGCTCCACCACGCGGTTCAGACTTTCAAGGACGAGGCTTGGTTTATCGCGGTATTCAGGAAGGCTGTCCATTGCATACTTGATCATGGACATGCAGAGGGCCGCTGGCACCCCTTTACCGATGACATCGGCGATTGCGACGCTCACATTTTCATTCTCATCTTCCACGAAGTGATAATAATCACCGTTCATCTTCTTGGCCGGAACGCTCACCGCTCCGACCTCGAGCCCGTCTACTTGTGGTATGCGGGTACCGAGGAGGGTCTGCTGCATGTTGGCAGCCACATCGATCTCATTATTCAATTCCTGCTGCTTGGTGCGCAGGCTCTGGTGCTCCCTGTAGGCGAACCCATAGCCGATCATCACTTCAAGCAAGATGTCGAATGAGTGAAGGACGTGATGCGGAAGGTCCGGCTCCATTTCAAGGATGACACTCTTATGAAGGGAAATGATTTCTTCCGGAGATACGTTATGTTCAATCGATTTCCGGCTGAACTTTTGCCCAAGATAAAGAGCCTTCTCATCCTGCTCGTTCAAATAGTGCTCAAGGATCTCTTTATATTTTGAATCCATCAATTCTCTGAACTTCATCTAACTCCCCCTAGCGGAGCCATTTGGTTGCCCTGATATCGGTTCCCTCTCCCGGAACCGAGTCGACATTGAATTCGTCCATCAGCCGCTTAACCCCTGGCAAACCGGCTCCTAATCCACCTGATGTAGAATATCCATCTTCCATTACTTTTCTGATATCTGTAATGCCCGGTCCTTCATCAAGGGCAATGATCCTGACACCCTTCTTCCCCGCATCAAGCAGTTTCTCGATACAGATCTGTCCGGTACCTGCATATAAATATATATTACGGGCCAATTCACTGATCGCCGTAGTAATTCGAGCTTGGTCAACGGTGCCAAATCCGAGCTCTTTCGCTACATTTCTCCCTAACTGGCGGGCAGCAACGATGTCCCATTCATTCGTGATCTTCACGCAGGATTGGCTCTCCATACCTAGTCCCCCAGTTCCAATTTTAATTTCTCAAGACCTTTTTCAAGGTCTAAAGCTGTGAGGACATCGTCCAGACGGATCCCCAATTCGATCAGTGTAATGGCGACCGCTGGCTGAATTCCAGTAATGACAACTTTGGCCCCCATCAATCTGGACATGTTGATGACATCACCAAGAACCTTGGCGATGAATGAATCGATGAAATCGATCGACGTAATATCGATGACAACGCCCCTTGCACTCGTTTCATGAATCTTGTGAAGAAGATCCTCTTGAAATTGAAGGGCCGTTTGGTCATCAAGTTCCCACTGGATCGAGATCAATAGGCAGTCTTCGAGCTTCAGTATAGGTATTCTCATTCCAATCCCTCCGCGGAAACAATTTTTCGGCTTGTCATCTCCAAAGCCTTTTCAATTCCTTTACGCAGCGTGCTGTTCGTCATGAATTGTGTAAGGTCAATCCCTAGATTCACAATCGTTTGAGCGATTTCCGGTCTGATCCCGACAAGCATGCACTTAGCTCCGACGAGGCGGACCGCGTCGGCTGCTTGAATGATGTGATGGGCAACCATGGTATCAACGACCGGCACACCGGTGATATCGATCAGGACTACTTCTGCACGGTGTTTTACGACACCATGTAATAGATTTTCCATAATTTGTCTTGCGCGCTCCGTATCGATCGTCCCTACCAACGGCATAACAGAAATCTTCTCGAACACCGGGATCAATGGGGCTGACAGCTCCTGAAGGGCGATCTTTTGGAGCGAAACAGTCTTTTCCCATGATTCCGTGTATGCCTGGATGACTTTATTCGTCATCGGGGAAAGCCAACGATCAAATTTGTTAATCTGCTGTTGGTAATTTTCTTCCGTGATGAATCCAGAACTCTCCATACCTTGATAAACCACTTTGCCGAACACATTCAAGGCAGAGGTCACAAACGTCAAAGGCCAACCGAGCCTTACCACTTTCTCGGCGAATTCTTCCAGTCTGTTGTTGAATTCCTTGGAATCACGCAGGCGTGAAGCAATCATTTCGACAAATTCATGGCTTGTCTTCGTGAACACTTGATCCGAGATGACTTGAAGGAATTTATCATCCGCTTCTTCCTTCATCTTGTCCATCCAGACATTTGTCAACTCGGCCTTATTCGTTTCAATGTATTCCGTGACTTCACTAAACATCCCGTTCTCTCCATTCTATCATGTGAAATTTATGACGACGTTCTCCATGACCAATGTCATTGAACTCTAATATAGCTTACATGGATATCGCATTTGAATTAATAGTATCAAAAAAAGACAAAAATAAACAAGCTTATGATGCCTTGACCGCGAATTCCCTCTCATATACTTTCCCATTATAAATGGTTTACAGAACTTTGTCATACGATTGGGTGTATTTACCACACATCGACAAATGATTACACGATATTCACGAACCCATTCACCGACCGCATAAAAAAACCTGCTAATCATTCACTGATCAGCAGGTGCTTGCTGGTGTATTCCCAATATTTATTTGCATGGCGTTTCTGATTAAAATTGTATGAGACCAACACTAATCTGGAGGGCGTCATCGACTTTTTCCATCATTTCGTCGTCCAGGTGTGTGATCTTATCGGTCAGACGCTGTTTATCGATGGTCCTGATCTGTTCGAGCAAGATTACGGAATCACGTTCAAAGCCGTACCGTTTGGAATCAATTTCGACATGGGTAGGCAACTTCGCTTTTTGGATCTGAGCAGTGATAGCAGCGACAATAACAGTGGGACTGAACCTATTCCCTATATCGTTTTGAATGACAAGGACCGGCCGGACGCCTCCTTGTTCCGACCCAACAACAGGAGAAAGGTCTGCAAAATATACGTCACCACGCTTTACAATCAAAGGATTAACCTCCGCTTACTAAGCGTTCGACTGTATGTTCTGCCTCATATTCTGCCTGGATTGCTTCCGAAGCGATGGCGAGATTGATCTTAGCCATTTCCATATAGCCTCGTCTCATGGATTCACGCAGATGTCGTTTCTTACGCTCTCTTAAATACATTTTAGTAGCACGATAAATAAACTCATTGCGATTCACATTTTCCTGATCTGCAAAGCCGTCCAGTTCTGTGACGAGCTGTTGCGGAAGACGAATCAAAATTTCCGTTGTTGCGCTGGATTCAGACACAAACTACACCTCCACCAATCACTACATACCGTTTCATTTTATAACATGTTAATCATACCATCAAACAATGGGAATGAAAAGTCAATTTATTAATCTCTTCTATTATCCACCATATGTTACATGGATTATTCATGCGATTTCTTGAAATGGGCGGTCTTTTACGTCCTGCTTACAGAAGGTGATTGGATACTTCGACAACGGCGCCGCCTCTCGTATAGACTCTCGGGACGCGCGCGGCGATCATGCAGGTCACCTCATAGTTAATCGTATCAAGCTTATCTGCCAGTTCATCGGCGGGTATATGCTCATCCCCCTGGTGGCCGATGAGCGTGACGGGTTCCCCCGTCTTCACCGGACCGGGAAGCCTGACCATGCACTGGTCCATGCAGATCCTGCCGACGATGGGCGCCCTGCGGCCGCCGATCAGGACTTCCTGACCCTGAAGCTTTCTGATCCATCCGTCGGCGTACCCGATCGGGAGTGTGCCGATCCATTCCTTGTTCCCTGTTTCATAAGTGGCACCGTAGCTGACTTTCTCTCCTTCGTCCATTTCTTTCACATGGATGAGTTTCGTCTTAAGAGAGAGCACTTCCTTCAACTCAAAGGGGAGATGAGGCTGCATCTCACGTGAGGGAGTAAGGCCGTAGAGGCTGATCCCGACCCTGACGGTGTTGAAAAGGGCATCCTTCCGCCGGAGTGTGGCGGCACTGTTGGAAGAGTGCACGTACTCGGGAAGCTGAGGAAGCTGACCGATCATGGAGCGGAAGGTTTCAAGCTGGGTATCGGCATACGTTTCATCCAGTTCATCTGCAGTCGCGAAGTGGGTGAACACCCCTTCGAAATGGAAGTGTTCATGGGCGCTGATCACATCTGTGATCTCGAGCAGCTCTTGTGAGTCCCTCACGCCGATCCTCCCCATGCCTGTATCGCATTTCACATGGAGATTCAGGCGTTTCCCCGTGTATAGGGACGCCTCTTCAAGCCATTCCTTCGTATAGACAGTGAGGGATACTCCATGTTCCGCTGCAGTTCCTGCATCCTCCGGTCTTGAAGCACCAAGAACGAGGATCGGGGTATCGATGCCCGCTTTTCGAAGGAGGAGCGCTTCGTCAAGGAAAGCGACGGCAAGTCCGTCCGCCCCCGAGTCGAGTGCGGCCCTTGCAATCTGTTCGTATCCGTGCCCATAGGCATTCGCTTTTACGACGGCGAGCATCTTCACATTATCCGGTATATGTTTTTTAAAGTTCATGACGTTTTCACTTACGTGGTCCAGATTGATTTCGGCCCACGTATCTCTGAAGAAAAGGGTATCCAATGTCCATTCACTTCCTAAACAATTTCATTCCTTACAAGAATACCATTCCTTCCATCGAGATTCATTCTTTTCTTTCAGTTAGTCCAAGCATGAAGAAAGACAGCCCTCAGGCTGCCTCAATGTTGTTTATTTTACCATGGAACCTTGCACGGACCGGGCGATGGTCACCATCTCATCCTGCGTCAGGCTCTTTGATGCAAGCATATAATCCACACCGTCATGGGTCCAGGTGATGGACTGATCGGTCATGGCCCCTACCGTGAAGCCGAGGTCCACTACTTCACCTTGAAGGGATGTCGAAACCGTCATGGTCGGAACCGATGTAGTTTGTTCCTGGATGATGGTAAAGGATTTCTCCCCATCATATGTCAGGACGACCCGCTTGCCGTCTTTCGTTGCGACTTCCTGTTCATCCACAAGCTCTGATCCTGAGATTCCATCAGTAGGGTAAAGGACGGAGAGTTCCTTCTCTTCCACATTGCCGCTCACTGGAATCTCAAGCTGTGCACCCGTCATGTTCTTCTTCATGTCGAAATCCTTCTTATCAAACGCAGCCTTCACGTCCATCTTGGAGAACTCGACCTTCACCAGGGAATTCTTATCGGAATCCATGACGTTCACAGATACCGGTGTGAGATCTTTTTTATTGAAGGTGATTTCCTGGGTAGGAAGCATTTGATTGTTCTGATAGCGCGTCTTTGTATTAAAGACGTAATGGTCTTTCGTTTCTTTGAATGTAGCATTCTTGTCTTCCAGGACATCCTTCACGAGTGATTCATATAGATAGGCCTGACTGCTGTTGGACGGCCAGTCGCTCTGGAAGCGGAAGCTCTTGTTCAATGCAGGCGTCAGGACGAAGACGCCCTCTTCATTCCGCAGGATCATCTGGCTCTGGTCTTTGGCCTCATTCTTCAGGGATACCCTGTAATAGTTCGGATCATTATGCCATACTTCCACTTCATACGTCTGTGGATCTTCCCCGACTTGAAGGGTCATTTTGGCATCTGCCTTATAGCCTTTCAGATCTTCCACTTTCGACTTGAGATCCTTGGTTACATCCTCTTTGGACTTTTCCCCACATGCGGCCAGCATCAATACGGTCAGTACGGCCAGCACGAGCACCACCAGCTTCTTGTTCATTTCTACAGCCCCTTTTGTCTCAGGATATACGTATCAGAGAGGAGTGGACCGGAGGGTGAAAATGGACGACTCATGCAGAATCCCCCTCGCGTTCTACGGATGAACCGCGATCTTCACCCTTACCGGTCTTGTCTCTCCTATTGCACTACTGAATATATGAGACAACCATGGGGAATATGCAAAAAGAACTGACAAGCATCAATCTTCCAATACGACCTGTGCCGCCGCAAAGTCCCGGCTGTGGGTGATTGAGAGATGTACCTTCAGGCCAGCAGGCTTGACTATATGGGGTTTCCCCCTTTCATCCTTCTCAATCTCGATATCCTGGAAAGACAATTCCTTCCCGATGCCCGTGCCCACTGCCTTGGCGAATGCTTCTTTTGCTGCAAAGCGTCCGGAAAGGAATTCCACCTTCCTTCTATCAGACAGGGATTCAAACGACTCCCGTTCCGTTTCCGTCAAAATGCGCCCAGGGAATTTGGGCTGACGGTCGATCATATCTTTGATGCGGTGCAACTCGACGATATCCAATCCGATTCCTTTAATCATCATCATTCTCCTTCTACTCTAGTCCCGTCCGGCATATCCGTATAAGGAAACACCTTGTCTGACAAGCTTATATAAGCGACAATATCAGTATTACCATCCTTTTGGAGGAGGACGATCCATGTTTGTTAGGACGGAAAGTTTCTCTCAGTTCCTGAAGAAATACCCGGTCATTTCTGTTATTGTATCCATCCATCTGATCCTGTATTTGATCAGTTCTCTCCCCATTTTCCCTCAAATGTGGGTGTACGAACAACTCGCAGGCATCAATCTGTTCATACGGGACGGTGAATGGTGGCGCCTGATCACGCCGATATTCGTCCATATGGGCTTCTCCCACGTCTTATTCAATTCATTTTCCCTCGTTCTCTTCGGTCCGGCACTTGAAGAACATCTCGGAAAATGGAAATTCACCGCCCTCTATCTCGTGAGCGGTATCTTTGCCAATATCATCACCTACGTCAGTCAGCCTCTCTCTTACAGCCATGTAGGGGCTTCCGGAGCGATATTCGGATTATTCGGCTATTATCTGGCCATGATCGCGACGAGGAATGCCTTTATCACCCGTGAGAGCAGGCAGGTGATCCTGCCGATCGTCATCATCGGGTTGATTATGACCTTCACCCAATCCGGGATCAATATCACGGCCCACCTCTTCGGCCTCATCGCCGGGTTCCTCATCGGCTTCATTGCCGGGAGAAAGTAGAAAAGTGACCTCAGGGGGTCACTTTTCTTTTTTTATTCTTTGAAGGAATACCACATTTCAATCTGCTTCATATCTTTTTGTTCGAGGTCCCTGAGCGTGCTCTTGTACCCGGCATCACCCGACTTCACGGTCGTACGCAATGTACTTAAGTCCATGCGGGTTTGAAACCACGTTTCCTGACGGTCAAGGGACTGAATACGATTCTTTTTCAAATAGACCGTGCTTTTTGAAACGGTCCGATATTGCATGGACAACTGGCCTTCGCTGAGCTTCCAGCCTCCGGACCTGTGCTGGCGATATCCTAGGAACGCGAGCAGCGCCACCAGGATCAGTCCCAACATCCCATAGGGCCAAAGGAAGATCGATAGCACGACCGTCGGTATGATACCAACTGCGGCCGCACGGATCATATATTTCCTGATGGAACGGACAGGAAGCCGATTGAATTCGGTCTCTACGGAGTAATCGGGGAAGATCTCGGCAAGAAGCTTCTCCACTTCCCTTTTCCTTACGATCGGAAACAGTTTGATACTCGAGCTATCCTTTTCAAGGGCGGAGCCCCCGGCATTTTCAATCTGGACCGAACAATAGCCAAGGAGCTGGCGCACGGGGTTCTCGATGATGCGAATCCCCTGCACACGCTTGAACGGTACCGTCACTTGTTTCTTCTCCAGCAGTCCCCGATTGATGATGATGTTTTCCTCCGTCAGACGGATCCTGAAGTCCCCGTACACAACGAAGGTCCACACGAGTGAAAGGAGCCAGGCAATGAAAAGGCCGACGAATGCCAGGATCCCGATGATGAGGACCCCTCCCTTGATGTAGCCTGAAGCCCCTTCGTAAATCGCTTCAAACGGAATGAAGTCATCAAATTGCGAAAGGAAGACTCCCACACCCGACAGGATGACCCCGACTCCACCCGACGTCAGGCCGAGCATCAGCAGATCCTTACCCGACATCTTGAAGATTTCTTCTTGACGGACCGGCTTCTCTTCGACGACAGCTTCAGGAGATTCGGAAAGGCGTTCTTTTTCTTTGAAGATCGTCTTCTCGATATGGACGGCCTCCGACTTGAGAATTGCCGTCAGTTCCGCCTCCGACTTCTTATTTGACGAAGAACCGGCAGTCTCCACCTTAACCTTAACCAACCCGAACGGGCGGTGCAGGATCCCTTCCGAGAAGTTCAGGCTCTGGATCCGATCATATGGGATATACCGCTTTTTCTTTACAAACAAGCCGTATTCAATCCGCAGTTCCCCGTCTTCCAATCGATAGGTGAATCTCATCCACTTGATGATCCCGGCACCAAGGACAAGTACGAGGACCGTTACCATGGAAATGACGGGCATATATCTCCAGAAGCCCGTTCCGTTTCCCGAACCGTTCACGAACAAGAGAACGACGATCGGAATGATCATTTCCTTCACCTGTTTCATGAAGTTGACGATGGCCGAGATGGGGTGCAGCCGCTTATACTCAGACATCATCTTCCGCCACCCTCGCCAGCTGGGATATGGAATCCCTTAGTCCATCCGCTTCCTCCGTGTCGAGGGCAGGGATTTCATGCACCGTTGCAGCTGTGGAGATGGTGATCGTCGAAAGACCGTACTTCTTCAAGATCGGTCCCTGGACGGTATCCACGTGCTGGACACGCACCATCGGGACGAGTGTCCTTTTGATGATGAAAATGCCCCTTTGAAGCTCGATTTCCTGCTCCCTCACTTCATAGCGCCAGCGCTTCCACCTGACATCGGGAACAAGTTTGATCTGTATGTATGCAAGAATGACGGCTGCGACGCCCGCAACGACGGAAATCCATACCGGCCAGTCGAATAGAACGGTTAGTGTAATGATCCCACCTGCGACGACGAGTGCGATCAAGGTTTCGATCCCACCATAAATCCTCCACACACTGAGAGCCTTTGGTGAAATCCTGTTACGTGGTCCATCTTTCATATCCATCCCCCATTTCCTTCTATGTCTAAATCTTACAGTATAGATACGGTTTTGAGTAGGGGATGGTTTCAATTAACCGATTTCGATCGTAGACCCGTCCACGCGGTGGACCCCTTCTTCTTGCACAAGCTCCTCCATCAGCTTGAACAGGGCATTATCTTTCTGCTTCGCCTCGATCATGCAATCGATGCGATCGACACTTCCCTCCACTTGACGGAGAAATCCGTGGAAATCATGAGGATCGATGTAGTCTGCGTGAGCTTTGAAATCATCAGCAGACCGCGGACTGCTGATGTGCATCTTCAGGGGAAGCGGAGAATCCTTCCACGTAGCAACGATCCGATCCCAATCAAGCGTCCAGTCGCGCTCCCCATTTGCCATATGATGGTGAAGGTCGAATACAAGGGGGATCCCGAGCTTTTCACAAAGGTAAAGGGCATCGAATGCCGAAAATACAGTATCGTCATTCTCCAGTATGATCATCCTTTGGATGCCTTCCGGGGTTAGCCCCCAATTGTGGATGAACTGCTCCATCGCCTTTTCTTTATCGCCATGGGCACCGCCGACATGGAGGACGCACCGATGCAGGGGATCGATCCCCATTGCATCCAAGATCCCTTCATGCATGCGCAAGGTCTTCAACGAATTCTTCATCACCTGGGGATCGGCTGAATTCAGGAGGACAAAATGATCGGGGTGGAAATCCACCCTCATGGGATGCTCGCGGAGGTACGATTGGATTTCATCCAGCGCAGGCAGGAGCGGCTTCAAAAAGTCCCACCCCGCAAGATCAGGATGATTGGCAAGGGGAATGAGCTTCGAACTGAAACGGAAAAAATGAATGTCATGAAGCACATTATGCTTCAGGAGCCGCAGGCAATTCTCGATATTGGACACAGCAATCCTCTCCAGCTTCCTGATTGCCGCTTCCTCATCCTTCAGTCCGGAAAACTGCTTGTGGGTCATGGTTTGAGAAGGGGAAGCGTGCTGAAGATTCATGCTCATGGCTACGTACCCGAATCGGATGATGGTCATGTGGTGATACTCCTTTGGCAGGCGCAGTGGCCTGGGTGTTGTTAGGTGTAGTATGGACGGGAGCGGCATGGATTATTGATGGTGGGTGGCGAACGGGTGAACGGAAGGGCCGGCAGCTGAATTGGTGACAGCAGATGCGTTGAAGCTAGCAAGGAGGGTATTTGCTACTTTTTCATGTTTTTTGCTAAAAATCTTTCTTACCATCATATAGGTATTTGATATCAGCGAATCGGTAGGGGAGATTGTCGGCATGTTACTCATTCGACATGAGTCGACTTTTTTCACAGAACCTTTTAGTGAATTCCAGGTATCTGAATGATATTGCTCTCTTTGAGAACAGATAATACTTGCGAATTTTGAAGATTTATTTGTGACTTTAAAAAATTTATCAGCGACTTTGAAAATTTTATTTGCGAATCGATTTTTGCCTCTACTTTTTATTTTCGCACCTTTTTCGTTACGTACGATTCGTACCTTTATTCCGTTATCTCCTTTCGTTACTTGCGATCAGCCCCATTATTCAGCTAACACCACCCGTTACTCGCGATCCCCCTCCTCATCCTGCACTCTCCCCTCACTACATTCGATCCGAACCCACTCCTTTATCCGCGAATGGATCACATTCCATCACCCAAGCGACCCTTCCTCGCACACATCCAGCTCCCCGAAACCTATTCAACACAAAAAAAACACGACGGCATCTCTGCCGTCGTGCTCCATGTATTAAGAGTTATATGATTTACGCTTAGAAGAAGATTGTGGTCTGCTTCCGCCTGAACGGTTGCGATCTCCGCCGCGGGATGAACCGCCGCCTCGGTTGTAACCGCCTGAACGGCTACCGCCGCCGCTTCCGCCTTTACCAGAGCGTGAACCACCTTTGTATCCGCCGCCTCGGGAATTACCGCGACCGCCGCCGCCTCTTGATGGAAGTGGGCGCTCTTCGGTGATATCGACTGGAGTGGTATCCGGTTCTTTTGTCAGAACGCGGATGGCCGCTGCCACCGCTTCGATGGATTCGTGGTTCGCAAGGAATTCTTCTGCCAACGCATAGTAATCTTTAAGGTCAGATTCTTTCGTTGCTTCTGTAAGCTTTTCAAGAGCCAGGCGTTGCTGACCTTCAAGAGCTTCGTTATGGCTAGGTGGCTTAAGAGCCGTCATTTTCTTCTTAGTTGTTTGTTCTACTACTTTCAGGTAGCCCATTTCACGTGGTGTGACGAATGTGATGGACATCCCTTTCTTACCTGCACGGCCCGTACGTCCGATACGGTGAACGTAGCTTTCAGGATCTTGTGGGATATCGAAGTTGTAAACATGTGTTACACCAGAGATATCAAGTCCACGAGCTGCTACGTCAGTAGCAACAAGAACGTCGATGCGTCCTTCTTTGAACTTTTTGAGGACCGTCATACGGCGAGCCTGTGAAAGGTCACCATGGATTCCTTCAGCAAGGTAACCACGGATGCTCAATGCACGTGAAAGCTCATCTACACGGCGCTTCGTACGTCCGAATACGATGGCAAGTTCAGGAGACTGAACGTCGATCAAGCGTGAAAGGACGTCGAATTTCTCTTTCTCGGTCACTTTTGTGAAGAACTGCTCGATGTTGGATACAGTCACTTCTTTCGATTTCACTTTGATGACTTCAGGTTCAGTCATGAAGCGCTCAGCGATACGACGGATCGGATCCGGCATCGTTGCTGAGAATAGAAGGGTTTGACGAGTCGGAGGAACGGTTTCAAGGATGCTCTCTATGTCATCGATGAAGCCCATGTTGAGCATTTCATCCGCTTCATCCAATACAAGGGTATCAACACTTGTAAGGTTCAATGTTTTACGCTTGATGTGATCAAGTAGACGTCCTGGAGTTCCTACGATGATGTGCGGGTTCTTCTTCATCGCACGGATCTGACGCTGGATGTCCTGTCCGCCATATACAGAAAGGACGCGTGCGCGCTTATCTGCACTGATGCGGTATAGTTCTTCAGAAACCTGGATCGCAAGTTCACGTGTCGGTGCAATGATAAGACCTTGGACTGCAGGGTTCTTCACATCGATCTTCTCGATCATCGGAATACCGAATGCTGTCGTCTTACCTGTACCTGTTTGTGCTTGACCGATGATGTCTTTACCTTCAAGACTTACCGGGATTGTGCTGGCCTGGATGGGGGTTGCTTCTTCAAAGCCCATACGTTTAATGGATTTCAACGTAGCTGCGCTTAAGTTTAAATCTGCAAACTTTGTCAATGCTATTCATTCTCCTTTTGGTATACATCTTTTATAACTAATCGATGGAGCTGATTATATGTTTAAATCGGATCCAAATCTTACATGCCGACTTCGGTATCTAATCTAAAACCGTCTATATGAGATGTTTAGTTTATGTTGTGTACAAAAAAATACACTCTTCAAAATCGAAGAGCTGGCACGTCCAACAAATAGAACTATGTTGTAGTAATGTTACCACTTCTAGAAATGAATTTCAATGACATGTCAAATAGTCACTCTATTCATCTTCGAGAAAATGGTAAATATGATCAAAAAGTTCAGCCTTATCTTCGCTATGACAGATGAGATGCTTGGATCTTGAAGCATAATAAATATTTTTTTGTCGGGACGAAATGGTTTCATAGATGTAAGCTGCACTGGCGGGAGGGACGATTCCATCCACTTCCCCCTGGGCAATGAATGTGGGGATGGTGACTTTCTTCAGCAGCGGTCGGGCGATGGTGACGACCTTCCTGAATTCATAGGTGGATAGAAGCGGGGTATTGGTCATTTTTACCTTATATCGATTGTACAGTTCGTTCTCGAGGAGATTTCCTTGCCATCCCTCTCTGATCAAACCCCCGATGTCTCTGAAGAGCTGCTTGATATGGATATACCTGGCAGCAGCGCTCAACAGCACAAGCTTACTAACATTATAATGGACTGCAAGATAGGATGCAATGAGACCTCCCATGGAAAAGCCGGCGACATAAACTTTGTCGCATGTCTCAAGCAGGGATTTAAGACATTCTTCTGCATGTTCGATCCATTGCACGTGCTTGATCCCCCTTAGGGATAGTGTTTCTCCGTGACCAGGCAGGGTCGGGACGACAATTTTCCAATCCGTCTGCTCCCTCAGGTATTCAGCAAGGGGTTCCACTTCGTATGGTCCCCCTGTGAATCCGTGGAGCACTAAACATCCGATCATGCTCTCACCTTTTCCATTAGTATGGCACGGACAAACTCCTTGTTACTTCAGACCGTCGATGATCTCTTCAAGCTTCATTCCCCTCGAAGCTTTGAAAAGGATCAGTTCCTTGCCGGTGATAAGTGCATTCAATTCATCGAGCAGGGCCTCTTTATCAAGGAATGCGTGTACGCGCTCTTCGGGGAAATTCACTTTTGCCCCTTTAGCCATATATTCACCCAATTCACCGAAAGTAAACACGTGACGGATGCGTTCAGGGTCGATCAGTTGACCAATCTCCTCATGGTATTCCTTCTCATGATCCCCAAGCTCGAGCATGTCCCCGATAACCAGGATCTTGGAGTCGAACCCTTCCAGCTCGGAAATCAGCTGGATTGCCGCTTTTACAGAAGTGGGACTGGCATTGTACGCATCGTTGATGATGCGCTCTCCTTTTTTACCTTCAATCATTTCCATTCTCATCTTCGTCAGCTCAAGGGACTTTAAGCCTTGTTTCATCTCCTCTATTGTTAGACCGAATTCCTTCCCGATCAGGATGCCTGCGAGCGCATTATGGATGTTATGCTGCCCAAGCACCGGCAAATGGAAGGTTTCCCCTTCCGCCATGGAAGTTTCGAAATAACTGCCCGTATTGTTCATCTCCGTTTTCGTCGGGGAAATGGTGTTATCAGCCGTCTTCCCGAACGTTTCCACTCTTTTCAATCCGAGTTCTTTCACTGGTTCGTTCAGGAGGGGCTCATTCCCGTAATAAATGAACAGGCCGTCTTCCTTCAGACCGTGGATGATCTCAAGCTTCGCTTTGGCGATGCCTTCCCTGGAGCCGAGGTCCTGCAGGTGGGACTCACCGATGTTGGTGATGACCGCTGCATCCGGCTGTGCAATATCGGATAGGAGTTCGATCTCTCCGAATCCGCTCATCCCCATTTCAAGCACGGCAACTTCCGCATCCCGAGGCAGAGCCAGGAGGGTGAGGGGCAGGCCGATGTGGTTATTGTAGTTACCTTGAGTCTTATGCACCTTGTACTTCTGTGCCAGGATATTCGCTACAATATCCTTCGTGGTTGTCTTCCCGTTGCTTCCTGTGATCCCCACGACTTTGAGATCCAGCTCGTGACGGTATAGATTGGCAAGGGACTGAAGCGCTTCAAGCGGATCGTCCACAACCAGAACCGGAAGATCCTCCGGCGGATTCGGGACGTTCGCATCCCAGAGCGCTGCTGCTGCACCCTCTTCTATGGCAGAGCGGACGAACCGGTGGCCGTCGACGTTCTCTCCTTTGAACGGGACGAACAGATTCCCTTTTTCCATCGTCCGTGTGTTGATGGATACACCTTTGACGACGATGTCGCCGAATGAAGAAAGATCATTCTTCACATCAAGCATCGTGCATATATCGCTTATCGTTTTTTCGAACATGATCATATACTCCTTTACTCGTTCATCCTTGCAATAGAGATGGGACCGACCGAACTTTCATTTCGTCCGCTGCCGGTCCCATGGTGGCTACATTGTATACTTGATCGATTGCTTTTCTTTGTGTCGTTCTGCCCCGAGTTCAACCAGCTTCGCGATGAGTGACGGGTAGTCGATGCCCGTATGTTTCCAAAGAAGCGGGAACATACTGAACGGGGTGAATCCAGGCATGGTGTTCACTTCGTTCATGAAGATCCTTCCGTCCTTCGTCACGAAGAAGTCGGCACGGACAAGCCCTGAACAATCAAGCGCCTTGAATGACCGGATCGCAATGTCTTTGAGTCGTGCATAAAGCTCCTCATCTACCTCTGCCGGGATGATGAGGGCTGTATCGCCATCCTCATATTTCGCTTTGTAGTCGTAGAAATCCTTCTTAGGGACGATCTCTCCCGCTACCGAGCACTCAGGGTGATCGTTACCCAGTACGCCTAGCTCAATCTCTCTGGCAATGACCCCTTCTTCAATGATGATTTTACGATCGAATTGGAAGGCTTCTTCGAAAGCCGCCTCAAGTTCATCACGTGACGTACATTTGCTGATGCCTACAGAAGAACCAAGGTTGGCCGGTTTAACGAAGCATGGGTAGCCGATTTCTTCCTCCACCTGCTTGTAAGCCGCTTCGCGGTCGCTTTCCCATGAGCTTCTGATGAACCAAGTGTAGCCTACTTGTGGGATACCTGCCTGAGCGAATAGGTTCTTCATGATGACTTTATCCATACCCGCAGAAGACGCCAAAACGCCATTCCCTACATATGGAAGATTCAATAATTCAAGCATCCCCTGTACCGTCCCGTCTTCACCGTTCGGTCCGTGAAGGAGAGGGAAGATCATATCATATCCTTCCGATCCTTCAACCGATGCAGTAAGGGCGTTAGGGGCAATGGCTTCCCCTTCGGAGAATTGAAGTTCCTTCACATCACTGACCGGTCCTTCAAGCTGTGATCCTTTGATCCACGCGCCGTCTGTCGAGATGAAAATCGGGTGAATATCGAATTTATTTAAATCCAGGGCGCCGATGACTGCCTTGGCCGTTTGCAGTGAAACCTGATGTTCCGCGGATTTCCCGCCGTATAATAAACAAAGCTTGGTTTTCATTTTTTGAGTGACCTCCAATATAACAATAGATATTTCTATTTTATCATGTTCAAAGGAAAGAGAAAGAATGATTCATATGGAAAATGCAATTTATCTTCCCGATGCGACCCTTTGATATATGTATGCCATGTCAAACTAGTCCTGCGACTAAACATTCGCAACGTTATCTGAATACATTTAACATTCCGCCTATTAAAAACCCTATTAAACTATCTTCCTTGTCATTGTATAATCCACCTAACATAAACATTTGTACACTCAAGGAGGACAGAAAGATGAAAAGACTTGGATTGTTACCACGCATCATCCTGGGGATCGCTCTGGGAATCATTGTCGGCATGTTTGCCCCTCATTGGTTCATCAAGATCTTCGTTACGTTCAATGAACTGTTCGGAAACTTTCTTGGATTCGCCATCCCGCTTATTATCATCGGATTCATCGCACCCGGAATTGGTTCTATGGGAAAAGGGGCAGGCAGACTCCTCGGCCTGACAACGGCCCTCGCATACGGTTCCACCATCTTGGCAGGACTGGTGGCATTCATTACGGCGAAATCCCTGTATCCTTCCCTGCTGGTCAATCAGAGCTCCCAATCGTTTGAAAACCCTGAAGAAGCGCTGCTCAAAGGATTCTTCACAGTGGAAATGCCGCCTGTCATGGGCGTGATGACCGCTCTCCTTATCGCATTCACACTGGGTGTCGGAATGGCAGCCATCAAAGGGGATGTGCTTCAAAAAGGCTTGGAAGAGTTCAAGAACATCATCGAGAAGCTTATCGAAAAAATCATCATCCCGCTCCTCCCGATCCATATCCTCGGGATCTTTGCCAATATGACTCAGGGCGGTCAGGTGACATCGATTATTTCTGTTTTCGCCAAAGTCTTCATCATGATTATCATCCTGCATTTATTCTTCCTTATTGTACAATACACGGCAGCCGGAACGATCCGGAAGCAGAATCCGTTTTCCATGATCAAGACGATGATGCCTGCCTATTTTACGGCACTCGGTACCCAGTCTTCAGCCTCCACCATCCCCGTTACGCTTGAGCGGACGAAGCTGAACGGCACGCGGAGAGGCATCGCGGACTTCTCGATCCCTCTCCTTGCCACGATTCATCTCTCAGGGAGCACCATCACCCTTGTGAGCTGTTCCATGGCCGTGATGTTCATCCAGGGACAAGCACTGGAGTTCACACAGCTCTTCCCGTTCATCCTCATGCTCGGAATCACAATGATTGCTGCACCCGGAGTGCCGGGCGGAGCCGTCATGGCCTCCCTCGGACTGCTCGAGACCATGCTCGGCTTCAGTCCGACCATGACATCCCTGATGATCGCCCTGTACCTGGCACAGGACAGCTTCGGTACAGCGTGCAACGTAACAGGGGATGGAGCGATTGCGTCCATCGCCGATCGCCTTACAGGTAAAAAACAACACGTTTCATAAGTTGCTGGATACAGGATGGCCACACAGGGCCATCCTGTTTTTCATCCCTGTCCCCATTTTCAGGAATTTCGGTATAATGAGAGTCAGCAAGAACGAGACAGGAGGAAACGATGTGAAAACGACACTTCGCCCGATTGAAAAAGAAGATTTACCCGCACTGTGGAAGCTGTTATACAGTGACCCCTCCCCCGAGTGGAAAAAATGGGACGCTCCTTATTTCCCACACGTCAACATGTCATTAGACGAGTACGAAGCTTCATATGTTTCAGATCCTGATCGATACCTCGAACATCAGCGGATCATTGAAGCGGACGGGCTCATCATCGGGACGGTGAGCTTTTACTGGGAATATGAACCGACAAGATGGCTGGAGGCCGGGATCGGCATCTATGATCCACGTTACTGGAACGGCGGGTATGGCACGGATGCACTCGACCAGTGGGTGGAGCATCTTTTCGCCACCAAGGAAATTGGCAGGGTCGGCATCACCACCTGGTCGGGTAACGAACGTATGATGCGTACCGCCGAGAAAATCGGCATGATCCTCGAAGGCAGGATGAGAAAATGCCGCTATCACGAAGGCGTGTATTACGACTCGATCAGGATGGGGATCACCAGGGAAGAATGGGAGGAGCGGTCATGAACACCGTCATCCTCGCGGGAGGCGGTCACAGCCACCTCCATTGCCTCCTGGAACGATCCAAGGAACAAACGGCCGACCGATGGATCCTCATCTCTCCCTCGCGCCACCAATATTACAGCGGCATGTTTTCCGGTTTCGTCGAAGGTGTGTACAGCGAGGAGGAAATCCGTGTCGATCTTGAGGCCCTGTGCCGGAAAGCACACTGCGAATTCGTCGAAGCATCCATTCTCTCCGTCGATCCCATCCAACAGCAGCTGCTGACGGATGCGGGTGAGCTGTATTCCTATGACGCGGCCTCCTTTGATATCGGCTCCCGGAACGAGGACCCGGGCACCCCCGGACTGGCGGGAGCCAATCTGAGAATCAAACCGAATCATCGCTTCCCTTCCCAGGTCGAAAGGCTGTACCGCAGTAGGGATACGGTCTTCATCGGAGGCGGAGCGGCGGCATGCGAACTCGCCCTCTCCCTTCGCGCCTGGAAAGAAAAAAACGGGAAACCCGATGATTCCATCACTGTCATTCATTCCTCCCCGTTGCTCCATGAGGCCGGGGTCCTTGCATCAAGGAATATGGCATCGCTTCTCGATCGCCGGAGAATCTGCACCGTGAAGGGAAAAGCCGAACAGGTGACGGATGGGACAGTCGTGACAGACCAGGCCCGTCACATCCCCTTTGACGAGGTGATGTTCCTCGGTGGTGCAGCAGCACAGGGACTGTTCGGCAGCAGTCTGATCCCGACGGATGAGAAAGGGTTCATGTTGACGAACGCCCATCTTCAGTCCATCTCATTCCCCAGTCTCTTCGCTGCCGGCGACTGCGGCACCCTGGCAGATTTCCCCGACTTCCCCAAAAACGGGGTCACGGCTGTCAGGCAAGGTCCCGTCCTATGGGAGAACCTGAACCGGTTCCTTACCGGCCGAAAGCTTCTTGCCTTTCAACCGCGAAGCCGATACCTGGCGATCCTGTCAACGGGTAACGGCAACGGATTCCTCCTATATGGATCATTCGCGGTCCAAGGGAGATGGACGAGGAAGCTCAAGAAAAGATTGGACCGGTCGTTCATGAAAAAGTACAGCTCCCATGAAAAATAAAAACAGGCTTTCCTGGGGAAGGGTCTTCCTTCCATGCCTGGATGGCCTGTTTTTTTAACGGTTTATCGTTTATATTCAATCAGTTTTTTCGTCAGGGCAGGAACCGGTCCGTCAAAGAGCTTCTCTCGCCAGAATAGATCTGCTGTCTGCTGGACGGCAGATGCATGATTAGGGTATGGATAGGTCATATTCGAAAGGGAGCCGATGCCGTTGTTCTTCGCCATGGCGTATAGGACAGGCTGCATCCAGTCCCCCGCTCCTTCCCCGACGGCATGTGCCCCGAGGATCTTCCCCTTCCAATCCGTGAGAATCTTCACGAGGCCGTGGGTCTGGTGATCTGCCACGAAGCGATCGACGTCATCCAGGGTCGTTTCGTACACCTTATAATTGACCCCTGATTCCTTTGCTTCTTCCTCCGTCATTCCTGCATGGAAGATCTCGGGTGAAGTATAGGTCACCCATGGAAGCTGATCGTAGCTCACCTTCCCCTTCAGGCCGAAGACGGCATTCTGGACTACCTGTTTCCCTTCCATCCCTGCTGCGTGAGTGAAGAAGTAGCGACCGTTCGCATCACCGATGGAGAAGATGTGGGACACATTCGTCCTCAGATCGTCACCGGCAGGAATGAAGCCCTTTTGATCCGTCTCCACCCCTGCTTTGTCCACATTAAGGGCTTCTGAGTTGGGCTTCCTTCCCGTTCCGACAAAGAGCATGTCCCCGTTGATGTGGAGGTCTTTCCCCTCAACCGTGCAATGGAGGGAAAGTCCGTCCCCGTCTTTGGTCACCTTCTGGATATCGGCGTCCGTCACGATTCTCAGACCTTCTCCGAGGACTTCAACCGCGGCCTCCTGAATGCTCCGGTCTTCTTTGGAAAGGATGGACGACGCCTTCTCGACCACCGTCACCTCGGAACCAAGATGGCTGAAAGCCTGGGCAAGCTCAAGGCTGATCGGTCCACCCCCTATGAAGATGGCTTTTCCCGGAAGCTCCTCCAGATCGAACACCGATTCATTTGTATGATAGGTCACATCTTCCAACCCGGGGATCTCCGGAATAAGCGGGCTTGATCCCGTAGCGATGACGATGCTTTTTCCGTAGACGTAATCTTCCCCTTCGATCAAGAGGGCATTCGGGGTGACGAACTCTGCACGCCCGAAATAGATATCCACCCCCATCTCCGTGAACCGCTTAGGGTCATCCTGCTGTTGGATGCTCCCCACCGCTTCTTCGACCCGGGTCTTGACGGCAGACAGATCGACCGTCCCGCTCACATCCAAGCCGAACGAAGCCGCCCTGCGTGCGGTGGAAACTTCTTTAGCCGCCTGGATGAACGCCTTGGACGGGACGCATCCGAAGTGGAGGCAGTCACCTCCGAGGCGCCCACTCTGTTCAATGAGGGCGACGCGTGCACCAAGGGACGCCGCACCCGACGCGACCGTCAATCCCGCTGATCCTCCACCGATTACAATCACATCATATTTCTCCATCTCTATCACTCCATTATGAAAGTAGTCGCTTTGCTTCTGCAAACCGCTGAAAGCCCGTGAACAATTCCACTGCAACAAATAGAAGGGTCGTCCAAACGACAATCGACGGGAACAGCATCATCAAGCTGAACAAGATGAACCCTTCTGTCCTCTCAGCCAGACCCGTCTGATAATAAAACGATTTTCCGCTTTCTTTCTCCGAGACGGCACCGACCGTGAGGAAGATCGTCATGGAGATGATGATTGAGACACTCAGGAGGAGGAGTGGCCACATAGCCTTGGGGTGTACCGCCGCAACGCCCAGGATCACGGAAATCTCCACGATCCGATCAAACGTGACATCCATGACCGTCCCGAACGGAGAAGGCTTCGTGAGTCTCGCCATGGAGCCGTCGACTGCATCCAAAAAACCCGACAGCCACAGAAGCAGTACAGCCAGGATAGGAAATCCGGCATAATAAACGAGCCCTGTTCCTCCTCCGATGATGAAAGCAGCTACCGTCACCCCATTCGGAGTGAACCCGGCCTTCAAAAATGAACGGGCGGTTGTCTCGATGCCCGGCTGCACCCATTTTCGCGCATGTGTATCCAGCATGTTCCTTCCTCCTACCGCCTTTTAGATAATCCGAGCCAGTTCTTGAGCTTCTTCCTGAAAACGAAAGGGATCGCCGCTACGAGGACGAACACGAAGATGGCTATGTAAATATGACTTTTATCGTCCTGGACAAGACTCGAACCCAGATAGACATATCCGAATGTGCCTGGAAGGATCCCGATGGCCGTCGCCAAGATGAACGGACCATACCTCACCTTCGCCATACCGGCCAAATAACTGACCAGATCAAAGTTCAAGAATGGAACTAGGCGCATCACTAGGATGTAGATGAATCCGTCCTCCTCCATACGGCCGCGAATCCTCTTCATCCGTTCCGAAGGGTTCTTCAAGATCCGATCCCCCAGCAGGGTAGCAGCATAGAACGCTACGGTCGCCCCTCCGATCGCACCGACCACAATGTAGGCGAAACCTTCCAGGGGACCGAACGCAAGCCCGGCCCCGAACGACAGGATCGAAGCCGGGAAGAGGATGAGCGGACGTATCGTATAGGCCACAATGAACACGAGGGGCGCCCAGATCCCGAAGGAAGTGATCCAATCCCTGATGGCGATGGGGTTCACACTGAAAACATGACGGCTGAACCAGATCAAAAACAGGATGACGGCAAGCACGATGGCAATCTTCACCCATTCCTTCTTCTTCATCCTTTTCCCTCCCTTCCCTCTTAATCAAACGTTTGAATGTTTTTTTCCGAAGCCGTGATCGTGACAGGCCCACCCTGATCACCGTCAGCCACCTCCAGGACGACCGACTGCTGAAGCTCTTCAATATGGATGGAATACATATGATGTCCCATCCTATACTTTTTCTCCCGTATCAATCCCACCCATTGTAAATCATCCGGATGGTGTCTCTCTGTCGATAAGTGTTCCCGGTGGACGAACCGCTCATTCCCGAGGTGGATACCGTCACTCATGAGACCGGCGATGAACGGAGTGGCAGGATGGTGATAAACATGCTCCGGCGTTCCAATCTGGGAGATGCGCCCCGATTCAAGGACGGCGATCCGGTCGCCCATTTCGCTCGCTTCATCCCGGTCATGTGTCACGAATAGCGCCGTGGTGCCCACTTCCTTGATCACGTCTTTGACCCACGCACGGATTTCCATCCTCCGGGTATGATCCAGACTGGCGAACGGTTCGTCCAGCAGGAGGAGCTTCGGGCGGAGGATCAGGGATCGGATAAGTGATACGCGCTGCATCTGACCTCCCGACAGCTCGGACGGATAATGATCCAGCACCTCTGAAAGGCCCGCCATTTCGATGAATCCATCCGCTTCCTTCTTCGCATCGCTCTTCCTGTATCCTTTCATTTTGAGCCCATACAGGACATTTTCAAGAACCGTCATATGCGGGAATAGGAGTGGTTTTTGGAAGACCATACCGACTGGCCGGTCTTTCGGTTTCATGGATGTGACGTCTTTTCCCGCCAGATGGATCGAACCGGCATCGGGTGACTCCAGCCCGGATATGATGCGGAGAAGAGTGGATTTCCCCGACCCTGATAAACCGACAAGGGAGACGATTTCTCCCTCTTCCATACGGAGTGAGACCCCCGAAAGGATCGATCGCTTTTTATACTTCTTGTGCAATTCCTTCAGTTCCATGGGGTTTCATTTCCCCTCCTTTTCTTTGACGGACGGTACGGGATGAAGAATTTCAACACCATCACCGAGATGAGGTATGTGATCAAGGGGATCATCATGAACATAAGGGAGAAGGCCGACATGACCGACTCATCCGCCGTGCGGGTGAACGGGTAATAGATCATGGCCAGCGTGACGACGTTGCCCCCGCCGATGATGGCCGTAAGCACGTATTGGCCAAGGCTGATCACGACGGTCAGGAACAGGACACTGTTCATGGCAGGGATGAGCTGGGGCAGTTCGAAATGTCGGAACCTGTCCATAGCGCCTCCCCCGAGGAGCATGGACTGCTCGATCAATTCCGTCCCGATCCCCTCATAGGCGGATTTGAAGAGTTTGATGCTATAAGGGACCGTGGGGATCAAATGCACAACGGCGACACCAAGCCACGTATCGGCAAGTCCAAGACGGATGAAGACGAGCTGGAGACCGGCGGCGACGACTAATGCCGGAAGGAACAGAGGCATCATCAGCATGCTTTCCAGGATGACCTTCCCCCTGAACCGATGGAGGGCGAACGCTTTCCCTGCGGTCAACCCGATCAACAGGTTCAGTATGAGTACCATTACGGCGATCCCGACGGACACCACCACGGCCGAGAGGAGCTCTCCTTCCCCAGCGATTACCTTCCACGCCCTCGCGTCGGGATCTACAGGGAATGCCTCTCCCCATCTCCAGATCCCGAAGAAACTTTTATAGATGAAAAAGCAGACGGGAAACAGGAAGAACAGGAGGGTGGCCGAATAGAATCCGATTCGTTTCATCCGCCCCTCCCTCCACTGGCGATCCTGAGCCTCTCTTTATTCATGGAGTGGGTCAGGAGCCACATGCTCATCCCGACAGCGCCCCCCGCCATGAGCAGGGCGGCGAATGCAAAGGGACGATCCGTCCACGCTCCGCTGTAGAACCATTCGTATGTAAGGACAGCGATCATTTGTGGCGACGTGACCCCAAGGAGCTGGGGGACCTCGAACGCTGTGAAGATAAACGCAAACAGGATGGCACCCGTCTCGATAAGGGCCGGCTTGATGAAGGGCCACTCTGCCGTGGTGAACATGCGAACGGGGTTGGCACCAAGAAGGGTAGCCGCTTCCCTGTACCCTTTAGAAAGAGAGGCATAGACCGGCAGGAGCATCAATATGACGAACGGCACCTCTTTCCAAACATATGTGACAATGATCCCGATCCCGCCCGGATCCTGCACGAGGACGGGAAAATCCGTCCGTTCGGCCATCAGACCACTGACACCCAAGAGGTTGGACAGGAATCCGCTTTGATTCAAAAGCAGGAACACAAGATAGGCCCATACGAAATGAGGGAATAGCATGGGGATCCACACAAGGAGCCGGCCCGTCCCACCTCTAAGTTTTTCCTGGAAGACCCGGACGAAGAGGAGGCCGATGACAAGGGACAGGACCGTGGACAGGGCCGTGATCCAGAAGCTGTAAAGGACAGAACGCATGAAACGTTCCTTCCTGAATAGTTCCATGTAGTAGCCCATCGTCAGCTTCCCATCATCCACCAGGCTCTCCATGAAGGCTGTGATAATGCCTAGGCCGAATACCATCAGGAAAAGGATACTTGGTACAAGTAGGAGCCCCTCAGTCGGTTTCCGCCACTTCACGCACCCAGTTCTCCTTTACCCATTCTACATAGGAGGCGTCCATCTCCCCGATATAGGCATCTTCCAATCGAGCAGGATCTAGGACCGTTTCACCCCTGTCGAGCTCCTCAAACTTTTTCCTCATCCCGTCTTCAAGCTTATCCACTGAAATCGGGGTGCTGTCTCCCCACCCGTCCGGCTGCATCTTCTCCAGCTGCATCTCTGGGGAAAGCATATAGTCGATGGCCACGAGGGCACCAGCCTGATTCGGTGAATTGAACGGCACTGAAAGGAAATGTGTATTCCCGATCGAGCCTGCATCTTCAAGAAGGAACGGTTTGGTCCCTTCAGGATAGATGCCCTTCTTCACAAGGGATTCCGCCCTTGCTTCGTTATATCCCATAGATATCCATACCTCCTCCTGTCCGAACAGACGATCCAGATCTGACAGCTCCTTCGGGTAAGTCTTCCCGTCTCTCCACAGATCCCCTTTCATTTCATTCAAGTCATCCCAAACCTTTCCGCCTGCTTCTTCGATATCTTCCCCGGCCTTCTGGATGGGCTGGTCTGAGTTTGCATTGAGGAGATGACGGATGAAGGCATTACCCGTGAAGTCCGTCGGGTCGGGGTAGGTGAATGTTCCCGGATGCTCCTTCACGAACGATTTCAGCTCGTCCACCGTCCGCGGCGGGCTGTCCATCTTGTCAGCATTGTAGAAGAAGACGAACTGAACCTTCCCCCACGGTGCCTCATATCCTTCCGTCGGGGTTCCGAAGTCATAGGTGAAATCCTTTTCGTTATAGTATGACTCCATATTGGGAAGGAGCTCCGTGATGGGACCGGCCAGCAGATCGTTTTCTTTCGCATTCTTGAAGTTTTCTCCGTTCATCCATACAATGTCCATGGACCCGTCCTTTTTCCCTGCCTTCTTTTCCGTTTGGAGCTTCTGCAGGATTTCCGGGGTATCCATCGGGATCCGCTTCAATGAGATGCCGAATTCCTTCTTCAGCCCCGGAGCCACTGTGTCATCGATGTACTGGTTGACGACTTCATCCCCTCCCCACATGAAGAGATTGACCTTGGAACCTTCCGCCTGACTGACGATATCATCCCAATCGTCCGGAAGTTTGGTTTCACCTGTTTGAGCCCCGCAGGACGCAAGGATCAATGAGACCATTATCACAAATACATATCTTTTCATCTTGTTCCTCCCTTTTCCGGAATTGCGTGTTATTATGTATGTAAAACAATCCCCTATAATCTGGTTTAGGAAACCTTTCCCTGCGCATTTCAGGGCGGGACGGTGACCATGCGGGCGTAAACGCCACTTCTACCTGAGAGAGGTGTCAAATGATGAAGAAGCTCATCCCATTCATACTGGCAGGAGTCATCCTGGCAGGCTGCGGTACGGACGAAGTGAAAGATGGAGATCAAGAGAACGGAAATCATGTTGAACACAATGAAATGGAGGACGGGGAAATGAAAGCCGCCATAACGAAGAAGGATTCGACGTATGAATATAGTGTCAAAAACGAGACCGACAAAGAAATGACCTTCACCTTCACCTCGGGGCAGACGATTGACTTCGAATTGAAGGACGCCGATGGGAAGGCCGTTTACAAGGATTCAGAGAACAAGATGTACACCCAGGCCATCCGGGAAAAGACCATCGCCCCCGGTGATGCACTGGCACAGGAAATAAAGCTTCCGAACCTTCCTGCAGGCACTTACACCCTGAGCGCCTGGCTGACTGCCAAAGGGGCGGACGAGTATAAAGTAACAGAAGAGATCCAACTTCCATAGAAAAAAGGATTCTCCGCCGGCGGCGGGGAATCCTTTTTATATCGAGGTATCCACTGGAATCTTCCTTCCCAGGGTCAAACGGGTAGGAGTCACTTCACATACGCGCCCATAAAACCGGACGCCTTTTTGTGCTGCTTCCTCCATGACTTTTGCGAAATACGGATCGATTTCAGGCGCAGAGGTGATCGAGTCGATATCCCCTCGCTGGGCGACGAATAAAACAGCGGTCTCATACTCTCCCCGAAGCGCCGCGAGCCCTTCCACGTGTCTCGCACCCCTGGCGGTCACGGCATCGGGGAATCTTCCTGCCCGTCCATCTGACATGGTGACGCTTTTCACCTCGACTAAAAGGGAAGCATCCCTCTCCTTATGTCGTAGAAGGAAGTCGTAGCGGGAGTGACCGATGCGGTATTCAGCGCGGTCAAATGCCCAATCAGAGAATTCATCCAGTTCACCGTTCATGAATGCCTCCCGGATCAACCGGTTGGGAAGCTGGGTGTTCAGGGAGATATAGGCACCACTGTCGGGATCGCGGACCATGACGGCCGACCACTTCGTCTTCCGCGAAGGGTCCTTGGCCGGCAGAAGCCATATGCTACGGCCGGGAACGAGGATTCCCTTCAGCCTTCCCGGGTCAGGGAGGTGGACCTTTTCCACCGAGCCCCCGGGCAGCTCGCAGTGGAGGATGAACCGGTTCGGCCGGGAACGGAAGATGGCTTCAACGAGCCCTTCCCCGATCTTCAGTGACGTCACGCCCGGTTCCTCTCTCATTTCAGGAGCGCGCTCCAGCTCTTCGTTTTACGGTCGAAGGAAAGAAGGCCGTTGGCAGGTGCCTTCCTGATCTGCTTATAATCCTCTCCCATCTCGTCCATATCAAAGTAGTCTCCCATCACCCAGAACGGAATCTCGATCTTCCCCCTGGCGAGGATCGCCTTTTCAAGGGAGATGACGACTCCTTCTTTGAGCTTATCACGGAGTGAGCGGATGACGTCCTTCCCGATGGCGGGAAAGTCTTTTTCCTTCTTCATGCCGAAGAGACCCTTTCCGGCTTTGGAGGTCTTCAATTTCGACGTGATCGTTTCCCCGAGGAGATGATAAAAGTCTTCGAAATCCCTGTAAAACACCTTATTGAACCAGCCGTCATCGTGAGTCAGGTACGCAAAGCGGTTGTTCAGCTTGGAGTAGAAAGGCAGATTGAGAGGCTGCTTGATGTGTCCCATATAGAGCAGCTCCGCGATCTCCTGTCCGTTCAGCTCATCGACCCCGACTTCCTCTTCGAAATCGATCCAGCAGAAATCACCGTACGTCTGTACATGATCATTCATGAGCTTCTTCATATCACCCTGCTCCACATATTCCATATGGGTATGTATGTTGAACCCTCCATGCTCATACTGATGCTTGATCAAGAGCAGGTTCTGTAACGGGTGATGAGCGTTCATGACAAATTCATTGAAATGGATCCCGTAGGACACAACGAATTGCTGATCCGCATTTTGATGGACATAGATGATATCTTTCACTACATTATTAGCCTTCAAAAACGTTCCCTCCAAGTGGTGACACGATGCATGATTAATACTTCCTATTTTATCAAATTATTTCCCCTGTTGCTCTTTTCTATTTCATTTCAAAATGATGACAAAAGCAGTATAGAATTGTCGAATATAGTAATATAATAGGAAAGGCTACATCTCAAGGACAGCTAATGTGCGAAAATCGGAAAATAACCATCATATTGGTTAGCTTTTGACATAGTTTATTATTAAATCTCTTCCTATTTAGAATTTGACGCTGAAAGTAGTTATTCTTATAATGATTTTAACTTAAACTTATCCGGTTATCACTGATAACCAACAGGAGGTGACTCCTTACCCGTCTGACGGGATAAGGAAAATTATTTGGACATATACAGTTTGGTGCTTGTCGCGATTTTGATCGGTTTAACAGCTTTTTTCGTAGCTTCGGAGTTTGCGATCGTGAAGGTAAGAAAATCACAAATCGAGCAACTGGTCGAGGAAGGTAATCGAAATGCCATAGCTGCTAAGAAAATCATTACAAATCTGGATGAGTACCTCTCCGCATGCCAGCTCGGTATAACCGTGACCGCTCTTGGCCTCGGTTGGATCGGAGAACCTGCCATCGCTGGTATCTTGGAACCTTTATTATCGAAAATCGCTGCGTCCGAGGCCCTTTCCCACGGAATCTCCGTCGGGATCGCCTTCACTCTCATGACGTTCCTGCACGTTGTCGTCGGAGAGCTGGCCCCGAAGACCGTCGCCATTCAAAAAGCGGAATCACTGGCCTTATTATTCGCCCGTCCACTTATCACCTTCTACAGGATCCTGTACCCCTTCATCTGGGTATTGAACGGCTCTGCCCGGGTCGTGACGAGGATGTTCGGCCTGAAGGCCGCATCCGAGCATGACGGGGCCCACTCGGAAGAAGAACTTCGCCTGATTGTATCGGAAAGCTATAAAAGCGGAGAAATCAATCAGTCCGAATTCAAATATGTGAACAACATCTTCGAATTCAACGAACGCTCAGCGAAAGAAATCATGGTCCCGCGCACCGAAATCGTGACCTTATCCGCTGATGATCCCATCGATTCACTCCTCGAGCTTGTGCAGGAGGAGAAGTTCACCCGTTATCCCATCACTGACGGCGATAAGGACCATATCACCGGATTCATCAATGTGAAGGAAGTCTTCACCGACCTCCTCCACAAGGATACGGAGCTCAGACCGCTCGGATCCTACGTAAGACCGATCATACAGGTCCTTGAGACGATTCCGATCCACGTCCTGCTCCTCAGGATGCAGAAGGAACAGACCTACGTTGCCATCCTTCTCGATGAATACGGCGGGACATCCGGACTTGTCACCATCGAAGACATCGTCGAAGAGATCGTCGGGGAGATCCGGGATGAATTCGATATGGATGAGACACCACAGATTCGGAAAATCAAGGACAACCACTTCATCCTCGATGGAAAGGTCCTTGTCAGCGACCTGAAGGATATCCTCGGGATTGACGTGACCGAAGATGATGTCGATACACTCGGTGGCTGGATCCTGACGCATAATTACGACGCTCAGCAGGGAGACAGCATTTCGTACGCCGACTTTGAATTCTACATCCAGACGATGGAGGACCATCAGATCAAATCCGTGGAAGTGACGAAGCTCCAACCGATACCGGAAACGACCGGGGAGCCTGCTCCACTCGTGCAGACAGACAAAGCTCTTTCACAATAATGTAATAAATGGTATAGAAACGTTAAAGCCGATCCGTGGAACCCTTCCACTGACGGCTTTTTCTTTGCCAATCGCTTACAGTAGCATCCCTTCTCCCGTCCATCACAAACGGAAACCCGTAGATAGAGAGTAGAAATTTTCCTCTCTTTCTATTAGACTAAGATATGTGAAATCTTTAGAAATACAGGTGAAATGATTATGGAAAACCGCCAGCGTCTCGCTGATCGAATCGATTGGGGATTGCTTTTCATCCTCATGTTATTTTTTATTGTCAGTGCCATTAGCATAAGCAGCGCCCAAACGTCCGGACAGTATGCAACAAACTTCGTTATCCGGCAAGGAGTTTGGTACATAGTGGGTGGAGTGATCATCGCCTGTACCATGTACTTCGATCCTGAACAGTACAAACGGATGGCATGGTACACCTATGGATTCGGTATACTCTTGCTACTTGGATTGATCGTCTCTCCGGAAAGCCTCGTACCAGAACGTAACGGGGCACACAGTTGGTACAAGATCACCGAGTCCATCCTCATCCAGCCATCAGAGTTCGTCAAAACGTTCCTGATCCTGGCTTTGGCAAGGGTCATTACGAATCACCATGAACAAACTCCTGTGAAGACATTCCAGACCGATTTTAAGTTATTGGTTAAAATCGGGCTGACCACCATGGGGCCCCTCATCTTCATCATTGCCGATGACTTCGGTACAGCCTTGGTGTTCATCTCCATTGTCACTGGAATCATCCTAGTATCAGGGATCACTTGGAAGTTGATCGTACCCATATATGGATCCATCGCCGTCATAGGAGGGACTGTCTTTTCCCTTGTTCTTTTCGCGCCGAATTTCTTGGAAAAATATTTAGGTCTCCATCCTTACCAATTCGGTCGGATCTACTCCTGGCTCGATCCGTATAACTACACAAGGGAAGAAGGATTCCACTTGATCAAGTCCCTGAACGCAGTCGGATCGGGGCAGATTTACGGGAAGGGATTCAATGGCAGTGAAGTCTATATCCCGGAAGCCCACACCGACTTCATCTTCAGCGGAATCGCCGAGCGTTTCGGCTTTGTCGGGGCAAGCGTCGTGATCAGTCTCTTCTTCATCCTGATCTACCACTTAACCAAGACCGCCCTGGATACAAAAGAGCCTTACAACGCGTATGTGTGCGCAGGTGTCATCAGCATGATCACCTTCCACGTATTCCAGAATATCGGTATGACGATCCAGCTCCTTCCGATCACCGGGATCCCGCTTCCTTTGATCTCCTATGGAGGAAGCTCGCTCATGGGGAATATGCTCGCACTCGGCCTCATATTCAGCATGAAGTTCCATCACCGATCGTATATGTTCTCGTCGGATAATTCGTGATCAAGAGTTGCATTCTCCATCAAAATGTGTAAAATATAGTTAATTATATGACAAACCGTCGATGATGAAGAGAGTAGTCCCATTGTGGAACAAAGCGAGCCGGGGATGGTGGGAGCCTGGTGGGAAGCAAGGGATGAACCGCACTTTTGAGATGCCGTCTTACGGCCGGGGAATCCCCCCGTTATGCAATGAGAGCCCTTGTTGGAGGGAATCAGAGTGGTACCGCGAGTTCAAACTCGTCTCTATGTTTTATAGAGGCGGGTTTTTTATTTTTCTGGAGGTGGATGAAGATGGATTTAAAGATGATTTTTGCAGACGTACTGCATGAACAGGTTTTACCCCATTGGAACAAAGAGGAGCTTTATACCTTGATCGAGACGCCAAAGTTTTCTCATATGGGCGACGCAGCCTTTCCCTGCTTCGGCCTTGCCAAGGAACAGAAGAAGGCACCGCAGGCCATCGCCGCCGAGGTTTCGGGGAAGGTCCACTCCCCCTATTTTGCCTCTGTGGAAGCAGCGGGTCCTTATGTGAATATCAAGTTCGATCCGGTCAAAGCCGGCAAGCAAATTGTCTCCACGATTCTTGATCAACAGCAGCAATACGGGACCCAGACGTTCGGGAATAACCGTACTGTCGTCTTGGATCTCTCATCCCCCAATATCGCCAAGCCCTTCTCCATGGGGCATCTCCGCTCCACTGTCATCGGAAACGCCATTGCCGGCATCGGCGAAAAATGCGGATTCGATACGGTGAAGATCAACTATGTCGGCGATTGGGGTACTCAGTTCGGGAAACTGATGGTTGCGTACAAAAAATGGGGAGACGAGGAAAAGGTCAAACAGAACCCCATTGCCGAGCTCTTCACCCTCTACAAACGATTCCATGAAGAAGCCGAAGCGGACCCTTCCTTGGACGAGGAAGGCAGAAAAGCATTCAAGCTCCTTGAAGACGGAGACGCAGAAATGGTCTCTCTTTGGAAATGGTTCAAGGATGAATCGCTGAGTGCGTTCAAGGAGATCTATACCCTTCTTGGAGTGGAATTCGATTCGTATAATGGTGAAGCCTTCTTCAATGACAAAATGGATGAAGTGGTCGAACACCTGGCTGAAAAAGGATTGCTGACTGAATCCGATGGTGCCCAGGTGGTCTGGATGACCGATGACACAAGCCTTCCACCCTGCCTGATTAAAAAGTCGGACGGCGCCACCTTATACGCCACCCGTGATCTCGCCGCCGCCCTCTACCGCCAGCGGGAGTACGGATTCGATGAGGCCCTCTATATCGTGGGTCAGGAACAGACCGTTCACTTTAAGCAGGTGAAAAACGTTCTGGCACAGATGGGCTATGATTGGGCTGACCATATGAAACATATCCCCTTCGGTCTCTACCTGAAAGGCGGCAAGAAAATGTCCACGAGGAAAGGCCGGGTCATCCTCCTAGAGGAAGTACTGAGGGAAGCAATCGCCCTGTCCCAACAAAACATCGAAAGCAAGAACCCCCATCTGCCCGCTGCAGAAGCTGTGGCCCAAGCAGTCGGTGTCGGGGCCGTCATCTTCCATGACCTGAAGAACGACCGTTTGAATGACATTGAATTTTCATTGGATCATATGCTCACGTTCGAAGGCGAGACCGGACCGTATATCCAATATACGAATGCAAGGGCCCATTCGATTCTGAGAAAATCCAGTGTGAAGGCTGGAGAGTTCACAGGCCTTGCTGATGACGAAAGCTGGGAGGTCATCAAGCAGCTGCGGTCATTTCCGGAGGTGATCGCCCGCTCATGGACCCACCATTCCCCGTCGATCTTGGCGAAATACCTGATTGAGACGGCTCAGCATTTCAATCGGTATTATGGGAAAACCAAGATCCTCTCTGGCGACGGTGATCAGGCATCACGCGTGAGCCTCGTAGCTGCCGTATCCATCGTTCTTACGGAGGGACTGCGCATCTTGGGCATCTTGGCACCCACGGAAATGTAATCTCGATTCCTGTCGGATATTTCTCGGGAAATAGCGACAGGAATCTGTTGATTTCACGAATCTGTAACGAAGCTTCCGATGACTCTTTACTGTAATCATGGTATACTTTCAGGAGTCCTATCCTGCAGGGCATGTACATTGTGTCGATTGAAAGAATATTCGGTCGACCTGCATTACTGCTTGCCAGTGCGTGAGCCGACACTTATTGAACAAGGAGACTCATTGAATATGTCTGAATGGATACATATGTTTGAAACGTGGTTGATGGATTATGGTATATGGGGATTGATCCTGGTGTCTTTCGCTGATTCATCCTTTTTCCCGATCCCACCTGATGTCCTGCTTATCCCTATGTCGATTGCCAACCCGGATAGCGCATTGTTATATGCCCTTTATACGACAGTCGCTTCCGTAATCGGAGCTCTGTTCGGTTGGTGGATCGGAAAGAAGCTTGGCCGACCGATACTGGTCTACTTATTTAAAGAAGAACGCATCCAAAAAGTGGAGGACTACTTCAATAAGTTTGGTCCAATGGCCATCCTGATTGCAGGGCTCACTCCCATTCCTTATAAAATTTTCACCATCTTTGCAGGGGTTTCCGGCATCCGGATCCGTGTATTGGTCATCTGGTCCATCATCGGTCGCGGATTCCGTTTCTTCCTCGAAGCGGCCATCATCATGGCCCTCGGTGAAAAGGCAAAGCCATTCATTGAACAGAACTTTGCCATACTAAGCTTTGTCGTGGGAGCCGTACTCGTCGTCCTGTATATTGGATACGTCATGATCAAGAGAAGAAGAACATCCGTACAATAAAAAACAAAGAGGGCCGTACCCCGGATAGTTCCGGGATAAGGCCCTCTTTCCTTTTATCCTTCAACACCTACGATGAAATCCATATGGTTGTGAAGCACTTTCATCGTCTGACGTTTACCGTCATACAATTCGCCGTCCATATCGAACTTCTCTTCCTCAGAAAGTTCGACCTCCAAACTCGATGTACGGATATGACGGATATCCTCGAACGTATGACTCACATCGCCGGTCCCCTTCATCAAGAAGAATTCCTTCAGAAGCGGAAAGCCCGTCCGTTTCACTAGATACAGATCGAGTAATCCATCTTCTAGGCTGATGGATTGAGGCAGGGCATTCGCACCGATCGATTTTCCATTGGCGGCCAGTACCATCACTACATCTTCCTCGAATTCCTCTTCGTCGGTTCTCACTTTCACCTTCAGAACCGGGGCATCCTGTATGGTTTGAAAGGCGCTGATATAATAACTCAGCTTCCCGAGGACTCCTTTTGATCCGACGTCGATGTTATCGCTCGCCTGTGAAATCAATCCGGTTCCCCAGAAATTACTGAAATAACGGTTGTCCGTCTTAACAAGATCAACGCTCTTCCGGAGAGGGTGCTCGACAATGAGCTGGACAGCCTGCTTGATATTCATGGGGATATGAAGGGATCGGGCAAAATCATTGCATGTCCCGCCAGGAAGGATGGCTGTCAAAGGGCGTTCGTCCAAGTCAGCGAGCCCGTTGATGACCTCATGGACAGTCCCGTCCCCACCGAGGACGATGACAAGGTCGAATGAACGGCCTTTTTCCCGGCAGAAGCGCTCGGCATCGCCTTTATCTTTGGTTGGGTGGATCGTTAAATTCGTGCACACATCTAAAAGTGGGGGAATGGTATCCTTCAGCAATGCTTCCAGTTTTCCTTGCCCCGCCTTCCCGTTGCATATCAATAGAATGTCTGAGTACATGGCGCTCACCTGCTTTCTTCTCAATAAGGGTATGTAGCCGGACTTTCCAGGAAACAAAAAGAGGCTGACCCAAAACGATGAGGAATAGTCATCCTTAAAGGACAGGCCAAATGAGTTCTGCGTATTCATTTAACAGTCAAAAGCCTCACTCATGTGTCAGTACGTTTACCCGTCTTGGGTCAACCTCTTCTCTATGCTGTATGTGATGGGGATACAGACAGCAATGAACGGTGTGCCAGCCCGAGTCTGCCCCTGATGTAGCTCTCGGGATCAAATGGAATCGAACGGCCATTCATCAGATGGAGCTCCACTTCTGCAAACATCGAAAGCGCCCGGCTTACTTGATCCAGCGCCTGGGTCAACTTCACCGCGTCCAGTTCCTCCGTCCCGCTCAAGCAGAAATAGGACAATTCATCGGCTTTCTTTTTGATGTCCTTCAGCGTAGCCATATCGAACATCAGTCTCTCCATGGGATCCCCTCCTCTTCATTATTCCCTAGTATATCGTGAAGGGTCAGGAATTATGTCTGTACATCCCCATGGACATTAAGAGTCTTGTGTTAACGTCTTCGGTAATGGCTGATACTGCTTCAGTGACTGTAGGATTTCCCGTCTTGATTTCGTTTTGGTGATGTTGACACCGACATTCGACAATTTGGTTATCACTCGTTTTAAGCGATCGTTCTCCTTTACCACGTTATTCACCTCTTTTTTTGGCCTTTGGCCAGTTTGGTTTCGTACAAGAAGGATCATAATCAACAGCGACAGCTCTTGTATGTATCACTCACCTATTTGTACGTTCGACGCTTTAAAAAGTTTCACCTTTATTCAATTGCTTTTCTTTTTCCCCAAATATGAAACAATAATCCTACAAAGCTGAACTTTTTTCTCTGTTCGATCGATCTTTTATCACATCATTCATTGAACCTCAAGCCGGTCTTCGGGACACCATCAAATGAAAAACCGGACGCGAGCGCCCGGTTTATACTCTCTTATGAAACATCGCCGTCATGCCCCTCACGCTCCACCTCCATCAACAGGTTTCGGCATAATTCTTCAATCCAGGAAGGATTTTCACTTCATTCCTCGAATTAACTCATTACTACCATAAAGGAGGAATCTCACTATGAGTCGAGTCGTCCATACGCATACACCACGTAAGGAAGTTCGCCATTTCAGACGTTCCAACCGCAAGAAAGTATTCGTAGACAGCGTTCTTGATTTCTTCTTTA
Source organism: Rossellomorea sp. RS05 (assembly GCF_039822645.1). Lineage (NCBI taxonomy): Bacteria > Bacillati > Bacillota > Bacilli > Caryophanales > Bacillaceae > Rossellomorea > Rossellomorea sp. RS05. The sequence continues at coordinate 96,748 of NZ_JBDKWY010000010.1, read as the reverse complement.
TGCTGATCGGAATCACAGTCATCACCAGTGTCTTGCTGGTCGTACTCGGATTCTGGAAAATCTTCTAGGCTCTATACGTGCCTTTTCTCCATGAAATTGAGCCCCAGACCGAGGAATAACACTCCCATAAGGAGAAGGATGGAAACCGGGTAAAGGATGTCTCCCAGACCGAGCTGATTGATGGTAATGCCCTTCAGGATCTCCATTCCATATGTGATGGGGATGACTTTGGAAATCGCGATCATCACGGGGGAGCTCACGATCTCAAGCGGCCAGTAAGCCCCACCAAGCATGGCCATGCTCACGGCAACAATGGGAATCACGGCATTGAAGTGCTGGGATTTCTTCACAAGCCCCGTGATGAAGATGGATAATGCCACGATTGCAAAGACATATGGTATGAGCAATACGAGCACCCATGCGAAATGACCGTAGAAATTAACATCTGTAATGTAACGGAACACCAGAAATACAAGGAGGATCTGTACGTACCCCAGGATGAAGCTGTATAACAGATTCGCCGTATACATTTCCCACTTCTTCACGGGAGACAGGATCATCCGGTCCCAGATCCCCATACGCTTCTCATGCATGATGGTCGCCACATTATAAGCGATCGTATAAATCACGAAAAACAGAGAGAATCCGAAGAGCGACTGAAGCTTCACATCGTATACCCAGTCTCCGTCGCTCCGGAACGTCGTTTCCTTTAGAGAGAAAGACGGGTCATCTTTGACATCCTTGAACCACCCCTGTACCTCATCCGAGCCGATTTCCTGCTCTGCAGCAACAGCCTCCAATCCCTTCTGCTGTGCCACCTTCATGTACGCCTTCCTCACGATCTGATCGACCTGTGGAACGTTCGGGGTATCGGCCGAAGCAATGATGGTATAATCGTCATCACCAAGTACAAGGCCCAGTGGGCTCTTCCCTTCACTGACCTGGTCATTAAGGTCACCCTTCGACATTTCCTGGAAGATGATTGAATCGGATGCCATCAATTCCTCCATGATCGCTTTGGGAGCGTCTTCCCCCCCTTCAGTCGAGTACGGCACGGTCACTTCATTGGCGCCGGACTGACTGGTAAAGAAAGCAAACATCAGACAGACAATGGTGGTGAGCAGGAACGGCCAAGGCTTCCTGATCAACATTTTCAATTTCCCGTACAACAGGCCCTTCATACTGCGTGCCCCCCTTCCTTAGGAAATACAATCGTGGCAACAATGATGGCAAGGAGACCGAAACCGAGCATGGCCCATATATTCGGGAGGACATCTCCGATCCCATATCCTTGAAAGACTTTGAAATACGCTGTCATGGCGGCCCCATTCGGAACCAGATCGGCGAGGATCCCCATGAGCTTGCCGCTCGTAAGCGGACCGAAGCTTCCACCGAGGAAGGCGAGGACTGCCACTCCGATGGAGGAGAAAAAGCTCGCGACCGTCTCTGAGTTGCCTTTATAGCATATGGCCGTAATCAATGCCCCTAGTCCGCCGACGGCAAAGCAGATGCATACGGTCACAAGAAGAAATGCGCCTATGTCCGGGAATTTCACTCCATAGATGAGCGCGCTCGCACCGAACAGGATACTGATCTGGAGGAACGCGAGGATGATCGTGGTGATCAATACGCTCAATAGATACTTCAATGGTGATACCCCGGCGAAGATCAGACGGTCAAACACGCGATCTTCCTTCTCCATGAACGCGAAGCTTCCCATATTCGTCGCGATATAAAGGACGAACATGACACTCATCCCCACTGCATAATACGCCATCGACGAAAGGGGTTGACGGTCCTCGAGCTTTTCCACGGAACCGAAGGATGCATCATCAGGGATGATGGCAGCAGGATCGATCCCTGCTTTCCCTGCCTGCAGGGCAAGCGTATATTGCTCTTGATACGACGTGAGCAGATCGGTTACCAGGTTAGCCGTTAGCGGCCTCCCTTCATTTTTAATCACTGTGATGTCCGGACTTTCACTTCCGCCAAGGAAAGCCTGACGCAGCATGGTCAGGGTATAACCTTCGGAAAAATGGATGATGGCTGAATAATCATCGTTATCCCTGAGCCGCTCAAGATCTTCTGCTTTTTTCTCTTTCAGGTGGATGAACTTCTTCACTTCTTTACTACCAAATAGATCCTTTTTCAGGGCGTCGATGGGAAGGGCCTTGGCGGCTGCCGCTTTCAAGCCCTCTTTTTGTTGTGCCGGCATCTCGCTCTCATCTACTTCTTTTTGGAATTGCTTGAGTTCATCTGAAGGATTCCCTTCCACAACAAAACCAACCTTGGCTTCAATAAGCTCTTCCTCCCCGTTCATCAGATCTCCCAGGGCAAACCCCAGGATGGTGATGAGCAGAAGGGGCATCCCCAACAGTATGAGGAGGACTTGGGGGTTCCGGATCATCAGGAGCAATTGTTTTTTGATAAATGGAATCGTCATCTTATACTCCTCCTCAATCCCGTAATGCCCGACCGGTTAAATGGAGGAAAACATCCTCAAGCGTCGGGGTCTTTCGATCAATGGACAGGATCACGGCACCGGTATCCTCAGCGAGCTGGAATACCTGATTGAACAGATTCTGTTCTTTCGGGATCACCATCACGATTTCCTTCTCTGAAGACGTCACGTTCATGACGGATGGGATGGCAGAAAGGCCTTCAGTGAATGAGGGCACCATCTTCTCGAGTTTGATCACAATCGTGGATTCAGAAGAAAGGATGCTTTTGATCTCCTCTTTTGTACCCGAGGCGATGATATGTCCTTTATCCATGATATAGATTCGGTCGCATAGGAACTCCACTTCCTCCATATAATGACTCGTATAGATGATGGTCATGCCCTTCTCCTGATTGAGTCTCTTGACCTGCTCAAGGATATAGCTCCTTGACTGGGGATCGATCCCGACGGTCGGTTCATCCATGATGAGGATTTCCGGCTCATGGAGAAGGGCGACACCTATGTTCAGCCGCCTTTTCATCCCTCCCGAGAAGGTTTTGACGATATCATTCTTCCTCTCGGTCAGCCCGATCTGGTCCAATACCTGGGTGACCCGTTCCTTCAGAAGGCCCCCTTTCAGATGGTTGATCCTCCCGAAGAATTCCAGGTTCTCCTTTGCGGTGAGGTCCGTGTATAGAGCGATTTCCTGAGGGACGACACCGAGTACTTCCCTGAGGGACTGAGGGTCTCTCAGGACGCTCTCATTCTTCAACCGCACATCTCCATCGGTCGGTGAGATGAGGGTCGAGATCATCGAGATCGTCGTGGACTTCCCGGCTCCGTTCGGACCAAGCAATCCGACCGTTTCTCCCTTCTCGATGAACAGGTTCAATCCGTCCACGACCTTATTCTTCTTGAAATGTTTTGTCAGCTCCACGGCTTCCAACATAGTGAACCGCCTCCTTCTTTATACATTCATTCTATTGGAGAAAGGGTGGACCTTACACTTACCTTTGTCACAACCTTCACCCTATACCCATGACCTCCGTCATATTTTCCATAAAAAAAGACCGGATAACCGGCCTCAGGCGATATCATGCCGCACTGCATAGATAGCGAGCTGGGTGCGATCCCTCAGCTCCAGCTTCTGAAGGATCTGGGAGATGTGATTTTTCACTGTACCCACCGATAAGAAAAGCTGATCGGCAATCTCTTTATTGGTCTTCCCTTCCCCAACCAGCTTCGTAATGGACAGTTCCCTCGGCGTAAGGGAATGGGTCGGTGGCGTTTCCTTCCGGGTGGAAAGAAGGCGGGGGACCACTTTCGCCGCCACTTCATCGTGGATCGTCATCCCCCCATTCAGGCAGCTGTGGACAGAGTGCAGGAGTTGCTCCCCGTCCGAGGTTTTCAGGAGGAATCCATTGGCCCCTTCCTTCAACGCCTGCATGGCATATTCGTCATCGTTGAAGGTTGTGAGCATCAGGACCTTCACCTGGGGCCAACTTGCTTTGATGGCCCTTGTCGCTTCGATTCCGTTCATCTCAGGCATCCTGATATCCATCAGGATCAGATCTAGGGCATGAAGGTCCATCTTCTCCAAAGCCTCTCTTCCGTTAGAGGCTTCAGCGACCACCTTAAAGGCAGGATCCTGCTCGATCATCATCTTCAAACCCTGCCGGACTATGCCTTGATCTTCTACAATCATGATCCTTTTCATCTGGCTACGCCTCCTCTATAGGAAATGATATAGTCAAAGAGAACTCACGATCGGTCTGTTGGATGTCAAGACGACCCCCGATCTTCTCGAGTCGCTCCCTCATACTTGTCAGGCCGAATCCCGGTTTGATCGGGACCGGATCTTTCACATTGTTCACGATGACCAGGCTTGCGTGCCCCTGTGCCGTCTTTCCGAGTGTCACGCGTATTTCTCTCACATGAGCATGTCTCATGGCATTAGTCACGCCCTCCTGGATGCTTCTATAAAGGGCGACATTCTGTTCATTGGTAAACCTTGAGGAGAGGATCCCCTGCCGGGTGGTGAGCTGGATCTGGATATGACTCTCGGATTCTAGCTTCCTGACAAGCTGGAGGACGGATTGAATACCCGACAGTTCCCCATCCTTCAGTGTTCTTACTGCTTCCCTCGTCTCTTCCAGGCTATCTACGGCAAGACGCTTAAGATCTCGATATCCTTCCTTCCCATTCTGGATCGACAACATCTCGATCTGCATAAGGAGGGCCGTCAGTTTGTGACCAACAGAATCATGGATATCACGCGCGATCCTCGTACGCTCCTCGGCCTTCGAATGTTGCTCCGTCACGAATTGCAGACGCTTGAGGCTTCTATATTCTCCCAATAACTGTTCATAGAGCACCCGTTGCTCCTTGCTTTCCAGCCGGTCCTCATTTACCTTATAAGTAGAAAAGAGGAAAAAGACCACGATGATCCATATTTCATAATCAGTGATAGGATAAGAATAAATTGCCACCACGATCAAGAAGGCGGCCGTTGCAAATAGACTCTGCCGAAATTGATCCTTCCTCAGTGTGACCGCAGCTTCCATGAGAATCAGGAACACGACGGTCCACATGATGAGTGGTGTATAATGGGTGATGATGGTTCCGACCATCACCAATAGCAGCTGAAGCATATAGCTGATCTGGGGGATTTTCATCAACGGCACCAAGAAGAACAGTGCAATGGACAAGGCGGACAGGATGATAAGGGTGATAAGGGATTCAAGGCCCGTATACGCTTCTGTTATCCAAAACGCCCAGAGACCCGCCATCAGCATCGTCCGTATGAAAGCATACTTCATCTGTTCACCTTCTTTCTGATCCGGACATACTATAACTCGTACACTACAATATATTACCATTAGTTGGTTTGAAAAGGAGAAAAAGCATGCACATTCTTTCCATCCTCTTAGGGGTTTTATTCTTCTTCAACCTGGTGCTCGCTTCCATCATCGTCTTCCTTGAAAGGAGAAATGCCGGGGCGACGTGGGCTTGGCTCATGGTTCTCTTTTATATTCCGTATCTCGGCTTCATCCTTTATTTGATTTTCGGACAAAACATGACCAGGAAACGCCTCTTCGACTGGGAAGGAATCAAAAAGATCGGAATCGAGGACCTCCTGATTGAACAGACCCGGTCGTTGAGGGAACGTTCCCTCCCTTTCAGGCACAGAGAAATTTCTCCCCATCAGGACCTCATCTATATGCACCTCATCAACAACGACGCCCTGCTGACCCAGGACAATGATGTCACGGTCTATACAGACGGTCAGGAGAAGTTCGAAGCTCTCCTGCGTGACATCGAACAGGCAAGGAGCCATATTCATATTCAATATTATATCTTCAAAAAAGATCAGCTCGGCAAAAAAATCGTGGAGAAGCTCATCGAAAAGGCAAAACAGGGTCTTGAAGTCCGGATCCTGTACGATGAGATGGGTTCGAGACGGACGAGACCCCGTTTTTTCAGGCATTTGACGGCAGTGGGTGGAGAAGTCGCAGTCTTCTTCCCGTCGAAGATCCCATTTGTAAACCTGCGCCTCAACTACCGGAATCACCGCAAACTCGTCATCATCGACGGGAAGGTTGGGTACGTGGGAGGATTCAACGTCGGCGATGAATACCTCGGCTTGGATCCAAAGTTCGGATACTGGAGGGACACGCATCTCCGGGTGATCGGCAGCGCCTCCCTCGCCATGCAGACACGCTTCATCCTGGACTGGAACCAGGCCACAAAGTCAAGGAAGATCTCCTATGAGGGAAAATACTTCCCGACCGCTTCCTTCAGTGGTTCGACGGGGATCCAGATTGTCACCTCGGGACCTGATTCAGAATGGGAGCAGATCAAGAACGGCTACTTGAAGATGATTTCATCGGCCAAGCACTCGATCTACATCCAGACACCCTATTTCATCCCGGATGAAAGTCTCTTGGATTCCCTGCGCATCGCTGCACTCACCGGGAAGGACGTCCGGATTATGATCCCGAACAAGCCTGATCACATGTTTGTTTACTGGGCGACTTACTCGTATGTGGGGGAATTATTGAAGGCAGGGGCAAGGATCTTCATCTACGATAACGGCTTCATCCACGCGAAGACGATCGTAGTGGATGATGAACTTTCATCGGTCGGCACAGCCAATATCGACGTGAGGAGCTTCCGCCTGAACTTTGAGGTGAATGCCTTTCTTTATGACCGGAAGCTTTCACGTGAGCTCAGCCGCTCCTTCATGGAAGACAGGAAATTAAGCAGGGAATTGACCCTCGAGGACTATCACCGCCGACCTCTCATGATCAAATTCAAGGAGTCCATATCCCGGCTCCTCTCCCCGATCCTATAACCATTGCCACCGCTGTGAAAAACAAGCATAATGAGACATATACCAATCGAAAGAGGGATGAGGGCATGAGCGTACACAAGGACATCACAAAGCATTCAAGCAAGCAGCACAGCCTCGTGAAGGAGTTCATGAAGCTTGATGAATCGAGGGAACAGGCCATCGAAGAAGCCCTCACATTATGCGAAGCCGGAAGGCCATTCACCACCGACCGCATCAATCACGTCACCCAGGAGATCAATGCCCTTGCAAGGCAGGGCGTCGTACCCCAGCGCAAGACCGTGACAGAAGAAATGGTCAAGGAGTACGCAAACCGGCGGTGAACCGAGGAGAAGGTGAACCGCCTGCACAGGAGTCTTTCTGCATGCTTCACCTTATCACTTGAACAACTCAAAAAAATCCCCCGGACGCTCAATTTAGCGCCGGGGGATTTTTCTTGTATACTATTTACGCCTTCAATGCACTGTTCCATCCATCGTAGACGAAGACCGGATTCGTGCCATTTTCAGCTCGCTCGATGACGGCATAGTTCTTATGGGCAACCACGGTTTGATCATCGGGAAGGTCCAGCTTCATCGCTGATTCCTTATCCATGCGCACAATGACCGTGTTCTCCCTTAGGGTCGTCACGACGCCTTGCAGGACGTGCTTTTTCCTTTTGAATTCTATAATGTCGCCAAGGTTGGCATATTCTTTTGAGTAGACGAAGGTATTATCCATAATAGACTCCCCTTTTACATGAAAGTTGTTAACGCTCGAATCCTATATGTGATATATACCTTTCTTGTACCACCAGTCAAAAGATTTAAAACCTATTATTCTAATAAAATAATCTTTATTCTGAAAATTATTCAGATTTACGGTCCACCAGGGTGATTTTATAGATATAGGCCTTGTCGGATTTTTTGAAGCCACCGACAGGTTTCCCATCTTCCAATCCAATACTTGCGGGATCCCCGCCGATTTTAGAAGTGGCCATTCCGTAGATATAGACGGGCTTATCTTTCTTGAGCTCCACTTTTTCTGTTAACAAGGAGGATGCACTGCTTCCACTTTCTTCAGGTATGGGGTCTTCGTCCATTGTAAGGAAGGTACCTTCGCTCCCATGAAAGATCTTCAGATCCTTTTCCGAGCTTTCCATGCCGAAGGAGTTCAGGGAGTGTTTATACTTTTTCGCTTCTTCGCCGTATTGGAACGGCTCATCGCTTACGAGCTTCCCTTTTTCATACACTTCCATGGTCCTTTCAATATCCATATCCTTTGCTAGGGTTCCATCCAGGGTAAAGAAGAACATGGAGTCTCTCCCTGTAACGGCAACCACCTTTTCTTCCTTATCACTCAGGTCATACGGTTCCAGCGTCAACTTCGATGAACCATTTCCCTTCCCTTGAGAACACCCCACCAGTAACAGACACATACTCAATGCCAGCAGCCAATATCGCTTCTTCATACGGTCACCTCTTCTGTGTGCTGAGGGCTCTGAACCCCTTATTTTTCCATTAACTGATTATATCATCTGATTTATTCCAGTTACAATACTAACTGTGTTCATCTTCAAAATATGAATGCGTTTGCTTAATGCGGATGAAAAATTTCCCGTTTGACATTTAAGATGAAACCCATTAAAGTATGTAAGTATCTTAATCATAACTGCATAACGTAAAATCTTCTTATCCAGAGAGACGGAGGGACTGGCCCTTTGATGTCTCGGCAGCGGACTCGTCCCAACGAGTGCTGTGCCACATCCAGCAAGCCACCGGCTTGAAAGATAAGAAGGGTGTTTCGTTTTCATGGAAACCTCTTCTTATTTGAAGAGGTTTTTTATTTTACGCGCAACAAATCATCTAAAAGGAGTGCACAACATGAATCAGGAAAAAGGGAATCTACTGGCATTATTACCATTACTCATATTCGTTGCCTTGTTCCTCGGAGTAGGGATTATTTCAGGGGACTTCTATTCCTTCCCAGTACTCGTCGCAATCATCATCGCTGCTGTCGTGGCGCTGGCCATGAACCGGAAGGACAGTCTGAATGTAAAAGTCGAACGTTTTGCGAAGGGAGCCGGCCACCTGGACATTATGATCATGGTCTTCATCTTCCTTCTTGCAGGTGCTTTCTCGGGCGTTGCCGATAAGATGGGGGCTGTGGACGCTACGGTCAACCTGGCTCTATCCGTCCTGCCTGGTAACCTGTTGATTGTGGGCCTATTCGTCATCGCAGCCTTTATATCCATCTCAATGGGAACATCAATGGGAACGATTGCGGCTCTTGCCCCGATCGGCGTCGGGATCAGTAACGGAACCGACATCTCCATGCCTCTTGCCATGGCAACCGTAGTTGGCGGATCTATGTTCGGGGATAATTTATCCTTTATCTCTGATACAACGATTGCCGCTGTCCGTACACAGAAAACCGAAATGAAAGACAAGTTCAAGGTCAATTTTTCCATCGTACTTCCAGCCTGTATCATCACGCTGATCATCTTGTTCTTTATCACTTTGGGGCAACAATCATCCGTCAATGCAGGTAACTATGAATGGATCAAGATCCTTCCGTATATCGTCGTCCTCATTACAGCTTTGATCGGCTTAAACGTATTTGCCGTATTGCTTGGAGGAATCGTTCTTTCTGGAATCATCGGCTTCATCGATGGCAGTTTCGCACCGTCAGAATACTTCGGTGCTGTTGCCGACGGTATGCTTGGCATGGGTGAAATCGCCTTTCTCTCCATCTTCATCGGTGGGGTCGTCGAGTTGATCCGTCACAACGGCGGAATCCAAGCACTTCTGTATTTTGCAACCAGGAAGATTCGCTCACCGAAGGGTGCGCAGTACGCGACAGCCGGTCTTGTCGCATCAACAAATCTTTGTACAGCAAATAATACGATATCAATCATCATCGCTGGGCCATTGGCTAAATCCATCAGTGATGAGTACAAAGTCGATAATCGCAAAACGGCCAGTGTCCTGGATATCTTTTCTTGTTCCATTCAAGGTCTCATCCCTTACGGAGCACAGATCCTTCTGGTAGCCGAGACGGCGAAAATCTCTCCGCTCAGTGTCTTGCCTTACTCGTTCTACCCGGTATTGACAGCCATTTGCGGACTAATTGCCATTAAGTTTGCATTGCCGCGCTTCACCCGTAAAAAGACTCATACAACAGAGCCTGTAAGATCGTAATAAAACAAGAAGCCCCGATGCCCTTGGATCACCAAGGAGCACCGGGGCTTCTTCTTGTTCATACCAAATCATTAATATGGTAGAGCTTCCCGCTGTCTATCTCTCCATCCATTAATAAACCTACAATGGCTTCTGCCACCGTTTTTGCCGAGCGGAGCGTCCCCTCTTCCTTGTAGCGTTTGAACTTCTCTACTTCAACAAAAGCTTCCTGTGAGGAGGAACGGATTTCTCCCTGCATATTTGTATCCATGACACCCGGGCTGAAGGAAATAACCTTATGATCATGTCCTGAAGTCGATAGCTCCAGGCTCACGGTTTCTGTCAGCATATTAAGTCCTGCCTTGGTGGAGCAGTATGTACTCCACCCATACACTGGCCGGCTACCTGCACCTGAACTGACATTGACAATCACCATCTGTCCAGATTTGCCCGCAGACGCGGAGATCATTTCATTGAGGACGATCATGGGAGCAAGGAGATTCACGTGAACACTTGCTTCCAAGCTCCCGGCATCCACTTGTCCGGACGGATTGATGGGGGTGACCAAGCCGGCATTCTGAATCACATAAATTGTGTCGGCTCCGCTTGAAAACACGCTTGCTCCCACTTCCCTGAATACCTGTTCCGTGTCGGCAGCAGATGTCAGATCGCACGAATGGAAGGAATAGACCACCCCTGCATCCATGGCCAAGGCCTTCAGATTTTCATTATCTCGACGGGATATGTTGATAAGTCCGACCCCTTTTTCCACCAGGTCAGAAGCAATCGCTTCGCCCAGTCCCCTTGTTGCTCCGGTCACAATAGCCATTTTCATGTAATCGACTCTCCCTCCGATTGTTCATCACCTATCAGCATACAACTCATGGCATGCTTTCATCAATCAAGTGATACTCAGGAATAAGGTCGGATAATGGGACAATATTGGCTTCTTTTTCGTAGACAGGAATGAAGTCCTTCAGCATTGATGCAATCATCGTACCCGTTACACCGACGTGACCAATGGCCACCATGCTGTCATCTTTTTCAAGTTTAGCGGCAAGTTTTGTCGCCTGCTGCCCGATATGCTCCTTCGTATAGATATCATCGAAAAAGAGTCCGTTCTCGAGGTAAGGCACCTTCAGTTCGTCAGCAAGCTTCGGGATGACGCTTTCACCCGTAGTTTTGCTGTCGAGATAAAACATCCCGTGCTTTTTGCATACTTCGAGGACGATCCTCATGATGCGTTCATCGGCTGTCACCTTTGAACCCATGTGATGATTCATCCCTACGGCATAGGGGACGTCTTTAATCGCTTTCTCCACGCGGCTTCGGATTTCATCATCCGACAAGTCTGTTGTCAACGCCCCTGGCCCAAGCCAGCTTGCCTTTCCCGTCACAGGTTCCATCGGCATATGGAGAATCACTTCGTGGCCCTTCGCATGAGCCCGTTCGGCATCCTTCTTTGTGGACGGCAGGAACGGCATGACAGCAATCGTCAGCGTCGCCTCTGTATTAAGGATATCTTCCGTTCCATCCATATCGTTCCCAAGGTCATCGATTACGATGGCCAGTTCTTTTTTATGGGCAGGCAAGGGCAGGATGTCCCTCGCAAACCCCGTCGTTGTCAAAGAAAAAGACAGCGTCAAGCTGATGAGCAGTATCCTCATCGTTCATCACTCCTTTTCCTTTAACATGTCCCTCCGTTTCGGATTTCATGCCGGGTGGACATCATCCCTTGATGTTCTGATGCGTCAAGGTGAAGTCTCCTTCAAGAGGTGGATTCACCTTTGGCTTCTCACTCTTACTCCACTTTTTCCAACCTTTGATCGGCTTCTTATTCACCCTTACACCGACCTTGGCCTGCTGGATCTCCTTGACTCCCTGGACCACCAACTGCATGGCGAAGATGGCGATCATGAAGGCGATGAGCGGGAATAGGACGATCCAATATTTCTCTGTCATCAGTGCTTGTTTGGAAGAACTGATAAGCCCTGACCATTCAAATGTAGCCGACTTCGGCGGATCGGGAAGGAGCCCCCTTGATACGATGGTGCCACCAAGGAATAGATAGAACAGCCCCATATGGACCAGGATGAGCATCGTTTGGATGAACTGCTGCCCGAACAGGATGAACATCCTCGGAGCCAGGTGCGGGAATAGATGTGTCCAGAGCAGATGGCGGTTACTCCCTCCAAGAAGCTTGGCCGAAACGACGAAGTCCTGCTGTCCGATCAGCTTAAGCTCATTGCCGATCAATACCATCGTCAGGGGCAGCACCAAGATCGTCAGGACGATCGCCTCGAAGACGAGCCGTTCAAACAGGGAGTGCTGGAATCCTTCGAATGTCAATCCCCACAGCACCGGTCTTAATAGAAGATACGCAATGAGGCTCAACGGCAGGAAGTGGATCGAATCCACGATTCTATTCACCCAGTTCTTCCTGCGTTCATTCAAGAAGAAGTGATAGCCCACCCCGAGATAGAAGCCACCTACAACCCGCAGTAGCGCCACCACAAGGGCGAAGATGAGCGTGTACTTCGCTCCGACGATTAGCTGGTCCAAGATGCTGAAGCCATTGTAGTCGGATCCGAGCGCCATGAACTCTGATGGTGCATGAGGCGGGACGCTTATCAGAGTACCTGCATCATCCTTTACATAGTAAAGCTTGCTGACAGGTTCATCCTTGAAGAAGGAATGGCAGAAACTATACACAATCATTCCGAAGATGATGATGAATCCTCCAGCAAATTTCGGATTCTTCATATGTACTTTCCAAGCCCTCCACGAAGTGGCGATGAAACCCCAAATCTTCCATTCTGAGAACTTGATCTTGTCCTTTTTGATCCGGTAGTGGGAATCATCAATCACAGCAGCACGGTTCATCCACAGGTACACCCCTTGATAAATAAAAAAGAACGGAGTGAAAAGAAGGATCAGGGCATACGCAATCACGACGGGTCTGAAATCCTGTGTGATATAGAAGGTGATTCCCCTCATATCAAATAGGGTTTCGATGATGAATAAACTCGACAGGGTCCCCCAGATGATGAGCTTCCCATGATAGAAGGAGCTTGGTGTAATATTCTTCATCACATGTGAGAAGAGGATGCGGCTTTTGGATAGCCCTTTGCTCCTGGCAAATTCAATGTGATCTTTCACCATTTCCTCTTCCATGACGAGAAGGAGGATCCTGAAGAAGGAGACCATCGGAACGATGGCGAGGGTGAAGATCGGCGCAGCGTATATCTGCACGCCGTCAAACTCCGTGAATTCCATGAGCATGATGCCGTACTTCTTGAAGAAGAAAACGATGAATAGCTGCAGGAGGAAAGCAAATAGCAGATCCGGCACCGACTCCATGAAGTTCAGGATTTTCTTCAACGTGGAAGAAAGCGGAGTCGGGAGGAAAAAAGTGATCATGGCAAATACCAGCGCTAGTAAAAGCCCAAGGGCGATTGCCCCGAATATGACGGTCATGGAATAAAGATAAGGCTCCCACAGGACATTGAAAAGGGAGTCGACTTGTCCCTTGTAGTTATATTCCCAGTTTCCCGGGTCGGCGAAATAGATGGTGAACTTGAGAAATTCTTCAATGAAAGCAACGAAATTGTACAGTCCTTTTTCACTCAGAACCTGTGGTGCGACGCTCACCCCAAGGATTCCAAGAATCCCCAGTATGTAATACAGAATAAATCGTAACGGTACAACAACGTACTTGTTCATATGGATCCCCTTTTTCTCTTTTCCCTTTATCCTACTCTCCTCTTCAATATTTTTCAATTTAATTTATTTTCTGTAAATAAAGAACAGGGAAGGCATGATGCCTGCCAAACCTATAAGTACTTTGATTAAGCCAGCAGTTTTCCCGGCTTGCCCAAATGATAGCCCTGTCCGATGGCAATCCCCAGATGAAGGGCAACCTCCATGTCTTCCTGCTTTTCGATCCCCTCGAGGACAATTAGGGTATCTTCGGAATAGAACTGGCTGAAGAAAGACAGGAATCGCTGCTTCTTGGGATCTTGAGCAAGATCCATGGCAAAATAGCGATCAAGCTTGATCACTTCGGGCTCATATTCCATGGACTTCTTGATGGAAGAGGTACCCTGCCCGAAATCATCGATGGCATACCATACCCCATACTCCCTCAACCCTTTCAACGCCTGTTTTAATAAGGGATTCTGCCATAGCTCCTCTGCACTTGATTCATTGATCTCGAGGACGAGCCTCCCTTCCATTGAAGGGTGGGTCTTCATCAGATGATCAAAGTAGTGACGGAAACTCGGATGAAGGATGGTCGTGATATAGATATTCAGGAACAGCTTACAGTCGAGGCCGGTATTCACGAAGCTCTCCATCGCCTTTGTGATGGACAGGGTGTCGAGCTTATACAGGATATTGGCTTTGATGGCCGTTTGGAACACATGCTCTGGATTCTGATTGAACGTATTGCGGAGGAGCCCCTCATACGCATAGAGAGACTGATGATGTCCCAGCCGAAACAAGGGCTGGAATTCGTGATAGATTAAGTCATCTTGAAAAATACTGAAAATATTCATTAGGACCCCTTATCTCTCTGTATATTTTGAACAAGCAGGTACAAAAAAACCACATAGAAATAGACTTCATATGCGGTCGGTTGCGCTACTGGCTCCCCTGAATGCAAGCGCCCATCGTACATTCAGGTTCAACGCCTTCCCACTAGACGTATGTTTTATAAGTAAAATATACCATAAACAATGGCTCATTTGGGGGTATTTGTCCCTATTTTCTAAAAATTACTTCTATCTTGCTTTTGACACATAAGGATTTCCCTCTATCCAAAACCTCCACGGATAATCCCTCGCCTCACCACTGTTCTCAATGCCGATTCTCCTGCCTTCTTTGATGCTGTCAGGCCTCATACCTTCGCAAATCATGAGGGGCGGCTTTCGAAAGGAACCTCCGTAATCCTCCATAGTGATCCCCATTGCCTTAGTCAGCTTTCCAGGGCCACTCGTCCAGTTTTTTTCTGGTTGACCTTTGCGACGTTCTCTCATCAGATCCTTGCCTTCAAATGGCTCCACGGCACGAATAAGAATAGCTTCTGGAACCCCCACATCCCCACTCACAACATTGACTAGGCAGTGGGTATGCATCACATAAGTGTATATGCTCCCCCGTTCACCAAACATCACCTCGGTCCGCTTGGTTCGCCGGTTCCCGAAGCTGTGGGCTGCCTGGTCCAATGCTCCCATATAGGCTTCAGTCTCCACGATATACCCAGAAGTCACCCCTTCATCCGTTTCCTTCACGAGAAGGCATCCAAGGAGGGACCTGGCAAGCTTGAGGGTCGGTTGTTCAAAAAAACCTTTCTTCACAATAGGATACGTCATCTTCTTCCCACCTTCCATCCTGCATACTCCCCCATTTCATCACGTTTCAAACCCCTTCTAAGACCAGAGGCCGATGAAAGATTGATCCGGGGGCTCATTGCGAAAACCCCTCTCTCCCCTTACACTATAAAGAGATTGGAAAAACAAACCAAGGAGAGAAAGAACTATGAAAAAAAATATGTTTGCCATCGCAGTCGCGTTACTTTCACTCGGTGCGGTCTTCTTCATACTCAATGACCGGACCACCCTGTTTGCCAAGAGCGGTTCAACCACGGACAGCGCCAAGGTGACCGATGAAACCAAGCTTATCCATCTATCGATCGGAAGTGGTGACACGAAGGTCGTGACGTCAGAAGCTGAAGAAGTCAGGGTCGAGTTCAATGGAAAAGGTAAGATGAAGCTTGAGGACAAAGGCGATGAAATCAACCTTTCCGTCAAAACAAAGGAATTTTTCTCCTTCAGTTTCGGTTCTAAAGGGTACGACACTATCGTGTATCTACCCCAGGGCTATTCGGAAAACGTAGAGATTGCCCTTGGATCTGGCGACCTGATCTTTTCACCTGATGATGCAATGTCTCTTCAAGATATGAAGGTGGTGATGGGGTCCGGTGATATGAAAATCGGGAACTTCGATACAGAAAGTTTTACCTATAAGGGATCATCTGGCGACTTTGTTGCCAAAGATATTAAAACGAAGAAAGGAAACCTCGTCTTAAATTCAGGAGATGTCCTGTTGACCGGATATGAGGGGCCGCTCAAAGGAACCGTCTCATCTGGCGATCTGTCCGTTTCCATGAAGAAACTGACTGGTGATGTGGACTTTACCATCGGATCGGGAGATGTTGACCTGAAGCTTCCTAAGGATGCCAACTTCAAACTGAACGGAAATGCAAGCAGTGGAGATATCCTAAGCACCATTAAACTACAGGATAAAACGACCACGGAGGATTCCATCAAGGGAACGAAAGGGACGGGTGAGCACTCCATCAACGTTGATCTTACAAGTGGAGATATGATCATAAGATAGAGCAACAACGCAAATAACCGAACGACTTCCCATGCTAACCAGCATAGGCTAATCGTTCGGTTTTGTTTTTGTTTGTTTTCAAGGTGGATTTCAGGGTTTTTATGCTATATCCGAGCCTTTGTCTTTGTCCCTGATGCTCCCACCAAGCTCTTCCCCAAGAGCCACTATGGACTGGTTTATCTTCCATACATAATACACATGATGGATCACATCAATATGGGACTTCAATCGGTCAGGAGCCTGTGTTTCAATATCTCTGCGTTCATCGGCAAGACTCCACAGGTCATGATGGACAGATGGATCTTTCATCATGGACCGGACCGATTCAATATTTTGTGTCAGTTTGTCCCCAATGGTTACAATCCCCTTTTGCAGCTCTTCTGGAAACGGCTCATTCCTTCGGTGTGAGGAAGCAAGAAGGTGCTTCGCATAGTAATTGATGGCTGTGACAACCGTGAGCCAACGACCAAGGTCGGTCTTTGTCATTGCACCAGGTCGCTGGAGAATCGATTGCGCCTCATCCTTAATGGTCTGGACTTTTTGATCAAGATCGAATGCCCTGACCGTCAATGGCTTTTTCTTTTCTTTCAGGAATGAGTCCAGATACGATTCGACATATTCACTAAGTTCATCAAAAAAATCATCAAACGTATCCGTCACCTTGGACTTCGTTTTCTTAGGGAAGATGAGCGCAGATACAAGAAGGGCAATGAAGGCTCCTATAATCGTATCAAGTACCCTTGCACCCATAAGTCCAAATGAAATCCCTCCAAGTAGGATGTCATACATGAAGGCAATCAACATGGTAATAAACAAACTCATCATCGTATAAGAAACGGAAAATAAATAATAGGAAAAAAAGAGTGCCATGAAGAGGAGTACTACTTCCAGGGGTCTTACCCCCGAAACGAGGTTGGCTAGACCAAAACCAAGCAAGGCCCCAATCACCGTACCGATTGAACGCTGAAATGCCTTTAAGTACGTCCTACCAACCGTTTCGGTCCCCATCTGGACGATGAACGTGGTCAACAGAACCCAGTATGGCTGTGCTGGTGCAATCAATTCCCCTGCCAGAATAGCCAAACCTCCGGCAAACAAGGCTTGAATTCCCTTTCTCGTAGATGATTTCAGTCCCTTTAATTCTGGCTTATCTTTTTTCTCTTCTTTTTCGCATTCAATTTCTTCCCGAGGAACACTTTCTTTCTTACCCTTCAATGCCTGCTGGAGGGAAAGGGCAGCCCGCAAGACATGGTTAGAAATCGACTCGATCCTTCGAAGCAAGTAAATCCAGCGAGGAGGGTCTTTCTCTTCCGTCATCACTTTCATTAACATCAATCGTAACTGCTGAAGGGCCTTTTCTGTTTCTTCGAGCGTTTTAGGTTCGTAGTTTTCAGCGAGTACATCCGCATCTCTTAGAGAACGGATGACACGTATCAGGACTTCTCGTATCTCATCCTGTTCAAATACGTTCAATTCCTTGAGTTTCTTCAGTGAATCCGAAAGGGTCTGAATCAGCATGGCGGCATCAAATACATAAAGACGCAGCTCAGACACTTCCATTCCCGGCCACAGGTCCTTCAGATCTCCTTCGTTCATATCAACTGAAAGCGTCCTCGCATACTCGTTCAATTTCCTCACATTACGATCCAGTTTCTTCCTTCTTTTCTCATTGCTAGCTGGGTCTTCCATCGCCTTAAGAAGAATCGTAAACGTTACATTCGATTGAATATGAAATGAAATCAGACTTCTTTTCAAGACTTGGGAAGAGCTTTTAAACAATAGGAACTGGTAGAAATAAGCACTTGTTGCACCTATTGCAATTCCGATGTAGAACCAGGCAAGTTGAGAGACATCTAGCTTAAGAACAGAAGAAAAATAAATGGACATAAAGGATGCCATCCCAATCGAGAAGTATCTGATGGCGTAGCGAGTGAAATAGAAGGCACTGAACATTGCCGCGACCAGAAGAACATTAACTGCGTATGGATATGGACTTAAAAGCGACCCAAGCGTAACGCCTGTAGCGACTGACACGGCAATCCAAAGAAGTGTGACCTTCTTTTTATTTTTTGTACCATCCAATACGATAACAATCCCGAACATCCCCATCATTCCTGATATGATGGCTGGGGTTATGGATGGATGTTGATTCATCTTTAATAGAATTAACGTGATAAAAACAGCTGTCATGAGACTAAGAGTCGCTTTCCCTGCTTGTTCCAGCCTTTTCCTCCCGGGATCGGAAGCGAGGAAGCGTCCAAGCCATATATGTTGTCGATGTAGTTGTCTCATTGTCATCAAACCCTTTACTCGTCCTGCGATTATAATCCATTTTTATCGTACCCACCCTAACAAAAAAGTAACCAGAGCCGCAGAGGGCTATCCGGTTACTTAGTATAGGTGTCATCGCGAATAGTTTATTCTTTTAATTATACGGGTTTCGGACGAGACGGTAAAGGATATTGCTTGTCATGGACTCAACGAAAGCCGCGTCTTCTTCTAAAACGCCATGCTACACCGAGGCCAAGCAGGAGAACGGCTACGGAGACTACGCTCACTGTGAGGGCCGCCGTCGAATCAACGGCTTCTTCCTGTGCTCCGTTCCCTTGTGGTCCTCCTCCCCCGGGACCATCCCCGGGGTTGAATCCATCAGGTCTATCGGCGGGATCGAACCCTTCAGGTGGCTCTCCCTGTCGGCCGTTCCCTGCATCAGGAGGAGCACCATTTTGCCCCCCTTGGGCCGGAGGAGCCTGTGCACCGTCCTGTTCATTTCCTACCGGCGCTCCATTTTGGGGGGCATTGTCATCAGCCGCGGGATTCTCTTGGTTCGCATCCTGCTGATTTCCTGCTGCTCGATTACCCTGCCCGCCATTCGGCGCTCCTTGCCCCTGACTGCTGGATCCTGCCTGGCTCTCAACCGTCCGTTCGCCGGAAAGTTGCTCAAGGATCGACTCGGACCTCAGCTTTGTGAATTCTGCCAGGCTTTCGTCGCCGGAAACGCCTTTCAAGAATTCATCCGTTGTGAAGAACTTGGTCGGGTCGCTCTCGACATAAGTAGTGAGGATCGACGCCAAATTGTTCGTGATCTCGGATACGCGCTCCTCTGTGAAGATCTCCTCGGCAAATGTCTTCAAGTACTCTTCGTATTTCTCCTTGTACTCTGAGTTGGAAAGGAGGGCATTGAGCAGTGGACGTTCTTCAAGGGTCGTATTGGCAACGGGTTCGCTCACACTGAAGTCGATGGCAGAGTCGGTGATGAGCTGACTCGTCATCATCCCCCCACCCATGCCTCGCTTGTCGTTCCCATCTTTCCCTTGAGGAGCACCGTTCTGATCGGCAGCTTGGTTGCCAGGCTCTTCAGCCTGTTCCCCATCCACTAGGTCGTTCTCTCCCTCATTGCCTCTTCCGCCCATTCCGACGCCGAAGCCTCCGAAGGACATATTATAATCCCAAGGGATAATGGAGAAGGTCCCATCCTCTTCATAGAGATAATAGTTGTGCTTCATCTGCCCCTGATAGCTATCAAGGTTGACGAGCGCTGTATTGACGGCAAAATAGCGGAGCATTTCATCAACATCGAGATACTCCTGAAGGTCACCGCCGTTGTTGATGGCATCAAGCATATCGGTGAAGGTCGACTGATCTTTGTTGGACTCGTTCGTTTTCAGCTCGACACCCGTGTAATCGTCTAGATCATCACTGATCCATTTGAGATCGGAACCGACCCCGTCCGGCTTGAACAGGAACCCGTCATTGGATTCGAACTCGCTTGCGAGGAATGTTTCATCCACCTGTTCGACTCCAAGGAGAAGCCCGTAGTCTTCACCGTTGATGGTCACATACATATAAGAGTGGGCAGGCGTTGCAATCCCCATCTCTTCCATCATTTCATAGGAAACAAATTCCCTCATCTGCGTCGAGTCACTATAGTTATTGTTCAAATTCAATTTCTTGAGGCCATACAGGCTTTGAGAGCTGTCATAATGATCGAAATCGATCTTCAGGCTGTACCGGTCAGAGTCACTATTGGCAACGGACGTCAGGGAAGAATTCCCCTTCGCCCTGATGGCCACATCGCTCACCTTTTTGCCGTTGACGGTCACGGTCGCCCGCTTATATTCCTCCTTGGTTGCGTTTTCCACAAGATCGTCCCAGTCGTCTTCATCGATTTCGATATCGACGCGCCCTACCTTGCTTTCATTAAAGACTGTCTGTTTATAGGAGGTGGACGTATCCTTCTCCTCGAGTCCGACGGCAGGAAGGACATATACGCTTGCCACGAAGGTAAGCATGAGGAGGGCAAAGACCACAGCCACCATCTTTTTCCCGATCATTCCCTCCACCTCCTATGCAGTGAAGTTTCCATCATAGCTCACCATGACGGCGGATTTGATTCCCGGCAATGCCTTCAATTCAGCAAGCATGGCCGATTCGCCTGTTTTCATGCGGACTTCATACGTCGTTTCCATTTCGTCGCTTCCCATGAAGGATTGAGATTTCAGCTGATAGCGTGACGTCAGCTTTTTGAGTTCTGCTTCGATTGCTTCACTGCTGCTTCCACCGCCTGCCTTCACGATCAGCAGGAACGGGTTTTCAACTGTCATTTTGTTCACAAACACAAGGAGCACGATCCCGATCAGGACAGAACCGATGACAACAAGAGGGATGAACCCTGCTCCGCACAGGATTCCTGACACGATGGACCAGAAGATGTAGACCAGATCCATGGGATCCTTGATCGGTGTCCTGAACCGGACGATGGATAGGGCACCGACCATACCAAGGGACAAGAGGACGTTATTCGAGATCCCCATGATTACAAGGGCCGTCGCCATCGTCATGATGAGTAAGGAAATATTGAAAGAATGGGAATAGATGACCCCATTGAATGTCTTCTTATAAACAACATAGATGAAAAGGCCGATCAAGAAAGCTACGACGAGACCGATGATGGAGTCGGTCAGACTGAACGACGTCGTCTTCTCGATGAAACTGGATTTAAAAATATCACTGAAATTGATTTGTTCATTCACGTTTGTGTACCTCATCTTTCTTATTCTATTTTTGGTTTATCCGAACATCCTGCTGAGCTGATACTTCGAGTAGGCTTCCGTTCTTGTATCCACTGCCTGCAGGGCATATTTGATCATATCCGGAAGATATTCATCGAACTTCACCTCAAGGATGATGAGGGGCTCTTCCATGACCGGTACCATGGGCAGGTTCCGGTCGAACATCGCCGTATTCCTCAGGCTCGTGCGGATGTTCTGATCAAAGGTGATCCTGACGTTTCCATACGGATAGGTGAAGGCTTCACGCTCATAGTCGACGACCGCCACCGGCTTGATCAGCCGTCTCTTCATCTCCCCATACAGATCGCGGATGAGGGGTCTCACGTCGTCCTCCATCCACTCCGTTTCTCCCCGGCGGATGGCTTCATATTCCTTCCGGGTCAGCGGGCATTTTGTTTTGAACGTCTGATTGTTCCGCTTACTCTTCCGCTCAAGGTGGATTACGGACGTGGAGAGGTTGTAGATCCTCACCCGGTACTTATCACGGTTCAGGTAGCCTTCCTTCTTCTCCGTCAGGATCCGGTCGTCCATATTATCGAAATAAGCACTTCGTATATGGTACTTGCCGTCCCTTCCCGCATTCTCGTCCCTCGTCATCAGCCACTTGAGCTTATGGATCAGGATGTGATATTTCGGGATGGAAATGGCGAATTTCAGTTCTTTTCTTCCGATTTGACTCATATTCGTTCCTCCTTTCGCTTGGTCTATAGTTGTATTGTAGGGAGCGAATGTGTCAGGGGGATGTCGGATAAACAAAAAAAGATCCCGATTCATTCAGAATCAGGATCCTCCTATTACTCTGTTATATACTCAGCCTTGTTCATGATCTCCACTACATCCAACAGATCATCGATGACATAGTCGGCACATGCCAGTTCTTCCTCACGGGCAAAGTCGAACCGGCAGCCGATGGACGGGATGTTGTTATCGCGCCCTGCGTTGAAATCGGACAGGCGGTCCCCGACCATCACGGCAGGTCCATCCCCCGCTTCTGCCAGGATGGCTCCGACAAGGTCGGATTTATTCAGGGAGTCGATCTCCTCGATGCTGAAGACTCCTGCAACCCAACGGTCGAGCTTATAGTGGTCAACGATGGCGGCCAGATACCTTTTCAACCCATTACTGGCTATGTAAATGGTACAGCCCTCTGCGCCCAATCGTTCAAAAAGCTCGGTCACGTTTGGATAGAGCGCGCCTTTTCCCCCGTGAATGTTAGCGATCAGGCTCTCAAGGAAGTACCGATCCGTTTCATGGCGATCCCCTTCTGAATGATCGGGCATCAACGTCTCCCATACTTTCGGGAGGGGGACCCCCATGATATCCTGATACTCTTTCAAAGGAACGGCCCCTTGCCATTTGCCGGCACAGGCGAGATGATCGAACGTATCCACGAGGGACGCCTCGAGGATTTTATTTGTCTGGAATAATGTTCCGTCCATATCAAAGATGACGGTTTTCTTCATAATGCATGCTCTCCCTACAATTGAAATTAAACAAACGTTTGAACGAATTGATTGCCTATTATTCTACCAAACTAACTCATAGATGCATTTTTCCTTTTCCCCGCGCTGGTACAGATCATTATGGGGAGGGACAGCTACGATTCCCTTCAGCTCCGCTCCCACATATTCACACGTCTTCCTGGACGGGAGGTTGTCGGGGTTGCAGGTGATCGTCACCTTTTCCATCCCGTGTGCGAGTGCAAGTTCCTTCAACAGGAGCACCGCCTTCCCTGCATAGTGATGGCCCCGATGCTCGGAATGGACGGCATAGCCGATATGCCCTCCATAGTAGAGGTTCTCGTTATGGCCGATTCGGAGATCGATGACCCCTATCGGCGTGTCGGAACCCTTCAGAGCCATGTTGAAGTGATAGGCCGGGACCCAATTCTTCGCCGGGTTGCCTGGTACAGTTTTTACGAGATGGAGATCGATTTCCTCTCCGCTGATGATGGTGATTTCTTGCCATTGGGTCGTCATATGCTTCCTCCAGTTTCAACGTTTTTCATAAGACTTATAAGATTCAGAGGATCTTTTCCTCATCATTCTATACATCATCACGACTCCCGCCATGATCAGGATGCCCAGTCCGACATATACGAGACCGGAACGTTCCGATCCCCCTTGTTCTGGAAGCGCTCCGGCCCCGCCCGTAGCGGCATTCTGTCCATCCTCCATAATCACTTCGAGATCACTATATCGCTCATGAACATATTCCATGTATCGGGTGAGACTCCAATCCTCTTTTCCTATGAGGGACTCCGCAGGCCGATTGAGGCCATATACGCTGTCTTCGTTAATCATGAACCAGGCATCGTTAGGAAACTCGTATACCAGTTTTCCTGCCTCGGTCCCTACCGTGTCCAGGGCAACGGCCAGATCTTGGCCGAATCCGATACCCATGAATGCGTATTTCCCGTGCTCATTCTTCGAAGCAGCCATGACGTTCACAGGCTTGCCGTCCTGATACACGACAGCATACCATTCATCTGTTTGTTCAAGGGCATCACTCTCTTGATCAATGAACGCCTCCCCGTAACTCCATGATGGCTGGAACAGGCCTACCTTGATGGCTTCGCTGGTGGAAAAGTGAAAATCGGAATGATCCTCCGATCTTACGGTATCCAGCACGTCTTGGACGGCATGATCCTCGGCATATTGCCCGATGGACTCTCCTTCTCTTTCAGACTCGAAAGCGGTCAAAATAAAAAATAGAAGCAGTGTGCAAGCAAGCAGAATCAATCTATTCATCTTCTCCTCATCTCCTATCAATCATTTTCCCACCTCGACAGCCAAAAAAATAGGACTGCATCCATGAATCGGATATAGTCCTATTTTACAAGATTATACAATTTTTATATAGAGAAATTTATCGGTCCGGCCAGATCTTTGCGTTTTCTTCCAAAAGCCATGTATGCTCCTCTTCCATGATCCGTTCCGTCCACGCATTGTCGTCGAGGTGACGGATCATCCAGCAGAAGTACATGGCGTAACCCGGCGCCGTCGCCTGTGGATGGTCCAGGCTGCCGGGAATGGTGATATAGCTGTTGTGCTCGACGCGACGGGCGTCGGGTCCGACCATGGCGCAGCCGAATCCTTGGGGGCGGTCGAACTTGTAATAGTACACCTCGGGCTGATCGTGATGATGAGGGGGGTAGCTCGACCATCTCCCTGGATAGGAAATC
Organism: Rossellomorea sp. RS05; assembly: GCF_039822645.1. Lineage (NCBI taxonomy): Bacteria > Bacillati > Bacillota > Bacilli > Caryophanales > Bacillaceae > Rossellomorea > Rossellomorea sp. RS05. The sequence continues at coordinate 72,144 of NZ_JBDKWY010000010.1, read as the reverse complement.
ACTTCGCCGATCACGAGATTCGAGTAGGGAGCGTTATCGTGATCGAAGATGGTGCGGATCACGCGCTCGGCGGTCCCGTTCCATACGCCTTCTCCCGCCACCGTGCTCGAGCAATCCTCAGGCGTATAAAACTTCGGTGCAAAGTCGGCAGCGTTATTGGTCTTCTGCACCAGCACTTCGCTCTCCCCCTTGGCGGTCACGGTGACCTGGACTCCTTTCGGGACGTGGAGGCACCACGGATCTTCATCGAAGACACTTCCCCTGCTGATGTCCTCAACGTGGCCGTTCCACTCCAGGGTGATGGATCCTTCCATGAGGAGCACGGCAGTTTCCTTCCCTGCGTCATGCAGAGTTTCCCTGTCTCCGGCACTCAGCAGGTACACTCCGATATCCTGCAGCATATCCGGATGCTTGGAGTCCATATCTGTGACGGTATTGTAGCCTTGCTTCAATTCTCCGAGCTTTTCATACATGGTGATTCTCCTCCTTCTGTTCTAGATGCCTGCCGTTTCCCTGATATAGCCCCTGGCTTTGATGGCATATTCAAGGGGGTTGGCGATGGCCGGGTCCTGCTCTGCTTCCACGACGAACCAGCCTTCATACGCGCCTTCAGCAATCGATTCGAAGACAGGGCGGAAGTCGATGCTTCCATCGCCGGGGACGGTGAATGCCCCTGCCTTCACGGCCTGCAAGAAGCTCCATTTCTCCCGCTTCACCCTCTCGACGACTTCCGCCCTGACATCCTTCAGGTGGACATGATGGATCCGGTCCATATAGTCTTCAAGGATCACAAGGGGATCTTCTCCTGAAAACACGAGGTGACCAGTATCATACAAAAGGGACACCTTATCGGGATCGGTCCCTTCCATGAGCCTTCTGATTTCTTCTGTTGTCTGGACACCCGTTCCCATATGGTGGTGATAAACGAGTTTCATCCCTTTTTCGGCTGCAAGCCTTCCAAGTCGGTTGAGCCCGTCAGTGAGAAGGGCCCATTCTTCCTCGCTAAAGACCGGCTTATGATCGAATAGCGGTACATCCATCAGTCCCTGGATGCTTTTCCCCTGCTCGCTGACGACGATGACCTTTGCCCCCATTTCATGAAGGAAATCACGGTGGGCAGTGAATTCAGCAGCAGTGCGCTCATACCCATCCGTAGTCAGAAGTGCGCTGAACCAAGCGCTGGCAATGGACAGCCCCCTGAGATCAAGGGCCTTCCTCAGCTGATCCGGATTACGGGGGTATTTATTCCCCACTTCGCTTCCCTGGAATCCGGCCAGGGCCATTTCACTGATACACTGCTCAAAGGTGACCTCACCACCGAGCTCCGGCATGTCATCGTTGGTCCAGCCGATCGGAGCGATGGCCAGCTTGATCTGTCTTCCGTTAAACATCCCTTTTCCTCCCATCAATACTGACGCGCCGTTTGACGTTTGGCCATATTCCGGTCATACGCTTCACGGATGCTTTGTTTTTCCGATACTTCGGCAACCCCTGTGTTCCACCAAGAATCATAGCCATGGGTCATGGTCTTCGGCAGGACTTTGATGTCGATGAGCGTGCTCACCGGCTGATCCTTGGCATCCTTGATCGCCGTCTCCAGCTCTTCAAGGGTGCGGACGGAATAGGTTTTGGCACCGTACCCTTCAGCGACCTTTGCATAATCGATCGTCAAGACGGGACCATCCATGCGGCCGCTTGCCTGATTGCGATGCCGGAACTCAGTGGCGAAGCTTCCCATCCCGTTGTCCATCTGCAGATTATTGATGCAGCCGAATCCGGCATTATCAAAGAGGAGGATATTGATTTTCTTGCGTTCCTGCAGGCTTGTAATCAATTCCGTATGGAGCATGAGGTAGCTCCCGTCACCGGCCAGTGCATACACTTCACGGCCCGGCTCGGCAAGCTTCACGCCCAGGGCACCGGCGATCTCATACCCCATGCAGGAATAGCCGTATTCCATGTGGTAGGTGTCTTGCTCCTTCGACACCCACATGCGCTGCAGGTCACCAGGCAGGCTCCCTGCTGCCCCTACGATTATGGCATCCTGGTCGATCAACCGATTGACGTGGCCGATGACCGTCGTTTGTGCAAGATTGGTGTTTAATGCTTCCTTATAATGAGGGAGTTCCTCATCAAGCTGTCCGGCAATCTCAGGTGTGAACGAGGCATCGACTTCGATATGATGAAGACGATGAAGTTCTGCTTCCCACTGTTCACGCGCTTCTTCCAATTCTCCCTGATAGGAAGATTGATACTCTCCCAGTTCCGAAGCGATCGCTTCGAGACCCGTTTTCGCATCTGCAACCACCTTCACAGCATCAAGTTTACCGGCATGGAAATCCGAGATGTTAATCGTGAGGACGTCTGCTTCCTGGAATAATTCCTTGGATCCCGTGGTGAAATCCGTGAATCGTGTACCTACCCCGATGATCAGGTCGGCCTTTGATGCGAGGAGGTTGGCGGCCGCATTGCCGGTCACGCCCACCCCTCCAAGATTCAGGCTGTGAGTGCCCGGAACCCCGCTCTTCCCTGCCTGGGTTTCACCGAAGGGGATTCGGAACGCTTCTGCGAATCGAAGGAACGCCCCGGCTGCTTCAGAGTAGCGGACGCCTCCTCCGAGGATCATGAACGGCCTCTTTTTGGAGCGGATCAATTCCACGGCATCCGCTACGCTCTCAACGGAAGGCATGTGACGCTCGATGCGATGGACCCGTTTTCGGAAGAATGATTGCGGATAATCCCATGCTTCCCCCTGTACATCCTGGGGCAGTGAAATCGTGACGGCTCCTGTATCTGCAGGGTTGGTGAGGACGCGCATGGCGTTCAGCATCGCCTGCATGAGCTGCTCGGGTCTGCTCACCCGGTCCCAGTACTTGCTGACAGGACGGAACGCGTCATTGGTGGATATGGAAAGATCATGGGTCTGCTCGATCTGCTGGAGGACGGGATCGGGCTGGCGCGAGGCGAAGACGTCTCCCGGCAGGTACAGGACCGGGATCTGGTTGGCCGTTGCCGTGGCGGCAGACGTGACCATATTGGCAGAACCGGGACCGACCGAGGCGGTGCAGGCCATGATCTGCTTCCGTTTCGATTGCTTGGCGAAGGCCATGGCTGCATGGCCCATCCCTTGCTCGTTCCTGCCCTGGTACACCTCAAGTTCACCCGGATCCTCTTCGAGTGCCTGCCCGAGGCCAAGGACATTTCCATGTCCGAAAATGGTGAAGACCCCTTTGACGAATCGCTCTTTCCTGCCATCAAACTCGACATACTGCGCATTCAGGAACTTCACTAGGGCCTGTGCAGTGGTGAGTCGGATTGTTTCCATACTGATTCCCTCCTTCTGTTATTCACTCCATAGGATAAAAAAGGAAGCGGCGAATGCCGCTCCCGTCCATTATTTGACGTAACGGGCCGTGACCATCTTCTTCCTTGTATAGAATTCCAAGCCGTCGGTTCCATTCGCATGAAGGTCACCGTAGAAAGAATCCTTGTAGCCGGAGAACGGGAAGAACGCCATTGGTGCCGGCACTCCGATATTGACGCCGAGCATCCCTGAATCCATCGTTTCCCTGAACTGGCGGATGGCTGAGGCACTATCCGTATAGATGCACGCACCGTTTGCGAACGCAGAGGCATTGGCCAGGTCGATGGCATCTGTAAGGTCCTTCACCCTGACGACGGAAAGGACAGGGGCGAAGATTTCATCCTGCCAGATCTTCATTTCCTGCGTCACATGATCAAAGATCGTCGGTCCGAGGAAGTATCCTTCCCCTTCCGTCTCCTTGTCTTTCCTGCCATCACGGAGGAGGGTCGCGCCTTGTGAGATCCCGGAATCGATATAGCTCAATGTGCGTTCCTTATGATTCTGGCGGATGACCGGCCCGAGGAAGACGCCTTCTTCCAGACCGTTCCCGATCGTGATGTCGTCTGCGGCCTGCTTCAGCTTCTCGATGAATGCGTCGGCGATGCTCTCCTCTACGGCGACGACTGCGGCGGCCATGCAGCGTTCACCGGCAGAACCGAAGGCGGCTCCCGTGATCTGGGATACGGCGACTTCCAAGTTCGCATCCTTCAGGACGATGGAATGGTTCTTCGCACCTGACAGTGCCTGCACACGCTTCAGATTCTCTGTTCCTTTCTTGTAGACGAGTTCTGCGACCGGCTGGGAGCCGACAAAGGAGATCGCCTTTACCTTCTTCTCTTCGATCAAGCCGTTCACGACATCATGGGCCCCGTTGACAATATTCAATACGCCGCTCGGTAGACCGGCTTCCTCGAAGAGCTCGGCAAGCCTTGCCGCAAGAAGCGGGGTCCGTTCGGAAGGCTTGAGGACAAATGTATTCCCGCAGGCGATGGCGAGAGGGAACATCCAGCAAGGGACCATCATCGGGAAGTTGAACGGCGTGATGCCGCCCACGACCCCGATCGGGTACCGGTACATGCCTGATTCCAAACCGGCTGCGATGTCAGGTAGCTGCTTGCCCATCATGAGGTTCGGGATCCCTGCGGCAAACTCGACGCATTCGATGCCGCGGAGGACTTCCCCGTGTGCTTCGGCGAAGCTCTTACCGTTCTCGATCGTGACAAGCTTCGCCAGTTCATCCCAATGCTCGACCAGGAGCTGCTGATACTTGAACAGGATGCGCCCGCGTTTTGGCACCGGCACCTGGGACCATGATTTGAACGCTTCATGAGCCACTTCGACCGCTTCGTTCACTTCTTCCCGCGTGCTGAGCTTTACGATGGCGATTTCTTCACCGGTGGCAGGATTATAGACGATTTCTGTATTCTCCGATGCTGATTCGATCCACTTTCCTCCGATATAGTTCTTCACTGTACGTACGGTTGTCACTGTCATGCTACCTCTCCCTTTCCATCTTGTATTAGATTGTTTCGTATAGAGCTGAATCCATATGTTCAAGAAGCTCTTCTTCTGTCGGCATGGCGTCGGAGCAGCTGTGCCTGGAGATGACGATCGAGGCCGATGCACTTCCACGCTTCATGGCTTCTGATACATCCGTTCCTTTCATCAGGCCGTGGATGAAGGCGGAGGCGTAAGAATCTCCCGCTCCGAACGTCTTCAGTACATTCGTCCTGAAGATTCCACTGCGGTGTGAACCCCCGTCTTTCGTATAGGCGATCGATCCCGCTCCTCCGTGCTTGATGACGACGATGTCCGCACGATGGGAGAACCATCGTGTCGCCGTGTAGTGATCATCCGATTCGGTGCGGTTCAGGAGCCTCTCCATCATGTCGAATTCTTCACGCGTCCCGATGATGCAATCGCATTTCTCGGCAGCCAGGTTATAATAGACCGCCGTTTCTGCTTCATCCTTCCATGTGTAAGGCCGGTAATCGAGATCGAAGAACACGGTGACATCATGCTTGACCGCATACTCCAGGGCAAGGAATACTGCTTCACGGGACGGACTTTTGGCAAGGGCCGTTCCAGAGACGAGCAGGGCCTTGGACTTCCTGATATACGCTTCACTCACCTCGGACGGATGAAGGAGTAGGTCGGCCACATTGTCCCTGTACATGAGGATGCTGCAGTCTTCCGGACTTTTGATCTCCGTGAATGCAAGTCCCGTCACGGCTCCGGTATTGTCGATCTTCACCCCTTCTGTATCGATCCCATTCCGCTCAAGGTATCCGGTGATGAACCTGCCCATCTGGTCGTCGGATACCTTTCCGATGAAGCCGGTCTTCATGCCTAGTCGTGCAGAGCCGATGGCGATATTGGCAGGTGAACCCCCGACGTATTTCGTGAAGGTGCTCGTTTCTTCCATCGGACGGTTCGTTTCATTCGCATTCAGATCGATGCACAGTCGGCCGACGGCAATCAGGTCGAAGGGACGGTCTTCATGAAACGATAGTGGGTTCATACGATCTCACTCCTTTTGACCGTTTCGTGGGTCAGTTTGACCGGTACGCCCGTTTCAAGGGAGGTTCTGGCCGCTTTGGCGATCCGTTCGGCCTGCAGCCCGTCAAATCCAGAGCATAACACCGGCGAGTCATTCTCGATGGCCTGGATGAACCCGATCACTTCTTCCACATAGGCTTGGGTGTAGCGCTCAAGGAAGAAGTAGAGCGGTTTTTCCGTCGTCACATAATCTTCCGTTGCGAGTTTGACCGTGTTAGCCCTTACATTTTCAGCCTGGGCGGCTCCTTTATCTCCGAAGACCTCAAGGCGCTGATCATATCCGTAAGCAGCTCGGCGGCTGTTCTCGATGACCCCTAGGGCACCGTTGGCAAACTTCAGGGAGACGATGGCCGTATCGATGTCTCCTGCTTCCCCGATAGCAGGATCCACAAGGACAGCACCGTGGGCATGGACTTCGACTACTTCGCTCCCCATGATGTACCTGGCCATATCGAAATCATGGATGGTCATATCCATGAACAGGCCACCGGATGTACGGATGTATGCAGCATTCGGCGGCTCCGGATCCCTTGATGTGATACGGAGGGTATTCGGAGTCCCGACTTTCCCTTCGCTCACAAGCTCACGAACCTTTTGGAAGTTGGCGTCAAAACGGCGGTTGAATCCGACCTGGAGCTTCACACCCGCCCTTTTCACCGCTGCCAGTGCCGCTTCGGTTTCTTCAACAGTGAAGCTGACCGGCTTTTCGCAGAATATATGCTTCCCTGCTTCTGCTGCCTCGCGTATGAGGTCGGCATGGGTATTCGTCGGGGAACAGATGAAAATCACAGAGATGGCCGGATCGGCAAGGAGCTCCCGGTAATCCGTTGTCAGATGCTCGATCCCCGTCTCCTTCGCCCAGTCCTGCAGGTGTGACACCTGAACATCTGACACGCTCTTCACTTTCACATTCCTCAGCTTCCTCAAGTTCTCTACATGGATCTTTCCGATCCTGCCTGCACCTATAATTCCCACTGTCATTTCCATTCTGTCTTCCTCCCTTTTCCCTATCTGTATGCCTTTTAAGTTAAGCGCTTTCTCTTTTCCGTTAAATGAAAGCCGACTTATTCAGTCAGCTTCATGGTTCTCTAGTGTCTTTACTGAATCCCTCTCGACTAGATGGGGAGCCAGTGTGATTCGATGGGCGGGACTGTCAGGGTCCTTGATGGATTTCATCAGTTGCTCGATGGCATAGGAAGCAAGCTCTGGAATCGGCTGGGCGATCGTCGTCAAACCCGGATCGGCGATTTCCGCATAGATCGTGTTATCGAAGCCGATGATCGACATCTCGTCTGGTATCGATACGCCTGCTTTCCGCGCTTCATTGATGAAAATGGCTGCAATCAGATCGGTCGAGGCAAAAACGGCTGATGGCCTGTTTTCTTTCTTCAGGATCTTCCTTGCCGCTTTTTTCGCATCCTCGAAAGTGGACTTGGAATTAATCACGGAATCGGATCCGAGCTCGATCCCTGCGGCTCCGAATGCCCTCTTGAACCCTTCAAGTCTGAGCTTTCCACTCGCCCGCTGCAGCTCCGTGATGACGGCTGCATGACGGTGACCATGGTCCAGAAGGTATCTCCCGGCAAGATAGCCCCCCTTCACATCATCCGTCGTCACCACATGGGAGTCGAGTTCGAGATGATCGAAAGAGAACATGATGTAGGGGATGCCGCGGCTCTCCAGATTCTTGAACTTCTGAAGCTCCTTCGGTTCGGTGGCGATGATCATCCCGTCCACCTGCTTCTTCATGAGCAGATCGAAATAATCTTGCTCCCGCTCTTTCTGATAATCCGTGCTGCAGAGGATGATCGTATAGCCGCTTTTCCTGGCGTTGTTCTCGAGGGCACGGGCGATTTCTGCAAAGAAGGGGTTGGCGATATCGGGTACGAGGACGCCGATGGTGAACGTCCGTTTCCCCGTGAGGGCTGCAGCCACGCTGCTCGGCTGATATTCAAGATCCCCCATGATCTTCGTTACCTTCTTGCGGGTCTTCTCACTGATCCGCCCTGTATTATTGATGACTTTCGATACGGTGGCAATGGATACGCCCGCTTCCTTTGCCACATCATAGATTGTTGTTTTCATAGTTAACTCCTCTTTCAGGGCCCACTCCGATGTCTATTTCCTACTGTATCAGGCTACTAAGTTATCATGCTGAAGAACTTCAGAAAATAGTACAATCGCCAAAGCCTGCCCATAAGCTGTGGGAGCAATGATGATGTTCTTATAGTCCTCTTTGGCGGCCCCGATCGCCGTTCCCGCCGATACGTTGAGGACGGTGCCGTCATCGTCGACTTCCTTAAGAATGGAATTAACCGCTCTCCTGCATACATCCAGATAAGTTTCGTCCAGGAATCCATAGCGGATGCCTTTCAGGATGCCCGCCGCGATGGAAGAGGATCCCGATACTTCCGTGTAGGAATCCTCGTCATCAAGCAGCGTATGCCAGAGGCCGTCCTGTGCCTGAAGCTCCACAAGCGTGTCGACCTGGACCTTATAGGTGTTGAGAATGGTATTGTACGTTCCGTCATCCAGCTGTCCTTCCATCATAGCAAGAAATTCGGGTGCTGCCAAAGTGAACCAACTGTTCCCCCGGCACCAGTAGGCTTCACTGAACCGGTGATGACCGTTAAAATCAAAGCCGTGATAGAAGAGACCTTCCTCTTCACTGAGCAGGAGCTCTATATGAAGGAGGAACTGGCCCACCGCTTCTTCCTTCCATTCTTTACGGTCGTACCTGATCCCCATCTTCCCGAGGAAGAGGACGACCATGAAGAGCGTATCGATCCAGATCTGACCGTCATTCATCGTCAAATCGTTTTTGGTGGCACCGCTGGTGACGTGTTGAAGGCCTCCACGTTCGGTCCTTGGTGCCTTTTCCATGATCCAGTCCGCCCACTCCAGGGCAAGCTGCTCTGTTCCCTCCACATCCATGAGGGTGAGGAGCGGGGCGGTGGTGTTGATGTTCTTGAGGGGAAGGCCCCTCTCCTTCTGATCTTCTGCCCACTCTTTTAAAAACGTGTGGTAATCCGGAAAACCGTCTTGACCCGACAGGCTTTTCAGTCCATACAGTCCGACTCCCTGTGGCCAATCCCATTCTTCCATCCCGAAGTCTCTGGGAAAATAACCGATCTTGGCTCCATCGCCGATCCCTTCAAGCTCCGATTCATTCTCGGGCCTTTTCAGATCCAATAGCTGCCCCGTCACCTTATGGACCGTTTCCTGGACGTTCTTTATCAGTAGTGTCATTGCTTCCACCTCGCATAGTATCTTTTGGTAACGCCGTATTCTTTACTACATTCGCTAACAGATAGGAAATCTCCTATCCTTTCCCATTAATCTTTCAAACCGGAACTGGCTCCCGTATCCATGATGTAGCGCTGGAAGATCGCGTAGAGCAGCACCATCGGCAGGAGGGAAATGACGGACGCCGATAATAGAAGGACCCAATCGATATTATCCGCTCCTACGATGCTCCGGATGGCGACCTGGATGGTGTACTTATTTGGATCGCTTATGACGATGAGCGGCCAGATGTAGTCATTCCATCTCCACTGGAAGGAGAAGATGGCGAGCGTGATGATGATTGGTTTTGCGATCGGGAGCATGAGGCGGAAGAAGATCCTTCCTTCATTCGCTCCGTCGATGCGTGCCGCTTCGAGGAGATCATCTGGTACCGTCATGAAGAACTGCCTGAACATGAAGATCCCGGTTGCCGTGTTGATGGACGGGATGATCAATCCCCACAGATTATCGTACAACCCGACCTTCTGGATGACCGTGAACGTCGGATTCATGATTACTTCTGTCGGAAGCATGGTCGTGGCCAGGATACAGATGAAGAAGACGCTGAGCCACTTGTATTTGTATTTCGCCAGTGCGTACCCGCAGGAAGCACTCGCCATGATGGTCAAAAGGGTTGCCACGATGGTGACGAAGGAGGTGTTCAGCACGTATTTCGTAAACTCCATGGTCGACCATGCGTATTTGTAGTTATCCAGGGTGAATTCTTCAGGAAATAGCTTCAGCGGGAAGCTGAAGAGCTCGCTGCCCGGCTTGAACGAACTGAGCAAAAGCCACAGGACCGGGAACAGATAGGCGATGGCCAGTATGGCCATGATCGCCGTCATCAGGATCGTACTGCCGCGATATCGCTTCATCATAATTTGCTCCTTTCTTCCACCTTTAGATTAATGATTGCAAAGAGAAGGAGAATGACGAACAGTACCATGGAAACCGCGCTTGCATAGCCGATATTCCGCTGGTCGAATCCTGTCTGATAGATATATTGGACGAGGAATGTGTTATCCGTACCAGGTCCCCCGTTATTAAGGGCCTGCACCATCGGAAACTCTTTCATCAGATGGATGACCGACAGCAGGATGACCATGAAGGATGTCGGCTTCAGGCTTGGAAGCGTCACATGGATGAACTTCTGCCAGCCGCTTGCACCGTCGATATCGGCTGCTTCATAGTACGATTGTGGGATATTCACGAGCGCCGAGATCATCAGGAGCATATTGAACGCCGTCCCCATCCACACGGTGGCGAATAGTACGAGGATGAACGCCATATTTCCGTCAGAGGACCAGCCCACCGGCTCCATTCCGATCAGTGAAAGGAGAAAGTTGACGAACCCGAAGCTTTCTCCGAACAACCAGCGGAAGATGACCCCGGTCACGATGGAGGAAATCAACCATGGGAAGAAGAAGATGACCTTGGCCACAGATTTCCCCTTTGTGAACTTGCTCACCAGGAGGACCGATATCAGCAGGGAGAATGCATATAGAAGAGGCACTCCGACCGCCGTATAGAGGATCGTCCTTCCCAGGGATTTATAGAAGCTTTTGTCCTGGAATAGTTGAATATAGTTGTCCAGCCCGATAAACGAAGCGCTGATCCCAGTGTAGTCCGTGAACGAATAGTACACGCCGAGTATGCCGGGCCAGGCAAAAAATACCGTGAATAAAACCATGTTGACAATGACGAAGGCCAGAGCCCATTTCTGGTTTTTATCTTTTCTCCTCACCATTCTTCCCCCTCAATCCTTCACATCGTACCCAGGGGCCGCCATGCAGGCGGGTCCCAGGGTAAGATGTGTTAGTGATTACTGTTGAAACTGTGGAATGCTTATATGCTCTTCCTCGACTTCATAGCCTGCGTCGTATTCTACCGGCTTCCCGTCCACATGGAGCTGATCATCGATCACCTGGAGCGTTCCGGCTCTTTCCGTTTCGTACGACCATTGATGGCTGTCGATCGAAATAGTTGCGTTCATCTGTTCTTCCACGAATACCTCGAATGAACCCACTTCTGTTTCTGAAGCACACGTCGCGATCACTCGGTGATGTGCCCCATATGAACGGGCTTCCCGGTGTGCAATCGCGCCCTTCTCCTGCAGCTCGTATCCATTGCTGAAATATAGCCCGATATAGGCATCCTCCTTCTTCGCAAACAACCAGTTGCCTTCTCCCCTCACCTCGTCAAGCTTCCAGAACGGAAGATACGCATGTATATATGGAAGGAACGGCTCTTTCAAGCGATACTCGAGGAACATATACTGCTTATACTGGGTGATGTTCGGGCTGATCCCGTTCCCTGCCCAGAAGCTCGGCCGGTTCTCACCGCTATATACCGCCTCCCCGGGATGGTTGATCCATATCTGGGTATTATCCTGGTCGAGGGCGATATTCATAGCATGCTGCTGATGGCCTTTCTGATAGGAATTGAAGTGGATTGCCGAGCTCATACAGTAGCTCGATGTTTTGTAATTGTACGTGTAGACCTCTTTGATCCCTTGTTTGTACTGGGTCACGAGGGCCTTTGAAGCATCCTCGATGAAGTAATCTTCTAGTTTAGGCGGTTCATAGGATGATAGACAGAAGAGCGTTGTACATCTCATCGCCGTGTTGAACTTGCCTTTTTTCCACGTGATGAACGCCAGATTGGCCGTCTCCCCCATCTCCATCGCCTTCAGATCGTGTTCATACACCCGTCCATAGGTTGTGGACATCGTCTTTCCGTGCAGGTTTACGGCAATGATCTTGAAGGTGAAATCCAATGCCTTTTTCGCAAGCTTCCGTATATGCTCATCCGGTGCCGATTCATAGAGGCTGAAGAATCCGATCAGGTCAATCGGAAGATAGGTTGTCGAGTTCCACTCGGAGTAGCCGTACTTCAGAAACACTTCAAACCACTCTTCCAGTCGTTCCTTCCCTTTCTCATGCTGCTCGCGCCCTGTCCTCCCGCTCACGCTGAACGTTGCGTCGGGATAGAGATGTCCGGCGAAATACTGGGACACATGGAACAGCAGGGCATGGTTTTCACTGAAGTACCACATCACATCGTTCCCCGGCTCATCGATCCAGTATCGGAAGTTCACGGCAAGCTCCTTCAGCTCCTCATGAAAGTCGGCCTGGATCGTGTCCTGATACTTGATGGTGAAGCCAAGCAGCGGCGCCAGGCGGAAATCGGCGCAGTCGCCTTTTTTCTGTATTTCATCAAAGCAGCTCCTGATATGACGCTTCGCTTGTTCATCCACTTTTCCATTCAGGTGGATCAAGCTGAAGCCGGCATTCAGATCGAGCTTCTCGCTTCGAGAGAAGAATTCGAGGACCTCCTGCTTTCGTTCCGTAAGCGAATCCGAGAATGACCGACCCGGATCGTCGTTCGTCAGGATCGAAGCCACCATCCTCCTCGCCACTTGCACTCCACCAGGGAGCACCACGCCGATATCGAACTGCAGCAGACCGTTCGAGGACAGCTCATCTACGCTCATGAGCTTCTGGAATCCACTTTCATCAAGATTCACACTAAAAGAGAAATCAAAGGCATCCAGTTCGTCGTCGGCTTTACTGTCGAACACGGGATTCAACAGATGATTGCGGTTCACATTGACGAACAGCTCTTCGATGCCGGAAGCCTCTTCCCGGTTCATATAGACCTCCAATCGTCCTGATCGATAGATGTCTTTCGAAAAGTGCAGGGAAGTCAGTAGGCGCTCTGCCTGTTCGATTTGTTCCGCTTTGGCCGGAACCTGTATGTAGCCTTCAAGGGCCGTCTTCCCCGTATATCGGAGCTCGGTGAAATAGTTCACATCCCTCTCGGCAAGGTCGTCCATGTAGAGAATGACTTCATTAAAGCCTTCTTCAAGGGACAAGGTGATGTCTTTATGGGAAGCAAGATTCCTTGTGTAGGGGGTCCAGCTCAGTTGCTTCGTACCATTCACCCAGATCTCGACGCTTCCGCATGTGCTGACCGTGAACGGAATTGTACCGCCTTGGTCGGGCTTGATGAACGTCCTGCCATAGACGCTCAGGAGATGTGGTGTAGGGATGAAAGCCGAAAACTCTAATCGGGGATTCTCAAAAGGGAAGTAGATGTGGTGAAAATCCGTTTCAGGAAGAAGGACCTCTTCTTTCAGACGCTGATCCAGGAATTGCTGTCTGCCGGGATAAACGATCTGCACATATTCTTCCGTGATGTTCACAGGGTGATCGAATACGGCCTTTTCGGATTGGTATGGAGCGATGGTTAAATCGGTGTGGACCCAGCGGTTTAGCGGTTCACCCGGCTGGACGGTAAAATGATAGTCATTCATTTACATAGCCTCTTTTCATAAAGCGGGGAGTATGGACCATACTCCCGCGCCGGTTTTTAATGTTACTTTACATACGCATCCGTGTACCTTTGCTCTACCGTCTTGATGGTGTCATCGATGGATTGCTCGCCGTTCAACGTCTTGATCATGTTGTCGCGGAGCACGTTATTGGCTATTTTTTCAGATGTCAATTGCATCGTATCGCGTTCTGATTTTGACTTTGCAGCCACCTTGGCCGTAGAGCTGATCTCTTCGTTGTATACTTCATACGCATGTGTTCCTGCTTCGCCTACACCGTAGTCCACTTCTGCACCCTCGACAACCGGAAGATATCCGCCGAGACCTGCAAGCTCTTCATAGTTTTCCTTCGTGTAAAGCCAGTCGATGAATTTCTGCGTTTCTTTCTCCACTCCGGATCCTTCGAATTTCACCATGTAGTTTCCACCGAAGTTCGTGGAGCGGACCGTTTCATACGGCATCTGGACGCTTGCCCATTCGAAGTTCTTGATGTTCTTCTCGAAATCTTTTACCTGCCATACACCTGAGTAGTATGCTGCCACCTGTCCGCTCTTGAACATGGAAGATGGATCTTCACCCGCAGCCCAAACGGCTTTCGGCATGATTTTGTCGTCGTTCAGCTTCACGAAATATTCAAGGCCTTTTTTCGTTTCAGGATTCGTGGTGTACTTTCCATTCTCCTCATAGAATCCTTTGCTTCCGAACTGATAGAGCAAGGTGCTCAGACGGTGTTCGGATTGATCCATGACCATCCCGTATTTTGCATCCGTTTTTTCAGTCACTGTCTTTAAAGCGCTTACAAACTCATCCCATGTCCACACATCATCACCTGATGTCGGGTACTTAACTCCGGCTTCGTCAAACAGGTCTTTATTGATGAATAGACCGACTGCCGTGAAATCGATTGGAATGGCTTTGATCTTGCCGTCATCTTTAATCGCAAGGTCTTCCCTTACGTTTTTATCCTTCATTGTAGAGCTGAGATCTGCCAGTGAATCACTCCAGATCGGATTGAATTCTGCCGTACGTGCCAGTGCAGGAGGATTCCCTGCCTGTACCATGTTCGTGATCCGTGTCGCCATATCACTGAACGGCACATCCACGACTTCGATCTCCACCCCTGTTTCTTCCGTATACTTCTTCGACATGGTCGCAAGCGCAGCTCCTTCGACATTATCACCGGAAACGAAGAACTGAAGCTTCTTCTTATCCGAAGATGATTTCTCAGAGTTTGAACATGCCGTCATGAACAAAAGTACAAATGATACGACTACAAGCAAACTGACCTTCCATTTTCTCACACTAACACCCCATTGTTTAGATTAGGTAAGCGTTTTACCTTAAGATGGCAAAAAGCCGCTTGATTCCGTGTGTAACTCTAGTAAGTATATTTGGGAAAGCGCTTACTTAAACTGATTATATTCCGTGCCTGATAGAATTACAACAATTTTTCGAACAATTAAACATTTATTTTTTATTTCTAAATAGGAAACCGATTGTCTTGTATAGCAATAATCTGTTCGATATACTTAATAAAAAGCGGTACAGGAGAGAAAAACATGACCACTCAAAAACCTTACGGGACCGTGCTGATCAAGGCGTCCCTCATTCTGGATCATCTGTCTTCGAGCAATGGTCCCCAGTCCCTCCAATCCATTGCAAAAGAAACGGGACTGACCAGCTCGACTGCCCTCAAGATCCTTGATACGCTGGTTCTCATCGGCTATGTACAGAAGGATCCTGAGCTGAAGCGATTCAGCCTCGGGCCGTCCATCATCAAGTATGCGCTGAAGGCACTGAGTCAGCTCGATATCAAACAGATTGCCCAGCCCCATCTCGAAGCGTTCCAGGCGCGGACGAACGAAACGGTCCACCTTGGGATACTCGACCACATCCATGTTGTCTATGTGGCAAAGATCGAAAGTCAAAACCCCGTCTGTCTGTATTCCAAAGTAGGGAAAAACATCCCGCTCTACTGCTCTGCCATGGGAAAAGCGATCCTTGCCGATCAGAGCGATGAGGAAATCAGGCGCTACCTGAATTCCATCGAGATGGTGAGGATGACGGACAATACGATCACCACTCATGAAGGATTTTTCGACGAAATTGAAAAGGTGCGTGCCCAGGGGTATGCGTTTGACGATAGTGAGCACGAAAATGAAGTATTTTGCGTAGGGACGGCCATCACGACCTCGGGCGGCAAGAACGTCGGGGCAATCAGCGTCAGTGTTCCCACCTATCGCCTAACAGACGAAGTATTGCAGAACCTGATCAAAGAAGTCGAGACGTGCCGGAACAATATTCTGAACGATCTCGAATAATGAACATATAAAAGCCCAAGAATGAAACCATTCTTGGGCTTTTCCGTCTATTATGAGCTCATCCATCCGCCATCGACGCAGAGGATATGTCCGTTTACGTAATTGGAAGCATCTGAAGCAAGGAAGACAGCGGCTCCCTTGAGATCTTCGGGACGACCCCAGCGCCCCTGAGGGATGCGTGACGTAATCGAAGCACTCCGTTCAGCGTTCCCGCGGAGCTGCGCCGTGTTATCCGTCTCGAAGTAACCGGGTGCTATGGCATTCACATTGACGCCCTTCTTGCCCCACTCGTTGGCAAATGACTTCGTCAATCCTGCTACCGCATGCTTACTTGCCGTATATGCAGGGACGCGTAAGCCTCCCTGGAACGACAGCATGGACGCGATATTGATGATCTTCCCGCTCCCTTTCTCGATCATCTGCTTGCCGACTTCACGACAAAGCTGGAACACAGCATGCTGGTTCACATTGATGACGTCAAACCAGTCTTCATCCTGGAAATTCTCCGCATCCTCGCGACGGATGATGCCTGAATTATTGACGAGGATATCGATGCGTCCTTCCTTGGCAAGGGCTTCCTCAGCCAGCTTGGACGCAGCACCCTTCTCTGAAAGATCGACCTTCACTTCATGGAACACCCCGCCAAGCCCTTCGATCTTCTCGCGCGTTTCATTCATCGCACTTATGCCTGCGCCGATGACGACGGCTCCTGCTTCCGCCAGTCCGACGGCCATACCCTGACCGAGTCCACGGCTCGCACCCGTGACAAGGGCGACTTTCCCTTCCAATGAAAACAATCCTGTCATGCTCATCCCTCTTCCTTTCTGTTAGGCCTGCTCATACTTATTCTTTAAAAATGCCAGACTATCATCGATATACGGCTCCACCGTTTCTTCCATGATGATATTGATGTAGGGCTTGTTTGCCTTCAACCAACCAAAGAGCCAGTCATAATTCATCAAACCGGTCCCGACCGGAGCCGTACTGAGGACCCCATCCTCGACCTTGAAATCCTTCGCGTGGAAGATGGCAATCCTGTGGCCGAATGCCTCCATCGCTTCTTCGAACACCTTCTCCTGCTCTTGATAATTCTCGAGTGTCATGAGGTTCATGGGATCGAAGACGACCTGCAGATTATGTGAATCGACCGCATCGAGCAGCCGTTTCATCTTCTCCACCGTATGGATCGGATGGTTGACACCCGCCTCGATCCCGACGATGACGCCGAATTTCTCAGCTTCTGCCACCATTTCCCTGACGCTCCTCACCACATCCTGGAAAGGCGCTTCATGAAAATTATCCGTCGTATACCCCATCTTGGAGTGGACGTTCCCCGTCTCCGTCGCTACGATGCTGCAGCCGAAGTCCCGGGCATAGCGAATATGCTCCTTGAACCGGCCCATTCCTTTTCGTCTCTCCGTATGATCGGGGTCGATCATATTGAAGTAGCATCCAAGGACGGCGATCTGGATCCCGCGGGCGTCGAATGCATTCTTCACATACCTTCCGAAACCAGGGCTCAGTGCCCCGTGGTGAGACGGGACATCAAGGGATTTCGCCAGGGCGAACTGCACGCAGGCTACCCCCTTGTTCCCAAGCTCCTCCACGAGTTCCGGTAGCGGACGCTTCTCGATATCGTGTGCTCTCATCCCGATGTTCATGGAACCACCCCTTATCGTAAGTCTTCCATCTTGATATGGTCCATGTCATCATAGGTGATGTTTTCTCCACACATGCCCCAGATGAACGTGTAGTTGCTTGTCGCCGTACCCGTATGGATCGACCAGCTCGGCGAAATCGCGGCCTGCTCGTTCTTCATCACAAGGTGGCGTGTCTCATCCGGCTGACCCATGAAATGGAACACCCTTGTATCCGGCTCCATATCAAAGTACAAATACACTTCCATGCGGCGCTCATGCGTGTGGCAAGGCATCGTGTTCCATACGCTTCCCGGCGACAGCATCGTGAGCCCCATTTGGAGCTGGCAGCTCTCGCATACGTTCGGATGGATATACTGGTGGATCTTCCGTTCGTTGAGGGTCCCCTGTTCACCCATTTCAAGCGGTTTGATTTCATTGATATCGATCTTCACCGTCGGATATTTGTGGTGGGCAGGAGTTGAATTGATATAGAATTTTGCCGGATTCTTCGGATCCTTCGAACGGAAGAGAACCTGCTCCGTCCCTTTCCCGACGTACAGTCCGTCATAGCGGATCATGGAATACTCTTCCCCATCAAGGATGACGCTTCCTTCGCCGCCGATATTGATGATGCCGAGCTCGCGACGCTCAAGGAAGTAGTTCACTCCAAGTTCCTTATCGAGCTTGATTGTCAGCTCCTGATCGGCAGGTGTCACACCGCCGAAGATCATGCGATCCACATGCGTATACGTGAGGTGAACCTGACCAGCTTCGAACAGGGTCTCTTTCAAAAAGTGCTTCCGCAGTTCCTCGGTATTGTAGCGTTTGATTTCCTCGGGATGGTTGGCATAACGTGTTTCCATGACTCATCTCTCCTTCATTTTCATAGTATGGTAGGTTGCGATGCTATCTGACGATGGTGCCGGATCCGCTATCTATAAACTGGCGAACCTCTTCTTCGGTGAAAAGGCTACTATCTCCGCGTACGGTATGTTTCAGTGCGGATGCTCCCGTGGCAAAGGCGGCAATCCCGTCCGGATCATTTCCCTTCAGGATGCCATGAAGGATCCCCGCAGCAAAGGCATCTCCCCCGCCGACTCGATCCACAATGGGATCGATATGATGGAGCTTCGATTGGTGGAGCATGCCGTGAGCATAATAGTTACCCTGCAGGTCATTGACGGTGGAGGACTTGACATCCCTGAATGTCGACGCCATATGGCGGATATTCGGATACTCCCTTTCCATTTCCTTGTAATATTGAAGCAGTCTCTCTTCACGAGAAAGTGCCGGATCTTTCCTCTCCAAACCGAGGAGATGTACGGCATCCAGTTCCCCGAAGAATGCGATATCCACATATGGAAGCAGCGGCTTATACGCAAGGGAGGCTTCTCGTTGGCTCCAGAGACTTGCCCGGTAGTTAAAGTCGAAGCTTGTCGTGATTCCTCGTTCTTTTGCTTTTTGAAGCGCTTGCAATGTAATCGTCCTGAGTTCCTCTGAGAGGGCCAGGGTGATCCCTGATACATGGAGGAGACCGACGCCGTCAAGGGTGTGATCCCAATTTATTTCACCAGTGGACAAATGGGAAAAACTTGAGTACTTGCGATCATAAATGACCTTGGCACTGCGTTCCCCGACACCCGATTCCAGATAGTAGGTGCCGAGACGATCCCCTCCCTGGAGGATCAAATCCGTACTCACCCCATGGGACCGGAGGTGGTGCTTGACCGCCTCACCGATGGGATGGGCCGGAATCTTACTTACATAGTGGACGTCATGCCCGAAGTGGGCAAGGGAAACGGCGACATTGGCCTCGGCCCCACCGTAGTTCATCTGCAGGGAACCTGCACGGATCAGCCGCTCCCCTTCACCGGTGGATAATCGCAGCATGATTTCACCGAACGTGAGTACCTTCATACGATCCTCCCCTTGCTTCTTTGACCTTCAGGATATACTCTTTCGCGTACTCCGTGATTTTCTCGAAGTCCCCAGTCTTGGCAGGCTCGAGGAGACTTCCCCCTACACCGACTGCCACGCAGCCGTTCCGGATCCACTCTGCTACATTTCCGAGGCTCACCCCGCCGGTCGGCATGATGTTTACCTGAGGAAGAGGAGCTTTGATGCCCTTGATGAAGTCCGGACCATAGGCACTTCCCGGGAATAGCTTGATGATGTCGACTCCGCTCTCGAGTGCGGTCTTCATTTCAGTGATGGTCATGCAGCCCGGCATGTAAGGCACCTGATACAGATTGCATAGTTTGGCGGTTGCTTCATCGAAGCTTGGGCTTACGACGAAGTCGGCTCCTGCAAGGATGGCGATCCGAGCGGTCTGGGCGTCGAGGACGGTGCCTGCGCCGATGAGGACATCGGTTCCTTCGTAGATGGAGCTAAGCTCTTTGATGACTTCGGCGGCCCCGTCCACGGTGAAGGTGACTTCGATTCCTTTGATTCCTCCGCTGACGCACGCGTCGGAGATGACGATGGCCTGTTCTTTGCTGTCTGCCCGGACGACGGCGACGACGCCGCATTCTTTGATTCCATTCAATACTTCGATTTTTCTCATTGTTCTCCACCTGCACCTTTAAGATTTCCTATTTGGAAATCTAATTTATTATTTAGAAATATATGAGTTTAGTATAAACAAAGTTTGGGATTTTCACAATAAGAAACGCTTACAATTCTGAAAATTGTTTTCGACTTAGTGTTCGGAGATTTTTGTAATCTTGATTAAATGAAGGATCATTTATACGGAGACCGTTCCGTTTCGCTGCGGGTGGCCGCTTTCCTGCGGGGTGGACGGTGAGCCGCTTCGGCTGCGCCTGCAGGGTCTCACCTGCCCACTTTTCCCGCGGGAGTCGGCCCCCCTCCGCTTCACTTCACTCTTTTTTGTTTGATGGGGAGAAAGAAACGGAAACTTAGATTCATAGGTTAGATTTGTCCGAGTTGTCTATATTGAACCTACAACCTACATGGTGGATCAAATCAGAGGAGCGGACCTATCTACATCACATTTCTTTAGCTCAGGGATGCTTGCCATGATAGACTCATCCACTTGAAATTTCTATCAAACTCTTCTAACCCTCAGAGTGGATCGGAGCGGAGGGCACTTGACTCCTACGGGAATAGAGGGATGTTCGAGACCCCGCAAGAATGAGGAGGCTCGACTCACTCCCCGTGGAAAGCAAGGGCCCGCAGCGCAGAGGAACGGACTCTTCCACATTGCCATTTCCTCTATACCAGGAAGCACTCATGATCGTCTCTCCTTCCTTGAAGAATTCCACCGGAACTCCTCTAACCCACAGAGTGAATCGGAGAGGAAGGCACTTGACTCCTACGGGAATAGAGGGATGTTCGAGACCCCGCAAGCGGCGCAGCTGGGGAGGCTCGACTTCCTCCCCGTGGAAAGCAAGGGCCTACAGCGCAGAGGAACGGAACCTTCTCCATCACCACCTCCTCAATACCGGGAGGAACCCCATATCTGTCATTGATATAAAAAAAAGGCTGATCCCAAAAGACCAGCCTGCTCCCATATACACTTATACCTGTGTTGTTTCCCTGTTGATTTCATCTTCATATGCTTCATGTGCAAGCATGAGCGACCCGGTAATACCGGCATTATCTCCAAGACCTGGTGAGACGATATAGTCTTCAAGCGGCGGAAGATCGACGTATCCATTAATCATCTTCTCCAGATGCTTGTAAATGATCGGGAAGATTTGCTTCTGCTTCATCACGCCCCCACCTAGGATGATCTTCTTCGGTGAGATGATGACGATATATTGCATGAGGGCCTGGGCGATATAGTAGCCTTCCATCTCCCATACTTCCCCTTTGTCTACGAGCTGGTCGCCTTTGACACCCCATCTTGCTTCGATGGCCGGACCTGCTGCCAGTCCTTCAAGACAATCCTTATGATACGGGCATTTGCCTTCATATGCATCATCTTCATGACGGCGAATGAGGATATGGCCCATTTCAGGATGGGAGAGTCCCTGGAGGAGTTTCCCTTGGACGACGGCACCGGCACCGATACCCGTGCCGACCGTGATATAAAGGCAGCTGTCGAGGCCTTTGGCTGCGCCGAATGTTGCCTCCCCAAGGGCTGCGGCGTTTACATCCGTATTGAATCCGACCGGAACGGGAATGGCTTCCTTGATCGCTTGAACGAACGGATAGTCCTTCCACCCGACCTTAGGCGTGGATGTGACATTTCCGTATGAAGCGCTTTCTCTATTCACGTCAATCGGTCCGAATGATCCGATGCCGATCGCCTTGACGGGATGTTTTCTGAAAAACTCAATGACCTTCGGAATCGTTTCTTCTGGAAGGGTCGTCGGGATCTGGACCCTGTCGATGATGGTTCCCTGTTCATCGCCTACAGCACAGACAAACTTCGTACCGCCAGCTTCAATTGCACCTAGCATGTCTCATTACCTCCATCTTCTCTATCAATCTTCTTCTATTCTACCTCAGGTTGTGATTGGTTTCCTTTACTTTTATCGGATTTGGCATACATTTTTCTTTGGATTTATGCTTTTATATACAAAAGCCGCCGCTCCACTGGGGGAGCGACGGCGTCTTTTCAGATGGTCTTGAACTTCTTTTCTTGTACGGGCGGTGCTTCTTTCATGATGGCAGACAGCACCCTTTCCTCCAAGGCGACGAGTTCCGGTGATGAGACCTGCCTTGGTCTTGCAGCGTTGACCGGAACATTCAACGCGATTCGCCCGTCCTCGATCAGAACGATCCGATCTGCGAGGCGGATGGCTTCCCGTACATCATGCGTGACCAGGAGCGCAGTGAATCCTACCCCCTGCCAGATTGTCTCCACGAGGTTCTGCATCTCAAGCTTCGTGAAGGCGTCGAGGGCACTGAGCGGTTCATCCAATAGAAGGAGGGACGGTTCATGGATAAGGGCGCGGGCCAAGGCAACACGTTGCTTCTGTCCTCCGGAAAGCTTGGATGGCCATTGGTCTTTGTAGGACAGGAGCCCAACGGCCTCAAGTACGCTTTCCGCCCTGGCCTTCCAGTCCCCTTTCAGGCCGAGACCGACGTTCTGGATGACCGTCTTCCATGGAAGTAGCCTGGAATCCTGATACATCATCGTGATCTTGGACGCATCTTCACCCGCAGGCTTCCCGTTGAAAAGCAGTTCACCATCGGACAATGATTCAAGTCCGGCCACCAGGCGGAGCAGCGTACTCTTTCCGCTACCGCTCTTTCCGATAATGGCTACGAATTCATTTTTCTCCACCGTGAGCTCTATGTTTTTCAACACTTCCTTATCGCCGAATTGTTTACCGGCACCGACCAGGTCGATCCGGACCGGCTGGCTGTTGCGTTTTGTTTCCAGATTGGACATAAGACTCCCTCCTTTCTATGATTTCACATAGCTTTCGTTCCACTTCAGTGCCTTCTTTTCGCCGACTTGAGCGACGATGTCGGCCAGTTTTCCGAGAAGGGCGTAGATGACGATGCTCAGGATGATAATATCTGTCTGCATGAACTCCCGTGCGTTCGTTGCCAGATAGCCGATCCCCTGCTCCGTCGGTATGGTTTCTGCCACAATCAATGTAAGCCACATCACGCCTAGGGCATAGCGGAGGCCTACAAAGATGGATGGGAGAGCCCAAGGGAAAAGGATATGTTTGAACAACTGCCAGCCCTTCAGGTTATACATCCTGCCCATCTCGATAAAGTTCGGATCCACGGTCCGGATGCCATGATACGTGTTGATATAAACAGGGAACATCACCCCAAGGATCACTAGGAAGATCTTCGCGCTTTCATCGATCCCGAGCCATACAATCACTAGGGGCAACAGGGCAAGATGGGGGATATTCCGGATCATTTGGATGGTTGTATCCGTCAGGCGGAAGGAAACATCCGACAGTCCATTCAGGATGCCAAGGACGAACCCGATCACACCGCCGATCAGCATTCCGATGGCCGCACGCGACAGGCTTGCGAGTATATGTGTGGAGAGTTCTCCCGATACCGCAAGCTCCCATCCGCTCACTACTACGGCAACAGGGGACGGGAAAAGGGACGGGGAGACAATTTCAAGTGATGACACAAGCTCCCATAGGGCCAAGAGAAGGATCGGGATGATCCACGGCTGGACGGAATGGAACCAATTATTCTTCTTCAAACCTATCATCCTTCCTTACTTGATCGGCATATCTTTTGATACATCCAGTTCTTTTGGAATCAAGCCGATTTCGTAGTATTTATCTGCCTGCCTCTGCTGGGCATCGATGATTTCCTGTGTAATGCCCGTGGCACCGTATGTTCGGCGTTCAACCGCTTTGGAAATGATGCTCTCATCGATTCCGAGCGCTTTGGAAAGAAGATCTGTTACTTCGTCTTTGTTATCGTTCGCCCACTGATCGGATTTGTCGATGGCTTTTATGATGGTGTCCACGAGCTCCGGATGGTCTTCGGCGAATTCGGGAGTAGAATAGTAGAATGTGCGATTAGGGTAATCATAATCCTTATTTTCCGTCAGGGTCTTCACGTCCAGTTCGGTTTCGATACCGGCAAAGAACGGGTCATAGGAAGCAAGGGCATCCACCTGCTTCGTCTCAATGAGAGAACGGCCCTGCGCCGCATCTTCCGGGTATACCCATTGAACGTCATCTGCCGTCAGTCCGACGGATTCAAGGGCTAGAATGGCAAGATAGTGATGGTTTCCGCCCTTCAATACCCCAACCTTTTTGCCTTTAAGCTCTTCTATGGAATTGATTCCAGAGTCGGTCCGGACCATGAGCCCGACACCTTCCGGATTGGGGGCATCCGCCCCTACATACACAAGGGGTTTACCTGAAGCCTGGGCAAAGATGCCCGATCCATCTGCCGCATGACCAAAGTCGATGGCATTGGAGTAGATTCCTTCGAGAAGGGTTCCTCCATGGGTGAAGAGCTTCCACTCTACTTTGTATCCTTCTTCCTTCAGGGCTTCTTCCAGGAACCCGCTTTCTTTCAAGATGTTGATCGTATTTCCTTTTTGATACCCGATCTTGATCACCTTCGAGTCCTTCTTCTCCGCACTCGATGATGAACCGCTGCATCCTGCTAACAGGAGAAAGATCGAGATCATGATGGCGATGACACTGTACTTTTTCATTTGGCTTCCTCCTTTACCTTGAATCGATAATCGCCTTCGCGAATGCTTTGTGTTCGGGATTCACTTCCTTCAAACAGTACCTGAAACGGCTTTTCTCCCCGTACGTCGAGCACGTTCTGTACGATGCCTTTCCCGGTTGGTGTATAGAATACGAGGTTGCCACCTTGCAACTTCAGGCCTTTCCCCTTTGCCTGCAAAGACTCGTCTTGGAACTCCTCTGTTATGGGAAGGTCCAGAATGTCGGCCCAGCGTGAGACTGCCCCGAGATTCTTCACGGCGAACCCGACAGCTTCGAGCGTCAGTTCCCCCCCGGGATGCGCAGAGATGACACCTCGCTCTTCGAGGTCACGCTGCCGCTCCTCATCTCCTTCTTCCCATTGAATGAAAAAGGGCAGTTCAGGTCCCCCTTCCGGATCTCCTACATGCAGCAGCTTCCAACTCACGACGCTCCCATCAGGACGTTTCCTGCTCATCGGATTCGGTCCATGTACATCAAGACCGAGTTCTCTGAAACGTTCCGCATCCTGCTCCAAATCTTTCGACCTCAATGCGACCCTCGACAATCCTTCCTTGTATCCGTCATGCCGGAACGTTTCGCGCAGACTGTAAGGAACCGCTGAGGCAGACTCTGCCAGACCTTGATCGAATACACCGATCCATTCGATGTAGCTCAACCCAAAATATCCGAGGGCATTGTACGTACCGTGGTTTTCGTGCCTTCCTCCTTCGACTGCATGGATCCCGGCGCGAATGACTTCTTCCCGAGTCTCTTCAGGACTTTTGACGAAATGGACCAAATGATCAAATTGAAATCCCATATTCCTCTCCCCTTCTTTGACGCTTTACATGATAAAAGCTTGACGCTGCAAAAAAAGACCCTACTACCCCCTTGAAAGGGTAATAGGGCCTTCGGTTTGTCCGATCAGCTCCGCTAATTCATATTAAATTCATCGGATTAATAAAATTTATACTAATATGGTTTCCAGGAAAAATCAACCTTTTATTTATAAAATTCTGACCCTTTGTACTTGTAAGCGCTTTTTTATCTATAATTGGATAATGAATGTCGATCCTTTCCCCATACAGCTCTCCACCTCGATCTGTCCGCCATGGCGTTCCACGATTTGCTTGGCTATGGCGAGTCCGAGTCCGCTTCCCCCTGTCTCCCTGTTACGGGAATGTTCCCCGCGATATAAGGGCTGAAAGATGGAGTGGATTTCGTGAGGAGGTATGCCTTCCCCGTTGTCTTCCACAGCAATGCTGGATGCTTTTACAGTCACCGCCACTTCCCCTCGTGACGGCGTGTACCGGATGGCATTGCCGATGATGTTTTCAAGAGCACGTGAAAAGAGAAAAGGATCTGCATCGGCTACAAAATCCCCTTCAGATCTTATCGATAATACCTGAGCTTTCTCCTTCGCCAAAGGCATGAGACTGATCACAAGTTCCTCTGTCAGGAGGCCCATATCCACCTGTTGAAGAGAGAGCTTGGCATCGAGCAAATTCATCTTCGTATACGTATGGAGCTCGTCAATAAGCTGATTGAGGACGTTTGCCTTCCGATAGCTGATGTCGACATAGTTCATCCTCTTCTCCGGCGTATCGGCCACTCCCTTTAGAATGCCTTCCAAGTATCCCCTGATCGAGAAAAGCGGGGTCCGGAGATCATGGATGATAGAGGAGATGAACATCTTTCTTTCCTCCTCCATCTGAGCCTGACGGGTCGTGGATTCCTCCAGTTTCATTTGCATGACGGAGATGGACCGTGACAGGTCATTCAGTTCCTTGACCGGGGTCGTGGGCAGCTGCGAATGGAACTGCCTCGTGCTGATGAGTTCCGCTGCCTCCTTCAGTTCTTTTACGGGCAAGAGGATCTTCTTCCTGATGAAGCGTGAACCGATAAGAAGAATGAGGGCGAATACCGCAAGAAAGATGAACCCGCCACCCCATTCATTAACGAGATAACCAAGCCAAGAAGGTTGATCCGGCTTGACGGGACTCCTCATATCTTTGACGTAGACCGTTCCTTGCCGTTCCTGACCATCCATCAGCGGATATTCCTCAAGAAAGGATGGGCCCTGGCTCCCCCCTTGCTTCATGTTAGAGAATAAGAGTTTGTCCTCACCGTCAAAGATCTTCAGTTCGACTTCTTTCTCCTTAGCTTCCATCTCCATCTCTTCTTGCCACCCGATTTCCTTCCACAGGTCAGACTTTGAGAGGACGTCTTCGTTCACCCAAGGCTCCAGGCTCGGAAGGAACGATTCGGCCTCTGACGCATGCCAATCCTCATAAAGGTATACGACGCCCCTTGTCACCAATAAAGGGAGAACCATGAAGAGAAGCAGGAAGAGCAGAAGCCATTGTTTAATCGAAAGGGCCTCCTTACGCATGGATCAGCTCCTCCGCTTTGTACCCGACGCCCCATACCGTTGAAATCTGGAAGCGTGACGTCTTTTCCTGAACCTTCTCCCTTAGTTTGGCAACGTGGACCCTGACGGTGTGGTAGTCCCCTCCTTCATACCCCCAGATCCTCTCCAGGATCTGTTCGTAGGTGTAAACCTGATTGGGTCCCTCAAGGAATAGATGCATGAGCTCGTACTCCTTCCCCGTCAGGTTCACCCGTTCGTTTCCGACCTGGAATGTACGTGAATCAGTATGGAGCGAGACACCTGCATAGGACAAGGTCGAAGAAAGGGTGGGACCGATCCTCCGCTCCACTGCCTTGACTCGTGCCACGATTTCTCCGGGGGAAGCATTTTTGACAATATAATCATCCGCCCCGATGCTGAGTCCCCTGATCTTACTTGTATCATCATCCAAGGCACTCAGGAAGAGAATGGGGATGGACGATGTCCGGCGGATCTCCTTGCAAAGGGTAAAGCCTGAATCGTCCGGCATCATGATATCCAGCAAAACAAGAAAAATCTCTTCCCTTTCAAGGTGCTCCCTTGCTTCCTTTGCGTTGAAGGCCTTCGAGACATCGAATCCTTCCACCATAAGAAAGTCTTCCAAAAGGTCTGCGATCTCTTTTTCATCATCTACGATCAATATTCGTCTACTCATCTGTTTCGTTCCCATCTGTTTTTCTTTTATTATATCAATCCCATCCTTGGATAAACTTTATAGTTTCTTGATACTTTCCCGATGGGGAGTTGAGGTCCCTTCTGTACGATACGGTCATAGAGGAGGAAATGATATGACCATCTTGCACATCAATCATCTTGAAAAAGTATACGGGCAGGGCTCCAACGCCTTCCATGCCCTGAAGGATCTGACGATGAACGTAGAAAAGGGTGAGTTCCTTGCCATCATGGGGACAAGCGGTTCAGGGAAATCGACCCTGTTGAATATGATGGCCGGACTCGATCAACCGACCAGGGGGACCATCCACCTGAACGGGCAGCCTGTCCACTCATTGAGAGACGGTGCCCTCACCGAACTGAGAAGGGATCACATCGGATTCATCTTCCAGTTCTTCAACCTGATCCCGGTTCTTACGGTTCTGGAGAATGTCACCCTTCCTTCAGATCTGGCTTCAAAGAGGAAAGGCATAAAGAAAAGGGCCATGGATCTATTGGATCATCTCGGCATTTCCCACCTTGCCGGTTCGTTCCCCTCCGAGCTCTCGGGTGGACAACAGCAGCGGGTGGCGATTGCGAGGGCCCTGGTGACAGAGCCTAAGATCATCCTCGCCGATGAACCGACCGGAAGCCTGGATTCAAAAACCGGAAAGGAGATCCTGCAGCTTCTGCGAGCGTTTACCGAAGAGCTCGGTCACACCCTCATCATGGTCACCCATGATGCTCAGGTTGCCGCCCACTCCCATCGGGTCATCTTCCTTCGCGACGGGGTACTTATAAACGACACGCGCCTTTCAGGAAAACACTCCATCATGGAGAAAACGGCCCTTCTCAATCAGGAAATCGAGAGGTTCTCCCTATGATGACAGCCCTTCGTTTAGCCATTCGCTTCCTGCTCTCCCGGAAGAGCCGGACCATTTTATCCATCATAGGGATCTCACTCGGATTCGCCCTGCTGTTTGCCACCAACATCCTGATGACGTCCCTGGAGGTCGCCAATGAAGGTTTTGCCGAAGAGAAATATGGCCGATATGAAATCATCGCAGGCTATCAAACCGCTTCATCGTTCCTGACGGATGAACAGGTGAAAGACATCCAATCCTATCAGGAGGTGTCCCGCACAAGTTCGTTTCTCTATCCCTACATCGGGGACGATCATCCGTACCAGTCCGTCACCCAGCTCCAGCCCATGTACATCGGTGTGGATCGCGTGCCGTTGACCAGTGAGCACCCCTTGGGGAAGCTTTCTTCGGGCACGCTGCCGGGGAACCGGGAGATTGCGATTCCATACAGCTGGGCCAAATCACATCATCTTTCCATCGGCTCAGAATTGACCCTTCCGTTTCCCCCGGGTAAAGACCGGACCGTACGGGTGTCAGGGATCCTTGCCAAGAGCGAGCATACCAACTTTATTTTTTTGTTCGAGCGGAAATGGCTTGCAGATGCAACCGGACAATCAGGTCATACAACGACCGTCATGCTCGACCTCAGTGATTGGAGAGAGAAGGAGGCTGTCCTCCGGAAGCTGAATGAGATTGATCCGGATTTATATATCGACCGGCAGGCTGCAAAGGATACCGAACGCAGCCAGCTTGGCGGACTGAAACCTCTCGTCCAGGGACTGGGTGCCGCCGTGACGCTGGGGAGTACACTTCTCCTCATCAGCACCCTGCAGATGTCGATCCAGGAACGGAAGAAAGAAATCGCCACCCTTCGCCTGCTCGGATCGAAAAGGCGTCAGATCGTATGGCTGGTCATGACCGAGGCCACCATCCTCGCGCTTGTATCGGGCTTGCTCGGAATCGGCATTGGCGCAGGTCTCGCCTTCATGCTGCAAGGCTTCCTGGCCCGCATGAGCGGACTAACCATTACCGGGCTCACATTCGATCCGTCGTTTGCCCTCCTGAGTCTGGTCGGAGGGATGATGGTCACTGTAGCGGGCAGCTGTCTCCCAGCCGTCCTTGCCAGCCGCGAACGTCCGCTTCATGCATACCGTGAGGCGAGCATTCATGGTCACAAGGGCGGTTGGGTCAGGAACTTGCTGGGGGCTGTGGCCATCGCCTTCGCCCTGATAACGGCACTCTTATCAGGGGGAGCAAAGGGACATCTTGCCTCAGCAGTCCTCCTTACAATCGGGACTGGACTCCTACTGCCTGCCCTTTTCAGCTGGACCATCCGTGCATTGAGCTCCCTTCTTGCACCCCTGATCCGCAATGGGGCATCCCTGGCGAGGCGCAGCACCCTAAGGCAGGCGCGACGAAGCGTCCAGATTGCGGCCGTTGCGATGCTTGCCTGCTCGATCGGAATCGTTGGTACGGGGGTGCTCGGTACCGTCAAGCAGGATACAATGAAGAGCATCATGGATCGTTATCCACTCGATCATATCCTTCAGTCGAATACAGGATTGGATCAAGATGGATTCAGTCCAGAATTATTCCACGATATCCAAGAGCTTGACGGGGTCTCTGCCGTGCCTATTTATAAAGGAGAGCTCATGATTACCGATGGATGGAAGATGCACGGCACTGATATGAGTACGATTGATGTAGACGGTAAGCCTGAATTGCTCACCTCACTTCAACCCGTGGACTGGAAGGTGCTTCAACAGGCGTTTCCCCTTATGATTTCAGCAGAGGAAATCAAGATGACCGATTTCAATGAGGGAGGGGTAGTCATCACTTCCTTTATGTCGGAAAAACTTGGCCTCCTGGTTGGAGATTCCATCTCCATGGTAAGAGAATCAAGCTACGACTATGGCTCAGGTAAATGGAAGAAAGGATATGAAACAGTAGACTTAAAGGTAACCGGTATCATACAGGCATTCCCTTTCGGCGATCGGGAGGATTTCTCCTTCTACACCTCACCGAGTTGGATGGAAGCGAACATGGGACCGGTCAGCTTGGATGAAATCCACTACACCCTTACCAATTCCTCCAAAAAGGAGGAGCATGAAGCACGTATTCAAACGTTTGTTCAAAATGAAGGAACATCTGAGGCGATTTCGTTGGATAAGGGCGAGGAACTGGAGCTCTTGCAGCATCAATTCCTCCAAAGGACCACTTTTCTGGGGATTACCATTTCCCTCATATGCCTATTGGCCTTGATCGGATTGATGAACAACATGACAGGAAGCCTGAAGGAACGAAGAAGGGAAATCGCGACGATGAGGGCGTTAGGGATATCGTTCAGGAAGATTTCACGCTTGATCCTGACCGAAGGAGTCCTCATTACATCGGCAGGCGGCATCCTGGGCTCCCTTTACGGAACCATCCTGCTTCAGCTTCTCTTGTCTGCCCTGGACCATCATTCATTTGTCATGTCGTGGGCATTCACTGGGGGTTGTTTGATCCTCTCCCCCTTCCTCGGTATGGCGGCGGTCCTCTTCCCTCTGTGGCAACTCAGGAGATCCTCCATCCTTCAAGAACTGGCGGCCCACTAACGCCAGTTCCAAACCCGCCCTTCACATCATCCTACTTATTCCGATAATGACAGTAACAGGAATAAAATATGTGATTGAGGTGGAGGAATATGAAGATCGATTTTTCGTATACCGGGGCATTGATGGGCGCCCCAAAGGATCTGAACCAGAATGGATTTGCACCTGCTTTTCCAAAGGACCCCGTAACGATTCCAAAAGAAGACAAGGCATATACTGTTACCCTTTCCCATGAGTGGAGAACGTTTGCCGATGCAGAGAAGATCAGGATGGAGGACCTTTATTCCAAGACCACCATTGACCCCGATGATCCATTCTCCTACAAGCCAAAGGATCAATGGCTGATCTTCACTCAATACCTTCATGAACAGGGGGGATTTGATGGGAAACCACGAGAAGAAGTCGCAGACATGGAAGAGCATTTAAAGCGGATCACGGATGGATTGGACAGCCTGCACGCCGGCGGAATCGATCTTGCCGGCGGACTCACCAGGGAGTTGGATTCATTTGAAGCGCATCTGGAATATGCCGCTTCCCTTTCAGCATTGAATCGATTCAGCGAGAAGTTCCTGACAGGTGACGCTCAGGCAGGATTCAAAGACCTCATCGATGGATACGCGAAGCATAATCGTACGGTCGTCGAACATCACAGTTCCTTGGAAGAGCGATTCTTCCAAGCACGGGCATCAATCACTGTACCTGATGTACGTCTCACGCTTGAACAGGAAAAAGAAGTGCGCATCACCAACCGCCTGGGGAAATCAGATCGCATCCTAAAGGATGAGCTTGTACAGACGTACATAACTTTTTTTGAAGGAATCCGCAACGGAGATGACATCCAGCCGGCAATAGACGCAGTAAAGAAGGCCTTCCTCTCTAACATCCTTGACCAGACCCACTTGAAGGACCGCGAAGAGATGAAGGAATGGCTGATGGAAAGGACATCTGATACGTTTGATAGAATTGGATCCTTTTTCGCTGCATTGAATGACCGCTGACGTCAAACGAAAAAACCCAAGAATGAGTTTCTTTCATTCTTGGGTTTCCTTTTTATTGTTTTCCTACACTTTGAACCTTTGAACTTCTTCCTTCAATGAGTCGGCCATGGTCTTCAGCTCACTGTTTTTCGTTTGAAGGGTTCGGACCGTTGTATTCTGCTGTTCGGAAGATGAGGCGATTTCCTGAAGCGTCGCCACCCCTTCCTCTGAGATCGCCGCGATTTCATGGATGGATTCAATGGAATCTTTTGTGTTTGATTGCACGGTATCCATGCTCGATACCATTTTCCTCACTTCATCGGAGAGGCCCTGGACACCGTGGAAGATGGTTTCAAACAGCTCTCCGCTTGTAGCTACAAGATTCACTCCGTCTTCGATATCGGAATTGACTTCTTTGTTGGCATCCATCATTTCGGCTGTCTGCTGGTTGATCTCTTGGATGGCCTGATTAATGGTTTTTACATTGGAATCAGTCAGGCGCGCCAGATTCTGAACCTCTTCTGCCACGACGGCAAACCCTTTTCCAGCTTCTCCCGCCCTGGCTGCTTCAATGGAAGCATTAAGTGAGAGGAGATTGGTTTGATCTGAAATGTCCTTGATCAGGTCAATATCCCGGTTGATGGCGACGATTTTATTTTCCAGGGTCATCAATCGTTCATGGCTGATCTGGCTGTTCTTCTGGATCCGTGTGATTTGATCGGTGATCCTCACAATCTGATCGGACCCTTCTTTTGCCCGTTGGCTCGTGCTCTGTGTGAACTGGTCGATGAGTCCGGTCTGTTCTGTCAAAGCCTTCACTTCATCAGACATGGAAGTGGTACCGGCTGAGATCCGCTCAATATGCTGTGAGCGGCTCTCGCTCGCCCGCGCTTCCTCCATCGTTCCCGTGGCGATTTGTTCCGAAGCCTCGGTCATCTCACTGAAGCCTGTCACGAGATCAACGCTTGTGGCATCGATCGCGTCTGCATTCGTCTTCACGCTTTCGATCATCCGGATAAGATTCCCGCGCATATGCTCGAACTTATCGGAAAGGGTCCCGATCTCGTCTTGCCTCGACGTGGTGATTTCTTCAGTCAGATCTCCACTGGCCATTTTATCCATGGAGTGGACAAGCTTCTGGATATGCTTATTCATGTTGCGTCCGAATAAGTATGCAATGACACCGCCGATGAGGATGGCCATGACCACAAATCCGATGAGGAAAAGATTGATCGTGGTGATGAGGTCATCTATGAACTGCGTGCTCATATCGACGCCGATGATGGCATCAGATCCATCCACCGGAACGAAGTAGGATTTATGACTTCCCCATTTATCTGTATAAATAGAGGTAAGGACGGATTTCTTCTCCTCAAACGCACGTGCCTGATCATCCGTGAACGGAGATTCCACCATGGCATCGGACGATCCATTCATCCCGACGATGTAGTCTTTCCCATTCTGCCGAGTCAGCACGTACACGTACTCGAGGCCTTCCTTGCCCTTGGCGTACTCATCAAGGAATGTTGTGAGCTGGGATTCACCACCCTCGCCTGCTATCACCTGATTCACGACGTTTTCATCGGTGAACGCGGATAAATTCTCTCCATTCATCTCGAGGATCTGATCGAATTCCGGAAGCACATGTTCATCGATAATGTATCCGGTGATGGATTTCACGAAAATGAACAGCGCCAGTCCGATGATTGCAAATGGAATCATGAAGTTCAGGAACATCTGGCCTTGCAGTGACTTCTTCGGATTCAGATTGAATGATTTCATGACGGTACCCCCTCTTTCTTCTCGGTGATATACGGGTTCAACTCTACGTGCAGAAGATCGTGAACCTCTTCCATGGATGACGTTCTGAAAAAGACCACTGAAAGCATCTGATCATCAGATGATTCGACGTTCCGGTATTCGAGGATATCCGTGAAACGTTCTTTCAATGCTTCATGATCAAAGCTGTGCAAGTCCTGTTTCAATATGTCTACAGGAAGTTCTATGCAACAGAACCCATAGATGCGATCGTCGGTGCGCTTTAAGATTTCCGACCAGTCCGGACGTTCATTGAGCATATAAGCCTCTGCACCATTGATGCCGTATGCATGGGTACTGATATCCGTCGTACCGGCTCCAGCAAAGCGGAGCGGGTTCAACTCAATTGCCATCATACCGGCTTCACTGCGGCGCAGCTCCAAGTGGAAGGGGTAGTGACTGACTTCAAGCATCCCGCTAAGTTTGTGAAGGAATCCCTCCACTTCATGGAATACTTCTGCCACGATGGACGTAGACGTATAGTACATACGGTCGGATGTATCGGTTGAAGAGGCAAACATCCTCTTCAGGATGTTCAGGATCACCGGTTTCCCTTCATGATCGAAGTAGCAGTCGACTGCATACTCCTCCCCGTCAATCCACTTCTCGATGATGATCTCGTCCTGGTCTACGACCGACTCGCTGTAGACTCCCTTGGACAGGGTCAGCTCGCCATATAGCTCAGCAACGGATCGATCCCATTCGGAGCGATCTTGAACCAGCTTCACCCCGACACTTGAATAGCCTTTATTCGGCTTGATGACGAGGGGGAATGGCAGGATCTCTTTTGACATGGAGCGTAATTCTTGCAGGGATACCAGTTGGAAATAGTAGTCCGGGAATAGATCGGACAACATCGCTCTGAACGTTGCCTTTTGTTTGACCATCTGGGAAATCCGGGTGAAAGGATGATGAGGCGCCCATTCATTCAGACGCTGAAGGCATGCCTCGGAATTCGTCAGTACTCTGGAATGCTCGTCCAGTTCCAATGGTCCTTCGCACTCTTCATCAATAACGGGTATATGAAGGCGCTGGGCCGTTTCCATCAACATGGGGGATACATTTTCTTTTTTGATAATAAACACATTTACACCTCCGTGGATTCTACCCTATAACTATCGGCCATCCTCATGGAGTTTGAATAGAATTACACTTATATTTGTAGGTATTTAAGCCTAATCATGAAAATAAAAGTGATTCTTTTGGATTATAAATGGTATAATATCCAATTAATATTCCTTCTATGGAAACTTCTTCTTATTTTTCATAAAATGGTGATAGCCCATTGCATCTGTGTTGGATATGACGCAAAACGTTTCACATGAAACAATCGGTTGATCCAAAGAGATACGTTAAGCCTTGAGGAGGAAATGAAGTGAAAATCATAGTAGATGATGTATCGGGAGCGGTCATTCAAGAATTGATTACAAGTCATCTAGCAAGCATGAATGAGACGTCCCCACCGGAAAGTGTACATGCGTTGGGAATTGATAAGCTCAGGAGAGAGGATGTTACCGTTTGGAGTGCCTGGATAGAGGAATCCCTGGCCGGGTGCGGAGCCTTGAAAGAACTAGATCCCACCCACGGTGAAATCAAATCCATGAAGACCGACCCCGGACACCTTCGGAAAGGCGTGGCCGGCGCCCTTCTCTCACACATCATACAGGAAGCAAAGAATCGGGGGTATCGCCGGCTCAGTCTTGAGACAGGCTCCATGGATGCCTTTCGTCCTGCTCAGCTCCTGTATGAGCGCGCAGGCTTCCATTACTGCCCACCATTCGGATCATATACCGATGACCCGAACAGCCGGTTCATGACATTGGAATTATAAGGATAAAAAAAGAGGATGCCCCCGTTATCAGGAGGCATCCTCTTTCATTTCATTCATTATTTAAGATCTTCGATTGAGTCGGCTTCTACATAAGAAGGAACGACAAGACCTGTTTTTGCACCTTCAAGGTTTGGTCCAAGACGGTCCATCTTATCACCATATTTATCAAGGTAGTCTTTATGAGTCAATGGCAACCATCCGGATACCGTCGCATCTGCATTTCCTTCAGCTACAGCCGTGAACATTGGACCTGCATCCAGCTGAACAAGCTTCACTTTGTATCCGATGCTCTCAAGTACTTTTGCCACAACATTCGTGCTGGCGATTTCGGAATCCCATGCTACATAAGAAAGGGTGATGTCTTCGCCGCTTACTTTGTCAGCACCTTTTGTCCATTCATCGACTTTATCTTTGTTGTCTTTTACCCATTTATCAGCAGCTTCGGCAGGATCGGTACCTTCTTGGATATCGACCATGACTTCACCGATGTCATCATTCGTCCAGCTGAACTGATCCAGCACGGTGTAGGCGCTCGGTTGATCTTCTTTCAAACCTTTACGTGCGAAGGTTTCGATTTTTTCAGCGTCACCGTACACACCTTTAGGGTCTTTCAAATATTTCAGGTCATACTTGGCGAACATCCAATGCGGAGTCCAGCCGGTCACGATGATTGGATCTTCATTTTTGATGGCTTTATCAAGCTCTGCAGCCATTGCAGCTGAAGAAGACTCGACCAATTTGTAGTCTTTAAGATTATCGTACTCTTCCAGGGCTTTGTTCGTTGCCGTCATGATACCGGCTCCAGGCTCGATCCCGGTGATTTTGTAGTCCACTTCATCACCGATGGTCTTGCCTTCTTTTGAATCATTTCCACAAGCGGCCAATCCTACAGATAGAGCGAGGATGGAAGCCAAACCAGCAATACGTAGTTTTTTCATTGTGTTTCCCCCTTTTAGTTTTTAGATGAACCTATATTTTGAGAAATCCGATCGAGCACGATCGCCAGGATGACGATGGCCAGACCAGCTTCAAAACCAACACCGACTTTCAATTGGGTAACAGCACGGTAAACATCTGCGCCTAGTCCAGGAGCACCGACAAGTGAAGCGATGACGACCATGGAAAGGGCCAGCATGATGCTTTGGTTGATACCGGCCATGATGGTGCTTGTAGCCAGCGGCAGCTGAACTTTGAACAGCTTCTGACGTGGAGTTGAACCGAATGCATTCGATGCTTCCACGAGATCTTCCGGCACCTGACGAATCCCGAGGTTGGTCAGACGGATCGTTGGAGGCATGGAGAAGATGACAGATGCAATGATACCCGGTACAACTCCGATTCCGAAGAAGATGATTGCCGGAATCAGATAGACGAATGCAGGCATCGTCTGCATAAAGTCAAGGATCGGCGTGATGATTTTCATCGCGCGGTCACTTTGTGAAATCCAGATCCCGATTGGTATACCTATTATGATAGATATGATAACGGATGCTAAGACGAGGGCGAGCGTATCAATCGTTCCATCCCAGTAACCAAGATTGTCAATGAGCAACAGGCCGACTGCCGTAAATACGGCGATGGTCCAGCGGCTCACCCACCAGGCGAGGGCAACAAAAATCAAAATCAACAGAAGCGTAGGGATCGATTCAAGAACCATGACGAAGAAATCAACAACAGATCCGATGGCATCAGTCAGGAAGTCAAAGAACGGTCCGAAGATGTCTTTGATCCAGTTGACGAAGCTATCCACCCAGCTTGCTAACGGAAGTTTCGGTAGGAATGTCATATGTTATTCACCTCAATTCCCTCAGCGTCTACATTTGTATCTGAGTGTTCTTTTGTTTCGGTTGTAAGATTCATGTCTGATTCGAGGCCGGCAAGTGCGCCTAATACGGCACCCCTTACGATGACTCCACGCAGTCTGCCTTCTTCTGTCACGACTGGAAGTGGCAGACTTGCCGTTGCGACTTGTTCGAACATATCGACAAGCAGTGTCTCAGGTTTGAGAGACTCGATATCCGTGATCAGGATATCCTGAAGCGTTTGTTGATTTTTCACCGCTGCCGAAGCAGCTTCGATGGTGACGGCACCAAGCAGCTTCTGTTTGCTGTCCACGACGAACAAGTGGGAGATCCCCTCGTCCTTCATGACTTTCACGGCTACACGCGGTCCGCGGTCGATGCGCACCATTTCAGGGCGCTTCATGACATGCTCAGCAGTGAGCACTTTAGACAAGTCGACGTCCTCTACGAAACGCTCAACATAGTCGTTGGCAGGGTTTGTCATGATCTCTTCCGGTGTACCCACCTGTACGATGTTCCCATCTTTCATAAGGGCGATGCGGTCGCCGATGCGAAGGGCTTCATCAAGGTCATGGGTGATGAAGACAATGGTCTTCTCCATTTTCTCCTGAAGCTCGAGAAGTTCATTCTGCATATCTTTGCGGATCAACGGATCCAATGCGCTGAATGCTTCATCCATAAGGAGGATATCAGGGTCGTTTGCAAGGGCACGCGCCAGACCGACACGCTGCTGCATACCACCGCTGAGTTCGCTTGGGTAGCTATTTTCGTATCCTTTGAGCCCTACAAGCTCAAGGGATTCGATTGCCTTTTGCTTACGTTTGGATTTTTCTACACCTTGGACTTCAAGTCCATATTCAGTATTATCGAGAACAGTTCGGTGAGGGAATAGTGCGAAGCGTTGGAATACCATGCTCAGTTTCTTCCTTCTTACTTCCCTAAGCTCGTTGGGTTTGAGCTTAACGATGTTCTTGCCATCAATGAGAACTTCTCCATCGGTCGGATCAATCAGGCGATTGAGCATCCTTACCAATGTCGATTTACCACTTCCTGATAGCCCCATGATTACGAAGATTTCACCTGCATACACATCAAAGCTTGCTTTGTTGACACCGACGGTCATGCCGGTCTTTTCAAGTATTTCCCGTTTGGTCTTGCCCTCGTTCAGGAGTTTGACTCCCTGTTGGGGCGATTTACCAAAGACTTTCGTAACGTTTTGAACGCTAATTTTTTTCTCAGCCATAAATCCACCTCTAATCTTGTTTAAAAACGTCAAATTTTGTCGAATCCGAGCGATTTTTCTAGCATACCTTAAAAGTATAAAGGACTTTTGTAGGAGGTAACAAATGGGATAAACCTTCATATTCACCGAATATAGTTCGTACAGTTAAAACTGTACGTTCGAAATCATCTTATTCTTAGATTTCTTTGGATATCCTCCCATATCCTCTCTTTATGTTCCCTTTACTTTGAAGAATTCAAACCTTAAAATAAATCAAGATGAATAGTAAGGGATGATTTCCATCCTTTTTTATTGTGATTAGAATGGTGGTGTATTATGCATAATGAAGGTTTAGTCGCCCAGGCACGAGAAAGAGTGATTGAATCCGTGGCGAGAAACATGCATTTATACGGGGTTTCCCCTTCCATAGGACGTATTTACGGGACCCTCTATTTTGAAAATAAACCGATGACCCTGGATGAGCTGAAGGAAGAGCTGGAAATGAGTAAAACCAGCATGTCCACCGGTGTCCGGACGTTATTGGAACTGAATATGGTTGAAAAGGTATGGAGAAAAGGAGAGAGGAAGGATTTGTATCAGGTGAAGAATGACTGGTATCAAAACTTCATCGATCGTTTCACCACCCAATGGAGAAAGGGAACCCAGATGAATCTCGACGCCTCCGTCAAATCCATGAGAGAGCTCGAAGCAGCCATAGCGGACACAGATAACGAAGAAACCGCTCAGAGGGCAAGGGATCACCTCGAGAGGATTACCTACGCGATTGAATATTACAATTGGCTTAATCAGGTTATCGACCTTTTTGAATCAAGGAAGATTTTCGACCTCACCCAACATAAAGAAGAATGAAAGCCGGTTTCGATGGAAATCGGCTTTTATTGTGTCTTTTTCCATTTACGAAGTTGTTAACAAAATGTAACTTCAACCCAGCTGGGTGGAGATGGTATAATATGGGCAAATTAGGATGCATCATCTGAGTGATTCCTGTGGGGTTTTTTTACATTGAAGGGACAAGCGTTGATGGTGGACACATCAAGTGTCTAAAGTTGAATGGTCCCAGCTTACGGGCAGGCAGGAGCCTCCCGGAGCGACACCTCTTTCAGATGAAGCATTGAAAAAGGTGTGATTGAATTGAATAAAAGGAATGTGAGGACCTTGATATTCCTGGTCTCCCTTACCATCCTTCCATTCGCGTTCTACTTTTCCATGTATGAAGGAAGTGCGCTGCTTGAGGATCAGTTCGAGTGGAAGAATTCGGCGAAGGTGTCGGCGAGTGCAGGGGAAGTGACAAATACGGGGGATATCAAC
Source organism: Rossellomorea sp. RS05 (assembly GCF_039822645.1). Taxonomy (NCBI): domain Bacteria; kingdom Bacillati; phylum Bacillota; class Bacilli; order Caryophanales; family Bacillaceae; genus Rossellomorea; species Rossellomorea sp. RS05. Next base: position 32,021 of record NZ_JBDKWY010000010.1, on the reverse strand, counting down.
CAGATGGACTTCTTCATTTATGCAGCGAAATTCCGCCCGTTTTTCCCGATCGTGACTACGATTTGCGCAGCCGTCATTGCATTATGGGTCATCGACCGCTTCTTGAAGGCCCGTGCCCATATGATCGGTAATGGGATTGTAGGTTTTGCCTCCATCACAGGTGGCCTGTACTTGATCAGCGGCGTCACAGAAGGAAGCAGTTATTTCAGTGTTGTGCTTCTTATACTCGGTGTAGCTGCCCTGTTTCTTGCTTTCAGGAGCTTCAGGTCGGGGCACTCCCGCTCGATTTTGAACCATTCATAAGAAAACCGGCCATTGACGGCCGGTTTTTCATTTACAGATAGTCTTTGATGTCGTGTACAAATTCGTATAAGAAGTAACACCCGAAGCCGAATAGCAGAATCCCCGCTACGATCGACGTCCATTTGATCATCGCTCGATTCATGGCCCTGCGGGTGGCTGCCACGATCGAGAGCAGTCCCAGGTCATGGATCAAAATTCCCGTAAGAACCCCCGCTGCCGCCAGGACAAATCCGATCTTCGAACCTGAATAGGAATCGGCCAGGACCGTGCCGAACACAGAGACCCAGAAAACGAGATTACCAGGTGATACAGCCACGAGCACTCCGTTCCGGTAGGTCTTCCATAAAGAGGATTGAGGGCGGTCCCCTGCCATCGTGATCCCATGGTCGGCATTCTTGATTGAATCATAAGCAAGGCCAAACAGGAAGATGGCTCCTACCACCCATAGGGGCAGCTGTACATACGGAAGGGAAAGGACCTGGGCGAGTCCGAGATACATGGCAAGAACAAGGAAGAAATCGATGGTCATTCCACCGATGCCCACTGCCCAGCCGTGTAGGAAGCCGTTTTTCAGTCCCTGCTTGGTCATTTCCACGGTTACGGCCCCCACCGGAAGGGCAATGGAAAATCCGATGAGTACAAATTTTAAATATGTATCCATTCAGTTGTGTCTACTTTCATCTAAATTGCACATTCATTCTCCGTTTTGTATAATTATACACTTAAAGATAGGTGTCTTCAACCACTGAGATGAAACGTCATGGTGCCCCTGTCCGTCTTGACGATCGTCGGGGCGGGCAATCCGTTTTTATCGGAGAAAATCCATCGTCTCCCGGCCCTCGCGATGATGATGAAGACACCGTCCTCTGCCTCCCCCATGAAGTTCAAGGTTTCCCCGTTTGATAACGGCCTGTCATTTCGCACCGGGATCCCTTTTGCCTCCACTTCTTGTGAGCACCGATACACTTCTTCCGACGAAATACCGATCTCACTGATCCCCAAAACCTCTGATGGACTGAATGATCCCGCTTCGGAATCGGGGTTCACACCTTCTCTCGCAATGAATTCGACAATATTTCCAGCGGGATCCAGAAAGTAGAAGGATCTGGCCTTGGATTCTTTGAAAAACACCTCGTCCTCATCATCCTCCCTTGCAAGCGTCACCCGCTCCGCCATATACGCTTTTGCCGAATCGAACAGATTGAACGGAATATTCAACGCAAAATGGTAGTAGCAGTCCACTCCCGTTTTCTTATGGAAGGTCATGATCCCTCTGCCCACCTCCATATCCGTTGAACCCTCACCATTCTTCCTGCATGTGAACCCCATTGTATCCTGATAAAAAGCAACCGTTTCTTCATAGTTGCCTATGAAAAGCTCCAGTTGATGGATCTTCATGAACATCCCCTCCTTTTTCCTTATCATAGATGCTGGAGAGGAAGTGGCCATCAACCGATGGAATGAACTTCTTTCAGCCATAAGGCGGGGTATTATTGAATGGGCATGAATGCCACCTGCCAGATGCCATTTTCATTCCGGATAAGATTGAAGCCCATCAGGCTATCAGAATCCTCGGAGCGATAGTACTTGATGTAACCTTCATCCTCTCCTGTCTCGACAAACTCTCCTTCTGCAAGATGATTATAGGTCTCTTCCGTAAGTCTTTGATTACCCCTATCCTGTTTGGAAAACTGCTCATCTTCTTCCTTGGTCCACATAATATAATCCGGTCTGTCGGTATAGAGCTCATATCGGACCTCATCCTTTTCATCAAGAATGGCCTGGACATAGATTTTAGCTATGCTTATTGGGGAGAGGCTACGGAGGATCTCCTGGTCGAGATTTTCACTAAAGCTTGCGTAGGCTTCTGATTCTTCATCTGTCAGGACAAGGGGGGCAATCTCGATGGGGAATTCTTGCAATTCTTTTTCAACATCCTCCTTCAGGGGTACTTGATGAGTGGGTTCTCCAGCATCGTGGGGGTGCTGATCTTTCATAATGATTCCAAAGAGATAATAAGACCCTGTCAGGAGAAGTACGGCTGTAAGAAGAATAGGGATGAGATGCGTCTTTCCGTTACGATTCTCCATGGCTGCTATTCTCTCCTTGATTTCTCCTTTCACCATATGTCGTGGTGTCAAACCCGGTCTGTTTTTTAGCGGGGTCAGGAATTCAGAGTCTGTGTTTTGTGGAAAGTCATATCGTTTTTCAGCTCCTTTCCTTGATAGCTTCCTCCGCAGCATTTGAATCGCACGGTGATAGGTGACTTTTACCTTCATCTCATTCCACTGAAGGATCGAGGCGGACTCTTTGATGGAGTATTCCTTTAGCCCCCGTAGTATCACAACATTCCGATAATCAGGCTTAAGGGTCATCAACGCTTCCTGGACTTCCTGCCATTCCTCCCGGTCATCCCACTCCTTCTCTGGAATACCGTCCGTGCTCGAAAGCATATTCCCAATCACCCCGGGCAAAACCGATAAAATTTTCTTCTTTCTGTAATGATCAAAGCTCGTTCTCCGGGCTATGGAAAGAATCCATGTTTTCAACGTAGAATCTCCACGGAAATCCGGAAGGGACTTCATGACTCTCAGAAATGTTTCCTGAGTCAGGTCCTCTGCTTCGGATCGACTGTTGGTGAAATATAATAGATATTGATATACATCATCAAAATAACGTTCATAAACTTCTTCAAATCGCTCTTCCATACTCTCCCCCCGTTCAAACTACCCATTAGTCGGACCCATCCCCAAAAAGGTTTCAGAAAAAAACGGCCTCGTGCTAAAAAAGCACCAAAGCCGTTTCACTGTGACAAAGCCTTCTTGATATCCAGGATGGTCTGAAGGTGCATCCCTTCATGGAAAACCGTGCGGATGAGAACCTGCTCCACCGTCCTCATCCCCATTTCGGTCTGAGGAAACGCTTCTTCCATCCGGTGACCCCATCGTTCCCTGATCATCCCGGGCTGCTCTTTCAGCTGGGTGAACAAAGCCTGGAGGGATGGCGTTCCCTGAGTGAAATTCTGCGGAGAGGTTCCGTAGCCGAACCAGGCAGGATACGTTTCAGGCACCTCCTGCTTTTCCTTCGTCAACGCCTCGATCCACTGATATTGATCGAGATAGATATGACCAAGGTTCCAGCGGATATTGTTACGGAAAGGCGGTGGAATCACATCTGCTTCTTCTGGAGTGACAGAGGCCGCCGCATGCAGGACTTCACTTCGATAGGTGCTCAGCTGGGTGAATAAGACTTCGTGACGATCATTCAATTCCGATCCCCTCCTCTAGAAAACATATCTCCTCTATCAGTTCGCCCTTTCCTCCCATTTCCCTCTGCTTTCCACAAAAAAAACACCATCCCATGGATGATGCGGATCATCTGTGGACGGTAGCCTCAAGCTTCTTCATCATCCACACCTTTTTGTTCACTGGGAGAGAATTTGCCAATCACCAACGAAACGACAACCATCAATACCACGACAAGTCCACCAGCAGCAATGATCAACCAAAGCCAACTATTCATTCGAAGGTCCCTCCAGGCTTGCGTTTTATCCATTATATACCACCTTCTATAAAAGGGAAAGGGACGGTCCTAATGCACCATCATGATGCATCGGGACCGTTCCATATGTCACTTTTCGATTTTTCGGAGCCACGCTGTGAGAGCGACGGCGCCTGCTACCATGACGGCACCGATCCACGGTGTGTGGATGAGGCCGATGCTGTCGACGATGAGGCCGCCGACGAAGGAGCCGATGGCGATCCCTACGTTGAATGCGGCGATATTGAGTGCAGATGCCACGTTGACGGCAGTAGGCACATATTTCTCTGCCAAGTTGACGACGAGTACCTGAAGGCCCGGTACGTTCATGAAGGCAAATAGACCCATAAGGAAGATGGCAATCAGACCAACCACTTTGAATGGTGCGGCAAACGTCAGGGCGAAGAGGATGATAGCCTGAAGGGCAAACATCCAGAATAAAGCCTTGAGCGGATTTTTATTCGATGCATTCCCGCCGACAACGTTCCCGATGGCGACAGCGATTCCGTAGACTAGAAGGATGATGCTGACCCATTTAGCGCTGAATCCTGTCACATCTTCCAGTAACGGAGTCAGGTAGGTGAATGCAACGAATGTTCCGCCGTATCCAAGGGCCGTGATGGCAAATGCCAGCATGAGCTTACCGTTGGTCAGAATCTTCAATTGAAAACTGAACTTGGCAGGTGGTGCTTCTTTAAGATTCTTAGGCACAAGGATCGAGCTTGCTACGATTCCGATAACACCAAGTGCGGCTACTCCCCAGAACGTCGCTCTCCAACCGAAGGCCTGTCCGATGAAGGTTCCAAGGGGGACCCCGGTGACCGTGGCGACGGTGAGACCCGTAAACATGAAGGCAATGGCACTGGCCCGCTTATGTGCGGGAACGAGATCTGCAGCGATCGTGGATCCGATCGAGAAGAAAATCCCGTGGGAGAAGGCCGTGATGAACCGTGCCACAAGCAGTAGTCCGAAGCTCGCGGACAGGGCAGCGACGGAATTCCCTACGATGAAGAGCAGCATCAGGGACATGAGCAGGCTCTTCCTGCTCATTCTGCTGGTGAGGGCCGTCAGGACGGGCGCTCCGATGGCGACTCCCAAGGCATATCCGGAAATCAGCAGACCTGCAAGAGTGATAGAGATCGACAGGTCATCTGCAATCGATGACAGCAAACCGACAGGGACGAATTCTGTCGTCCCGATTCCAAACGCACTGATGGCAAGGGCGAGTAGCGCCGGGGTGCCTCCTTTTGACTTGGAGGCGTTTTGATCTATAGAAGTAGAATGAGAACTCATAATGATTTTCCTCCTTAACAATTTTGAATCACCGGCGATGTGCCGGTAATCGTTAGTTTAAGGAGTATGCAACCAAAAAGGAAGTACGCACTTTAAAGTACGGTAGACACCTGGAGGTACCCATGCGCCGCTACTTGCTTCGTGTGCCGATCGGGTATAGAATGATAGTATTCTACACATCATACAGGCATGTACATGTCAAAAAGATCCCATGAAGGAGTGACGGGAAATGAAGACATTCAATATACCGGTCGAAGCAGCACTTGAAGTCATCGGAGGCAAATGGAAGGTCGTCATCCTCTGCCACCTCATCGATCATGGCACCCTCCGCACGAGCGAACTGAAAAAGAGGATGCCGAACATCACCCAGAAGATGCTCACCCAGCAGCTTCGCGAGCTCGAATCCGACGGGGTCCTTGAGCGAATCGTGTACAATCAGGTACCGCCGAAGGTCGAGTACAAGCTGACCGACTACGGGACATCCCTTGCGCCTGCCCTTCAGATGCTCTGCTCGTGGGGCGAACAGCATATCGAGAAGGCGGTATCGGAAGGTGAGGACGTCATGGTCCTTTCCGGCGCTGAAGAATAAAGTAAAAAGGACGTCCATGCCAGGCATGGACGTCTATTTTTATGGGCGCATTTTCTTCAAATAAGGCTTCGGGTCCTTTTCTTTCCCTTTGCTGTTTACCGTTCTTTCTCCGTCAAAGAAGTAGTTGCTGTCATCCACGACACCTGACACAAAGTCCGCCTTCATGCGGTCGGGATCGGTTTTGATGGAGATATTTTTTGTGAAGATCCCCTGCTCTTCGGATTTGAAATACGGGTTGATCCGGAAGATGAAGTTGTAGCGCTTATTATCGATGGCGATATTTTTGTGAACAATGATTTTACCCGGATTGAAGTTATCCGTAAAGCCATCCATGTTATTATCGAATGCCAGGTTGTTCTTAACGATATGAGCGACCGGGAGGCCTTCCCCGCCTACCTTGAACCCACTGCCCGAGGTACCCTCTTCATTGTAGCCACTACTGAGTTTCCCATTGGAATATGAAATGTTCCCGTCAAGGGTAACCGGCTTGTTGGCACCTTCGTTGGTACGGTTGTAGAGATCCCAGCCGTCGTCGATATTATGGTGGGAAATATTATTCTTGAATACATTCCCTTCCCCCACACCGAGCTTCGCCGCAAAACCGTCGGCATTGATATCAGACGAATCACGATTATCATGGGATTCACTGTTCGAGATAAGATTGTGTTTCGGCCACAGTTCGGGATCCGATCCACTTCCCGAGATTTGGAACCCGGTATTCTGATTGTAGCTGAACGTCATATGATCGATCTTGTTATGACTTCCGTTCACCCTCATACCGTTTCCGGTCGACTTCGTCAGCTCAAAGCCCGTGATCACCCAATAGTCGGCATTCAAATTAAGAAGATTTCCTTTCTCATTCTTCCCGTCGAATAGAACATTGGCACCCTTATACGGAGCCAGGGTTTTCATTTTTTTCTTTTCCCCGCTGTATGTCCGGCCTATGGTCACGGGCTCTGTATATACACCTTCCAGGAGGTAGATCGTCTCTCCCGGCTGTACGTATTTGATGGCGGTATCAAGGTCGAGGGGATCGTTCTTTTTACCGGAAGCAGACGCTTTCCCTTCAGGTGAAACGAACAGGCCTTTTCCACCCTTGAACACCTTCATCGTGACGGTCCATTCCTCGGTCAGGACCACTCCATCATTCGTCTTCCATTCGACACGGAACGTTGTCTTTTCATTTTTCAGCTTTGCTTTTTCATCGAATACTTGTTGAGCTTTCACCTTTTTATTCTTCACGATCTGTTTGCCATCCTGCCAAATGGAAATGCTCCCTTGTGTGTTCGACGTCGCTTTCAACGAATACTTCTTTGATCCGGACTCTTTCGGAGAAAGGATCGTCAGGGATGGTTCCGGCTGAAGGACAGGTTCCTCCGGTGTCGGCACCGTATCCGCCTCACTCACCGACAAGCTCGCATTCTCCACGGTCATGGAGGCATTCCGTGAAGCATAGAACCCAACTTGCATGCGGTCGGGATCCAACACCTGAACAAGGTCTGCCCCTTTTAACTCCTGTTTGAACGTAGGAGATCCCGACAGATGGGTGAAGGTCGCAGACATGACAAAGCTTGTATCCGTCCGCTCAAGCTTCACGCGGACCGGTGTATTCATCGGTACTGCCGGCGCTCCCGGAAGGACTTTGTTCACCCACTTGCTCCCTGTACTTCCCCACGGTTCTTCTACACCCGTCCGTGAGAGGGCGCTCATCCCGTCCCTCATCAAACCGACGGCAAACATATTGGAAGCAGCGGTCACTTCTTCGAACCCTTCCATCATCGGGTCCTGCCTTGCCGCTCCATTCACATCCCTCACCATGATGCCGGCACCTTCTTGGCCACTCTGCTTTGCCCCTGTCTCCGGGCCAAGCTGATGGAAAGTCAAGTCGGCCTCCAAAACAAAATTATCCGTTTTCGGATTCAAGGTGGTGTAATAGAAGGTCAGCCCATCATGCCCCGGAGCCAGTTTTCCTCCCCTGCTCTCCAAATAGATTTTCCCGTCGATCGTACCCGGATGCTCAGGCTCTGCTGTATTCAGCCCGACTTTATCCGGCAGTACATTTGCAGAAAAATTCAGATCGGTCGATTGACCGAATGTGATCGGCTGCCACTCCGGTACATCATTTGCCACCGCCGATATGGGTAGTGCCACCCCCATCACCAAAACGGAAACCAAGAACAACAAGATCCCTTTACCAACCTTTTTCACTCCATCCACTCCTTTGAATGTTTTACCGCCTGCGAATAACAACGTTGTTATATTATAGTAAGCGCTTACAGGTTTAGAGTCAATAAGATGTTTGGACTGATTTTATCAGGGTCCGTTCCACTAAAAAAGCAGCGAGAAGCTGTTTCCCGCTGCACTTCCTTATTCATCCATATAAAAATCCATGATCCCTTCGCAGAGATCATAGTGGACCGTTCCCTCCGTATTCATCAGGATAACGATGCCGAGTTGAAGGGAAGGCACCATCGTCATGAGGGACCGAACACCCATCTGCCCACCTCCGTGCTCAATGATCGGCCGACCCTTATATTCGTCCGTAAACCACGCGAGACCATAGCTTCTTACTTCACTACCAAATCGCCATTCTTCACTGACAAGATGGTGGGGCTTTTGCATGATGATGACGGAATCAGGTTCTAACAACGTTGTTCCTTCATTGAGATGTGCGGACAGGTAGCACCCGAGCTCATTGGCAGTCGAATACAGGTAACCGATTGGGGCCGCGAGTTCGTTTTTAGGGAAAGGCGTTTCGATTCGTTCCTCTCCCATGTAGTAACGTGCACTATTCCCGGCTTCCTCTGCTCCTGTACCTGTGGTTCTTTTAAATTCTAATGGACGAAAAACATGGGATTCCAGATGAGATTCCCATTCCATCCCCGTCACCTTCTCAAAGAGATCAGCCAGGATGACATAGGCATCCGTACAGTAATCCCACTGTGAGCCTGGAGGGCCTATGAGTTCGACCTTTTCAAACCACCTTGTGATGTCTTCACGGGTCTCAATCGCGGAAAGCTCCTCTTCTGTCAGACCGTAATAATCCAACGCTTCCTGAAAGTCCGTCGGGGTCTCCGAGAAGATCTCCCTCACATTCGGTGCGACCATATTGGCGATGCCCACTTCCGGGAAACCAGCCGTATGCGAGAGGATGTGACGGACGGTGATTTGATTGCTCGCCGCCTGGTCCTTTGTCCTGAAAAATGGGAGATGCTTCACTACGGGATCATCAAGCTCGATGGATCCTGCTTCCACAAGCTGCATGATCGAGGTGGCCATGAAGTTCTTCGAGATGCTTTGGATGCTCATGAGTGTATCGGCATTCATTGGTTGATCACTGTCCCGATCTGCCAACCCGAAACCCTCGGCGTACACTACCTCGCTCCCCTCTACGATGGCCACACTCGCACCAACGATATCGGCTGATTCAAGCCGCTTGGAAATCATCTGTGTCAGATACTCATTATCGTGTTGATTCATCATTTTACTCTCCTTTAACAGGTGCCACAAGCTCCACCTTGATCCGGTCTGGGTCCTCGAAGAATACAGCATAGTACCCCTCTCCTCCCGCATATGGGTGCCGATCGCGGTACAGGATGGGTACTCCTTTCTCTTCAAGTTTTGCTGTCACATCATCCACATGCTTCCTCGACTTTCCGTGGAAGGCCAAGTGGTTCAGTCCGGTGCGTGACCGATGATACGGGGCGTCCAGGAAGCGCTCCTCCGTCTGGACGAATACGATGTACGTTTCACCGAGGCGATAGCTCTTACCCTTCGCCCATTCCTGATAGGGTTCATAGCCGAGTTCCCCTAAGAACCACCCCCAGAATTCTGTGGATTTCTCTAAGTCCGATACGTTCAGCTCGATGTGATGGACCAGGCCTACCATCATCCCACCTCCAAGAATTCAATAAATGGCGGTTCTTCCAGGCTTTCGGTTTGTTCATGGACAGCACCTGCAAATTTCTCGTAGTCGATATCTGATTCCGGGTAGGTCATGAACAGGTTCCCACCCTTCTCGTATACCGCCACCATCGGGATCTTTTTCAAGCCGAATAAGCCGCCTTTTTTCCATTCGATTGTCAAGGTCTGGATGTCCTTCAGAAAGATGGATCGGTCCCCTTCCTGGGAGTGGACGACGAGGGAGTTCCCTTTGATCCATACGGTTCCTTCCTTTGTCTTTGCCTCATAGTGGATTTCAGATGCTTCCTTCTCCATCCGTTCCTTCCGCTCCTCCATGAATGCCGTTTTCCAGCCTTCCACATTCCTGCTTCCGAACGGTTCCTCAAGGATGGTGGAATCATCCCATTTGAAGAGGGAATCCTCGCCTTCTTCCAGGCTGAACGCACCGACCCACGCTGGGTACACATGACCGGAGAGGTCACGGTAAGATGCTAGGTAGTACCGGACCGGTTCTTCGTAAGCGGTCACCGTATCGATCTGATCCAAAAGCGTGATTTCTTCCGCGTAGAGGCTCTCTTCACGGTCGAATAACAGATAGTAAAATAAGTGAGTCCTGGCCACATCAGATTGACGGGAATTCTTCACCGGGTTGTGATGTTCAATTCGATCGATGATCAGCCTCCAGTGGAATAATTCCGCGGACTCGATATGGGTGGCGCACCAGTGGACCTCTTCCTGAGCAACGGGGATACCCCGCTTTAGAGAAACGGTGACGGCAATCGTCTTGGCAATAGGGTCGTTCCATCCCTTTGCCTCCTCCAGATACAGCAGCCATTCCTCCCCCCAGTAAACATCCATAAGCTTCAGGAAATTCTCCAGCTCCTCCCGTATATGAAGATAGGGGTCCTTCCATGAACAATGGACGTGTTTGGTTTTATAATCACGGTCATATTGAAGGTAGGCTGATTTCGCTTCTTCCCAATGACGGTGGATGAGGGGCTTGATGACTTCCGGCTTGAATTGATAGAATACTTTTTCCTCGTGAAGATTCGCCAGTATCCTGTAGAGATCTCGCCTGCAAGCTTTATCGTCCAAACGGGTATGGAAATGATTGATCAACGCTTTGGATACGACCCCGTTTTGTTCTAAGACCGCATGGGGAAACCACACCTGATTGAGAGGGATCAGGATCTCGTACATTTCGATCAGGGCTCGCACAGCACCATCATGCTCGTGCATGCTCGTATGATAAAGGACACATTGCTTCCCCATCTCACTGAAATCGGCTATGTGACGGGTCAGGTCGCGTGCCACCCTTTCTTCCATATAATCAACCACGAATTCAAGGAGGACCAAGCTCGGATCATCCCATTCTTCCTCCGTACGCTCAAAGGGACCCGCGGCGAGCTTGATCATGTCCTTCAGAAGAGAGATGTCACACTCTCCGCCTTTGTTTTCCACCGTAATCTCCTTCAGCTTCATCAATCCATCATGCCGAATATCAGGATTCACACTCTTAATCTCGGAAAGGGCATCTTTTACCTTCGATTCTAATTTTCCCATGGCTTGTTCCTCCGTCCTATTTTATAGGTCCATTATAACGGATTCCCGCTCCTTTTATTTTCTTTTTTTCATTTTTTCTCCATCTATTATTCAGTGCCCGGACACTTTTCCCTCCTCGAAAACATAGAGTAGTAGTTACGAAGCACAGAGGGATAAATGGAAGGGGTGCTTCTGAACAGAGGTACCGTGTCATCAAGCGGACCTGCTCCAATCAGACTGTCATCGTCCTGAAGCAGTAGGGCTATCACATTATTCAGAATATGTGGACAACCTGTTGAAAACTCAAATTATTTTCGAATATTTTGGAGGTTTTGGTACCAATGACTGTTAGTAACTCCTACGGAAAGATTATTGTCCACATTATCTGTGGATAAACTGTGAGTAACCAGTGGATAGTACTTTTCTTCGTTTTACTGGCTACCGATCCATCCACAGCGTGTGGAGAAATACAATCAGAGAACCAGCTCGCACGGCGTTTAGGTTGTTTTCAAGAATGATTCTTGGAATCCAGTGAGATAGGTTGTTAAAACTGAAGTTCCATCTAAAGGATGAATTGGATTCAACCCTTTGCAGGAGCAGTAATTCCCAGTTGTTGGTGGATAATGAACCTAACAAACAGGAAAGGCGGGGTTTAGTGAGGGGATATGGGACATTACTTGGAAATGCGTACTTCAGGAACTTTCTTATCGCTTCCACGGTTCTGAATATTGGCAGGAAACTGTCGTGGATTGCATTGGGGTGGTTTGTTTATCAAGTAACCGGTTCAACAGTTGCCGTTGGAATGGTGATATCGACGGCTACAGTTTCTCCATTATTATCGAGCATCCTGGTAGGGGGAATGTTAGATCATTTCGACCGGAGGACCGTTATGATATGGGAAAATGTCGTGAGAGGCGGATGTTTATCCCTCATCCCTCTTCTCTATTGGTTTGATGTCCTCGCCATCTGGATGATTATCGTGGTGGTTTTTGTGGATGGATGTCTCTCATCCTTCACGACCATAGGCACCGCATCCATCCTTCCTGAATTTCTTCACAAGGAGGAGTTGGAAACGGGGAACGCGGTTTTTACGATGACCGGACAAATCGGATCGTTGATCGGACCCGCGCTGGGAGGATTCAGTACCGCTCTCATGGGGGCACCGATGACATTGATGGTCAATGCCCTATGCTTTTTGATGGCGGCCCTATTGTATTATAGGATTCCTCCAGAGGCCTATCACAGTCGTAAAATAGCGTCCAGGAAGGTGGTTAAAAACAAATGGCGTCGCTTCCTGAGGGAAACCAAAGAAGGATTCACCTACATCTTCTCTTATAAGATCCTCATCGTCATTGCCTTGATCACATTTTTCTTTAACTTCACCTATGCCCCTTTAGAACCGATGCTTCCTGTCTTCGTCGATGAGATCGTCAAAGCAGGGCCGGGCACGTTGGGAACAATGTGGTCATTTTTTGCGGTAGGTTCCTTTGTCGGGGCGATTCTATGGGTCAGACTGGGAAGGCGATTCCCGTATTCCTATTCCCTTGGACTGGTCATCTTATTATGGGGACTCGTACCGACAAGCTTAAGTTTTTTCACACACATCATGATCATCTACTCCCTTATGTTTTTTGGCGGCACCGTTTATGCGCCTTACAATATTGTGTCACCGACCCTCCGCCAACAGCTTGTACCCAATGAAATGAGGGGCCGGGTCTTCGGGGTGTATGGATTGATTGCAGGGCTAGGATTTCCGATCGGGGTGTATGCTGGCGGCCTCCTGGCTGAACTGGTTGGTGTAACCCAGACGATTTTATTCAGTGGCGTACTCACCATGATACTCGGCCTTGTTGTAGCCGCTCATCCCATTTTACGATTCAAGGATGTCAATACCCTCGACTTGTCCCAGCCTGAAACATACAGGTAAAAGTCATTCAACGAACAAAACCCAGAACCATACAGGCTCTGGGTTTCACTATGTTTGATCATTCATTCAAGGGGAGGGTGAATCCGGCAACCGTGCCGACATTCTTCTCACTTCTTACATAAAGCTGACCTCCATGAAGTTCGATGATCTGCTTGCTGATGGCAAGACCAAGACCGACTCCCTCCGATTTTTCATTTTCTTTGTAGAAGAGGGTCAACACCTGTTGGAGATGGTTCTTCTCGATGCCAACACCTTCATCCTCCACCTCGAACACGAGGTTGCAGTGATCACGGTGATAGCGGATTGTGATGGTCGAACCCGGGGCTGAATATTTGATCGCATTATCCAGGAGATTCAAGATGACCTGGCGGATCCGGTGTTCGTCCGCCTCGAGTTTGATCGGCTCCCCATTCTCCAATACGATGTCCATTTCCTTCGCCAGCCGCTTCTTATCGAGCTGAAGGACCACTTCCTGAACCAGCCGATGAAACGGGAAAGGGTGCGGTGAAATCTCAAACGTCCCCTTTGCATAGCGTGAAAAGTCCAGCAGTTCCTCCACCATGGCAATCAAGCGATCCGTTTCATTGGTGATGATATGGAGCCCCGTCTTCATCTCTTCTTCATCCTTCATATCTCCCGTCAGCAGGGTTTCTCCCCATCCTTTAATGGAGGTGAGGGGGGTCCTGAGCTCATGGGAGACCGAGGAGATGAATTCATTCTTCAGCTTCTCCGTCTTCAACAGCTCCTGCCCCATATCATTGAAGGATTGGCTCAATGTATGGAACTCATCTTTGTACGTGCCCGTCATTCTTGCCTCGAGGTCACCCTTTGCAAGCTTCTGAGAAGCGCTTGTCAGCTCCACGACGGGATCGGTGATCATGCGTGAGAAGAAGGTACTGATCACGAACACCATAAGGAGGATGCTGAGTCCGATGCCGATCAGGGTGGCGAGGATCGTCTTGAAGTTATCGTCCAGGGGTTCCAGGGATGATACGAAACGGAGGAGGGCCACCGTCTTCCCGTCAGACTCCAGGGGGACCGAGACGGCCAGCACATGCTCGTCCGTCTCGGGGTTCGTCCCCATCCACGTTCCTTCCCCTTTCCTGAAGGCATCCTGAATATCAGGGAAGTCGAGCTTTCCATGACTGATGAATCCTTCAGAGGAAGACAGCATCTTCCCGTCCGTACTGATGACCTGGGTTTCAGCCTGTGGAAGGGAAAAGTTTGTCTGGATATCCTGCACCTGATCCCTGATTGTATACGGGGAAAGCTCCATGTATCTCTTTGAGAACTGAGCGGAATTTTCAGCGTGATTCTTCAGGATCTCAGCCGTCCCACTGTAGTAATAGTGGTAGATCCCCGATATGAGGATTCCGAGGAACAGGAGGATCGACAGCGTGATGATGCTCAGGTTCTGGATCAGCAGCCGTTTTCTAATCCCCATTTTCGCCATCCTCACTCCAGCGGTATCCGAAGCCCCAGACCGTCAGGAGGAAGCAGGGATTGGACGGGTTCTCCTCGATCTTCTGGCGGATCCTGCGGATGTTCACGTCCACGATCTTCGGGTCACCCATATAGTTCACGCCCCACACCTTATCGAGAAGATCATTCCGACTCACAGCCTGGCCGTTTTTCTTGAGAATACCGGTGACCAGTTCATACTCCACGGGAGAAAGGTCGATTTCCTTCCCCTTGACGTAGAAGAGCCGCTTCTTCTCATCAAGGAACCAGTCAGGCACGGGCTTGGGGGCGGGAGCGGGCCGGAGTCTCCTGAAGAGGGACTCGATCCTCGCAATCAATTCATTCGGGCTGAAGGGCTTTGACACATAGTCATCGGCCCCGTTCATCAGCCCGTGGACTTTATCCAACTCCTGGACCTTGGCTGTCAGCATGATGATGCCGACAGCCGGATTCCACTTGCGTATCTCTCCGCACGCTTCAAACCCATCCATACCCGGGAGCATGACGTCCAAGAGAAGAATATCCGCACCGCGTGCCTTCAGGAGTTCGATTCCTTCTTCTGCACTTCCTGCCTCGAGTACCTCATATCCATATCGTTTAAGATTGATTTTGATGAATCCTCTGATCGATTCTTCATCTTCAATGATCATGATCCGTTTCATGTACCACACCTACATTTCTTAGTTCGCTTGGAAGTTTTCCGGGTACCGCTCGGGTGAATACTTAGTCAGATAGATGAATTGATTGCTTTCACTCAATTCATTCCATCCTTCATCGGGGATAGCCTTATCCTTCTCGACGGCATAGATATCGTAGAGGACAGTGCCATCTTCCTTAGAGATGAATTTCACGTATCGGCGGTCCCCGCTCGTGTCGATTTCAACATCCGGCCACGAATCGGGGAGCTTCCATGTATATTGATAGTTCACATTCTCATATGTGCTTTCGATGAAGCGGGCTTCCCCGTCATCCTTCAGCTGGTAGTACTCACTGATGAACGGCATATCCACATACGGCTTGTCTTCACTTCCTTCAACAAGCACAGGAAATTCGATGATCCCGTCATCATTCGTATCGATACTATTCGCGGCTGTTGCCCTGAAGAGATCTTCTTCCTTCAATCCCTTCGGCTTCACTTCCTTCAGCTTACCGTCTTTCACACCGACGATGAAAGAGGTGGAGGAGTGCGCCCCCACACTGGAATCCAGGACAGCGCCCTTGACGGATGGGGTAACGTATCCCGCCACCGTATGATAATAAGGGTATACATAAGGGTCCAGCTTGAGCTCATCGACCTTTTCCATGTTGTCCTTGTATGAGTAGAGGGTGACGTTATGCTCCTGATTCGGCACAAGGGTAGCGAGCATCAGTTCACCCCTCCCATCTTCGTTATAATCGTCGGCAAAAAAGGCACTGTATTGGGATTCAAACAGCTTCTCCGGCTTGTCTCCGTTCACATTGAAGACGAGGAGGGCCTTATCCGATGACTCATTGGAATACGAAAACCCAATCAGGACCTCATCCTTTCCGTCTCCATCTAAGTCGGCGAACTCCACCTTCTGAAGCTCCCTGCCAAGATCGTTGAACTGGGTTCTTTTCTTCCACTCCCCCTTGCGATTCTCAAGGATGACCCCTTCCATCTGGGCCGTCTTATCCGGCATCCGGTAAAAGACGATCAGTTCTTCCTCTCCGTCTCCATCAATATCCCGTTCAATGATCCGGTTTGTGTCCCCATCATCAAGAGGAGAGAGCCACTCAGCCTGTGCAGGCACGTACTGACTGATCGCCTGCTTCAGCTCCTGCTGCTGGACCGGGAGCTGAGGGGGCTTCATCAACGACGAATTCGATTGAAATAATGAGCATCCACTGCATATCAATAATATAAGGACCACTTGTATCGTCAGTCTCTTCATTCCATTCACTTCCTACTTATAGCTTCCATCAGTATAGTGTAAACCTTCTCGACAAAAGTAACAAAAAAGTTACAACGTTCGACGGCGGTTTGTAACCGATTAGTAACCCTTTTACGAGAAGAATGTTTTACCATGGGAAATAGAGACAAACAGCGAGAAGAAAGGTGAGGGGAATGCAACAGCAGGAACGAAAATACAACAGGAGATTAAACGTGAAACGGGTCATCTTGAGCGCACTGACCCTCGTACTTATCCTATTATCAAGTATACTGATCAAAGATATCGTGGTAGCCAAAAGTACTGGGGTCGGAGACAAGTGGATTGCCTTCAACCAATCGGAATCCCCGTTAGGTGGCGAAGCGGGCAAGATCAACGAACCCGAAAAACCGGAAACCGCCAAGGATACCGAGAAAGAACAGCCTGCTGATCCTGAACCGAAGGACGACACGGACCAGCAGGCACAGAATGATCAACAAGAAACCACGGAGCCTGACGAACAAGCTCCTGATGCTGAAACACCGGATCAGGGCACTGATCAAGAAGAACAAGCGACAGAGAAAAAAATCGTCTATCTGACATTCGATGACGGTCCGAATGAAAATACCGAAGGCATCCTTGAGGTGCTCGATCGATACGATGCAAAAGCCACCTTCTTCATGCTTGAACCGAATATGAAGACATACAGCACTGCCATTCAGGATATGGTTGCTGCCGGTCATTCCATCGGGATGCACGGCGTCAGCCATGATGTGAAGAAAATCTATCAATCCAAGGACAGCGTGGTAGGGGAAATGAAACAAGGACAGGCGACACTTCAAGAACTCACCGGTGTAACCAGCAATCTTATCCGCGTCCCATACGGTTCCGTGCCGAATATGACACCTGCCTACCGACAGGCCGTGAATGACGCTGGCTTCCACCTGTGGGACTGGGATATCGACAGCGAGGACTGGCGCTTCCTGAGCCCCGCCTATGTCCCGAACGTGATGAAACAACTCGAAGACTATCAATATCACGAAACACCGCGGGTCATCCTCATGCACGACAAAAAGACGACCCTCGCTTCCCTTGACCAACTCCTTCAACAGCTGACCGAACAGGGCTATGAAATGAAGGCCATCGATCAGGAGATGGAACCTGTGACGTTCAAGGGGTAAAGGGAAAAGAGGGGCGCGCAGTCCCCATGAATCGCCCAAAGACTTTTTACGATCCAAAGACTCAAGTCCCGACTTGAGTCTTTTCTTGTATTCGTCCATGCGTTAAAATGGAAATAAATACATATTTTGTTATGAAGGAGGGGTTCCATGATTAAAAATAAGGCATCGGTTCTAACAGCCATGGCTATTTTCCTCATCTGCATGGCGCTGTACTTCCCGTTCCCTGAAAACAAACTGAGTGAAGCCAGAACAGTATTTATGTCCTTCCCGATCACCGACAGCGACGGATTCGTCATTGTCGGCATCATCGGCAGCTTCCTATATATCAGCGCCATCGTCTTTCTCGTACGTGGATTGAAGAAATACCGGATCCGCCTTGTCCTACTGACCATGTTCGCCTATGCAGCGGCTCCCACCATGGCCATCTGGCTCTATCAACATACATTGGCCAGCGGCATCTACGCCCTTTCCTATAACGACAGGAGCGAGTGTACATTTGAATCAAATGGGGACGGACATATTTATGCTACGTGCGATATAAAATTGAAGAATCATAGCCGGAATGATGTTTCATTCAACCTGGAGCTCCTCGACTCCACATACGATAAGCAATTCCCACTTGAGGAATTCCTCAAAGGCAGCTATCCTGTAACCGTGAAGGGAAAAGGCAGTCAGACCGTCCTAATCGAGGATGAAATCGATAGCCCCGATCTTAAAGATGAATTCAACGGATCGTCCTCCGGATTCCTTCGGATCAAGGCGACGGACGGGGACTCGGAACGGAGATTCTAACGAGACATGGCTCGAGTTGAGTACAAAAGAAAGTAGCCAGGGAACGTATCCTTGGCTACTTTCTTCTCCCTTCTAAAATAGCATGAACTAATACAGCTTCACCAAATCCCCGAACGCCTCAAGCACCTCATCATGCTTCTCCACCTTGCCGAATCCATATTTGGCGTAGACAAATGGGATTCCCGCATACTCTGCGGCTTTCCGGTCACCGTCCGTATCCCCGACATAGACCGGGGCTTTCAGGTTGTTCCTCTCCATGATCAGCTTGATGTTTTCTCCCTTACTTAGGCCAGTGCGCCCAGGATTCTCAAAGTCTTCGAAGAATCGTTCGAGTTTGTGATAATCATAGAACGTTTCGATATAGCCGTCCTGGCAGTTGCTCACGATGAAGAGCTTATAGGAATGAGACAGGGTCTCAAGCACCTTCTCCACATCCGGATATAGCCTTCCACCCCGTTCGCCGAGGAGCGCTTCTTCCCGTTCCAGACATGCCTTCAACATCCTCGACCGTACCTCTTCATCAACGTCCGGGAATAGCCTCTCCTCGATTTCTTTCACCTGCAGGCCCATGACCCCTTCAAAATTCTCACGCGTCATCGTCTGCCCCGCTTCATCATGCTCCTCAATCGTACGATTCCACGCTTCCAGAACCGTATCGATCGGATCCCAGATCGTTCCGTCCAGGTCGAATATGATACTATCCATCTTTGAACCTCCTTTATGCTGATAGAGAGTCTTTCTTCCAAATATTCACCAGCCATTTTCCGTCACTGTATAAGCCTGTAGAATACGTCATTGGGAATAGGGCCGATAGAATGAGCATACCCGTCACGCCGAAATAATACCCATCCAAGAAGTGGTTATGATCGGTATACACCTTAACGAGGATGAGCATGGTGATGGTCACTGCATTGAACAGCACGCCCCCGATGGCGATGAAGGACAGCTTCAAACGGCTTTTTGATATCTCCGGAGTCCCTTCATACCGGCACATTCCAAAGATGAAAAATTGTTTATTCACCTGTACATGTCCCACCTGAAAGAGGGGTTCACCGATCCCAACCTCGATTTTCGTCACCCGACCCCCGAATATCTTCACAAAGAAGCCATGACCGTACTCATGGATCAGGACATTGATCGGTTGAAAAAGAAAGATGGCGACAGCATAGGCGATAAGATTTTCAAGCATGGTTCTCCCCTCCTTTAATGGTTTATATTACCATCATAACAAAAAGGCAAGGTACAAAACATGTTGAATGATAAAAAAGACCTTCTATTCGAAAGTCTTTTAGATTACTTTTTCACCCAATGCCTCCTGTATTCATCAACACCATCCGCCAGCCCTCGGGATCCTCTATCGTGATGCCCTTCTCCTTCCAGTATGGATTCTCCGGTTCCACCGGATCGTACCCAATTTCTGCAAGTCTGGATACAATCTCCTCCATTCGATCACCATCCGGGATATAGAACACAAGGAGATTATCTTTTGTCGGTGCCTCACAGGGCCCTTCGTCTTCGCGGGTCGTGAACTCCAGATGATACGCATGGCCCGGGAGACCGAGCATGATCCCATCATACCCATTGTGCGACTCGAATCCGCCTATCTTCTTCAGCCCAATGCCTTCCATATAAAAGCGGATGACCTCGGCGAACTTCCTGGTTGGACGCGCGATGCGGAACTGGACGACTGGAAGTTCTTCATTCCATTTTTCTTTTTTCATGGGTGCCACATCCTCTCTGACCACATTGTAGCCTGTGGGAACGGGCACCGCATTGGGGATTGGTCGCATCTTTTTTACGACCTTTGGCCGTGTCACTCACATCTCGGGATCAAGATCTGCCATCAGCATGCCGTACACGAAACTGTCCGTCCACTCGCCCTTATTCCAGTAGTCCTGTATGAAATGAGCTTCCTTCCTCATCCCGATCCGCTCGCACAGCTTGGCCGACGCTTGATTCCGGCTGTCGAGGGTCGCCTGGATCCTATGAATATCGTATTCTATGAAAAGCCGCTTTACGAGCCCTCTTAGAGCTTCCGTCGCGTATCCTTTCCCTGCCGTCTCCCTTGCAAAGCTATATCCGATCTCCACCGTGTCCTTCATGCCGGTGTACCATACCGACAAATCTCCAATGACCCTGTCTCCTTCGACCACGGCGAGGCTCAGGCCCGATTCACTGGAGAGAGCTTGATTCTGAATCTTCTTCCGGAACCGCTCCTCCCTATCCTCCGTGGTCCATGGGCCGTGGAGAAGATAGCGACATGTTTCTTCTTCTTGATAGATCGTATATACATCGTGGATGTCATCCTCAGTGAACGGTCTGATGGTGAGTCGGTCGGTTGTGAAATGCATATGGTTCCCCTCGCTTTCCTGCTCTATATGGTGCCTTCAAACACGTGAAATGGATTCCCTTTGCCGTACCCATCCAACACTTCATGGACGGTCACGTTCACAAACCGAAGCAAATCCTTACACTCTTCTACTCCGTACATGCGCATCGGAAAATCCATCAGCTCTTCTTTTAGTACCTCTCCCTCATGTATAAGGTGGTACTTCAGCTTACTATTCAGAACCCTGCTGTCCTTGTCATAGGTCATCCGCTTGTATTCTATGATGGTATTCTTTCCATCTTGAAGTCTATTGGTCTCCTTCCATTCCGGGCAGTCATCAGCCCCCTGCTGGATGATAGCCGTGATCAGTAGTTTACCACCCTGTCTTAGGGACTCCTTTAAATTCCTCAGGCACAGCGGGATGATTTCTTCCGGAAGAAGGGAGAACGACCCGAATGGGATCATGATCAAATCATAGTTATCTTGCCGGTTGAAGTGCCTCATATCTTGATGGAATACACGGGGTTCCATACCCCGTTCACTCCCTTTCACCATGCATACCTTCAGCATTTCATCCGAGATATCAAAGCCCTCAATATCGATCCCTCTCTGCATGAAAGGAATGAGCATCCGCCCGTTTCCGCACATAGGCTCAAGCATCTTCATCCCTTCGGTCACATGGGATAGATAAAAGGTAAGCTCCTCCCCTTCAGCAATGGACTTCCCGCTTTCGTATACCTTCGTGCAAAGCTCCCCGTAGTAGTCCATTTTCTACACTCCCTTTACGTAGATGACCTTGTATATTTCAATGGAATCAGCTCCCCAATCCTGGTTTTCACCAGCTTACCGTCCACCTCCAGGATGACCAAGCATTCGGGTGAATAATCAGCGATCAATTCCCTGCACATGCCGCATGGACTCACGACACGGATCGTGCGATCAACTTCGTCGGAATAGGGGTGCCGGACAGCCACGATGGTATGGAAACCCTTGTGGCCGGAAGAGACAGCACTCCCCACGGCGATTGCCTCGGCGCACACGGTCACACGTCCAATGTAAGCTTCGATATGTACAGCAGAGACGATGTCACCCGATTTCGTACGTAGGGCTGCTGCGACGTGGTGTTTATCATCTTCATAGAGCATGGTGATCTTATCTTTGGCAGATTGGATCAGTTCGAAGTCCTCAGGTGTTAAATCTAGTATATTCATCTCTTGTCGCCTTTCTGTAGGTACCTTTATTTTCAGGAATACTCAGTTAATAAAGAAGATGCCCGTTGGTGACAAGCGTATTCTTTACCCCGTTACCATCTATAGTATGAGAATTGGAAATGGAAAGCCAGCAAAAAAAAGTCCCCCGCATTTACCCATGCGGGGGACTTTAAAGCATATTCAGTTCTTACAACTCTACGAATCTCTTACTCAACCGTAACGGATTTTGCAAGGTTACGTGGCTTATCGACATCACAGTCGCGGTGCAGGGCAGCGTAGTAAGAGATGAGCTGCAGTGGGATGACAGAGATAAGAGGTGTTAATAATGGGTTCACCTCTGGGATGACGAAGCGGTCTTCTTCGTCTTCCAGGCCTTTCATGGAAATGATACAAGGATTGGCTCCGCGGGCTACGACTTCTTTGACGTTACCACGGATTCCAAGGTTTACTTCTTCTTGTGTCGCCAAGGCGATGATCGGTGTGCCTTCTTCGATGAGGGCGATCGTTCCGTGCTTGAGCTCGCCTCCTGCGAATCCTTCGGCTTGGATGTAGGAGATCTCTTTCAGTTTAAGAGCACCTTCGAGTCCAACGAAGTAGTCCATGGAGCGTCCGATGAAGAAGCAGTTGCGCGTAGTGGCAAGGTATTCCTTGGCAATCGCTTCGAACTCTTCTTTCGTATCGCAGAGGGCTTCCATGGCAGTAGCAACGATTCCAAGGTCGTGGACAAGGTCGAAGCCTTGTTGAACGCCGATGGCTTTTCCTGCTGTATGTCCAAGGATGGCAAGGACTGCAAGCTGGGCTGTGTACGCTTTGGTAGACGCAACGGCGATCTCAGGACCCGCGTGAAGAAGAAGGGTGTGATCCGCTTCACGTGAAAGCGTAGAGCCTGCTACGTTCGTGATGGTGAGGGATTGGTGACCCAATTCCTTCACTTTGACGAGTACGGCACGGCTGTCCGCTGTTTCACCACTTTGTGAGATGAAGATGAAGAGCGGCTTCTCCGATAGAAGCGGCATGTTGTAGCTGAATTCGCTGGCAACATGTACTTCGACAGGGATATTGGCGCTTTTCTCGATGAACTGCTTCCCGACAAGACCTGCATGGTAGCTTGTTCCGCATGCTACGATGTAGATGCGGTCTGCTTCCTTCATGGCCCCGACGATCGGCTGATCGATGTGAAGCTCACCGTCTTCATTCTGGTACGCCTGGATGATCTTACGCATCACAAGTGGCTGCTCATCGATTTCTTTGAGCATATAGTGAGGGTATGTTCCCTTTTCGATATCGCTTGAATCGATCTCAGCTGTGTACGGAGCACGCTCCATCACTTCACCGATCAGGTTCTGGATTTCGACCTTCTCTTTGGATACGATGACCATTTCTTTGTCCATCAGTTCAACGAATTGATCCGTTACCTGGATCATGGCCATGGCATCACTTGCCACGACGTTGAAGCCTTCTCCAAGACCTACGAGCAACGGGCTCTTGTTCTTGGCAACGAAGATGGTTTCTTCGTTCTCAGCATCCAATAGGGCGATGGCATAAGAACCTTTAAGGAGCATGAGCGTTTGACGGAACGCTTCCTGTACATCGTTTCCTTCGCTTACGAGTTTGTCGATCAGCTGTACGATGACCTCTGTATCGGTTTCACTGACGAAGTTCACTTCTGTAAGGTATTCACGTTTCAGCTGTGAATAGTTCTCGATGACACCGTTATGAACGATGGTGAAGCGTCCAGACGTGCTTTGGTGAGGATGGGCATTGTCGTGGCTTGGCACGCCATGTGTCGCCCAGCGCGTATGTCCGATCCCTGTATGGCTTTCTACGCTGCTGTCTACGACTGCGCGAAGATCTGCGATACGTCCCTTTTCTTTGAACACGTGGATGCCTTCTTCATTCTGAACCGCGATACCGGCAGAATCATATCCGCGGTACTCAAGCTTCTCAAGACCTTTTAACAAGATTTCCTTTGTATCTGCATTTCCGATATATCCAACAATTCCGCACATGTGAATAGTTCCTCCTTGAAAGTACAAGGGGGCAAATCTCGTTTGGGGACAACTTGCCCCCTTATCTCTATTTGTCATTTGTATTAGGGTCACTTGAACCTTCCCTTTGTCCACCGGGTTGCCCCGATGTTTTGAAGAAGGATCATACGGTTCTGTGACTAGAACCGGGAGGCACCCGCCGATCGATCGATAGAACCTCCACCTCGTCAACTAAGCAGCCGCTTAGTCCTGGCGCTTTTTATAAATCGTACAACCTCTTTCCACCTTTCCATTCTTGAGTCAAGTGTTTCCAGTATGTTGAAAAATTAAAAACAAAATCATCATACACCAGTTGCTTATCATCCGTCAATCATATTATGAATGGACCGACCATTTGTTAGCGGTTTGTCACTGCTTCGCAACATGGTGATGAAATGACCATTACTATAAAATATGCATGAGGGGCCTTAGGTGACCCCTCATGCATGGAAAATCAACTATTCAGCCAGGCCCATTTCCGCCTGTACCACGGCGACGATCTCATCGACGTATTGGGCGCAAAGCTCTTCAGTCGGAGCTTCTGCCATAACGCGGACAAGAGGCTCGGTTCCGGATGGACGGACAAGAATGCGGCCGTTGCCATTCATCTCGTCTTCCACCTTGGTGATGACCTCGCTCACCTTGGCATTATCCGTTACGTGATGTTTATCGGTCACACGGACGTTCACTAGCTTTTGTGGGAACTTCTTCATTTCACCCGCAAGCTCTGATAGGGATTTACCCGTGATCTTCATGATGTTCACAAGCTGGATTCCTGTAAGAAGCCCATCACCTGTTGTGTTGTAATCCAGGAAGATGATATGGCCGGATTGTTCCCCGCCGAGGTTATAGTTGTTCTTCTTCATTTCCTCGACCACATAGCGATCTCCCACTGCTGTCTGGATGCTTTGGATTCCGTGCTCTTCAAGTCCTTTATGGAAGCCGAGGTTACTCATCACAGTGGATACGACCGTTGATTGCTTCAAGCGACCTTCTGATTTGAGGAACTTCCCGCAAATGTACATGATCTGGTCTCCGTCGACGATGTCTCCATTTTCATCTATGGCGATGATTCGGTCTCCGTCTCCGTCAAAGGCAAGACCAAGGTCCGCTCCTTTTTCCTTCACCATTTCAGCGAGTGTTTCAGGATGCGTGGAACCGACTCCTTCATTGATGTTCAGCCCGCTCGGAGACGCCCCCATCGTGGAAATGTCCGCATCGAGATCGGCGAACAGATGCGTCGCAAGGGAAGAAGTGGCACCATGTGCACAATCGAGTGCGATATGTAGTCCGTCGAAGTCTTCATCCACTGTTTGTTTAAGATATTGCAGATACTTTTGTCCACCTTCGAAGTAGTCACTCACCTGACCGAGATCTCCGCCTACCGGACGCGGAAGGGTATCTTCAGTAGCATCAAGGAGCACTTCGATTTCATTCTCCTGGTCATCGGACAGCTTGAATCCGTCCGGTCCGAAGAATTTGATTCCGTTGTCTGCCACAGGATTGTGGGAAGCTGAGATCATGACCCCAGCCTGTGCTCCCAGCGCCTTTGTCAGATAGGAGACACCTGGTGTGGAAATGACTCCAAGTCGCATGACTTCCGCTCCGATCGAAAGGAGTCCTGCAACGAGGGCGCCTTCGAGCATATGTCCTGAGATCCGTGTATCCCTTCCAATCAATATTTTGGGACGTGTGGCATCCTTCGTCAGTACGTAACCCCCGAATCTACCCAGCTTAAATGCCAGTTCAGGTGTCAGTTCCGAGTTGGCTACTCCCCTTACTCCGTCTGTTCCAAAATACTTACCCATCATTATTCTCTCCTTTTTCAGCCCTCGGCTGATGTGTTCTTATCTTTAATTTCTACAGTTACGGTCTTTTGTGACAAGGTCCAGTCCACGTTATCCGGTCCCTGTGCAGTAATCTCCACCTCATGTTCACCCGGCTCGAGCCCCGAGAGGTCGAGGGCAAGGGAGAAGTCATCCTTCGTCACCTTGCTCACCTCATCCTGGGGGCCGCTGAGTGAGACATCCACTGCCTCTGCCTCGGGAGACGTCATGGTGTACTCATAGTCTTCCGGGAGACCCTCCGGTGTGATCTCGAGACCCGTCAGTTCCTTATCCTCATCTGTTGAGACATCGATGGTGATTTCGACTTCTTCCGGAGTCACCTTATTGAGGTCGGACTGCGGGCCGATCTTCACTTTCTTCGTCGTATCTTTCTTGATGTCGGAGAGGTCCACTTCGGCAAACAGCTCCTTCACTGTATCGAGGAGGCTCTGATTTCCGAATATGGTGGCTTCTTTTGGTTTGACGCTGATGGAATTGAGCGTCACGCCTTCAGGAAGCTCCCCCTTCTCTTTCACCGAAATGGGGACGGACTTGCTCGGGTTGGTTACCGAGACTGTCACATCGACCGTTTCCGGTTCTACTTCGACATCCAGTTTATTATAGTTACGGTCGAGCACTTGTACCTGTGCTTCCCTCGTGACATTCTGGTTGATTTCATTATCGACATCGATGGTCGCCTTCACATAGGTGATGCGCTCCACTTCGTCTTTTGCTCCTGTCACCTTCACGGTTTTAGGCTCCACTGCCAGCCCCTGTGCATCATAGCCGTCGGCAAGCAGTCCTTCATTGAACTCGGGCTCGACCCCGAATTCCTTCGTGACCTTCTCCTGCACCGACACATTCACATAGCCGGGGTTGACCTTCGCCTGCATCTTATCCGATAGGTTGTCTATTTTGACTTCCACCTGATGGTTCCCGATGCCGACGTCATTGAGGTCGACATACACTTGGAAGTCCTTCACCTGCTTGGCTGCTTGTACGAGGGCTTTCGGTCCCTCCAGCCTGACGTTCACCGTCTCGGGCATTCCTGTTACGACAAGGTTATCACTGTCATAAAACACTTCAAGTGGCACATCCTGAACAGTTTCCACATCTTCTTGAGAGCTTCCGCTACTCGGACGATTCGCTTCTTTTTGAAGGTCGCCGAAGTTGACGGACATATAGAGGATGAGTGCAAGCAGTAAACCGACGATGCGCATGAACCAACGGCTTTCCATAAACTTATCCATCTATTTCTTCCCCCTCCAGTTCCATTTCACCGAGGAAGCATTCGAACGTTCGCCCACGAGTTCATTCGTCAGGATCTCTTTGAAACGATCCAGAGTCAGGTCGCGATAAAGCTCACCATTCTTCGTAATGGAGATGGCGCCTGTTTCCTCAGATACAACGATGGTAATGCTGTCTGTCACTTCGCTGACACCAAGCGCCGCCCGGTGACGCGTACCGAGCTCCTTTGAAATGAACGGGCTCTCGGATAGTGGCAGATAACATGCCGCTGCCGCAATTTGATTCTTCTGAACGATGACGGCACCATCATGCAAAGGTGTATTCGGGATGAAAATGTTGATAAGGAGCTCAGATGAGATCTTCGAATCGAGGGGAATCCCCGTCTCGATGTAATCACTCATCCCTGTTTCCCTCTCAAGTGTCAAAAGGGCCCCGATGCGGCGCTTCGCCATATAGCTGACCGCTTTGGTCATGGATTCGATGATGCGCTCTTGCTCTTCATCTTCCTGCATGCCGGATCTCGAGAACAGGCGGCCACGGCCGAGCTGTTCGAGGGCCCGTCTCAGTTCGGGCTGGAAGATGATGATGATGGCAAGGAATCCCCAGGTCAATGCCTGCTGCATCATCCATCCGAGGGTATCAAGGCCAAAGATGCTACTGAGACCCCTTACAATGATGATAACGAAAATTCCTTTTAATAATTGTACTGCTTTCGTGCCTTTAATCAGCATGATGAGTTTGTAGATTACAAACCACACCACGAGAATATCTACAATATCGGAGACATAATCCAGTGCGGAGTAATCCGTAAAAATATCGAGAAACGGCATATTACATCCTCCAATAGCTTAATCGAAAGCGTAAGCCGCCATGTGGCTTCTTCATTTTCGTAACTTTTTTAGTATATCACATTTTGTCCTTGTCCATTAAAAGACACCCATGGCCTCTCTTGCTTTGAACTTACGTTTTACAGAAAAAAACTGACACCACGTGAATGCCAGCCCTTAGAGGGAACGTCATCCACGTCCCTCTAGTCTATCTTAATTTTCAACCATTTGCGAATTTCCTAAATCCACTGTGCCTTTGACGCCTTCTTTGATCTTATACCAAAGCCATCCAAAGGCTTCATCAATCTCGTTGATGTCACCGGTCACACTTCCTGCAGAAGCGAGATACTTATCACCGTTGATCACGGTCACATCCCCCGTGACCTTTCCTTCTATCTTCACATCGCCATTGCGTACGGTCAAATCACCCTTGACCACTTCCCCTTTTGGGACGAGGACCGTATGATCCTGTACGACGAGATTATCGTGCTTGGTGAATGCGAAATCATCATTTCCATTCCATGATGTGAAAAGTCCTCCGGTCATGAACGTCAAGAACAGCGCTGCGGCTGTAATAAGCGGGTGGTTTTTCAACCATCGCTGGAATCCTACTTTTTTCTTCTCCTTCGGAAGCCTTGCCATCACACTGTCAGTGAACCCGCTTGGTGCACTGATATGCGAAGTGCTTTGTACAAAGGCGATCGCTTTTTTAAGCTCATGAAAATGATGCTGACAATCATCGCATTCCTGCAGATGCTTCTTCAGTTCCGATGCTTGAGCGCTTCCTATATCTCCATCAAGATAATCATGCATGTATTCGATGACTTCTTCAGGACATGCTTTCATGAATGCTCCCCCTCTCTTACAAAGATCGTAATTGCTTCCGTAGGGCTTCACGCCCTCTATGCACCCTCGTCTTCACTGTACCGAGCGGCATATCCAATATCTCACTGATTTCTTGAAGGGGTAGCTCCTCAATATACTTTAATACGATGACAGATCGATATTTCTGAGGTAATTTTGAAATTTCTTTCTGGATCGTCTCTTGGAGCTCCATATTCTCGACTTCTTCTTCAGGGAGCTGGATATCAGCTGCGATTTGAGAATACATGGTCAGTCCATCCGTCCCGGCTACTTCCGCATCCAGGAAGTAATCGGGTTTTTTCTTGCGTATCCGGTCTATGCACAGGTTTGTCGCGATCCGGAACAGCCAGGTGCTGAACTTCCTGTTCTGATGGAACGTCTCGATATTCACATAGGCCCTTATGAATGCCTCCTGTGCAATATCTTCCGCTTCATGCCGATTGCCGAGCATCCTGTAGCACAGTTGGAATACCTTGTCTTTGTATAACTCCACAATTTCTCCAAATGCGTTCTGATCGCCTTTGAGAACCTGTTTGATTCTTCTATTGATGATTTCGTCCATTCCTCAACCTCCGCTCCATGCGGGTATCGTTATATACGTTACACCCTATTGAAAGGTTTCATTAATTTTATGATGTTTTTTATGTTTTTTCTTCCACCATGTTCAGGACCTTTTATCGATGAATCCGCCCCTACTTTGTGAGGTACAGCCCATATGGCTCAATGCACCACTATAATGGACGTATGTAAGCTGAAAAAGTTACCGAAGATATAGGTAAAAACGATGAAAAACGCAGCCTGCAACCTATATGAAACGGTCTCTCCTCATTATCCTAACAAATTTTCGGATAAAAATGTTTACAATTATTTCAAAAGGGGTATAAAGGGACTAATTATTTATATTTAGGGGGATTTTGGAAATGAGAGTACGAGTACGTGATCTACTGTTCGAAATAGAAGACTGTCGTCGTCAGATGGTCGAGATGGCACTGAAATCATCATTCGCAGATGAGCAGGTCGTCGATTTGAGTGTGAGGCTCGATGATCTACTAAATCAATATCAAGGGTTTAAACACCATTGACCACAAAAAAGCTGATCCCCTGTGGTAGGATGATCAGCCTTTTCTTTTGTATCGATTAAAGAAGTTTTTCTCCAAATAGGGAGCCCATTAGCGCCACTGCCACCGTTGCCGTCTTATTCTTTTCATCCAGGATCGGATTCACTTCCACGAACTCTGCAGACGTAATCAGTCCGGATTCCTCCAGCATCTCCATGGCAAGATGACTTTCACGATAGCTAATGCCGCCGAGGACCGGTGTTCCCACTCCCGGTGCATCGCTCGGGTCCAACCCGTCAAGATCAAGGGACAGATGGACACCGTCCGTTCTCTCCTTCAAATAATCAATCGCATCTTCCATCACGGTTGCCATGCCGAGACGATCTATTTCATGCATGGTGTAGACCTTGATGCCCTTCTCCTTTATAAGCTCCCTCTCGCCTTCGTCCAATGATCGGGCTCCGATCAACACGACATTCTCCGGTTTGATCTTTACGCGGTCATGCCCAATGTCCAAGAGATCCTCATGACCAAGCCCCAAGCTCACTGCAAGCGGCATTCCATGAATATTGCCTGACGGGGATGTATCTGCCGTGTTCAAATCTCCGTGAGCATCATACCAGATCACGCCCAGGTTTTCGTAGTGAGGCGAGACGCCTGCAAGCGTGCCGATGGCAATACTGTGGTCCCCTCCGAAAATCAATGGGAAATCTCCACCTTCAATCACATCGTCCACTTTTGCTGCCAACGTCTTGCTGGCCTCAACCACCGCCTTAAGATTGCGAAGGTTCGTATCCCTGTCCTTATGTACCCGCTCCGCCTGACCGATCTTGATATCTCCAAGGTCCTTAATGGCGTAGCCTAGATCCTCTAGCCTTTCAATCACACCTGCATATCGAATAGCGCTCGGTCCCATATCGACTCCACGCCTCATTTGACCCAAGTCCATCGGTACCCCAATAATCGAAATATCCTTCTTCATCCCAACCATCCTCTCATCGTTGTATCTCCCTCCATTGTATCCGCTTTCACACAAATGACTCAACTGCACATATTCATGTATATATATGCGGACTTCCCTAAGCTTCTTATTTACGTTCTACCTCACACACTTTCCATAACAAAAAACTCCCACGAAAGAATTCGTGGGAGTTTTCATGATGAGCCATGAAGGATTCGAACCTTCGACCCTCTGATTAAAAGTCAGATGCTCTACCAACTGAGCTAATGGCTCATAAATGGCTGGGCTAGCTGGATTCGAACCAACGCATGTCGCAGTCAAAGTGCGATGCCTTACCGCTTGGCTATAGCCCAATAAAATGGCATAAAAAAGGGACATTTATAAGGATGTCCATTTCACAAAAGATTATACAAAATGGTGGAGGGGGGCAGATTCGAACTGCCGAACCCGAAGGAGCGGATTTACAGTCCGCCGCGTTTAGCCACTTCGCTACCCCTCCAGCTAAAGGAAAAATGGTGCCGGCAAGAGGACTTGAACCCCCAACCTACTGATTACAAGTCAGTTGCTCTACCAGTTGAGCTACACCGGCATGTTCAGTTGTACTTGATCAGCAACACTCTTTGCATCCACCCAGCTAAAAATAAAAACCCGTGAAGGTGATTGTTTTAGGCTTGTGTGTTAGTAAAAAAGAGCTTATGGTACGTTATTTTCACTCCGCTACGCTGCGAGGGAAAAATTCAATACCTTTAAGGTAAGTTATTTTCACTCCGCTGCGCTCCGTGAAAAAACTATGGTGGAGGATGACGGGATCGAACCGCCGACCCTCTGCTTGTAAGGCAGATGCTCTCCCAGCTGAGCTAATCCTCCGAATATAAAAATGGTGACCCATACGGGATTCGAACCCGTGTTACCGCCGTGAAAGGGCGGTGTCTTAACCGCTTGACCAATGGGCCAGTCCTGATGTTTCTCAAAAAAAAAAGAAAGCTTCCAACCGGGCTCGAACCGGTGACCTCTTCCTTACCATGGAAGCACTCTACCTGCTGAGCTATGGAAGCAATGGCTCCACAGGCAGGACTCGAACCTGCGACCGATCGGTTAACAGCCGATAGCTCTACCACTGAGCTACTGTGGAATGAATAGCCTGGCGACGTCCTACTCTCACAGGGGGAGATCCCCCAACTACCATCGGCGCTGAAGAGCTTAACTTCCGTGTTCGGCATGGGAACGGGTGTGACCTCTTCGCCAATGTC
>NZ_JBDKWY010000009.1:0-147414 GCF_039822645.1 Rossellomorea sp. RS05 | reverse complement strand
TCAGAGAGTAATAAGACCCAAATTAACGGCCATAATGGCCGCTACGCGGCGGGAGGTCACACCGAACTTCCGCCGAATATTTCCCATATGGAAGTTCACATTGGCTTCCGAGCAGTTGCAGATAACCGATATCTCCCAACTGGTCTTGCCGATGGCGCACCACTGCAACACTTCCTTCTCCCGGCTGGTCAGAACCACCGGTTTGCTGACCGGATGTTCGAAGGCCAGTCCGGCACCGCTCTGCAGTGCGTAGTCCTTGAGCATCCACAGGGTCGGCAGGACCGACTCTATGAAACGGTTGGCCTCGGCCCGGTTTTCCGCTTCCACGCTGAGGCTCAGCGCGCCGAGTTCGCCGCGAGCACCATGCAGCGGCATGGTCAGCCCATACACCAGGCCGGCGGCCGAGGCTTCCTCGAAGAACTCGTGCTGCTTTCGCGTCTGGTAGATGGACGGTTCCCAGAAAATCGGCAGTACGCTCTGGGTACAGTGACTGACCGTCGGGTCGACCCGCGCGTAGCCAGCCCGGTCGTAATGCTCGCGCCAGGCGGCCGGGTAGTTGCCGACGATGAAGGCGTTCTCGTAGTCCTGGCTGTCCTTAGGCAACAGGCCGAACAGGATCTTCGAGAATCCAAGGTCGCTCGCCATCTTCTGCAGGATGGCGCTCCACTCCAATTTTCCACTTGAGCGTTCCAGCTCAAGAAAACCGTCAACCAAGGCCATCTGAGCCAGGATCAAACTCTCCATAAAAAGTTTGAATAGCTCTTTTAAAAATAAATCTAGAATTAACGTTGACGTGTTTGTCTTGTTTTGTTCAGTTTTCAAGGTTCAAATAGATTGTAAGCGCTTCGTTTCTCTCTGAAGCGACCACTTAAATGTATCATATATCGTCGATTCATGTCAACTTCTTTTTTATATAAAATCCGTTGCGCATCAGCGACATGTATTAATATATCATGCTGTAATTATTATTGCAATATATTTTTTATCTTTTTTATATATTATTCTTTTTTTATAGTGCGCCTCATATATATGATTCCATACTGCATTGAAAGGGGCTGCTTCACTTATGCTACTTCTACCTATTGGACAGGCCGTATCCTTCATCATGGCTGTCTACCTGTTCTCGTATTCTTATATCCAAGCACTGAAGATCAGCGAAAGCGCAGGCATCAAAATCGGTTCCGCGCTTACATTCATCTTCTCCTCCACGATGGCAGTCATATTCTCGGGACTGACGTACACCTTTTCATAAAGCATCGGAGTCAGAAGGATAATAGAAGACCTTCTTCCACGTACCCTTCACCCCCGATGATAATCGTCTCTTCTTTAACGATTTCAGGATTGTAGGAATAATAGAACGTTTTAGATGCATTCTCCCTCAATACCCAGATGAACAT
Organism: Rossellomorea sp. RS05; assembly: GCF_039822645.1. Lineage (NCBI taxonomy): Bacteria > Bacillati > Bacillota > Bacilli > Caryophanales > Bacillaceae > Rossellomorea > Rossellomorea sp. RS05. The sequence goes on along the minus strand of NZ_JBDKWY010000009.1, from coordinate 146,017 downwards.
ATCGTGACAACCAAGAGCCTTGAGGGAGGAGATGCTCCGCGAGAATAACTCCCTTCCGATCCCTTTCCCTTGGAAGTCCCTTACAAGATAAATGGCATACAGTTCCCCTTCATACTCCCCGCTTCTTTCCCTGCCCACAGATGCAAAACCGACAACCACTCCGTCTTTCGTCGTGGAAACCATTGTATGATGGTCCTCCGACAGGATCCGTTCCCACTTCAGCTTCTTCTCTCTACGGCGCCTGGATCAGCCCCATGCCGATCGCCTTGACGACCGCCTGCACCTTGTTGGCCGCGCCGAGCTTGGCGAGGATGTTGTTGATGTGGAACGTGACGGTGCGCTCGGAGATGTTGAGCTGTTCGCCGATCTCGCTGGCGGTGCGGCCTTCGCTGGTCCAGCTCAGCACCTCGCGTTCGCGCTTGGTGAGCGAGATGCTCGCGGCCGGCGACAGCTTCGGCACGAGGAACCGGCCCATCAGCGAATGCGAGAGATTGGCGAGCCAGTTGGCCTGCAGCGTCAGGCTGTTGATCTCGGCCGGCGTGAGGCGGTCCGAGCGCCGCGCGATGGTCAACAGTCCGAACACGCCGCGCGCGGCCCAGCTCGACTGCGCGACGCCGACCGACATGCCGAAGTCGCGCGCGTCGCGCCAGAGCGACGGTTGCTCCGCCGCATCGGCGTCGGGCCAGATGATCATGTTCGGGCTCGCCGCCCCGTCGCGCACGGTCGGATCGATCTCGATGTAGTTGCGCGCCTGATAGTGCGCCATCCAGCCCGGCGGATAGGTGTCGAAGATCTCGACCAAGGGCTGCGATCCCGGCTGCGGCACGCGGATTCCATAGCAGCAGTACTCGAAGCCGAGACGCTTCGAGTATGCGGAAACCTGGTGAAAGAGCTGCTGCTCGTTTTCCGCCGTATTGAACTGGTGGTAGGCATCCTGCCAGCGTAGTTCCATTCTATTGACAAGGAATCCAGATATCTGTCTGACACGATTTCCTTATAGGTCGATTTCCAGCTTTCCACATGCACTCTGGCAATGCTCCCTGCATCGGCGAGGCACGCCTTTCTATAAAGGAACGCCACTGCTCTCCTCCACCTTTCTAAGCTCTTTCAGTGCTTTCTTCAGTTTCCGTTCTTCCAACAAGAAAATCGTTACTCCCAAAAGGATGATTCCTGCACCGATGACCTGGGTGAGTAAAATTTTCTCGGATAAAAGCCAATAAGCCAAAATTGCTGCACCGACCGGCTCAAATAAGATCGCCATGGAGATCGTCGAGGTGCTGAGCCATTTCAGTGACCAGTTGAACAATGAATGCCCAAGGAGCGTAGGGATGATAGCCAGTAGCAAGAAGTACAGCCATTCTTTTCCTGCGTACGGATAAAACGATTCACCCTTGATCAGAGAATAAATAAATAGGACGGCTGCACTCATGGCGTACACGATATACGTATATGTCATGAGCGAAAGGCGTTTCCTGATGGTTTGACCGAACAGAAGATACCCTGTCACCAAAGCACATGCCACCAGTGCAAGAAGATCCCCCCACAGGGCAGTCCCACTTACCTTGAAGTCCCCCCAACTGATTACAATACTGCCGGATACTGCAAGTATGGCGGAGATCACTGATTTCCCCGTAAGCTTTTCACCGAAGAAGAGATACGCTCCCAAAAATGCAAAGAGTGGCTGGAGGGTCACAAGGACGGTGGAGCTCGCCACAGATGTATAGTTGAGGGATTCGAACCATAGGATGAAGTGAAAAGCAAGGAAGCCGCCGGCGAGAAGGCAAAGACCCCAGTCCTTCACGGTAATAAGTTTCAATTCTTTCACATAGTGTAGGAGAAAAAACGGTGTCATGAGCAGGACGGTGAAGAAAAGTCGATAAAATGCCAGCACCCCTGCAGGAGCCGCCGAAAACTTGACGATGATGGCGGAAGTGGATACGGAAATGACACCGATCGCAAGTAGTAGATATGGATTGATTTTTGCTTCTGACATGAGTTGGAGCACCCCTGAATTTGAAATCGATATTTTCCTCATTTTATTACTTCGTTCATGAAAAAACTATATCTTTTTATCAAATGGAGGGGGAAAGATGACGCCGATTGACACCACCCTGCTATTAAAATTGGGTATTTCCGCTATACTCGGATTGATCATAGGGCTTGAAAGGGAACTGAAACGGAAGCCTGTAGGATTGAAAACATCGCTCGTCATCTGCATCGTCAGCTGCCTCCTGACGATCGTTTCCATCGAGGCAGCCTATGTATCCCCTAAATCCGATCACGTGAACATCACCATGGATCCCCTTCGACTGGCTGCACAGATTGTATCAGGAATCGGTTTCCTTGGCGCAGGCGTCATCCTCAGGAAAGGGAATGACAGCATTTCCGGGCTGACGACAGCCGCCATGATCTGGGGAGCCGCCGGCATCGGCATCGCCGTCGGGGCAGGTTTTTACTGGGAAGCGACCGTGGGAGTCATCTTATTGATTTTTTCAGTAGAGGTGATCCCGGTCATCATCACGTACCTTGGGCCAAGGCGTTTGAGGGAAAAAGAGCTGTCCTTACAGGCAACCATTGAACAAAAGAAAGAAATCAAGTCCATCATCGAACAGATCAAATCGGAAGAAATCACAATTGAAAACATCCGGATCAAGGATTTAAAAAATGATCTTCATCTACTCGAGTTGAAGATCATCGTCGACTTCCGAAAAAAAACCGTGGATATATATTATACGATTTCTGACATCCCGGGCATCATCGATGTAGAAATCGAAAGTCTTTGAATCATTTTTTCATCAGGCGCACCTGATCGATGCCCTCCCGGGAAATCAATCCCTGCATTACGTTGTGAATGGGATCCTCACCAATTGAATAAATCATGAAGGAGCAGGAGATAAGACCAGCCCCTTGTTCAACGTCGAGCTCGGCAACCTCCAGTCCATGTTCTTGCATAAAATCAGTGACGGCAGATAATTCATCTGCCTGCATCCGGATGGATAACGTATACCACCGTTTTTTCCTAAGTTTACCCCTATAATACTGTTCAGCCCTCGTGAGGAAGAACAGGGTGAGGACGATGATCGCCGTTGTAAATATCGCTTCGTAGTGCATACCTATTCCCACGACAAGCCCGAGACCGGCAACCACCCATATGCTGGCGGCCGTCGTGAGTCCCCTGACGGTTACACCTCGATGCACAAGGATTGTCCCCGCCCCGAGAAAACCGATACCTGAAATCACATAGGACGGAATCCTGCTCGGGTCAAATCCGTTCAGCTCCGAATGCTCATCCAGGAATGGCTGAAACCCATAGATGGAGAGCAGCATGAGTAGACAAGAACCGACCCCCACAAGTATATGGGTCCTGAGACCGGCAGGATGATTCTTCGATTCCCGTTCCAAGCCGATCAACCCGCTCAGCAGTACGATGAGGAAGATCCGTTTGATGACAATCATGAATTCCGGGGATAACGGCGGAAGACCTATATACTCCACCTACCTCCCTCCTTCCGAAGATCTCTTATTTATACCTTTAACCAACCGTTCCGATTCTAAAACAGGACATCATTGAAAATAAAAAAAGAACCAGGCGCATCAACGCCTGGTTCTTACGTTTTATTTCACTGGTTTCTTCAGAAGCCCTACCAAGATTGCTGTGATCACCGAACCGATCAATACGGCCAGCAGGTATAGGAATCCATTCCCTTCTACGACCGGGAAGACGAAGATTCCTCCGTGAGGGGCAGGAAGCCCGATGTGGAATACCATCGTCAAAGCACCGGCAACGGCCGAACCGACAACAGCCGACGGGATGACCCTGAGGGGATCTGCTGCCGCAAACGGGATTGCTCCTTCTGTAATGAATGAAACACCCATGAAGTATGCCGGAATTCCTGCTTTTCGTTCATTTTCATTGAACTTGCTTTTAAAGAAGGTTGTCGCAAGGGCGAGACCAAGCGGAGGCACCATACCCCCGGCCATGATGGCTGCATGGGGAGCAAGGTTTCCACCTTCGATCATGGCAATACCGAATGTGAAAGCCGCTTTGTTGATCGGACCACCCATATCGACTGCCATCATACCACCAAGGATGAGTCCGAGGAAGATAAGGTTTCCTGTACCAAGACCCTCAAGCCAGCTCTGTAGCCAAGTGTTGACTGCACTCAGTGGTTCGACAAGGAATTGAAGCATAATGAAGCCCGTGATGAAAATAGCGAACACTGGATAGATCAGAACAGGTTTGATTCCTTCCAATGCCTGCGGGAAGTTCTTTGTGACGCGTTTGATACCAAGAGTGACATACCCGGCAAGGAATCCGGCGATAAGACCACCAAGGAATCCACTGTCACCGGTTGCTGCGATCAGACCACCGACCATACCAGGGGCAAAACCGGGACGGTCTGCGATACTGGAAGCGATGAACCCGGCAAGGACAGGGATCATAAGGAAGAACGCATTGCTTCCACCGATTGTGTTGATCATCGCTGCGAATTGGTTATATTCAGATGAATCAGGATTGGCTGATTGAGCACCGAAAAAGAAGGAGATCGCAATGAGGATCCCACCGCCGACAACGAACGGAAGCATATTGGACACACCATTCATCAAATGCTTATAGAATCCTGACTTCCCTTTGCTTTCCTTGGACGTATCTTCTTCTTTGTTGCCCCCACCGCTATAGACGGGTGCATCCTGCTTTTCTGCACGAGAGAGGAGATCCGCCGGTTTCCTGATGGCTTCAGCCACCGGTACCTGGATGACGCGTTTCCCTTTGAAGCGTTCCATCTCAACCTTTGTATCGGCTGCCACGATGATCGCTGGAGCGTTTTCAATTTCCTCCGCAGTAAGGATGTTTTTCGCACCGCCTGAGCCATTTGTCTCGACCTTCACATCGAAACCAAGCTCTTTGGCTTTTGCTTTGAGGGCATCAGCGGCCATATAGGTATGAGCGATACCTGTTGGACAGGCAGTTACTGCAAGGATCTTGCTTGAAGAGGAATCAGACTCTTCAACTGCTTCTTCCTCTTCTTCTTGATCATGAGTATTGATGATCGTGATGACTTCATCTTCAGACTGTGCAGAAAGCAAAGCCTGGCGCACCTCTGGGTCCATCAGGAGGGAAGAAAGACGGCTCAGGGCCTCCAAATGCGTCTGATTGGCACCATCAGTTGCCGCAATCATAAAGAACAAATGCGCAGGTGTACCGTCAAGGGACTCATAGTCTAGCCCCTCTACCGACTTCCCGAATGCGATGGCCGGCGACTTTACCGCTGCGGTTTTGGCATGGGGAATGGCAATTCCTTCTCCGATCCCCGTCGTGCTTTGTGCTTCACGATTCAGGATGGCTTTTTTGAATTCCTGTACATCCTGCAGTTTACCTGCTTTATCTAGAACCTTAACCAATTCATCAATGACTCCTGATTTTGAATCAGAGGAAATATTCAACTGGATGGTTTCTTTTGTGAGTAGTTCTGTAATCCTCATGTTCTTACCTCCTATTTCTCCGTAATCGTAATGTCGTTATAGAGTGATTCCACTTTTTCTGCGCTGCATAGCCCAATGGAATAGGCAGTGGCAGAACCTGAAGATGTTCCAAGGCGGAAGGCATCCTCGATGCTGTACCCCTTTTTCAATCCTGCAAGGAAGCCCGCCACAGTGGAGTCCCCTGCACCTACCGAGCTCTTCAGCTCACCATTCGGAACAGAAGAGACGAATACACGATCTCCGGTAAGAAGCAAAGCACCTTTTTCCGCCATCGATACAATGACGTTCCGCGCACCTTTCTCAAGCAGTTTCCGTCCGTAGTGAATCGCATCGTCTTCAGATTGGATCTCTACATCGAACATTTCACCAAGTTCATGGTGATTCGGCTTGATGAGATAAGGAGCAAGCGGCAGGACTGGTTCGATCAGGTTCTTTTCAGCGTCGATCACTACCTTGGTACCCTGTTCACGGCACTGAGAAGCAATCTGATGATAGAACGTCTTCGGCACGGAAGATGGGATGCTTCCTGCCAGCACCAGGACATCTTCATCTGTCAGAGAAGAAATTTTCCCGAGAAGTTCATCAAGATGATCCTCGCTGATTTCCGGCCCGCTTCCGTTGATTTCTGTTTCATCGTCCGATTTTACTTTTACGTTGATCCGGGAAATCCCGCCTACTTCAACGAAATCGGTACGGACGTCTTCTCGCTGCAGGAATTGCTTGATGTATTCCCCCGTAAAACCGGATGCAAAGCCCAATGCGGCACTTTCGACTCCAAGCGTATGAAGGACGCGGGATACATTGATCCCCTTACCGCCCGGCAGTGCTGCTTCAGTTTCGCTCCTATTCAAGCCGCCTTTTGTGAAATCGGCAACCTCCATAATGTAATCAACCGAAGGGTTTAATGTCAGTGTATAGATCATGTTGTCACAACCTTTATCGTAGTTTGTTTCATAATGGCGGTATCTTGCTCTTCATCAAGAGCATTCGTGATGACCATTGCTTTATCTATATCAACAATTTTACTGAATGAAATTTCTCCGAATTTGGAATCATCCGTCAGGAACATGGCTTCCCTTGCTAATTCGATTGCGACCCGTTTCACCTGAGCCTCTTCCGGATCAGGGGTCGTGAACCCGTATTGGGCGTGGATGCCGTTTGCCCCCATGAACGCTTTATCGAATCGGTAGTGCTTAAGGGATTCGACCGCCCCGCTTCCGATCATGGCCTTGGTGGTTTGTTTGACCATTCCTCCTACTAGGTAGGTTTTGAATTCTTTTTGTAAAAGAAGATCAACATGGGTCAATCCGTTGGTGACCACCACGATATCCATCTGCGGAAGATAATCTATCAAACTGAGCGTAGAGGTTCCGGCATCAAGGTAGATGCAATCTCCATCTTCGATGAGGCTGGCGGCGTATTGACCGATCAATCGTTTCTCATGAAGGTTTTTGGAAGATTTTTCAGATACACTAAGTTCTTTCAGTTTCCCTTGAAGTCTCGATGCTCCGCCGTGTACCCTCTTGAGGAATTTCTCCTGTTCAAGTTGCGTCAGGTCCCGTCGGATGGTAGATTCTGAAGCATCTGTCATATCGACGATTTCATGGATTTTGATCGTTTCCTTATCTTTTAACAGGTCAAGGATGATGCGATGCCTTTCATCGGTCAGCATGTTTTCTCCTACTTTCTAATCACTTTGCATACCTTATTATAATGAGAACGTTTGCAGAAATCAATCATTTTCTTTCATAAATGATCACATTCTTCCAAAAACACTCATCGTTTATCATCAAAAAACATATTTTAGAATTTAATGGAGGTATAAATGGGAGTAGTTCGTTTCATTTCGCTGCGGGAGCTCGCTTTCCGCGGGGCGTGAGGTAAGCCGCTTCGGCGCTGCCTGCAGGGTCTTACCTGCACGCCTTTCCGCAGGAGTCGAGCTCCCTTCGCTTCATTCCACTTAGTGCTTTTTATGGGTGAAGTGCGTCTCTTCATTGGTTGGGGTGATCATGTCACTCTTGATTTGATCATTTTTTCCACTGAACGAGTGTTTGCAGGTCGCTCGGCGATGCCTGCAAGAGCCTTTCTGCATGCTTTTCCACTGGAGTCGAGTTTCCTTCTCTTCAGTCCACTTTGTGGTTTTTGATGGGTGAAGTCCATCTCTTCATTGGTTGGAGTGATCTTGTTCCTCTTGGTTTGATCAATTTCTCCACTGAACGAGTGTTTGCAGGTCGCTCGACGATGCCTGCAAGAGCCTTTCTGCATGCTTTTCCACTGGAGTCGAGCTCCCTTCGCTTCAATCCACTTTGTGCTTTTGATGGGTGAAGTACATCTCTCATTGGGAGTGATCTTGTTCCTCTTGGTTTGATCAATTTTTCCACTGAACGAGTGTTTGCAGGTCGCTCGGCGCTGCTTGCTAGAGCCTTTCTGCACGCTTTTCCTCCGGAGTCGAGCTCCTTTCGCTTTATTCCACTCTGTAGTATTTCACTGGTGACAGTCTACATTCTGATTACCGCGGAATAATCAGGTTTATATGCGTGGTTCTCTCTTTCATCTCATACTTTCTTGTCTAAACACATTCGGGATACAAAAAAACTGCCTGGTGATCCTAATGGATCTTCCAGGCAGTTCGTCGGTTATTGTTCTGTTTGTGCCGAGTCTGATTCTTGGGTGCTTTTCGGATTCGGGTTGTTGTAGTTATAGTCTGAACGGTCGATTGGTTTGAAGCCATCCGGCGTGTAGAATCTCAAGAGGTCTTCGTAGACCACTTTGTCTGAGAGTTCAAGGCGCTTGTTCGCTTCTTTGCTTGCTTCATCACAGCCTTTGGTGTCCGCCTCATCGACTGGTTCACCCGTTTCATTGTTGTAGCATACGCCTTTGATGTCGGAATACTTATCCGTGATCACATCACCGTTACGGAACGGTACAATTTGTTTGTGTTCTTTCGACAGCATATCCTGACCGAAGCTCATATAGTCTGTTGTGTCGATTCCAAGAAGATGGAAGACGGTCGGACGTACGTCGATTTGTCCGCTGTACGTATGGTTGACTCCACCTTCAGCTCCTGAATTCAGGATGAGAAGTGGTACACGTTGCAGCTGGGCATTATCGAAATCGGTGATTTCTTCTTTGCCAAGAACTTCAGCCATGGCTTTGTTATGGTTCTCGGAAATACCATAGTGGTCACCGTAAAGGACGATCATGGTGTCGTCATAGAGACCATTCTCTTTCAGGTCGTTGACGAAGTCTTCCAGCGCTTCATCCATATAGTGTGCCGTTTGGAAGTAACGGTTCACGACACCATCTTTAGTATCTCCCTGACCGAAATCGGTATCTTCCTCATGACGGTCGAACGGGAAGTGATTCGATAGTGAAATGAACTTGCTGTAGAACGGCTGTTTCATCGACTTGAGCAACGGGATGGACTCTTCGAAGAACGGTTTATCCTTCAATCCATACGGAAGTTGTTCTTCCGGTTTGCTCATATCGTAATAAGTGGCGTCAAAGAATTGATCATACCCCATTGAGCGATACATTTCAGAACGGTTCCAGAACGTTTTGTAGTTCCCGTGGAAGACCGCTGATGAGTAGCCTTCCCCTTTAAGGATGGCCGGTGATGACTGATACGTATTATTTGCATGCGTCATGAATACGGCACCTTGTGGAAGTGGGTACAGGGAGTTTTCCATGATGAACTCCGCATCTGATGTTTTCCCTTGACCTGTTTGATGGAAGAGGTTATCGAAGTAGATGGCCTCTTTGTCATCGATCAGGGAATTCAGGAACGGCGTGATTTCTTCTCCGTTAAGGTCTCTGTCGATAACGAAGGATTGCAGTGACTCCATGGAGATGTAGATCACGTTTTTGCCTTTTGCTTTACCGAAATATTCCGGGTTCGGGTCTGCTTTGTTTGCTTTCACATAATTCTCGACCTCGGACACTTCGTTGCTGTCAGCCAGTGCGCGTTTTGCAGAGGTCTTCGAGTTTTGGATCACGTCATAGATCGTGAAGTTGTTCATACCAAGATATTTCACCAAGTAGTTACGGTCGAAACTTCTGGTCAATAGCTCAGGACGGTCGATGTTGGCAAGACCAAGGTTCAAAAGGAAGATCAGGACTGCTGATGTCATGAGTGCCATGACAGAGCGGAAACGCAATTTTTCCTGTACTTTCACTTTCTTGAAGAGCATAAGGCCAATGATGATGAAGAAATCCAGGAAGTAAAGGATATCCCACGGTCTGAGAAGCTCAAGAGCCGAGCTTCCAAGTCCATTATTCGTCTTCGCTTGAAGAAGAACAGGGACTGTAATGAAGTCATTGAAGAATCGGTAGTAAACGACGTTTGCATAAAGCAGGAACGACATCAGGAAATTGATGACGAGGAACGCCGCGTTTCGTCCTTTCCCTTTCCAGAAGAGGGCAATCGCAAAGAACAGGAGCGCCGAACTCAGTGGATTGAGGAAAAGCAGGAAATGCTGCATGAAATTCTGGATACCCAATTCGAACTCGGATACATATACGGCATAGGTCTTGACCCAGAATAATCCTACGACAATGAAAAAGAACGTAAGCTTACCTGTGCGGAGATCCTCAAACTGTGTTTTAAAGAAATTTTTAACGAAGTTCATATTTCATCACCTTTTTCAAGTCAACCTGGGTTGAACTTGTATTTTTCGGTTCAAGACCGATTGAAATTATGAAGAGTGTTGCATGAATGTAAAGACCAATTGAATCAACAGAATGTATTATAACAAAAATCATTTTCCTTTGTATAACAATTTAATGTAATTCGTCTCAAAAATGTTTCAAGGGGATTCGACAATTTGTCACAATTGAGGGGGAAAGCTTGTGATGATACACTTCTTTACTATCTGCAATATGGACGATGCTTATCAGGCTACAACAATGTACTAGATCTGCTACAAATATCCATGAGCGAATTGTCATCAGAAGAGGTATTTCCCCCATTTTACAAAGCCCAAACAATTTTTACATGAGAAAAATATACCAAACTCATTATATGTGCCCTGGATCATAATAGGACAAATTGGAAAGAGATGAGGCCCTGCTTGGCCCCATCTCCCCTTTATACCCGTGTGAATTGCTTCAATAAGAATTTCTCGACAACTTCTGCGACTCCGTCTTCCATGTTCGACGGAGCCACATAATCTGCTATCTCTTTAATATCATCCGGTGCATTGCCCATGGCGACACCAAGACCGGCAAACTCCAGCATCGTCAGGTCATTGTAACTGTCCCCGACTGCGATCACCTCTTCAGCTGTGATCCCCATCGTGTTGATCAGCCTATCCAGGCTCGCCCCTTTTGTGACTCCTGGCTCGGTCAGTTCAAGGAAGAACGGCTTCGATCTCATGGCGCTGAGCTCTCCGTCAAGCTCATCCTGAAGTTGCTTCTCCACTTCCGCCAACCTCTCTGCATCCTTCAGCATCAGGGCTTTAACGGCAGGGCGATCGACGGCCTCCTTGAAGCTTGGGACAACCTTCACAGGGAGTCCGGTAAGATTGGCTTCAATATCGGCATACTCATTTTCCTCTTCGACGATGATGGCATCATCCATATAGGTAAGGATGCCCACATCTTCCCGCTTGCTGATGTCATAAAGGCGGTGAAGCGATTCTGTTGAAAGAGTCCTGCTATACAGTTCCTCCCCTGTTTCACAGTTGATGACCTTGGATCCGTTGAATGAAAGAATATAGCTGCCATAGCGGGCCAACTCAAGTTCCTCCGCCACCCACTTCATACCATAAGTGGGACGTCCTGAAGCAAGGACCACCTTCACGCCTTCCTGCTGTGCCAGCAAGAGGGCTTCTTTTGTGCGCGGGGAAATGGACTGGTCGTCCCTTAAAAGGGTGTCATCCAAATCGAGAACGATCATTTTATATGTCATATGATGAACTTCCTTTCACTAGTTGCTAAAGATTGTAGTAGTGTAACACGTTTCATGCATGGTGAGAAGACACCTCATCGCCGATTCATTTCGATCCGGTATTTGTAGCTGTCCCCTCGATAGATCGACCAGACAAGCTCGAACGGCCGTCCATCCTCGAGATGGGTCACACGCTGAATCAAGAGGACAGGCTGACCCTCTTCCATCATGAGATGCTGTGCATCCTCATCCGTCACAAGGGCCGCTTCCACGGTTTGCGTCCCATGGCTGATCCTCATCTGACGATTTTCTTCTATATAATGATATAACGATTTTTCGAATATCTTTTGATCAAGCTCAGGGAATAGACTCACTGGGTTATAGCTTGTTTCAACAGCAAGCGGCTCTTGATCGGCAAGACGGATCCTTTTCAGCTTGTAGACGGGATCGCCCGGCGAAATGGCGAGCGCTTCTGCCACTTGATCCCCGGCTTTCACCTGTTCAAAATAAAGAAGCTTGCTACCGGAAGCCAGTCCGCGCCGTTCCATATCTTCACTGAAGCTCGTCAAACCTTGAAGATTCTGTTCGAACTTACGGTGGGAAACAAATGTACCGCGGCCCTTTTCCCTGAAGAGGATGTTCTTGTTCACCAGATTGGTCAGGGCTTGGCGCACCGTCATTCTGCTGATCTTGAACTCTTCAGAAAGCTCCCTTTCGGAGGGCATGATGTCGCCCGGCTTCCACTCCCCGGTTTCGATCTGTTGTTTGAGGTATTCCTCCAGTTGGTAATATAAAGGAAGAGGCGATTGTTTATTGATCATCGATCTTCTCCTTCCGGTACATTCGTTTCCCTTATCGTAGCACATTTGGGATGTATAGACCACTTCTACTTATTCATACAGGCATTTAGTGTCTTTGCCAAAACCAAACTGGTATAGACATCTATACTTTTTGTTGTATAATGAGAATAACAACGCAACAAAGGAGCGGATACGCATGAACAGCACACCCATCATTTTGCTAGGGGGCACCATCTATGGGGAAGACGGGGTCATTCCAGGAGGCTATTTGAAAATCGAGAACGGATTGATCTCCTCCATGGGCAGGAAAGAAGAACTATCTTCGTTGGAAGGCTGTGAAGTGGTCCAAGTGCCTGCGGAGCATTCCATCATCCCAGGCATGATCGATGTTCACATACACGGAGCAAACGGAGCCGATACGATGGACGGTACGAAGGAAAGCCTCGATGTCATGGCAGCCATCCTTCCAGCGGAGGGGACGACCAGCTTCCTTGCCACCACGATCACGGAGAAGAAAGCAGCCATCGAGGTTGCCTTGAAAAATGTCCGTGACTATATGGAAGGACATCAGCATGCCGGCCAGGCAGAAATCCTCGGTATCCATCTGGAAGGACCATTCATCAACCCTGGGCGCGCAGGTGCCCAACCCGTAAGGAGCACCTTGACACCGGACCTTGATGTGTTCATGGATTGGGAGCGATTGTCCGGTGGGACCATCAAGCTCGTCACACTGGCCCCTGAACTCGATGGAGACCACGCCCTGATTTCCTACCTGCATAGCAGGGGGATCGTCGCCTCGGCTGGACATACGAGTGCAACCTATGAACAAATGGAGAATGCCATCGATGCGGGTCTCTCCCACGTGACTCACCTCTTCAATCAGATGAGCGGGCTGCATCACCGGGAACCCGGTGTCGTCGGAGCCGCTTTTGCTCGCCCGGAACTGATGGTCGAACTGATTGCCGACGGTGTACACGTAAAACCCGAAGTCGTCAACATTGCTTACCGACAGGTGACGGATGAGCGCTTCATCCTCATTACCGACTCCATGAGGGCAAAATGCCTAAAAAATGGACAATACGACCTTGGTGGACAGATGGTCACAGTAAAAGATGGAGTGGCCTTGCTCGATCCAGATACCCTGGCAGGAAGCGTCCTGAAAATGGATCATGCCTTCACAAACGTTCAGGACTTCACGGGGGCCGGTATCGTGAATGCCATCAGGATGGCCTCTGAGAATCCAGCAAGGCAGCTTGGTGTCTTCGACCGCAAAGGAAGCCTGAAGACCGGCAAAGATGCAGACATCGTGATGATGGATGCATCACAGAAGATCATGGCGACCTACTGCAAAGGAACACTCGCATATGAAAGGAAGGAGGATTCCCATGAAACTGATTGAAGTGAAGGATTACGACGAAATGAGCCAGCGGGCAGCAGACTGTATCATCGAGAAGATCCACTCAACCAAAAAACCCGTCCTTGGTCTGGCAACCGGCGGAACTCCGAAAGGACTATATGAAGCCCTGATCCATGATCATGAACAGAACGGTACAAGCTATGGGAATGTGACCAGTTTCAATCTTGATGAATATATCGGCCTGCCTAAAGAGGATCCAAACAGCTATTATCACTACATGGACTCGAATCTGTTCAATCATATCGATATCCCGGAAGAAGCCGTTCATTTGCCATCCGGTACGAGGGAAGATCTTGAAGAAGAATGCATGGACTATGACGCCACGATCGAGAAGACGGGTGGAATCGACCTCCAGCTTCTTGGCATCGGGGAAAACGGGCATATCGGATTCAATGAACCTGGAACGTCATTTTCTTCAGGGACACATATCGTGGACCTTGCCCAATCTACCAGGGAGGCCAATGCCCGCTACTTCGACTCCCTCGATGAAGTGCCTAAACGCGCCATCACGATGGGGATCGCCACGATCATGAAAAGCCGGGAGATCGTTCTTCTGGTTTCAGGCAAGGCGAAGCAGGAAGCGATGAAACGATTGTTCGAAGGAGACATCACGGAGGACTTTCCCGCATCCATCCTCAATCAACACCCGCACGTTACAGTCATTGCAGATGAAGAAGCCCTCGGATTGGTCCATCAGCTGAAAACGATCGGTCAAAAATGAAAAAGAGGCATCCTGGTCGACGGATGCCTCTTTTCTATTCACTTTTGATGCGGTAATGGTGGGACGAAAGCGGGGTAAACCCCAACTTCTCATACAACCCGATGGCTGGTGCATTGCTTTTAACCACTTGCAGGTAGCTGTAACCGGCACCAAGGGCTCTTCCCCATTCCAATAGACTGGAGACAAGCTTCTTAGCGATCCCCTTCCCCCTGCTCTTTTCATCCACGACGATATTGCTTATACAACACAAGTCTCCTTCACAGACTGCTGTACCTACGGCAAGAGTGAGACCGGCTTCCCGATAGACAGCGAATACTTTTTTTCCATTGATGCGTGAAAAGATCGCTTGATAGGCAGATGCCCTTTCATTTGGAAAACCTTCCAACGATAGAAAAAAATGAAGCCAAGTATCGTCAGCTTCGTCAATCAGGAGTATATCCCCTTTATGCAAATCCGAAGGTGAAAGGATGCCAGCCTCTTTCACCATGGTGTAACATTCATCGATCTTTTCATACCCGTTCCGCTCAAGCTCTTCGTCGATTCCACTTGGGGAATTAGCACTAACCATAAAAATAGCCGAAAGTCCGAGCTTTTGATAGAAATGCTCAGTTGTTTTGATCCACCCGGGGGAAGGCTCCCCGATTGTCAGGACGCTGTTCGCCCTCTTCGTCACTCCGTATGTAGCACGCAACTTCCAATCTCCTAATAACTCTGATTGAACACTCGGCCACGCTGCTGCAGCATGGCGTTCCACTTCTTCGATTGCAAGCTCTCTCATCCCCTCACCCCTTGATTTTTACACATAAAACATACCATTAATTGAATAATTATTCAATTAATGGTTGGTGCAAAATGAATGGACTATTCATTTTGCACCAAGCATTAAAAATTATCGTTTTTGTGTTGCAATTCTCCCACTCTGACGTTATAATATAAAAGTATCCTCAGTGAGGGAATACGCCATACATATTCTTCATGGGGCATTAGCTCAGCTGGGAGAGCGCTACGCTGGCAGCGTAGAGGTCAGGGGTTCGAGCCCCCTATGCTCCATACATAAGACACAGAAAAAGAACGGCTTCCACGGAAGCCGTTCTTTTTTGTCTCTTCATTGAATGTCATACCGCTTTTCTTCTATAATATTATCCTGCAGATCCGATCCGTTTTCCCTCCCGCACCAGCCACTCACCGGTCCTCCACTGCCTATCTTCCTTTTCACTGTAGTATAGATCCATCCGGATTCCCAATCCCGGCCAGGGGCTCTTTATGAAAAGCGATCGAAAATGATCCTCTAGTCCCTGGATGGAAAAGGCAACCGGCGATGGAAGAAGCTTCTCCAATTCGCTGCGCGTCGCTTTTGTATAAAGGGCAAACTGCAAATACGGCAGATCAGCGTACTCATCATACACCCACTCAAACTTCGGGGCCCTATCATATGAAAAAGTCCGTATGTCATCATGAAATTCTTCGTCTGTTGAAGGAATGGTGAAGGGCCATTCCTCCCCTGGATACCGGTAAAGCGATGTTCCTTTACTCAAGGACGTTCTGAAGGTTTGCCACTCCCTCTCCCCCACCTGTCGCGTGGGGATATTCAGGCCGACATGGTCCACGCCTTCAATGAGATCCTGAAGTAAATCTGCGCACTCCTCTATGCTGATGACGCCCCAGGTGCATTCCGGCAGTTGAGGGATCTCCCCTTTTCCCATCGGTGAAGGTGAAACGGTCATCCCTTCCAAGATGAGACGGGCGTCTTCATCCCCTCCTTCCAAGCAGATCTCCGGATGCTTGACGGAGGAGCGCATCAACCTCACTTCAGGCTTGGCGATTCCCTGCAAAGAGGGATTTTGAAGAGGGCGGATGAACCCGATCAAGGCATCGACCCACTCATTATGTTCCGGCAGTAAGATAGTAATGGACTGTATTCTCATCTGCGATACCCCTTTCTTTCTTCTACATCATACAATCGGAAGGCTATTTCCTCCTGTCTTTATACGCCATGAAAAGACAGGTGATGGAATAAACAGGACTCATCTCCTGCTTCATAATGAGGTAAAATGAGAAGGAGGTGATGCAATGAAAAAGAACACATGGATCATCTTGGCAGCCGCCATCATTTTCATCCTCCTTTTCGCTTGGCTACTTTCCCGGGAGTCTGGAGTCGAGAAGGTGCTCAATCACTATACAAAAGAGAAGTACGGATTCAATGTCACCATCATGAGCAAGAAACATGAGCATCCGACCATCTTCATCGTCAAGAGGACGGACCAACCGGAAGTCGTTTTCCTGATGGAAAATGGAAGAAAAACATTCTCATCCAAGGTCCTCTATGATAATTATGGTGAAGCCGGGCTCCTTCTGGAATTCAATAAATGGCTCGAGGACTCCCCGGAAGCTGCAACGTTGAAAACACTCGGATTTGAGCGTCCCTATTTGACCAACTACTACAGGGACGGGGATACATGGGATCTGCATGACCTTGAAACAGCACTATTCCTGTACAGTAAGATGCCTTTGGAGGAATCCGATGCCGAAGCATTGGCAGAAGCGTCCTCTTCCCTAACAACCATCAAAGACGAGCTCACCAAGACCGGTTTTGAACTCACCATTGTGGAAGTCAATGAACTCTCTGACTATCCCGCCCTTTATGAACATCAGTCCGATGTCATTTCTACGAAAAATACCAGGACATTCAATTTCCAGCAGTTGGAGGGTATTGATTCGGCGGAAGATGCCAGGAAGTTACTGGATTGAAAAGGACCGCCCAGTGTATCTGGACGGCCCCTCCTTACTCTTTGCCGATGATTCTCCACCCTCTCCTTTTTTCCATACCTACCTCATGGAGTACGACCCCGCCCCCATGTGCCTCATCCAATGCTCCAAGAGAGCGCCCGCTATTCAGGACATTGAAAGCGAAGGTACCATCTCCCAGAGGGGTCACCTGCCACTGTTGGTTTCGATAGCCAAGATCGTCCCATACTTGAAGCGCATCCCCACGCATACTTCCCGAGGCGTCGAGTACCTTCCCACTGTCAATAGCCGTCACGCTGTAGCCGCCTCCTGGACGAAGGGAGAATTCCCATCGCTGAACGGGATCCCCCATCAATACGGTGGAGCCGTTTTCCACCGGTGATTCCAGTGCAAGGCCTTGAACCCCTCTTGATATCGTGTACGCCTCCCTACTGTCGACCACGGTCTCTCCCTTCAGCTTTCCACCTTTGGTTTTCGCCGTGATGATGCTGCGGCCGCTTCCTTTCATCGTGATGTCTGCTTCCCCGGTCCCCTTATCCCGGACTTCGACCGCTTCGGGGTTGGAGGACGACCAGTGGATGGCAGAAGATGAGTCGGACCTGACGGAGAGGGTATGACTCTCACCCTTCTTCAGGCTCAACCGATCATGATCCATTTGAAGGCGTTCCCCATTGGCTTCCTTCCATACCGTGTCCAGGGGATACACATCGAACTGGTGGACCTTAATGTTTCCACCGGTGGACGTCAGGCTCATACCGTCACTCGCCCCGTCCGGAAAAATGAGATTTGAGAAAGCGATCTCTCCATCCCCTGCAAAAACCTCCACAGAAGACCCGTCAACAAAGATGCGCAGCTTCACTCGCCTGTCGGCTGGATCCATTCCTACTTCATGCCTTGTGGAGAATTTCTCGGAGAAATCGACCTCTCCCGACCTGGAGCGATCAACATACATCGTCTGTCCCGCCCCTTCGAATCCGACGAGGGTCTCCTGGTCCCCTGACTCTCTCAGCCCGATTTCAAATCCTGAATCATCCTCCAGCAGCTCTATATCCGCTTCAATTTCATAAGCGATACCTGTAGTTCTGGCCAAGGGGTTCTTTGAATCCGGGGAGAGCGAGATGCCTCCGAAGGATGTTTTGTTCCCGCGGATTCCCTTCATTTCCCCAATGGGACGTTGGACCATTCGGACCTCTCCGTCAGCCAACGTTTTCAGCTCCCACTCCCTCGGTATGCTCATCTGACCGTTCCAGGGGGACGTCGGATAAGCAAATGGGTAGTCCCAGTTGCTCATCCATCCGAGTGAGATCCGGCGACCGTCCTCTTTTGGAATATCCGAAAAGGACATCGTTGCATACATTTCTTTTCCGTATTCATTCTTCAGTACGGTCCCCGCAGGATGATCACTGACGAATTTCTTTCCATCAAATGATCCGATGAAATATTCGGTATCGGATCCGTCTGTTTTGGGATTCGCTCCCATGCTGATGGATAGGACCCATTTTTGATTGCCTTCATCCCCATCAACAGCTAGCGGGAAGAAATCAGGGCATTCCCATACTCCGCCCCTGACATAGTCTCCATATCCGAATGAGTCGATCATTTCCCAATCGATGAGGTTCTTGGAGGTGAAGAACCGGATGTGATCGCCTCCGGAGATGACCATGACCCATTGATCCCTTTCCTCATCCCGGACGACTTTGGGATCCCGGAAGTCCCATCCACCGCTATCATAAAACTCACCGATATTCGGAATGATCGGATTCCCTTCATGGAACTGCCATGATCGTCCTTCATCCTTGCTGTAGGCAAGCCCCACTTTTTGATCCCCATTCGGTTTTGATGGGTTGAAGGAGGTGTAGTACGCGATCATCCCGGAACCTTGCTCCGGGAAGAGGCCAGAAGAATTATCATGATCGATGACGGCAGACCCGCTCCAGGCGTGCCCCATCTCATTCCAGGGAATGGCGATGGGCAGCCTCTTCCAATGGACGAGATCGGTACTGACAGCATGTGCCCACTTACCGCCGTCCTGATGAAAGAGATGATATTCCCCTTTGTAATAGACAAGTCCATTCGGATCGCTCGCATATCCCCTTGCCTGGGTATAGTGATATTGAGGACGGTATAGTTCACTGTAATACTCCTCGTGCGGCGTCGCATACACATGCTGGAAGAGGGCACTGCCGTTATACACATTCAACCCGAATCTCCCTTCGGAATAAGCGGGATCGACAACATCGATTGCAGGTTCTTCATATCCGTCCACATATACCTTGATCGATGCCCCCACGACGTGGAGTTCGACATGGTGGGTCTGCCCCGGGGAAAGTTCCCGTTTGGATTCCCCGATTGTCCGATCCTCCTTCAGATCCAGGAGCCGGATCCGATCAAGGTTCGGATCGACTTGAAGCATATATCCGGATGCCCCATCGGACCTGAAGATCAAACCGGCCGTTCCGTAGGAAGAATCATCTTGGATAGTCACATCGCCCTCCAGGATAAAATCATTCCCAACAGTGGTGGCCATGCGGAATGCGTTGTCTTCTCCATCACTGGTACCCATCACTCCTTGCAAATGGGGGAGCCACTCTCCCCTGTCAGGGGTCCACCCTTCAAGGTTCCCTTCGAGCCCGCTCACCCTCACATCCTGGAAGACGGCTCCTTTTTCAGCCGCGAACCCCAGATATCCTTCAGTCGTGCCCACCTCCTCATCGGTCAGGAGCGGACCTGGGTCTTCCCCCCAGAAAACGTAGACCTTGCCGCTCTCTGCCACGATCTTCACATGATACAGTTTATCTTCTTGTATCCCGGTTGAAACCGACTGCAGGATCTTTTCTCCTTTCAGGTCCACTAAACGGATCAGGTCCCGCTTTTCGTCGACTTCCACTTGCCATCCTCCCTCCCCTGTAGCATCAATCCCGAAGATCAGGGATGCCGAAGAGTCAGATTCTGTCAGGTAAAGCCGGGTCTCGAAAGAGAAATCCTCTGCCTTTGTAGCCGATAGGAGTTGTTGGTTCGTTTTCACTGATTTCAGACCGTCCGGGGTAAGCGCCCAACCCTTACTCCCGATCTTCACCCCATCAAGGTTGGCACGCCACTCGCTTACGGTTGTCTGACGGAAATGGGCCTTGCCTTTTTCCACAAGGAATCCATGATGTCCGTGGATCGGGCCGGTCTCCACCCCTTGCATCACCTGATCCCCATCCAACCAAAGGCTCGCAGTTGTCCCATCGGTTCTCACCTTGATCGATACTTCCTTTTTGGACCGGAGCGCATGCTTTATTTTTTTCAAAACTTCCCCATCACTCCGTGACATGAGGATGACGCTATCTTTCTTCACGTTGAACTGGATCTCCACTCCCCCTTCTCCCCGTTCATCTGCACCAAGGATGAACGAGGCCGATTTGTCCGCGGTGATCGCTGTTTCGTACTCTGCATATCCCCCCTTCTTATCCGCCGACACCATAAGGGCAGGGGCCTTTTTCCTTGCTTCTCCATCGACGTTCCCTTTCTTCCCCTGCTTCCAATCCCCCGATAATGGGACATAGCCGAAAATCGCATCATCCCCCTTTGCAGCAGAGCCGCTTGTTCCAGATATTGTCCATAATGACCCGAGCATCAAGATAACCCCCATCCACCTGAAAATATTCTTCACTCTCATTCTCCCTCCCTATTAATAAAGCGCTTACAAAACTACTTTATCAAACGGATGGATGGACGGATTCTACTCCTATCGGAACATGATGTTTAAATTTTTCCGATAAAAAACGTCCCGGATATGCTTCCGGGACGTTTCGTACCTTTTACGCCGACCTGCGCTGCATGGCAAGGGCCGGGTTGTTCCAATTCTGGATCCAATTTTTAATGGCCGTGAGGATGATGATCAGTCCGAGTATGAGCATCACGATGGAAAGAATCCCATTGAGCACATTGTATCCAGACGCTGCCTGATTCAGATATACGTTCTTGACCATCCAGTAACCGGCATAGTTGACGGTCACATACAGATAGACAAGCGGAATCAAACAGGTGAGCATGTATCTTCTCTTGTCTGCGACCTTGAGGATGATGGTCGCTCCGATGATCAGTCCGATCGAGGCCATGAGCTGATTGGATACCCCGAAGAGGGCCCAGACGGAACCGATATCACCCGAGAAGAGCAGATATCCCCACAGGAGGCAGGCAAGGGCACTCGCAAAGATGTTACCTGGTATCCAGTCCACACGCTTCAGCGGTTTGTAGAATGCACCGCCAAAGTCTTGGATCAAGTAGCGTGCCACCCGTGTACCGGAATCAATCGCCGTCAAGATGAACAGGGCTTCAAACATGATGACGAATTGGAAGAAGAACGAAGCCAGTTTATCGAACCAGGCAATGTCGGTGAAGATATAGGTCATCCCGACCGCGAGCGTGACCGCACCGCCCGTCCTTCCTTCAAGATTGAGCCCGATCTCTTCACTCAGCTTCGGAAGGTCGACCGTGGACACCCCGAGCGTCTTGAAAACTTCCGGAGTGGCGTTGATGGCGAAGTAGTCACCCGGATGAAGGGCAGTGGCCGCAACCAATGCCATGATCGCCACCACACATTCCACCAGCATGGCACCGAAGCCGACCGACTTGATATCACGCCAGCGATCGAGCATCTTCGGTGTCGTACCTGATCCGACGAATGCATGGAACCCGGAAATGGCACCACAGGCAATGGTAATCGAAATGAACGGCCACACCGGACCATTCAGGACAGGGCCGCCTCCGTGGATGAATTCTGTAAAGGCCGGCATCTGAATGGAAGGATTCACAACGAAAACTCCGGCAATGAGGGCCACGAACACCCCGATTTTCATGAAGCTGCTCAGATAATCGCGCGGTGCCAGAAGCAACCAGACCGGCAGAGCCGCTGCGAAGAATGCATAGACTGGCAGAATGATGGATAGCGTCTTCACATCAAGTGTGAGCAGCTCCCCAAGCTTGGTATCCTGGATGTAAGGACCCACGAAGACAGCCAGCATGATCAGCAGGAACCCGACGATGGAAGCACCCTTCAGGTTACCTGTCTTGCGATGATATAGACCGACACCCATGGCAATCGGGATCGTGATCCCAACAGCGAACGTACCCCAAGGATTCCGCTCCAGCGCATGAAGGACGACCATGGAGAGACCCGCCATCGTGATGGTGATAATGAACAACATGGCAAGCCCCGTACAAAATCCCGCTACCGGTCCAAGCTCCTTTTTGGCAACTTCGGCAAGAGATTCACCGTTTTGACGCATGGACGCGAACAGGACGACGGCATCATGGACGGCCCCTCCGATCACGGCACCGATCAAGAGCCAAAGCAGGCCGGGCAAGTATCCGAACTGGGCGGCCAGGATCGGTCCAACCAAGGGACCTGCAGCAGCGATGGCTGCGAAATGATGCCCGAATGTCACCCATTTACTGGTCGGGACATAATCCTTGCCATCCTCCAGCTCATGGGCCGGTGTCTTTCTCTTTTTCTCCATTTCTTCTAATTTCAAGACTTTCACAGCCATGAATGTACCGTAAAGCCGGTACGCAATCATAAGAATACAAATCGAACCGATCACCATCGTAATGGCATTCATCTCTCAAACCTCCCGTTGACGATTAAGTAGGTTCACTATATCAAATAAAACGCTTACTGATAGCGTTTTCATTATGAGAGGCCTGCAAATCGGATTGACCTGCAGAATTCGAGGGTTGAAATGCATCAGAAGCCGATCAGGTGCTTCAGCTCTTTCACATAGGTCCGGCTCACGGGTACTTTGGAGCCGTCTTTCATGATCAGGTTGTACGTTGAATTGAACCAGGGCTGTATCTCTTCAATGCATGTCAGCTGGATGATATAGCTTCTGTGCACCCTGAGGAAAGCAGGGGAGTCCAACCGTTTCTCCACCACGGATAAGGGCTCCGGTATCTGATAGACCGAGTCGACTGTCTTCAGTTCGGTTCTCCCTTCTGACGTACCGATATATACGATGGCGTCTTTATCAATAAGGAAGATCCTCTCATCCGTCGCGATGGCGAACTTCCCTGTATCGAGGTTCGGCCTGCTTTTCTTTTCTTCGACGGGTATCGACCGCTGCATCATCGACCGCACCTTGGCAATTGTCTGACGCACGCGCCCCTCCCCGAACGGCTTCAACAGATAGTCCACTGCATTCAGTTCAAAAGCTTCCAGGGCAAACTCATCATACGCCGTTGCAAAGATGATAAAAGGAGGCTGATCCATCTTGTTGATCTCCGTTGCCAGCATAAGGCCGCTTTCCTCGGACAGCTCTATGTCGAGGAACAGGATGTCGGGCCTATGTGAGCGAATTTGCTCCAGGGCATCTTCCACGTCCCCTGCTTGTCCAATGACTTCCACCTCATGGGTGCGCTTCAGTAGGTAGGCGAGCTCATCCCTTGCGAGTGGCTCATCGTCTACTATAAATGCATTCAGCTTCATGATTGCAAACCTCCTGTACTCTCATAGGGAATCCGGATGGATATCTCCGTACCCGTCCCTACTTTACTCGTGATGGCAAATCGTGCGCGGTAACTGTAGATGCCATCCAACCTTTCCTTTATGTTCACGAGCGCCGTCCCTGTCCCGTGCTTGGATGGGACGGTTTCGTTCCCGAGAATCATGCGCTTTTCTTCGGGAATCCCATTCCCGTTGTCCGAGACCCTTATATGGAGGTCGCTCCCCTCGATCGTGATCCTCACGAGGACCTCCCCCTTCTCCCTTCTGCGGGTGAAGGCGTGACGGATGCTGTTCTCGACGAGAGGCTGGAGGACAAACGGGGGCACGAGCCTTGCTTCAAGTCCCCGCTCCACTTCCCATGAAACCTCGTATCGATCGGGAAATCTCGCCTGCTCAAGGGAAAGGTAGGCTTTCACGTGCTCGATTTCCTTCTCAAGGGGAATGACCAGATTCCGGGCTCCCTGCAGATTGCTGCGGAAGAAGTGACTGAGCTCCTGCAGCAGCTCCCTCGCCTTTTCCGGCTGTGTCCGGCAGAGGACGGAAATCGTGTTGATTGAGTTGAATAGGAAATGCGGGTGGATCTGCGCCTGAAGGGCCTTTACTTCAGCGTCCTTCAGGAGCTTCAGCTGCTCTTCGGCATCCCCATGCTCAAGCTGCGTCGAGAACAGCTTGGCCAACCCCTCTGCGAGCTGCTGCTGCACTTCCGTCAAGGATGCAGGATCATGGAAGTACAGTTTCAACGTTCCCACCGTTTCCCCGTGCACTTTCAACGGAAGGACAACGGCAGCCAAAAGGGGGCAGTCTTCATTCCGGCACAGGATTTCCTCCCTGCTCTTCGCCATGAGGACCTCCCCTTGCTTCAATACTTTTTTCGTCAGTTCGGTGGCGAACCCCTTTGTTGGCTTGTGGTGATCCTCGGCAGACCCTACATGGGCCAGGACCCCTTCTGAATCTGTGATGGCAATCGCATCGGCCTCGGTCAGGTCCAGCATGATCCTGGCAACTTCCTGACAGGATTCTCCGTTCAATCCCTTACGAAAATAGGGGAGCGTCCGGTCAGCAATCGTAAACGCTCTCGTTGTCTGCAAGGCCCTTGTCTTCTCCTGCTCCCGTACGATATTCTGGATGATCAGCATGAACAGGAGCATCCCCAGTCCATTCACGACGATCATCGGGAATGCGATGACTTCGACCAGTCGGAAAGCCCGGCTGAACGGATCTGTTAAGGCAAGGATCAGAAGCATCTGAACCGCTTCCATCGATACCCCCACGCCAACTGCGTAACCGGCCGTAATGGATTTTCGTTTTTTCCTCCAAAGGCCAAGGTAGCCTGCCGCGCCCCCTGCCAGTACCGCCGAGACGGCACAGGCAGTGGCGGTGAATCCCCCAAGAAAGTAGCGGTGGATCCCCGATATGAGACCAACTCCGATCCCCACGACGGGACCTCCGAGGAGACCCCCTATCGTTATCCCCATGATCCGTGTGTTGGCGATGGCGCTATCCGGCTCCACTTCCATCAGCCATGAATTGCCCGTGATGGTTTCCGGGAAAATCTTAATGCCGGTATAATTGCTCACAACGCCGAGGAGGCCGAAGATCAGGACCAACAATACTTTATCCCTTCCCCCTTGATGTTGTTCAATGAGCTTCCTGAATGATTTCACTTGCGAGAACAAGAAGGCGGCAATGAGGACGATGCCTACTCGCTCGATCATCAGTGGAATGAGGTGGATCATGTCTCCCCCTCCTTTCAGTCGTTTATGCCTATCTATCTTACGTCATCCTTCACTCTCCGACAACGGGAAAATAAAAGGCTTTCATTAACACTTTAACCCCTCACTTGAATCAGTGAGGGGTTTATTATCAAGAAATCAGCTTATCATTCTTCGGGTTTTATGCTCCCGTGGGGAGATTGTGGCAAGCATCCCAGCAAAAATCAGGATGATACCTGCCCATTGAAATCGATCCGGCCGGAATCCTGACAGTAGGATATCAAGTAAAATGGCGACAGCGGGATCAATGAAAACCATGAAGGAAATGGTCTTGGCTGTCAAATGGCGTAGACTTTGAAAGAATAACAGGTACACAAAACCGGTGTGCACCACCCCTGTGAAAATTGAATACATCCATTGCTCTCTACTTAGAGAAAAATAAACTGTGTAATCAACGAAGGGCAACAAGATAAGGAGCCCTATCACCATCTGGAGGAAGGTGACCAAATACAGGCTTGATTTCGTCACACTTTTCCCTAACAACATGGTGGCGGCATAGAAAAAAGCAGCCATCACACCCCATGCTATCCCTTCCCCTCCCAAGACGGGATGGCCACCGGCTTTCAGTCCCATGATGGAGATTGTACCGATGAAACAAAGGGAGAGGGCAAGGAACGTCCGCGTGGTCCACTTCTCCCTGAATAAGAACCTCCCTGCAATCAGGACGAATATGGGAGCAAGATGATACAGGGAGATCGCAATCGTTACGGATGTTTTTTCAAAAGATGCGTACAGGCAGATCCAGTTTAATAGATTTGCCACGGCGCATAATAAGATCATGCCCACTTCTCTCCGGTCCAACTTATCCATTCCGCCCTCTCGCTTAACAAGCCAAACAACAAACAGGAGCAGGGCTGCACACAGAAGGCGGACGGCAATCAATTCTATGTACGGCAATCCGGTGAGTTTCGAGAAAAAACCGACGGATCCAAATAAGGCCATCGCCAAAGCGAAACGGAGCAATGAAGCTTGATGCATTCTGGCTTCCTCTTTTCTACGGATGTGCCGGTAGCCCATCCCTTTTCAAAATGTTGTTCCACATAAGCTCAGGGATGACAAGTCTATGCCGACCATTCCGGGGGAGAAACGTATTGATATCACTCTGACGTCCACTTTGCACCTTTTCCATCCAGTCAGGCTCCATCAGGATTTCCCTCCCCAATCCAAACAGGGGCACTCCTTTTTTAATGACGGCAATGGCTTCATCAGGTGTATGGATGGACCCGAGGGTGAGAAAGCTTGTCCTCACTCCAATAACATCACGGAAAATCTCGGTCCGTGTCATGTTCAAGTTCGATCCGCTTCTCGGCATGGACCATACATTCTTTACGGAAAGATGGAGGTACGATAACCCTTTATCTGCCAATGCATCGACAAGTTCGACCGTATCGTCCATTTTCAGTCCCGATTTCTCCGGTTCTTCCGGGGAGAAACGGTACCCGATAATAAATCCTTCCCTCGCATACAGGTCACGTACCCGCTTGATTTCATCAATGACTGCTTCTGCAAACCTCATCCGCTTCAATCGTGTCCCACCCCAGTGATCGGTTCGATGATTGGAAAATGGAGAGAAGAACTGCTGAATCAAATATCCGTTGGCTCCATGGATTTCCACTCCGTCGAAACCAGCTCGGATGGCGATATAAGCAGCTTGTCCAAAATCCCTGATCGTCTCCAAGATTTCCTCGTGCGTCATCTCTCTGGGATGATATTCCCATCCACATCTTTCATACACTGTTGCTGTTACACCGCTTGGGCTGACGAGGCGCTCCCCATGGGTATAACCCGGAAGACTTTCACTCCCACCGTGATGTAATTGAAGGATCGCCTTAGCTCCCTTCTCCTTGATGATGGTAGAAAGCTTCGTTAGACCATCGATTGCTTCCTCCCCATATGATTTCATCTGTCGGGGAAAGCTTGTGGCGACGGGGGAAATGGCAGCTGCAGCCGTGATGAACATCCCTGCCCCCCCAGCCCTTCTACCGTAATAAGCAAACTCTTCTTCTGACACTCTGCCATCCTCACACCCTGAATAGGTCGTCATGGGAGCGATCACAAGCCTGTTCTTAAGGATCGCATTGGGTGAAAGTACATAGGGTGTCGTCAATTCAAGATACTGATTGTTCAATTTCATCCATCTCCTATCTGGTTTTTGTTCTATTAATAGTGTATTCTTCTATTTAACATAAGGGAAATGAATATTAATCATCTTTATCATTAGAGATTCTCATGCATAACATTATAAGGAGCGTGCTCACTTGAATTCATTTCAACTCAAGGTGCTATTAAAAGTAATAGATAGCGGAAGCTTCACCAGGACAGGGGACCAGATTGGTTTAACCCAGTCCGGCGTCAGCCATATCATCACAGCGCTGGAGAACGAACTGGGCATCGCGTTATTACACAGAGCTCGTACTGGATCTTCATTGACGGCAGAGGGGCAAACTGTTATTGCCCATATGCGGGAAATTGCTGGCCACATGGAACAGATTGAACAGAAAGTGGCTGCCCTGAATGGATTGACCATTGGGAGACTGTCAATCGGGAGCTTTCCCAGTTTTTCTGCACGGTATATTCCTACATTGCTTGCGCTATTCAAGGAACAGTTCCCAACAATTGATGTCCACCTTTATGAAGGAGGATATGAAGACATCCGCAAGTGGGTCCAAGATGGAACGGTCGACATCGGATTCACCGCCCTTCCTGTTCATAAAGTGGATTTCATCTCCTTGCTGGAAGACCCCCTTTATGTAGTGATCCCTAATGGACATTCCTTTTTTGGTAGAGGCACAGTCCATGTAGAAGATATGACCGGCCAATCGTTCATTATGCTACGCTCGGGATGCGAAACACTTATCGAGGAAGCATTTAAACAACATGGTGTCTCCCCATCCATCTCGTATGATATCAAGGACAATCAGACCGTCATTTCAATGGTGTCCAAGAACCTTGGCATTAGCATCATGCCCAATCTTGCACTTCCTGAGGAATCGATGGATCTCTACTATGCATCCCTTGAACCGCAATTGGTAAGGAACATCGGTTACATTACAAGAAAAGGGAAAGCCCCTTCTCCTCTAGCGTTGGAGTTCATGAGCATAATCGATCATTGTTTTCCTGATCATTAACGTCTTTTAAAAGACGGTTCAACGTATGGATTAAGAAAGCTGCTGATCAATTAGAATGGGCTCTCATTATGCTGATATAAGGATTTTTTCTTCTCCTCTTTAGTCCATAGGTTGCATACCCATCCTTTATCCCGACTTCTAGCGTATAAATGGGTTCCATCTAATGCTCTTGACCCAGTTGATGACAGGACCATTGGACCTGCCGTCTACTTTGTGATCAATTCAAGGACTATCGGTCCTTTTTTCGTCAAGTCCCTCCCCTCCTTTACTAGACAAGGATTGAAGGCAGAAGGGCCTTTACATTCCTACTATAATATTGGTTTTCTCTTCCATCGCCTCTACCATGAAGGAGAAGGATCCTATAAACAGGAGGCGAACAGGATGAAAAAAGTCATGATACGTTTTGTAATCTTTTTGTTGATTCTGTCTGCTACACCGATGACGGCGGGCGCCGCGCCAAGTAAACTTGATATGACCCATTACGGTGCACCTGAGGAACTGCTCACTCCTCTGACGGATGCAATCAGTATCTTCAACGGGGCTGTCGGAACAGAGAACGGGAAACCCGTCATGTATACCACGACCAAGGGGCTTCCGGCACAGCTGAATGTCATTGACATCCAGTCGGAGAAGCTGCTGCGCATCATTCCCCTTGAAGGAGCCGAGAACACGTGGGCACATGAAGTATTGCCGAATGGAGATCTCTACATCGCCACGATCGGCGGTGGCGCCAAGCTATGGAAATACACCCCTGGTTCCGATCAAGCGGAAGTGGTCGCCACCTTCCCGGGTGAGACCTTCCCCTTTGCCATCACATCTGATCAGGGGAACGTGTATGTCGGAACGTATCCTAACGGAAAAGTGTATCAGTATGATCCCGATACCGGTAAGGTGGATGATTACGGAAGGATGATCGGGGAGTCCTCGCAGGAGTACATACGCTCCCTTGCCGTGATCGGGGATGATGCCTATTCCGGTACGGGTCACGGGAAAATCATCCATTATGACCGCGCAACCGGCGAGAAAGAAGACATCGCTGCTTCCATCGGGGAGCCGGGCCACATCTATGATCTAGATAAAGTGGATGACCGGTACCTGTTCGCACGCTACGAGCTTTCAAGCAACGCGTATGTTTATGATACTCAGGAGAAAAAATGGCTGGATGTCGTCATTCCAAAGGCACGCGGTCTCCATGTTCCCGAAACGTCGCATGAAGGTAAGATCTATTTCATGAATACAGAAAACAACCTTCAAACGCTGAACTTAGAAAACCTGGCAATCGAAGACTCTGGTATTCAATATGAAAGTGGATTCCGGGGTGTGGATTGGGTCGAGTTCGGGACGCCCGACCTTCCGGGAAAAAGCCTTGTGACGATCAATTTCTCGGGATACGTTTCCATTCTCAATCTTGAAAAGGGGGAAACGGTCCGGACCCCTCCCCTCGCTCAGGGTACGGCCAATGTCATCAACAAGATCCATACAGGACCCGATGGGAACCTCTATATAAGCGGGGTACAGACAGGGAAAGGGGCCATCTATGACCCCATCGGGAAAACGAAGAAGGTGTTTGATATGGGGCAGGGAGATGCCATTGCATCCTTCGGGAAGAATGTCCTGTTCGGTGTTTATCCTGCCGGTGATGTGAGGGAATATGATACGTCCCTCGAACCTTCATCCACCAATCCTGAAAAGCTCTTCACATTGGGAGAGGGCCAAAATCGTGTCAGCTCCATTGTAGAAGGTGGCGGAAAAGCCTTCATTGGAAGCATCCCTTTTTACGGGGAGCTCGGAGGTGCACTGACCGTCTATGATCCCGATAAGGAAGATGACCCTTATACGGTCTATAGGAATGTCGTGCAGGACCAGAGCGTGAACAGTCTTGCATACAGAGATGGGAAGGTATACGGAACCACGACGATCAATGGTGGACTGGGGGCTGACCCGACGGCCGAGGAAGCGAAGATCTTTGTATGGGACGTGGCAAAAGCAGAAAAAATCCGGGAAGTCTCATTGGATATCGATGGCCTGGATAAACCCGAATCGATCGGGGATCTGTCATTCGGTCCAGACGGACTCCTATGGGGAGCTGCCATCGGAACGGTATTCGCCCTGGATCCGGACACCCTGGAAGTGGTGAAAAGCAAGAAACTCTACGATTCTCCACCACTCAGTGCCTGGAATAAAATCAAACTCCAATGGTCCGAGGGTCTCCTGTATGCCGACTTCAGCGGGAACCTCACTGCCATCGACCCGACCAGCCTTCACCATAAACAGATTGCCAGGGTCTATGCATACACCATTGCTCCAGATGGCAACATCTATTACGCATCCAGGGAAAACCGGACGATGCTTCACAAAATGGAAGTCAAGTCGCTGCAGGGGAAAGACGACCTCAAGGTCACGAATCATCAGTTCGAACAGCCGCTTAAAAAAGACGCCATACCGGGGTGGACCTCCATGTTCCAAACCTCAGGTGATGTGGAGTATCAACAATCAGGAGAGGAACATTCCCACGGTAGAAAGAGCCTGAAACTGACAGACAAAGCACGGAATAAATCCGTTGCACTGATGAGTGACCCCATCCCAGTCAAAGGGGGGGATACCATCGAAGCCTCCACAAACCTCTTCATCAAAGAAGGGACAGGAAGCTTCATGATCCGATACTTCGATAAGAATGGGAAAGAACTCTCTTCCACGCCGGTCCACACAGACAAAGATCTGAACAAATGGCAAAGGGTATACGTGACCACTGAAGCACCGGAACATGCCTCATCAGCCAGGGTGATCTGCTTCATTACCTCCTACTCCGTGGGAACCGTCTACTATGATAAAGTCGAGGTCAAGAAGTTGAGGTTTGAATAAAACCAATTCAAAGGTAAGAAAACGAAGTGATCACAAAATCCGGACTGGAATTCCACTGTCATGCCATGACAGGGAACGCGTCCGGATTTTTTATGCATCCACGCAAAAAGCATGGATGCATTCGTCTGCCTCCATGCCAAAGTTAGTTGAAACTCGGCTTCGTCTACACCACTTATGACACTAGATCAAAGAGGATTACAAACCCACTATTTAGGTATATGGTAAACATTAACTCTTCTTGTTTCAAGAGCGATCGCTTATCCATTCAATATCCTATGGATGACATTCATCTTGACAACGGAGTACCACACTCTAACCACTGTCAACATGATAGTAAGGAAAGCTATGAAGGAGAATGATATGACATTCACCAAAAAAAATTATTCCGATTGCTTCTCCTCTTGTTCCCCATTTTTTTTGGGACCATGGGTACCATCAGCTTAATTGTTCTGGTCACTTGGGGAATAACACCAGAAGATTTGCTTTCCCAACTACCTGTTGTGGTGACCTTGGCCTTGGTCTTTTATACCCCCTGCCTCATCTCCCTCTTCATCCGCGCCTTCTTCTTCAAGAAAGATGAGAGATATCCTGAAGATCAGAAAGGCATCTGATTGAAACTCTATTTCCATCAAGAGGCTGTAGCACTAAGAAAAGGTTGTAACACATCGATTCAGAAATTGAAATCAGGAGGAAACCTATGAATAGTAAACGGATGCTGGTGGTTATCCTCTCCACATTGATCACAGTCGGATGCAGTCAGCAAACAACCAAAGACGTCAAAAAAGAAGAGCCAAAAGAAGTCAGCCTCGCCCCCACCAAGCTGCTTCCCATCGGCACGGTGTTCAAGCTTTCAAACATGGATAAATCGGTGATGATCTACGGCTACAATCAAATTCAAGTAAGTACAAAAAATCAATTCGACTATATTGGGGTTCCATATCCCGAAGGCAATATATCTGCTAATTACAACGTGTTTTTCAACCGTAATCTGATTGAAGAGGTCTTACATAACGGCTACGTCACGGATGAGGATAAAAAGATCCGCGAAGAAGTCGATCGTGAGAGGAATTGCGTATTAACCTTCCTGTGATAACCACACCATCGCCCACCTGAAAAAGGAGAATGTGGACCGTCCACCATTCTCCTTTTCTATTTCCATGTATAGCCCCTACCTGTCAGGAAAGCGGCTGAAATTCAAACCGGTCCACGACGATCTCCATTCCTTCAGCAGGAGCTTTTCCGTCCATGAGCCACAGGTTGATGCCCACTTTTTCTCCCCTGCTGTCCGGGACGTCCCCTGTGTATTCCCAGTCCTGGATCTTGAACCACTCAAGCGGCAACGGCAGGTCCGTGTAATGCCCGTGCAGGGACATGAACCGTATGCTACGGGGCGTCCACTTGAACGTGTGGGTCGAACAGTTTCCGTTCAATTTCATAGGGAACGAGTGGAGATTTCCCGGTTCTGAATAGGGCTGTACCACATACTGTGCGTTGTGGCCTCCCGGATTTCCCCATTTGGCAAATTCGATATCGATTTCACGATGGTGTTGCTCAGGTGAGTTTTCATCATAGGTGAATAAGCCAAGTACACCGTTCAGGTCCATCCGGTCCGGTCTTCCTTCCAGCCAAAACCGGTACGTCCCATACCCCAGTGTCTCGCTCAGCGTCACCTCGGCACATCTCCATGTGTTCTTGTGTTTCGTGATTCGTAAATGAAGACGGCCATCCCGGTCCACCCATGCATTTTCCCCCGCAAAGTAATTCGGTCCAGGTCCGGTCTTCCTTGCACCGCTCTTCACAATCCACTCATATCCGCTCCACTGCAACGTCTTTTTAGTCAACTGTAGTCCCCCTTCTTTCATTCCTTACTGGTATCGTATGAAGGAGCTTCTTGATCCGAAGGGGTGTTTGTCCCGTCTTCCATCACATTCTGCGATTAGGTTTATCGTCACGGTCATTGGGTACTGGATTTACAGTAAATTATTGGATAACCTTGTCCACGGAATCCCTTCATACGAGATCCACCCAGAGGAGATGAAAGCATGAAGAAAAGATGGTTATTAACCCTTATTCTAGTGTTCATTCTTTCTGGATGCCAGAGCGAAAAACAGTTGGCCGGGAAGAAAGAAAAAGCGGCACCCCAGGAGACCAAAGTGGAAAAGGTGTCTTCCCAAACAACGGAAGAACTGATTGACCAAACGAACGGCGAGATCTATGAGAAGCATATCCCTTCCGATGACAACCAAAACGCAGCCAGATCCGCTTCTGAGGATGCAGCAGATGAGTATCTCGATCACATCAAAAAAGAAAGATACCGGGGACTGGGATGCGGAACGTTGGGCGGCCTCCATTACCGAGAATCTCAGGACCGGCTATAAGGAAAAAGCAGGAGAGTTTGAAAACTATGAGGTGGTATTTGATGAAATCAAGCTTCCCGATGGACGCCTCCTCCAGGACGTCGACCTTGAAGAACTGACGGAAGAACAAAAAGAAGTCAATATTGCCCTCCTCATCGACTCCAGTGGCAGCATGAAAGCGGAAGTGGACGGCGAAAGCAAGATGGAGCTGGCAAAGGAAAGCCTTGAAAACTTCGCCGGTGAACTTCCCGAAGGCGCAAATGTCTCCTTGATCGCCTTCGGCCATAAAGGAACCGGATCGGACAGCGTTAAGAAAATGAGCTGCAAAGCCGTTGAATCCTTTTATCCGATGGAGGAATATGACAAGGGGAAATTTGCAAGCGCCTTGGACGGGTTCGACCCTAAAGGAAGGACTCCACTTGCTGAAAGCATCCTCCTTGCCAATGACCAGTTCCCGAAGGATGCCCAGAACTGCATCTACGTGGTGAGCGATGGCATCGAAACCTGTGACGGCGACCCTGTCGAAGCCGCGAAGAAAGTGAAGGAAGACAATACCGACGTCCAAGTCAACATCATCGGCTTCGACGTCGACTCCAAAGCCGACGACCAGCTTAAAAACGTCGCACTGGCAGGAGGCGGCGAGTACACTTCCGTCAAAACGAAACAAGAGCTTAAAGACATTGAAACCTCCTGGAAGGACAGCATCAGCGAAGGGACGTGGATTCGGTGGAAATCAGACAACTTCAGCAACAATATCTGGACATCCGTCGATTATTATAATAATCTTCGTGACCTATACAGTTCTTACCTTACTATGAGGAATCTCGAGCACGACCGATTCCTTGATGCAGTCAATGCCCTTGTAGACGATGAACTGATCGACCTGGACAAGAAACAGGAAATCCTTACGATCTTGGATGAACGAAACCAGAAAATCAAGGATTACATGAGCGGTTTGGAATCAGATAAAAAGGACGAAATCCAAGAAACGTCCGATGATTTGAAGAAAAAAGTGGATGAGATTGAGAAAAAGTTCAGAGACTGACCCCGGAAGTGCCGTTCAAGCGGCACTTTTTTTCATTTCCAGCTTAACTTGGCTAAAGGGAATTCGTGAAAAACCCCGCATACCCAAATGGATAATCATGGTATAATGTTTTTCATACATAAAGGAGGAATCCCAGCATGACCACCTATCCGACATTCACCACAACAAGACTCACTCTCAGACAGCTCCACCAAAAAGACGCACAGGCCCTCTTCACCCTTTATACTTCACCCGAGGTGCTGACCTACTTTGGCATGGAGCCACTCGAATCCATCGCCAAGGCTGAAGGGATCATCGAAGCAAGACAGGAAGCCGCAGGACTTGCCCCTATGCGATGGGCCATCGCCGATCAGGGGGACAACCTCATTGGCACATGCGGATTTCACGCAACCTCCGTGCCCCACAAACGCTGTGAAATCGGCTATGACCTTTTGCCAATCCACTGGGGGAAAGGGTACATGACGGAAGCCTTGCAGCCCGTCATCGACTATCTGTTCCGTGAAAAAGGCGTCGTCAGGGTCGGGGCGGTCATCATCCCGGAGAACGCGGGATCTTCACGCGTCGTGGAGAAGCTTGGATTCACAAGGGAAGGGCTGCTCCGTGACTACATCATGCAAGATCAGCAGTCGCATGATGTATACAGCTACAGCATGCTGAAGAAAGAATGGGCAGACGGAGTTATGAGTTAGCCCCGATTCGGCAATAATGGTCAGTGCAGATAAAAAGGAGCTGGTACCCATGCAACAACTCATCCACGGCTTTTTGCGCTGGCCGCTTGTCATCCGGATCTTGATCATGGCCCTCGCCGTCATGAGCACCTGCGGCGTCATGATCCACTATCTCGAACCGGACACCTTCCCCTCATTTTTTGACGGGATCTGGTGGGCGGTCATCACGACTTCGACTGTAGGATACGGAGATTTCGTCCCCAAGACCGCTGAAGGGAAAACCCTGGGTATCCTCCTCATCCTGGTAGGGGCAGGGTTTCTCTCCACCTATTTCGTCATGCTGGCAACGGAAACCGTGACCACCCAAAACGGATATATGGAGGGGAAGACCGCTTATAAAGGAAAAGGACAGGTCATCATCATCGGGTGGAACGAACGCACCCGTGAAATCATCCATCAGCTCACATCCCTGCAATCAAGCTGCGATGTAATCCTCATTGATGATTCCCTTCAGAAGAACCCTTATCGTAACAACCATGTCCATTTCGTCAAAGGTTCCCCTTTCAAGGACACCATCCTTCAAAAGGCCAATCTCCGGGAAGCGAAGATCGCCTTGGTCACATCAGATCAGAATAAGGATGAGATGACGTCGGATATGAACACGATCCTGACCCTGCTTGCCATTAAAGGAAACCAACCGTCCCTCCATACTGTGGTGGAAGTCCTTCAGAAGGATCAGGTCGAAAATGCGAAGCGGGCAGGCGCAGATGAAGTCATCCAGACGAATATGCAGACCAGCCTCGTCATGATGAACAGCATCATCTCCCAAGGAATGTCCAGGACGATCCTTAAGCTCTTGAATCATCTGAAAGGCAATAACCTGAAGCTGATTCCCGTCATGGATGAGCACGCCGGGTCTACCTTCCAATCCCTCAGTGCCCTGCTGCTGAAGGAAAGGGTCATCCTTTTAGGCATCAAAAAGGGGGAAAACACGTTAGTGAATCCCCCCATGGACGTTGTGGTCGAAACCACAGACGAACTGCTTGTCATATCCAATTAATGAAACAGGGTCTGCTCGAGTTCCTTCACGAGCTCCCTGCCTACTTCAATGTATTCCTCAGGAAAGCTGGCATCTGAATCCTGTGGCTCCGAGAACTGATTGAAGGATCCTGAAAGATTCCCGGTCGAGGCATGATCATCCAGCCCTATCTGATATTTATGGGACAGGAGGAATGGCTTCCCGAACTTGACCGTCGCCCCCCTTGAGTCCAACTGCCCGTCCACCGAGGTGAACGGCAGCCTCAAGAACTGATACCCCACCTCTTCATCGATTTTATAATCGAAATATCCATGGTCATAATCCCAGTTTCCCCCGATGGAATACCCCAGTGGCTTCAATTCCTGCTCCAATTTGTAAAGCTGATAATGCTTCCCTTCAAGGCTTGATGAAATCTCGATCACATCATCCATCCCCTTTCATTTTAGGGATAGTTTCTCCTTTTAGCGGGAAAACATGTAGGTCTTACAGCTTGACTGAAACATCATATTCCTTCAACCATTCATTCACTTGGATCAAGTAATCGAATAACGACTTCACCATGGTGGTGGATTGTTCTTTGTCATCGATCATGGCACGCACTTTATCCGCATCGATCAGATTCAGGATCGGTGACTGTGGATCATTCAGGATCGACAGCATCCAGTCTTTCACACCTTCATAGTAGGCCTCATCCTTCGTACTCGGATACGCACTCTTCCTCCGATTGCGCACATCGTCCGGAAGATAATCCTTCAGTGCACGACGCAGGATTCCTTTTTCGATATCATCCACATTTTTCATTTCAAACGGGATGTTCCAAAGATACTCCACAAGGCGATAATCACAGAATGGCACACGCACTTCAAAGCCTGTCATCATGCTAGCACGGTCTTTCCGGTCGAGCATGAACGGTAGGAAACGCGTGATGAACATGAAGGACATCCTCCTTTGCTTCGCCTCGATGTCGGACTCTCCTTCAAGGACCGGAAGCTCCTTCAGTGCTTCCTGATAGCGCTGTTTGCGATAGTCCTCTATATGGAGCTGGTCGAGAAGATCGTCCTTCATGACGTCAGCGATCCCACCAATATTGAGTAGCCATGGGAAGATACCCGCGTCCAGATATTCCTCCTGATGGAACCAAGGATAGCCAGAGAACACTTCATCTGCCGATTCCCCTGATAGAGCGACGGTAGCCGTCTTTTTCATTTCGGTGAACAGGAGATAAAGGGACGTCTCGATTTCACCGACTCCAGGCAAGTCCCTTGCTTTCATCGGAGTCAACAGGTTATCAACGAGCTTTTTCGCGTCAAAGACGATGGACGTATGATCGGTGCCCACATGTTCCGAAACGCGTTTTACCCAAGGTTCATCAAGATCCCTGCGCAGGAAGTCCTCCTCGAAATCTGCTTCGTTATTCACAAAGTCGATGGAATAAGATGTCAGGGTCTTATCTCCGTATTCACGACCGGCAATCGCAGTCAAGCCACTGGAATCCAGTCCACCGGATAACATCGTGGTGAGCGGCTTATCCGCGATAAGCTGACGTTTCACTGTATCTTCAAGGATTTCCTTGATTGTATTGACGGTTGTATCCATATCATCCGTATGTTTCTTGCTTTCAAGGGTCCAATATTGGACGTCTTGCTTACCTTGTTCATTGTAGATCATGTAATGACCGGCACGGACTTCATTGATATTCTTGAAGATCGCTTGACCTGGTGTTCTCATAGGTCCCATGCCGAACAGCTCGGAAAGTCCTGTTTGATCGATTTGTGCGTCTACCTCCGGATGGGCAAGGAGCGCTTTGATTTCGGAACCGAAGAGCAATCCATTTCCCTCTTCTGTAAAGAAAAGTGGTTTCACTCCTAGATGATCACGCCCAAGCATGAGTTGTTTCTTCTCTTCATCCCAGATCCCGAATGCGAAGATCCCGTTGAAGTGACGAACACACTCTTCTCCCCACTCAAGATAAGAGTGAAGCAAAACTTCTGTATCAGAGCTTGTGTTGAAGGTGTGACCTTTCTCCGTCAATTCTTCTTTAAGCTCCAGATAGTTATAAAGCTCACCATTATAAGTAAGAGCGATTTGATGATAGTTGTTTTGATAAAGCATGGGCTGTTTCCCGCCATTCGGGTCGATTACGATGAGTCTACGATGACCAAGGGCTGCATTCTCGCTCACCCACGCACCTTCTGCATCCGGTCCCCTATGTTCAATGGCATCGGTCATGGATTTTAAAATATGCTGTTGTTCTCGTAAGTCTTTTTTCCAATCAATCCAGCCTGCAATTCCACACATTTCTATACGCCTTCTTTCTCGAATGTTAAACCGATCGCTCGGTCTAACAAGATGGTAAACCCTCTCCTTCAACGCAGTCAAAGAAAGATATTCCGTTTTAACGAAATGGCATCCATGGTCTATGGACGCTTCCATCATTATCCTAAAGATGTGTGCCTGCAGTCTTACTGATCCACGCTTCAAAAAGACATGGATTTCTTACAACTTAAGGTAAATAACTTTACGGGACACGAATGAGTTTCGAGCAAAGTCGCTGTCATTCACTACGTTCCTGAAAAGGCTGTTCATGTGAAAAATCCAGGGAAACGTTCTTGCCCCGTGCAGACCCTCTCTTTTCATGGTGGAAGGCACTTCCGTATCGCTGACGCTTGGTCTCACCCATTGTTCCAAAGGTCTCTTTGGCCTGTTCTCCAATCAACGGCCTAGCCCGGAATACAAAAAAACCGAACGAATTCGATCGTATCGAATTCGTTCGGCTATTCTATTGACCGGAACGTGTTTGTACCGGTCTATTTCTGCATTATTTCAAGCGTTTCTCAAGTTCAGCTTTCTTTTCTTCGAATCCAGGTTTCCCAAGAAGGGCGAACATATTCACTTTGTAAGCCTCTACCCCAGGCTGATCAAATGGATTGACGCCAAGAAGATAACCGCTCACAGCACATGCCTTCTTGAAGAAATACACAAGGTATCCGAACGTATACGCGTCCATGGCAGGGATTTCGACGATCAGGTTCGGAACGCCGCCATCTGTATGGGCGAGCAAAGTTCCTTCGAATGCTTTGTTGTTTACGAAATCGATGGTTTGTCCTGCAAGGTAGTTCAGGCCGTCAAGATCGCTGTCCGCTTCTTCGATCACAAGCTCATGGCGTGCTTCCTGAACCTTCACGACGGTTTCAAAGATATCGCGGCGACCTTCTTGTACATATTGTCCAAGTGAGTGAAGATCAGTCGAGAAGTTTGCAGATGAAGGGTAGATCCCTTTTTGGTCTTTTCCTTCGCTCTCACCGAAGAGCTGTTTCCACCACTCAGCGAAGTATTGAAGACCTGGCTCATAGTTGATGAGCATTTCAATGGTTTTGCCTTTGTTATACAGAACGTTTCGCACGGCTGCGTATTGGTAGGCCGGGTTCTCGGAAAGCTCTGATTGACCGAAGTCTTCCCTTGCCTTTGCTGCTCCGTCCATCATCGCTTCGATATCCACTCCGCTAACGGCAATCGGCAGGAGACCTACAGCCGTCAGAACAGAATAGCGACCGCCGACATCATCAGGCACGACGAATGTTTCATAGCCTTCGTCATTCGCAAGGGTCTTAAGGGCACCTTTTGCTTTATCCGTTGTTGCATAAATGCGTTTGCGCGCTTCTTCTACTCCATACTTCTCTTCAAGCATTTTGCGGAAGATACGGAAGGCGATCGCCGGCTCGGTTGTTGTACCGGATTTTGAGATGACATTGATAGAGAAGTCTTTGTCTTCAAGGAGATCCATCAAGTCTTTCATGTAAGTGGAGCTGATGTTTTGTCCAAGGAAGAGGACCTGTGGTGCTGAACGCTTTTCTTTTGAAACGGTATTGAAGAAGCTGTGATTGAGCATTTCAATGGCAGCTCTTGCTCCAAGGTAAGATCCACCAATTCCGATGACAAGAAGGATATCGGAATCTTTGTTGATCTTTTCTGACGCTTTTTGAATGCGGGCAAATTCTTCTTTATCATAATCGACAGGAAGATCGATCCATCCAAGGAAGTCGCTTCCCGCACCTGTTTTTTCATGCAGGGCGTGATGTGCCGCTTTGACGGCATCACTCAAATATGTAATTTCATGTTCACCAAAAAAGGATAACGCATTTGAATAATCAAAACGAATGTGTGTCATAACCATCCTCCGATTGTTTTATTTTGCTTCTATCTCACTTTATCGAATCCGGTCATCATAATCAAGAAACGCAGATAACTGAAAACGCATTCATTCAAAAGTTTTTATGTGATCACTGTATTTCTTAAAATAGCCGGTCCAAAACAGGACCGGCCATGATTATTATAGGGATGCGCGCAGGATGCTGAGCGTATCCTCTTTGTTCAATTTATGGTTGTTGAAGTTACC
Organism: Rossellomorea sp. RS05; assembly: GCF_039822645.1. Taxonomy (NCBI): domain Bacteria; kingdom Bacillati; phylum Bacillota; class Bacilli; order Caryophanales; family Bacillaceae; genus Rossellomorea; species Rossellomorea sp. RS05. The sequence goes on along the minus strand of NZ_JBDKWY010000009.1, from coordinate 105,209 downwards.
GAATTCGCCGTTGGCCATTGCTTTATCAGCAATGAGGTCAAGCTTGCTGTCATCAATATCGTAGTCAGCCAGGCGTGAAGGGGCACCGATGCTGGACCAGAATTCACGAAGTTTCTCGATTCCTTCAAGAGCCACTTCTTCCTGTGTTTTGCCTTCAGGATCGACATTCCATACGCGCTCAGCCAGCTGTGCAAAACGGGCAGGGTTCACGTTCAGGTTGTGCTTCATCCAGTTAGGGAACAGGATCGCCAAACCGCCTGCATGAGGGATATCGTACACGGCAGACACAGCGTGCTCGATGTTATGGCTTCCCCAGTCACCGTTGTAGCCCATTTGAAGCATACCGTTGAGGGCAATGGTTCCAGAATATAGGATCGTTTCGCGAAGCTCGTAGTTCTCAAGGTCATTGATCAGCTTAGGTGCTGTTTCAATCACGACTTTCAGTACGGATTCACACATGCGGTCCTGAAGCGGTGTATTCGTAGCATTATGGAAATACTGCTCGAACACATGGGACATCATGTCGACCATTCCGTAGATCGTGTGGTTTTTAGGAACAGTGAATGTGTTTTCCGGATCGAGGATTGAGAATTGAGGGAATGTAACCGGGCTTCCCCAGCCGTATTTTTCATTGGTTTCCCAGTTTGTGATAACAGATCCTGCATTCATTTCTGAACCGGTCGCAGCAAGGGTCAACACGGTACCGAATGGAAGGGCTTCTGAAGCAAAAGCTTTCTTCGTAACAAGATCCCATGCATCTCCGTCATATTTCGCACCTGCAGCGATGGCTTTGGTACAGTCGATGACGCTACCTCCACCTACCGCAAGCAGGAAGTCGATGCCTTCTTCTTTACAGATATCCACACCGCGTCTTACCGTGGTCAAACGTGGATTCGGTTCAACACCGGCAAGTTCGAATACTTCGGCATCGATATCTTTCAAGACAGCTGTTACCTGATCATAAAGGCCGCTTTTCTTGATGCTTCCGCCACCGTAGACGAGAAGTACTTTTTTACCGTATTGAGGAACAAGTTCCTTCAGCTGCCCGACTTGACCTTTACCAAAGATCAATTTCGTCGGATTATAAAACGTAAATTCATTCATTATGAATACCTCCTAAAGAGAATATGTTCGTGTTCACCTTTTTTATTATGGATGAGACCCGGCGTAAAATGCAAAGAACTTGCCCAAAAATTTAAAAGGCTCGCACATATCTATGGACGGTTGGGGGATAGTAATAGTGAACCATACAATAAGGAGGAAACAAACATGAGTGCTTTACAACGTATTGCATTGGTTCTCACCATCATCGGTGCCGTGAACTGGGGGCTGATCGGATTTTTCCAATTCGACCTCGTCGCCGCCATTTTCGGAGGACAAGGTGCCGGACTTTCCCGGATCATCTATGGTCTGGTTGGAATTTCAGGACTGATCAATCTTGGATTACTTTTCAAACCGACAGAGGAACTGGAACGGGATCACCGTACAGAACCTACACGATAAATGAAATTCAAGAAGGCGTCCCCACTAGACGGGACGCCTTCTTCTTTATTTCAGCAGCTTTTTAATGAGCTGCATGCCGAATCTTCCATTCGGATACCGGAAGCTCATATCAAATTTATTCGTCTGTTTCATGACGCTTTTATAGTGGGAGAATGTGGAGAAGCTGGACTCACCGTGATAGCTCCCCATGCCGCTTTCCCCTACGCCACCGAATGGAAGATAGGGCGTCACGATATGCATCAGGGTATCATTGATACAGCCCCCGCCATACGAGATATTCCCCGTGATGGCAGCTTCTGTTGCTTCATTGTTTGTGAACAGATACAGTGCCAGGGGCTTCGGCCTTTCCGTTACATAGTCAATGACTTCTTCCAGGTTTTCGTACTCGAGCACCGGGAATACGGGACCGAAGATTTCTTCCTGCATGACCGGGACAGAGTGATCCTTCGGTGTCATCAGGGTCGGCTCCATCTTCAGGAACGTACGATCGAGCTTCCCGCCTAAGAGGATTTCCCCGTCCTCGAGATAAGAGGCAATCCTGTCAAAATGCCGTTCATTGATGATGCGCCCGTACTTATCATTCTTGAGGGGCTCTGGACCATAAAATGTCACGACGGCATTCTTGAACTCCGTGATGAATTGCTCCTTGATGCTCTTATGAAGGAAAAGATAATCCGGGGCGATGCAGGTCTGTCCTGCATTCGTGACCTTCCCGAAAGCGATCCGCTTGGCTGCAAGGGCGATATCCGCCGTCTCGTCCACGATGCAGGGGCTTTTCCCCCCAAGCTCGAGGGTGACAGGGATCAAGCGTTTGCTTGCCGCTTCCATAACGACCTTCCCGACAGGTACACTGCCCGTGAAGAAGATGTAGTCAAATGGTTGATCTAGGAGATGCCCCGTTGTTTCCACTCCTCCTTCAATCACTTTCAGCACATGTCCGTCAAAGCGGGCGGAGATGATCCGCTCAAGAAGACGTGATGTATGGACGGTAAGCTCTGAAGGCTTGATGATGGCTGTGTTCCCTGCTGCGATGGCACCGATCACAGGGGCAAGGGCAAGCTGGATTGGGTAATTCCACGGGGAGATAATCAGCGTGACCCCATAGGGTTCCGGTACCGAATAACTTTTAGACCCGATATGGGTCTTGGCTACCTTTACTTTTTTCGGTTCTGCCCACTCATCGATGTGTTTGAGCACGAAGCGTATCTCTTCCAGAAGGATGCCGATTTCCGTTGCATAGGTCTCCATTTCAGACTTGTTCAGATCCATTTGCAGGGCGTGAATGATGTCTTCCTCATGATCCTTGATCGTCTGATAGAGCGTTTCAAGAGTTTCTTTCCTGTTGGAAATGAGTCTCGTATGTCCATTCTTGAAAAAGGACTTTTGATTCTGTATGGCATGCTTTACCGCTTCAAGGGATGTTTCTGCAATGTTCATCTTTCATGACCTCCGATTCACTATGTATCCGCTTTAGCTGCTCTTCCTTCAATCGTACGAACGGAACAGGTGAATGTCAATTTTATAAAGCTCACATACCAAAAAAAGCGCATCATCCCGAGAGATGATGCGCCATGGCATGCGATGGTTAGACCCAACCTCTGAATCTTGAGGCTTCAGCCATTTTGCGCGCTCCCACCATGTAGGCGGCAAGACGCATATTGACTCGGCGGTTCTGTGATGTTTCATAGACATTATTGAACGCTTCGACAAGCTTGATCTGAAGCTTCTCGTTTACTTCTTCCTCTGTCCAGTAATAGCCTTGGTTGTTCTGTACCCATTCGAAGTAAGATACCGTTACACCGCCTGCGCTTGCAAGGACGTCCGGTACAAGGAGGATGCCACGTTCGGACAAGATCCTTGTTGCTTCGAGCGTGGTCGGTCCATTCGCCGCTTCCACGACGATGGACGCCTTGATATCATGTGCATTCTGCTCCGTAATCTGATTCGAGATGGCAGCAGGCACCAAGATATCACAATCCAGCTCAAGGAGCTCCTTGTTGGAAAGTGTATTCTCGAATAGCGTCGTCACGGTTCCGAAACTGTCGCGGCGGTCCAGCAGGTAATCGATATCGAGTCCGTCGGGATCATGGAGCGCCCCGTGGGCATCCGAGATGGCGATGACCTTGGCTCCGGCATCATGCATGAACTTCGCAAGGAAGCTACCTGCATTCCCGAATCCTTGGATCACGACACGGGCTCCCTTGATATCGATTCCGCGCTTTTTGGCCGCTTCGTCGATGCAGATGGTCACACCTTGCGCGGTCGCTTTTTCACGACCCTGTGATCCTCCGAGGACAATCGGTTTCCCCGTGATGAAACCAGGAGAATCATTTTCCCGCAAACGGCTGTATTCATCCATCATCCAGGCCATAATTTGCGAGTTGGTGTAAACGTCAGGTGCCGGAATATCCTTCGTCGGCCCGACGATCTGGCTGATCGCCCTTACATATCCACGGCTGAGCTTTTCAAGCTCGGTGAAGGACATGGTGCGGGGATCACAGATGATCCCGCCTTTTCCTCCGCCGTACGGAAGATCGACGATCCCGCATTTCAGGCTCATCCACATGGAAAGCGCCTTCACTTCTTCCTCATCGACCTCAGGATGGAAGCGTACGCCTCCCTTTGTAGGACCGACAGCATCATTATGCTGTGCGCGGTAACCCGTGAAAACCTTGATGCTTCCGTCGTCCATCCTGACAGGGATGCGGACGGTCAGCATGCGGATCGGTTCTTTTAGTAGTTCGAACATTTCTTCGGAATAGCCCAGTTTGGACAAAGCATCATTGATGACATGTTGTGTAGAAGTAAACAGATTAAGGTTTTCTCCCATTGTTAACATTCGCCTCTTTATTATGTGATCTGAAACCGTTGTAATTGTAACATATAACTGTTACCTAAACCATCAGCATCTACAAAATTTCGAAAAGATTCCGTCTCTTGTCCACGCTTTCAAGAAAGCACTTTCTTGATACGCTCGATTGCCCAGTCCAGATCTTCCTGAGAAATCACAAGAGGTGGAGCGAATCGGATGACGGTATCATGGGTTTCTTTACAAAGAAGTCCTTCATCCTTCAGCTTTTCACAATACGCACGTGCAGGTTCATGAAGCTCGACCCCGATGAAGAGACCACTTCCCCGGACCTCCTTGATGAGGGGGTTCTTGATCTCCTTAAGTTTCCCCATGAAGTACTCGCCCAACTCCAGGGAGCGATCTGCAAGCTTTTCATCGATGAGCACATCGAGTGAAGCGATGGAAACGGCACATGCCATCGGGTTTCCTCCAAATGTAGAACCATGAGAGCCCGGATTGAACACGCCAAGGACCGCTTCGTCCGCCACTACGCATGAAATCGGGAACACACCTCCGCCGAGTGCTTTACCGAGAATATACATATCCGGATCGACCCCGGCCCACTCACACGCAAACATTTTACCGGAGCGGGCAAGCCCCGCCTGGATCTCATCCGCGATGAAGAGCACATTCTGCTCCTTGCAAAGATCGGCAGCTGCTTTCAGGAAACCTTCAGGAGGGAACACAATCCCGGCCTCTCCCTGGATCGGCTCGATGAGGAAGGCTGCCGTATTCGGTGTGATCGCCTCTTTCAACGCGTCAAGATCGCCATATGGAATGAGATTGATGCCTGGCAGCATCGGCCCGAATCCACGCTTATATTCTTCTTCTGACGATAGAGAAACAGCCGTCATCGTCCTGCCGTGGAAGTTCCCATTGCACGCGATGATTTCAGCACGGTTTTCCTCGACACCTTTCACATCATACGCCCAGCGCCTGGCCGTTTTGATGGCCGTTTCGACTGCTTCTGCTCCCGTGTTCATCGGCAGGGCCATATCCTTGCCTGTCAGCTGACAGATTTTCTCGTACCACGGTGCCAACTGATCGTTATGGAAGGCACGTGATGTAAGCGTCACGCGGTCCGCCTGATCCTTCAGCGCCTGGATGATCTTCGGATGGCGATGGCCCTGGTTGACGGCAGAATACGCACTGAGCATATCCATGTAGCGGTTGCCTTCGGGATCGGTCACCCATACCCCTTCTGCTTCCGAAATGACAATCGGCAGGGGATGATAATTCCTTGCTCCGTATTTATCTGTTTGATCGATGATCGCCTGTGAACTCGCCATGCATATTCCTCCTTTAAATTCACCGGTATTACCGGTTTATATAAGGATGGAGCCCCTGTCAGACAAGAGCTCCTTCCGTTTTTCCTTATAGAGTTTCCGAAGTTGTTTTCGCTTGAAGGTGAAGCAACAGATAATCAGGTCCGCCTGCTTTGGAATCCGTCCCGGACATATTGAATCCTCCGAACGGCTGGTATCCAACGATGGCACCTGTACAGCCGCGGTTGAAGTAAAGGTTTCCGACGTGGAAGTCCTCTCGTGCCTGTTCGATTTTCTCACGGTTGTTCGTGATGACCGCTCCAGTCAATCCGTAATCCGTATTGTTCGCGATCTCAAGGGCATGATCGAAATCCTTCGCCTTGGAGAAGGCTACGACCGGTCCGAAGATTTCTTCCTGCATGAGTCGTGCATCAGGAGCAAGGTCGGCAAAAATCGTCGGTTTGACGAAGTAGCCTTTCGAGCTGTCTCCCTCGCCTCCGACCATGAGTTTTCCTTCTTCCTTACCGATTTCGATGTAGCTCATGATCTTATCGAATGAAGCTTGATCGATGACCGGTCCCATGAAGTTATCCTGGTCGACAGGGTTTCCGACTGTGAGTTCCTTCGTCAATTCAACTGCACGCTCGAGCACCTGGTCGTATACATCTTCCACGACGACGGCACGTGAACAAGCCGAGCATTTTTGACCGGAGAAGCCAAAGGCAGATGCCACGATGGATTTAGCTGCAAGTTCGATATCGCCTTCTGAATCGACGACGATCGTATCTTTCCCTCCCATTTCAGCGATCACGCGCTTCAGCCATTTCTGACCAGGATGGACTTTTGCAGCCCTTTCGTAGATGCGGATCCCGACATCACGTGATCCCGTGAAGGAGATGAAACGTGTTTTCGGGTGATCTACGAGGTAATCCCCGACTTCAGCACCGCTTCCAGGGATATAGTTGATAACGCCTTTTGGAAGACCGGCTTCTTCAAGGACTTCGATGAATTTAGCCGCAACGACGGCTGTCGTGGATGCAGGCTTCAAGAGCACCGTATTCCCTGTCACGATGGCCGCAACAGCCGTACCGGCCATGATGGCAAACGCGAAGTTCCAAGGAGAGATGACAACGCCCACTCCCAGAGGGATATAGTTGAACTGGTTGTATTCGCCAGGACGGCTTTCTACAGGGAATCCATCTTTCAGGCGCAGCATCTGGCGTGCATAATACTCCATGAAGTCGATTGCTTCGGCCGTATCGGCATCCGCCTCATTCCATGGTTTGCCCGCTTCTTTTGTCAGCAGGGCTGAAAATTCGTGCTTGCGTCGGCGTACGATGGCAGAAGCACGGAACAGGATATCTGCACGTGTTTCCGGTTTCACTTTCCGCCAGGTCTGGAATGTATCATATGCTACGTTCATTGCTTTTTCTGCGAGTTCCTGATCCGCTTTTGATACATTTCCGATCAGTTCTTTATGGTCTGCAGGATTGACTGACACCAATTTTGCATCAGTAGTCACTCGTTCCCCGCCGATAATCAGGGGAAAGTCTTGTCCAAGATAGGCTTCAACTGTTTTTAAGCCTTCTTTATACGCTTTTTGGTTTTCTTTGTTCGAGAAGTCTGTGAATGGTTCATGCTTGTAAGGAATCATATGGGTGTTGCCCCCTTTTAAACAAAGATTTTTAGTGAGATCTCAGAGGGTTTCTGTCGCAAAACGCAAAAAATATTTGCATTCAGAAAACCCTTACACTTATAATAATGCAAAAGATGGTTGCTTTTTTCAAGAGTTTTTTGAAAAATTTTTATTTTCAAAGTCAGCTATGAGACTTGAAAAATAATGGAGTGCCAATCGAAGGGGGATTCATCGTGCTCGAACGTGAGAAACGCCTATATATGTATGAAGTCGTGGCCCATCACCTCGAGTCAGGTGTCCACGTCATCGATTCGACCGGACGGACCGTGATTTACAATAGTAAAATGAGGGAAATCGAAGGCATGGAAGTCGAGGATGTATTGGATAAAAACCTCCTCGATGTCTTTCAATTTCACTCAGAAGAAGAAAGCACCCTTCTTCAGGTGCTCCACACAGGGACACCTACGCTGAACGTGAAGCAAACCTATTTCAATAGCAATGGCGTGGAAATTACCACAATCAACGACACATATCCCATTCAGTTGGAAGGGGAAATCATCGGTGCGGTTGAAATTGCGCGGGATGTGACAACATTGGAGAAAATGATGAAGGGCTATGTTCATACACGCCCGGTTCCTCCAGCCTTTCATCGCATCGTGGGGTCCCATCCCCGAATTCAGGAAGCGCTCTCCGCCGGGAAGAAAGCCGCCCTGTCCACGACTCCCATCCTCATTTGCGGGGAAATCGGTACGGGTAAGGAAATGTTGGCACGAAGCATCCACTGTGATGGCGTACGGAAGGATGCTCCTTTCATCAAGCAGGATTATTCGTCCATGCCTGGAGAAGATCTATCGATGATCCTTTTTGGTACCGGTTTCAAAGACGGGGTCATGAAGGAAGCCGCAGGCGGATCGATCTTATTCGATGAACTGAATGCCATGCCCATCCACGTGCAAGAACAATTACTCGACCTGATGGACAGTAGTTCCATACCTGATGTCCGCCTCATGGCCACGGTCAATGAAGATCCGATCGACGCGGTGGCAGAGGGCAGGCTGTTGAAGGAACTATACTATCGGTTCAGTTCGGCCTCCTTCTTCATCCCTCCTCTCAGGAACAGGCTAGATGATCTGCAGGAGCTTGTTCCGAGCTTCTTGGATCGATTCAATCACCACTATGCCCGGAACGTCACAGGCATTTCCCAAGAGGTCGAGGAGACGTTCCGTCAATACGACTGGCCCGGGAACGTGAGGGAACTCGAGCACGTGCTTGAAGGAGCGTATCAGCTCATCGGCTCCCATAAGGTAATCGGATTCAATCACCTCCCATTCGGCTTCCGGCAGCGGATCCATCATTCCCCTGTCGCCGACATCCACCAGGGTGACTCCGATTTCCTCCACCAGTCAGGAAGCGAACCTAAACCCCTTGAGGTCTTCATGGAAGAAGCTGAGACATACTATATTCAAAAAGCCATGAAGCATCACCAATTCAATGTCACCAAGACTGCCAAGGCACTCGGGATGAGCAGGCAGAATCTCCAGTACAGAATCCGCAAATATGGCATCGAGCGCGGGGGATATTGAATTCTAACGTGAAAAATATGAGGCTCGGACAATGTGTTTTAGCCATAAGGAAACCCGGATTCATTTGTCTCAAATAAGGCAAATGAATCCGGGTTTATAATTTGTTTGTGGAAAGCGTAGTCTTGCACGGAAATCATGAGCGTATCAAGAACCTACACTGATCGTGTTGGTCATTAAATAGCCCCTCTTTCGTTTTGGCTTTATTGCATATGTTGAAGGTACGGGGTGAGATCGACCCCGATCTCTTTCGAAAGTTCTTTCCCCAATTCCGCATCGGCTCGGAAGAAGTTGCAGACTGCACGCAAGGCAATGCGCGTATCGATTACGGACAATTCACTTGAAATGTTTTTGACCACCTGAGCCTTCACTTCATCGGGGTAGCTCCTGAAAATGTCTCCTGCCTGGCCAAAATCATCGGTTTTACGGATCTTGATCCTTCCTCTTTCACCAGTGACTGGTTGATGAACCTCTTCATACCCCGGCACTTCCTCAGGTTCCCCTGAAAAGCTGTTCGGTTCATAGTTCACCGGACTCTTCTGCTGCTTGAACGGCATCCCGCCATCCCGCTGGTTATTGGCTACCTGTGCGAATGGACAGTTGATTGGAAGCTGAAGATAATTGGCTCCGATCCGGTAGCGCTGGGTATCGGAATAAGAGAATAATCTACCCTGCAGCAGTTTATCTTCAGAAGGAAGCATCCCATTGACCAATACACCCGGGTTGAATCCGGCGGACTCAGTCTCCGCAAATACATTTTCAGGATTCTGATTCAGGATCATCGTCCCGACAAAGTGGGCAGGAATATCCTCTTCCGGCCAGTCCTTTGTAGCATCCAGAGGATCGTATGAGAAAGAATCAAGTTCCATCGGATCAAGGATCTGAACGTACAGATCCCATTCAGGATAATTCCCTTCCTCAATGGCCTCATAGAGGTCCCTGCTGGCATGGTTGAAGTCCTTACTCTGGATCTCAGCTGCTTCCTCTGCAGACAGGTTTCGGACCCCCGCCTTCGGCTTCCACCTCAACTTCACATAAACCGTATTCCCTGCCGCATTCACCCATTTGAATGCATGCACACTCGACCCCCGCATTTGGCGATAGTTTGCAGGAATCCCTTCATCGGTGTAAAGATGAAGGAGCATATTCGTCGACTCCGGTGACAGGGTCATGAAGTCCCAGTAGCGCTCCGGTTCCTGAATATTCGTCTGGGGATTCGGCTTAAGGGCATGAACCATATCCGGGAACTTCATCGCATCACGGATGAAGAAGACAGGCAGATTATTGCCGACAAAATCCCAGTTTCCTTCTTCGGTATAGAACTTGACTGAAAATCCCCGGGGGTCACGCAGTGTTTCCGGAGAGTGCTGACCATGGATCACAGTCGAAAAGCGGGCAAATACCGGCGTTTCCTTTCCTTTCTCCTGAAGGAAGGCAGCTTTTGTATACTTCTTCATACTATTTTTCGTGACGAAGACCCCATGGGCCCCCGCTCCCCTCGCATGGACCACCCGCTCTGGGACCCGTTCACGGTCAAAATGCGCCAATTTCTCAATTAATTGATAATCTTCGAGAAGAGTTGGCCCATTACTTCCAGCCGTTAACGAGTTTTGATTGTCTCCAATCGGGGCTCCTTGATTCGTTGTCAGTTTTTGATTTTTCATACGGACACCTCTTTTATTTATAATAATTATTATTAAAGTATAGTTTTATTCTATCCATTTCACACACTTTGTCAACAACTATTTATAATTATTATAAAATGATAACTTTTAAAATCAACAAAAAAAAAGAGACAACATTGTCCGTTGTCTCTTACACTGTATTCTCGCGCTCTATGAAATAGAACACATTATTTTTTCAGAGAGGAAGTGGTTACAAATCTGACCCCGATAGCGGATTCCAAGGAAAACATGCCACCCCTCCCCTCTTTCACATCCAAAAGGATATCAAAGGCCTTCCAGTACTCATATTGCTCCCGACTCATATAGAACGGCGCCTGAGAAACGGTACCAACAAGCACATCCCCGTCACCGATGAGGAGGTCTCCCTCTTCCAGGCAGATCGGGGCGCTGCCATCACAGCATCCACCTGATTGATGAAAGAGAAGGGGACCATGCTTTTCCCGCAGTTTCTTGATCACGCCATCCGCTGCGTCCGTAGCAGAGACTGACATTTTAGAAGAAACCTAGTTTCTTCGGACTGTAGCTGACAAGAAGATTCTTCGTCTGCTGATAGTGGGAGAGCATCATCTTATGGGTTTCCCGTCCGATTCCGGACATTTTGTATCCACCGAAAGCCGCATGGGCAGGGTACTGGTGGTAACAGTTCGTCCATACGCGCCCAGCCTGGATATCCCTTCCGAAGCGATAGGCCGTGTTCATATCCCTCGACCACACGCCGGCCCCAAGTCCATAAAGGGTATCATTGGCAATCTCCAGCGCTTCTTCTTTCGTCTTGAATGTGGTCACGGAAACGACAGGTCCAAAGATTTCTTCCTGGAACACCCGCATATCGTTGGTTCCTTTGAAGATCGTCGGTTGGACATAGAAGCCTGTCCCGTGATCACCGTCAAGCTTGTTCTGTTCTCCGCCGATCAACACCTCGGCACCTTCGTCTTTCCCGATTTGAATGTAAGAAAGGATTTTGTCGAGCTGCTCTTGGGAGGCCTGTGCTCCGAGCATCGTATCCGTATCAAGGGGATTCCCCTGCTTGATTTGTTTGACCCGTTCGATGGCGCGCTCTATGAATTTATCATAAATGGATTCCTGGACCAGGGCCCTTGAAGGACAGGTACATACTTCCCCCTGATTCAGCGCGAACATGACAAAGCCTTCCACCGCTTTATCAAGGAAGTCGTCATCCTGGTCCATCACATCCTCGAAGAAGATATTCGGGGATTTCCCGCCCAGTTCAAGTGTGACCGGGATGAGGTTTTGAGAAGCATACTGCATGATCAACCTTCCCGTCGTCGTCTCACCCGTGAACGCCACTTTACCGACACGCTTGCTTTGGGCCAGTGGTTTGCCGGCTTCAAGTCCAAAGCCTTGCACTACATTCAGGACGCCCTTCGGAAGAATATCCTTGATGAGATCCATGAGGACCATGATCGAAGCAGGGGTTTGCTCGGCCGGTTTCAGGACGATGCAGTTCCCGGCGGCTAATGCCGGTGCAATCTTCCATGTGGCCATGAGGAGAGGGAAGTTCCACGGGATAATCTGTGCGACGACCCCGATCGGCTCATGAAAATGGTAGGATACAGTATCTTCATCGATTTCACCGATTGTACCTTCCTGCCCCCGGATACACCCGGCAAAGTACCTGAAGTGATCGATGGCAAGGGGAAGATCCGCAGCCAGCGTCTCACGCACAGGCTTTCCGTTATCCCACGTCTCTGCCACTGCCAGCATTTCAAGGTTTTCTTCCATCCGGTCGGCAATTTTATTGAGGACGGACGCCCTTTCGGCAACAGTCGTTTTTCCCCATGCATCCTTTGCAGCATGAGCGGCATCAAGGGCCTTTTCCACATCTTCCTTATTGGAGCGTGCAATCCGGGTGAAGACCTTCCCTGTCACCGGCGATACATTATCAAAGTACTCACCGCTCACAGGCGGTACGAATTCCCCTCCGATAAAGTTTTCGTACTGATCCTTGAACGACACCATTGAGCCTTCAGTATTCGGGTTTTGATACAGCATTCGACATCCTCCTTTATTTATGTATATTCCTACTAAATAAAGCGCTTACATTCCGATTATACTAGAGACCCTTCGTTTGCCACAAGTATATTAACTCATTATTCTATATTTTCAAACATATTAAGACAAATAAAAAAGCGGCCTAAGCCGCTTCTTTTGTCTTACTTCTTGATTAGATCTTCGCGTTTTGATTGCTCAATCCACTCTTCAAGTTTGTCTTTAAGAGTATTGAAGCCTGCAGGAGTTGTTTCTTCAGCTGCTGCCGGTTTCACACTTCCTTGACGACGTGGTTTCTTCGCTGCTGCCGGTTGTTCTGCAGGAGCTTCTTGAGTTGCGCGGATTGAAAGGCTGATTTTCCCTTTCGCTTCGTCAACAGAAAGAACTTTCACTTGAACTTCATCACCAACAGAAAGGTGCTCATTCACGTCTTTAACAAATCCGTGAGTGATTTCTGAAATGTGGACAAGTCCTTGTGTTTCTTCATCTAAAGCAACAAACGCACCGTAAGGTTGGATTCCTGTAACTTTACCAGTTACAACTGATCCTGTTTCGAATTTTGTAGTCATGGTAACACTCCTAGTATATATATTATTTTCTCTTTTACACGCAATTGTAGATTATATCACAGTTTTTTGATTTCCGCAAAGTTAATTTCACCGTTCCATTGCAGATCAACCTACAATTGCACTCTCATTATGTAGGCTTCCCATACCGATCAATAAATAAAACCTCTTATGATCATTCTTTATTCATCGCGTAAATAAAGAGGATTCCCACGAACGAGTAGACAGTAAAAAACCCGGGCCATTGGCCGCGGGTTCCGTTTCATTATGACTTGATAAGCCTTTTTTCACGTTGCTTCCGAAGATAAGGTGTCGCGTAAAGATAAAATGCGGCAAGATGGGCAAATGCAAAGTTTGCAACGAGCAAGCTCCAAAGAGTCACATGCCCCCAGCCACCAAGTTCAGGTACCACGACGTAATAGATGAATGCACCCCATAGGGCGATGACGAACGGGATATGGGCCACTGCCCACTTGCGGTGTTCTATCCAGAGAAAAAGAGGCGTGGCGGTTGCAATAAATAGGTAAACCATGAATACATCCATTTTAATGACCTCCATTCATATTTTAAGGAAACGCTTTCAATTTTGTCGAAAAAAAGTCTAATTTGTGAACGTTTTGTTACAATTAGTATACTACAAACAGATGAAATTTCCACCCCAAAAACCTGATTTTTTTAAAATTTTCAATAATTTAGTGAAAAAGTTATAGGTTGAAACGTTTTCATCCATAATAAGTGGTGAAACACCCATATTTTATCCATTTTTCTGTCGGTTAAACCCAGCACGCTTATAAATTGAAAATTTGAAAATCCTGTGTACATGGGTATGAAAACATAGTACGATTGAAAAATCTTATTTTTTTGAAAGGAGGAGCTGTAATTGGCTGCAAAACAACAATGGACTTCTAAACTTGGCTTCATCCTGGCTGCTGCAGGTTCGGCCATCGGACTGGGCGCCATCTGGAAATTCCCCTATATGGCCGGGGCAAATGGTGGAGGTGTTTTCTTTCTTCTCTTCATCGTATTCACGGTCCTGATCGGAGCTCCCATCCTCCTCGCCGAATTTATCATCGGTCGGAAAGCAGGCGCTGATGCCATCACATCTTACAAGAAGCTTGCGCCAAATTCCTATTGGCATATCATAGGATACTTAGGAACGATCGTTTCCTTCATCATCCTATCTTTTTATAGTGTCGTCGGAGGCTGGATTTTATCCTACCTCTGGAGAAGCATTACCGGCTCTTTGAGTGGAAAGACACAAGAAGGATTTGCTGCACTTTTTGACAGCGTCATCTCTAATCCTGTTGAGGTGCTGATAGCACAGGGCGTCTTCATGATCATGACCATCATGGTCGTGCAAGGAGGTGTACAGAAGGGAATCGAACGGGCGAGTCGATATATGATGCCATCATTATTCATTTTATTCTTCGTTCTCGTCATCCGGGCCCTTACCTTAGACGGTGCCATGGAAGGGGTACGATTCCTTCTCCTGCCGGATTGGAGTTATCTTAATGGAAAAACCGCACTACTTGCCATGGGACAGGCATTTTTCGCTTTGACTGTCGGTCTCTCGGTCATGGTCACATACGCTTCCTACCTGCCAAAGGGTGACAGCATGCCAAAGTCCGCGGTCAGCGTATCCGGTCTGAACATCTTGATTTCCCTACTGGCCGGCCTGGTGATTTTCCCTGCTGTCTATGCACTCGGATTCCAGCCTGATCAGGGCCCTGGGATTGCGTTCATCGTCCTTCCCGCCGTATTCAATGAAATGGCGTTCGGTGGCGTTTTCTTCACGATCTTCCTGATTCTGCTGCTTTTCGCCACTCTTACATCCGCCTTCTCTATACTGGAGATCGGTGTCGCGGGACTTTCGAAAGGAAAAGAAACCAAACGAGTGAAATATTCGTGGATGGTTGGCGTTCTTGCTTTCATCGCGGGGATCCCAAGTGCGCTGTCTTTCGGCGTACTGGGTGACATCAAAATTGCTGGATTGAATTTCTTTGATTTTGCCGATAACATCACGTCGAATTTCGGTCTCCCGATCGGAGCCCTGTTGATTAGCCTCTTCATCGGATACCGGATGAAGAAGGAAGATGTCTGGAATGAGGTACGTTCAGGTTCAAGTATCTCATACGGCGTTTTCAACGCTTGGTTGCTCCTTATTCGTATTCTTGTGCCCGTAGCCATCGTTTTGATTTTGATCTCTCGATAATACGTAATAAAAATCCCGATGCCACCACAGGCATCGGGATTTTTTGCAGGATCGGTCCATTAATGAGGTGCTAGGTTTCCCTTCCATCCTCTGCTTTTGTAACAGATTGTTCAACGCTGGACGTGCGCATTTTTTCCATATGATTGTATACTAATGATAAGAAAATAACCGTTTACATGAGAAGGAGGAAGACGCGATGTCACACTTTGGAAGGAATATCAAGAGGATACGTGAAGAACGCCGCATGACTCAGCAGGAGTTGGCGGTGAAGGCAAGGATCGGGACGAACACCTTAGTGAAATATGAAGAGGGAGAGAAAATACCGGATACCCCGACGGTGTTGAAGTTTTCAACAGTTCTGGATGTGCCAGCCTCCGCTCTGTTGGACGAACGGTCACCCGCTTCCTGATAAATTCATGATGACGGTGTATAAATCCACCCATTCATGGTCATACTGACAATAAGCTTTCTAAGTATTCCCCCTTTTGTTTTCATTTTGATAGGCGCCCACTTTCCAAGAGGCGCCTCTTTTTTTGCAAAAAAACAAGGCCGCACCCATTGGGTACGGTCTTGTTTCAATTAGAATGGGCTTCTACGAACCTCCTGAGGCGTTTGACCGCTTCCTGGAGCTGTTCCATGCTTGAAGCATAGGAACAACGGATGAAGCCTTCTCCGCCTTTCCCGAAGACATTCCCGGGGACGACGGCTACTTTTTCTTCTAGAAGCAGCTTTTCAGCGAATTCCTCCGAAGACAAGCCTGTTTTCTCAATTGAAGGGAAAGCATAAAACGCACCGCCGGGAGTATGGCATGACAATCCGATCTCATTCAAGGAATCAACGAAGTAATGCCTTCTGTGGCGGTAGCTGCGCTTCATCTCGATTACATCTTCCATTCCTTTATCCAGTGCCTCGATGGCAGCGAATTGCGCTGGAGTGGATGCGCACATCATGGCATACTGATGAATCTTCAATAATGCTTGCGAGACGTCGGCCGGGGCACAAATGTAGCCAAGTCTCCATCCCGTCATGGCGAAGCCTTTTGAGAAGCCGTTGATGACGATGGTCCGCTCCCACATTCCTTCCAGGGAAGCAATGGATACGTGATCAGCATCATAGGCAAGTTCAGAGTAAATCTCATCGGAGATCACGGCGAGGTCATGCCGCTTGATGACTTCCGCCAGCTCCTTAAGATTTTCCTCTTCCAACACACTGCCTGTCGGGTTGTTGGGGGAGCATATCAATACTGCTTTTGTTTTGGGGCTTATCGCTGCTTCTAGCTCCTTGGCCGTCAAATTGAAGCCATTCTCCGGGTTGGTCCCGATTGTAACGGGCACGCCTCCTGCCAGTTCCACAAGGGGCACGTAGGACACGAATCCCGGCTCCACGATGATGACTTCATCTCCATGGTCGACCAGAGCGCGAATGCTGATGTCGAGCGCCTGGCTTGCACCGACCGTGACGATGACCTCGCCTTCAGGATCATAGGATAAACGGTACTGCTCTTGCATATAACGGGCGATGCGCCTGCGGAGATCCATCAGACCAGCATTCGCTGTATAGGACGTATATCCCTGCTCGAGTGACAGGATGGCCGCTTCCCGGACCGTCCAGGAAGTCACGAAGTCCGGTTCCCCCACACCAAGGGATATGACCCCTTCCATACCGGCCGCCAGATCGAAAAATTTCCGGATGCCTGACGGTTTTAGCTGTTGTACGGATTTGGATACATAGCTTGTTTTCGTGGTCATGGCGATACCACGATCCGTTTGTCTTCTTCATAATCCCCGAAGATGGTCCCATCATGCTTATACTTCTTCAGCTGGAAATGGGTAGTAGTGGACAGAACCGAATCGATGGTGGACAGTTTATCTGACACGAAATTTGCCACTTCGCTCATTGTACGGCCCGACACCGTGACGGATAGATCGTATGCCCCTGACATAAGGTATACGCTTTTCACTTCCTTATAACGATAAATCCTCTGGGCAACCTCATCGAATCCTACACCCCGTTTTGGAGCGACTTTCACGTCAATCATGGCTGTCACTCCTTCATGCCCTTCCACTCTCGACCAATCGACCACCGAATTGTACCGGACGAGGATATGTTCCTTT
Source organism: Rossellomorea sp. RS05 (assembly GCF_039822645.1). Classification (NCBI taxonomy): domain Bacteria; kingdom Bacillati; phylum Bacillota; class Bacilli; order Caryophanales; family Bacillaceae; genus Rossellomorea; species Rossellomorea sp. RS05. The sequence goes on along the minus strand of NZ_JBDKWY010000009.1, from coordinate 87,787 downwards.
TCCATCCTGTGGACGGCTTCTACGATTTCTTCTTTTCCCACTTGAAGCATCTTGCTCAAATCTTCATACGTCAGCCTTGAATCCTTTTGAAGGACCCGTAACAGATCCAGTTCCCATTCTCTAAGCTGCATGACTCTTCCTCCTCATCACCTGTAAATGGTTTCATTATATCAGAAGCGCAAGCACATTTCTCCTAAAAGTCTTAGTGTTAAAACGAAAGGAGCGGGTAAAATAATTGGAACAACGTAAAGGAGTGGCGAACCATGAGCGACCGTGCACAATTTGCCCGATTGAACGGGGCCGAGATCTATTATGAATACGACAGACATCCTCATTCTTCCGAAACCTTCGTCCTGATTCATGGATTTCTTTCATCCACCTTCAGCTTCAGGCAGCTCCTTCCGCTCTTGAAGGCATCCTATAATGTCCTCTCCATCGACCTTCCACCCTTCGGCAACAGCAGTAAAACAAAGGGATTTGTCTATTCCTATGACAATCTGGCCCAAACCGTCATCGATCTCCTTTCCCAGCTGGGGATCCAACACATCTATCTTACCGGTCATTCCATGGGAGGACAGATTGCCCTGAATATCATGAAAAAAGCACCTTCCCTCGTCAAGAAGGGGGTCCTTCTCTGCAGCTCGGGATACTTGAAACGGTTCACATGGCCGGTCCTTACCCTGAGCCGCACACCCTATTTTCATTTGTATATCAAAAAATGGCTCGCCAAGACAGGCGTCAGGAAAAACCTCGAAAATGTAGTCTATGATCACGCCATGATCGATGAGGAAATGATGGACGGGTATATGAAACCCTTCCTGCAGGATGATATCTTCAAAGCCCTCACCAAGATGATCCGTGACCGCGAAGGCGACCTGTCCAGAGAGGATCTACGAGCGATCCAGACACCATGCCTCCTCATATGGGGTGAGCATGACAGGGTGGTACCCGTATCGACAGGTAAACGACTGAATGAAGATCTTCCCCTTTCCTCCCTGATAGTACTGAAAGACACGGGGCATCTCGTTCCAGAGGAGAGGCCCGATGCAGTCATGAGCCACATCCGATCGTTTCTCGAAGTCGGTCTCCCGGAAGGAAGTCCCGCACAGGTGGAATTCGGCCTCTCCCCTTCTCATATTTAAGAGAGGGGGACCGGCTGAATCAAATCAGTTTCATCTTTTCCACTGAACTTTTATGATGGAAGAGTAAACGACAATTCCTAAGGGGGAGTTCACTTGAGTTCATTTGAGCATGTCATTGACCGCAGAGGTTCTTCATCGGTGAAATGGGACAGGACAAAAGAAGTCTTTGGTTATGGGGATGTGCTGCCCATGTGGGTGGCCGATATGGACTTCGCACCGCCTGAGCCCGTGATTGAAGCATTGAAGAAAAGGATGGAACACCCGATATTCGGCTATACATACGCAGGAGCATCCACTGCCGGCTCCATCAAGGAGTGGATGGCCAAAAGACACGGGTGGGAAATCCAATCATCATGGGTGCAGTACAGCCCAGGGGTGGTCCCCGCACTGGCCACCATCATCCAGGCCCTAACGGAGCCAGGTGATAAAGTACTCATTCAATCACCTGTTTACCCTCCTTTCTTCAACCTGGTGAAGGAAAATGGGCGGGTGGTGGAGAATGCCCAGCTCGTCTATTCCAACGGAGGGTACTCCATTGATTTCACAGCTTTCGAAAAAGCCCTTCAAAATGGGGTGAAATTATTCCTCCTATGCAATCCGCATAACCCCGGGGGGCGTGTCTGGACGAAGGAAGAGCTGACCCGTATCGCTTCCCTGTGCAAAGAATACGGGGTCGTCATCGCGTCCGATGAAATCCACTCTGACTTGATCTATCGCCCACACCGCCATGTCCCGATTGCATCCCTTCCCGAAGGTGATGCGGATGCAATCATTACGTGCATCGCACCGAGCAAGACGTTCAACCTGGCCGGTCTGCAGGCTTCGGCCATGATCACGAAAAACGAAGAAATCCGCAATAAAATTGCGGGCATTCATGCCAAACAGGGATTCTTCACGTTGAACGCCCTCGGGATCAGCGCCATGGAAGCGGCTTACCGTCACGGAGAAGAATGGCTGGAAGATGTCATAGCGTATCTAGAGGAAAATGTCGCCCTCACAAGGGCCTATCTGAAGGAGCATCTCCCATCCCTGCATCTTGTCGAACCTGAAGGAACCTATCTGCTCTGGATCGACTGCAGCAAGACGGGTCTTTCTGACGAAGATCTGAAGGACCGTCTATTGAGAAAAGGGAAACTGGCTCTAGAAGAAGGAACGAAATATGGAGAGGGAGGAGAAGGGTTCGCGCGGATGAATATCGCATGCCCGAAAGAAACACTCCTCGAAGGTCTCGACCGTCTGAGAACGGCCCTCACTTGAACAAAATAAAAATGACTGCCAGGTATGGCAGTCATTTTTATTTTTTACCGATGGACCCGCAGGCAATGCGCTCCCCAGAGTCTCCCGATGGCTGGGTCATGCCGTCATCGGCGCTTTCATCAATGACCAGCGAGGTCCCGTCCTTGGTCATGAGGGAGGTCTTGCCCTTTGAGAGGGTCACCTGAGGAGCCATGATCGTTGCTTTTACGCTCCCGTCTTCCCCGACGATCAGATTGGGTAGATCCCCTGCATGGGGACCTTCAGGATGGAGAAGTCCATGCTTCTTCTCGAGGGGATTGAAATGATTTCCTACTGAAGCGAAATCAGGTCGTTTACATGAGCTCTTCTCATGGATATGGATAGCGAGGTCGCCCGGCGGAAGCCCCTCAAGGTCAAGGGCGATCTCCACCCCATCTGCTGTTTCCTCGAGAATCGCAGTACCGATGGAGTCCCCGACCCCGTTCTTCATGTCAACTTTCACTTTCGTCGGCTCTTTCAGGACGCATCCTGACAAAAGAAGCGCCGTGATTCCGATCAAGAATAGTTTCATCAGCCGTTCCTCCACGTTCATACTCCTCACCATTGTTGACGAGCGATGAGAAAAATATTCGCAGAAGCGGTGATTTTGTCAGTCCTGCTGGCGGCGTGACGCCTCCTCTTCCATCTTCTTTGTCTTCAGCTCTTCACGCTTCGAGATGCGGATGATCAGCCGGAATGTGAGGACGGCGGCAATCATGAAAATGAACATCGTGATGCCTGCAGGGATATATTCACTTTTATCTTCAGGAAAATACAAGAATAGATTAAGGACAAAGAATGATAACATAGAAACGCCCCTTTCCAATTAAAGCGATTACAGTCATGTTCATTATAGCAATCTTCCCCCTCCTTCACCATGCCGGATTGGGAAGGAATGTCACAATCCCTTGAACGCCTCATAAGAAAAACCCGGATTTCTCCGGGTCCCCTTTACTTCACCACTTCGATGCTTTTGATGATTACGTCTTCTTTCGGAGCATCCTGCTCCCCGACTTCAACCGAGGCGATTTCATCCACGACGTCCATCCCTTCGATCACCTGACCGAAAACGGTATGCTTTTGATCGAGCCACGGTGTACCTCCATTTTTCATGTACGCTTCGATGACCTCTTTCGGGAATCCAGCCGATTTCATCTGCTCTTCAACCTTGGAGTCGACTGCTTTATTCTGTACAATGAAGAATTGGCTTCCATTCGTATTGGGACCTGAATTCGCCATAGAGAGGGCACCACGGAGATTAAAGAGTTCTGGAGAGAACTCATCCTCGAAGGGTTTCCCCCAGATGCTTTCACCACCCATTCCGGTTCCCTCGGGGTCTCCTCCCTGAATCATGAAATCATTGATGACCCGGTGAAACTTGAGGCCGTCATAGTACCCTTTCTCGCTGTGGGTCACGAAATTCTCTACGGCTTTTGGTGCTTGATCCGGGAAAAGCTTGATCGTGATCGTTCCCATGGAGGTTTTCATCTCCACAAGCTTCTCATTTCCCGTTACTTCCTTTGTGAGCTGGGGATAGGTGACGTTCGCGTCCGACGCCTGTTCCTTCTTCGTCTCTTTCTTGCTTTCTGAACTTTTGTCGTTGTCTTGTCCACAGGCTGCCAGCACGAGGGCCAGGCCGACCAGTAAGACCAAAATCCACTTCTTCATATATGTACCTCCACGTGTTACATTGTATATAGCGTATTCTCAAACATTTCCACCTATTATTATAATCGAGTTCATCTTCTGTTAGGAGGGGTTTTATGAAAAATATCCAAATTGGTGATTATGTCACGGCCTTTTATAAGACAGGCACCTATATCGGTGAGGTGACGGGGGAACGCCCGGGCAGCTATGTGGTCAAGGTACTCGCAGTCGTGAAGCATCCGCGCCAGGGAGACCTCCACAACCCGGGAAAGGTTGACGTACCGCTCTTTCATGAGAGAAAAGCACTAGCTTTCCGTGAGCAGTCAAACATACCCGATAAAATGGTCAAGCCGTATGAAGGGACGATTCCCGAATACAACGAATCATTACTTACTGCTTTCAAGGATTTCAAGGAGAGACTCTCCGTCGACCCGACGCCCCATGATGTGAAAAGCCTTGAAGCACTATCCGAAATCCAGAGGGAATATGCCTTGATGTACGGAATTGAGTTTTGACGAAAAGGACCTGATCGCTCATCGGCGGTCAGGTCCTTCATCATGCAAGCTGATTATAGAATTTCGAAAGATCGATCCGGTCTCCGATGGTGGTGGGCTCGGCTTTTCCGAGGTATTTCTTATCCTTTTCCACCAGATGATAGATATGCTGGGTCGTCATGGCGTCATCAAGTGCTTTGTGATGTTTCCCCACACCCTCACGTCCGTATTCCTGCACGGCCTTCCACAGCCCCGTCTGGTTCTGATCACCGAAGAACCGCTTATATTCCATGGAAAGGTCAACGAATCGTGCATGGAAAGGGAAGGCCATCCCAAGGCGAGAACAGCTGTCCCTGAGCACCTTCATGTCCATATTCCCCCAGGTGACCACTTCCTTTACGCCCAACTGGTCCAATGACGTGAAATAATCATGCATCTCTTTGAACGAACGTCCCCCATCTACATCGGCCTGAGTGATGGATAAGAACCTTTTGCATCGATTCGTAAGCCTAGGGAAGAAGACCGGCTTGATATAGCAGGAAAAGGTGTCGATGACTTTCCCTCCGTTCACCACGACCACACCGGTCTCGATGATTTCCGGATGAAAATCCTTCGGGACCTTCTGCCGCTCGGGCATTGAAAACTCAAAATCAATGAAAACAAGCTGTCCCTCACTTCCCATTTCAACCCCTCCTTGTTTGGTCGTATCCCGTTATCCCATCCTGGCGTGGGACCCCTGATGGTGTATTCTTCTATTATATCATGTTTATTTCCTGAATTATGACTATTTCCTCCCATCTCCACTGAAACTTCACTCATATAGCCATCAGGGTAAAAAGAACCATCCGCTACACGGAAATGCTTCTTTATTAATTGGTTCCATTGGATTATCATGGGAGAATAAGATTACGAGAAAAGTAGAGGGTTTCATGAGAACTTTTGCAGGATATATCGCCATCAGTTGTATCGTTGCCGTCTTTTTCACCACCTTGTTTTTTTCCGCCGGGGAAGTGAAGAAAGCCGGTGAATTCCAAGATGCACTGGAATCAAAGGTGAATAAGGAGCATATGAACGTAAACCGCACATCCCTGATGAAGGATGAGGACGGTCGGGTGTTTTCCGAAATCAACCGTCCATACAGGCTTTACACGGAGGATGAGGACATACCTGACTTTGCGAAGGATATCATCATCACGAGTGAAGATCAAAATTTTTACGAACATGTTGGATTCGATGCCGGTGCGATCCTTAGGGCAGTGGTAAAAAACCTTGTTTTCACCCATATCCAGCAGGGAGGCAGCACCATCACCCAACAGCTCGCCCGCAATATGTACCTGGGTCAGGAAAAGACGTATAACCGGAAGCTGACTGAGCTCTTCTACGCCGGTCAGATCGAAAAAAATCTGACCAAGGATGAAATCATGGAAATGTATTTGAACGTGATCTATTTCAGCAATGGCGTGTACGGAATCGGAACGGCTTCCCAGTATTATTTCAGCAAGCCCGTGACCGAACTCAACCAAGGGGAAATCTCCTTCCTCGCGTCCATCCCGAATAACCCGGGGAAATATGATCCGATCAAGCACTTCGATGAAACGAAAAAACGTCAGGAGCGGTTGCTCGAGCTTCTGGTCACATCGGAGAAACTCACGGAAAAAGAGGCCGTGAAGATCAAAAAGACCCCAATCCATTTAAAGGTGAAGAAAGCAGTTGAAGAATATCCGGACTATGCCTTTTATGTTGAACACGAACTGAAGGAACTGATCGGAGAAAAAGAAGGGTTCGCAGACGAGCTTGCAGATGCCGGATCTGAAGAAGAGCGGGACGGGATCCTGAAGGAATGGGATGAACGGTTCCATGCCGTGATTTCTTCCGGCGTCATCATCAACACCGCCCTGGACCCCGCCATGCAGAAAAAAAGCACGAAAGCACTGAATGATACACTTGAGTCTACTGAACTAGAGGGAGCGAGTGCTTCCATCGACAACAAGACCCGTAAGATCGTTGCCATCACAGGCGGAAAAAACTATAAGGAATATAATTTCCACCATGCCTTCCAAGCGTTCAGGCAGCCAGGGTCCGCCATCAAACCGCTCCTGGTCTATGGTCCCTATATGGAGAAGCTGCACCCCTCCCTGCAGGAAACGATCGATGGAAATCAATACTGCATCAAGGGATACTGCCCCGTGAACTACGGGAATGCGAGTCCCGGCATGGTGACGATCAGTCAGGCATTCGCCCAATCGTATAACGGTCCCGCCCTTCGCATGATGGAAAAGGTGGGCGTGGATCAGGCCTTCGGATTCATCCGCCCGTTCCACTTCCAAAAGGTAAGTAAGGAGGATAAGACCTTTGCGGCTTCAGTCGGAGGATTCACCTATGGGATGAGCCCCCTTGAAATGACGGATGCCTATACGTCCTTCATCGACGGGGAGTATACACCGGCAAGGGCCATCACCGACGTGACTGATTCCGAGGGGAACCTCCTGTATCAATGGAAGGACAACGCAACGGAAGTTTGGTCGAAATCCACCACTGCTCAAATGAGAGCCCTCCTTCATCAAGGAGCGGTCAGCGGGACTGGAAAACCTGCCTATGTCTCCAGGTCTTATGTAGGAATCAAGACGGGGACCACGAACCAGTATCATGATTTTTGGGTCATGGGCCTCACCGATCACTACACCACAGGGGTCTGGGTCGGCCATGATACACCTGAAAACATGAGCAGCATTGAATCATGGCGTCCCGGACACAGGATTTGGAAGCAGATTATGAAATAAATAAAAAGAGGTTGAGACAAACATGTTTTAGCCATAGTAAAACCCGAATCCTTTGCCTACGATAAAGCAAAGGATTCGGGTTTTAAATTCGTTTAATGAACATCAAATTTCATCGTTTCCAGCGATTGATCGGAGTGCAAGACGAAGACTCCTGCGGGAAGAGTAGCTGATGTGAGACCCCGCAGGCGTGCCGAGGAGGCTCACGGGCTACCCGCGGAAAGCGAAGTCTTGCACGGAGATCATGAGCGTTATTAAGATACTATACTGATCGTGTTCGGCATTAAAGGGGCCTTTTTTAGTTTTGTCCCGTCCTCTTTTTTCATTCCCGTTTACAGCTTGACCTCCGATATGATCGGAAGGCTTGCCATCAGGCCGTTGTAAAGTTTAATAAGAACGAAGAAAATCGTCAGGATGAGGGCGGCCCATGAAAAAAGCTGCATGGTGACGACACCAAGCAGGCCGGCTTTGGTTAGGGAAGAGCTAATTTTATTCACAAAATAAAAGAAGTAAACCGCCGAGGTCAAAACAAAGATGGCGATCAATCCCTTGAATGATTGCAAGCTGAGGACAGAAACGAGGCCCCCGATAAAATAAATCATCGAACCCGGGCGGACTTTATTATACAGTTCACCCTCTGAATCAATCGAGAAGAACAGCATGGAAATGCCGTTGATCGTCTCTGCGATGAGTTTCAGGGCAGACAGAATCATAAAGAAGACCATCATAAGCAGAATAAGGATGGCCAGCTTCAGCTGCATTTCGGAAAGGAATTCGCTCATTCCCGCATAGACGCCGATCTTTTTGGAAAGCGTTTCGAACACGCCCACCCCGTAAACCGAAAACGTCAGGCTGAACAAAAGGATGGACAAAATAGGCAGATAGCTTGTTAAATATGTATTCTTCAAAAAGTACCTCTCCCGTGATCAATCTGTGCATTCTCATCATAATCGTTTATGAGCAGATTGAAAAGGGTAAAGGTACCAAGTGTACAGGTCGAAAGTCCCTCCAATTCAAGAGCTGACTTCCCTCATTCAACAGCCGATTCCGACTTGATCATGTGTCGGTCCCTATCGATCACCTTGATGTATTGACGAGGTTTGAATTCACCAGGTACCAAAGGGTCTGAACCTTCCCGGTCGTACCCGATCGGAACGTAATTCGTTCCTTCCCCGCTTTCGACCGATTCCAGATCGATTTGATCCCTCGAATCCACCACGCACGCCATCATGAGCAATCCTGTGAAGACGGCACATGCAACCAGCAGCTTTTGCTTCATGAATATCACCTCTCGGATAGGATGCTCACATCGGTGAGAAACTATTCGAAAACAGGACCCCAGGCACGAAATGTGCTTTTTTTTTCGAAGTATTTTTCCGTTTCTCTACATATTTAATAACAAGGGGCAAAACCCTTATGCAATGGGCGTCCGACTAATGCAAGGTGCTTTTTTTTACGTTATAATGCTCAATAGGTGCACTGTTCGGTCGCTGAATGCTCTAGTGACTGTCTTAATTCAGCTAATATCTACATAATCTGATGTATTCAAGGGGGGGTTTTTGTGACACTGCTACATTGGGCAATCTTATCGCCTTTTCTATTTGCCATACTCATTCCGTTCTTGTATAAAGCGTTCCGCAAGATCCACACCGGCTGGTTCGTCCTGATCCTGCCCGTGGTTCTGTTCGTCTATTTCTTCCGCTTTATTTCATTGACGAAGAATGGGGAAACCGTAACGGAGACCGCCAATTGGATGCCTTCCTTCGGTATTCAATTCACCGCTTACGTGGACGGTCTCGGCCTCCTGTTCGCCATGCTCATCACAGGAATCGGGGCGCTAGTCGTCCTGTACTCGATCTACTACCTGGACAAGGCAAAAGAACAGTTACATAACTTTTATGTCTATTTACTCATGTTCATGGGGGCCATGCTCGGGGTCGTGCTATCGGATAACTTGATCACCCTTTATATGTTCTGGGAGTTCACTTCCATTTCTTCCTTCTTACTGATCGGATATTGGTATCAGAAGGAACGCTCGAGATACGGGGCACTGAAATCGATGATCATCACCGTATTCGGGGGCCTTTCCATGCTCGGGGGAATCATACTCCTCTATCTCATGGGTGGCACATTCAGCATCAGGGAATTGGTGGGGATGAGCGATCAGTTGGTAACGGACCCGCTATTCATGGGGGCACTGATCCTGATCCTTCTTGGGGCATTCACCAAATCTGCCCAGTTCCCATTCCATATCTGGCTGCCTGATGCCATGGAAGCACCGACTCCAGTCAGTGCCTACCTTCACTCAGCCACGATGGTCAAAGCAGGGATCTATCTTGTAGCCAGGATGAGTCCAATCTTTGCCACTTCGGGGGTGTGGATTTGGCTCGTTGGCGGTATTGGATTATTCACCGTGTTCTGGGGTTCATTCAATGCCGTCCGCCAGAAGGACCTTAAAGGAATCCTCGCCTTCTCCACGATTAGTCAATTAGGAATGATCATGTCCTTACTAGGCATCGGAGGAGCAGCGCTTCATTACAATCAACTCGATGAAAACATTTATATGGCTGCAACCCTTGCGGCCGTGTTCCATCTGATTAATCACGCAACATTTAAGGGAAGCCTGTTCATGGTCGCAGGAATCGTCGATCACGAAACCGGGACAAGGGATATCCGTAAGCTCGGCGGACTGATGAGCTTCATGCCCATCACCTTCACCATTGCCATCATCGGAGCATTCTCCATGGCGGGGCTGCCTCCATTCAACGGCTTCCTCAGTAAGGAGATGTTCTTTACTGGAATGATAAATGTCCTTAGCCTTGATATCTTCAACTTTGAAACGTTCGGGGCGCTTTTCCCGGTGCTGGCCTGGGTGGGAAGCATCTTCACCTTCGTCTACAGCATGATCCTCGTCTTCAAGACGTTCACAGGGAAGTATCAGCCTGAGAAGCTCGAGAAGAAACCGCATGAAGCACCGATCGGGATGCTGATTTCTCCGATCATCCTTGCTTCCCTGGTAGTCATTTTTGGTTTCTTCCCGAACATCTTATCGGATCGGATCCTTGCTCCAGCAGTGAAAGCCATCGTACCGAGTCTGATTGCCGACGGACAGACCGTGAAGACGGAAATCTCCTTCTGGCACGGCTTCAGTCCGGAGCTGTTCATGACGATCGGTGTCATAGCCTTCGGGGTTATCTTGTATCTTACCCTTTCAAAATGGGAGAAGATCTATCGGGTATTACCGCAAAGGCTTTCCCTTAATTCTTTATATGACGGAGGATTACGTGGGAGCGAACGTGGGGCATACAGTTTCATGAACGGACATATGACAGGGTTCATCCGCACTTACCTTGTTTATATCTTTACGTTCTTTGTCGGGATCTCCCTCTTCAGCCTCTGGTATAACAATGCCTTCTCCCTGGAGATGGACGAAATGGCCCCGATAGGGATCTATGAGGTGGCTGTCGCACTCCTTCTTGTGGTCAGTACCGTCATGATCCTGTTCGCGAAGTCTCGCCTGACATCCATCATCCTGTTGGGCGCAACCGGTTATACGGTATCCTTGTTCTTCGTGGTGTTCAGGGCTCCAGATCTTGCCCTGACACAGCTCGTCATCGAGACCGTGTCGGTTGCCCTATTCCTCCTTTGCTTCTATCACCTGCCAAAATTGAGCAGGCATGAAGAACGCATGGGCTTCAAGCTTGGGAATGCAGTGATTGCCCTAGGCGTCGGTGTGACCGTGACACTGTTTGCCATCTCGGCTTACAGCACGAAACTATTTGATTCGATTTCAGAGTATTACATCAAGAACGTTTACGAGGAAGCAGCCGGTAAGAATATGGTCAATGTCATCCTCGTCGACTTCCGTGGCTTTGATACATTGTTTGAGATCACCGTTCTTGCCATCGCATCTCTCGGGATCTTCGCCATGATAAAACTGAGAATGACAAGGAGGGATCAAGGGTGAAAACAAAGACAAATGATGTCATACTGCAGACCGTCACCAAGGTGACCGTGTTCATTATCATCCTGTTCTCCCTTCGCCTCTTCTTCTCCGGTCACTATACTCCAGGAGGAGGCTTCATCGGGGGACTCATGACAGCAGGAGCGCTCGTTCTTCTTCTCCTTGCATTCGATTTGAAGACGGTTGCAAATATCCTGCCCATCGACTATAAGATCGTAACGGCAATCGGCCTTCTGTTCGCCATCGGGACTGCGGCAGGGGCACTATTGTTCAATGTACCGTTCCTGACGCATGCGTTTGACTACTTCACACTTCCGATTCTCGGCAAGACATCCCTTCACACGGCCGTCCTGTTCGATACCGGGGTGTATCTCGTCGTCGTCGGCGTCACGATGACCATCATCCAAACGATTGGGGTGAGCGATTAATGGAATTATTAATGGCCATTGTCATTGGGATCCTGTTCACCTGTGCAGTGTATCTCATGCTTTCAAAAAGTTTACTTAGGATCATCATCGGCACCGCTGTTTTGAGCCATGGCGCCCACCTTCTCATCTTGACGGTGAGCAGCCTGAAGAGAGGGGCAGCCCCGCTGCTCGGACAGCATGCGGAATCCTACGTCGATCCGTTACCGCAGGCATTGATCCTGACAGCGATCGTCATCAGCTTCGGTGTAACGGCCTTTTTCCTGGTCCTCGCCTACAGGGCCTATCAGGAGCTCGGTACCGATAATATGGATCAGTTGAGAGGAAACGAAGGAAATGATTAATTTATTGATTCTACCGATACTCATACCACTTATCACGGCAACGATTCTCATGTTCATCAGTAAACAGGTGAAGACGCAGCGGACGATCGCAGCGGTTTCCACCATCGGAACCGTCATCGCATCCGTCATCCTCGTCATCACGGTTTCAAAAGAAGGAATCCAGACCCTTAACCTTGGGAGCTGGACGGCGCCATTCGGAATCACACTTGTATCCGATATGCTTTCAGCACTGCTTGTACTCACAACGAGCATCATCACCCTGCTGGTGATCCTCTACTCCTTTCAATCAATTGGACGCGACAGGGAACGATTCTATTATTATCCTGTTGTCCAATTCCTTTTAGTCGGGGTGAACGGCGCCTTCACAACAGGGGACATCTTCAATCTATTTGTCTTCTTTGAAGTAATGCTCATGAGTTCCTATGTTCTCATCGTCCTCGGCGGGACAAAAGTCCAGCTCCGGGAAGGGATCAAATACATACTGGTGAACGTTATTTCATCAGCCTTGTTCGTCATTACCGTTGCCTACCTGTATTCAGTCGTCGGCACCCTGAACATGGCGGATATCTCACAGAAGATCGCAAGCGTGGAGCAACCAGGCATCCTGACAGCCATCGCCATCCTGTTTTTGATTGTGTTCGGCCTGAAAGGCGCCATATTCCCGCTTTACTTCTGGCTGCCGGGCTCCTACTACGCACCTCCGACCCCGATCCTGGCCTTATTCGGAGCATTGCTGACTAAGGTTGGCGTCTATTCGATCATCAGGACCTATACGTTGTTCTTCTATCACGATCCAGGGTTCACCCATGAGATGCTTGGCATACTGGCAATCCTGACCATCGTTGTCGGATGCGTGGGGGCCATCGGGTTCTGGGATGTGAAGAAGATCATCATTTATAATATCGTCATCGCCGTCGGGGTCATCCTATTCGGGATTTCCACCATGAACGGTGAAGCGATGGAAGGCTCCATCTACTATCTCATTCACGATATGATCATCAAGGCCGCTCTCTTCCTTCTGATCGGCGTCATGATATCCATAACCGGTACGATGGATGTCCGGAAGATGGGCGGTCTGATCAAGGAATATCCTTGGCTGGGCTGGACCTTCTTGGTAGCAGCTTTCTCACTGGCGGGCATCCCTCCCCTCAGTGGCTTCATAGGGAAACTATTGATTCTGAAGGGAAGTTTCTCCTCGGAATTCTACGTGGGGGCTTTCGTCATCCTGGCCTCAAGCCTAGTGGTCCTTTATTCCGTCATCAAGATCTTCCTGAACGGTATCTGGGGCGTACCAAAAGAATACACAGGTATCTCTAAAAGTCACGCACGCTATCTGTGGGCAACTTCCGCCGTACTCGTCCTCCTTTCCGTGTTTTACGGCTTGGGCGCAGATGCAATCCGCCCGCTATTTTCACAGGCGGCCGAAGTACTTGTGGATCCGCAAATCTATATTGACGCAGTGTTAAAGGAGTGATGTACCCATGGCTTTTCAAATCTTATTGAACTTCATCTTGGCATTTGTCTGGATGTTCCTATCCGTCTCCTTTACCGCTCCTTCATTCATTGTCGGTTATCTGCTAGGCCTGCTGATCATCCTGGCCATGAGGCGGTTCTTCCCGGATCGTTTCTATCTTTGGCGGGTGGTGGCATCCATCAGCCTGCTGTTGTTATTCCTGAAGGAACTGATCAAAGCGAACGTAGATGTATTGAAAACGGTCCTTAAGCCAAAACTCGATTTCCAGCCAGGCATCTTTGCATACGAGACCAATCTGAAAAAGGATTGGGAAGTCACCTTGCTGGCCAATCTGATCACATTGACACCCGGAACCCTGGTGATGGATATATCCATGGATAAGAAAATCCTCTATGTGCATGCAATCGACCTTCCCGATAAAGAAGCTGTCATCAATGATATCCGCAATTCTTTCGAGAAAGCCATTATGGAGGTGAGCCGCTGATGCTTGAAATCATCATCCGTATCACCCTGATCTGCGTCTCCCTTTCCATGCTCGGACTCATTTACCGGGTCATCAAGGGACCTACCACTCCCGACCGGGTAGTGGCATTGGACGCCATTGGGGTGAATCTGATCGCCATCGTCGCACTGGTTTCCATGCTGATCGATTCCGATGCCTTCCTGGAAGTCATTCTTCTGCTAGGGATCCTGGCCTTCATCGGGACGGTATCATTTTCCAAATTCCTCGAGAAAGGAGCGATCATCGAACGTGACCGAAATCGTTAACTATATCATCGGATTCTTTCTTCTTATAGGTGGATTTCTGAGCCTCGTTGCATCCTTCGGGGTTCTCAGGCTCCCGGATGTGTACACACGGAATCATGCGGCCTCGAAAAGTGCCACACTTGGGATCATGTGCATCCTGCTCGGAACATTCCTTTATTTTTATATCGTGCACGGCATCTTCAATTCCAAGGTCCTGCTGGCCATCGTGTTCATCTTTGTCACTGCGCCGGTCGGTGGTCATCTCATCTCCCGTGCAGCCTATCATTCAGGAGCGAAACTCTGGGATAAAAGTGTTCGGGATGACTTGAAGGACAAGGAAAAATATGATCGACAACATCCATAAAAAAAGCGAAAGCCGTATCGGGACGGCTTTCGCTTTTTCATTTACCGATATATGTAACAAACTCACTGACAGGCTTCCTGTAGCCCCGGGGTTTGCGGCTTTCTCTCTTTTCCTTCCCCACAGAAATCATCATGACGACTTCGTACTGATGCTCTATGTTCAGGATTTCCTTGACCTTTTCCGGATCGAAGCCAATCATGGGGCACGTGTCCCAGCCTTTTTCTTTGGCAGCAAGCATGAAGACCATGGAAGATAGGGATGCATTACGGATGGCTTCATCCCGCTGAAATCCACTTCCTTTTCCTTCATAGAAAGAGGTGGTATTCTCGACCATACCAGAGAATTCTTCTTCGTTCACGATTTTCAGCATCTTCAATCCCCGATAAATTTCTTCTGCTGACTCGTACGCCTTTTTATCCCCCAGGAGCAAAACGACTGCTGAAGCAGAACGTACTTTATGCTGCCCCATGGCTGCACCCTGTAGCTCCTCTTTCACACCCTCGTCTGTCACGACGATATATCGCGTATGTTGGAGATTGAACGCGGATGGGGAAAGCTTGACCAGTTCAAAAATGTCGTTCAGGTCCTTTGTTTGGATCGGGTGATCAGGCAGAAAAGTTGATGCCGAGCGACGTTCTTTCATCAGTTCTGTAAAATCGGCCATTCTTTCACTCCTTCATTTATCTTGAATTCAAGATAACTATACCGAATAGGCAGAATATTGTCAAATCAATCCAAAGAAAAACCCCCGTCTCCGGGAGTTCTCCTTATTTTTGGTATAGATGATTTTCAACCGATCCATCCTCTTTATACACCACAAGGGTGCCGGAATGATCTGTTGCATATCGCTTTGCTCGCTCCAACAGCTTTTCCTTCGTCTCTTCCACCATGATGGCCCGCTCTCCATCGGCTTTTTTCAGCTGCCAGCCATCATCATGGACGGTGACGTGATACTCTGCCTTAGCGGTCTGCGTTCCCTCCTCTGACTTGTGGGCCCGATCCGTGGCAATGGCGATCGCCCTGCCCTCTTCATACCCTTCATCAAGTAGCGCATTTCCAATCTCGATGGCTTTATTCCGGACATCAGACGGCAGATTCTTCAGTGACTCGGGATAATCTTGTTTCGACCAGCTCATGTTCATACCTCCGTAGTAAGTGGGATTGTCTATCCTTTTCCCCCACCCGTCACGGTTAAACGTTCTTTTTTGGTACTACGGCCATGGTACAGCGTGACACGCAGATGAGATCGTCCGCCTCGTCGGTGATCTTGATGTCCCATACCATGGTGGTTCGACCTTGGTGCAGGACGGTCGCCGTCGCTGTCACCTCACCGTCTTTTTTCGCCTTGATGTGATTGGCATTGATCTCGAGACCGAAGCATATCTCCTTATCGAGATCGATCAGTTCCACAGCCCCAACGCTTGCGACGGTTTCTGCAAGAGCGACGGATGCCCCTCCGTGGAGGAATCCAAAAGGCTGTCTCGTCTGCTCATTGACGGGCATCGTCGCCACGATCCTGCCTTTTTCTACCGTGTTGAATTCAATTCCCAGTGCACTGATCAATGTGTGATCAAGTTTCATATTCCTTCACCCCTTCCCCATACTCTTCGACCTCGCGAATCAAAATCCTTTATCTTTTAGTAGGTCCAGGTTCAGCCTATCACAAGGTGGCAGGAAGATGAATGAATAAATGCAGAGCCTCTTTCATACGTTTACGTAGATGATGTCAGAGAAAGGAGTGTTCCATGATGTATCGTTTCCATCCTTTCCATGGGAACAGACCGTCGCCTCAATCGTATATGAACCAGCCGCGGGTGCTCCCTGTAACCGCCCCCGATACGCT
Organism: Rossellomorea sp. RS05; assembly: GCF_039822645.1. Taxonomy (NCBI): domain Bacteria; kingdom Bacillati; phylum Bacillota; class Bacilli; order Caryophanales; family Bacillaceae; genus Rossellomorea; species Rossellomorea sp. RS05. Next base: position 71,291 of record NZ_JBDKWY010000009.1, on the reverse strand, counting down.
GATGGCTTCGGCCGGGAAGACCCTTAGCTTGATGGACGATGCCAAATTGGTTCTCGCGCGCATCAACAGCTCAAGGGAATTTGCCTCCAAGCTGATGACCGCCGCTCAACAATCCAATCTTCCTGAAGTACACAGATTGCTTCAGACGATCCCGACGCGCGTACAGCCGGTCGTATCCTTCAATCCTGATGGTGTGAGATTCGTATTTGATGAAAAATTGGGTCAGGTGGATTGCTGTCATTTGATTGTATCTGTCAAGTGGAATGAGTTTTGAAAAGCCGAAGGAAGCCTGAGATGCTTCCTTTGGCTTTTGCTATTTGATTCAGGGTATGGTCCTTTGTCGATCTCCACAAAAAAAGAACCTCCGAAGAGATTCTCTTTAAAAAATCATGGCTGCAAGCCAGCCAAAGGCCACTAAAGGGATATTATAGTGTAGAAAAGTCGGGACACACGTATCCCAGATGTGACTATGTTGTCCATCGGCATTCAAACCGGCTGTCGGCCCAAGGGTGCTGTCTGAAACAGGGGAACCGGCATCGCCAAGAGCTCCTGCTGTTCCAATGATGATGATCGTCGCAAACTCACTGAAACCAAGTTCGACGCAAAGCGGTACGAAGATCGCAGTGATGATCGGAATCGTGGCAAACGACGAACCGATCCCCATTGTGACGATCAGTCCGACGACAAGCATGAGAAAAGCAGCAAGGGCTTTATTCCCTCCGATCATATCCACTGTCCCATTCACTAGCGACTCTACAGCACCGGTTTCCGTCAAGACGGCTGCAAACCCTGAAGCTGCAATCATGACGAAGCCGATGAACGCCATCATCTTCATACCGTCATTTAGAAGTCCGTCTGCTTCTTTCCACTTGAGGGCTCCCGATACATATAGCACGGCAATCCCCGCCAGTGCACCAAATATCATAGATTCAAGCAGGAGCTGTACAACCAGCGCGACAATAATGGATATCCCCGCAAGGATCATTGCACGCTTACTGTACACGACCTTCTCTTCCTCCACTACCTTCTCCGCTTCATCATACTGTCGTGGTTTGCGGTAGGAGAAGAAGACGGCGAACAAAAGACCGAGTACCATCCCGCCGACTGGCAGGATCATCGCTTTCGGAATATCTCCCATGGAGATGGCCATTCCGCTTCTCTCCATGTTCTGTGCAATGACTTCATGGAACTGAAGCCCGAACCCAACAGGAAGAAGGATATATGGGGCCGTGAGTCCGAAGGTAATGACTGTAGCAATCAGCCTGCGATCTATTTCAAGCTCAGTCATGACCCTGAGCAGCGGCGGGATCAGAATCGGGATGAAGGCGATGTGGATCGGAATAACGTTTTGAGAGAAACATGACATGATCAGAATCGCAAAAACAATCAATGCTTTTGACAACTTTTTCTTCTTTGATTCTCCGTTCCGGCCAACCATCTTCAAGACAAAATCCACCAGCAAATTGGGTATACCTGTATAGGATATGGCCACGGCGAACCCTCCCAACAAGGCATAGCTCAGGGCGATATTGGCTCCGCCGCTGATTCCATCTGAGAAGATCGAGACCGTTTCATTCAACCCGAGGCCACCGATGACCCCGCCTGCAAGCGCTCCGGCGATAAGGGCAAAAACTACATTCACACGCAGTAAACTAAGTATGAGCATGATGAGTACGGCAATGACGACTGCGTTCATAATAATGTCCTCCTTGAATCTATCTTCATGTTGCTTTAGTATGCTAAATTGGTAGAGTGATAAAACACGTTTTCTACTTTATCAACATAAAGGACGTTTGTCAACGATTATTCCTCTCATTATTATTCCCTCTTTCTTGGCATTCGAACCTGCCGTTGAGAGCCATACGCGCACTTACATCAACCCATACAAAAAAGGCCGACGATGGTCGGCCTTTTCATGTATTATTTCGCTGGTTCAAAGGACTCCACCATGAGGGCAAGGGTACGAACCATCACGCCCGTGGCACCTGATGGCCCGAGGTCATATGCTTTGTTGGTTGTAGCCGTTCCTGCGATGTCAAGATGCACCCAAGGAGTGCCTTCAGCGAATTCCCCTACGAATCCGCCTCCCATGATCGCATGCCCGGCACGGCCTGGAGAGTTGTTCAGATCCGCGATCTTGCTGCTTCTCACGCGCTTCTTGTCCCCTTCTGTGTATGGCAGCTGCCAGATGAACTCGCCTGATTCAGCAGACGCAAGCAACACTTGCTCAAAAAATGCTTCGTTATTGGTAAGGGCGCCTGTCTTATCTTCACCCAATGCAACGATGACTCCTCCTGTGAGCGTTGCGACATCCACGAGATAATTGGCCCCGTGATGCTTCGCATAGGTCATGCCGTCCGCCAGTGCCAAGCGGCCCTCTGCATCGGTATTCAATACTTCGATTGTCTTCCCGCTCATGGATGTGATGACATCGTCCGGCTTGAATGCTGCACCGCTCACCATATTATCGGTTGATGGGATGACGGCAATGACATTCTGTTCCGGCCTCGTCTCCCCGATGATTTCCATGGCGCCTAGGACGGCTGCGGCACCACCCATATCGGTCTTCATGCCGACGATGCCATCCTTCGGTTTAAGGGAATATCCTCCTGTATCAAAGGTAATCCCTTTTCCTACAAGACCGATGACATCTTCCCATTTCTCTTTCCCTGCATATTTCAGGACGATCATCTTCGGAGGCTCCACTGAACCCTGGTTGACTGCCAATAAAGCGCCCATTCCCAGATGCTCCATTTCTTCTTTATCCAGGATCTCCGCTTCGAAATCATATCGCTTCGCAAGCTCTAGGGCATACTCGGCGAGCTTTGTGGATGTAAGCAGATTTCCCGGTGTATTCACTAGTGTCCTTGCCGAGTTGACACCGTTTCCGAATGCCGTACCCACCTGCAGGGCCGTTTGGACTTCTTTATTATCCGAACCTGTGATGAACTCGACATCAGACGCTTCATAGTTCCGTTCATTTGATGATTGTTTATACCCGTGGAAGGCATAGGTTGCCATGGTGAAGGCTTCTGCCCATGCATGGGCTACGTCCTCTGCAGGGACTTCATCCGTTTCAAACGTATCGATCGCCACTGCAAATGAAGTTAGCTTCATCTGTTTGATCTGCTTGGCTGCCGCACCGAACGCTTCTTTCAGATCATTGAAAACCGCTTCCTTGGCCTTTCCAAGTCCGACAAACACAATCCGTTTCACGGAAAGCTGTCCTAGCGTATGTACAACGGTGATTTCTTTGGCAGTCGAAGAGATATCTCCTTCTTTGGCAAGCTGGGTGAGATGTCCACCCATGGCTTGATCTAGCTCTTTCAGTTCCCCTGAAAATTCAGGTTGATTATAGACCCCGACAATGAGGCCTCCTCCAGTTGTTTCAGTTAAACGCTTATTGTTGACTATATAATTCATTGTTCAACACCTCCTCCCTCATTATAGCCCGAGTGAGTGAACATTTCGACTATCTAAGCAAAAGCGTTTGGAAGTTAAGGTTAGGTGGATAAGGGTATGGTATAATGTAGTCAACTCAGAGTATTCAAAACATTAGAAAGGATGGGATTATTTTCCATGGAGATCTTTCATAATTTCCCCCTTTGGGCTTCATTGATTTCGATCTTGTTCGCCCAGTTCGTCAAGGTTCCCATCCAGTTCATCGCCACGCGGGAACTCAATTGGTCCCTCATCACGTCGACCGGAGGGATGCCGAGTTCCCACTCTGCCGCTGTCACCGCCCTTTCAACCGGGGTCGCAATCGAAAGCGGAGTGTCTTCACCGGTCTTTGCTGTAGCTGCCATGTTTGCCATCATCACCATGTTCGACGCCACAGGGGTCAGAAGGCAGGCCGGTGAACAAGCCATCGTGCTTAATCGACTCATGGGCGACTTCCAGAAGTTCATGACTGATGCCAAAGGTTGGCAGAACAAACCTGATCTGGAAAAACGGAAAGAGCTGAAGGAGCTGCTCGGTCATAAACCGATCGAAGTCTTCTTCGGGGGGATCACGGGAATCGTCCTTACACTGCTCATCCACTTTTTCATGTTTCAATAGGAGGAATGGTCAATGCGCCTCATATCCATATGCCCCAATAATACGGAGCTGATTGATGAGCTTGGGCTCACCCCTTACCTCGTGGGGGTTGACGACTACTCCGATCATCCGGAAGCCGTCCTATCCCTGCCCAGGCTCGGACCCGACCTATCCATCGATATGGATCGGGTCGAAAGCCTTCAACCCGATCTGGTCCTTGCATCACTTAGCGTACCGGGAATGGAGAAGAATATCGAGGAGCTAGAGAAACGGGGCATTCCCCATCTCACATTGAACCCTCAAAGCTTCAAGGATATAGCGGATGATCTCCTTGCCATCGGGCGCGCCTGCGGTATGGACGACTCCGACGCATCGACTAAGCGCAGACACTTCCTTCAAAAAGTCGAAGAGTTGAAGGCCATCAGCCAAGGCATCACCAATCGCCCTTCCTTGTACTGGGAATGGTGGCCAAAGCCCGTTTTCACTCCCGGCAGGACGAACTGGCTGACGGAGCTGAGTGACATGTGCGGGGCCGTAAACCTCTTCCGTGACGTCGAACTGGCTAGCGTCCAGACAGACTGGGAGGATGTCCTGTCGAGGGATCCCGATTATATATGCCTCGCCTGGGTAGGCGTGCGGCAGGATAAAGTAAAACCGGACCTGATCAAAAAGAGACCCGGATGGTCCTCCTTGAAGGCTGTTCAGGATGAGCGCATCCTCGTACTGGAGGAAGCCCTCTATTGCCGGCCTTCCCCCCTCCTGTTGAAGGGTGCGGTCAAGCTTGCAAAAATCCTGCACCCTGACGAATACGCCCATATGTAAGCGAAAGGATCATCGATCCCCACGGATGGAAAAACCGGCAGGAGCTCCTGCCGGTTTTGTCTTTACTCATTCTTTTTCAGGTGAAAGGATTTGATCCCTGAATACCTGCATGGTTTTATTTTCATTAAGCTTGGTCAACTGTTCTTCTGTGAGCTTACCTGAACCCTCTTCGATGATGTATACATCTAGGGTTTTCTTCCCCCATTGCGCATAAACCTCATCGACTGTATCGTAGTACAGATCAAGCTTGTTTCCTTTGATGGCACTTCCAGTGTCGGCGACCACGCCAAACCCGTAGTCAGGGATGTACAGAACCGTTCCGATCGGAAAGACCGTCGTATCAGCGGCTATGGTCGAATAAAGGTCACGTTTCACTTTGACGCCGGAGTATGTAATCCCATAGCCCGGATGGCCGGGATTCTTCCCCGTTGACTCCACCCCCGCCGTGTAGCCCGTCGCGACGACAGTATGCTTCTTATATTGATTCCAATCCAGCCCGTTCAGGGTGACTGGTTTGTCTTTCACAGGTTTACTCGATGAAATCTGGGTTTTGTTACTGCTCACTTTCTTAAGGATTTTTGCAGTCATCCCTAATTGATTGATCTCATGTTCCCCGCGCCCGGCGTTCTCCATCTGGGTCTCCCACCACGCTTTAAGGGTTGCAGCCTTGACGCCCGATACCGATTGGAATGTCGTCTCAAGGGCAAAAATGAACAATAGGACCATCAAAAGTCGTTTGCTCCAATTCTTAATCATGTATACACTCCTCCCACCCTTATTCCTTCCCATCCTGGAGGGCATGTATTCATAAATTGATAAAATAATCGAATTATCTCAAAAATTGGAAGCAAAAAAAGCCCGCCACCCGAAACTCACCCGGACGAACGGACTGTTTTAAAACATTCGATATCCCTTTGATCTCAATATCCTCATGACGACTCCTGAAAGGACCGCCCCTATTAAACCGCTTCCAAGAATCAACAGATCGGCTGAAGCCAAATGACTGATCCTTCTCCCTAGTTCAGGGAAGGCTTCCCCGGCGTTTCTGAAATAATCAATGAAACGCACTTCATCCACGATGAAAATGACGATGATCGGATAGATGATGGTCATGATCCATGTCATTCGGAGCAACATATTAAGCAGAAAACCGATTCCGAAAAACAGGACAAGAAACAGAAGCATTGAAATCAAAATGACGTGTATTGGCATTTCCCCACCCCCATCTAACACTGGCTCCATCGGCAGATTACACCTGTCATAGGAGCCAAACACTATTGTTAAGTGTACTGAATGTTGATGGAAGCGTCAATAAGACGAAGGAAAATTTCGACATTATTCACAAAATCACCACAACTGGTGGACTATTTTTGCTTGCCACTTCCACTGCAGCAAGGACAGGTTTCAGATCCGCCCAATACCAGCTGGAAATACCCTTTTCCCGAACAGTATTCACATGACTTTGTCTTCGTTGTACCAGCTCTCATCGAATCTCTCCTTTTTTTTCTTAATTTTCTGATAACATACCATCTTTTCCGATTCATGAAAAGGTTCCTATAAGGGGATGTACACCGAAGAAAGCGAATACATTTTATGTTTACTTTAAATATCTCAATTTTTCAAAAAGTTTGTTAGCTTATTTCACAAAATGCTTTCCTTGCTGGGAGCGTTCTATTTCATGCCTTTCCAAATCGTCCATTTATTCTTTTCTTCCAGTGGATTAAGTTCCTAGAACTTATGTATAAACGTTTCTACTCAAAAAAAAGCGGAGCAACAGAGCTCCGCTTTTTCAGCCAATCGGCTTAGAAAAATTTGAATTTCCCTTTTTTGAATACGAGTGATGGTCCGCCTACCATGAAGAGTGAACGGTTATCGATCACTTTTTTCATGAATGAAGCTTTCACACCAGTCAATTTCTTACCGTAAACAACACCGATTGCATCGTCTTCACCTAGTGAGCAGACAGTACCTTTGATGTCCGGCTTGAAGTTTTCCAACTGATCTTTACCGTGAACCAGTGCTACGATGTTGCGCGCACATGTTTCCCCTTGCTGCATGGCGATCTGTGCAGTCGGAGGATAAGGGCGTTCTGTTTCTTCGTTGATCATGAGTGAACAGTCACCGAGGACGAAGATATCATCATGTCCAGGTGCACGAAGGTCAAGGTTGACTTTGACACGGGCACGCATGTTTTCGATGCCTGATTTCTCGATGAGGGTGCTTCCGCGCACGCCTGCTGCCCATACGATGGTACCGGCTTTGAGTTCTTCGATTTCATCTTCACTTTTCGCAATAAGGACACTGCCTTCTCTTGCTTCTTTAAGCGGAGTTCCGATCGAGAATTCCACGCCTTTCTTCTCAAGTGCCGCACGAGCGTATTTCACTAGTTCCGGATCGAATCCAGGAAGGATCATCGGAGCAGCTTCCACACAGACGATGCGTACTTTCTTCTGATCGATATCGTACTCTTTGCATAGCTCAGGGACACGGTTACCAAGCTCACCTAGGAACTCGATTCCTGTGAAACCTGCACCACCGACGACGATCGTCAAACGCTCATCGTTGATTTCGCCTTCTGCTTTGTACGTAGCGAATTGGAGATCGATATGGTCACGGATCTGACGTGCACCATTCACATTGGAGATCGTGAACGCATGCTCGTGAAGACCTTGGATACCGAATGTTTCAGCTTCTGCACCAAGTCCGATCACAAGGTAATCATACTCGACATCACCCTGGTCCGTTACGACTTTCTTCTCAGCTACTTTAATATCTTCAACAGATGCTTGAAGGAAGTTGACCTTGCTAGTATTGACCACACCTTTGATATCGTAGCGTACACGATCATGATGCAGTGTACCAGCTGATGCTTCATGCAACCATGTTGTTTCATAGTGATAATCATTTTTATTCACTAGGATAATTTCTGCGTCATTCGTACCCAATTGTTTTTGAAGACGGGTAACCGTCATCAATCCAGCGTAACCTGCACCTAAAACGACAACTCTTGGCTTTCTCAACTGAATCACATCCACCTTTTATTTAGATTTGTGTAGGATAGTATTAGAATCCTCCACATGACAGGTTTTTATCCCGTAAGTCTCATCCATCTTCTTTTCCCTGGATCGATGGGAATCAAACGGCACAACACCTTTATTAAAACGGTAATGAATAATATAAAGACAAAGGAACAAGAAAGTATGTGACATCTTTCACGAACTAGGACATAAGACCGCGAAAATTGTCATAAATCCTTAACAATACGTCCATATAACATAATATGCTTTTTACTGCGGTTTTTCAAGATATTAAGGCTAAATAATAAACTTAAGAATATTGGAAAAACGACGGTTTTCTCATTCATAAGTCTGAATTATCGCCTGCCCCATTTCAAATCATAGGAAGAATGGAATGGCGTATGATAGAATACGTTATAATAAATGAAATTTCGGAGGGATCGCAAGTGAAGGAAGATCAAAAAGTATACGATATCACGGTCATCGGAGGAGGTCCTACAGGGTTGTTCACGGCCTTCTATGGCGGAATGAGGAAAGCATCCGTCAAAGTCATTGAAAGCCTGCCCCAGCTCGGCGGACAACTCGCCACCCTTTATCCTGAAAAGTACATATATGATGTTGCCGGATTTCCGAAGGTAAAGGCACAGGACCTGGTCAACAACCTGAAGGAACAGATGTCGAAGTTCGAAACGACGATCTGCCTCGAACAGGCGGTCGAACAAGTCGAAAAGCAAGGCGACGGCTGCTTCAAACTGACGACAGATAAAGAAATCCACTACTCCAGGACCATCATCATCACCGCTGGGAACGGAGCGTTCCAGCCGCGGCGCCTGGAGCTTGAAGGAGCACTGGAATACGAAGGGAAAAACCTTCATTATTTCGTGGATAATCTTGAATACTTCCGCGGCAAAAACGTCGCCATCTGCGGTGGCGGGGACTCTGCAGTCGACTGGGCCCTCATGCTCGAACCGGTGGCAAGCAAGGTACAGCTCATCCACCGCAGGGACAAATTCCGCGCTCACGAGCACAGTGTCGAGCTTCTGGAACAATCGAGCGTCGAACTCAAGACCCCGTTCGTTCCATCCGATCTGGTGGCAGACGGAGAACGCATCAACCAGCTTGTTCTCGATAAGGTGAAAAGCGAGGAAAAAGAAGTGATCGACTTCGACGAATTAATCGTGAACTTCGGTTTCGTCTCATCCCTCGGTCCGATCAAAGACTGGGGTCTGGATATTGAGAAAAATTCCATCGTGGTGAACTCCCGCATGGAGACAAATATCCCGGGAATCTATGCAGCTGGTGACATCAGCACGTATGACGGCAAGGTCAAACTGATCGCAAGCGGATTCGGCGAAGCGCCTACAGCCGTCAACAATGCGAAGGCCTTCATGGATCCAAAGGCACGGGTACAGCCTCTTCATAGTACGTCCATGTTCAATGATTAACCTCCTAAGGGCAGCAGGGAATCCCCCTGCTGCCCTTTTTTTGTTTAATCCGGGCGCCTTCGGGTAAAAAATAAGTATGAATCCATTTAGAAAGGGAGATCAAATCAATGAATGTATTAGTGATCGGAGCCAACGGCCATACGGGTCGTCTCATCGTAAAGGAACTCGCTCACAGTGAACAGCATTTCGTCAAGGCGATGATCCGCAAGACCGAGCAGGCAGAAGAAATGGAAAGCCTCGGCGCACGGCCGATTGTCGCCGATCTTGAAGGGGACTTCTCCTATGCCCTCGATAACGTGAACGCCGTCATCTTCGCAGCCGGAAGCGGCGGAAGCACCGGAGATGACAAAACTCGCGCCGTTGATCGGGAGGGCGCCATAAAAGCCATCGACTTTGCGAAAGAGAAAGGCATCGAACGTTTCGTGATGCTCAGTTCCATGGGAGCCGACAACCCTTCAAACGGACCTGAAGGCCTCCAATACTATCTGGAAGCCAAGGGGATTGCCGATGAACACCTCAAAGAGAGCGGGCTGAACTATACGATCATCCGCCCAGGTGCCCTTAGCTTTGATTCGGGAACAGGCAAAATCACGGCTTCTGAGTCCATTGCAGACAAAAGCAATGATATCCCCCGCGAGGACTTAGCAAAGGTCCTCGTCGAATCGATCACCACAGAGGAAACGTATCACAAAGTATTTGAAATCCTCGGTGGGGACGTACCAGTTGAGCAAGCCCTCAAGACCATATGACCAGCGGCCGCCTTCATAATGAAGGCGGCTTTTTCATGCATGGTTGGGTAGGTACCCATCCTGAATGGATTGAATACGATATAGCACTACATCCACTGATTGGGTTGATGACATGAGCAACGAATCCAAAGCCATCTTCGGGGCTTCCGTCACAGCGGTCGGTACCGTCATCGCCGCAGTGGGGGCCACCCCCTTCCGCGTCCTCTCCAAACCGTTCCGACTGGATTTGAGCGTCATCGGGAACGTCATGCAGGGAGTGGGAAACGGAATCGAGGCTGATACCCAGGAACCTTTTTCCCTCAGCCGGATCGGAAATGAAATCCAATCCCTCGGAAACTCGACGGTCGTCGCCGGCCTGATCATCAACTTTGACGATGAAACGAAGCAAAAACTGGTGATGACGGGGAACTGGTTCCAGGCACTGGGAGGAACCGCCGCCCTCGGACCGGAATTCAGTGAACCCGACCCCGATTTAAACGACGGCCTCTCAATCATCGGAAATATACTCCAAGTGACCGGAAACTCCCTACAGGCCATAAACGGCATCGAAAACCTAAAGAAGAGCAGGATTCAAAAGAAGCTTCAGTATCCTGATGACGGGGACGATGATGACGGAAGCTTCCGAACCTTTGATGTGGTCGGCAGCTGGATCCAGGCGACCGGCGCCGTCATTTCCCTGATCAGTACGATCGGCATCCCCGAATGCAGCCGGTTCGGGTATCTCGTAAAGTAAGACTATCCGGAAGATCCCACATAAAAATCCCCTGACCGGAGAACGATCAGGGGATTTTCGTTGTTTTTATGAATCAGCATTCCTCAGGCGTACCTTTATTATTGGCCGTCACGAACGATGATCCGCACCCGCATGACGCGATGGCGTTCGGATTATCGATGGTGAAGCCTCCGCCCATCATGGACTGCTTATAGTCGATCTTTGTGCCATTCAGGATGGCAGCGTCGTTTTTTGCCACGACCAGCTTGATGCCGTGCTGTTCAAGGAGGGTATCCCCTTCCTGCACGTCATGCTCGAATCCCATCCCGTAGGACAGGCCGCTGCATCCACCGCCTTTGACTCCTACGCGGAGCATGGCATCCAGCTCATCATGTTCCTGCATCATATCCTTGATCTGACCGGCGGCTGCTTCCGTCAGGTTGACGATTTCACTCATTACTTACACCTCCAGCACCTTATGGTATCTATAGTATACTCCTTTCTATTTTACTACTCAACCGAAGTGGATGCGCCAAAAAAAGGCTCACACTCTCCATTTATAATAGAAAGAAGAAAATGCCTCTCCGACTAGGGAGCAGGCATTGAATTAAAACATCGGGTTTTCTTCGAGGAATTGATATATTTCATCCACCAATCCCTGTGGTGTATCGCCTGTTACGACTTCCCCGTTAACGAGGGCGTACATGGATTGGGCACATTTGCCGCAGTACCCGAGACAGCCGTATTCGATGACATCGAGATTCGGGTCCCTCTCCAATATTTCAAGCGCTGCCTGCGCACCACTCGCAAGATTGCTGATACAAAATTCGATTATTGGTTTCAACGCGATCACCTCACTGCTGTTATGCTACCTTTTTTTATTTTAAACGTCAATCATTCGTCACTGATTGAATTGGTATAACAGATTGTGAACAATTTACCTTGTTTCTGTTGTGAAAAAGGCGTGATTTCGATATACTTTTAGTGACAAAAGGATTCGAATATATTATTCAAATGTAATTAGTCCTCATATTGAAAGTGCTTACTTCTATAGGGTCCTGTTCAAGGGTCTCTATGCACCCTGTTCTCTGGGGATAAAATCAACGCTACTGTGGCTATCATACTGTAGAGTGCAAAAGGGGAAATCTGTATGAAACATTTAGTGCTGCTCGGCGGCGGATATGGCAATATGCGCGTACTCCTTCGCTTATTACCGAATCAACTTCCAGAAGATGTATCGATCACCCTGATCGACCGCAATCCGTATCACTGCTTGAAAACAGAATATTACGCCCTCGCGGCAGGGACCATTTCCGATCACCATGTGAGGGTCACCTTCCCTGAGCATGAACGCCTTTCCTACATATATGGAGATGTGACACAGGTCGACATGGACACCAAACAAATCCATATCGCCGGCCAGGATTCGGTTTCATACGACGATCTCGTCATCGGATTGGGCTGTGAGGACAAGTTCCACGGAGTCCCTGGTGCTGAAGAGAATTCGTACAGCATTCAAACCATCGAGAAATCCAGGAAGACGTATCATACCTTAAATAGCCTTCCTGCGGGCTCCATCGTCGGGATCGTAGGGGCCGGATTGAGCGGCATCGAGCTTGCCAGCGAACTCCGTGAGAGCCGCAGCGATTTGAAGATCAAGCTCTTCGACCGCGGACCGCGTATCCTCAATGCGTTCCCGGAACGCCTCAGCTCCTATGTGCATGGCTGGTTCGAAGAGAACAACGTCGAGATCGTGAACAATTCCAATATCACGAAGGTGGATCCGACAATCCTTCACAATCACGAAGAGCAGATTCACTGTGATGCCATCGTATGGACGGCGGGTATCCAACCAAGCAAGGTGGTCCGTGACATGAATGTCGAAACGGATGCCAGTGGGCGTGTCGTCATCAGCAAATACCATAACCTCCCGAATGATGAGCATGTCTACATCGTCGGGGATTGCGCCAGCCTCCCGCAGGCACCGAGTGCACAGCTCGCGGAAGGACAGGCAGAACAAATCGTCACCATCCTGCTGAAACGCTGGGCCAATGAGCCCCTTCCCGAGACGCTTCCTAAGATCAAGCTGAAAGGGATCCTCGGTTCCCTCGGCAAGAAGCATGGCTTCGGTCTCGTGAATGAGCGTTCCATTACGGGTCGTGTCGCACGACTATTGAAGTCCGGTGTCCTCTGGATGTACAAATATCATAACGGATAATGGAAACGCCCGGTGATCCCGGGCGTTTTTCTTTATTGAAAAAAGCATTCCATCACGGGAATGCTTTCGTTCATACGGCCTTGTAACCATACTTCTCGAGCTCTGAATACACGTCTTTCAGGCGGGGATTCCCCTCTCCCACGATCGTCCCTTCCACCGTCACTACGGGATAAAAGAGATCTTCTTCGATCACACGTGCGGAAAATTCCTTGAAATGGTCATTCTCGGGAGGAGAATGGATATCGATATACGTGATGGTGAAGGGCTGTTCGGGGTACTTCCTCCCGATTGCGGCCTCCAGCCACTCGTACGTTTCTTTTGATGACGGCAGGTTCACACAGCTTGGACATGTGACTTCTGCTCCATACACACATAGTTCAATCGGTTTCATGGCAGACTCTCCTTTGGCGTGTTCCTATGACCATTTTACAAAAATGCCGGGTGATTTGGAACTCCAATTTTGACATTGGAGGTGTTTTTATCATATCTTGGTAGTAATCCATTTACCACCAGCGTGTGGAGATGACGGGATCGACGATCTATGCCACGAAAAAAATCACCATTCTTTTCAGGTTGATAGATTTTTTGTGGATATGTCATTATAATAGGAGATAAGGAAAGGAGTCGATCAAATATGACTGAACAAACAGATATGATGTCGTCCGTACAGGAAGTATTAGATAAATTGCGTCCGTTCCTCCTTCGCGATGGCGGTGACTGCGAGCTCGTCGACGTAGAAGACGGGATCGTCAAACTTCGCCTATTGGGTGCATGCGGAAGCTGCCCGAGTTCAACCATCACCCTCAAAGCAGGTATCGAGCGTGCCCTGGTTGAAGAAGTACCTGGAATCGTCGAAGTAGAACAAGTCTTTTAATGCAATGAAGAACAGCTCCGGACACTTCCGAAGCTGTTCTTTTTTTATAGGGCCGTCCTCGGTTCTCTTCCTTCAAGGACTGCCTGTATATTATCGGTGCAAAGCCTGACCATATCATACCTCGTATCGACGGATGAGCTCCCGATATGAGGGAGCACCACGACCCTATCCAGTGAAAGGAGAGGGTGATCCATGGAGATCGGCTCCTTGGTGAACACATCCAGTCCCGCTCCCGCGATCATCCCTTCACGAATCGCTTCCACCAGTGCATCTTCATCCACGATGGGTCCCCTGGCGGCATTGATGAAGATCGCGCTGTCTTTCATCATGTCAAACTGTTCTTTCTGGAACAACCCTTTCGTCTCCTCAGTAAGTGGAGCAAGGACCACAACGAAATCGGAATCCTTCAACAGCTCATCAAGAGATCTGAATGACGCACCCAAGGCTTCCTCTGCTTCCGGTCTACGGTTCCGGTTGTGATAAAGGACGTCCATGCTGAACCCCTTGGCTCTTCTCGCAACCGCTTCCCCGATGCTACCCATTCCGACGACCCCTAAGGTTTTGTGATGGATATCCGCTCCAGCAAGGAGGAGTGGTGACCAACTTTTCCATTCGCCTTCCCTTATGTATCGATCACCTTCAACGATCCTTCTTGCCGTAGCCATCATTAAACCAAAGGCAAGGTCCGCCGTCGTTTCCGTCAAGACGTCCGGGGTATTGCAGACCGCGACGCCCTTTTCCTTTGCGTACGCCACATCAATATTATCAAACCCCACTGCCAGATTGGCGACGACTTTCAGGTGTTCCCCCTGATCGAGCAATTCACCGTCAATCCGGTCTGAAAGCATTGTCAGGAGCGCGGACGCCTTCCCTGCTTTCTCCAATAGGACCTTTCTCGGTACTTGCACATCGTCCTGGTCCCACATCTCCACTTCATAACGATCCTGCAGTGGCTGTATCAATGTTTCAGGTAGCTTGCGCGTAATGTAAATGAACGGTTTCAAGAGCTGTTCCCCACTTTCATGTTGGTTGTCGACTATACTATCAGTGTAGCATAAAAGCAGGGGATCTTCTTATCATAGCCAGTCGATCACGGGGATTCCCCATTTCTTCACAGGTACCTCAGACATATGGTAAAAGTCTGCGAGAAAGGACTCATACTGACCCGAATTCCTCAAGTGGACGTTCAATTTATCCTCCACAAGCTTTTTTTGCTGCTCGGAAGTCGAAATATAATACTCTTCGATACACTCGAAATAATGAAGCGGGAAAAGGAGGCGGGAATACATCAGTCTCCAAGCAAAGGGAGATAACGGAGTGATTTTTTCATACTCCCGGATGAATTCCTGTAGCTCTGGGTGGAACGTCTGACTCTTCTCGAAGTACTTCTCCCTCACCCACTCGGCCAGATCACGCGTGCTGTGATCGAATACCCACTGAAACGGGAAGTGTATACAGTTCTCTGTCCCCCACGTATGCTGCCCGAACCGTTCGTGGCAGATCGTCCCGGCATCGGCGACATCAGGGTCTTCATCAAGCTCCGTATCCACGAGATACTGGATGGCATTCTCTGCGAGAGCGGTGTAATAAGGGCAGCTTTCAACAAACCGCTCTTCGAATTCATCAACAGGCTGATCCTGGATCACTTGATAATATGCCTTCTCAAGCTGGGAAAGCCTCCGTTCCCATAGCATCTTCCACTGTCCCATCCGGTTGATTTTTTCGACCTTCTCCTCATACAGCCTTCCCCTGAAGTGGAACTTGCCCAACTTCCTTCCGAGTGCATTTCCCTCAGGAGGCGAAAGCGGCTCATTCCGGAGGACGACGAAGTCCTTTTCTCCTTCCGTGACCAGGAACTTCCCTTCGTTGCTCTGTACAAAACGCGACGTATACCGGTCCCCTTGAGCGCTGAGATGCTCCGACAATTTATAGATCTCCACGAGGGTTTCCTGTTCCGTATTCGATACGCCGACAATACTATATAAAGATCCCCCAGCCATGTATCGGTTCATCGTCCCATCAAAGAATGTTCGTTCTGGGCGCAACCCAAAATGGTTCATCAATAGTTCTGAAGACATCACGTTCTCTCCTTAAAAACCAGAATAGTGGCCCATATCGTCATCATAAATATGAATACGCTCATCGTGCCGTGGGCATGAATGAAAAGAATGACTTATTAGTAAAGTCTATTTTGCATGCCATCATCATATGAGTAAAAAACAGGGCTTCGTCTAATCGAAACAGGGGCTATCATTATCTTCCAAGGAAAAGGTGAATAGGATGAAGGATAAAGAATCGATGGATTTATTAGAGAAAACGGCACGCAACTGGCTTCTCGAAAGAGGAGTGACTATCGAAGATATTGCAGAGCTGGTCATGTTCCTGCAGAAAAAATATCATCCTGATCTTGAAATGAAGGAATGCATCCACAATGTCGAGAGGGTGCTGACGAAACGGGAAGTCCAAAATGCGATCCTGACCGGGATTCAACTGGATAAGCTGGGTGAAAAGAAAATGCTTGAAGAACCCCTTCAAGCCATCATCGAAGTAGACGAAGGCTTATACGGGGTGGATGAAATCCTCGCTTTTTCCATTGTAAATGTCTATGGATCAATCGGGTTCACCAACTACGGGTATATCGATAAATTAAAACCGGGGATACTGGAACGATTGAACGATAAGTCCACCGGTATGTGCCACACCTTCCTCGATGACATCGTCGGTGCCATCGCTGCCGCTGCTTCAAGCAGGCTCGCTCACCGTGCCAAGCACCAAGACTGAGGGCAAAAGAAAAATCAGACGGAGCCCCGTCTGATTTTTTTAGTGTGTTAAGAAGCGATGCCTAGTGACCCTCTCTTCAAAAAACATTCCCCTCATTCAACCATCATATAACCATTAAATAGAACCTTTTTACTAACTTACTGTTGCACTATGTGCTATACTTAGATATAGTTACAATTATAGTTGTAATAATTATCAGTATAGTGGTACTAAAGCATTGAACGGCAAAATACATCTAACAAGGCGATCACTTTATGCATTTCGCAGAATTCGAATCAAATTTCACGCTACCCAAAACGGAAATAGAGGTGGATTCCATGAAAACATTAAGTGATCAAGCCCTTTTAGATGCATATAAAAAAGCAAAGTTATTAAACCTCAGCTCTGAATTCATTCTATTGATTGAAGAGGAATTGAAGAAAAGAAAACTGGGATCAATAACTCGATAGTTCCTTCTCGCTGATGACCTTTTGCTCATCCTTCGACGGCATGATATCCGACCAGTGAACTTCCAATGCATTGATGATTGCATGGAGTTTATTCAACGATGGATTCGCCTCCCCTTTTTCAATTAACGAGATGTAATTAACCGTTAATCCGCATACACGACTTAATTCCTGAATGGTGATTTCTCTCGATCTTCTATGATGTCTGATTTTCTTCCCGACAAGTTCTGTAACACTCATTACCTCACTACCCTTTTAAAATTCTTTAGAATTGATGTGTGTTGTTTCGCGTCCAAATAAGAAACAATGTCTTCCATTCTTAAAGTTGCCTTACTTTTCGTAAAGAATAGTTAGAAACTGAAAAGGTACCAATGCTAATAGTCCACAATTTTCATCTTGTCTGTTGTCTTTACCCGATTAAGTCTCATTTAACACATGAAAAGATTAGAAAAATTGTAGCTTTTTTAAACCTTTTCAAACTCTATCAGTATTGGCAAGAAGAAGACCTTCTGTTCGAATTGATGGTACTGGGAAAGTTAGCTAGAGGGAGTAGTTAAATCCTGATGGAGTAAACGCAAATTCCACGAACGCTCATACGTTAAGTTGAATGAGGGATGTCACAATCATAGGGTGTGTAGGCATTCAAAACAGATATCTGTCTTTTTTTTCTTCTTAAACACTAGTTCTATTTTACTTATACAAGGGGACGTTGTCCACGAAAAATGTGTTATTTCTTATGGGATTTCCCTCTTAAATACCAAAAATTTTCACACTTGATTAAGAGAGAAGCCTGTCTTCCCGAGGGAGATACAGGCTTCTCTTCACTGATCATATTTCCCATTGGCCAAGATGGTCCAATGAATACGTAGGTTGCTCTTTCTTTTCTTTCAACATCTCCTTCGGTGTCACTCCCGTGTGAACCATCAGGGTGTCGATACCGGCACGGATTCCGGCCATGATATCGGTGTCGTAGTTATCCCCCACCATGAGGGTCTCTTCTTTACTTGTGCCGAGTACAGAAAGCGCCTGTTCCATGATGATCGGCTCGGGCTTCCCGATGAATACTGGCTCGGTCCCCGTCGAGACGGTCACGACTGACGTCAGCGAACCGTTCCCTGGAAGAAGTCCTCTTTCAGTCGGGATGGCGATGTCTCCGTTGGTCGAGATGAACTCTGCCCCATTTCGAACCGCAAGGCAAGCAAGGGATAACTTTTCATAGTTGATCTCCCGGTCAATCCCAACGATGACGAAATCCACTCCTTGGTCCTTTAGGGTGATGCCTTTGTTCTCGAGTGCATCACGTATTCCTTCCTCACCGATCACGTAGGCACTGCTCCCTGCTTTCCTTTCATGGACGTATTGAGCAGTTGCCATCGACGTCGTGAATACTTGCGCGGATTCAGCCGGGATATCGAATCCGCGCAATTTTTCTGCCACCTGCTCCGGTCTTCTTGAAGAGTTATTCGTCACAAATAGATAAGGGATCCCCTTATGTTGAAGACTGCGGATGAAATCACCCGCTTCTTCAATCTTTTCTGTCCCTTTATACATGGTCCCATCCAAATCGATGAGATATCCTTTGTAGTCCTTCATTTTCTCCACCTCATCAAGAAAACGCTTTCTGAACAGAAAGCGTTTCGTTATTAATTTTTAAATGCCGATACCGGGCCAAGCTCGTTTTCAAGATAGCTTCTGATTTCATCGGGGAAGCGCTCCAGATTGGTCTTGATATCTTCCAGCAAGACCTGGATTTCCTCAATATCGACAGACGGATAGTCCTGAACAAGATCCTTCCGTTTGGCAATGAACCTCTTGAAGTCCCCACTCATCGCTTCGTCGATCACTTTTTCGTCGAGGAGGATATCAATGATATCATCATAACTCCCTGGATCCCTCATGATGAAACCATCGATCATGCTATTGCCTACATCCAGGATCGATTCAATCAAGGTGTGGGCGATGCGCTCAAGGGCAAGCTTCCCGTAGGGCTTGTCCCATTCCCGGCCTTCCGTGTATAGGACCAGTTGATCCTGCATAAATACGAGTCTTTCTTCGATTTTTTCCCTGTCCACAAAATACATTATGTCCACCTCATCTCGCAGTACTGTCCCCATTTTATCACAGATTCCGGTAGCCGACTAAGATCGGATGTTGCACATCAACCTGATTTTGTTATGATGAATGGAGCGATATACAAATGGAGGGAATTCAAGTGGAAGAACGTTTTTATCTTTATGATGACCTGGAACAGACCCGCACCCGGTTCGTGAGCTTCATGGGAGAAGAGCAGCGCTACGACCTGGCCATCACCCAGACTGAACGATACTACGGGAAATCCTTGGTCTTTGATCTACAGGGAAACCGCTTCGCCATCATCGGACGCGACGACCTGGACGAACCCGGCTATTTGGAAAGCACATTCAAGCTTACGGAAGAAGAAGCCTGTGAATTAAGGGATTTCCTCTCTGAAGTCATCATGTAATCATGAATGAAGCTATACCGCATTTCACATACTATTCCCAAACGAAAGTGAGGGAATACCATGCCGGATAAAGAGAATCAGTCATATACAGACTTCTCCAATGTAGAAACGGGTCGAAACTTCCTCGTCCCCGAGACCCTTCCAGAAGGTCCCTATGGATCGCCCATCGGGAAGAAGACCCCGGTTGAGAACAAGAGCACCCCATGGAAAGAGGGACAGCGCTATTATAGCGCCTTCAACTACGAAAACAAATCGCTCCACCAAGATATCCCCCGGCAAATGCCGGGTGCCCATCCTCCTCATGCGGATCCGGACCGGAATGAAGAACCGCCCTATACAGAAAATGAGTAAAAACAAAAGGAACAACATAGACGTTGTTCCTTTGTTCATTTCTTTACTTTTTTCACAAGAAAGTATGCACAACCGAAGTTACAGTACTCATACAGGTAATCCTTATGGGTGCTTACCTTTGTGTCGAAAGATGACTTCTGGTTCTGATCATCGAAGAATCCCTTCAATCGAAGCTGACCATAACCCCAGTCCCCCAAGATGTAATCATATTTACTCAAGATATCACTGTACCGTTCCTTGAAAGCTTCCTCATTGAACCCATCCCGGTACTCATCTATGATTTCATAGCACGCATTCTGTATGCAGATCATATGCTCCCACCTACTTTCCATTTATCTCTCTACTTTAAATTATAACGGATTGTCCATTAATTACTATGATAAATTGCATTTCAGGTTGGTCACCCTAGAAATAGGGGGTGTTTTGATTGAAGAAAACATTCGTAAGCTTTGCCATACTCGGCCTGACTGTGACCAGTGCCGGCTGTAATGGTATCAACAAATCGAATGAAGAAATGTTCCATGACAACGGTAATACGATCAATGTCAATGACAGAGAAGATCTCTATAACAAAGACAGCTGGACCAAAAAGGGCTCACAACGCGGAGAAGACTTTGGATACGTGCGACACCAAAAGACTCCCGGCGGCAACGTCATGCCCATGAAGGATATGTACAGCATCAACCGGGAACAAGTGGCAGACACCATCAGTAAAATGAGCGTCGCCATCCCTCACGTGAAAGACTGTGCGACCCTCGTCACCGACGAAGAGGTCCTCGTTTCATATGTAACGGATAAAACCGATAAAGACGGACGGTTCAATGTCGCCGACCAGGTCAAGAAAACCGCCATGTCGGTCATACCGAGATGGTACCATGTGTATGTAACCGATGATAAAGCCCTCATGAGGGACGTGGAAAACCTGGCCAAGATGGATACCGATAGCCAGCATGTAAGCGACAGCATCGACAACACCATCAGCCTCATGCTACAGGATTCCCCCCAGGGCAGGGAAATAAACAACGGTGAAAACGCCAACGGCGAAATGTCCTCCGATTACGAAATGCAAGACGACGACGTCCACCAGATCAATCCGGATAAAATTAGAAAAGACTATATCATGGACTAACGAAAAGCGGAGGCGGGTCGCACTGAGGCGACAAGCATAAGGCGAAGCACAAAAAAGGCATTCTGTGCTTTTGAGTGCTTTGACTTATGACCTTGAGCCTCCCTCCCCCGAACATCAAGAAAGCATCCCGGGTTCCGGGATGCTTTTTGGGTATTATGCGTTTTGGATTTCTTGTTCACCAGCTGCCTGTCTTGCTTTGGCTGCGGCATTGACTTGTTCGTCCGCGTGGTACGAAGAACGCACGAGTGGACCTGCTTCACAGTGGCTGAAGCCTTTTTCCATGGCGGCTTCACGAAGCTCAGCGAACTCATCAGGGTGATAGTATTTTTGAACTTTCAAGTGTTTTTTGGAAGGCTGCAGATATTGACCAAGCGTAACAATATCCACATGGTTCGCACGAAGATCATCCATTGTTTCAAGGATTTCTTCCTTCGTTTCACCTAGACCTACCATGATGCTTGATTTTGTCGGGATGTCAGGGTTGAGTTCTTTTGCACGACGAAGGAACTCAAGGGTACGGTCGTATGTTGCACGGGCACGAACTCTTGGAGTCAGACGGCGTACCGTTTCCACGTTATAGTTCATGATATCCGGTTTCGCATCCATCAATGTTTTGATGTTTTCGAAAACTCCGCCCATATCGGAAGGAAGTACTTCAATAGACGTGAACGGACTCTTCCGGCGGATCGCACGTACCGTTTCAGCAAATACCTGGGAACCTCCGTCTTTCAGATCATCACGAGCAACAGCGGTAACAACCACGTGCTTCAGGTTCATGAGCTGAACGGAATCCGCAACGCGTTCCGGTTCTGCCAGATCAAGTTCATTTGGAAGGCCTGTTTTGACCGCACAGAAGCGGCAGGCACGCGTACATACGTCACCAAGGATCATGAATGTAGCCGTACGGCGTGTTCCCCAGCATTCATGGATATTCGGGCAGCGGGCTTCCTCACATACTGTGTGAAGATTCTTTTCCCTCATCATTTTCTTAAGACCCATATAATTATCATTCGTATTCAGCTTAATCTTAAGCCAATCCGGTTTTCTGATATGTTCTTCTTTCTTGCTCATCCTCCACATCTCCCATCCTAAATAGTTGACTTAGGCAAAGAGTGAAACGCAAATACAGCTCGTTCATCTTATGTAAAAAAGCCATCATCAATAAGTCTCTTTTGTCACTTTATCATACTAAAAATGCGAAAACAAGCATACGGACCACGATTACCATTTATTGATGTTAATGAAAATGCATTCTGGAAACAAACTAAAAACAGATAGAAATCCTAGGAGGGTTGCCCTTGTTGAAAAAGGTGATTTTCGTTGTTCTCATGTTCTTCTTCATTGTCATCCATCCGGTTCAACTGACCGTCGCAAAGGAAATGTCAGAAGAACAGATCCATAACAAAAGGATGGAGCTTTTCAAAAAAAATGAAGCCCTCACCCAGATTCCCTGGTATTATATGGCGGCCATCGATCAATACGAGAGAAGTTTACGCTTCTCACGGCAGGACCGGGAAAAACCCACCTCGCCGATCTCCATTCACATCAGCCCTGAAACATGGACCGGCGCCCTCAATCCCAACCGGGAAGATGCCAATCCATTGACCATCTCCCTATTCGACGGGTTCGGTCGCGATGGAGACCTTGACGGGAAAGCCAGCCTGCTGAGCGATGAAGATCGCCTTGCATCCCTTTCCCACTTCATTCTTCGCTATGGGATCGATCACGATAATGTGAAGCTTGCTCTATGGGAGTATTATAAGCGCGATAAGACTGTCAGCATCATCATGGGGAAAGCACTGGTGTACAAGAAGTTCGACACGATCCATCTGAACGCGAAAGCATTCCCGCTCCCCCAGAGGTATAACTACAGCTACCGGAATACATGGGGTGATGCCAGGGGTTGGGGCGGTAAGCGAATGCATGAAGGCACAGACCTGTTTGCCGATTATGGGGTCCCGGTCCGATCGACTTCATACGGCATCGTTGAAATGAAAGGATGGAATCGATACGGGGGGTGGCGTATCGGAATTCGTGATATCAATAATACGTATCATTACTTCGCACACCTCAACGGATTCGCCAAGGATCTGCACATCGGGCAAGTGGTTCAACCAGGCACCCTCATTGGTGGAGTCGGCAGTTCAGGGTACGGTCCTCCAGGAACGGCAGGAAAATTCCCTCCTCATCTTCACTACGGGATGTATAAGGATAATGGCATCACCGAATGGTCGTTTGATCCATATCCCCATCTTAAAATGTGGGAGAGGCAAGACAGAAATAAGAAGGAATAAAAAAAGCAGACAATCGCATCTAACATGCATTGTCTGCTTTTGCATTACGCTTGTTTCTGCTTCTTTGATTTCACAACGGCATTCACTATGCTCGCAATGAGACCGCCCCAGATAATCACCATTCCGATGGTCATACTGATAATCGCACTCGTACCCATTAGCTGACCTCCTTATAGCTGTCCACATTCGCTTTGGAATGCCAACGTTTCACGGCGATGATGAAACCGAAGATTAGGGCAAACCCTGCTACTGCCCAGCCTCCAAAGTTAATGAAGTAATCAGGGTAGCCTTCGTAGTTGCCATTCGGGGTATCAAATTGCTTCATAAGATTCATCTTGAACAGACCGAACATCATGAAGCCAAGTACGATCGGGGTAATGACTCCAAGGCAGATTTTCCACCAAAGCCCCAAACGGATATCAGACACATTGTCGGCGTGAGCCTGTAACGGATTCAACTGTCTGAGGAACCAGACTACGACAATGACTTCGACCAACCCTACGAAAGCGACTCCGAATTGGTTGATAAAGTAATCCGCCACATCGAGGAAGAGAAGCCCCCCTTGTGTTGCAAATAGAATAGAAAGGACAGCTGATAAACCGCCACCGAAAAGAACTGCCTTATTACGGGAAATCCCAAACTTTTCGGAAACTGCTGCAATATATGTTTCCGAAATAGAGATGAGAGAGGTCAGTCCCGCAAGTACCAAGGAAACGAAGAATAGGATTCCGAAAAAGGCATTGAATGCTGGGAACGAATTGATAATTTCAGGGAATACGACAAAGGCAAGGCCTACTCCGCCTGCAACGACCTCATCGATTGAAAGTCCCTGTGACTGAGCCATGAAGCCAAGTGCTGCAAAAACCCCGATACCGGCGAGCAATTCGAATCCGGAGTTACCGAAACCGGTAATGAATGCACTGTTGGTGATGTCTGCTTTCTTAGGAAGGTAACTTGAGTAGGTTACCATGATTGCAAACGCAATAGAAAGACTAAAGAAAATCTGTCCATAGGCTGCTACCCACACACCAGGATCAGCAATCAGGCTGAAGTCCGGTTTGAAGAAGGCATCAAGACCCGTAAGCGCTCCGGGAAGCGTGACAGCACGGATGACAATAAGCAGGAAGATCACGACAAGCAATGGAATAAAGATCTTGTTGGCAACCTCGATCCCTTTTTTCACTCCCCTGAAAAGGATTCCCAGGGTAACTGCCCATACAATAAGGAGTGGAATGAATACTCCCGGTACGATACTCCCGGTTTGACCAGGATCCACGGTAAGTTTCAAGTAGTCATTGAAAAGGAAGCTTTCCGTATTGCTCCCCCAGCTTTGGTTGACTGAAAAAACGCTATAAGATAAGGCCCATGCAATGATGACGGAATAATAGGTAGAGATGATGAAAGCGATGGCCACCTGCCACCAGCCCAACCACTCGACTTTTTTGTTCATCCGGAAGTAAGACAGTGGTGCTGATCCACGGTACTTATGGCCGATGCTGAATTCCATTATTAGAAGCGGAATTCCTGCCGTTAATAAGGCGAAAAGATACGGAATGAAAAACGCCCCTCCACCATTTTCATATGCAACCGCCGGGAATCTCCAAATATTACCCAATCCGATTGCCGACCCGACAGCAGCCATAATAAAGCCTGCCCTAGAGCCGAATTGACTACGATTCTCCATACTGGTCCCCCTAATCCCCCTCCAAATCCACTGAAGAATTTGAAATGTTTTTATTTTCTGATATTTAATTCTTCACTAGTATAGCCAGTTCTAGGACAATTGTCAAAGAGATTTTTGATCACCTGGTCCTATATCTACCAAGAGAGGGACTTATTGATCATTACATAAAAACATGGACCTGTGACAGGTCCATGTTAAGTATAAAAACTATTATTATGAAGCGGTGTCCGCCTCCCCTTCATTCTTCCTGCCTAAGGCAAGTGCTGCAGCTACAGTCAGGACAATTACCGTCAATAACGCAATCCACGTATTCTCGGTGAATCCAAGGACTAGATACCCGACTCCGGCCACAGATGCCGCAATGAGGGCATATGGCAACTGTGTAAGCACGTGATCGATATGGTTGCTTCCGGCACCGGTAGAGGACAGGATCGTTGTATCTGAAATCGGTGAACAGTGATCACCAAAAACAGATCCCGCGAGAACCGCCGCCATTGAAGGAAGCAATATGGTTATATCGGTGTTGGCGGCAATTTCACCTGCAATCGGGAGCAATAGTCCAAAGGATCCCCATGATGTTCCGGTTGAAAATGCCATAAAGCCTGCAACGACAAATAAAATGAAAGGCAGGGCCTGGACGGGAATGTTCGACTGCTGAACAAGTCCTGCCAGGTACTTTCCGGTTTCCAATTCCCCGATCAAGGTCACGATGGTCCAAGCAAAGAAGAGGATGTACACAGCTGGAAGCATGGCTTTCACACCTTCTGCGATGCCTTTCCCAACTGCACTGCCTTCAATTCCATTCAGTCTCATCTGTCTGTATACAAATAAGAGGGATACAATAAACCCTATAATACCTCCAAGGATAAGCGAAAGAGTGACATCGGTATTTTCAAACACTTTCAGAAGGTCGAAAGTTCCCACAGCTGAATAGCCTGTCCAAAGCATGGCTCCAACTGTCCCAAGAACAAGTGCAACAATCGGCCAAACAAGATCCCCTACTGTTCCCTGTTTGGAAACAGGTAATTCATTTTTCAATTCTCCTGGAATTTCCTTTTGAGGATCATAGAGCTCACCAGTCGTGATTGCTTTCATTTCGTGCTCACGCATTTTTCCAAAGTCGATTCCTTTTACCGCAATCAACAGAACAAATAAGATTGTTGCCCATACGTATAGGTTCATTGGAATCACCTGAAGGAATGCAGAAAATGCTGTGTATTGGGTCACACCGTGTGTAGCAAGAATCGACCCCATAATCCCGATGATGTAAGCTCCCCAGCTGGATACAGGTGAAACCACACAGATTGGTGCCGAAGTAGAGTCGATGATATAGGCAAGTTTTGCCCTCGATATGTTATTACGGTCTGTGACCGGTCTTGCTACCTGTCCCACCGCAAGGGCATTGAAGTAATCATCGATAAAGATGATGATTCCGAGCACGGCAGCCAAGAGCTGGCCACCCCTGCGGGTCTTCACGCGCTTGATTGCCCATTCACCGAATGCACGGCTGCCTCCTGTAATATTAATAAAAGCCGTGATGATTCCTAGCAAGAGGAGAAAGAGAATGATATAGATATTTCCTTTATTCAACTCTCCATCTGCGTATAAATTTCCGATAAAACCGTCCCAGACCAGGGAAAGTGTCTCCATGGGAGAAAACTTTGCAATGAGTAGGGCAGACGACACGATCCCCACTCCTAAGGACAATAGTACCCTCCGCGTCAGTACGACCATCAAGATGGCCAAGAGTGGCGGAATTAATGAATAAATGGTGTTTTCCATAACTTCCTCCTATGAATTGATAGGGGGGAATGCTGAAACATGACAGAAGGCAAACAAAAAAGGCAATGATAGAGATACTATCATTACCTTGGCAGTAACGTAAGTGCTCCATCACGATCTGTAGCTCCCCATTATAGAGTACCTCTATAATGACAGTGTCATCCTTTTTCAAGATGACCCCAGCACCCATGCATTCGACATACATGGCTACTTCGGCAAAAGTTCCCTTTCATCTGTTCTCTCAGTTGTCATCCTCAAACAGCTTACTAATGAACCCTGCGCCTCTACCCCATCGGATTGATGATGTGGTTGCTTATAAAATTTTCTATACAACTATATCAGACTGCCGGGTCTATGACAATGGATATTCCCCAATGGAAATATTTTAAACCTTTCACGCAAAAAAGACCCCCACTAGTGAGAGGTCATGTACGGGAAGGAATCCCGACTTCAAAATCCGGATCAAAGCCTGTGATGATCACATCAAATTCCTTGCTTAAATCGATTTCATAAGGGGATTCCAGCCGTTCTCCCCCTTCTTCGACGATCCGGACAACAGGGCGGTCGGTCACCCCTTGATTCTGCTCGGCCACGATGGCTTTCCGATCATCATTCAGCTCGATGATCATTCCATTCGGATAGATGGCCACGGAGCGCCTGAAGGCTTCGATGACCTCCCTGTCGAACAAGGTCCCCGCTCCTGCATAAAGGATCTCGAGGGCCTGATGGGGAAGCATGGCATCCCGGTATACCCGATTGGAGGTCATGGCATCAAAGACGTCAGCGACCGCGATGATCTTGGCGAATGGATGGATATCTTCTTCCTTGATCCCCCGGGGATACCCGGATCCGTCTAATCTCTCATGATGCTGATACGCACAGTGCGCTACCAGGATGGATACTGAATGGAGGCCGCGGAGAATTTCGAATCCCCTCTCGGAGTGAAGTTTGATTTCAGCAAATTCCGCTTCCGTCAGTCTGCCCGGCTTCATGAGGATTTCCTCAGATATGCACATCTTGCCGATATCATGAAGAATCGCTCCCACCCCGAGCTGTTCCAGCTGCTTTTGGGGAAGATTCAGCTTGAGGCCGATCGAAAGGGTATAAAGTGTCACATTGAACGAATGATGGAAGATATAAGAATCATAGGAGAAGACATCTGTCAGGATCGTCAGAAGGTCATTGTTCTCCTTGACTTCCTGCAGGACGACTCCGATGATGCCAGTCATTTGCCTGGCACTCTCCTCAAACAGCACGCTTTTCGGGATGCCCGATTGCTTGACCTGACTGAATGCCTTCTCGATGCTTTTGATCGTCTCCTGTCTCACTTTCTTTGAAACGGTCTCTTTGACCTCAATTCCATGGGAAAGAGAATCTTCGATATAAACATATTGAATATTCAACTCTAACAGCCGCTGAATCATGCGATCCGTGAGCGGCACGCGATCATGAATCAGCATCTTTCCTCTCATGTTATAGACCGGTGAACCTAGAACCATGCCGGACCTGATGGACCTTGTAGAAATGAGCATCATACTAATCTCCTATATATCCCCTTCATTTTTCGACAAAATTTACTAATATGTCCATTATAAAGGAAACCTGTAATTCTGCAAGGTATAATTACCTATTGCAGGGGATTATTCATAGAAGAATGGCAAACAGGTTCCATCAGTTCTTCATTTTGCCTAGTTTCCACCCAAGCACATCCCGTAAGAACTCAGGCATGAAATAATTCTTGGGTTTTGTTTTTAGAGAAGGAAAGAAGTGACCGAATGTAAACATATCAGGCAGAGCCACCTTGTAGCTCTCATGTGGGTCAAGACGTGCTCCCCCCACCAACGGATCACCTTCAGTAAAGCTGATATTGGTGTAGACGAATTGCCCAAGCACCTTGCCCCTGAATCCCAGCCCTTTCACTTCAAGGGCTGGCCATGATTCATTAAGGGTAAGCGTGATGACCTCCTTGAGTTCTTCTCCAGTG
Source organism: Rossellomorea sp. RS05 (assembly GCF_039822645.1). Classification (NCBI taxonomy): domain Bacteria; kingdom Bacillati; phylum Bacillota; class Bacilli; order Caryophanales; family Bacillaceae; genus Rossellomorea; species Rossellomorea sp. RS05. The sequence goes on along the minus strand of NZ_JBDKWY010000009.1, from coordinate 42,483 downwards.
AGCGTGATCAGACACGGATTGATAGGGTGAGGCAATATATGATGGAGGTCTCTCTTAGTAACTGGCCCTTTTTGCAGACCTTCCATGAGGAGTCCCGCATTCACGAACGAACAATCGGCATCCGTCCACTCCATGAGTGCCTCACTGAGAAGGAGCGGTAGCGGCGACGGAGCATACCAGTCGACGGAGAGCCCTGTGTTAAGATCAGCAATTTCTTCCTCCAGTAATACTTGCCCCTCCAGTATCCACCTTCGCTCCTCATCCGGCTCAACCCCGGTCTCAGGAAGATCTTCATACGCATAGAGCCCGGCTTTCCTCGTGAGGATCTTCTTGCTTGAAGAATCCACTTCGATCACCATATGACCCACAAAATTCCCGTACTTGCCCGCTGCACCGAGAAGGGTGCCGTTGACCTCCTTCCCTTCCTGAAGGATGTGATGGGTGTGGGCTCCGAGGATGACGTCCACTTCGGGGAACTCATCCCCGATCCATTCATCATCACGGATGCCCAGATGGGATAAAAGGATGAGCACGTCCACTTTCGGCCTCAGTTCGCCCAACAGTTTCCTCAGCTCAGCGATCGGCTCGGTGACGGTCCAGCCCAGCGCCTGATAAAAAGGATAGAAAGGCGCCGTTAAACCAAGGACCCCGATCTTCACGTCCCCTTTCGTCCGGTAGATCTGATAAGGGGTGACCCAATCCGGCATCGCCATGGATTCGTCAAAGAGGTTCCCAAGGATGACCGGGAATGCCGCTTCATCATACAGGTGATTCAATTCTTCATGATCAAGGGTGATGCCCTCGTTGTTCCCGATCGTGACTCCGTCGTACCCTGCTTCGTTCAGGAACTTGATGTTACCCTTTCCGAGGGTGGCCTCTGTGAGAGGATGGGAGCGATCGACATGATCTCCTACATCAAATACGAAGACCTCTTCTCCTTCGCTCTCATGCAGCAGTCTCCGGTCCTTCATGAGGTCCCTTATCCTCGACCAGTGCTCAAAATGACTATGCAAATCATTGGTGTGATAAATATGGATCGTTTCCTTCAATTAAGTTCACTCCTGTAAGGCTTTGCCTTTTTCTACATGTGCATCAGAACAGATCCAGCTGCTTCGGTGCAAGTCCGCTGTACTGTATTCCAAGCAGTTCGATCATCTGTTTGGCATTATCCGCTGCGTCACCGCCTGAATTATTATTAAAGAGCATATACAGATCCTTAGATTCTTGCTCAAGCTTCCTGATATGGGGAATCCACTCCTCAAGCTCGGCCTGATTATACCGGTAGAGATAACGGACCTCACGCCAGTTTTCCTTACCCGTGTGATTCCAGCCATACACATTCCGTCCGTGGAACCGGATGAGGGTGGCATCTCCGTTCGTCGCTTCGACTACTCTTGGGACAGATCCCTCTCCAGCCTGAGGCTCATCACAGATCGAATGGATCCAGTCTTCATCCTTCATGAAACCGAGCGTCCCCTGACGGAATTCGGGTGAATACCAGCTTTGGTGACGAAACTCAAGAGACACCGGGATCCCCTGCATCTGTTCCCTGCAATATCTGATATAGTTCACATTATCTTTTGTACAGTCGAACCATGGCGGGAATTGGAATAGGACCATGGCAAGCTTACCGCTCTCCAGGAATGGAACGAGGGATTCCTTGAATGCCTCAAACATGGCATCCTTTGATTCAAACGGGATCTCACCGCGCTGATGCCCCGTCATCCCCTGATAGGCCTTCACGATGAATCGGAACGCATCAGGTGTTTCATCCACCCATTTCCTTACATTCTTCACCGGCTGTACGGCATAAAAAGATGCATCCACTTCCACCACCGGGAAGTGGGCGCCGTACTCCTTCAGCTTATCCCTTGCCGGGACGTTTTCATAAAGGGTGTCATGGTCCCCCCACCCAGTCACGCCAACATAGATCATCGTTCAGCACCTGCCTTTTATGTGAATTCATTCTATCACAGAACCCATCTGATTTCCGGTTAGAGGTGTCGGAGTCGCATGTCAAAAGAACCTTCAACATTCTTTTTAACTCTATAATCCAAAAGTTAACAAGTTTGTCATGAAGACATGTCTAGTTTGTGAAATGCTGAACAAACTTATCGTCTTTTTTCTCTTACGTGCTTATACTGAAATTGTAGAGGAGCTAGCCCTCTTAAAACGGAATCAGGGAGTGAATGACGATGGTAAACGCATTTTTACGTAATAATAAAGCAGTGGCAGGTTTCTTGACGATTATCAGGCTGTACTTGGGGTACTTCTGGCTGACTTCCGGCATCGGAAAGATTACTGGGGGATTTGAAGTCACCGGGTTCCTCCAGGGAGCAATCAGCAAGGCGACAGGTGATCATCCGGCTGTACAGACGTGGTGGGCAACGTTCCTTGAACAGGTCGCACTCCCTAACCATGAGTTGTTTGCCACACTCGTCATGTGGGGAGAGGTGCTCGTCGGGATCGGCTTGATCCTCGGACTGTTCACAAATCTTGCAGCACTCGGCGGCATCATGATGAACTTCAGTTTTCTCCTCAGTGGAACCACCAGCACAAATCCGCAGATGGTCATCCTCACGATCTTCCTTATTGTCGCAGGAACGAATGCCGGCCGGTATGGACTGGATCGGTGGGTAATGCCTTATGTGAGGAAACAGTGGCAAAATCGAAAAGGGCAAAAGAAGTTAGCTCCGGCGGTATGAGAGCCTGTGAACGGACTACCAACAGATAAGTTTCTTCCTTATCAAGATAAATAAAAAAGACGGAGCCGAAATGGGCTCCGTCTTATCATCTGCGTTGATTATTATCCGATTGAACCTTCCATTTCAAACTTGATCAGACGGTTCATTTCAACAGCATATTCCATTGGAAGTTCTTTCGTGAACGGCTCGATGAAGCCCATTACGATCATTTCCGTTGCTTCTTCTTCTGAGATTCCGCGACTCATCAAGTAGAAGAGCTGCTCTTCAGAAACCTTCGATACTTTCGCCTCGTGCTCAAGGGAAATGTTATCGTTCAGGATTTCGTTGTAAGGGATCGTATCAGAAGTGGATTGGTTATCCATGATCAGCGTGTCACACTCGATGTTCGAGCGTGCGCCTTCTGCTTTGCGTCCGAAATGCACGATTCCGCGATACGTTACTTTCCCACCGTGTTTCGAGATGGATTTGGAAACGATCGTAGAGGACGTGTTCGGTGCAAGGTGGATCATTTTGGCACCGGCATCCTGATGCTGCCCTTTACCTGCAAGTGCGATGGAAAGCGTCATACCACGAGCGCCTTCCCCTTTAAGGATGACCGCAGGGTATTTCATCGTCAGTTTTGAACCGATGTTTCCATCGACCCATTCCATCGTTGCATTCTCTTCACATACTGCACGTTTCGTTACCAGGTTGTAAACGTTGTTCGCCCAGTTTTGGATCGTTGTATAGCGGCAGTACGCATTTTTCTTGATGATGATCTCAACGACAGCCGAGTGAAGGGAGTTTGTTGTGTAGACAGGTGCTGTACATCCCTCTACATAGTGAACGCTCGCGTCTTCATCAACGATGATGAGCGTACGCTCGAACTGACCCATATTCTCAGAGTTGATACGGAAGTAGGCTTGAAGTGGCGTATCCACCTTGATGCCCTTCGGTACATAGATGAAGGACCCACCTGACCATACAGCCGAGTTCAATGCTGCGAACTTGTTGTCTGTAGGAGGGATGACTTTCGCCCAATGCTCACGGAACAGCTCTTCATTTTCTTTAAGAGCAGAATCTGTGTCCTTGAAGACGATACCCATTTCCTCGAGGTCTTCCTGCATGTTGTGGTAAACCACTTCGGACTCATACTGAGCCGATACACCGGCAAGGTATTTTTGCTCTGCTTCAGGGATTCCAAGCTTATCGAACGTCTGCTTGATTTCTTCCGGAACTTCATCCCAGCTGCGCTCGGACTTCTCAGATGGCTTCACGTAGTATGTGATATCGTCGAAGTTCAGTTCCTGGAGATTTCCTCCCCACTGAGGCATCGCCATATTATAGAAATGATCCAATGATTTCAAGCGGAAATCAAGCATCCATTTCGGTTCATTTTTCATACGGGAGATCTCTTCAACGATTTCCCGCGTCAAACCGCGTTTTGAACGGAAAATCGATACGTCTTTATCACTAAAACCGTATTTGTAATCTCCGATCTCAGGCATCTTCTTCGCCATGTTGATTCCTCCATTCATTAATGGAGCAAGAAGAAAAGCTTAGTTCTGCTCTTCTTCACGCACTCCTTTTTCCATCGCCTTCCATGCGAGCGTCGCACACTTGATGCGCGCTGGGAACTTGGCGACTCCTTGTAATGCTTCTATATCTCCAAGATCGACATCATCGTCATAGTCATTTCCTTGCATCATATCCGAGAAGATCTTCGAAAGCTTGAGTGCTTCGTCGATTTCCTTGCCTTTGACCGCCTGGGTCATCATGGACGCTGAAGCCATGGAGATGGAACATCCTTCTCCGTCGAACTTCACATCCTGGACGATCCCGTCTTCCACCTTCAGTGTAAGGTGGATGCGGTCACCGCAGGTCGGGTTGTTCATGTCGATGGTAAAGCTGCCATCTTCCAGAGAACCCTTATTGCGTGGATTTTTGTAATGATCCATGATGACCTGCCGGTAAAGCTGATCTAAGTTATTAAAAGACATCGCTGAAAAACTCCTTCGTCTTCACTAGCCCCGCAACCAGTCTGTCGATCTCTTCTTCTGTGTTGTACAGGTAGAAGCTGGCGCGGGCCGTTGCTGATACATTGAGCCATTTCATCAGCGGCTGTGCACAGTGATGCCCGGCACGGACGGCAATGCCTTCCGAGTCAAGGACGGTAGCGACATCGTGGGGATGGACATCGTCGATGTTGAACGTCACAAGCCCGGCACGCTGAGCAGGATCCTGTGGACCGAAAATCTTCATCCCTTCCACAGCGCTCATTTTTTCAAGGGCATAAGCGGCAAGCTTATGCTCATGGGCTTCAATGTTGGAAAGACCGATATCTTCGAGGAAGTCGATGGCGGCGCCAAGACCGATCGCTCCTGCGATGATCGGGGTACCTCCTTCGAACTTCCAAGGAAGCTCTTTCCAAGTAGAGTCGTACAAACCAACGAAATCAATCATCTCGCCGCCGAACTCTACCGGTTCCATCGCTTCCAGGTGCTTCTTCTTCCCGTATAGAACACCAATCCCTGTAGGTCCGACCATCTTATGCCCTGAGAAGGCAAAGAAATCACAGTCGAGATCCTGCACGTCGATTTTCATATGCGGGGCAGCCTGGGCACCGTCCACCATCATGACCGCTCCGTTTTCATGAGCAATCTTGGTGATCTCCTTGATCGGATTCATCGTACCGAGTACATTTGATACCATCATGATGGCAACGATTTTCGTCTTGGACGTAATTGTTGCACGGACATCCTCCAGGGTGATGGTTCCATCTTCCTGCAGGGGAACGTACTTCAGGACAGCGCCTTTTTCCTTGGCAAGCTGCTGCCATGGAATGATGTTGCTATGGTGCTCCATGTGGGTGATGACGATTTCATCGCCTTCTTCCACATTGGCGCGCCCGTAGCTCGCTGCGACGGTGTTGATGGATGTCGTCGTCCCACGGGTGAAGATTACTTCTTCTGTGGTCGCCGCATTGATGAAGGAGCGTAACTTTTCACGTGCTCCTTCATATCCATCCGTCGCCCTTGTACCGAGGGTATGGACCCCACGATGGACGTTCGAATTATAGCCTTTATAGTAGTCGCTAACAGCCTCAATGACCGAAATCGGCTTTTGAGAGGTGGCTGCACTATCCAGATATACCAATGGATGGCCGTTCACTTCCTGGTCGAGAATCGGAAAATGTTTACGAATCTCTTGGATATCCATTAGTTGACTTTCCTTTCGATTACCTCGACAAGCTGTTTCTTCACGCCCTCGATCGGCAACTGGTTGACAACCGGCGCCAGGAATCCGTGGATCACGAGACGTTCAGCTTCTTTCTGAGGGATCCCGCGGCTCATGAGGTAGTAAAGTTGAAGTGGATCAACGCGGCCTACAGAGGCAGCATGTCCGGCCGTTACATCGTCTTCATCGATCAGTAGGATCGGATTCGCATCTCCGCGCGCTTTTTCACTCAACATGAGGACGCGTGATTCCTGCTCGGCATTCGATTTCGAAGCACCGTGCTCGATCTTTCCGATTCCATTGAAGATGGAAGAAGCTTCATCTTTCATCACACCATGTTTAAGGATATAGCCTTCGGAGTTTTTACCGAAATGAACAACCTTGGTGGTGAAATTCTGCTTTTGTTTGCCACGACCGACAACAACTGATTTCGTATCGCCGTAAGAACCGTCACCGATCAGGTTCGTCACGTTTTCAGAAACCGTATCTCCGTCGTTCATCAGGCCGAGTGCCCATTCGATGCGCGCATCACGTGATGCCACACCGCGACGGTTGACGTATGTCGTCACTCCGCTGTTAAGGGTATCAACGGCACCGTAAGCGACTTTTGCATTATCCTTTGCCACCACTTCTGATACGATGTTGAACACGCCGTTCTCCACTTCCACTGTAGAGATATAGTTTTCCACATACGTGACAGAACTATTGTCTTCTGCCACAACGAGTACGTGGTTGAACATGGCTACTTCCGCATTATCATGGATGAATACGGCTTGAACCGGTTCAGTCAGCTCCACATTTTTAGGAACGTAAAGGAACGTACCACCGTTCAAAAGGGCCGCATGAAGAGCAGTCAGCTTGTTCTCATCCACTTTCACACCATCGGTCATGAAGTATTTTTGAACAAGGTCACCGTGCTCCTTCACAGCAGTGAAGATATCGGTGAAGATGACGCCGTTGTCCTTTAGTTCGTCCGTGATCTTCAAGTGGGCAGGAGTATTATTACGCTGGATATACAGGCTGCCTGATTCACTTTCAGATTCTACTAAGGCTTTTATTTCTTCGGGCAGCTCGCTCATGGATGAAAACGCAGCACTTTCGACTGTATGCTTCTGGAATTGTGTGAAGTTCCAGTTGGTGATTTTCGTTTTATCCGCAACAGGGAGGTTCAGGTCTGAGACTTTGGCGAATGCGTCTGTGCGCAGGGCCGTCATCCATTCTGGTTCTCCGAGTTGTTTTGAGTAGGAGCTGACATAGTCTTGATCTACTGGTAGTTTCGTTTCTACAGTCATATTCATCCCCCTAACTCTTACGCTTCTTGGCCGACAGTTTCGTCTTTGATTCCCAGTTCTTCTTTGATCCAGTCATATCCTTCTGCTTCAAGGCGCTGAGCAAGTTCTTTACCGCCGGATTTCACAACACGACCTTGCATCATCACGTGAACGTGATCAGGTGTGATGTAGTTCAACAGACGTTGATAGTGAGTGATGATCAAGCAGCCGAAGTCTTCTCCGCGCATTTTGTTGATTCCTTTTGACACGACTTTGAGGGCATCGATATCAAGTCCTGAATCGATCTCATCAAGGATGGCAATCTTAGGCTGAAGCATCATCAACTGAAGGATTTCGTTACGCTTCTTCTCCCCACCGGAGAATCCTTCGTTCAGGTAACGCTGTGCCATATCCGGATCCATTTCAAGGTATTCCATTTCAGAATCCATTTTGCGGATGAACTTCATAAGGGAGATTTCTTCCCCTTCTTCGCGTCGGCTGTTGATAGCAGAACGAAGGAAGTCGGCATTCGTCACACCGCTGATTTCACTTGGGTATTGCATAGCGAGGAAAAGACCTACGCGTGCGCGTTCGTCCACTTCCATTTCAAGGACATCTTCACCGTCGAACGTGATGCTTCCTTTTGTCACTTCGTATTTCGGGTGACCCATGATTGCAGATGAAAGAGTGGATTTACCAGTACCATTCGGTCCCATGACCGCGTGAATTTCTCCACCTTTGATTTCAAGGTTGACACCCTTGAGGATTTCTTTACCCTCGATCTCCACATGAAGATCTTTGATTGTTAAAGTAGAACCTGCCATGTATATTACCTCCGTGACTTTATAAATGAAATAAAGGGATTCTTTATCCATTCTCAATTTATTATCATTACAATCTTATAACAAATAAAAGCTATAATCAACTTTTTCAGACAAAAGGGGACGGCGTGGAAACGGGAAAAAATACCCTTCTATTGTTGGCCCAAACGCCCTTCTGCATACATGATCCGTCCCATGAGCAAATCACGTTCCTACATCCCCTACCTTATCACGGATGAATGCCCATTTAAACCTCTATACATAAGAAAAACCAGTGATTCATCCATCACCGGCTCCTCCGTCATTCTTCTATATATTAGCATGCACTTTTCGATCGAGTGCAGCAATCATCCTGCGGCTTTCCCTATAATCCTTCTCTCTCTGCTTCTCTACTTGCATCCGAACTTCATGCTTTCGTTTGTACACCTCGTACCCTACTCCGTGGGCTCCATGCATGGCCTTTTCCATTTCGCTTGTGTACGACATACTGTCAAGAGAGTCGATAGTGAATCATTCCTTTCAGGTTTTTGTGTTACTCATTAAGGATACTACCCTGCCATTCTTTTGCCAAAACGTGTGTGGGGTGATTTTTTCAGAAAATCATCCTTCACTCCTGTTCTGCGCTAAATTGTCAGACTTTCTTACACGTTTCCGCCTGTATCCTCCTGAAAGGAGTTCATCCTCTTTTGAAATGCAAAAAAAGAGAGTCCGAAGACCCTCCTTTCATTTAATGCTTCAGTTCATTCAGATCGTGCATGGATTGCTGAACAAGCGTGACCGCCTGGCTCATGGCTGCTCCGCCTCCAAATGCAGCAGTTACTCCCACGGCTTCAAGGATTTCCTCTTCCGTACATCCTTGATCGAGACAACCCTTTGTGTGGTAGATGATGCAGTACTCATCTTGAGAATACAAACTGATGCCAAGGGCGATCAGCTGCTTCTCTTTCTTTGATAATACCCCTTCACGGAAACAATGCTCCGTGAAAGCATTGTATTGCTGCGCCAGGTCCGGCATTTTTTCAGTGAAGATCCCAAGCCCCGTCTTATAATCGAGCAGGGCCGCTTCCGTCGTATTTCTAGGCTCTACCTGCATCACTTTCAGCTCCATTCTAATTCGAGTGATCGAAAATAGTATGAGCTTATTGCAAAAAGATTATGTTTGGTATTTATTCTTTGACCGGAACCACGGAACCTTTCCACTCTTTATTGATGAAGTCCTGAATTTCATCAGACTGAAGCACCTTCACGAGTTCCTTGATTTCTTTTTTGTCTTCATCGCCTTTTTTGACCGCGATGATGTTCACATACGGTGATTCCTTGTCTTCAATGGCAATGGAATCCTTGACCGGATCCAGTCCGCTATCGATGGCATAGTTGGAGTTTATGACGACTGCATCGCCTTCTTCATTATTGTAAAGCTGAGTAAGAAGGGCCGGCTCGTATTCGTAGTCGAATTTCAATTTTTTAGGGTTTTCGGCGATATCATCCAATGTCGCCTGGGTTTTATCGATCCCATCCTTCAATTTGATCAGACCGTTTGCTTCAAGCAAAGTCAGGATCCTTCCGTGCTCTGCCACGGAGTTACTGAATAGAATGGTTCCGCCTTCCGGGATATCTTTAAGGGATTTATGCTTCTTCGAGTAGACAGCCATCGGTTCAATGTGAATTCCGCCGGCACTGACGAAATCATATCCGTGTTCTTTCTTTTGCCCCTCAAGGTAAGGAATGTGTTGGAAGTAGTTCGCATCCAGGTCCCCGCTGTCCAGATCTTTATTCGGGAGTACGTAATCCTGATACGTCTCGATCTTCAGGTCGATCCCTTCTTTTTCAAGGATCGGTTTTGCTTCCTCAAGGATCTCAGCGTGAGGGACATTGGATGCTCCGACCACGAGTTCCTTTGAATCGCCTGAGCTACCGTTGCTCCCGCCGGTTCCGCATGCTGCCAATCCTATAATACTCGCTGCTGCAATCGTTCCCACTAGCCATTTTTTCATCTGAATTCTCTCCTTTTATCGTTTATCTATTTTATTGGTGAAATAATCACCGACAAGCTGAATGATGAATACAAGAACCAGGATCAAGATTGTCGCCGCCAAGGTGACATCGGTCCTGCTGCGCTGGAATCCATCCAGGAATGCCAGATTCCCGAGACCGCCAGCTCCGATGACGCCTGCCATTGCGGTATAACCGACCAATGCGATGGCCGTCACGGTGATTCCCGAGATGAGAGCCGGCATGGATTCTGGGAGAAGGACCTTCATGATGATGGTACTCGTCTTGGACCCCATGGCTTTCGCTGCTTCGATGACCCCTTTATTGACTTCGCGGAGGGCGATTTCCACCATCCGGGCATAAAACGGGGCAGCACCGATGATCAGGGCCGGCAAGGCCGCGTTGGCCCCCCGGATCGTCCCGATCAATACCTTCGTAAATGGAATCAGTAACACAATCAGAATGATGAAAGGGATGGACCTGAATATATTGACTGCCGCATTGGTAATCGAATAAGCCGCCTTGTTCTCCCAAATGTTCCCCTTCGATGTAAGGAACAAGAGGATTCCAAGGGCAAGACCGAGGAAAAAGGTCAAAATGACCGACATCCCCGTCATGTATAAGGTTTCAAGTGTTGCCTCCCACATTTTCTCCCAATCGACATTCGGAAAGACTTTTTCAATCATCTCTCCATCACCTCCACTTTCACTTGATTTTCAGCAAAAGCGACGGCCTGATCCACAATCAATGGATCTCCGGTGAGCTGGATGAACAACGTTCCGAAGGCCCCTTTTTGCGTTTGGGATATCTGCCCTTGAAGGATGTTCACTTCAATATCGAACCGGCGGATCAGCGCTGTGATGAGAGGCTGATCTGTGCTTTCTCCTACAAACGTCAGTTTCAGCACCTTCCCATCCGGACAATGTTCCAAGACATCATCCGATTCCTGTTGCTGAGAAACTTCTTTTACAAAACGCTTCGTCACTTCTTCCCTAGGGTTCCGGAACACGTCAAGTACGTCCCCTTCTTCCACGACTTTACCTGAATCCATGACCGCTACCCTGTGACAGATCTTGCGGATGACATGCATCTCATGGGTGATCAACACGATCGTTAATCCAAGGCGATCATTGATATCCACCAGGAGGTCGAGGATGCTGTCTGTGGTCTGTGGATCAAGGGCGGAAGTCGCTTCATCGCATAGCAGCACTTTCGGATCATTCGCCAGCGCCCTGGCAATGCCGACCCGCTGCTTCTGCCCTCCACTCAATTGCGATGGATAAGAATCACCTCGGCCTTCAAGCCCGACCAGGTTGAGAAGCTCATTTGCTTTTTTGATCCTCTCTTTTTTCGATACACCTGCAATTTCGAGGGGAAACTGGATATTTTCCAGGACCGTCCTCGACCAAAGAAGGTTAAAATGCTGGAAGATCATACCCATTGACTGCCTTGCCTCCCTGAGGGACCTCCCTTTTGCCTGTGAAATGAGCTGACCGTTCACATCGACGGAACCATCAGTAGGGACCTCAAGCCCGTTCAGCATCCGGATCAACGTGCTCTTTCCGGCTCCACTGTATCCGATCACACCGAAGATTTCTCCATCCTTGATGGTCATATCCACCCCATCGACAGCTGAAACCGTTCCGTTTTTCGTTTGAAAGATTTTTTTTACATCAGAAATCGTAATCATGTTGTATCCACCTCGCCATCAGTAAAACCACCGGTTTACTAGGAATTATATCCAAATGACGTTTGCTGTTAAATCATCGAACGTCATTTGAAAAATAAAAATGCCTTTCTGCGATAAGCAGAAAGGCATACTATTTCAATAGCAGACTTTCTCTCATCTGTCGAAGCCTTCGCTTCGAGTGAATTGGCACCGTGTCAATTTTCATTGACGGTTGCCGGGTTTCATCGGGCACTTCCCTCCACCACTCTTAATAAGAGATAAACGTTATTTAATTATCCATACTAAATACTCAGAAATTTGTTACTAAAAAGATACTATCACCGAATAAACATGGTGTCAATTCATTTTTGCACATTATACGCTCACTGGTTCAACGATGTGAAAACGGGTCAACCAAAGCACGGATTCAGCAAACAACAAATGCCGGTAACCCCCACGGACTACGACATCCTTTTTATCAACAAGGGAAGTTAATCGCTCATTCCCTGCAAATAAAGAAAGTAACTGCCGGACCTCTCCAGCAATTATCGTCAGATGGGGATCAGGGTGTGGTTCGGGAAGTACGGCGCATCCCTTATTCGAAATAGACAGACTGTACCCGCTTGAGCCACTTTGGAAGTGTAGGACGAAAGGTGTGTCTGGAAATAATAATTGTAAGTGATACCTGGTCTCGCATTGATCTACTACTTTCTCTAAATACTCTCTCATGCAACCCCTCCAGTATCTCGGATACTTAACTAATTCCACTACTGGATTGTTTATCCTCCCGTACTTTCTCGACAGATTGTGGACGGACTGTCGAAGGAAGGGCCCAATAGACAATATATTGGCGGGTTCGTTTCATTTCCCGAGAAATATGTCCCGGTATGTAGAAAAGTCGTAGTGGTTTCCGTTGAAATCCATCTATTTCTTTTGCTATTCGAGCATAAAAAAAAGGCCTTTTTGGCCCCTTCACGCTATCTTATTCAATGCTTCATACAGAAACGGTACAGACTGGAACGCATAGATCCGGTCGACCTCGACTCCATCTTTGAACAGGAGGAGGCAAGGAACGCTCTCGATCGCATACTCAGTTGCGAAATCCGCCATGTAATTCAGATTTGCCTTTGCAAAAACAAACGGTTGGGGCAGATTTTCTACGATCTCGATCATCCTCCCTGCAACCTGACAGGTCCCACACATGGGTGTATACAAATAGAGGGCAAGCAGTCTTTCATTCTTTCGAATCGTTTGCAGCGCTTCATGGCTGTTCAACTCTTTCAAAGCTAATTCATCCTTTTTCCAAGATATTGTTGGTGGACATCAATATTGGCTCCGATCAAAACGGAAGCGAGGTGATATTCCGGGGCAGCAGCCACTTCCTTGTACATCCTGTCGATATACAGGTGGCCTGCTTCCGGGAACTCCCGCTTGAATTGCTTGCGGAGTTTTTCACCGGCTTCGTCGGCATCCACAAGGATGTATACGTCCCTGTCGATTAATGAATCAATCAGTTCGTCCATTTTAGTCAGACTGATCGTACCATTGGTACAAATGATTTCCACGGGCTCACTGATGATATCTTTGACCTTTCGTTTATCGGATGTGCCTTCTACGATCAGGACTTTTTCATCCACGACTTCCATGACAATCACCTTGACTTTCAGTGAAGTAGTAAAAGATTATTAATGGTCCACTTATTATCTCTATTTTCTCATGTCAGTGGTATTTTGCAAAGGATTTGATCCTAAAGAACACCGGGGGGAATCCCCCGATGTCATGTTAACACCATCCACCTTCATCGCAATCCGTATAGCGGGCGTCATGCCCTTCTGATGAGGTATAGCTCTGGTAGATTTTATTTTCTTTCGCCTCGAAATTCGGCTGCATGCTGATCCCCTCCAACGAAAGGGGGACTTTCCCGATTGATTGGTTATCAAGGAATAGCTCAATGGAGCCATCCTTCACTTTTCCGATGACACGATCGGTCACATCGGCCTGTTTAGGTGTGAGCATGACCATCATCCTTTCATTAAAGGTTGAATTTATCTTGCCCTTGAGAATAAAAAAACACCTTGAGAATTTATCCCAAGGTGTTCCTGTTTTAGCCTTCGTTGATCATTTTATCGTATTCTTCAGATGTCATCAGTTTGTCCACTTCACCAGCGTCTGAAGGTTCCACAACAACCATCCATGCTTTCTCGTATGGAGATTCGTTGACGAATTCAGGGCTGTCAGACAGGTCTTCGTTCACTTCGACCACTTTTCCTGATACAGGAGCGTAAAGTTCAGAAACGGTCTTGACCGATTCAACGCTTCCAAAAGGCTCGTTCGCTTTGACTTCATCGCCGACTTCCGGCAGCTCGACAAAGACGATGTCACCAAGTTCTGATTGTGCGAATGCTGTGATCCCGATTCGGACGTTGCCGCCTTCGGACTTTACCCATTCATGTTCTTCTGAATAACGCAGTTCTTTCGGTGTGCTCATCTTTATCCCTCCATGCTAGTTATACAAACTAATATTGACACATTCTTTAAGAGAAAAGCAAGGAAGTCTTGCACAAATATTCTGCTGCTTCCATTACTTCCAAGTATCTTCAAACGTTTCTTCCTTGAAGCCCAAGGTTACCTTTTGACCATCGGTCGTGAGGGGGCGCTTGATCAGCATCCCATCTGAAGCCAGTAGTTCGAGGAGTTCATCTTCTGAGGCGGTATTGACCTTGTCTTTCAAGCCCAGTTCCCGGTATTTCATGCCGCTTGTATTGAAGAATTTTTTCAGGGGCAGTCCGCTTTTTTCATAAAGATCTTTCAGCGTCTCCTTGGACGGTGGCTCCTCGACAATATGTATTTCGTTGAAATCAACCTCTTCTTGTTCAAGCCATTTTTTCGCCTTGCGGCACGTCCCGCATTTAGGGTAGGAATAGAATGTGATTGCCATTGTTTTCACCACCTTTCATTTGAGTGCTTTCTTCATCATTATATCCGTTTTTGTGCTTGGCGAACAATACCGGCTGTCGATTGTTGTAGAGAATGATTTGACGCTGTCGTCTGTTCCATTAAAAAAGCACAATCTGCTGCTATGCGCAACTTCCAGGAATCACATAGGCGGAAAGAGGGCGATGGGTAAGCAGGATCTGCATGCATCAACATTCTGTTCTGCATATCAGGACTCCTATCGAGCTCCCACTCTTATGCTTCCATTAAAAAGGGGCTGCATGCAGGCAGCCCCTTTCTTCTTACACGATATATTTTTCAGCGTCGATCAGTTTCACGGATGCATCGCGTTTGAGGGCGATGACGTTGACCGGTGTGTGGCGGGTGAATTTTTTCAGGGCCGACAGCATGATGCGGAGCGTGTCACCTGATTCCGTAGCCACCAATGTTTCTTTGGCATGCTGCTCGATTTTGTTGAAAGCTTCCTGACAGAAGATCTGAGTATAGAGGAGCTTCTGCTTAGCTTTCTCCAAACCAGTCGTTTCGATCGCTTTTTCGGTCCTCAATACAACGGATTCCATTGCATATGCTTCTGAGACGATATCAGCGATATTCACAAGGACTTCCTGCTCTTTCTCAAGGGCCTTACCGAATTTTTGCGCGGCAAGTCCTGCAAGCATCAAGCCGATTTTCTTTGCATTGCGCACCAGGTACTTTTCCTGTGCAAGAGGCTCGTCGCCCACTTCTTCAGGCATAAGCATCATCAGTTCTTCCTGCAGGGCCTGTGCTTTTTGCAGCAGTGGAAGTTCGCCTTTCATGGCTTTTCGCAAATAGGTGCCAGGTACAAGGAGACGATTGATTTCGTTTGTGCCTTCGAAAATCCGGTTGATACGGGAATCCCTGTAAAGGCGCTCGATTTCATATTCCTGCATGAATCCGTAACCACCGTGAAGCTGTACGCCTTCATCCACGATATAGTCCAGCACTTCCGTACCGAAGAATTTATTGAGTGAGCATTCGATGGCATACTCAGCAATGGATTTAGCCACTTCCGCCCCGTTTTTCACTTCTTCATCAGAGAGCTTGCTCATCCTATCCTCAAAGAGACCGACCGTACGATAGACGGAGCTTTCTGCGGCATATAGCTTGGATGCCATGGTTGAGAGTTTTTCTTTTGTCAGGTTGAAAGAAGAGATCGGCGTCTTGAACTGCTGACGCTGATTCGTATAGGCTACCGTTACTTCCAATGCTCGCTTGCTTGCCCCGACTGCCCCTACCCCGAGCTTATAACGGCCGATGTTGAGGATGTTGAATGCGATGATATGCCCCTTCCCGGCTTGACCGAGGAGGTTTTCAACCGGTACTTCTGCATCTTCAAGGATCAGCGTACGTGTGGATGAACTCTTGATTCCCATCTTCTTCTCTTCAGGACCCGTCGATACCCCAGGGAATTCTTTTTCTACGATGAAGGCGGAGAAATGCTCGCCATCGATCTTGGCGTATACGATGAAGACATCGGCGAAGGCGGAGTTCGTGATCCACTGTTTCTCACCATTCAATACGTAATGGGTCCCTGCTTCGTTCAATTTGGCAGTCGTTTTTGCCCCCAATGCATCAGATCCTGATCCCGGTTCTGTCAGAGCGTACGCCGCAAGCTTTTCTCCCGTGGAAAGAGGCGGCAGATACTTTGTTTTCTGTTCTTCATTCCCGAAGAGGACGATTGGAAGGGAACCAATCCCCACGTGTGCACCGTGCGAAATCGAGAATCCTCCTGCTCTTGACATACGCTCTGCAATCAGGGCTGAGCTCACTTTATCGAGGCCAAGTCCACCATACTCCTCTGGTACATCTGCACCGAGAAGTCCCAGCTCACCCGCTTCTTTCAAGAGGCGCACGGAGTGATCGAACTCATGGTTTTCAAGATTATCGATGACCGGAACAACTTCGTTCAGTACGTAATCTTCCGTCGTCTTGGCGATCATTTTGTGCTCATCGCTATAGTCTTCAGGCGTGAACACCTGCTCATACGTTACATCTTCAATCAGGAAGCTTCCACCTTTGATCAATTTATCTGTTTGATTTGCCATTTTGGTCTCCTCCAATTTCTATGGTTTCATACGTTTATTCATCCATTAGTGTTGGAAATCAGCAGATCAGTTCAAAGACTCCTGCTGCGCCCATTCCACCACCGATGCACATCGTGACGATCCCAAACTGTTCATTGCGCCTCTTCATCTCGTGCATCAAGGAGAGGGTGAGTTTCGATCCTGTGCATCCAAGGGGATGCCCCAAGGCAATGGCCCCTCCGTTCACGTTCACCTTCTCTTCGTCCAGACCAAGATGACGGATCACCTGGAGGGACTGGGATGCGAATGCTTCATTCAGTTCGAACAGGCCGATATCTGAGAGCTCAAGCCCAGCCATCTTGAGTGCCTTTGGAATCGCCTCAACAGGACCGATCCCCATGATTTCAGGTGGAACACCTGCAACGGCAAAGCTTCTGAATTTCACCAATGGCTGAAGTCCGAGTGAGCCAGCTTTTTCGCGATCCATGACCATGACCGCAGCTGCCCCGTCACTCGTTTGGGACGAGTTCCCGGCTGTAACCGACCCCCTTACGTTGAATGCCGGACGAAGTTTAGCCAGTACGTCGGTGCTCGTTCCTTCCCGAACCCCCTCATCTGTAGCGAATAAGAATGATTTTTCCACCAGTTTGTTGGCATCTGAGACGGAGCGTTTCACGACATCGACCGGTACGATCTCGTCGGTGAACTTTCCTTCTGCGATGGCCCTGGCGGCTTTTTGGTGGCTTCTAACCGCAAAGGCGTCTTGATCTTCACGTGATATACCGAATTTCCTGGCCACCTCTTCAGCCGTGTGGCCCATGCTCATATAGTACTCAGGTGCTGTTTCAGCCAAGGTTGGATTCGGTCGTGCCACATGCCCCATCATCGGGACCATGCTCATGCTTTCTGCACCGCCGGCGATGGCTGTGTCTGAATGGCCCAGCATGATCTTCTCCGCTGCATAGGCAATTGATTGCAAACCGGAAGAACAATAGCGGTTGATGGTAATGGCTGGAACCGTATCTGGAAGACCCGCAAGGCCACCGATGTTACGGGCCATATTCAATCCCTGTTCTGCTTCCGGCATGGCACAGCCGATGATGAGATCATCGATGTTCCCTTCATAACCGCCTGCGCGTTTCAACGTTTCCTTGACGACCAGTGCTCCAAGATCGTCCGGTCTCACCCCGGCAAGCGAACCTTTCCTTGATTTCCCCACCGGTGTACGAGCACCGGCGACAATGACTGCTTCACGCATGATGATTCCCCCGCTTCCTTCGATTAATTGCGCAATGGTTTTCCTTTAACGAGCATATGCTGCATCCGCTGCTGTGATTTCGGTTCTGCTACAAGACTGAGGAACGCTTCCCGTTCAAGGTCCAGAAGATATTGTTCATCCACTTCCGTACCGAATGGAACTTTCCCGCCTGCAATCACGTAGGCAAGCTTCTGGGCGATCTTCAGATCGTGCTCCGAGATATACCCGGAATGAAGCATCGCTTGTGCTCCTAGCAATAATGTCCCGTAGCCTGTTTCACCCACGACCGGCACTTTTTTGCGTTGCGGGGCGCGATACCCGGTTTGATGGAGGGCAAGGACCGCCTGCTTCGCATCATAGAGCTGGTGATCTTGATTGACACTCACACCGTCACGGTTACTGAGGAAATTGTTTTCCCTCGCTTCATCACCCGACGTGGACACCTTTGCCATGGCGATTGTTTCGAATACTTTATTCGCTACCTTCTGAAGGTCGAAGTCCACTCCGTTCGGAAGGTCCTGCAGGTGCTTCATATAAAGCTCCTTATTGCCTCCTCCGCCAGGGATCAATCCGACTCCGGCTTCAACAAGTCCCATATACGTTTCCATGGTTGCCTGGATGCGGGCTGCCGGCAGGCAGACTTCGCTCCCACCCCCGAGTGTCATACCGAATGGTGCAGCCACAACCGGTTTGGATGAATACTTGATTTTCATCATTGCCGATTGGAAGTGGCGGACGACCATATCCAATTCGAACACGTCATCCTGCGCTTCCATGAGGATCATGGCGAGATTTGCCCCCACACAGAAGTTTTTGCCCTGATTTCCGATGACCAGTCCTTTGTAATTCTTCTCCACTTCATCAATGGAAGCATGGATCATCTGCAGGATGTCGAGACCAATGGCATTATTCTGAGAATGGAACTCGAGGAGTGCCACGCCATCGCCGATATCGATCAGGCTTGCGCTTGTGTTTTTCTTGATGACCTTCCCTTGCTTCTTCAGCTGCTTCAAACTGATATGCTTGGGATTTTTCTCTTCCGTTCTGTAGCTTCCTTCGTGGTAGAAGGATCGCTCCCCGGATTCATCCTCGCTATAGAACGTCTTGAACCCAGCTTCAAGCATTTGATCTACCCAAGCAGGGACGTTCAGCCCTTGTTCCTTCATTAAACTGACGGACCGCTCCACTCCGATGGCATCCCATGTTTCAAACGGTCCCTTTTCCCAGCCGAAGCCCCATTTCATCGCCTGGTCGATGGCAACGATATCGTCGGCAATTTCACCGTGGAGCTCTGCGGAATAGAGAAGGACCGGAGATAATATATTCCATAGTAAGGAACCAGCACGATCCTTGGCATAGACCAATGCTTTCATCTTATTGTTCAAGCCTTTTTCATTACGGCTCAGCTCTGTTGAGGCCGTTTTCAATTTTTTCCTCGGGCCATATTCAAGTGTTTCCGGATCAAGCTCAAGGATCTCTTTACCCTGCTTCAAGTAAAAACCCTGACCGCTCTTGCTTCCATACCACCCTTTTTCAAGCATGGTCTGGATGAAGGCCGGGATCTCGAATACGTTTTTCTCATCTCCGTCCACCTGGTCGTACACGTTTTTCGCCACATGGGCGAATGTATCGAGCCCCACAACGTCAAGGGTCCGGAATGTCGCACTCTTCGGCCGTCCGATGGCAGGACCCGTAATGGAGTCCACCTCGCCGACGCTGTATCCGCCTTTGAGCATTTCCTGTACTGTGACGAGGAGGCCGTACGTCCCGATACGGTTGGCGATGAAGTTCGGCGTATCTTTCGCAAGGACGACGCCCTTCCCAAGCACATCTTCGCCGAATTCCTTCATGAATGACAGGACCTCAGGATCGGTTTCGCCCGTCGGGATGACCTCCAGCAGCTTCAGGTAGCGGGGAGGATTGAAGAAGTGGGTGCCGAGGAAGTGCTTGCGGAAGTCCTCAGATCGCCCTTCCTTCATCGCTTCGATGGAAATACCGGACGTATTGGAGCTGATGATGCTCCCTTCTTTTCTGAACGACTCGATTTTCTCGAACACCTGTTTTTTCACATCCAAGTTCTCAACGACCACTTCAATGATCCAATCACAGTCTTTCAGTGATTCAAGATCGTCTTCCAGGTTTCCTGGAGTGATCAAGCTGAGATTCCCTTTTACCGTGAGTGGTGCCGGTTTTTGTTTCAATAGCTTCTTTAAAGCGTTTTCACTAAATTGGTTCCTAAAAGAAGGATGCTCCATTGTCCATCCTTTTGCTGCGTCTTTGTCGGAGAGGTTTTTAGGGACGATGTCGAGAAGCATGGTGGGGATCCCGATATTTGCAAGGTGTGCAGCGATGCCGGAACCCATGACACCCGATCCCAATACTGCCGCTTTCTGAATTCTACGTACCAATCTATTTTCCCCCTTTGAAGGTTTTGAATGAATACTCATTCATTTTATGTCGAAAAAAAAGACCCGAATGAGTTTCTGTTACCTATAATATAAACGAAAATCAAAACTATCGCAATATTTAAACGTTTAAAAATTCTATTTTTTGTTAACGGTACATCTCCCTCTCCGCCTGCGGGCACGCTAAGGATGGAGGTGAGAAACGTGGTCAAACATAAGAAGGATCCATCAAAAGGCGGGGTCAGCGCAGCCAGCATCAAAGGGGATGCCGGTCCTGGTACTGAACCTGGCGGCAAGCGCAATAGCCAGAACAACCAATACAAAAAACAACCGTAATGCGGAAGGCGTTTCCTAAAGGGAACGCCTGTTTACGTAAGTCTTTTGCCCATGATGAAATATTCTTCCGGTACATGGGGGTAGAATCCTTCCTTTACGACCACCCATCCTTTTCTTTCATAAAATCCAATCGCTCCTGTATTTTCCTTCCTGACAGTCAGAAGTGCCTTTTCTTCCCTTCTCCCTTCAAAGAGGTTATCCATGAGTTTCCCTGCAATTCCTTTTCCTCTATGTTCAGGAGCCACGCCCAGTTCCACAAGTTCCATGGCGTTCCTTATCCATTGTGTTTCAGGTAGCAGATGCCGGGCGAGAAGATCGTGATAATACTGGCCGGCAAGTGACGTGTAACCATAAATGTATCCGATAACAGCCCCGTTCTCCACCACAAGATACCCTTCATGCCCTGGGTATTTCGCATGTTTTCTGAACTGGATCTCCATCGGTATGCGTTCCACGTTAAAAAGTCTGCTGTACAACCTCACCATCCTTGGAAAATAAGGACTGTGGATCTCCATCGGTATAAGCTCCATTCCACCCCTCCATTCTATCCAACCAAAAAGACCCCAATAGAGGGGTCCTTGCCATTCTTATTTCTTCATGACCCCTTTTAGAACAAACGCGACGTTTGCCGGTCTTTCAGCGAGCCTCCTCATGAAGTATCCATACCAGTCGGTACCATACGGAACATAGACCCGCATTTTGTATCCTTCCTTCACGAGTTCATGTTGACGCTCCACTCTGATACCGAACAGCATCTGGAATTCAAATTGGTCGTAAGGAATGTTATATTCCTCGACGAGCTGTTTCGTGTATTCGATCATGGCATCATCATGAGTCGCGATGGCGGTGTAATTACCGTTCAGGAGATGGGTCTTGATGATACGCTTGAAGCTCTCGTCCACGTCTTTTTTGTCTGGGAACGCCACTTCGGGTGATTCTTTATATGCTCCCTTCACCAAGCGCAGATTGGGTGAGTAGTGATTAAGATCGTCGATATCCTTTTCCGTTCTATATAGATAGGCTTGAATGACCGTACCGATGTTGTCATATTCGGATTTGAGCCTCTTGAAAATATCGATGGTCTGGCCGCATCGTCCATAATCCTCCATATCGATGGTAACGAATACATTTTGCCTTGTTGCCTCATCGAGGATCATCCTCATGTTCTTCATGACCACTTCCTCTGAGATATCCAGTCCCATGGACGTCATCTTCAAGGACAACTGGGAGTTCAGATGTTCTTTCCCGATGGCGCGGATCGCCTCTACGCACTCCCTCGCCATGGCATTCGCCTCTTCTTCGTTATCCACAAATTCACCAAGGTAATCGATGGTGACGGCAAGATTCTGTTTGTTGAGCTCCCGTATGACCTCTGTTGCCTGGACGATCGATGATCCTGCCACGAAACGTGCGGCACCGAATCGCAAACCGTACTTCTTGGCAAGCTTCGTCATTGATTTATTTTTTGAAAGGAATAAAAAGAAATTACGCATTGCCTGTTCCATGTTGTTATGCCCCCTGTAGAACAATTATCTTTATTCGGAAAACGTTTTCTTTAGTGCCAAAAAATAAAATGTTCAAACAATTATCATATTTACCAACATTCTATCACCTTTTGTCGAGTTTGAATATAGCGTTTGATTACTTTATCAGGAGAACGTTCCGACTGAATACTTGATTGTGGGTGAGGCACAATAATACATGTTCGCCCATTAAGAAAAGGAGGAACCCATTTTGGAACAACAACCAATGAATATTTCCCAAGGTACCGTCTATCAACAACCGCCGCAAGTGATCACAACAAAGGATTCCCTTTATATAAACGATATGTTGGCATGGAACCTCAATGCCATGAAAAAATGTCATTTTGCCGCTGCCCATTCACAAGACCCATCCATCCGCTCCATGCTCGATCGGTGCGGTCAGATGCATCAGCGACATTACGAACAATTGATGAGTCATCTTCAGAAGCATACGATGCAACAATCATAAGGAGGAATTCACATGGATCAGTCCAAGATTCAAAACCCCAAGACCCAAGTACCCGACACACCACAGATGAATGATCGGGACTTCATGACCGACATCTTGTCACTTGAAAAGCATATGACTGCATCTTACGGGACCGCATTGAACGAAGCGAGCCATGACGGATTGTACCAGGATATCCTCTCCGTCTTCACGGAAACCCAGAATGCCCAGCGGGAGCTCTACAATGAGATGTTCCGGAAAGGCTGGTATTCACTCGAAGCAGCGGACAGCCAAACACTGCAGCAGTCCCTCATTCAGCATCAGCAGACCGCATCCCAGTTCCCTTATAAGGGGAATGGGCCCATTCAATAATCCCACAAGCAGACAGGCGAACATTCCTGTCTGCTTTTTTTCTTCTCCTGGCTGCTCATCATGGTATGATGATTAAAAAGATGATAGGAGAGGATATAAATGGGTAAAATTGAAATTTCAAGAGAATCACAATTCATGAACAAAATGCGCAGTTATGACATCTATGTGGATGGGGAAAAAACGGGGGAAATCAAAAATGGGGGGACAGAAGAGATATCTGTCACTCCAGGTGAACATGTCATACAGTTGCAGATCGACTGGTGCAAGAGTAAGAAAATCCCCTTCCGTGTATCTGAAGGAGAATCGCTTTCCTTCCAGTGTGGAAGCAGGCTGAAGGGATGGAGAGTATTGAAGGCTTCTTCAAGCATGGATAAAGAGGATGTTTTTGTTTATCTGGATCAAGTGTAAGCACGGGGGCGTTTTTATTCCAGGAAGGGCAAGGAGAGTATCTTTTGATTCATATGGAAAGGTCAGGAGTCCGTTCCGTTTCGCTTCGGCCACCCGCTTTCCATGGGGCGTGCGGTGAGCCGCTTCGGCAAGCCTGCAGGGTCTCACCCTGCCCGCTTTTCCCATAGGAGTCGGGTGGCCTTCGCTTCACTGCACTGTGTGCATCTGGATTGGTTTTCGTTATCTGGTAATCCTCTTTTTCATTAGGTATGGATGGAAGACAGGCTTTCTCTTCCGCTGGGATCGCCTGACTTACATGGGACTGCGGTGAGCCGCTTCGGCAGGCCTGCAGGGTCTCACCTTGCCCGCTTTTCCCATAGGAGTCGGGTGGCCTTCGCTTCACTGCACTGTGTGCATCTGGATTGATTGTCGTTATCTGGTAATCCTCTTTTTCATTAGGTATGGATGGAAGACGGGCTTTCTCTTCCGCTCGGGTCGCCTTACTTACATGGACTTGGGTGAGCCGCTTCGGCAAGCGAGCTGGCTTTTCATTCAGCCCACTTTTTCCTATGTTTATCGGGTAACCTCCGTTGCACTGTCTGCATCTGGAGGAATAATTGCTTTCTGGTATTCCACCTTTTCACACATATACCACCCCTATTAACATCACAGAGCTTACATCGCTCCTTCTTGCTTTTTTTGAGTTTCCCTCAAGAAATGGCCTATTCATTTAGGATTTGGTCGATTATTTTGCACACTCACTATCCACGCCCTTTTATCAGGGCGTTTTTTTAATAGAGGGGACTGGCCGATTGGTAAAGAGCGATCATCAGAAGTCTACTCTTCTAAATTCTGCAGAAATAGTCCGAACCCTTCTCTATCATTTTCATATACTATTACTAGAAACGGAGGTGATTACATGGCAAGAAACCGAAGGCATCAAAGAGGGGAAGTTCCTCCTGCTTCTTCGGATCACGATGATACGTGCATGGTTCACAAGGAGTGTATGGACAGGGCGTTTCGCCTTCCTGTTTTCTTAAGTACTACCAACACCCTCAATCCCCGCCAGCAGCGCTTCCTTAACCGGCTGATCGCAGAAATGGAAGAAGCCCTTCTCTTTCCACGCACCGGCCCTATTACCGAAAATTATCCGGAAACCATTTTAACCAACGTTCGAAGACTGGTATCATCAAGCTACGGCATGCTGGCTATGAACTTCCGCCGCTTTCTTGTAGAAGTGGTGGATACCAATGTAGGAGGGACACCTTCTCCTGAACCGTTTTGGCAGGGCTCTAGCTTTGCTCAGATCGAGCCCGCGATGGCCTTCCAGCGAGGCATCCCGATCCTTCTGGTCAGGGAGAAAGGAACAGATTTGACAAACGGTCTATGGCTAGGAGGCATCCCACCGCTCAACACGTTGATCGAATGGGATTCAGAGAACCAAACCGTGGATGAATTCTTCGAGAGCGTATCTTGGAGAGAGGTCTTTGCCTTCTGGACGGCGGAGGTCAGGACCACGTATTACAATCTGACTGAACCGGATGTCCAGTACAAGTGCTGATACCCGTTCCATAATAAAGCCCGTCCCTGTGTTTCATCACACATCGGGACGGGCTTGTTTGTACTCTTACGTTTCATCGACGGCACGCTGAATGGCATTGAAGGGATTCTTGTCATCTGAATCAATGGTATAGACTACTTTCCCATCCTGCCACATCACTTCCGTACCGGGATGCTCCTTGAATCCGTTGATGGTGATGACCCCTCTGTCATGCGGGGCAGGAAGAGCGTGGTCTTCAAGGTAGGCCACAACCTCTTTGGCCATATCAAGGCCCCCATCATAGCCGTCAATGGCATATTGCCCGTCAGTAGGGAAATCGACCCTGATCAGCCAGTTTCCTTCGTTCCATGAAACATATTCATGTCCTGCCGCTCCTTCTTGAAGCGCTTTGAGTCCATGGCCCAAATCGGTATTGGTTTGTTCCACTGTCGAATAGTCTTTGATGGACCCTGCTGCTTTTTCAGCTGTTTCATACTTTTCCTCTTCAACATTTAGTTGATTCTCACCTTCCTGCTCCCCTGCCGCCTGCTCTTCTTTGTCTTCATTACTATCATTCATTTCATCTTCATCGGATACTGACGTCCCTTGAGTTTCTTCCATTTCATTGGCCTGGTCAGTTTGTTCCTGGGAGGCAACCTTTTGATCCCCGTCATCTGTAGCACTACTGTCCTGGCTGCACGCCGACAACGTAAGGAATCCTGCCAACAAAAATGCCGCTCCGAGATAATATCCTTTCATAAAGTTGCACCACCTTTTGTTGAATACATAGATTATTTTCCCTTCTCTCCCTCCCTAAAACATGATACAAAAAGAGCCACCCGAAACGGTCCGCATTCTGCGATCCGTTTGGGAATGGCTCTTATGAATCATCCTGGCCTTTCGTTTGCTCGCGGTGGATCCTGTTCCACTCCTTGATCTGCTCCACCATCTCTTTCATATCCGCTTTTCCTTCTGGATATAGGGAGTTCCAATGCTTGACGAGGGCAGGCATATTTTTGGCAATGAAGGAATACAGCGCATAGCGGGTGACCATCTCTTTCTTTTCAGATGTGCTCTCACCAAGGAGCAGCTCCGTGTATTTTTCAATCAAGGCATCAAACTGATCGTCGAATTCACTCATGGTTCAACTCTCCTTTCTGGTTCTGTCATGAAGGGGACAGGTTATACATTTACCGGTAGCTCCGTCGAGACGATATGAAAAACAGCAGGTTTTTCTGACTCTGATCATTTCCCCGTCAACCGGGGATTTCTCTCTGAAAAAGCGGTTAAGGGGATTTTTCCTGCAGGTGCCGAACCAGTGGGCGTTTTCTTCAGACAGGATCATACGGAAATCTTCTTCCCTGTCAGATTCATTCCCTTCCCCGATGAAAAAATCGTCCGTTTCATAAACCCAGTAGATATAGACGGCAACATTTTCCCAAAGAATCATCTCTGACACGTTGAATGTTGAGCTCACAGCTTGGATGATCGGAACGATGGTTTTATGGAAGAGGTTTTGGATATATGCCCTTTTCTCTTCCTTAGAATGGAAAGCTTCCATCCCCGCGTTTTTCACATGCACATGGGGAAGCCATAGTCCACTCTTCATATGATCGACAAGGATCATATTCTCTAGGTTCACGTCCACCTTACGATTCCAGTAGGTCATTGCCATGAGCGCCATGGCAGCGGTGAAAGCGTATCGTTTCATAAAGATCGATGCGGCTGCCGTACGGTCTTTCGTCCCGATTAAATGGAGCCTGTTTGAGATGTACACGTCCAATTCGGCAGGATCGAGTAAAGATGCCACATCGGTACCGTCTTCACCATCGTGCACCGTGAAACGATATTTCTCCAGTATGCGCCATTGGTCCCTGCTCAGACCGGCTACCGTCATCCCGTGACACCGACAGGTTTGAGGATGCAGCGCCCTTTCCCGAACGGAATGCAGAGCGGAGTACCGAATAATGGATCACTTGAAACCTGACAGTCCATGCCGAATACATTCTTCACCAATTCACAGCTGATGACATCCTCCGGCTTACCTTGTGCATAGACTTCCCGGTCACGAATGGCCACGATATTGTGAGCATATCGACATGCAAGGTTGATGTCATGAAGGACCATGACGATCGTGCGGCCCTCCCTTTCATTCAACTCAAACAGGAGATCGAGGATTTCGATCTGGTGGGTCATGTCGAGATAGGTCGTCGGCTCATCCAGGAGGATGATATCCGTATCTTGTGCAAGGGTCAGGGCAATCCATGCACGCTGACGCTGACCACCGGATAGTTCATCCACTTTGCGATCGCGGAATTCCTCCATTCCCGTTGCACGAAGCGCATCTTCAACGATTTCTTCATCCTTTCGGGACCATTGCTTGAGCCATGACTGGTGGGGATACCTTCCCTGCTTCACAAGTTGAAGGACTGTCAATCCTTCAGGTGATACCGGAGTTTGCGGGAGAATGGCCATTTTCCGGGCAACTTCCTTCGTCGACAAACGGGAAATGGATTCACCATCAAGAAGGACGGACCCCTCCTTCGGTTTTAATAAGCGGGCGATAGATCGCAGCAGCGTCGATTTCCCACAGCCATTCCCTCCGATGAAAACCGTGATTTCACCCTTGGGGATGTCGAGGTCCATCTGATCGATGATCGTTCTTTCTCCATATGCCAATGTCAGATCCTTCGTTTGAAGACACTTGCTCATTCTGGCCAACTCCTTTAAGAATGTCTGGTTTTGAATAATAGATAGATGAAGTAAGGGGCTCCGATCGCGGCGGTGAACACGCCAGCCGGTACTTCCAGGGGAAGGAACAGTGTCCTTCCGATCAGGTCTGCGAGCATCACAAGCAGTCCGCCGATCAGTGCCGCCACGGGAAGCAGTGCCCCGAATGACGAGCCCACAAGTCGCCGCGCCATATGGGGGGCCATCAATCCGACGAACCCGATCCCACCTGCGAAAGCGACCGCTCCCCCGACCAATGCCGTGGACATGAGGAGCAAGATGAATCTTTGTCGCTGGACGTTGGCACCTGCACTTGTCGCCACTTCCTCACCAAGCTCCTGAATGTTCAGCTGACGGGTGATCATGAAGCTCAGGAAGATGAAGATGATGCTCCACGGAAGCAGGATCCATACGTCCTGCCAGTCTGATCCATTCACCGTGCCGGTGATCCATATGTTTGCCTGACTTGCCCGGTAGATCGGCCCCATGATCATCAGGAGAGTCGTGCATGCCTGTGTAAGGGCTGAGATCCCGATTCCGATGAGGACGAGCCTTACGGGGGAAACACCTTTCTTCCACGCCAGGAAATAGACGAGGAATGCGATGACCGCCGCACCGATGAAAGCTGCCACCGGGAGCCATTTGATGCTGACCATCAATGTATTATCCTTGTTGCTGAAAATCGTCAGAAAAGCGACGACGGCTGCCCCTGCACCACCTGTCACCCCGATGATATCCGGGGAAGCAAGGGGGTTGCGGATCATGCCCTGAAGGATCCCACCTGCAACGGCAAGGGCCATCCCTGCCAGAAGCGCGATGAGGATCCTTGGAAGCCTGAAGGATGTGACCACCAGCTGATCGATGCTCGAACCGCCCCCGAAGAAGACGGATACCACCTTCCACGGCGCGATCTGCATATCACCGATGCCGGTGCTGATGATCACGGCAAGCATTGTGAGTACCATCAGCAGAACGATTTTCTTTAAAGCCGATGTATCCATAAGAACGGATACCCGTTCTTTCAACCATCTTTTCCCTGTAAAACGACTCATTGCTCAGTACCCCCTCCTGGCCACATACACGAAGAATGGTGCCCCGATGACAGCCGTCATCACGCCGACAGGCACTTCCTGCGGCATGATGATATAGCGGGCCCCGATATCTGCTGCCAATAGAAGAATGGCACCAAGCAGGCCGGAATACGGGATGAGCCAGCGGTGATCCACTCCGATCATCTTCCGGGCGATGTGGGGGATCACAATCCCGATGAAGCCGATCGGCCCTGCCACCGCCACGGATCCTCCTGCCAAAAGGACCACTGCAACGAGGGAGATCACCTTCAGGATATTCGTCTTGACGCCCAGTCCTTTGGCGACGTCTTCCCCCATGGCAAGTATATTCACCTTACCGGCTATCATGAGGGCAAGGATCCAACCTGCAAGAATATATGGAAACACCCCGGCAAGGATTTCGAGGCTCCTTCCCTGTACCGAACCTGCGAGCCAGAACAACACCTGTTCAAGTGCCGACTCGTTCAGAACAAGAAGTCCCTGGGTGAAGGATGAAAACATCGCGGTGATGGCCGCGCCCGCAAGCGTCAGCTTCATGGGCGTCAGTCCGTTGGAGCCGGATGCGCCGCCGATGATGAAGACCCCGGCAGCAGCGATGGCGGCACCCAGGAATGAAAGCCATGCAAAAGATTGAAGGCTCGTGACGCCAAACAGGGTCACGGCCATGACGACCATGAATCCTCCTCCCGCATTGATCCCAAAGATTCCGGGTGAAGCAAGGGGATTCTTCGTCAAGGTTTGCATAAGCACCCCTGAAATGGCCAGGGAAGCCCCGACTGCCGCAGCAATGAGCGCACGGGGAAGCCGGATATTTTGGATCACCAGGTGTTCAGTCGACCCATCTGGTTCCATAAATGTATCGAACGCTGCCTTCCAGGACGTATCCGTGTATCCATACACGATGCTCAGTGCAATGAAAGCCACCAGCAAGACGACCGTCCCTATGAATACAAGCAGCTGATTCTTCGGTTTCATCATCTGTTTCCCTTTCCATTAACCAGGACCCGGACGCAGATCCGCTACCGGTCTTCACGCCCGCCCGTTCTCTTTTTATCTCTATCTATTTTAAAGAAGTTTGAAGGTTGCGTCAATGACTTTGAAAATCATTATCAATTAAGGATTGACAATGAAACCCTTCTCAATTATTATAAAATTTGTAATTGATAACGATTATCACTCAGGAGGATATGTACATATGAAATGGAAAAGTTTACTGACGCTATTATTCATTTCTTCCATACTCTTGCTCGCTGCCTGCGGCAACAATGAAGAGAAGGAAGACTCTTCAGGCAGCAAGGAAGACAGCTATAAAGTCGAGCACGCCATGGGGACTGCAACCGTCAAAGGAACTCCGAAGCGGGTCGTAATCTTGACGAATGAAGGAACGGAAGCCCTCCTCGCTCTTGGTGTGAAGCCGGTCGGAGCCGTCCAATCGTGGACTGGTGATCCTTGGTACGATCACATCGCAGATGATATGAAGGATGTGGAAGTCGTCGGTACCGAAAGCGAACTGAATCTTGAAGCCATCGTCAAACTCAAGCCTGATCTCATCATCGGGAACAAGATGAGACAGGAAGAGCAATATAACCAATTGAAGGAGATCGCTCCGACCGTCATGGCCGAGACCCTGCGCGGCAACTGGAAAGAAAACTTCGAGCTATACTCTAAAGCTGTGAACAAAGAAGACGAGGGCGAGAAGGTCATAGCCGACTATGACAAGCGTGTGGAAGACATGAAGGGAAAGCTTGGCGACCAGCTGAAGAAAGAAGTATCCATGGTGCGCTTCATCTCTGGGGATGTCCGCATCTATCATAAGGACTCCTTCTCAGGTGTGATCCTAGACCAGCTTGGGTTCGCACGTCCTGAATCACAGGAAGTCGATGACCTCGCCGAGCAAGGCGTGACGAAGGAACGGATCCCTGCCATGGATGGGGACGTCCTCTTCTACTTCACTTACGAAACCGGAGACGGTGAAGCCAACAAACTGGCTGAAGATTGGCTGAACGATCCCCTCTTCAAAAACCTGAAGGTCTCAAAAGAAGATCAGGTGTATGAAGTGAATGATGCCATCTGGAATACAGCAGGCGGTGTACTTGCAGCAAACAAGATGTTGGATGATATCGAAAAGATCTTCCTCGATAAACAATAAACCGGCTCGACCAAAAGGAAACCTCCTTTTGGTCGTTTTTTTGTTCCACGCTCGATTCCCCTTATTCATTCATAATTCTTCTATATTCGGAAACACTACTCCCTAGACAAACATCGATATGAGGGATCAGCATGTTTCCATTTTTCAAATCTAAGAAAAAGAAAAACACCAATGAAAATGAGAAGAAACAAAGCTTTGAAACAGTGGTCAAGACCGCAGGGAAATCTGCGGACTTCAAGGAATCCCACTATAAGAACCCGTTCACAGGTGCTGAGTTCAGTCTTTTCTTCATCACCACCCTGATCGATCCGAAAATCCTTCAGGAGGATGTCCTGCCTTCACTATTATCGAAAGAATTCCACTCCATCGACGATCTGGTTACCCTTGTACCCATCCTCGACATCCAGGTTTCAAAGAAGGAAGAAGACATCGAGCAGAAGCTGTTTAACGGCTATACCCTCCTGAAGATGAACAGCGGACAATCCTTCGCCTTCATTGCCACGAAAAATGAGTTGGGACGTGAAGTGTCACAACCTGAAGTGGAATTCAGCGTCGTCGGCCCGAAGGAAGCATTCGTTGAGAACCTGAGCGATAACATCAATCTTGTCAGGAGGAAGCTTCCGATCAAGGAACTGGTGGTGGATGAAATGAACATCGGATCCATGACCCATACCCGGGTTGCACTGGTCTATCTGGACGGACTTGCCGATAAAGCCAACGTCGAGATTGTAAAGAATCGTCTTCAGGCTATCGATTTCGATCAGATCATGGACAGCTCCTTTATTGAGCAGATCATCGCCGACAATAATTACTCCCCCTTCCCCCAACTGCTGGATTCGGAGCGTCCCGACCGGGTGGCATCGGTCCTCGCAGAAGGGAAGATCGGGATAATGGTCGACGGGTCTCCCCACGTGCTGATCGGACCGACCACCCTAGTGGAATTCTTTTCGGCATATGAGGACTACTTCCTCAATTTCTCCATTGCATCATTTTTCAGGCTTGTCCGTGTTTTTGCCGTGGCGTTCTCTGTCTTGATCACACCGGTTTACGTGGCTGCCCTGACCTATCATTATGAGCTGATCCCGAAGGACTTGACGGCAACCCTGGTCACATCGCGTCAGGAAGTACCTTTGCCACCGATCCTGGAAGCACTCTTCCTTGAATTGACGATCGAGCTGCTTCGAGAGGCAGGCGCACGCCTTCCAACGAAGGTTGGTCAGACAATCGGTATCGTAGGCGGTATCGTCATCGGGACTGCATCGGTGGAAGCGGGTATCACGAGTAACGTCCTCCTGATCCTCGTCGCCCTTGCTGCCCTGGCATCCTTCACGACGCCTGTTTACCGGATGAGCAATACGATCCGGATCCTGCGATTCCCATTTTTATTATTTGCACAATTGTGGGGGCTCCTTGGCATCGTTTTTTGTTTCTGTCTCTTAATGGGCCACCTGCTTCAACTCACTTCCCTTGGACGTCCCATTCTTGCACCTATCTATCCACCAAGATTAAAGGATCTTAGGGATTCGCTTATTCGGTTACCTTTTAACTTACAAACGATGCGTCCTCAATTTCTACGAACACAGAAACCTTTACGATTCCAAGAATCAGATAAAAAGAAGAAGAAAAAGGATATTGATGAGTGATACCCGGAGGTGAACATTAATGCAACCGATACCTGAAAACCGCAAAGTATCCCCTGGCCTTGCCTTTTTCCTTGTACACTCTACCCAGGTAGGGACAGGAGTGCTAGGGTTTCAACGGATCATATCTCAACATGCTGGTTACGACGGGTGGATGTCGGTTATCCTTGCAGGTGCATTCACTCATATTCTCATGTATATGATGTACAAAATGTTGGGAACCGTGCATGGTGACCTTGTATCAATCCACTCTTTTGTTTTTGGTAAATGGATCGGTCACTTCTTCTCTCTTTTATATTCCTTATACTTCGGTATGCTTGTTATAACCATCATCCGTTCTTACATTGAAGTAGTACAGGTTTGGATGTACCCCCGCTTAGGTACCTTTATCTTTTCTTTGTTTTTTTTACTGCTCACTTACTATATCGTAAATGGTGGAGTAAGAACGATAACTGGCACAGCCTATCTGGGTACGATTCTTCCTAGTTATCTCGTCCTGACATTTGTATTTACGTTTAAGTACGCTGACTTCAGAAATATTCTACCTGTTTTTGATCACAGTGTGATGGATATTCTATTGTCAACGAGAGATATGTCCCTTACTTACTTGGGATATGAAGCTATACTCATGCTTTACCCTTTTATTAAGAACCCTGAAAAGTCCTTGAAATTTTCACAGTGGGGTTTATTTTTCACTACGACAATATACACGGTAATAGCGATTATATCGTTTGGATTTTTTGCACCCGCTCAACTTGATAAAACTATTTGGGCTACACTATCAATGTGGAAAATAGTGGAAATGCCCTTCGTTGAACGATTTGAGTATATAGGAATTGCCAACTGGTGCTTAATTATCCTACCCAATGTTTGCATCACGCTTTGGTGCTCCAGTAGGGTAATCAAACGGATAACCCCTATTAAACACCGTAACACACTCATCATCATTAGCATTTTATGTTTAGGTGTGTTGACCTTCGTTGATAAAAGGGATCAAATCAATATGTTAAATACAATTTCTGGTCAGACTGGATTTTATTTTAATTTCCTGTACATTCCACTACTCTTTGTTCTGGTAATGGTTGTGAAGAAGGTGAAGAAACAATGAAATACGTAATTCCATTGGTCTTATGTACAATCTGCCTAGTATTGTCGGGCTGTGTAGAGAAAGAGATCTTGGACGATCTGTATTTAGAAACTGGCAAAGCATATGATTACGTCTCTGAAAACAAAATCAGAGGTACGGCAGTCTTCCCCATTTATATGCCAGACAAAACGATAAAGAACGGTTTCCTCTCTGAAGAAGCCTCGTCTACTCAGGAAGTTATAGAAAAAATTGAAAGAAGAGCTCAACAGCCATTGGTCCGGGGAGCACTTGATGTGGTATTAATAGGGGAGAAACTAAGTGAAAAAGGAATTATAGATATCGCAGATTCACTCCAACGTGATGCCAGTGTTGGGGCCAGAGTCTTCCTCATTATTACAGAAGGCGAAGCTGGAGAAGTAATTCAAGGGAATTATGGAAATCGAGGAAACGGGATTTATCTTTCCAACCTCATTCAGCATAATATCAATAAACGAGAGCTGCCCGAGACCAATCTTCATATGTTCCTTTATGACTATTATCAGAAAGGGCAATCATCTTATCTGCCCATAGTCAAAAAAACAGACGATGGAAATGTGAAGATTACAGGAATTGCGTTATTAAGCTACGACCAGGTAGTCGGAAAAATCCCTGATGAAGAAATGTTTTTCTTTAAAATCATGGTAGACCGGATTGCAGAGGGCAGTCATGTCGTAAAAATGGGGAAAAATCCGAAGAAACCCAAAAAAAATGTGGAAGCTTCTGTAACCAGCTTATACTCTAAACAAAAAATCACGATTGATAGACAGTCCTCCCCAGTCAATGTGAGAATAGAAGTTACCATTGATGGAATTATTAAAGAATATACTGGAGAGCTCCTCGGCTCAAAACAAATGGCTGCGGTGGAAGCTCAAATGAAAAAGGATATAGAAGAGAAATGCCTTGCTATGGTAAAATCCTTCCAAGAAAAAGGAATCGACCCATTAGGAATCGGCCAATACCAAAAGCATGGAGTCCGCGGGTTCGATATCAAAGAATGGAAAAAAGACATCTACCCCAAAGCCGACATCAAGGTGAAAGCCAAGGTCAAAATTCTTGAAGCCGGTACCGTCGAGTAGAAGCGATTTACAATCTCTCATTATCCGGTATAATAAATGGGCATAAGGGGGTAATACATCATGCAATCCATTAAAAACGAAGAAACCTTTTATGAATTCATCAACTCTGGTGACCCAGTCATCGTGAAATTCCATGCAGACTGGTGCCCTGACTGCCGCCGGATGGATATGTTCATTGACGACATCATGGCTGAATACAATCAGTTCAAATGGTACGATGTGAATAAGGACGAGCTTCCTGCTCTTGCCGAAAAATACGACGTCATGGGCATTCCAAGCCTGCTGGTATACAAGGATGGCGAAAAGATTGCCCATCTTCACAGTGCGAATGCCAAATCACCAGAGCAGGTAACCGAATTCCTCAGCAGCTTATAAAAGCTCAACAGCCGACCAGGCCCATGCGGATCTGGTCGGTTTTTTTGTCCTCAGGACCTGAATAGGTTTTCTTTGTGGGGAAATCCTACTTAAGAATCTGAATAGATAAAGGAGGGTTTGATATGACCAGATCACCGAATAATGGGAGCCAGAATCAAAATTCACCAAAGCGTGGAACAACTGAATTCGCCAAAGAAATCACAAGTGGCGATAACAGCAAGGGAAATAAACATAATAAAGATCAGCAGAATAAAACAAATAAGGACCATTGATTTAATCCGTATTGAAAAGACCGCATCCTTTACCACGGATGCGGTCTTTTCAATCGGTCTCATCATCATTGTCTGATTAACGGAAGCGTACAGCATCTGAAAGATCCACCAGATTTGATGATTTCAGACAGATCCACTTCCTTTACGGTAAACCCTTCAGCTGCAATACGTCGGTTCAACTCTTTATTCTGTGGAAGGCTGATGATCTTGCCGTCCCCGATGGAAAGGACATTGGGTCCCATCCTGAACTGCTCTTCTTCAGAAACCGTGATGACGTTGTAATGCTTCCTGATTTCTTCATAATCGGATTCAGTGAATGCCGGCGGATAAACGAGGGCCCATTCACTTGATATGATCGTGAACACACAGTCGAGGTGGAGGATGCCTTCATTCAGAGGCAGCGTATGGACCTTGAGATCCGGCAGCTGTTTCCTCAAATGCTGAGCCGCGAGGTCATTCGTGCGTCCGCTGATGCCTACCCAGACATGCTCCCCGTCAACAAGGACATCCCCACCCTCAATGGAATGCCGCAGTTCGTGATACGGAATATCCTCCTCGTCAAGCCATTTTTTCAACGTGATGACTTCATTCTGACGAATCTCCGTGTTCATGGCGGAAACGAAGAACCGGTTATGGATAGAGATTCCGATATCCCTAGTGAACACCTGCTCGTTCAGTTCTTTGGAAGGATCGAGATGGATGACCTCGGAACCGTTGCTTTCAAGGACCCTGACGAACTCACGGTGCTGCCTGACCGCTTTCTCCGTATCGATATTCTCTTTCAGGAAATGCTTTTGGGTTTCATTGATGATTTCTTCTATGTGCATGTACTCTGGTGAAACGACCACCACTTTTTTTAGTGGATCATATTCATTCGGGCAATGGATGGCATCCCCCATCACCGGGAAATGTAAACTCATAGTGACACCCCTTCAATAAAGATTCTCTGTCTGAACCTTTTCCCTTTTAGTATGAATCCAAAACGTCTAATTAAACCAATGGATCCTTTCAGCCCAGCATACCTCAATGGACTTTCCATATAAAGGAGTTGAGCAGGGTGTCTGACAAAGCGTTCGTTATTGCACCAACCGGTCCCGGTCTTTCCAAAATGCATTCCGGATGACGACCTTCTGGATCTTACCCGATGCAGTCTTTGGCAGCTCATCCGTGAAGGTGATCCCTTTAGGTGCCTTGAAGTGCGCCATCCTGTCCCGGCAGAAATCGATCAATTCTTCTTCCGTGACGTCCACCCCTCCCCTCACCACGACCACTGCATGGGGGACTTCCCCCCACCGCTCATGGGGTACGGCGACGACCGCAGCTTCCAACACACCCGGATGCTCATAAAGCATCCCCTCCACCTCAATAGAAGAGATGTTTTCCCCTCCACTGATGATGACATCCTTCTTACGGTCAACGATATCAATGTAGCCGTCGGCATCCACCGTCGCCATATCTCCCGTGTGGAGCCACCCATCCCGGATCGCAGCAGAGGTTGCATCCGGATTCTTAAAGTACCCTTCCATCACCGTGTTGGTCCGGGTGACAATCTCTCCTGTCGTCACCCCGTCATGAGGAACCTCCCTTCCGCGTTCATCCACAACCTTCACGCGGGATCCAATCATGGCATAACCGGCTTTCGCCTTCAACCGGTATCGATCCTCCCGTTCGATTTCCTTTCCGGCTGAGCGAATCACTGAGGTGGTGATGAGGGGAGCGATTTCGGTCATTCCGTATACTTGGACGAACTCCCATCCAAGGTCCTCCTCCACTTTCCTCACAAAAGCAGGAGGAGGGGCAGAACCAGCGATGATAACCCTTACATTTTGATTCAGGGTGGGATTCGATGCTTCGAACTCATCGAATATCATCGTAAGGACCGTCGGTGCCATATGCATGACCGTTACCTTGTGCTCGTTAAGAAGCCGGAAGATGTTTTTCGGGTCCACCTTCCTCAGCATTACCTGTGTGGCACCATTTGCCGTATAGTAGAAAGGCGAGCCCCAGCCGTTCACATGGAACATGGGGAGGACATGCAGAAGCGTATCCCTGTCGGATACACGTAAATGGTGCATAGCAGACATGGTGTGCAGGTAGTTGGTACGGTGCGTCAACAGGACGCCCTTCGGATCGCCCGTGGTACCGCTCGTGTACAGAAGGGAGGCAATATCCGTCTCCTCAAGCGGCTCCCGTTTGAAAGGGTCCCCTCCGAAAGAAGCAATCCATTCTTCATAATTGGCATGCTTCCCGCTATAGTCTCCATGGACCACTACTTTCTCCAGTGCGGGCACCCGATCAAGGATCGGCTCGACGAGATGAAGGAGCTCGTGATCAACAAGAAGTACCTTGCTTTCACTGTGAGTGAGGATGAACCGGTATTCTTCCGGTTTTAGACGGGTATTGAGCGGGGTCATAATGCCACCGACACTGAATACGCCGTAAAATCCTTCAAGCATCTCCACCGAGTTCGGAGCAAGGTAAGCAACCTTATCCCCCTTCTCCACACCGGCGTTCTTCAATCCCCGGGCCAGACGGTTGACCCGACGGTTCATATCACTATAAGTAAACTTCCTCTCCCCGTCAATGACCGCGACCTTATCACCGTACAATTCAACGGCCCTGTCCAAAAAATCTGTTAAAACCAATGGTACATGCATGAACTCCACCCCTTATTTTGTCCTTGATTCAGTTATAAGGTAATTTATGTGAATTTTCAATCATTTCGTTTTATAAAAGGGAATCCTGTGACCCCCTTTTTCTAATGGCGGTCGGTTACATCCGATTCTCCTTGCAAAAAAAACGGAGGCATGATCGCCTCCGTTCACATTATCGACTTCTTCTTTGATCTGTGCTTCTCTTCCGCTCCCCGCCTCGGCGTGAAGAACCAGAACCTTGGGATTTACCGGCTCTCGGTCTTTCCTTCGAGCGGTTCCCCCGATTGCGATCCCGGCTTTCGCGGATGTTCTTTTCCCTGCGATCTTTGGTGGACTCTCCGCCCGACACCTTTGGAGTCGGCTGGGATAACGCTACTTCCACGATCCTGCGCGGAAGATTCAATCCCAGTCCTTTTTCAATCGTCTGGAGATCCTGCTTGTCCTTAAGCGCCACGAATGTGATGGCAAGGCCGTCTTTCCCCGCCCTTCCCGTACGACCGATCCGGTGGATGTAGCTTTCCACATCCTGAGGAATATCGTAATTGAACACATGGGTGACGCCATCGATATCGAGACCTCGGGCGGCTACGTCGGTTGCGATCAGGTACTGGAGCTTCACTTCCCTGAACCGTTTCATCACGCCTTCACGTTTAGCCTGGGAAAGGTCTCCGTGGAGTTCGTCCACGAGGAAGCCACGTGCCTTGAGCTCTCCGTAAAGCTTTGATACCCTTCTTTTCGTCCTGCAGAAGATGATGCCAAGGAATGGTTGCTCTTCTTTGATCACCTTGGAGAGGGCATCGAGCTTTTTCCTGTCTGTTGTCTCGACGACTTCCTGACGGATCTCTTCGACGATCCGCTCCTTTGTCCTGATCTCCACATTGCTTGGGGACTTCATGTAGCGCTTCCCGATCTTGCGGATATCCTTGGACATGGTTGCCGAGAATAAAGCCGTCTGTCTTGTGAATGGCGTCTCCCTGATGATGGATTCCACTTCATCAAAGAATCCGATATGAAGCATCTGATCTGCTTCATCGAGTACAAGGAACGAGACATCGATGAATTCGATCGTTCCCCTCCGAACGTGATCAAGGATCCGCCCAGGAGTCCCGATCACCACATGGATGGCTTTATTTTTCAGCCTGTGGATCTGCTTTTCAACATCCTGACCACCATATACGGCGAGGACATTGATGTCTTCCTCGGTTGCAGCAAGAAGCTGCTTCAACTCTGCTGTGACTTGGATCGCCAATTCGCGCGTCGGAGTCACGATCAGTGATTGGATCGTGTCCTTGTTACTATCTATGGAATGAAGCATCGGAAGCAGGAAGGCCAAGGTCTTCCCTGTCCCCGTCTGGGCTTGCCCGATGACGTCCTTTCCTGCCATGAGCAAGGGGATCGTCTCTTTCTGGATCGGGGTCGGCTCCGTGATGGACTGCCCTTCCAATGCCTGGATATACTGTTGATTAATGCCTAACTCTTTAAACTCATTCATACTGTCACCTCTTGGTCCATTATACATGGAACGAACCAAGATACATAGGCTCTATGCTATAATGGGACAATCGAAAACAGAAATGAGGATGAAACATGCTGACGTTTGAACAAAAATGCACGATCATAGAAGGGTTCGAGGAGCTGACCCGCAAGGACGTATCCCTCGGCCGGGTGAACTATCACTTCGAAGACAGCCTGTACGAAAAAACGACCGTCGTTTATCACCTTCACCCGAATGGGAACGGCTTCGTCTATACAGGCAATCTTCCGGGTTATTCGCCAAATGCCAAAGGACTTGTGAATGTAAGGGACTTTGATGAAGAGCAATTACGCACAATCATCGCAGATTCAATCTCCTTCCTAAGTACG
This sequence comes from Rossellomorea sp. RS05, assembly GCF_039822645.1. Lineage (NCBI taxonomy): Bacteria > Bacillati > Bacillota > Bacilli > Caryophanales > Bacillaceae > Rossellomorea > Rossellomorea sp. RS05. Next base: position 2,585 of record NZ_JBDKWY010000009.1, on the reverse strand, counting down.
GAAGAAGAAATCCTTCCGCCTGAAGAACAGACCTGGATCGACGCAGAGGGACACACCCTCTTGCTCACTGAAGAAGATGATCGCTGGAATATTTATTCAGGGGAAAATCTCGAAGACAGTTTCGGCGGATATGAAGACGCTGCCCATTATCTCCGGGAAGAAGGCTTCAAGCACCGGAAGTAAGAAAAGAAAGTGACACCTACCAAAGTGTGTTGACATACTAAATATACTATCGCCTATTTCACAAAAGGAGTGACTTCGATTGAAGATTTTGACGTTGCTAGGTAGTACGAGAAAAAATGGGAATTCAGAAACCCTTGCCCGTAAAGCAGTGGAAGGGACCGATCACACCATCGTCACCCTGGCAGACCTTACCATTGAAGCCATCACCGACCTCAGGCACACGCCTGAAGGATTCTCACCGGTGGATGATGATTACGAAAAACTCGTCACCCTCATGGAAGAGCATGATGTCCTATTATTCGCCACCCCTCTGTATTGGTACGGAATGAGCGGACCGATGAAGGACTTCTTCGATCGCTGGAGCCAGTATCTTCGCGATGACCGTTTCAACCTGAAGGAAGAACTGAAGAAAAAGAAAGCCTACGTCATCATCACAGGCGGTACCAGCGCCAAAGTGAAGGGGCTCCCCCTTGTACAGCAATTCAATTACATTTGCGAATTCGTAAACATGGAATTTGTCGACTATATCATAGGTGCCGGTGTCAAACCGGGCGAAATCCTGAATGATGAAGCATCCCTTCTTAAAGCAGCACGCTGGAATGAAGCATTCAAGTAACCGATATAAACACCATTTCAAAAAGCCAGGCATGGTCAATGCCTGGCTTTTTACGTTGTGCTCCACGTTTACAAAAGAATAAGCCATGGGAACCCGGTTATACTACTACTAATTCAGTTGAAGAGGTGGAGACAGCATGGACTTTCCGACGATCCATACGAATTTCTGGGATGCCGTCACGGCCATTCCCATCATCATCGTCCTGACCCAGTTGATCAAGGTCACCATCAAACCACGCCCATTCTGGGTACCGACTATTGCCACCATCATCGGACTTCTCCTCTCAATATTCGTCAGCCACAAAGGTCATCTTGCCACCGGGATCTTCATGGGCTTCTTTTATGGATATGCAGCCATCGGCAGCTTCGCATCCATGAAGACGTCTTTCCTGACTTACAGGGGGATGAAGGAAACAGCCGAATAACCTTATTCCTGATGCCGCAGCTTCTTCAAGATCGTTGATAGCGTGCCATCAAGCTGCATCAATTCCTCAGGGTTCATATCCAGGTTCTCAAGAAGGCGGGTCGGCACACATTCAGCTTTTTCCCTCATGTTTTCCCCTTCCTGTGTGAGGGTAATACATACACTACGTTCATCTTCAACAGAACGCCGGCGTTCCACCAACCCGTTCGCCTCCATCCTTTTCAGCATCGGAGTCAGCGTACCGGAATCAAGGAAAAGATGTGTCCCGAGCTCTTTGACGGTCACCTTCCCCTTCTCCCAAAGAACCAGCATGGCCAGATACTGAGGATATGTGAGGCCGATCTCATCCAAAAGTTCTCTATATAATTTCGTAATCTCCCGCTCGGCAGAGTAAATCTTAAAACAAATCTGATTCTCAAGAAGCAATAATTCCTTCATGCATTTCATGTCCTTTCTTATTTAAACTCATTATCGATATCATACAGAATAAGAACAAAATCATCAAATTTAATTGCGCGCAATTAAATCGTTGACAACTAAAACATACAGATGTAATATAGGTTTTGTAGTAATCAATTGTACACAACCTAATTAAATAAAAAATTTAAGGAGTGAATGAACATGGAAGCATTATACACAGCAAAATCAACAGCAGACGGCGGACGTACAGGTAAAGTGGTAAGCAGCGACGGATTGATCGATTTTGATTTGGCCATGCCTAAATCCCTCGGCGGATCTGGAGACATGGATTCCACCAACCCTGAACAACTATTCTCAGCAGGCTACGCAGCATGCTTCGACAGCGCCCTTAACATGGTTGCACGTCAAGAACGCAAGAAAATCGACTCACGCGTAACAGCTGAAGTATCCATCGGCAAAGACACCGACGGAGGCTTCAAACTCGCAGTAGTCCTCACAGCTGCCATCAATGGCGTAGACGAAAGCGAAGCAAAAGACCTGATCGAAAAAGCCCACCAAGCTTGCCCTTACTCCAAAGCAACACGCGGCAACATCGACGTGGAATTGAAAACAGAAAGCTTCTGATTCATACCAAGCACAAAAGAACCCGAGCCGATTCTCGTTATGAGATTCGGCTCGGGTTTTCTTTTTATACAATTTGATTGACTCCAAGCAACGTAAGAAAGGGCTACCTTCCTTTCCTATTCCGTGTATAAAGGGTCGCGGCCGACTCCTGCGTGGATCAGAGGCAAAGTTGAGACCCTGGAGGCGCCAGCCGAAGCGGCTCAGGCTACCTCCCCGCCGGAAAGCAGCCGCCGCAGCGAAATGGAACGGTCTGCTTACTAAGAAATACCTGTCCAATGGAATAATAAATCAAGTAGATATTGAGAGAATTTAGTATGGC
>NZ_JBDKWY010000008.1:0-198551 GCF_039822645.1 Rossellomorea sp. RS05 | reverse complement strand
AATATGGATGAATATGTTTGATTGTGCCATGTCGCCTCTTTTGAACCCCCACGAAAACTTGAGAAAACCCGAGGAATACTAAGAACTACTGAATTTTCATGAGGGAGGCTCATCGACCGACCCGCGGAAAGCGACCACCCGCAGCGAAACGGAACGAACTCCTTACCCCTGCTTTTTCATTTAAAATGCAACCACAGGGAACAAAAATAATCACAATGAAACTTCCCCCCAGCCTCATCCGTATATACAATAGACTCAACCAAAGAACCTAGAAAGGGGAACAACATGGGCAATATCCTATTATTCTCACTCATCATCGGCCTTGCCGCCACCATCCTGATCGTCCCGATGAGTGCCATGAAAATGAAAAAGAAAGAGGGCTACCCGTCTTTTGGCAAAGTGTTCGGCGCCACCCTCATTATCGCCATCGTCGCGACATTCCTGTTCTACTACCTGACCAAACTTGACCAGAACTTCACCAGCGTCTGGATCCTCTTCATCATAGCCGCTATCGCCGGAGCATCACTCTCCTACGGTACAGAGCGCATGATCAAAGGCGTACTCGTTCTTGCTGGTCTTGTAGTCGGTGTCTATTTCCTCAGCGCCTTCCTGTTCAATGCGGATGAGAAATATCAATCCTCGGATATGAAAACGAAAACCGAGATCCAGGCATTTGACGAGACAGAGACACCTGCAAGCGTGCCGCCTCAATTCGCCCGGAACAAAATGAAAAAAGCATTCGGTCAAGTACCGAATACAAGCTACTATGAACTCGGAAACCTGCAGATCCAGAAGGTCAACGGGGACTACGTCTATATCGCCCCAGTCGAATTCTCAGACTTCTGGAAATGGGTGAAAGGTGACAAAACGCCGGGGTACTTCATGCTGAGTGCAACGGACTCCACCGCCAATCCTAAATTCATGAAAGAAGAAATGAAATATACCCCTTCTTCTTATCTGAATGAAAACATCTACGGCGCCTGGATCAGCCCCATGCCGATCGCCTTGACGACCGCCTGCACCTTGTTGGCCGCGCCGAGCTTGGCGAGGATGTTGTTGATGTGGAACGTGACGGTGCGCTCGGAGATGTTGAGCTGTTCGCCGATCTCGCTGGCGGTGCGGCCTTCGCTGGTCCAGCTCAGCACCTCGCGTTCGCGCTTGGTGAGCGAGATGCTCGCGGCCGGCGACAGCTTCGGCACGAGGAACCGGCCCATCAGCGAATGCGAGAGATTGGCGAGCCAGTTGGCCTGCAGCGTCAGGCTGTTGATCTCGGCCGGCGTGAGGCGGTCCGAGCGCCGCGCGATGGTCAACAGTCCGAACACGCCGCGCGCGGCCCAGCTCGACTGCGCGACGCCGACCGACATGCCGAAGTCGCGCGCGTCGCGCCAGAGCGACGGTTGCTCCGCCGCATCGGCGTCGGGCCAGATGATCATGTTCGGGCTCGCCGCCCCGTCGCGCACGGTCGGATCGATCTCGATGTAGTTGCGCGCCTGATAGTGCGCCATCCAGCCCGGCGGATAGGTGTCGAAGATCTCGACCAAGGGCTGCGATCCCGGCTGCGGCACGCGGATTCCATAGCAGCAGTACTCGAAGCCGAGACGCTTCGAGTATGCGGAAACCTGGTGAAAGAGCTGCTGCTCGTTTTCCGCCGTATTGAACTGGTGGTAGGCATCCTGCCAGCGTAGTTCCATCGAGCGCCACATCCGCATGAAGTATCCGAAGAAGATTTTCTACGGAGATGTGCAACTTGAAGTGAACGACGAAGGGAAACCTTTCTACATCCGGACTTATGGAACCTTCATCTCTGCCCGTAACGGTTTTGATGCGGAAGGCGTTGTCCTTGTGGATGCATTGACTGGAGATACGAAAGCTTATCCAATCAAGGATATCCCTGCATTCATCGACGGGGCCATCTCACCTGAGACCGTCAGCCTTCAAAACAGCTACTTCGGGAATTTTGTGAAAGGATTCTGGAACAGCAAGTTCGGTAAATCCGACGTCAAGCTCCCATCCGATGAAGGAACGGAAGCGAATGTCACGCCGGTCTTCAACAAAGACGGTGATATGTACTACTTCACAGATTTCACGTCTCCTAAAGAAGGCGTAGACTCCATGCTTGGGTATTCCATGACCAATGCCCGTACGGGAGAAGCTACCTATTATACCGGGAACCTGGAAGAATCATATATGGATTCACAAGGTGCCCTGCAGATCATCCAGAAGCGATTCATCGAGAAGAAATGGGACGGCAAGATGCCGGTTCTTTATAACTTCTATGGTGAGGCAAGCTGGTTGACGCCTGTACTCGATTCCAATGGATTCCTGCAGAACTATTTCATCGTCTCCGCAGCAAACCCGGAAATCGCCGTGTACGCCGATACGCCGAACCAGGCGCTGAAAATGTACAAAACCGCCCTTCAAAAAGGATCCGGAAGCCTGAATAACAACTCCAAGGCTGAAGAGAAACAGGATTCCGGCAAAGTCGTCCGGGTGTACAAAGAAAAATCCGGAGATTACACGGTCGTTTCCTTCCTATTGGAGAACGGCAAGAACTATATCGTTTCATCTGAAATCAGCCCTCTTGCCATCTATCTGAGGGAAAACGATACGGTCAAGATTACGTACAGCGATACCGAGGAGGAATTCCTTCCGGTGAAAGACCTCACGATTGAGGGACTGTAAACACATGAAAGCCGATGGGCTTGCCCCATCGGCTTTTCTTATTCTGCATTTTGATAATAAACGAGCTGATCCTGCCACATCCCCCGCTCGTAGATGAACCCCTTCCGCGTGCATTCGTATGTCATGCCGACGCTTTCCACCAGGGAGATGGACGGGATATTGTCGAGGTCGATGTGGGCTTCAATCCGGTGATACCCGATCTTGGTATAAGCCATTCGTAGTGTTGCAGCCACGGATTCTTTCCCGTATCCCTTCTGCCAATGTTGATTATGGAGCACATAGCCGATCCTTCCCCAATTGAAGTTGTACCTCATGAGAGTCGAGACGTCGACGGTGCCGACCATCACTCCCGTCGCTTTCAGGAAGATCCCGAAAATATAGACCTCATCCTTCGCCATCATTTCATCCTGCTTGCCGATCATCTCCGCGAACCACTGCTCCGTGCACCCGGACATATCCTGATATCCGGCATCATACTTATGCTGAGGTGGCAGGCGGTCGAGATGTGACTGCAGCCAATTCCCGTAATCCCATCGGGTGAAGGGTCGGATCATCAAGCGTTCTGTTTCTGCCATAAAATGTGGTCCCGTCATCCCATCACCCCTCTTTTGGATACTATTATACTACAAATGCTCCAAAGAATTTCCGGTTGATGATAACGGTATCATTCTTTTGTGGGGCAAAACAAACTAGGTACCATTTAATGACGAACACAATTCGTATAAGCTCTTTATACCGCTTATGATTTCCGTGCAAGCCTTCGCTTTCCGCGGGTAGCCCGTGAGCCTCCTCGGCAAGCCTGCGGGGTCTCACATTAGCTACTCTTCCCGCTGGAGTCTTCGTCTTGCACTCCAATCAACCGCTAGAGCCAATGAAATAGAACTGGTCATGATACAAATTAAAAACCCGAATTCATTTGCTTTATCGCAGGCAAATGAATTCGGGTTTTACTCTGACTACAACTCGTTTGTCCCAGCCACATTCCATTTTTAAACTTGCGGGGCAGATTCCCCATTCAGAATCAATTCAAAGCTAATGTCCGCTTTGAGCGTATCAGAAACGGCGCAATATTTTTCTTTACCCAGTTTGATGGCTCTCCATACTTTCTTAGCATCAATATCACCGTCGATGGAGAATGTGACCACAATTGAGGTAAAGCCTTTTGGCAGTTCTTCTTTCCTGGCACCGTCCGTTTCAATCTCCAGACGCTCGATTTTAGAAAGATGGGGTTTCAGGATCATGGTTACATCGATCCCGATGCATCCCGCAAGTGAGGCAAGGAGCATTTCGGTCGGGGTGACGCCATTGCTGTCCCCACCGTAAGCTTCCGTTGCATCCATCTTGATTTCGTACCCTGATTGGCCGACAGCCGTAAACGCCCGTTTCCCGTGCCATGTGGTTTGTACTTTCATTCTAAACACTCCTATTATGATCTAATCTTCAAGAATTTCTTGGCTCGTTCCGTCATCGGATCGGTGAAGAAACGGTCCGGAACATTTTCTTCTACGATCTTACCGTCCGCCATGAAGACGATGCGATCCGCCACTTCCCTGGCGAAGTTCATTTCATGTGTGACAATCACCATCGTCATTCCTTCTTGGGCCAGTTCCTTCATGACGCTCAATACTTCATCCACCAGTTCCGGATCCAATGCTGAAGTCGGCTCATCGAAGAACATGACATCGGGTTCCATGGCAAGCGCCCTTGCGATGGCGACCCGCTGCTGTTGACCGCCCGACAGCCTTGAAGGATACACATCCTTCTTATCAATCAGGCCAACACGTTTCAAAAGGGCCTCTCCCCTTTTTACCGCCTCATCCTTTGGTGTTTTTTTCACCATGAGCAATGCTTCAATCACGTTTTGGAGCGCGGTTTTATGCGGGTAGAGATTGAACTGCTGGAAGACCATTCCGCTGTGAAGACGGATATCACGGATCCGGTTGCGCTTCTCCCGTTTATCTTGCTGGCTGCTCACGGTGAAACCACAGACGCTCATAGTCCCGGAAGTCAACTCTTCCAGTCCGTTCATGCAACGGAGAAGGGTACTCTTCCCTGATCCACTTGGACCAAGGATCGTCACCACTTCACCCCTGTTGATTTCTAAGTTGATATCCTTCAGCACTTCAAGTGATCCAAAGTGTTTTGATAATTTATCTGTTGTTATCATGCTATCCCCAACTTATACATAGATTGATAGTCGCTTCTCGACTCTCTCCAATAAAAATGAAAATCCGGTGCTCATGATCCAGTACATGAGGGCAATCGACAAATAGAATGGCATATATACATAATACTGAGCTATCAGCAGTTGCGAAGATCGGAGTAGCTCTGTGACCGTGATCACGGATACGAGGGACGTTTCCTTCAGCATGCCGATAAAGGTATTACCAGCAGGCGGAATCGCCACCCTGATTGCCTGAGGCAGGATGATCCGCCTCATGGTTTGAAATGGAGTCATTCCCGATGCATAGGCAGCTTCGGTCTGTCCTTTTGGAACAGATTGCAATGCCCCGCGCAACGTCTCGGAGAGATAAGCACCTATGCTGATGCTCAACGCGATGTAGGCAGCCGTCAGTGGTTTCAGGTTGATCCCGTAATCAACGAGACCATAGTAGACCACAATGATTTGTACAAGAGTGGGCGTCCCTCGGATGATGGATACATACGCCCTTGCCAACCATCGTACCGGACGGTTCCCTTTCAATCTCGCAATGGCTGTCACCACGGCGATGATGGAGCCGAAGAACATGGATACAACCGTGATCAGAAGTGTATAATACGCTCCCTTTAACAAGAATGGGAGATTAGCAATGACAAGATCCATTAGATTGATTCCTTTCAGCTGGCTGGTTGATCTTCCGGTTCTTCACCAAACCATTTTTTAAAGATTTCATTGTATGTTCCGTCTTTCTTCATATCTGCAAGGACCGGATTGATCGCTTTAATAATGTCTTCGTTTCCTTTTTTCGCAGCAATACCCGCCTGGTCGGATTTAATCGGTTCTCCTACTGCTTTGATGTTGAATCCATTCTTTTCGACAATCGGTTTTAGTGCATACATGTTGTTGATCGTAGCATCGATCCTGCCTGCATCCAGATCTTTCAAAGAAGTGAATACATCATCATACGTTTTGATCGTAAAGTCTCCTACTTTCGGAAGAAGCTCCGTGCGAAGGTACGTCTCATCGTTGGTTCCCAGACCTACACCGATATCTTGACCTTTGAAATCATCTACTGACTGAATATCCTTATCGTTCTCTTTTACGATGACTTTGACACTGTTGGTGATATACGGATCAGAGAATGCCATCTGCTTCTTACGTTCATCGGTGATCGTCATCTGGCTGATGACCACGTCAAATTTATCTGCTTTCAGTCCCGCGATCATACCGGAGAAGTCCTGAGTGACAAATTTCACTTTCACGTCAAGGCGTTTGGCCACTTCTTTGGCGATGTCGGCATCGAATCCGTCCATTTCCTTGTTATCATTCAAGAAGTTATAAGGTTGATAGGTTCCCATAAGCCCCACGCGAATCGTTCCCTCTTCCTTAATCTTTTCCATTGCGCCTTCTTTCGCTTTTGATCCACAGGCACTCAGGATGGAAGCCATTGTCATAAGTACAACTAACACAACCAGCAATCGTGATTTTTTCATGTTAAACACTCCTTTAAATTCCTAGTAATCCAAAAAACTCAAACCTTACAAGTTCCCTTGCCATCTCGTCTGCTGTTTTCCCTGTTAAATCAGAGTGTTCAGAGAACAGCCAACGCTCAAGCATTCCTTCAAGCAGACTTGTCAACAGTGCCGCTTGCAGGGTTGGGTCATTGGCGGGTAAAATCCCGAGGTCAATGGCCCTTGTTATATTCTGTCGAAATCCCTCTTCCAACCTTCTTCTTGCTTTCAATACGGCTTCTTTCACCGTTTCTTCCGTGTCCATTCCTTTCAGCAGAAGCTCCATGAGATGGCGATTATCCTGTGAAAATTGAAAAAGTTCAATAAATAATGAGCGTGAGGCTGATACTGCATCCTGTACCGTACCGGGAACCTGACGATATCCTTTTGAGACAACTTCCAACAGGCGTTCTTCTCCACTTTGGATAATTTCAGTCGCAATGGCAGCCTTGCTCTTGAAGTACCAATAGAATGTGCCTTGGGCAACACCTGCCCGGTTCACCATATCCGAGATTTTCGTTCGGTGGTACCCCTTTTCAGCGAACAACTCCAGTGCGACCTTCATGATTTCTTCTCTTCGATCAGGTTCTTTTCCCGTCATAGCAGTCATCCCCTTTACTGATTGACTAGTCAGTCAATAGATATATTAGTACATGAATTCTTTTTAGTCAACAATTCTTATCTAAATAATCGGGATTATAAAAATGCACCTATAAGCCTGAACAAAAAATGCGACCGGGTGCATACCCGGTCACATCTAACAATTGTGATATTATCCGTGCCACTCTTCCTGCTCCTCCTCAAGATCTTCCTCCCCAAGAAACGCATTCTCCTCAAGCCACTCAAGGATCCGGCTGACTTTGAATAGGATAAGGAACAGCGTAACGACGGCAACGGTGAGCAACACAACCATCATGATTTCAATATCCATAAGTTGTCCCCCCTTTACCAAACTCTATGTCGAGAATGGTAAAAAAAGACTATGATGGAAAAAGAAAAGAAAAATAGGGCGAATGTTTGGGGGAATTAGTACGCCTTTGCCCAGTACACCATGTCCCGCGCTTCTTTCCCGCAGCACACACAGGTGTCGGCTACCTTTTCCTGTTCGAACGGGATGCAGCGGCTGGTGGCGGTGGTTTCTTCCTTGATCTTGTTCTCGCATGCTTCCTCTCCGCACCACATCGCTTTGATGAATCCACCTTGCTCGATTTGAGACTTGAACTCGTCGAAGGTGACAGCTGTGCTCGTTTTTTCTTCACGATGCGCAGTGGCTTTTTTGAGCAGGTTCTCCTGGATGTCGTGGAGGATGGCCGTGATGGTCTCTTCGATTCCCTCGGTGGACACCGTCACCTTTTCCCCTGTGTCCCTGCGCACCAGGATGACCTGGCCATTTTCGATATCACGTGGTCCCGCTTCCAGGCGAAGCGGGATCCCTTTCATTTCATACTCATTGAACTTCCAACCCGGTTTTTTGTCGCTCGCGTCGATCCCCACACGCGCGACGGAGGACAGGCGCCTCTTCAGATCATAGGCGAAATCGAGGACTCCTTCTTTGTGCTGGGCGATCGGCACGATCATCACTTGAGTCGGCGCGATCTTCGGTGGCAGGACAAGCCCCCTGTCGTCACCGTGCACCATGATCATGGCACCGATGATCCTTGTCGTGAAGCCCCATGACGTTTGTTGGACGTACTGAAGTTTTCCGTCCCGATCGGTGAACTGGATGCCGAACGCTTTGGCAAAGCCGTTGCCGAGATGATGGGAGGTACCGGACTGGAGAGCCTTTCCGTCATGCATGAGGCTTTCGATCGTATAGGTGAATTTTGCACCGGCGAACTTTTCCTTTTCCGTCTTCTGCCCTTTGATGACCGGAATCGCCAGCATGTTCTCGCAGATATCTGCATACACGTCGAGCATCTTGATCGTTTCCTCCAGGGCGTCTTCATCGGTTTCATGACAGGTGTGCCCTTCCTGCCAAAGGAATTCAAGTGTCCGCAAGAACGGACGAGTCGTCTTTTCCCAGCGCACGACATTCGCCCACTGGTTATACAGCTTTGGAAGGTCTCGATACGAGTGGATGATGTTTTTGTAGTGCTCTCCGAAAAGGACCTCCGATGTCGGTCTGACACACAGTCTTTCGGCAAGCTCCTCTTCTCCGCCGTGGGTCACCCACGCTACTTCTGGAGCGAAGCCTTCGATATGATCCTTTTCCCTTTGGAGCAGACTTTCCGGAATGAAGAGCGGCATATAGACATTCTCATGCCCCGTCTCCTTGATCTTCCCGTCGAGGGCACCCTTGATATTTTCCCAAATGGCATATCCATAGGGGCGGATGATCATGGAGCCCCTTACGCTTGAATAGTCGATGAGTTCAGCCTTGGTCACGACGTCCGTGTACCATTGGGCGAAATCCTCATCCATGCCTGTGACATTTTGTACGAATTGCTTTGCCATAATTGACACCATCCTTATTAATATGAATTCCAGCGAAACAAAAAAAGCCCCGCTTCTCATTAGGGACCATTCCTGGCGGGACCACCCTAATTCAAAGCTAGGCTTTACTCTCATCATACATGATAACGGTATCGGACCGCTGGGGTTACCAGAACTCAAGGGCAGGTTCACGAATGTTTTCCATAGGAGCTTCTCACCACGCGGCTCCCTCTCTGAATGGACACGATGTTCACTACTGATCCCCATCAATGTTTCAACATTTAGATATTTTAGATGATTATATAGAGATTCTTCTTGGGTGTCAATGAATTGTTCATCATTCTATCCCGGTCCTGTGGATTTCATACGTGGCGGGGCTGCTTTCCCGCCGGATGGACAGGAGGAGCAGGATCGCCGTGATGAGCATGATGATAGCACCTGCGCAAACGGCCCACCGGATGGACACAAATTCTGCGCCAATTCCGATTGAGATGGTCATAATCAGTACGAGGGCACCCTCTGCCAGTCCATAGATGCTCGCGATCCTCCCCATCATCTTCACCGGGATCTTCTCTTGGAAGAACGTCTCAAAACCCGTGCTTGCAAATGCGAGGGCAAAGGATAGGAAGGCAAAGCCAGTGGCCGCCCACACCATGGTGTCAGAAGACGCATACAGGAGATACCCTGCAGCGACGGCGACTCCCCCACCTCCCATGAGCTTCATATAGGACAAGCGATGGGCAAATGCCGTATTCACGATGGATCCGAGGATGAAGCCGGCGCCTGCGATGCTGACCATATATCCATACGTGCTGTCGGACAGATGGAGCACCTGCTTCGAGAAAGCCGCTTCCAGGGAATCGACGGCCGCGGTCATGACAAGCAGGCAACTGAACAGGAAGTAAATGAGCATGATCGATGCATGCCGTTTCGTATAAGTGCTCACCAGCTTCCAATCTTCCCGCACAGCCGATAAGGAAAAGCGGCCGATGTCGGCATCGGCCAGAGCCTCCCGTTCAAGGTTAGGCAATAGCAGGGTGATAAGACCCGACCCGCACAGGGCTGCTGCCGTCACAAACAGGGACAAGTGAGGCGTTCCGAGCTGAAAGAGCAAGCCTGCGACGGCCGGTCCCATGATGAAGGCTCCCGATCCGATGAGTCCTTTCAGGGCGTTGAAGCGTTGACGGCTGGCCTTCGGGATCAGCTGGGTCATATACGTCCTGCTTGCCGGATGAAACACAGCGCTCATCATATTGATGAAGAACACCACCGCATACATGGCAATGGACATTGGCATTAGCACCACTACAATAATTGAAACAGCCCGTGAAAAATCGAGTATGATCATCAGGTTCCGCTTATTCACCCGGTCGATGAGACTTCCCGACCATGCATTCACCACCATGCCGGCCGCCGGCTTTAATAGGTAGAGTAGCACCACGGCCATCGGTGATTGTGTTTCATTGAGGACGATCAGATTCAGGGCGATGAGGTAAATCCAGTCGCCGATATTCGCTATGCCGATTCCCGTTAACAGGATGGCTGGGTATTTCCACTTATTCATCATTCTTCCTCCCGCGATTCGTAGTAAAAATGAAAAAAACCCACCCCCAAGACGTTTGGTCTTGGGGGCGAGTCTGTCATCGCGGTGCCACCCCAGTTCATCGATATGTCGCCATACCGACCTTTTCGGGTACTAGTCTATACCCTAGCTCTATAACAGGAGCTCCTGTCACACCATCCCCGGCTGGTTCCGATGCACTGCTCAGAGGCTTGCTTCACTCCCGTTCCTCCTTCCCCTTTTCAGCTGCCGGGGCTCTCTGTCTGAAGGTCATGGAAGCTACTCTTCTCATCATCGCATGTAATTTCCAGTATCATAGCACTGGTGGAAAAAGAAGTAAACTGTTTTTTCACAGGGTGACGGCTCTTTTCGCTTCGCTGGATCGGTAAGCGGCCATGGCGACTTCCACTGCCTTCAAGCCATCAACCCCTGTGATGGACGGCTTTCTTCCTTTCCTGATACAATCCACGAAATCACGGATGAGCGCTTCATCCATATCTTCTCCCACAAACACATGCTGCATCGGCCCGTCACTGAACAAACGGTAATGTTCCTTGAACGCATCGGCCTTGATCGTCTTCTTGGTCCCGATCACTTCAAGGGTGGCGTCCCCCCATGTCGGATAGCGGTCGAACCGCGACCAGCTCGCATCATGGGTCGCCATGATGCCTCCTTCAAACTCCAGGGTCATGATGCCCGCGTCGTCGATCTCGATATCATGAAAGAAAGAATCCACCATGGCATCGACTTCTTTGACTTCCTTCCCCGTGAGCCAGCGCATGATATCCACCATATGAACCGTATGATCGAGCACGGCTCCTCCTCCTGAACGGGCGGGGTCTATGAACCATCCTCCGGGATTCTGACCGCGATTGGTTGACCTGAACGCAACGATCTCTCCAATCTCTCCCCGGTCCACCCTCTCCTTCAGTTCCATCATCGGCCTGCTGAAGCGGACGGGGAAGGCCACCTGAAGGATGACGCCATTCTCCTCGCAGGCATCGATCATGGCCTGTGCGTCCTCCAGGGTGGTCGCAATCGGTTTTTCACACAGGATATGCTTCCCTGCCTTAGCTGCATCCAACACCATGTCCTTATGCCGGCTGTTCTCGCTGCATATGATGACGGCCTCCATCTCCTGTGCCAAAAAGTCCGTTTGATCCGGATAATAGACTGTACCGTATGATCCGGCTGCTTTTCTACCCCGGTCTTCGTCCTCATCGAAGACACCGGCGACGGACACACCCTTCATCTTTTGCAGGCTGGAAGCATAGCTGTATGCATGCATGTGGGCAAAACTCATGATCCCGATTTTCACGCTTCCACACCTCCCTTCACCAAGTCAAGATAGGCCTCGTACTTCCCGGCATCCTGCCGATTCTTTGCATGTTCCAGGATCCGCTCCAGTGAATACGTAAGCTTCCCATCCATTCCCGCACAATCAAACTCGACAATCTGCTTGATTCCGCTCCATTCCACCTCGAGGGATTCGGGTGCGTTGGAACGCGTATATTCCAGATGGGACATGACCCCACCGAAACGGACCATGGCAATCTCATGGCTGACACTTCCTAGCTTCCTTGTTTTCAGCCTGACCTCATCCGGCTCCCCGAAAATCCCTGACAGGACGAAGAGATCAGAGGCCATGATCTCACGTTCGTACGGCCCCTTCCTCCTCAGTCGGAAGACACCTTTTTCACTTCCGCCCTTTACCTCTTCAACCATCTTCCCGAAAAAGGACTGCACCTCCAGATCGAAGTAGACTTTCACTTCCCCTTCTGGAAAAGAAGATGCGACCCGTTCGGGAACATACAAGGGTCCTGCATTTTCGGGGACCATGCCCCCAATCGCACATAGGACAGCATCTTCTTCCCTCAGGAGATTTTCATGGGCAAGCATCCTCCCCGTATCACCATAGACGAGATATTTCATCATGCCCCCTCCCTGACCAGGAGATGGCGCAGGCGCCTAACCGCTTCCTCATTGGCTTCCCTCGCATCGTCGTGACCTTCGTACTCAATGGATAACCAGCCTTCATATCCTTCCTGTTTCAATCCGTCAACGATGTAGGATAAGTCAACCTGGCCATCACCTGGCACCGTGCCTACGAGCTCCACTCCCTGTGTCGATTTGAATCCCGGTCCGTCCCCCTCTTCCTTTTCCCTGAAGTCCTTGAAATGGACGTGGACGATTTCACGTTTCAGGCGATCGAAGGCAAGCTGCGGCTCTTCATGTACAAGGAGGAAATTTCCTGTATCAAAGGTCGATTTCACCCATGGACTGTCCACATTCTTGATGATGTCTTCCACCTGCCTGCTTTTTCCTGCAAACAGCCCATGATTCTCGATTGCCAATGTGACACCTGCCGCTTCCGCCTTTGGAGCACAAGCCTTAAGACCGTCAATGATCCATTGTTGCCCATCCTCATACGTAAGTTCTCCGTGAAGGTCACCGCAGAATACCCGGACGATATCCGTTCCGAACTCCTTCGCGACGGAAATCCCCTTCAGGATCTTTTCCACCTCCGCTGCCCGTTCTTCTTCGGACTCCTTGACGAAATTATTGCTTACATCATAAGCGGAGACCACGAGACCCGTGTCATGGAGAGCTTCCTTCGCTTCTATGATCTCGGATGACGGATCCTCCCCCTTCCAATAGAAGTCGAGGAGTTCCACCCCATCCAGGGAGATCTTTTTGGCATAGTGTATGAAATCGGCGACCGACCATCCCTCCTGCTTGATGGTGGACGCCAGACTGTACATGCTCACGCTTACTTTCATCGCTCATTCCTCCTTATTGTTTGGCCAAGGCCATTCCAGATCAAATCCATCCTGCCGCAAGACATCCTGAAACTGATCCATCCGATGTTCCCTCAACTGTCGCGGATTCAGATCATGCTTGAGGCAGAATGCGACGGCTGCCCCGCCAGCCTCCCCGATATTCCACTCCACGGGATGCAGTCGGAAGCAACCATTTGTAATATGGGTGGTACCGATGTTCTTGCATCCTGCCAGGAGGTTGTCGGTGTCCTTCGGAATCAGGGCCCCGAAAGGGATATAAAACGGTAGGCCCTTGATATCCAGGTACGTCCTCCCTTTCATGCTCGGGTGCAGGTCGATGCTGTAGGAACCGACCCCTACCCTATCGGGGAACCTCGTTCCTGTCGGCCCTGTGCTAAAGTCCGGTGATACATCCTGCTCCACGACCGTATATTCGGCTTTGATCCTTCTTGATTCCCTGATATAGGGAGCCTTCGCCAGCCCGTCTTCTGTCATGAACAGGTCCTTCCTGAGTTTGAGTCCCGGATACCCTCTCCCCCCATCCTCCCTGGGCGCTTCCGTTTGTAGCCAATACAGGAGGGATAGACTCAGCTGCTTGGCCTGATAAAGGTTTTTTTCCTTTTCCGCTTTGTTCACATCGTATACATTACCGAGAAAATAATCGTTCTGGGGCCAGTTCATCAAGGTGACCTCCCCTATCCCGTCCTTCAACCGGAACAAAGATGGATCCAGGATGCGCCGGTAGGCCCAAAGGGGAAACCCCATCCCTCCGTCAAAGAGGGAGTAGGCACGCTTCTCCTTCGTAATGGGGTGGGGAGCGAAGAAGCTGAGGAGCTTATCCGGCCAGATCCCGGGCTGAAAGTCGCGCCAAAATGTATACATGTCGGGCTCGGGGATCACATGGTCCCCGCCTTCCCGGTACTCCATGCCCAGCACGTAGGTGAACGCCTGGATATCCAACGGCTCCGCCGCCTCCAACGCATGCGGTTCGCCCGTATCCTCCTTGGATTCAGCACCCGTCACGTACGAAATCTCCGCCAGGGGCAGAAGGTCTCCCGTTTCCGTCGCGTCAATGTAATAAGGGGCTTCAATCCCGTTCAGCCGACCGCCGGAACTTATCCAGACCTTCTCGACCCTCCTTCCCTGCTTCTCGACCTTGACCGGTGTCGCATTAACCAAAACCGTCAGATGTCCCGTCAGCTGAAAAGGAAGGAGCAACTCCTGAAGGACGTGAAGCGTCACGCGGGGGTCATGGCAAATGGCACTTACGAGGCCGTTGCCGGGGTTAAGGGCCTTACCATCATCCACCACCTTCATCATCCTTCGATATGCGTCTCGTACTTTCCGCCGATACAGCTTGTATCTCCCGGTCGCCCCGAATTCCTCGATCCAGGGATGCTCATCGGGAGGCACTCCCTGGGACGTCACCTGCCCCCCGATCCACTCCGTCTCTTCCGTCAATATGACGGAAAGGCCTTTCTCGCATGCCGCGAGAGCCGCGGCGACACCGCCCAGCCCCCCTCCGATAATGGCCAGATCCGCATGATGGCCGTCCATCCTAGAGGATCACTTCCCGGCCGGATTCCGCCGACTCATAGACAGCATTGAGCATCTTCATCACTTGGACACCGTCTGCAACAGGGGCAATCGACTCCTTCCCTTCAAGGCAGCATGAGACAAAGTGATTGATTTCCGTATAAAAAGCCCCTTCGAAATCAAAAGTGAGTTGATCCACTTGGGGGGTGACATTCAGGATCGTTTGATGCTGCTCCGTGACGATTGCGATTTCGGGTTCGAACTCAGCCCCACCCTTTTCACCGTATAGCTTGACAGAGAGTTCATCTTTCTTCGCCTGCAGGGTGAAGCTGACATCCACCATGAGGGAGGCTCCGTTCTCAAACCGGATGAGGGCGTTGGCAAGGTCCTCCACATCGTTATGGTGTGGATCGTAATCTGCGGCCTGGTAGAATGATAGACTCTCGATATGATGGCGGTTGCCAAGCCTCCGGTACGTATTCCCGCTCACCGACACCGGGCGTGGTTTCCCCATGAAGTACCAGCAAATATCGATCATATGCACGCCGAGATCAATGAGGGGGCCACCCCCGGATTTTGTCCGGTCGCTGAACCATCCGCCAGGATTCCCAAGGCGTCTGAGACAGGTTGCCTTCGCATAGTAAATGTCCCCCAGGTCACCACTGTCGATGAACTTTTTCAAGAGGGCTGTATTGTTTCCGTGCCTCCGCACGAAACCGACCTGAAGGACCTTGCCTGACCTCTTCACGGCTTCCTCGACCCGGAGCGCCTCCTCCACCGTCATGCAGAGCGGCTTCTCAACGAGTACATGTTTTCCGGCATCCAATGCGGCAATGGCAATGTCAGCGTGGGAATTATTCCACGTACAGATGCTGACCGCATCGATGGCATCATCAGTCACCAACTCATGGTAGTCCCTGTACAATCTGTCGACTCCATACTGCTTTCCCTTTTCCTCCAGACGCTGTTCATTCACATCACATAGTGCCGTAAGTTCCGCATCAGCATGTGCCAGATACGGCTTGATATGAAACTGTGAAATCGAGCCAAGACCCACTACACCGACCTTCAACATAAGACCCTTCCCCCTTAATCGAAATAGATTTCTCTCCCTCTCCGGGAGGATTCATAGATTCCTTTCAACATCTTCAGTATGTGCATCCCCGCTTCCCCATCGATCAGCGGGTCTTCTCCCGTCCGTACACACTGAATGAAATGACCGACCTCATCCTTGAATGGATCCTCGCCCTTAAAGACGGGAAGTGTTTTGGACAGGACTCCATCCCTTTCCTTAAAGAGCGCCAAGGGCGAAAGCGAAGCCCCTCCCTTCGTCCCGTAAAGTTCTAGGGATATCCCTTCGTCCTGTTCCCCGTCCACCGCCCAGGCGATTTCTAGGGAGAGTGTACAACCGTTCTTGAACTGGACCCAGGCGGCTCCGAAATCCTCGACGTTGAATACTCCTTGCTCATTCAACCGATGATTGGCAGACTGCCAGCTTGATACATGCTTAGTCTCATAGTTTCCGTGAACGTTAAGGGTCTTGCCTGCTATACTCTTCACGTCAGGACATCCGGCGATCCACCAGGCCAGATCCAGGACGTGGACGCCGATGTCCATCATCGCCCCGCCTCCTGAGTGCTTTAAATCTGTGAACCATCCCTTCGGTGTCCCACGCTGCCGGAAAAGCTTCGCCTTCATGTAGTGGATGTCCCCAAGCCCCTGTTCCTCCACCATGCCCTTTAGGATCTTCACGTCCTCCCGGAAGCGGTGGGTCATCCCGACCATCGTCAGAGCCCCATTCTCCTTTGCAAGGGCCAGATATCCTTCCACTTCGGCAAGCTCCGTCCCGATCGGCTTTTCCACAAATACGTGGATGCCCTTCTCCGCCGCTTTCCTGGCAAGGGGGATATGCGAACTGTTCGGAGTACAGATCATGACAGCATCGATCCCTCCGTCAGCGATCATGGCATCCATATCTCCGTAAAATCGTGGGATTCCATGACGTTCCGCGATGGCTTTTGCCCTTTCCACATCCACGTCCACGACCGCCGCAATCGTTGCCGCGGGATGTTCCTTCAGATGGACAAGATGACTGGAGACGGCAATCGCCCCCAGTCCGATCAGCCCAATCGTAATGTTATCCTTCATACCATCCCACCTTACTTCGCGTAATCAATCACTTTCGTCAGCGTGGACGTCTTTTTATCCATCAGCTCCGAGAACACTCCCGTCACCTCGCTGAACCCTACGACCTCCTGGATAAACGGGGTGACATCAATCCTCTTCTCACTTACAAGGCGGATGTATTCCGCAAGATTCCGCCCCTCCGTCCACCTGACGAACCCATACGGATAATCCACCGCATCCTCTTCATAGCTCTGGTCATAGCGACCGGGACCCCCGGCACGTGAAATCAGGAGCTGCGCTTCCTTACTGAACATCGGGTGGCGGGGGAAATCAGGCTCGATGTCTCCTACGATGACCACCTTCCCCTTATTCCGGATCCACTCCAGGCTTTGAGAGGTGAGGGAAGATTTCTTCCCTCCTGCACAGAGAAGGACGGCGTCTGCTCCATGTCCATCGGTACAACAGGAGATTTCCTCCTCCAGGGCTCCCAGGGATGAAACAGCCCTCACCCTGGAGGACCTTCGCGTCATAGCCGCCCTCTCATCATGAAGATCACAAGCGACCACCCTATATCCAGCTGCATCGGCAATCTGGGCGATCATCTGACCGAGGAGCCCGAGTCCCACGATCACACAGGTTTCCCCGAATCTCAGATCCGCAATGCGAAGGGCATGGATGGCGATGGCCCCGATTCCACCTAATGCCGCTTCCTTTGATTCCACTCTTTCCGGCACCTTCACACAAAGCGTCTTCGGGACATGAAGAATTTCGGCATGTTGTACATACGGGGCACCGTACACCGCGACCCGCTCCCCGATGACAAATCCTTTGACGTCAGCCCCCAATTCTTCAATGACACCCATTGCGCTGTATCCAAGCGTGATGCTTTGATGGTGGCTGTTTTCGATGATGGTAAGCTCCGTTCCTGGGGAAATCACCGAATACAACGTCCTGATTTTAAGATGGGAAGAATGGAGCTCCCCAGTATGATGAGGGGCGATCTCTACTTTTCCTCTGTTCGCAACAATCTTGTTCATCTTGATCCTCCTTATGGTATCTGCCTCCATCTCTCTACATTCGCCTGAACAAAGGCATCATCCTTCAAGTGGGGATACATTCTGGTGACACGATCGATCTCATCCAATTGCCCCGGACTCAGTTCCTCATGCTCCATCAGGCACCAACGTCCCTTCAGGATCCCCTGAGCAGCCAGCACCTGATTGATACCGGCAATGCTTCCCTTGAAACCGTTCCTGGCATCGAAAAACGCCCCATTCGCATCCGTCACCTCCTGGGACAAGGGGAGGAAATGTACCGGGATCACACCCGTTCCCCTTGCTTCCTTGATCTCCCTAAACATAGCCACTGCCCTTTCCGTCCAGACGGACCAGTGACCGAGAAGACCGCCGACAATTTGCTTCTCAACGACGGTTCCGTTGACGTCGAAACGGAATGGCGTCAGAAGATCCATCACGATATTGTCATCATTCCCCGTGTAGAGGGCGATGTCCTCGCTTCTGGTCGAGTGGACAACGGCCCTCACCACATCAAGCGTCAGATAGCGATCGAAGGGAGCGATCTTGATGGCATATACGCCCGGTATCTCCGAGAACGCTTCCCAGAAGCCATAGGAAAGGATCCTTCCACCTACAGCTGGCTGTAAATAGAAGCCGAAGACCGGTATGACAGAAGCAATTTTTTCGGTCCGTTCAAGGAGCTGTTTTTCAGAGAGGTGCCCAAGGCCACCCATGCTGAGGAGGACCAGATCATACCCCAGTTTCTTCGCCACGGTCGCCTCATGGAGCGCTTGTTCCACCGGCCCGCACACCCCGGCTATCCTGATGAAGGAATCCTGCACCTTCGCCGCTTCACATTCTTCAATGGCGAGCTGAAGGACCCTCTCATATAGATTGAACTGCCGATCCCTGATCTCGAACTGTGTCGTGTGCACGCCGACTGCAATCCCTCCGACCCCGGCTTCGATGTAGTAACGCGTGAGGGCCCGCTGCCCCGCTTCATCCAGCGTACGGTCTTCCTGGAGGGCAAGGGGATGAGCCGGGATGAAGGCTCCTTCGCGGAGGGCTTTCCTTGCTGCTTCTTTCATGTTCAAAATGCCCCCTGACGTTCCTGGAAGTGGGTCGGCTTATCGTACGTATGACCGCCTCCCAGCACCCAGTCCGCCGTCATATCGATCATCTGCTGAATCGTGACCTTCGGGTAGCCGAACAGCTTATGCGCCTGGGAAGCATCATTGAGGAGGGCCGTCTTTTGCTCCTCCCCGATGAATACCGGCTCCTTCCCGAAGCGGCGGCCGAACTCACCGGCGAGCCACCTGACGGAAATGGTCTCCGGTCCGGTGACGTTCAGGATCTTCGGAGGCGAATCGACATGAAGGAGGGAGCGGATGGCATATTCATTCGCGTCGCCCTGCCAGATGACATTCACATTTCCCATCGTCAGGTCGATCGGACGTCCTTCCTGCACCTGCCTCGCCACCTCAAGCAGCACACCGTAACGAAGGTCGATGGCATAATTCAAGCGAAAAAAGAGCATCTCCGTTTGATTCTTATGGGCAAAATATGTGAGCACACGTTCCCTCCCCAGGCAAGACTGGGCATACTCCCCAACAGGATTCACCGGATGATGCTCTGAGCAATGGGAGGAGATGACATCGATGAAGGGGTAGACATTGCCCGTCGAAAAGGCAACGATCCGGGAATCAGGGAACCTTTCGGCGAATCGGCCTGGCAGATAGGTGTTCATGGCCCATGTAAAGTGTTCATTGCCGACGGTCCCGAATTTATTGCCTGCCATGAAGATGATGTTCTTCACATCGGGGAGGGACTCCAGGTCAGCCTCATTCAAAAGATCAGCCACGATCGTTTTGATGCCGGCGTCTTCAAGTTCCTGCCGCAGGCTTCCTGCTGAGAAGCGGGATACACCGTAGACAACCTTCTCCACCCCGGAACGATCCACCGCCTTTTTCACAAGCTTGGCAAGTGTCGGCCCCATCTTCCCGCCTACTCCTGCTATCATGATGTCACCCTCCAGGCCTGCTATATCCTTTACCAGTCCATCCGATGGTATGGTTAAAAACGCCTCTAACTCCTCTATTGTCTTCATTTATCCGCCCACTCCTTTGTTATAATTTTCTGATAATAACTCCCCTTCATCTTAAAAACTACTTTATTAAAAGACAAGTCTTTAAATGGTCTTTAACTTCCCTCCTTCATAATCCTTATGAATATTTATTTTGACAATTCTGTTAATTGAAATTATCATGTGAATATAAAGACATGTCTGTTAACAAATGAAAAGGAGGCCATCCTATGGATTCCAAGAGAGGAACCAATAATTCTGAAATCAATATCGGGATCATCTGCCCCGAAGCCCTTGTTGACCAAACGAAGGACACGCTGAAGTCCTTTCCGAACTTCAAACCGCATTTCGGCATCATGGGTCCCGGAAGCATGATCAGCGAGGTTGCCCGTGGGCTTATGTACGAAGTCGATGTCCTCATGTTCACCGACTACCACCTGTACAAACTTGCCAAGCCGTTCATCGATTTTCCGATCCCCGTCCACCACGTCCCCCTGATGGGTACAGGCCTCTATCGTTCTCTATTCCTCATCAAGAATCAATTTGGTCTCACCCATCTGTCAGTCGATACCGTCGAGCAGAAATATGTGAAGAAGATCCTCGGCGAACTGTCCGTCAAAGACTATGAGCTCCATGTTTTTCCTTCCTTTGAGAAAAACACTCCCCTGATTGACGACATCGTGACGTTCCATGCCGATAACTTCCACCGCGATGGATCCGTCGGGCTTACCGGCATCGAAGAGGTGTCCAGGCGCCTTCAAGCAATCCATGTTCCATGCCAGTGGGTCACTCCCACCCATCAGGACATGATCGTATCCCTCGAGAGGGCACTCCTTGCCACCGAAACAAGGCGGAATAAGGAGGCCCAGATCGTCTTCGGACTCATCAACATCGATGATTTCAAAAGGGTCGCCGAGAAGTATCAGTCCGAACACGATATACAGATCCTCAAGCTCAACATTCAGCAAATGCTCCTGGACTACATCAAGCAGCTTGATGGCCATCTGATCGCCCTTGGCGGCGAAGAATATTCCTTCATCACGACCAGGGGGATCTTCGAACGGGAAACGCGGGGCTATAAATTCATCCCCCTCCTGCAGGATACAAATCAGGCCATGGGCATCACCCTGAGCATCGGGGTCGGGTTCGGGACGACGGCTGCCGAAGCCGGAAGCCACGCCCGCCTTGCACTCCGTCAAGCAAAGGATTCCGGAGGGGATGTATGCTATATCGTCCGGGAAAACAGGAGCGTCCTCGGCCCCGTCGACATTACGTCGAATATGCACTACGAGCGCTATGACCTCGCCATCACCGATGCGGAACTGCTGGAAAAGGCTGAAAAAGCAGGGATGTCCGCCGCCTATATGACGAAGCTCATGGCACGCGTCGCACGATACGGAATCATTGATTATACGGCCCAGGAGCTCGCCTCCACGCTGAATATCACGGTTCGCAGTGCCCACCGCATCCTCTTGAAATGGATGGATGTGGAGCTTGTGGACATTGTCGGAGAAGAAAAATTGACCCATAAAGGGCGGCCGCGGCGGATCTACCGACTGAGCTTCATCCTTGATGAGTCGGGAAAAGAAATGCCGACCAGTTAGAGCATCACCACCCGATCTTCCTTGAGGCTCACATCCAGTGCCTCAAGGAATCGGATGATAGCCACCGTCTCATCCAGCGGCGGTTCTGCCCTCTCCTCATGGACGAAGCGTATGATTGCCTCCAACAGACTCGTGTAAAAGGGGGTGTGATGGCTACGGATCGCAAACCGCTCCGAGTGATCCTTGTAATGGATCGTCCCACCGAATGAAGCATCACCTTCTCCGATCCCCCTGATCTTTCCGATTCTCCCATCCTTCCATATTCCCTTCAGCATGTAGTCCTTCCCATCGCACTCTGCCCGTACAGACCTCACCCCCGTACCTAATGCCCTAAAGAGCATCTCAACCATGTGAATGCCATACCACGAAAACCCGGGTCGCTCCTTTAAAAAATCCACCGGCCCGAAGACCGACGCCCCGCATACCGCTCCTTTTCCAAGAGCCACGGTCAGACCTTCTGCAAATCGAAGGGCCGAAGAACTCATCACAGGGAGGCTGCGGGCAAGCTCTTTCATCTCCTCTGCGTCGACACCGGTGAGGGCAAAGGGTTTATCGATAAAAACCGGTTTTCCCCATGGTACGAGCCGCTTCAACTGATCCAGGTGGCAGGCTCCGTCTGCGGACAAAATCAGGACCGCATCCACCCCTTCCACCATCTCTTCGATTGTCTTTGTGACTTTCACCCCGTAAGAGCGGACCTCCTCCGTGAATTGGCCCACCCGATCCATGCTGATGGAAAGGGCTGAAGGTTCCGGAAAAGCCGTCACCATTTTTGCACCTTGGATTTCCCCCCTTCCGTTAGAACCATTCAAAAGCGACGCAAATGCAGGGCCGTGGGAGGTGTCCACTCCGAGCATCCCAAACTGCAGGTCTCTCATCCCTTCACCCCTACTTCAATCCCGACATCTGGATGCCTTCAGTGAAGTATCGCTGGAAGAACAGGAAGATGAGGAACGTCGGGATGAATGAAAGGGTTGAACCTGCCATCTCTATACCGAAGTTCCCCTCCTTTCCGAGAATCGAGGCGAGCCCGACCGTCACAGGAAACATTTCCTCCTGCGTCATGTAGATCAATGGCTGGAAGAGGTCATTCCAGTTGGATATGAAGGAAAAGGTCCCGACCGTTGCGATGACGGGCACGGATAATGGAAGGATCACTTTGAAGAACACCTTCAGATCGTTCGCTCCGTCTATCCGCGCCGCTTCTTCGAGATCATTCGGAATGCTTTGCAGGAACTGCCTCACAAGGAATACGCCCATGATCCCCCATAATTCAGGGATGATCAGTGCCCAGTACGTGTTGATCCATCCGAAGTCGGCGAACATAATGTACTTCGGAATGATCAGAAGCTGCTGCGGGATCATGATGACGGCCATGAAGACCCAGAAGATCATCTCACGCCCAGGGAATTGCTTTTTCGCAAAGATATAACCCAGGATGGCGCAGAAGAACATCTGCGTGAATACCGGGATGATCGTGATCACCACGGAGTTGAAGATCCATCTGAGGAACATCCCGCTCCCCATCAAATACTTGTAATTGCTGATCGTCGGATCATCCGGGATCCAGAATAGCGGGTCCAACAAGGCAAACTGCATCTCCTTGAATGAACCGAGCGTCATGATGATGAACGGCAGCAGGAAACAGCCAGCAAGAAGGATCAAAGCCAGATACTTAATGAATTTCCCCATCAGTCTCTCCCCCAATTCGTTGTCATAGTCATCAATAGTATTTCGTCTCCTTGCCCATATACCTGCGCTGAATGAGGGAAATGAACAAGATGATGAAGAATAATACGTAAGATAGAACGGCTGCATAGCTCAAATTCAAGCCGCCGAATCCCTGCTGATAGAGATAGAATACGATGGTCGTGGTCGCATAATTCGGACCACCGCCCGTCAGGAGGAAGGTGGAATCGAAAATCTGGAACGACCCGATTGTCGTGACGATGGCGACGTAAAAATGGATCGGTTTCAATAAGGGGAACGTGATGGACCAGAAGATCCTCATTGGTGACGCCCCGTCGATCCTGGCCGACTCGTATAACTGCTTATCAACCGACTGAAGTCCGGCAAAATAATAAATCATCGTACTGCCAGCGACCTTGAATACACTGAGACCGGCAAGGACAAGGAGGGCCTGACTTGAATCGGCCAGAAACAGTTGGGTATCCACGCCGATGAAACTGAGGAGATAATTAATCATTCCCGATTCGGTACCCCTGAACAGCCATCCCCAGATTCCCGCAATGATAACGAATGATGTGACGACTGGCAGGAAAAAGATCCCCTTGAACAGTGCCTTCATCCGCACTCCGGAGTTGATGATCAAGGCAAGGATCAGTCCGAGGGCCATGGTCGGGATGATATAGTAGATGGAGAATAATACCGTGTTCCAGATCGCCTTCCAGGCAAGCTTATCCTCAAGGAACCGTTGCCAGTTTTTCAATCCTACGAACTCAGGGTCCCCGATGATTTTCCAGTCAAGGAAAGTAAGGACAAAGCTGAAGGCAAACGGGAAGATCTGAAAGATAAAGAAGTGGATGAGGATGGGAATGAGGAATACATACACAATGGCGTTTTTATTCCACTCACGCTTCACCCTTGCCCCGAAAGATCTCTTCTGCGGGACAGCAATGAAGCTTTCCGAATTGGTCTTTGGTTCAATCAGTGTCATCACCCTTTTTCTATGTAGATTGGTATTGGAATCAAGAACAGAGAGTATCAATCTTGTGAAAGATCCATACTCCCTGCCAATTGTCCTTATTGCTTGGAAAGCTCGGTCTTGATTGCCTCTGCTGCCGCATCAGCCGCTTCTTTTGGTGTCTTCTTGCCTGACATCATCGTTTGCACCTCAGCTTGGATAGCAGGCATGATGTTGCGTCCGATCGGATGAATCGTCCCTGGTAGTGCATATTGCGTATACTCCGAAAGTTGCTTCAGGTGTTCCTGATCATCGAAGATATCCTTCGCTGATTCACGCGCCGGGATATACTGGGTAACGGTGTTGAACGTGCGCTGATTTTCAGCATTCGTGACCACTTTGACAAATTCGGCAGCCGCTTCCTTATTGTCACTGTTGGATGGGACAACGAACATGCCTGTTGTTCCATACGTCATCTGCTTCTCATCCTTCAAGGGTGGTGCGATGACAAAGTCCATATCACTCTTCTTCAGATTGGTCAGGGATATACCAGAGCCTTGGACGGCCAGCAGTTTTCCACCGTTCCACAAGGCATCATGCTCCATTGCGGTGACGGAATCTTTCGGGATCCATCCCTTTTCGTACATCGTATTGATGTACTCGAATGCCTTGACTCCCGCATCGTTATTGATTTTCACTTCATCATCTTGGGTGATCACTTCTCCACCTGCCTGCCAGATGAACGGGTAGAGCGTGCCATTCATGGAACCTCCGCCTGGATAACTCAGGGCATAATAGCCTTTGTCCTTGGCTTTTTCCGCCCATTTTGAGAAATCATCCCATGTTGTCGGTAGCTTTTCTGGGTTCTCCCCGATATCTTTGATCACATCGACATTGTAGAAATACGTGTAAGCTTCCTGAAGGATCGGCAGACCATAAGTCTTGCCCTGCCATTTAGTCGCAACAAGGGACGTGTCGACAAAGTCATCCATATCGTTATCCTTCAAGTACGGATCAAGCTCCATGAGCATTCCTTCATTCGCATATTGCGGCATCTGATCCGGAATGGCATAAAACACATCCGGTCCATTGTTGGCAGCCAGTGCCGTCAGGATCTTTTGATCGCGATTGGCCCATGGAATCGTTTCGATTTTCACATCGACATCGAATTTTTCTTTATACGTTTCCACGATCTGATCCCACATTTTTTTCTCCGCATCGGCGTCACCCGTATACGGGTGGACCCACACCGTGATCTCACCAGAGATTTTCCCGTCGGATTTCCCACCCGACTTCTCTCCGCTGGAGCTACAGGCTGCCAGAAGACTGAATGTCATCAAAAGCACTAAGAAAAATGACCATTTTTTCTTCATCCGATTTCCCCTTTTCGAAATTTAATGCGATGCAGGCAGTACAGTTCAATATCATTTTTAAAGCGCTATCATTCCGCGGCAAAATTTCATCGACCCCCAGAATTCTCTCCTTCCCAACCGTAATTGTTTAAAAATTCAAAACCTTTAAATCAAGTCTAATTTGTTTTCCATTTAGAGACAAGTCTCTTAAAGGTCTTTAAATAAAACACCATTTAAAGCGCTTTGGAAAGGGGTTACACTGTCTTTATAACCACATTAGGAATGGTGGAGTAATAAGACAATGAAGAAAGGGAGGGGACTGAATGAGTGGATGGGAACGTTTTAATAACCTCGTATGGAAGGTGATTCATCTTGCTTATCTGAATCTGTTGTGGGTGGTTTTCACAGTGGCCGGTCTGGGGATTTTCGGGTTCTTCCCGGCTACCGCTGCTGTACACACCGTTGCCAGGAAACGATTGATGGGAGATGAGGAATTCCCCATGTTCAAGGTATTTTGGGAAAGCTTTCGAAGTGAATTTTTGAGGGCCAATGGCTTCATGATTGTCTTTGCGCTTATCGGATATATCCTTTATTATGATATCCTCTTCATCCAAATGAACAGCGGAAAACTGACCTTCCTTGTACCCATTTTGCTTTTCATTTCATTAAGCTTCATCTTGACGGTCCTTTTCTTCTTCCCGGTGTACGTCCACTTCCGATTGCGTTTTTTCTCCGTAATCAAGCAGGCACTCCTGATCGCTCTTACGTCCCCGGTAGAAGTGGTCATGATGATTGCCGGATGGATGGCCGTGTTCGGTGCTGTGTCCCTCCTTCCTGGTTTGATCCCCCTCTGCTCTGTAAGCGTCCTTGCTTATTTGGGGATGTGGACTGGACTTAGGACCTTCAGCAAAATCGAAGGAAAAAAGGCAGATTCACTAGCGAAGGGAATCGACTGATTATCAACCCGGATTCTCATTCTAATTCAAGCATGAACGGCATAAGCGCATAAAAAAAGACAGGTCCCGAGGACACTGTCGATTTGATGATTAGCTACCCATTTTCCGTCGGGTATTGCTTGGCTTTTTCGTTTGCTGACTCTGCATGCGCTGATTCGAAGCAAGACCATTCTTACCCTGTTTCCCACTTGATTGGGCTTCTTTCTTCTTGGCGAGCTGCTGCTTCATGGCCTCTTGAAGACTGATCTTCTTCGGCTCTTTAGACGAATCCTGATTTGTCATAATGGAATCTCCTTTTGATTCGGGATGATTTCATTATAATACACGCCATCCACAAATGGCACCCGCTAATTCGTGAAGTGAGTTTTTCATTATAAAAGGGGCCAGTGAATGGCCCCTTTTGTAACCCGCTCTAATGATATCCGTTTTGACCATTTGCTGAGCCGGATGTTTTATTTTTCGGCTTTTGATTTTGATTCTGCTTGGTGCCACCGTCTTTTTTGGACTTCTTACTCATGTTCCTCACTCCCTATCACAAGAATGGTGAAACATGCTTAGTATGCCCTCCTCTCTCCATTCAACAGTTGGTAATTTTTCCGGTACCTAAAAGGACCTTCTTTTTCAAGAGGCCCCTTTGGTTTATGATCAGTTATTCGATTGATTTGAACCGTTTGAGCTATTGCCGCCCTTTGCACCAATCTCTTGGTAGAACTCTTTATCATGATTGTTGGATGTGGCTTGTCCGCCTTTTTCTCCGATATCCTGATAGAATTCTTTACCGTGATTATTAGAAGTAGCTTCTCCACCTTTTCGTCCAGCATCTTCGTAGCTCATCTTATTATTGTTGTTTTGGTTGCTGCTACTTACGTTCTGGTTGTTGTTACTGTTGTTGTTGC
This sequence comes from Rossellomorea sp. RS05, assembly GCF_039822645.1. Classification (NCBI taxonomy): domain Bacteria; kingdom Bacillati; phylum Bacillota; class Bacilli; order Caryophanales; family Bacillaceae; genus Rossellomorea; species Rossellomorea sp. RS05. The sequence goes on along the minus strand of NZ_JBDKWY010000008.1, from coordinate 171,209 downwards.
TGCTGTTACTGTTATTAGTGTTATTGCTATTATTGCTGTTGTTGCTGTTGTTGCTATTACTGTTGTTACTGTTACTATTATTGTTACTATTGCTGTTACTATTGTTATTGGTATTATTGTTGCTGTTGTTATTATTATTGTTTGCCATGGAAAAATCTCTCCTTTTAGGTATCATTTATTTTACTGATCAGGTTTTGTACTCGGTCTCAATTCGCTGATATCGCAGTGAGATAAAATGCTGTGTCATGTGATTTGCCGACTTTTCCCGATTCTTGATACATTCATGTTTTACCGACTGTACGTAAGTTGAACTGGAACTAACTGCTTTCTTTTAGTGAAGATCACCATAAAAAAATTACATATTTTGAATTTCCTCCCTTCTCTGTAGGTTACATTTGCTTATTTACCATCCTTTTGGAAAGATAAACATTCGAAAATGGATCTATTTTCCGCCAACCTTAGAGCGGCAGTGTTTTGCGAATGAAAAGTTTTTTTATCCTTTAAACGCCTTTTTGTCTCTTAACAAAACACCTCTTTTTTATGCAACGGACAAAAAAATAAGCACCCGCTGAGTCATCGCCTCAGTGGGTGTCTTCATTTTTTTTGCCATATTACGATGCAGCTGGAACCTTTTCATCCACTTCAATTTCGATTCCTCCAGCCAGCCGCTTTCTTAATGTATAAGCGAAAGCGACAATGGCTGCTGTTGTGACAAGCCCGGCTCCCAGATAAGAAAGGTTCATGGAAAGACCGAATCCGATCGGGGCATTCAGGATGTACGTGAAGGTCACCATGGTCATGAAGATCGCAGGCAGCGTCGCGACCCAGTGCGGTTTCCGCTGCAAGCCGAGGTAAATGGCTCCGACCCAAAGGGCAATCAATGCTTTCGATCGGTTGGATGGCAAGGGTTCGGCTAATCCGTTCATTTTTATCGTCATTACCCAGTTCACACATAGAAAAAAGCCCCTCTTGGTGAAGGGGCTTCTTGACGTTCAGCAGGCAACATTGTCCTTCTTGGTTCTCATGGCATTGATCTCTCCACCGATCATGATGATGATCCCAGTCAGATAGAACCAGATCATCAGGACGATGATTCCCCCGATGCTTCCATACGTGGCAGAATAGTTTCCGAAATTCCCCACATAAAAGGAGAAGGCAAGAGAGGCGAGCACCCACCCCACTGTTGCAAAGATGGCACCTGGCAAGGCACTAAGGCACTTGATCTTCATGTTTGGGGCAAAGTAGTACAGGACCATGAAAATGACGAAGAGGATGAGGGGACTGATGGCCCAACGGATCCCGCTCCATAGGGTAAGGAACTGATCGGAAAACCCGAATTGCGAGAAAAGGAACAAGCCGATCTGCTTACCGAATACAGGGAGCAACAGCGCGACAACAAAGACCAGGATCATACCGAGCGTAAGGGCAACGGATGTCAGGCGCTGAACGATGAACGATCTTGTTTCCTCGATGTCATACGCACGATTCAAGCTCTTTACAATGGCATTCATTCCGTTGGATGCCGACCAGATTGTCGCGATGATACTGATGGATAGCAATCCTGAATTACGGTTCGACATGACATCCGAGAGGGTTCCTTCAATCATTTTAAGCGTTTCCCCTGGCGCGTAGTCTCTTACCACCCCGAGCAGGTCATCCTGCTGTACAGGTAAATATGGCAGGAGCGTCACGACAAATATAAGCAGCGGGAAAAGCGACAGGAGAAAGTAATAGGCAATCTGAGCTGCCAAGCCTGTCACATCATTGGCGCTGATCTGTTGAAACAGGCCCTTGGAGTACTCCTTTACCTCTTTCTTTCGAGCCATGTGCTCACCTCATTCCATTCATTAATACCCTTTGAATGAAGAATCGATGGGTTGATCCCCATCCTCCAGTTCGTTGGGTGCTTCCTTGAACGCTTCCTTATAAGCTTCAGTAGAGTCTTCGAACGTTTCTTTTGTTTCTTCAATCAGGTCTTTCACCTGCGGGGTCATCCCCTTCAATTCATCCACCTTTTCACTGATGAAGCGGAAATCCCGGGTAACCTGATCTGCCGTGACGGACAGTTTTTCGTACACTTCCTTGGAAGCTTCGACCAATTGCTTCGGATCTTTTGCATAAGTGGAGATGTAGCTGGTTCCATTCTTGAGTGAAGCCCCCACTTCCCTGCGAGTTGTCTTGTCCAATAGGGATAATAATCCCCCGGCCACCGCACCTAAGAGTACACCCTGGAAGAATTTACTTTTACCCATATGTATGACCCTCTTTCCTATTTAATTGAGAACGTTCAAGGAACTTATCCTTTACTTTCCCATTCCTTAATAGTGTAAAACATTCCCGTGAAAAAATCCTCTCAATATGATTCTGTCTGAGCTATGTTGACAGGTGACTCGAATCATGGAAAGATAAGCTTAGTGATTTACCAGGAAAGGGTGCTGACTAAATGGATTTGACACAGAATTCGGCTGAGAATATCGATTATATGGTGACCGCCATCAAGGAGAAACTGAACGTCGTCAATGCAGGTGCCATCAAGTCTGAGGACTTCAATGAACAAATGTATGAAGATCTTCAGGATCTCTATGAAATGGTCATTAAAAAGGACCGCTTCAGTCCGAGCGAAATGAATGCCATCATCGATGAACTGAGAAGCTTGCGCAAATAATGTAGAAAGGGGGCATCCCCGGGCAGTAGCCCTGGGGACGCCCCCTTTTCATTTGAATTATTTCAATAGTGCAAGTGCCTCACGGTTGAATGCAGGGATGTCATCTGGTGTACGGCTTGTGACAAGTTGGTTGCCGCAAACGACGACTTCCTTATCCTCGAAATTAGCTCCTGCGTACTCCATATCCACCTTGATGGACGTGAATCCAGTAGCTTTTCGGCCTTCCAGTGCCTTCGCCGTGATCAATAGTTGAGGTCCATGGCAGATGGCAAAGACAGGCTTCTTCTCATCCATGAAATGTTTGGTGAATTTCACGAAACGATCATCTGCACGAAGCTGATCTGGTGAGAATCCTCCAGGAAGAAGAAGCGCATCAAAATCTGCTGGATTGACGTCGTCAATTCCTTGATCGATGGTTACGCTGGCGTCTCCCTGCTTCCCTTTGACGGTTTTCCCATTTTCCGATTCGATGGTCACGACTTCATGACCTGCTTCCTTGAATGCTTTTTCCGGATCTGTAAATTCCACATCTTCGAACATATCGGTGATTAATGTTGCGATTTTAGCCATGCGATTAAACACTCCTATTTTAGAATAATGTTGGTTATGGTATATGTTTACCCGGTGCAAGTTCCCTTAAACGTTCTTTTTACTTTCGGGAGAACTGGGAGAAGATCGTATTGCTCTGAACTTTATACACGTCTTTCCTGCAAATTGCGTTGATGATCCGCATATTCCTCTCGACGGATAGTCCAAGGTTCGTGGCACTCGATCCATGTGAATGCTCGAGATTCGTCACTGTAAAGAAGTAGTGATCACGTTCAGGTTTCTCCTTGAACTGAAGCTGATAATCACGGGAGACTTTGAATTTCTTCTCATCCTCCCACACGATCTTGTCCTCGAATTCTTCAAAAAACCATTCGGGAATATTTGGTTTATATCCAGTGGCGAGGACCACCTTATCCGCTTCGTGAGTGAAAGAGTCCCCTTCCTGCCACTGCTCGCAGCTCAGTTCATATCTCCCATCAAGTTCACGGATTTCCTTTACCTCAGTAAGGGGCTGGATCGTAATATTCAACGGATCACCGCTCGATGAATGGTGGTAAAGGACCTTGTAGATCGCGTCCAGGGTTTCCTGATCAATGCCGTGCCTCAGTCGGTCAAGGGTCTCCAGGGCCTTCTCCCGTTCTTCAAACGATAAGGCATGGAAGTAGTCAACATAGTCCGGTGCCAGGAGCTCCTGCCCGAGCTTTGACGCTTCAAGTTGGAGGATTCCTTCGGATCGAGTGAACCAATTGAGCTCGTATTCGTGATGCCGCTTTTCTTTCAGAAGGTCATAGAATACTTCCGCTGCGCTTTGCCCCGATCCGATCACGGTGATCGATTTCCCCTTCATCGTCGATTCTTTATGGAATAGGTACTTGCTCGTATGATGGACATCTTCCTCAGGCAAACCTTCCATCCCTTTAAGAATAAGGGGCTTGCTTCCCGTTCCGAGGACCACGTGATCGGCTTCATACATTTCCATCTCTCCTGTGGTCCTGTTTCTCACGTTCACGCGATAGCCGTCCTCTATTTCTACAACATCCGTCACTTCGCTGTTGAATTGGCAGGTCGGCAGCTGCCCTGCCACCCAGCGGGCATAATCGTTGTATTCCTGCCTCGGCATCTCGAATGTCTGGAAGAAGAAGAATTTGTACAAACGGTTATGAGTATGTAAATAATTTAGATAGCTGAACTTACTTTGAGGATTGGCGAAGGTCACCAGATCCGCCATGAACGGTACCTGGAGATCCGTCAGATCGATGAGCATACCGGGATGCCACATGAATTCCGGTGTTTGATCGAAGAACTTCACCTCGAGGTCTGTCCCTTCTTCCATCAAAGCAGCCAACCCGAGATTATAGGGACCGATGCCGATTCCGACACAATCCAATCGTTGTTTTACCACAAGCTATTCCTCCTTCTTCTCTTTTCCCTTATTTTTACCCATAATTATGACGGCGCTACCCTATTTTTGATAAATCACCAAAAAAACCGATCCATGGGATCAGTTCTTTTTGAACGTCATGGCGTACCATCCGCCTTCTTTCACAATCGGCTCCACTGCCTCGCATGTAAAGCCCGTTTTCTCAGCAAGGGTTTCCATCTCTCCATGGGAAGGGATGGGATATAGATTCTGAAAGCTCATGAAGAAACTGTTAAAGGCGCTGGAAAACTGCTGGCCGTGCTTCGACTTCTGCATGGGGCTCAGGACGAAGAAGACCCCTCCTTCTTCCAGCCATTCCGATGCCTTATAGAAGAAGTCTTTACGTTCGGAGGGATCAATATAGTGGAAAAGGTTATTGGCCATGATCATGTCGAAGCCGTTTTCCGGTTCATATGAGTGAAGATCCGCACACACGACCTCTATATTCGGATAGGATTCAAGCGCTTCGGCAGCAGTTTTGGCAACGCCTTCATGAATCTCGATGCCGACCATCTTTTTATCAGGATGGCGCTCCCCGATCCGACGTATATAGCCTCCCTCCCCGCATCCGAGATCGAGAATCGTCGAGACATGGTGCTTCTTGATTGCTTTCTGAACCTTCGGAAAAGCGAATCGCTCCAGGAGAATCGATGTCTTGGCCACGGTCGAACCGTGGAGGTCAGAGTTGAAGTGCTGCTTTCGCTGATTTCTGAGCAGTTCCGGGTAGGAAAGTAGGGCTGGGATATGAAGCTCCATCATTTCCTTGAGGAGGATACCCGATGAATGGGGATCGCTCTTTGAAGAAGGAAGCTTCCACTTCCCCCTGGTCGACACTTTTGAATCGTCCTTCCTTCTTAAATGCTTCAGGGAGATGCCTACCTCCACCCACTGCTCCAACAGATCCATTTCAAGATTTTTCTGGATGGCGATTTCCTGTATGGTGGCGGGTCGGGAGAAGCTGTCGAACAGATCGAGCTCATACCCGACATAGGCGTGCCAACTATATAGAAACGGAACATTCTTCTTCATCCATGACCGAGCCCTCCACACCTTCACGATTTCACCGATCATATCAGTTCCTCCTTTTCCTTCCATGGATAGTCTTGCTCTTCCGTGAATGATGCACCGAGTTTCTCTTCCTTTGATAAAAATGATGTACGGAGGGGAAAAAGCCCCCCTTGGACCATCCGGTCATACAGGGTTTCCCTCCACATACCGAGACCTGAAATATTCAGCATCTGTTTGAACTGGGAGACTCGATCCTTCTCCATGCGCTGCAGGCTTTTATTCCGAAGCCACCCCACCGGTCTGTAGGGATAAGAGTAGGCAAGTGCTGAAAGATGACTGAGATGGAGCTGATGGGAGACCCTCCGTTTCCGCACCTTTGGATACCACTCAAGATTGGCGGGATCCAGTCTGTCAGATGCATACATATCACATAGCAGTTCCCCGAGTACGCTTCCGTCCTGGATCGCCATATTCATTCCTTCCCCTGCCATAGGGTGAACCGTATGGGCCGCATCACCGATCAATGCGAGATGATCTTTCACATAGGTATCAGCATGATATTTCATCGGGACCATAAGCTGGATCTGCTTCCACTCGGTAATCTGATCCACGTATCCTTCAAGATCGGGACAGAGCTCTATGTAAAGCTTATGAAATTCCGAGATCGGCTTCTTACGCAATGACTTGTATTCCCCTGCAGGGATGAGATACACAGAACGTACTTCCTCGTTTGGAAGAGGGAAAAGACCGAGAAAGGATTGGTACGTCGACACGATCCGTCCTTTTGTCATATCGAGGGGTCTAGGGAAGGTGACCGTCAGAAAGTGATGATTGTACTTCTTCTCGCTCACTTCAATCCCCATGTAATTACGGGTAACGGAACTTCTGCCTTCTGCCCCTATGATGAATTCGCATTCGATATCAAAGGGTTCTTTTTCACTCCTGTCTTCCACTGTAACCGTCTTGCCGGAGATCTTTTTACATGCTGTGTTCCCCATATAGTGAAAGCTGGAGTATTCCTCCCCTTTGGCCCGTAGGATGTCTTTTAACTTCTCATGATGGATCATAAGGGAGTAAGGATATTTCCCTGGAAGGATTGAATAGCTCATGGAAGAATGCTCCGCCCGCTTCCCCTTCAGTTCCACCAGCTCCAGTTCCGCTATGCGGTGACCATGGGAAAGCACCGGCTCGATCACACCTAATGAATCAAAAATATCCAGGCTTTTTGGTTGAAGAAGCTCCCCCTTATAGACAGGGCTAGGTCCGGGCAGCCTTTCGATGACCGTTACATCGATACCGCATCTTGCCAACTTAAGTGCCAGGGTCAGTCCGCCGATTCCACCGCCGCTAATCAGAACATCCGTCTTCATTCCTTCTCACCTCTTTCCTATTAAGTAACCTCTTTCCAATTCCATGAAACGTCATAATGTGTTGTTTATTTCCCGGAAAATATCATTTCCTGTCTTTTTCATGACCAAATTGCTGTCGAATCAACAAAAAAACTCGCCGAATGGCGAGTTTCTTCTATTAATGAGTGAGTGAGGCAAGGGGAAGAAGGATATCAACCGATGTTCCCTCTTCAACATTACTCTGGATGGAGAGCGAGCCATTATGTTCCTTGATGATTTTCTGACAAATCATCAGACCGAGACCCGTCCCTTTTTCCTTCGTGCTGTAGAAGGGTTCGCCGAGATGCTTCATTCTCTCAGGAGGGATGCCGCTTCCATTATCCTGGATCGAAATCTTGGCGTGGTGGCCGTCATTCTCCAGCTGGACGTTCAATAGCCCACCGTCCTGCATCGCCTCCAGTGCATTCTTCATCACGTTGAGGATGACCTGCTTCATCTGATTGGAATCGCAATACACTTGAGCTTCTTCCACGGCGAAGCGGACATCGACTCCCTGTTTGAGACACTCCATCTTGATGAAATCAACGGAACTTGTCAGGAGCCTCGTCAATGATGTGAGTGAAAACTGTACCGCCCTCGGGCGTGCGAGAGCAAGGAATTCATTCGTGATGATCTCGATCCTGTCGAGTTCTCCCTTGATGACAGTGAGATAAAAGTCGTCTTCCTCCCTTTCATCCATGAGCTGAAGAAATCCTTTAAGGGTGGTCAATGGATTCCTGATTTCATGGGCAACACCTGCTGCGAGCTGACCAATCATGGCAAGCTGTTCAGATTTCTTCAATAGGTTTTCGTGATGCTTCTTCTCGGAAAGATCACGGATGATGGCAGAAATCCCGATCAGTGACCCTTCATTATTCAGTATCGGATTCATATTGAAGGAGATCTCGATTGATGTCTGGTCCTTCCGGTATCGGAGAGCTTCCTGGTCCTTGATGCGTTTCCCCGCTTTCACGACTTCCAGGTTTTTCTGAAACTGATGGTACTGGTCGGATCGGTGCAGGAAGGTGACCACATCTCCAACGATCTCTTCATTCGTCCACCCAAACATATCTTCGAATCGTTGATTCACCTTCAAGACCCTTCCGGTCGGGTCGAGGAGGACAATCCCATCCCCGGAATGTTCGAAGTATGCTTCGAGGAGTTCCTTTGCTTCCATTAGTTCATCTTCCATATTTAATTTTTCCGTCACATCCTGACCAAACCCATAGATGCCGATCACTTGACCTCTCACCCGGATCGGGATATTGGTGATGGTGACCCGCCTCTCTTTTCCTTTACCGTCTCTCACGATGGCCAAGTAACGGGATGATGTTCCGTTCAAGGCAATCTGGAAATTCTTCACTGCGTCTTCCTGGGATTCCTCAGCGAATAGAGACGTGTAATGCCGATTGACAAGATCTGAAAACCCATATCCCCAGTGTTCATACACAGCCGGATTGACGGACTGGATAAATCCGTATGTATCCACCATCAGAATATGGTCCGGGCTGTATTTCACTATGGATTTGTATTTTTCCTCGCTTTCTGCGAGCTGTCTTTGGATATCCTTCATCAGGGAAATATCCGAGATGGAGCATATCGCTTCGACCACCTTGCCATCTTTTTTGACCGGGACGATGGAGGCGAGATACTCAAGTCCTTTGTAGGCATCTTCGTACGTGTATTCTTCTCCTTTTGCCCAGACCACTTCTAGTTTCGGACGGATCTTTTCCAGATGGACCCTGTCGAATACTTCCTCGATCCTCTTGCCGTTCATCCTTTGAGGTGTGAGATCCAGTCTCGACAGCATTTTGCCGGAGGCGAGTTCAATCACAAAGTCATGACCGTATCTTACCACTTTGTAGGTGATCGCTTTTTGAAGACGGAGGATATTCTCCATTTCCGTCTGTAGGAGGACAAGCTCTGCCTGGGCGTTTTTTTTCTCGGTGATATCGTGGAAGATGATCCCAACGCTATCGATGCACCCACCACACTTGTAATCGATGGGTGAAACGGTGATGGTGCAGGTCAGCTCCCTGCCGCCTGCATGAAACCTCACTTCTTCCCCAGTGGCATCATGTCCCTTAAGCCCTTCTTTGACCAAATGGATGAAGGAGGGTTCATGAAGCTCCACAAGATCATAGAAAGACTGGTGAATGATCCCGTCGGTTAGCCCGAATAGGCTCTGAAAGGATGCATTCATTTCCAGTACCAGGCCATTCACATTCAGGATCAGAACACTCGTAGGTGTATTCTGAATGAGAGACTGGTAGATGGCAGATTTTGACTCTTTGCATGGTGACGGGTCCATCCCATGATTAATCAAGAGAAGGCATTCGGTCCCATCCTCCAATTGTTTGCGCCTCAATAGGCAGTCGTATCCTGCGACCGGTTCCGGTTTCAATAATGTTTCGGGAGACAGGCCGTTCCCCTTCAACCATTCTTCCATTTCTTCATTCAACGAAAGGATGGATTGCGTGAGGGGATCGACAAGGGCTGCAGGAGCCGGGATGGCATCTGCAGAAAATAAGTGTTTCCGTTGCATATCAGCCATATTACCTTCCTTTAATCATCAGTTTATACCCCTATTCTACTCCACCTTGCAACAGGAGTTAAGGAGCATTCGACTGATTTTTCCATCTAAATGAAATACCATGGGGTCTTCACACAGAAAAGCCTGAGCTGCTGTGGCTCAGGCTGCTAGATCAAACGGTTTGCTGCTGGGTTTGGGCCGCATAGTGAACGGCGATCTCCGCGCCCACTTCGGCATTATGTTTTACAAGGGCGATATTGGCTGTCAGGCTCTTACCTTCTGTCAGCTCTTTTACCTTCCCAAGAAGGAACGGCGTGCTATCTTTTCCCTTGATGTGCTGTTCTTCCGCTTCTTTCAGCGCATTTTCGATCATTGCCGTGATTTCAGCTTCATCCATTGCATGTTCTTCCGGAATCGGATTGGCAATGACCACCCCTCCGTTCAAGCCGATATCCCACTTGGCCTTCAATACGCCCGCCGTTTCTTCCGGGGTATCAACCCTGTAATTCACATCGAATTCACTGGATCGAGTATAGAATGCTGGAAGTTTAGCTGTGCCGAACCCTAGTACCGGTACACCCTTTGTTTCCAGATATTCCATCGTCAATCCGATATCCAGGATGGATTTGGCACCGGCACATACGACTGCCACATTCGTCATGGACAGCTCTTCAAGGTCTGCAGAAATATCCATCGTCGTTTCGGCACCACGGTGGACACCACCGATTCCACCTGTTACGAAGACGGCGATTCCGGCAAGCTCTGCACAGATCATGGTCGCTGCAACCGTGGTTGCTCCGTCTTTTTTCGAAGCAAGGATATAAGGAAGATCCCTACGGCTCGCTTTGATGACATCCTTCGCCTGTCCAAGATACTCCAATTCCTCATCTGAGAGACCGATCTTGATTTTACCGTTCAAAATGGCAATGGTTGCTGGTACAGCACCTTTTTCGCGGATGATGTCTTCCACTTCCCTTGCCATCTGCACGTTTTGCGGATATGGCATTCCGTGGGAAATGATCGTTGACTCAAGCGCCACGATGGCTTGTCCTGATTGGCGCGCCTCTTCTACTTCTCTAGAAAACTCCAAATATGATGTCAAATCCATGATTTTCATTCCTCCAATTTAGTTAAAATAACTGCTGAATTCTTCTTGCAGATTCCCCTGATTCAAAGTCGGGGATACAGTAAAATGAGAACGGATCGTAATGGTGGAGCAGGAAACGCCGATCCGACAGGAACCGTCGGTATCCGATCCTCTCAGATAGCCATAAATGATGCCGGCAACAAGTGCATCCCCTGCCCCCGTCACATCAGCCACATCCACCTTAGGAGGCAGGATTGCACTGGCTTCCTGATAGGCTGTGTAGTAGATCAGACCCATCTCACCTCTTGTGATGACCACCCGTTCGGCACCGCGCTGTGTAATGGCTTTCGCCGCTTTGAAGAAGTCGCCTTCCGTTTCAATCTCCATGTCGAGGTACATCTCTGCTTCCCCTTTATTGCAGATGAACCAAGTGACTCCTTCCAATGAATCGGGAAGATGCTTCACTTTGGGAGCTGATACCGGGATGATCGTCAACGGTACCCCTTCCGATGCGCATCGTCTGATGATGTATTCGATTACATCAGGCGGGAAGTTCGTATCCAGCATCACCATCTCCGATGACCCGATGATGGCCCACCGTTTTTCAATGAACGGGATATCGATCTTTTCGTAGATATTCATGTCTGCGAGGGCGAACATCATCTCCCCGTCCACATCCAGGATGGCCGAATAGGTACCCGTTGCTTCATTCAGCCTCTGGGAAGCGGATATATCGACATGTGTCTTCGTTTGATCAAGGATCCAGCTTCCTTCCGTATCCTCCCCGACCACTGTTACTAGATTGACTTCACTCCCAAGCCGCCCCAGATTTTCAGCGATATTCCTGGCCACGCCGCCTGTAGTTTGTTCTGTTGTTGCCGGGTTGGACGTTTCCGGAATCATCCGGTCGATGAATTGAAACTTCCGGTCTACATTTGCTCCGCCGATACAGGTGATGCCTTTTCTCCTTGGAAGGACATAGGCGCGTCCAAGGATTTTCCCTTGCTTCATGAGATTCGATATATGACCTGCCACAGCCGATCTGGACATATTGCTCCGCTCGGATATTTCCTGCTGGGTCATGAAAGGATTCTCTTCTATGTAGGTAAGCAACAGCTTCTCTTTTTCGTTCACTCACTCCACCCCTATAAAAAATGTAACATTTGTTAATATTTTAAACTTTTGTCCATAAATAAACAAGTCTGAATTTAGAAATATTTTTCACAATATAGAATTAGTGGAATAAAAGCACGATTCATGCGTTTGTTTTCACAAAAAAAAGAAATTGGGCAAAACCAAAGTTACTATTCCATGTTCTTTAAACCGTTCACGATTCTCGTGGATAGCCTCTAAGCCTTCTCGCATCAGCTACACCTCCCCCAGGAGTCTTGCACTCCAATCAACCTCTAGAAACAATGAAATATAAAAAAACCGAATTCATAAGCCTGATCTTGGCAAATGAATTCGGGTTTTACTATGACTAAAACACTCATGTCCAACCTCTTTGGAAATGGGTTACGATTCTCGATTAAAGTGCTTTTTTTGCATCCTCAATCATATGTTTCATGGATTGAAGACCACCACCTGATAGATACCATTCAGCTCCATTCAAGTAAATGATCCGGTCGTCATTAAAGGCCTGTGTCTTTTTGACAAGATCATTTTCGAACGATTCTTTGATGCTTGCTTTCGGATCGAATGCTGCGTCCCGGTCGATGACGAACAGAATACCAGGGTTCTGCTCCTTCACATATTCATAGGTTACCTTCTGACCGTGTGTAGATTTCTCGATTCCATCGTCAGCCGGTTTGAAACCGAAGACGTCATGGATGATCCCGAAACGGGACTCCGGTCCGAATGCGCTGATGTCCTCTGAACTTCCCATGATCACAAGGGCGTTGGAATCGAGGGACTCTGTTTCTTCCTGGATGCTTTTCACTTCTTTATCGACCTCTGCAAGCTCCTTCTTCATTTCATCCTCTTTGTTGAAGATCTTCGCAATGGTATTCATATTGCTTTTAAATGAATTCACATAATCCGTGCTGTCCACAGGGATATATACCGTCGGGGCGATATCGGCGAATTCATCATAAAGGTCCGCCTGGCGTGCAGAGATGAAAATCACATCGGGCTTCAAGGAATGAATGGCTTCGAAATCGGGTTCTTTCAGACTGCCGACATTGGTGTAATCGGAGTTTTTATAGTCCACGAGGTACGGAGGGACAGCCGCTTGCGGGACACCATTCACCTTAACACCAAGTTCATCAAGCGTATCGAGTACACCAAAGTCGAACACGACGACTTTATCAGGATTTTCTTTTACTTTCGCTTCTCCCAGTTCGTGTTTAATGGTGATTGTCTTGTCATCCGATGTAGCCGAAGAGGAGGATTGTTCTTTCTTTCCGCATGCCCCCAGTAAAAGTAAGATTGCCAGTGTTAAAGCAAGGAATGTCCATTTTTTCATGATTGATCTCTCTCCTTTTATATGTTTTTTTATGAATTGAAGTACACACAGATCCTGCAGTTGTCCACCTGCTGGACCGGTATGTCCATATCATAAATTTCCTTCAGGGAGTGCGTCTGGATGATCGACTGTGTCGGTCCCTCCTTGATGACTGCTCCGTCCTTCATAGCAACGATCCGGTCGGAATAGACCGAAGCGAAATTAATATCATGGAGGACGATGAGAACCGTCTTCCCCAACTCATCCACCAGCTTCCTGAGGATCTTCATGATTTGCACGGAATGCTTCATATCTAGGTTATTCAGTGGTTCATCGAGCAGGATATAATCTGTGTCCTGGGCAATGACCATGGCGATGAACGCCCGCTGTTTCTGGCCTCCCGACAATTCCTCGAGGTACCGATCCTGAAGCTCGTTCAGATTCATATACTCAATGGATTGCTGAACCATTTTTTCATCTTCTTCCGTCAGCCTCCCTTTTGAATAGGGGAAGCGGCCAAATGAGACGAGTTCTTTGATCGTTAAGCGTACATTCAAAAAATTGGACTGCTTCAGGATAGCTATCCGTTTGGCCATATCATTCGATTTGATCTTTTTACTATCATGCTGATCGATGATGACTTCCCCGCTGTCGGAATCCAGGAGTCTGCTCACCATTGAAAGTAACGTGGATTTTCCCGCACCATTCGGACCGATGAACGAAGTGATCTGCCCCTTTTGAATCTTGACCGACACATCGGCCACCACTTTTTTCTTCCCATACTTCTTCGATAACCCCCTGATCTCGATCATGATGACTTCGCCTCCTTCAATAGTAGATAGATAAAGTAAAGCCCTCCGATAAAGTTCACGATGACACTGAGGGTCGTTGAAAACGTAAAGATCCGTTCCACGAGCCATTGACCGCCTACCAGGGCAATGATGCTGATGATCCCGGCACCTGCGATCAGGATACCGTGACGGTACGTCTTGAACAGCTGGTAGCTGAGATTGGCAACGATGAGACCGAAAAAGGTGATGGGCCCCACCAGTGCCGTCGAGACAGCGATCAGGATCGACGACAGGACAAGCATGCTCCTCACCACTTTATCGTACGGAACACCTAGATTGATCGCCGTTTCCCTGCCCAGGGATACCACATCAAGTTCAGCCATTTGCCTCCATCCATATATGAGGACCAGGATGATGACACCCCCCGCCACCCAAACGAGGTCGGAACTGATATTGTTGAAGCTTGCAAACATCTTATCTTGCACACTCAGGAATTCATTCGGATCAATCAGTACCTGCAGGAACGAGGATATACTCTGGAAAAACGTCCCGAGTATGATGCCGATGAGAAGCAGGAAGTAGATCGGTTGCTTGCTCCCTTTGAACATGAGCTGATAGAGAAGCAAGGCAAACACGACCATGGCTGCGATGGATAGAAAGAAATTCGCGTTCTTATTCACAATCAGATAGTGACTCGACCCCAAGAAGAAAATAATGACCGTCTGTAGCAGCATGTAAAGGGAATCAAGTCCCATGATACTTGGGGTCAGAATCTTGTTATGGGTGATCGTCTGGAACACTACGGTGGAATAGGCAATGGCTACACCCGTCAGAAGCATGGCCAGCGCCTTCATCCCTCTCCGCGGCAGGGCATACTCATAGCTGCCATTCAGGCCGTAAAATAGGTAAGCCCCTATTGCCGCAATGGCAGCGACCGATAGTAGCATCAGTTTTGACCGATTACTCATATCCCTTCCTCCTTAAAAGCATGTAGAGGAAGATTGCACTTCCGATGACCCCGACCATCAGGCTGATGGAGATTTCATAAGGGAAGATAATGATCCTCCCGAGGATATCGCAGACTAGAAGAAAGATCGCTCCCACGATGGCCGTGTGAGGCAGCGTTCTCTGGAGGTGATCCCCTTTGAAAAGGGACACGATATTCGGGACGATGAGCCCGAGGAAGGGGATCATCCCCACGGTCAAAATCACGGTTACCGTCACGAGTGATGTAAGGATCAACCCGATGTTCACGATACTTCTGTAGGACATCCCCAGATTCTTCGAAAACTCCTCTCCCATCCCCGCAACCGTAAAGCGATTGGCGAAGAGATAGGCAAGTATGATGACCGGTACACTTATGTATAAAAGCTCGTATCTTCCCTTCATGATGAGGGAGAAATCCCCCTGCAGCCATGAAGACATATTCTGGATGAGATTCGCCTTGTAGGCAAAAAATGTCGTGACAGACGACAGGACATTCCCGAGCATCAGCCCCACCAAGGGAATGAAGACAGCATCTTTGAACTTGATCCGGTCGAGGATCTGCATGAACAGGAATGTACCCGCCATGGCAAAAGCAAACGCCACAAGAAGCTTCTCCATCGTGGATGCCTCGACAAAAATGATCATCGATACAAGGATCCCGAGCCTTGTCGCATCCATCGTCCCCGCCGTGGTCGGAGATACAAACTTATTCCGGCTCAGGCTCTGCATGATGAGGCCGGCAATGCTCATCCCCGCTCCTGCCAGTAGGATCGCCACAAGCCTCGGCAGCCTGCTGACCAGGAACACCTCCACCTCATCCGTCCTTCCACTGAGTAAATCCGCCGGCGAGATGCTGCTCACCCCGACAAATAAAGAAAGGGCTGAGAGGAGGATCAGTAAAATCAGTAAATATCTTTTTTTCAGTAGCACGATCATGTCATACCCTCAATCTTTCCTTCCTGTTTAATTGCAATTGAAAATCATTATCATTTGTATAACAATCATATTACAAGAGGGGATGATGAGCTGTCAACGACTAATTGAAAATGATTATCATTATTATTAGGGCTTTTTTCTTATTGCTCTTTTTAATGGAGATTGGCTTTTTGAGGAGTGATGAATGTGACGGGGATCGTTCCTTTTCGCTGCAGGCACTTGCTTTCCTGCGGGGTCTTGCCGCTCTTTTCCGCTGGAGTCAAGCGCCCACCGCTTCAATAAACTCTTCGGTTCTTATGTGGCGGGTAGTCCTATATAGTAGTGAGAAAGTCATTTACTTATGGTGGCGGAACGCCTTCTAACTAACTGATAAATTCATAAGGAATGTAGTGGGATTGCGTTCCTAATGAAACATGAACCCCATAGCCCCCTCCCCTATCACAGAGTGAAGTGCAGCGGAGGAAGTCCGACTCCTACGGGAATAGCGCGCAGGTTGAGTGAATTGAACAAGGAAAACATGATATGGAGTCAATCTGGTCTTCTTACTTTTTATCCGTTCGCAAATACTCCGGAATAAATAGGCCGCCTCCCAAGAAGAGAATGACCGAAATCACGCGAATGACATCATAATACTCACTGCCTTTGAAGAATGACACATTGACCACCAACCCAATTGCCCCAATCAATACAAGGATGAAGCCGATCCATCTTTTGAACACGTAACCCCCGCCTTTTCTGTTTTAGATGCCTATGTTCAACCATATAAAAATGGAAGATATTCTTAAAATTAGTTTATCATAGGATAAAGATTATTTGGATACTATTTCCTTTTTTTTCATTTCAAACAGCAAACATAAAAACCGCAAGCACCGGGCTTGCGGTCTACATTCTTATTATTCCTGCGTCACTCTCGGCAACACCAGAACTTCTACGCGACGGTTTTTCCCGCGACCCTCTGCTGTCGAGTTATCTGCAATGGGTTCGAACTCCCCGAATCCTTTGGCGCTGAACCATTCTGGTTCAAGATTCGGATTATCCAGAAGGATCTTCATGAAATTCACGGCACGCATGACGCTCAGTTCCCAGTTGGAATCATAGTTGGCCGTGCGGATCGGTACGTTATCTGTGTGCCCGCTGATGATGATATTCCGGGGAGGATTCATCACCAACAAGGAGGAAAGCTCTTTTGCCACATCTTGATCATTCCTCTCCACTTCAGCAGAACCTGAAGAAAAGAGGACGTTATCCCTGATCGTCAGAAGCAGGCCTTCATCCGTCAGTTTCGTGACAAACTGGAGCTGCAGATTATTGGTCTTAATGTACTGGTTGATCTTTTCCTGTACTTCACGCAGTTCTTCCTGATCTTGAAGAAAGGATTGTTTCTTGATATCTTCTTTGTCCACTGTCTTTTCTTCTTCCTTCTTGTCAGCAGCAGCTCCCTGCTTTTCCTTCTGATCGCTTGAATCCTGAGGGGCGACAGGACTTGGGTAATCCATCATCCCCGTGCCGCCCTTGAAGATTTCACTGAACACCTGGGATAATTCCTGGAATTTCTGTGCATCCACCGAACTCGAGGCATAGAGAACGATGAAAAGCGCCACAAGCAGGGTCAGAAGATCAGAGTAAGGCAGCAGCCAGGATTCGTCGATATGATCATCTTCCCGCTTCTTCTTACGCCGTCTCATCTTCTTCCTCCTTCATCAAGTTATACCGGTCCTTTGCAGGGAGATAGGAAGCCAGTTTCTGCTCGATAATTCGCGGTGACTCCCCTTCGATGATCGAAAGGATTCCTTCCACCGTCATCATTTTCAATTGGGATTCACGTTTCGATTTGCGCTTCAGTTTATTGGCGAACGGATGCCAAAGCACGTAACCCGTAAAGATCCCGAGGAGGGTCGCCACGAATGCGGCTGAGATTGCATGCCCCAATTCTTCCGTATTGTCCATATGACTGAGTGCGGCAATCAAGCCGATGACCGCTCCTAGAACCCCGAGGGTAGGAGCATATGTGCCTGCTTGTGAGAAAATCTGTGCACCCGCGCTATGACGCTCTTCCATGGCATCGATCTCTTCGTGAAGGACATCCCTTATGTAATCCCCCGTCTGACCGTCTATGGCAAGGGAAAGACCGTCCCTTAAGAACCGGTCATCGAGTTCCTGGATCCTTGCTTCCAATGCAAGCAGGCCTTCCTTCCTGGCAAGGTCCGCCATCTCGGAGAAAAAGGCGATGATTTCTTTCGGGTCCTGGGTGTTCTGTTCTTTAAAGAGGATCCCGAACAGCTTTGGTACTTTCTTGATTTCATACGTGGGAAAGGCTATGACCACGGAAGCCACGGTCCCCAACAGGATGATAAGGATGGCCGCAGGGTTGATGAGTGCCATGAGGCTTACCCCTTTGAAGACCATTCCGACTCCGATTGCAACCAATCCAAGTATGACACCTATAAATGACGTTTTATCCATCTGATCGCTCCACCTTATTCAACATAGTCTACTCCTAATATCGGACCCGTTTTACTTTTTTTGAGTAGGAATCCACTACTATTCATTTCTTGGCTGAGCGGAAGCGTTCTATGATAAACTAAGAGCAATGAATCAACAAAGGATGTGTCATCTTGAAACGTCGAATCATTACGATCCTGGCCATCATGATCCTTGTCGCCATCGCGGCAAACTGGATGGTCACTACCCAATACTCAGAACTGGAAGGAAGGGAACGTGCCCTGCTCATCGTTGGCGGCGCCCTGCTATCCGGCGTCATCTCACTTTTCCTGTTCCGTCCCGACGAACCGCGGAAATAAACAAAAAAGCATGAAGGAAAGGGTCCCTCTCCCTTTCCTTCATGCTTTTTCTCAGCCCATCAGCTTATCTTCAATGGAGCGCTGGTAGTCCTTGAATACAGATGAATTCGTCTTCACCCGCTTTTTCGATAGCATGGCATTGTACTTAAGCACCTTCTCATTCAGTTCCCTATGGAGCGACTTGGCTTCTATGTCGTCTTCACATGTACGGATCAAATCCTCGATCCTCATCATCTCACGCTTCAGTCCCGCCTCTTCCGTTGAATATCCGGCATTCTTCATCATCCGATGGGCCATCTTCAACTCTTCAGGAATTCCGGCATCATCATTCAGATCCATCGGTTTCCCGAAACCCGGAAGCTCATTGAACTCTCCATCCTGATAGGCCTTCCTGATCCGCTGCTCTGACATCAACGTTGAAAAATCCATTCCCATCCCTCCTTACTACCAGTATAGTCCATATTCACCTGAAGACTCATCCTCCATGCGAAGATTCCTTGACATATTTCCTTCCCTCCAAGTAAAAACTATCCTCATCCATCCATAAGGAGTGAAGAATATGTCACGCGGAAAAGCATTCGAATCAAAGAAAAAAGGCCATCCCGGTAAATTCCCGAATGGCGGGGAAGAAAAACCCCATTCTGAAAAACCTGCAGGCGATGAAGAATATATCGTGACACAGGAAGCGTTCAAGAATAGGGTCGATCAGGACGAGCATCGTCTCTGATCATGAAGAAAGGGTTCCGGAGCCGGAACCCTTTTTTCTTATGAATGCGTTTTTTCGACCTCTTCCACACTGGCGAGATCAAGACCAGGTCCGAAGAATTCATAATGGATCCTGGCAACAGGTACTCCGAGATGTTTCAACCTCTCAATGACAGCCTTCATGAATGGTACAGGACCACATACATAGTAGTCTGACCCATCACCCTCCAGATGCTCTTCCGATAGAGTCAGTGTCCCATACACAAAGGAACACTTCGCGTTGTGGTGACCTCTGATCATACTTTCTACTTCTGCTTTAAAAGAAAGGACCGCTTCATTCCGTGACGCATGGATGAAAGAGACCGGTCGGGCAGGCTGATTTCTATAGGCTGTTTCAAGCATGCTCACCATCGGGGTGATCCCGACTCCGCCGCTGATCAACACAAGAGGAGTGGTTTCTTGATTCAAGACGAAATCCCCTGCCGGTGCGCTCACTTCAAGCACATCTCCTTCCTTTAGATGATCATGGAGAAAGGCTGAGGCTGTTCCTTTCCCTTCCCTTTTCACTGAAATCCGGAAAAAGTTCGGATGGTGAGCACTTGAAAGGCTGTATTGGCGAATGTGGGAATAGGTTTCTCCAGGGATGTTCAAACGGACGGATATATACTGCCCGGCTTCATATTCCGGTACATCTCCTCCATCCTCCGGTTCAAGATAGAACGATGTGATCACATCGCTCTCCTTCACCTTCTTGGAAACGATGAAGGATTTGAAATCAGCAAATCCCGCTTTTTGACTCCGAGCCTGCTCGTATAATTCCTTCTCCACTCCTATGAATGCATCAGCTATGACTCCGTATGCATCCGCCCAGGCAGCGATGATGTCGTCCGTTGCGGCTTCACCAAGGACTTCTTTGATGGCCCGCATCAGATGTTCTCCCACAATCGGATAGTGCTCGGCCCTGACGCCGAGGCTTCTATGTTTGTGTCCGATCTGCTTGACGACGGGGAGGATGGTGTGAAGCTGATCGATGTTCTGTGCAGCTGCGTAGACGGCGTTGGCCAGGGCGGTTTGCTGGCGCCCCTGTTTTTGATTGGAATGATTGAAGATATGGAGAAGTTCAGGGTGCTCGGTAAACAGGTTTTTATAAAATACAGTGGTGATGTCAATTCCTCTGGCTTCCAGGATCGGTGCCGTTGATTTTACGGTTTCAATGTTTTTTTGAGATAACATATCCTTCACCTCTAAAGATATATTTTTAATACATCTTTATAATATGCCAGCAACATTCTAAAAACAATATATAAAATACTTCTTTAACATAACATTCACATTTAGACATGCATGCATTCACTTTTGTATAATGAAGAACAAGGGAATGGAAGGGTGAGAGAGATGAGACTAACTTTATATACAGATTACTCACTGCGCATGCTGATTTTTTTAGCATCTAAACCATCGGATGAACTCTCGAATATCAAGGAAATCGCAGATGCCTACAACATTTCGAAGAATCACCTCATGAAGGTGACTTACGAGCTTGGGAAGATGGGCGTCATCGAGACGATCCGCGGACGGAATGGCGGTATCAAGCTCGCCCAGTCCCCACAGGATATCAATATCGGAACTATCGTCAGGAAGACAGAAGAGGACTTCCACTTGGTGGAGTGCTTCGATGCTGCCAACAACTCCTGTATCATCACGCCTGTATGCGGGCTTAAGCATGTACTGGGAAAGGCACTGAATGCCTATCTCTCAGTCCTCGATGAATATACACTGAATGACCTAGTCCGGAATCCCTTGGACTATCGCTTCCTCTTTCAAGAGAAGAACGAACCAGATCCATCCACATGAAAGAAGAGCTTTCCCGCGCCACATCAGGGAAGGCTCTTCTTTCATCATATAGCCGCTTTCCTCCTTTGAGTAAGCTTTTCAATTTCTTTCACACCTTTTGTACATACTATATTCAGGCGAAACATTTGCAAACCGGGACAGCACTGATAAAATAAGAATGTAAGTGAACATTCTGAAAAAAAGGGGATACATACACATGTCAAATTTCAACCAACATCTCGACAAATACGCCAGTCTTGCCGTTGAAGTCGGGGTCAATATCCAAAAAGATCAGACTCTTGTCATCAATACATCCATTGATGCAGCTGAATTCGTCCGTGTCATCGTCAAAAAGGCTTACGAAAAAGGCGCGAAGCATGTATACGTGGAATGGGGCGATGACGTCGTTGCCCGTACCAAGTATGAGCTTGCACCAGATGAAGCATTCAAGGAATTCCCATTCTGGCGTGCCGGTCAGGTGGAAGGTCTTGCAGAAGGCGGAGCTGCTTTCATGAGCGTCGTTTCATCCAGTCCTGACCTGTTGAAGGGCGTGGACCCAGAGCGCATCTCCAACTTCCAGCGTGCGGCAGGTGAAGCCATGTCCAAATACCGTCAGTACATCCAGTCCGACAAGGTCAGCTGGTGCGTCCTCGCAGCTCCTTCCAAAGAGTGGGCTGCCAAGGTATTCCCTGAAGCGCCGGAAGATGAGCAGGTAGACCTGCTTTGGAATGCGATCTTCAAGGCGGTCCGTGCCGATCAGGCAGACCCCGTACAAGCATGGAAGGATCACGATGCCAACCTTCATGAGAAAGTTGAATACCTTAATGGCAAGAACTATCAAAAGCTTCACTACACAGCCCCGGGTACCGATTTGACCATCGAGCTTCCTAAAGGTCATCTTTGGGTCGGCGCCGGCAGTGTGAATGAAGAAGGACATACGTTCATGGCCAACATGCCAACGGAAGAAGTGTTCACCGTTCCACTTAAGACAGGCGTAAACGGCACAGTGGCAAGCACGAAGCCATTGAGCTACGGAGGAAATGTAATCGATAAGTTCTCCGTCACCTTCGAAAACGGTCGGATCGTCGATGTGAAAGCTGAAGAAGGTGAAGACATCCTGAAGCGTCTCGTAGACACGGATGAAGGTTCACACTATCTTGGAGAAGTCGCACTGGTTCCTCACCAATCACCGATTTCACAGTCCAACGTATTATTCTACAATACGCTGTTCGATGAGAACGCGTCCAATCACCTTGCCATCGGAAGCGCTTATGCGTTCTGTATCGAGGGCGGCAAGAAAATGAGCAAAGAAGAGCTTGAAAAGAATGGATTGAACAACAGCATCACCCACGTCGACTTCATGATCGGATCTGATAAAATGAATATCGACGGAATCAAAGAGGACGGTTCCTCTGAACCGGTCTTCCGCAACGGCGGATGGGCGTTCTGATTTGTTTTCCTTAAGCCTGTGCATCTCTCTGATGCACAGGCTTTTTTATGAAAAATATGAACATAATGGAAATAGTTATGGTATTATAAAACCGATTGTTCTACAAAGGAGGATTCATTTATGTTCAAACGGGTTTCTCTTATGACCCTCACACTTGTAACGGCAGTCGGATGTATCTTGGTCGCTGCTTTGCACCCAACAGGCCCCAATACGGTTTCCTATGATGAGCCCCTTGGTGTATGGCTGTCGATTGGCATGACAGTCTTGCTGTTCATCCCGCTCCTTGTACTCTCATTCTTTGGCAACCGGATCGTGCGGATCATCTCATCGATCATCCAGATCCCTGTGGTCATCTCGTTTCTAGGAATCATACCCATCTCCTTCTTTTTCTCCAAAAGCATCGGAATGGGCCTTCTTGCCCTCTTCGGAGTGATCGTCAGCATCGCGAGCATCGTGGTCACCCTGAAGACCGGTCGATCCAGGGAAATAGCTTCCTAGTTCAACGTAGAAATGAGCACACGTACCGAGTGAACACCTCAGGTTCTTCAATATCGGGAAAATGAGCGCTTTTTGACAGGATGGTCAATGCACTATGCTGCAAGCGGTCGTGAATGAGGCTGGCTACAGGAATTCCAGTGTTGCGGTCAAACGCACCGACCAATATGAGGGCAGAATGGGGGATGTCCGATAGGCGTTCTTCAAGCGACGGACGGGAAGTGTCATCCTCCAATGCCCTCATCATGAGACCGGTGTTGACAAGGCCGCTTTCCTCCCACCACTTCCGATTCATCGCAGCGAGCGATGGATCCTGGAAGAGGAGCTTGTCCACCATTGCTGTATCGGCATGATTCCAAAGAGCTTGATATGTCTCGTCGATTGTGGCACCAGAACTGATCCCTGTTGCTCCCACCGATGCAAATCCTGCTATCTGTACGAGCTTCTGAAATGGTGATTGGATCATGCTAGGCGCAGAAAGAACAAGCCTATTCACGGTATGAGGAAGCGTATTGGCAATCTCCAATGCAAGCTCTGCACCGAAAGAATAACCGAGCAAATTGACCTTTTCCCATCCGAACAGTCGATGAAATTCTTTAAAATCCGCCACAAGATGGGAAATCTTATAGGCTCCATCATCCTCAGGTTTATCCGTCCTTCCACAGCCCCTTTGCTCATAATAAATAATCGTACGCTCCATTGCGATCATAGACCCTGCCGTCCGTTCAAACACATAGTGATTTCCTCCAGGACCTCCATGGATTACGACGACTGGCGTTGTACCCCTTTCAATCCCCTCCACCTTCACCCAATGGGATATCCCATTGATTGTTACCTGATATTCCCCGTTCTCTTTAAACATCCGTTGTCCCCCATTCTCAAGCCGTGTGACTTCGTGGTACCGGCACTCCTCATCTCCTCCCATATTGTACCATCTCCTTGATTAAAAGGGTACGCACGTTTTTCTTCTACGAGAAGTCCCTCTTCTTCATAACGCTTGGTCAGGGCAACGGCAGCCAAGAGGGCGCCGGCAACCTGAGCATAGCTTCCGAATGTGGTGACGGGTAGACCTTTCTCTTCGTCCCCTTTGATGATGAATACTTCCCCAATCCCTTCAAGGATACATCCAATAGTCTGAATCGTATTCCCCGAGACAAGCAGTTCGATATAGGGACCTTCAAGTAATGTCGCTCCGTATGCTTCAAGCCCTGCCCCCACAGCCTGAATCACGTCACCCTTCACGTCCAGAATGAGGCCTTCTTCTTCTTCACCGGCGATTTGCAATTCTGTCGCCACCACGTTGGTTGCATTCCCTCCTCCTTGAATCCATTCCCCGGCAATCCGTATCCGCTCCCCTTCCGTCCCGTCGAATACCCGCAATGATGCGGCTCCTTGGATTCCATTACCTGCTGCCTCAAAGCCGTTCCCTATGGAAACAAGACGCAAGCCCCTTTGTTCCCCTTTAAGAATCACCGTCTCGCCCACAGCCGCAATGACCGTCCCTGCGACCTGGACCCATGCTCCTGTCAAGATATTCACATAATGGTTCAAACGAGACGCCCCCTCCATGCTCCTTAGGCAGTATATTCACCCTGTAAAAAAACGACTTTGTACTATTGGGATCCTTGGAAATTGAATCCCCTTCACGAGTTATTTCGAAAAAGAAAAAATATACAATCAATTCAAAAAATCAATCTTGTTTCTTTCTACGGTGCAGGCTATGATTATCTAGTTCACCCAACCACCTTCATGAGGGGAGGAATCATACATGAGAATCAGGGATTGGGATCGGAATTTAAAAGTTCGTTTATTCGGGGAAGCGGCGATCAACATCACATTTTGGATGTTCTTCCCGTTTCTGACGATTTATTTTACAGAAGCATTCGGCAAGCAGACTGCCGGACTGCTCCTTGTGTTGTCACAGGTGTTCGCCGTAGGGGCCAACCTGATGGGCGGGTACTGCGCCGATCGATTTGGGAGGAAACGGATGATGGTCATCTCGGCATTCGGCCAAGGGGCCGGTTTCCTCGTCTTCGGCCTCGCCAGTTCACCCTGGCTCGATTCTGCTTTGATTGGATTCATCTGCTTCAGCCTCGTCGGGATTTTCGGTTCCTTTTACTGGCCGGCTAGCCAGGCAATGGTGGCCGATGTAGTGGAAGAGAAAGACCGGAGTCATGTTTTCGCCGTCTTTTATACCTCCATCAATATTGCGGTCGTCGTCGGACCGATTCTTGGCGGGATCTTCTATGTGAACTACCGATTTGAACTCTTGCTTGCAGCAGGTTTGATATGCGTGATGCTCTCAATACTGTTGTCAAAAATGACAAGGGAAACAGCACCGCGGGATGTCACCAAGCTGAAGGTCACGGCAGGAAACAATCAAGCGTGGTATCATGCGATCACGAATCAATTCAAGGATTATGGAGTTATCATGAAGGACAGGACGTTCCTGCTATTCATCGTAGCCGGCATCCTAGTAGGACAGACCTTTATGCAGCTTGATCTGCTTCTGCCCGTCTATATTAAGGACGTTGTGGATAACGTGACTCTCTTCTCGATCGGGGACTGGTCATTGACCCTTGTGGGAGAGCAGGTATTCGGTTTGATCCTATCGGAAAACGGACTCCTTGTCGCCCTGTTGACTGTTGTGGTCACGCGGTTCATTACCAGGTTTAGAGAACGGAATGTTTTCATTCTTTCATCCATCGTCTATGCAATTGCCATCTTTATATTTGGTATGACAAGCTCGGTCTGGGTCTTCATCTTCGCCATGGCCATCTTCACATTTGCCGAACTGATGACGGCCGGAATCCAGCAAACCTTTGTTTCTAAGTTGGCACCTGAAGATATGAGGGGACAATATTTTGCCGCGGCGAGCCTCCGGTACACTATCGCCCGGACAATTGCCCCCTTATCCATCACCTTGAGCCTTTATATCGGGTATGATTGGACCTTCGCCATCCTTTCCCTGCTTGCTCTCGGAAGCGGAGGCATCTTCTACCTCATGTTTAAACGGTTTGAGGATAAGCAGGAAGAAGTTAAAGCGCCCATAGAATAAATCTGAAGGGAATGGTCCTCTGTGATCATTCCTCTTTAGGTTATGTGAGCAGGCCATCCCCCTACACTTTCAGAAAATGCCGAATTCCATCCCCCCTTTTTTCCTGAAAATATGAATGATAGAATAGGCAACTGTAATAACGAATCACGGCTCAAAACCCGAGCCGGTCCGAGATTCCAACCATTCAACGAAAGGATGTTTTTTCAATGCATGTAGGAAGCAAAGGCTGGTACGTGGAAGAACTTAAAAAATCGGGCGTTCGACGCTACGAGGAACGTAAAGTCGAAGCCTATAAAAAACATGTTCTTGCAAATCTGCTTGAACGCTCAAAATAACAACCACCAGACGGAGCCAACAGGGTTCCGTCTTTTTTCATGAAGACGCCGTACGAACCCTTTCGACAAGGTCGTGATATACTCTTCTATAGGGGAGCCTTTTCCCAGTAAACCATGTTTCAAAAAGCAGGTTTTGAGGAAACATATTAGAATGGCAATCCATACCAAGAGGTGAACTTCATTGAGAGAGAAAAAAACGATGAGCGAAACAAAAACAATCAAAACAGCCCATGTCCTCCCGCCTGATACGAATCATCACGGGACGATGTTCGGCGGTAAATTAATGGCCTATATAGACGATGTGGCTTCCATAGCCGCCGCCAAGCACGCCAGGAAACCGGTCGTCACGGCATCAACCGACTCCGTCGACTTCCTTCAGCCGATCAAGGTCGGAGACGCCGTCACACTGGAAGCAATGGTCACCTATACCGGTAAGAGCTCTATGGAAATCTGCGTGAAGGTGACATCGGAAGAACTCCTTACAGGCAAGACGAACGTCGCAGCCATCTCCTTCCTCACCTTCGTCGCAATCGAAGGCGGTAAGCCTGCCATCATTCCTGAAGTCGTACCTGAGTCTGAAGAAGAAATCTGGCTCAACGAAACCGCTGAAAACCGTGCAGAGCACCGGAAAGCACGTAAAATACACAGCCAGGAGCTTGCCGAGTTCTTCAGAAAAGCATATTAAAAATAAAAGATGCCAGAATTCGGCATCTTTTTTTATTTTCCTAGAGAGCCTCTTTAAAATCCCCTCCCCTTCTCCGATAATACTGTGGGACACATTGTCCGAGCACTAATACGATATGGAGGGACCATTCCTTGAAAAAAATCATCATGATTCTTCTTACCCTTGTGGTGATGTCCGGCTGTTCAGCCACTACGAAAAACACCTCATCGCCAAAATCATACAGCGTTGGAATCCTTTTATCCGACAGCGGTCTCGGTGACGATTCATTCAACGACCTTGCCTTCACCGGCCTTGAACGTGCACGTGATGAACTCGGCATCATTTTCGATTATGCAGAGGCACCTGACGGCAATATGGAGGGAGCCCTCGAAGAGCTCATCAACCAGAAGCATGATCTGATCATCGGTCTCGGTTTCTCAGCCCAGGAATCGATTGAAGTCGAGGCGAAGAAGCACCCGAAGCAGGCGTTCCTGTTGATCGACGCCATTTCAGAGCTTGAAAACGTCACATCCGTCACGTTCAAAGAGCATGAGGGAAGCTTCCTGGTCGGGATGGTTGCAGCCATGACCAACAAGACAGGTACCATCAGTTTCATCGGTGGCGAGGATGCACCCGTAATCCATAAATTCCAGTCGGGATTCGAGCAGGGTGCCCGCTACGTAAAGCCTGATATCAACATCCTCTCAGGTTACACGAACAGCTTCAATGATCTCAATGCCGGAGAAAGACTCGCAGGCGACCAAATTAAAAATAAGAGCGATTTCATCTATGCAGCAGCAGGAATGTCAGGGATTGGTGCATTGAAGACTGCGCAAGCAAAAGATGTCTTATCAGCCGGGGTTGATGCCGATCAATACTTCATAGCTGAGAAATCCGTTGCTACATCCATGATGAAGAATGTCGATATCGCCATTTTCAGTTTCATCGACGATACACTTAATGAAAAAAAGCAGACATCGTCTGCGTACGAACTCGGTCTCAGTGAGAATGGTGTCGGCCTCGCTCAAATCAGGATCGTCAATCTTAAACCTGATCAGATGAAGAAACTGGATGAAGCAAAAGAAAAAATCATCTCAGGAGACATCAATGTTGAAGCTCCATAACCAACAGCTAAGGAGAGCCCATTATCATGAGAATTAAAAACCGTCTAACCATCATAGGTCTTATCCCTCTCATCTTATCCATGTTGATCATCGGCTACATCGTATCCCAGTTGATCAATATGCATACCTCTGCGAAGGACGACGTTGACACACTCGTCCGGACAGAGCAATTAAAAGGGGATATGGTCGCCCTCCAGCAGACCTTGACCTATTACGCCTCCACTCCGTCTGAAGAAAATCGGCAAATCCTTGAAAATGCCATGAAGACGACGACATCCCGTGTGGATACGTTAAAGAAGAGAATGGTCACTACCGAACAGAAACGCTATATGAACACTCTGGAAATCAAATACACAGAGCTGAAAAACAAAACGGAAAAAGCAATAGAGGAGCGGAACCCGGCTGAAATCAGACGGCAATCCTCCAGGATATCAGGTCCTCTGAATGACCTCTACCTCCTGAACATCGAAACCAACGAGTGGTATGACGGCATCCTTGAAGCCAATAAACAAAAGATTACGTTCACGATTTGGTCGACGATAATCGGTTTCGTCATTGTCATCATACTTTCCGTTACAAGTTCTGCAATCCTCACCAGAAGAATCACCAAGCCAATCAACAACATGGTCCGGAATGCGCAGCGCATGGCCGAAGGGGATCTGACTGGAAACATCGGAGAAATACAGGATAAAAAGAGTAAGTTCGAGGTCGATCAGCTGCAAACAGCCTTCCATCATATGATGCTGAACCTAAGGGAAACGGTGCAATCGGTGCAGGTAGCCGGGGACAACCTGGAATCCTTCACCCATGAGGTACGCTCCCAGATGACGAACCTTGCCGAAAGCGCCAGTCAAGTGGCAGTGTCCACAGAAGAACTGGCAAAAGGCAGCCAGTCCATTTCAGAAGATATTCAATCGACCGCTTCCCTTATGGCAACCATGGGAGATGAATTCAGCAAGAATGTGAAGCAGAGCACCGCTTCTGCAGCCGATGGACGCTTGGCTCTTGCCTCAGTCGATCACGGTAGGACATCACTTCAGAAACAACAAGGGTACGCAAGGTCCATATCAGAGTCATCCGATGTGATCCTGAAAGCTGTTGAATCATTCGCTACCTACACGGCCAAGATCGAGCAGGCGTCCCACGCAGTCAGGGACATTGCAGAACAGACCAACCTCCTTGCCCTGAATGCTGCCATTGAAGCAGCAAGGGCCGGTGAAGCGGGTCGGGGGTTCTCTGTGGTGGCGGAAGAAGTCAGGAAGCTCGCGGAAGATTCAGCCGTTGCGACGGAAGGAATCAACCGCATGGTGGGCAATATCCAGAAAGGCGTAACCGGGATCATGGAAGCCTCCCTTAAAGGACAGGAACTTTCCAATCAGCAGGTCACTTCAATGACAGTCACTGAGGACGCCTTCCAGGAGATCTCCCTGAAGGTATCTGCCATCCATGAGAGCCTTGAAGTCCTTGAACATGATATGAACGCTTCCCATGAACGGACAGAGGAAGTCGCATCTGCGATCGAGAACATATCGGCGATCACGGAAGAAACGGCTGCCGGCACAGAAGAGATCTCTTCCTCCACCGAAGAGCAACTCCGGTACTTTGAACATATGACAAAACGCATCGAACAACTGAATGAAATGACGGAAGAAATGAAGAGAAAACTGGAACGATTCACTCTATGATTCTTTCATACCGGTATCCCCCTTTTATGGGGGATCTTTTTTATTTTGCCCCGACGAAACGACCGGGAAGGATGCCCCACATCTAAAAAACCTTTGAACTACCTGTTTTTCCCTCATCTTCCTCTCAAAAATTATTACAGAACGTTTAAATTTTCATAACGCAGGGAAAGAGCCAAAACGCCTCAACATACCCCAATAGGTAATTAAAATCCTCTTAGCTAAAGCTTTTCACCAAATGACAACCCCACCCCTTTTGTCATCCTTTGTAACAATTTGTCGGTGGTAAATATCTCCACCGACAAAACCCCCGAAAATCTCCTATACTGTATAGAAGGTTATACTGTGTAGAATTCTTATAGTTGGAGGAATACGACAATGCTATCAAACTCTGAAATCGGAATCGACTTAGGTACTGCAAATATACTAGTCTATAGTAAAAATAAAGGAATTATCCTGAATGAACCATCCGTCGTCGCCATCGACACAGAAACGAAATCTGTTCTGGCCGTCGGAGCTGAAGCGAAGAATATGATTGGGAAGACACCCGGTAAAATCGTAGCCGTACGTCCGTTGAAAGATGGCGTCATCGCAGACTTCGACGTCACCACTGAAATGCTGAAGCAAGTGATGAGAAAGGCCAGCAAAAAACTGGGCTTCTCCATCCGAAAACCAACCGTTGTCGTTTGTACCCCGTCCGGTGCAACATCCGTTGAACGCAGAGCGATCCAAGATGCCGTACGTGGCAGCGGAGCAAAATCCGTCACCCTCATCGAAGAGCCTGTAGCAGCTGCCATCGGAGCAGATCTTCCAGTAGGAGAACCCGTGGCAAACGTCATCGTCGATATCGGCGGGGGAACAACAGAAGTCGCCATCATCTCATACGGCGGCGTCGTTTCCTGCAACACGATCCGCATCGGTGGAGACCAGATGGATGAAGACATCATCCAATATGTACGCAAACGCTACAATCTCCTGATCGGTGAAAGAACAGCGGAACAAGTAAAGATCGAAGTCGGTCAAGCTCTCATCGAACACGATGAACGCACGATGGAAATCCGCGGACGTGACCTCGTCACTGGACTTCCAAAGACCATCGAACTTACGTCACTGCAAATCCAGGAAGCACTTAAAGAGTCTCTCTTACATATCCTTGAGACCATCCGTGCCACGCTTGAAAACTGCCCACCTGAACTGAGCGGTGATATTGTCGATCGCGGTGTCATCCTGACCGGAGGAGGTTCCCTTCTCAACGGCCTTCAAGATTGGCTGAGCCAAGAAATCGTCGTACCGGTCCACCTGGCACCGAACC
Source organism: Rossellomorea sp. RS05 (assembly GCF_039822645.1). Lineage (NCBI taxonomy): Bacteria > Bacillati > Bacillota > Bacilli > Caryophanales > Bacillaceae > Rossellomorea > Rossellomorea sp. RS05. Next base: position 139,943 of record NZ_JBDKWY010000008.1, on the reverse strand, counting down.
CGCTTGAATCTGTAGCCATCGGAACAGGACGCTCCCTCACGGTCATTGACAAGCTTCAAAAAGTAAAATAATCATCCGCCTCCCTTGTTTCATATGGGGAGGCTTTTTTGTCTGCAATCTTAGGGGAGTGCGCGTTGGAAAACCAGTTAAAGACAAATTCGTACTAAGTGAAGTGTGAGGCTGGAAAACTAGTCCGTTCCTTTGCGCTGCAGGGGGTTGCTTTCCGCGGGGAGCATGTCGAGCCTTCTCGTGCCTGCGGGGTCTCGATCATCCCCCTTTTCCGAGGGAGTCAAATCCCTTCCGCTTCAATCCACTCTTTGGTATTGGACTTAGTGAGGTAACCGTTCATAAATAAGGTTAGAACGTCATACAGAAAAGGAACCGGGTATGTGATGGCCTGTTTCGAATTTTCCAATTACCATTCCTGCGCACAAATTGCAACGAACGGAACGGTCTCTTCTCCTCCATATACTCATAAAAAACAGGATGGCGATTATCTGTTCCGAACCAGCACTCTCCCCTTCCTCCGCACAGAGTGCAGTGCAGCGAAGGCCACCCGACTCCTATGGGAGAAGCGGGCAGGGTGAGACCCTGCAGGCAGCGCCGAAGCGGCTCACCGCACGCCCCATGGAAAGCGGGTGGCCGCAGCGAAACGGAACGATCTCTTCACCTCTACATACTCACAAAAAACAGGATGGCGTTAGCATGTTTCGAACCAGCATTCTCACCCTCCTCCGCACAGAGTGAAGTGCAGCGGAGGCCTCCCGACTCCTATGGGAATAGCGGGCAGGGTGAGACCCTGCAGGCAGCGCCGAAGCGGCTCATCGCACGCCCCATGGAAAGCGGGTGGCCGCATCGGAACGGAACGATCTTGCTCCCTCCATATTTTCATATAAAAACAGGATGGCGTTAGCATGTTTCGAACCAGCATTCTCCCTCTCCTCCGCACAGAGTGCAGTGCAGCGAAGGCCACCCGACTCCTATGGGAATAGCGGGCAAGGTGAGACCCTGCAGGCAACGCCGAAGCGGCTCACCGCACGCCCCATGGAAAGCGGGTGGCCGCAGCGGAACGGAACGATCTGATCTTCACCACATACTCATTACAAATCAGGATGGCGACTAGAAAGAAATCATATCCCTTACCCTAAACCCAACTTTTTCAAACATTTAGTGATCCAAAACCTCAAACTTTTCGTTAGCTTAGTAGAACTTTGAGTTCAGCACCGTTATTTAGTATCCTTATGATAACTACGTCAAAGGTTAGGAGCGAGCTATGTCCCATGATCTAAAGGATATTGAATTGTACCACCGCATTATCCATAAAAAAGATTCATCCGCCCTGCGCGAGCTCTACAGACAATATGAAAAACTCATCTACTCCTTTTCATATAAAATGACAGGAAACCGTGAGCTTGCCGAAGAAGTCATACAAGAGGTCTTCATGAAACTCTGGAAAACCCACGCACACTATGAAGAATCCAAAGGGAAATTTTCATCTTGGTTACTCACTATGACCCGGAACACCTGTCTGGATGCCATCCGGAAAGGAAAGAAACACGACACCGTGGAATATATAGAAAAAGACACCCTCCAGGTCGACCATGAAACGCCTCATGACCTCCTGGAATGGAAGGAAAAAGGGGCCGCCATACGAGATTGCATCAGTGGACTAAAGGAAGATCAGCAAACGATGGTTCAGCTCTTCTACTTCAAAGGTAAGACGCAGCAGTCCATTTCCGAGGCTACCGACACACCGCTCGGAACGGTCAAAGGCAGGATCCGCCTTGCACTAAAACATCTGCATACTTGTCTGAAAGGGAAAGGAGGTCAATTCGAATGACTCAACATCAATGCGATCACATACTGGATTACTACAACGGTCATTTATCTGAACTTGAAAAAGCGGCGTTCGAGAAGCATCTTGCCTCCTGCTCAGAATGCCAGGAATTCTTGAAAGAACTTGAACAGATATCCGGCTATCTGCCCTACTCATCTGAGTCGGTCGAACCACCACCCGACCTTGAGGACAGAGTATTTGCCCGTATATTGAATGAATCTGAGGAAAAACAAGAACCGGCTGCTGCTCCACGCCAGAAGCGCAGACGGCCATGGATCTTTCCATCCATCGCAGCCGCTCTCGCCCTGTCCATCATCGGAAACGCCTACCTCTTCACTCAGCTTGAAGATCAAAGACGTGTGGTGGAGGAAGCTACGATTGATGAGGTGGTCGAGTACGCAGAGCTTGCCCCTGTCAGCGGACAAGGTACGGGAACAGCGAGCATCATCAAGCAAGGAAAGCAAACCAGCATGGTTGTCCAGGCATCGGACCTTGCTAAACTCTCTGACAAGGAAGTGTACCAGGTCTGGCTCATCAAGGATGAAAAGCCCGAGCGTGCAGGAACTTTCGTCACGAGCGGTGATGGGAAAGGATCGGTCATCTTCAAATTTAATGAAGAATTCACGGAAAAAGATTGGGATCAAGTGGCCGTGTCTCTTGAACCTGACGCCAACAGTGAGCTGCCACAAGGAGAAATCGTCCTCGCAGCAGATATTTAACAATCAAAAGAAGAGCTCAGCGCTGGCTGGGCTCTTCTTCTTTATGTAATGAGGGGGACGGCGGTGTCCCCCAGTGTGAAGATGAAAGGAGTGGCTTCACATAATGTATTCTATGCAAGTGGTACAACCTGTGCTTGTACCATGGCCCATTTTCACTTTCACAGCATAAATGCCGTCTATACATGAGAAACTATCCAAAAGGATGTGATCGGATTGACGGAGCAACAGGTGGAAGACTTGTTTCACTATTATGGCCATGAAGATTTATATAAGCGCTTCAGGACACCATTGTTTGTGACAGGCATATTGGATGACGCCGAGATGTGGCTGCTGGAGGATTTCTTTGAGAACTTCTCCTTCGATCGTTCGACCCTGTTTGATGAGTTCCGATTTTGGTATCGCTATTATGAAGTATCCAAACGTCCCCCTTATTCCAGGTGAAACAAAAGCCGCTCACGGTGGTGTGAGCGGCTTTACTGTTAATAAGGCTTTTTTTGATAAAAGTAGTTTGTGGATTTCCACGTGTTGTCATATTCCTTATGGAACATATGGGTCGTGGCCGGTGAAACGGGCGGAATGAGCCATGTCCAATCACCTGTAACTTTCCGGTCTGCCTTTTTTTCATTTTCTTCAAAAAGACGGAACTGCTGGGCTGCCGTGTGATGGTCAACGATGTTCACACCCTGCTCCTTGAAGGAATGCAGGACGGCGATGTTCAGCTCGATGAGGGCTTTATCTTTCCACAGCGTAATGTTTCTGGATGTATCCAGTCCCATATGGCCTGCCACTTTGGGCAGAAGATTGTAGCGCGTTTCATCTGCAAGATTCCGGGCTCCGATTTCCGTTTCCATATACCATCCATTGAACGGGGCTGCCTTATAAGAAATACCTCCGACTTTGAGTTCCATATCCGATATGAGGGGAACCCCGTACCATTTCAGCCCCAGATCTCCGAACCATGAAAATTCAGGATGACGGAGTGGCACTTCAAGAGCTAGATCCGGTGAAATCCTCTTCCATACAGGTGTCCGGTCGCCTATCTGGACGACAAGTGGCAGGATATCAAAATCCGTCCCTTCCCCTTCCCATCCAAGTGCCCTGCACTTTTGGGTGAATTCGATGGAATGGGGATCCCCCTTTCCATCTTCATACCCCGCATATCGAACGAGCTGGTGATTCCAAAGGCGGATGTCCTCTTCGTCACGTTCAGACGGTCTGAATACCGTGATGGTCGGTCGGATCTTCCCACCATTCGTCGCATACTCCAAATGAGCTTCTAACGCGCCCAGTACCTCTTCTTCCGTGGCCGCATCCCGACGGTCGAACACCTGGAGGGAATTCCAGAACAATCGTCCGATGCACCGGTTGCTGTTACGCCAAGCAAGCTTTGCACCAAACGTCAGCTCCTCATTCGTATGGGTATAGGTACCCTTGGAATCAATTTCTTCCTTCACTTCACGCAACCGTTCTTTCAGGTCGGATCCGCTTTTCTCCGATTCATGATAAAACTGTATCAAAAAGGCCTGTGCTTCATCCAGGAGTGGCATCAATAGTATCTCATCCTTGCTTCTTTACTGTACCTGTTAGTATACCATTCCAATAGGACTTTTTCCTTTGGGACGAATTACATCACAGGCGTTTTTCATAACAGTGATATTCCTGGTGATCTTCAGGACGGGACTTGAAGCGGATGGAACCTCGATATTCATACCCGCTCTTCTCATACAGGACATTTGCCCCTTTATTCCTTCCATAGGCGTCAAGCCTTATACTCTTATACCCTTTGGAGGCTGCCATGGATTCACATTCACTCAAGAAGGCGGACCCCAATCCCTGTCCCTGGTATTCGGGGTCAAGAAAATAGGCGTGCACGACCCATTCATCGTCATACTTCCAGGCAATATCCTCCCATTCAGGAGACTGCCATTCATTCAGGGTCACACATCCCGCAAGGACTCCGTCTGCCAATAGGATATAAAGACTTCCTGCCTCCATTTCACGGAGGAAATACTCCCTGCTCGGATAATGATCTCCCCATTGGAGAAGCCCTTGTTGTTCCAACTCTTCCCTACAGCGCTCATATATGTCCATGATGATGTCGATATGTTTTTCTTCCGCTCTTTGTAGCAGTAATTCCATTCCGATCCCGCCTCTTTTTTCTCTAGTCTGCGGTTAATGGGGGATGCCTATTCAGGAATCTCCCACCCGATCAACAAGGAATTCACCAGCAGATTTTCCAGAAAGGTAGGCACTCTCAAAACGAGTTTTACCTGATTGATCACCTTTCGTCAAAAACGCGTCCCCGCACATGATCAACCTTTTTCCAGCCTCAAGGAAAGGCTGGTCGACGACTTCAGCCGCTTCGGCGTAGCGCCACCGTTTCAACTGGTTGCCATTGCCTTCACTTCCCCCTCCAAGATATGGACGAACGAGATCGATGATGGTGGCAAGGACCTTTTCATCCGATTCAAAAAAATGCTTCTCACTCCACTCACCTGTCATATATACAGAAAGTACAGGCGTAGAGGAAATCCCCTTTTTCATATGATCGACGATCCGTTCTACGCCGTGTGGCAGCTGAGCTCCATCCAGATGCCCCGGTGCTGAAAGACGCGAAGGACCCTCCAGTGTCAGCAACCCGACGAAGCAGGGATGGAAAACGACTGGGGCTTCCACACCAAGCAACTCAGCTGCCTGAGGTGCCGGTGCGGTGATGAGCACGTGATCCGCTTTGATCACCCCTCCTCCCTCGAGATTCAACTCGCATCCATCAGGATGTTCCGAGATGGACAGGATCTTGGTATTCAAACGCACGGGCAGTCCTGCTGCAAGATTCTTGGCTAGGGCATTCATGCCTTTCGTACCGGTGTAGCGGGGATGGGCATCACCGAACCAACGGCGGACCCATCCTTCTTGGAGCCATGACTCTACTTCTTTCTGGAGCTCCGGGGAGCGTACCGTAAAGAACTGGGCACCGTGGTCTGCTTTTCCTTCTCCGATCCGCCTCGTTGCGAGCCGTCCCCCGACACTCCTGCTCTTTTCCACGAGGAGGATGTCTGTAACGCCTCTTTCCATAAGAGTCCGTGCGGCCATGATCCCTGATAATCCGGCACCTATAATCACCACTTTTGTCTCCATGATAGACTTCCTCCTTTTACGATAGCTGTTCTTCAAATTGAATGTACTTTAAATCCCTCTCTTCTTCGAGCTGTTCCAGTTTTTCATGAAGTTCTTGGAGCACCCAGAGGTCCTCTTCTGTCTGGAGAAGTCCTTCAATCAAAGCAATTTCCGTCTCAAGTTCTTCAAGCTCTGCTTCTATGGTGTCTGTTGTTGCCATCATTTTTTCCTTTTCACGTGGTTTTGTCACCGTCTTTTTCTTCTCCACCGGCCGCTCAACCGGAATCCTTTCCTGGAGCTTTTCCTTCGCCCAGCTGTATGGACCTTCAAAGAAATAGAGCATCCCTTCGTGAATCCAGTACGTTTTCTGGAATAGCTTATTGAGGAAATAGCGATCATGGGATACAGCAAGGATGGTGCCATTGAACTCCTCTAAGGCCTCCTCCAGAACCTCACGTGACTCAATGTCGAGATGATTGGTCGGTTCGTCCAGAACAAGGAGATTGAGATCCTGATGCATGAGCTGGGCGAGGCGCAGTCTCATCTTTTCCCCACCGCTCAGCTGTCCAACCTTCCGGAATACATTCGGTCCATAAAACATGAACCGCGCAAGGATATGACGCGCTTCTCCTTCCGTCACCGCCACTTCATCCCGGAACGCGTCGATGAGACGGGCTTCAGGATCCGCCATGACAAAGTGCTGGGAAAGATACCCCATTTTCACATTGCTACCGATCTTCACGTCCCCGTCGTCAGCGGTCATCTCACCCATGAGGATCTTGACGATGGTCGACTTCCCCGTCCCGTTCTGTCCGACGATGGCCGTGCGGTCTTTGAAGCGTAGATCCATATGGGCGTCATGGAAGAGCGTGCGTCCATCAAAGGACTTCGAAGCTCCCATCATGGAGAAGACGATTTTCCCGCTCCGATCACCGCCTTCGAACTCCAAGCCCATCTTCTTGCGATCAAGCACCGGACGCTTCAGCTTCTCCATCCTCTCGAGGGCCCTTTCCATATTGCGAGCCCGCTTGTGAAGGCCCTCATTTGGAGGATTCGCCTGATTCGCCCATTCCCTCAAACGCTTGATGGCTTCTTTCATTTTTTTGATTTTCTTCTGCTGCTCCTGATAGGCCTGGAACTCAATCATAAGACGTTCTTCCTTCTCTTGCACAAATCCAGAATAATCGGTGTGGTATATGGTTATTTCCCCATCTTCAAGGTCATACACCTTATTGATCACATGATCCAGGAAGTAACGATCATGGGAGATACACATCACGGTGCCGCTATAATCGGTCAAAAACTGCTCCAGCCACTCGACGGCAGCAATATCAAGATGGTTCGTCGGTTCATCCAACAGAAGAAGGTCCGGTTCCTGAAGGAGGATGTATCCAAGGCTTAGCTTCGTCTGTTCTCCTCCGCTACAGGAAGAAAACACTTTATCCAAAAGCCCCTGGATCCCAAGTCCATTCACGACCATGGCAATCGACGCCTCCATCTCGTACCCCCCTTCATTGCTGAAAAGATCCTGACACCGCCCATACTCCTCAAGGATCGTGTCCAGGTCCCCCTGTCCGTCGCCCATTTTCACTTCCAACTCTTTGAGTTTTTCACCGATGGCCACGAGATCGGCGAACGCTGACTTCAGGACGTCGATTCCCAATGTCCCTTCCGGATACTCCGGTATCTGGGCAAGATAGCCGATTTTTGCGTTCTTTTTCATCGAAATCGTCCCCGAATCGGGGGTGTCGGTTCCTGCAAGAAGCTTGAATAGCGTCGTCTTCCCCGTACCGTTCCTTCCCACAAGCCCGATTCTCGCCCCATGGGGTATTTCAAAGGTCAAATCCTCAAAAACAGGATGGCCCCCGTACATTTTACTGATCTGTTGTGCGCTGCAAATAATCATTTTCCTCTTCCTTTCATTCATCCGTTAATTCGGCAAGAGGCACATGATCCACGACAAAAAAACCGTGCATAAGCAGTCCACGGCTTCTTCACCCTTAATCAGGCATAAAAAAAGAAGGCGAAAAACGCCCCCTCCTTCCGTTCTATCAGGTGATTGGAATTGAGACCTCTTACCGTTCAGTATTCATATTCAGTTGCTAAAAAAGGGCATACGTGTCCCCTTGAACGCAACAATATGAAAAATTGCACGGCAGTAGTAAATAAAATCCAAATACTTCCCACGCAATCCTACAGAACGATTCATCTCAATTCCACCTCCTTTTGGTAGCTCAAAATATAATGTTATTATAAGGCAATTCAGAATGATATGGCAACCATTTTATAAGTGCACGATTTTCCCTTTCTTCTGGGCTTTCGGTTTTGCTGAAAAGCGAGGGGAACTATCAACCGAGTTTAAAACCAGGGTAGTATTGGTTTCTCAAAGATCTAACCGCAGTCTTAAAAACAAATGCACCAGTTTTATATACAAACTCCTCCTGTTCATACATGTTCCTAACGGCTGAACTTTTTGTCTGAACGGATGTGCTTATCTATCTCCATCCCAATTCTTCTAATGCCTTCTTCAATTTTTTTATCTTCTATCTGGGAGACACTCAGTCTAATAACATTTTCTTTTTTATAGCGTGGCAGGTACATCCCAGTTGCATTTTGAACTAAAATGTTTTTCTTTTTAAGGGCATTTACCAGATGTTCTGCTTTTGATTTTAATGGTAATTGAATGGTCGAATAAAATCCTGAATTGGCGCCAGTAAAGGTAACCCCTAGTGGAAGGTGGGCTCGGAAAGACCGATTAAGGATACTCCCTTTTCTCTTATAAATTTCCCTGAGCCCTTCTATGTGAGCTTTATACATTCCACTTTGTAGATAAACCTCCAATGCTCCTTGAGTGATAACAGGTGTGTGGACATCTGCAGCAAATTTGGCTTTAGTAAAAGGTTCTAAAAGGGCTTCTGGTAGGACTGCTACGCCAAGCCTTAAACCTGGCAATAACACTTTCGAAAAACTCTTGGTGTACAGAACTCTGCCAGATGGATCGTAGGCAAATATCGGGTCCGCTTTTTTCCTAGTGTCCAAATCCCCCATATAGTCGTCTTCAATGATGTATACATCGTATTTTCGAGCTAGTTTAACGATTTTTTCCTTTTCTTTATTGCTATAACTGAATCCTGTAGGGTTTTGAAACCTGGACACGGTGTAGAAAAATTTAATGGGTCTTTCCCTAAAAATGTGTTCCAAAAGGTCTAGATCAATCCCTTGTGCCGTTACTTCAATACCAATTGCATTAATACCCCTTGTCAAAATTGACTCAATCATACTGAAATGGGTTGGTTGTTCTATACAAATTTCTGTCTTTTCATTAGGAAAAGGAAGGGAAACGAAAATATCAAGGGCCTGCTGGGATCCAGACACAACAGCTATTCTTTCTACCGGCGCAAACACTTGCAATTCTTGCAGTTGCTTCGATAATTGAAACCTTAGTGCAGATAAACCAAGCGGTTCCGAGTATTGAAACATGTCTTCCTTGTACAATTCGATGGCTTGGTTCATGCAATGCTGATACTCCCGATATGGCATATTCCATTTGTCCGGCCCTGCAGACGAAAAATCAATGATTCCATCATTGGTGGTAGCTTCTATTTGGCGGCCACCAACGAGAAAATAACCGCTTTTAGGAACAGAATAAATTCTATGTGCTTTTTCCATTTCACTGTAAGCTTTAATTATCGTATTGATACTGCATTGGAACCGTTCCGATAGGGTTCGTATGGAAGGCAATTTATCCCCTGGTTTGATATATCCGTCTCTAATAAGGAGTTCAATTTCCTTGATCACTTCTTCGTATAATTTTTCCATATGCAGTTCACCCCTTCTGTCTTGTATGGGTACAGACGGCATTTTCTCCTACTTTCACTAAACAAGTTTATCTCTTATTATAAGTTATCAGAAAGGTTAGACAATTAAAATCGGAATGGAGGAAAACAACATGAAAAAAGGAATTCGTGAAAGGTTCTACCGTGTAGTAACCGTCTTTTTTCTAGCAATCTTTATGGTTTTTGCAGGTTTAGCCCCCTCACATGGTGCAGAAATCGAGAAAACAAAGAATCTAGATGTTAGTGGGTTGTTTAATGGTAAGGAAGGTACGGTAGTTCTCAAGAATGTAAAAAATGATAAAAAGTATATTTATAATAAGAGAAGAAGTCAAGAGAGGTTAACCCCTGAATCGACTTTTAAAATACCCCACTCCCTTATCGGTCTGGAAAACAATGCGATTAGAGATGAGTATGAAGTGAAACGCTGGGATGGAATTTCCCGTCAGTTCGAGAGTTGGAACCGAGATCACTCATTGGCTTCTGCTATGAGAGAATCTGCTATTTGGTTTTATCAGGACATGGCAAGAGATATAGGGGAGATCAATATGAGTGAAGATATTAACGCTATAGGGTATGGAAACAGAGATATATCTGGGGGGATTGATGAATTCTGGCTTGACAGTTCGTTAAAGATTTCAGCTGTTGAGCAAGTCGATTTTATGGAAGAGCTAGTAGAGGAAGATCTTCCATTCTCAAAAAAAACCCAGAAAACTGTAAAGAGAATGATGATACAAGATGAACAGGATACGTATACCCTTCACGGAAAAACAGGAACGAGACTTTCAGATATGAAACTTGGCTGGTATGTAGGTTTTATAAAAACAGAAAAAGACACTTGGATATTTGCAGTGAACATAAACGGAACAGGAACAGAAGCAAAAGAAATACTTATTGACATTGCGAAACATAAAGGGATTATTGACATTGCGAAACATAAAGGGATTATTGACTAACGAGTCCCTCTCTCCCATAACGCAGTTCAATTCATATGCTAACGTCATACTTCATTAAGGAGAAATAATGAAAGGATACCGAATCACCAAAGTAGTGGGGATAACGGCAGGATTTGCAACCATTCTCGTAGCCATTGGCTTCGGTGTATTGGCTTTATTAGCAGAAGGATTATCCAAATCGTGGGGGATTAATCAAAAGCCGCATGAACATACTCCGTCCTATATGATCATCTTTCTTTTGATTTTGCTACTAGGAATAGTGACGTCAATCGGAACCTTTGGTCTACGGAAAAAGATGTGGAGATTTTTGTATAATAGTTTTTCGGTTGTGATGGGAATGGGTTTTGTTTCAATGTTTTTTGTTACATTCGGTGCACTAGGTACAAAAGGAGAACTATTATTGTTATCCGTTGGAGTGGTCTACCTGTTCTTAGGCTACATCACTTATAAAAGATATTAGCGCAAGTAGGCCCACTTACTTTCATTACATCAAATCTCCAATTAATGAATATTTTTACTCAGAAAATGTGTAAATATAGCGGCAACTGCTGTATTGTAATGATAGACTGATCAAACCACTAGAATAGTGACCCATTGAATCGAAAAACCATTTCCCTCTCTATAACTGGCCTTTACCATTGATCAGGACAGCGCCCAAAACAACACCCAAACAACCACAACCCAACCAACATATCAGGAGGCAGAACATGAAAAAGATATTGTCCATATCCCTTATTGCACTAGTGCTTGCCGCCTTTGTGGGGTTCGGGGCTTATAAGATATTTGAGAATGCATCAGCTTTTGAAGAAAAGGCTAATCCTGCAAAAGCTGAAAAACCTGAGGATAAAGACTCTCCTTACGCAACCAAAGAAGAAGAAGTGAGGGAACAGACGGGCACCATCGGGGGAATCGAGTATACCTTGAAAATCCCTGAAAATGCCGAAGAAAGGGAAATCGTCGCCATCATGCACAAAATGACCCACCAGAAGGTCCGCTCCCAGGATAAATGGGGAGCCATTCCCATGATGCCGGAAACGGTCCAACCCGTTCTTGAAACCATTCAAGCCTCTTCTTTCGACCATAAAGAAGAACTGCAAAACATCGCTGAAAAGTGGAAAAAAGAAGATTTTTCTACCATCGACAAGGATCATAACTACTTTTGGACCCTCCAGGGCGGCACAGTAGGAGAAGCCTACGGCATCATGAATAAGGAAGAGGAAGAAGCCTTCATCCAGAATAACTTCAAGCAAGCGGAGTGAACATATTATAAAAGCCTGAGGAGCGCTCCTCAGGCTTTCGCTTATGCCAAACGTTTAAAGTTTTGACCAAGGATTTCATTCATTGTATGGGCTGTAATGAATGCCTTGTTGTCTGTTTTCGTGATGAAGCCCTTTAGTCGGGAATAATCCTTGCGTCCCAAGATCGTGGTAATGACTTCCTTCTCATCAGAAGTGAAGGCACCTGTTGCCGTATGGACCGTTGCACCCTTCCCAAGCTCATGGACGATATACGACTTGATCTCCGTGCTGTGGCGGCTGATGATCACCACTTCCTTATTGGTATTGAATTGTGAAAGCACATAGTCAATCACCAATCCATTCAGGATCACCCCGAAGAACGCGTACATCCCTACCTGTGGACCGAACAGGATCGTCGAAGAAAGTGCGATGGTCAAATCCGAAAGCAGGACGCCGCGCCCCACTTCAATATTGAAGTATTTGTTCAGGATCATAGCGATGATATCGGTTCCTCCGGTGGAAGCGTCCTGATGAAATACGATTGCCATTCCGATTGCGGCGATGCATTGGCCGATGATGAGCTGGATAAGGACATCATTTGATAGCGGTGCATGGATCGGCGCAACCGTTTCAAGAAGCCACACAAAGAATGACAGGGCGAAACTCGCATACACTGTTTTTGCTCCGAAGCTGAAGCCAAGGAAAATCAGACCGACTACAAACAGGACCAGATTGATGAGAATCATGAATAGCCCCAGCGACATACCCGGGAACACGTGATTCATGATAATCGACAAACCGCTCACTCCTCCAGTCGCTAAATCATTGGGTGATAAGAAAAAATGAACGTTGACCGCCACCAGTAATGCCCCGACGTTCATCATCAAGAATGAAAAAATCTTTTGCCGCATCTCCGCAACCTCCTTTATATGAATTATCCGTGCTTTTAAAAAGTTGAACAACGCGCATTATAAAGCCCTTTGCACCCCTTTGTAAAGGGAAGCCGGTTTAATAAATAAGGTTTAATAATTGCGACAATTGAAAGGGTTTTAAAAAGGAAAAACCGCGAAACGATCCGGCGGCTTTAACTAAAACTTTTCTTTTGTCCTGGCTGTATTTGTGGGATGATGATTCCTGCCAAAATCAGGGCGATCCCCGCAAATTGAAAGACGGCCACCTGCTCATGAAGGATCCACATGGCGGCCAGGATGGCGGCAGGAAGCTCCGCTGCCCCCATGATCGTCGACATACTCGAATCAAGATGTGGTGTACCAATGGCAAAGAAGACAACTGGAAGGATGTTTCCGAATATGGCCACAAGCAGGCCGAAATCCGCCATTTCCATGACTTCGGACGGCTGCTGAATGAAGGAAGGCTGAAACACCGCCAGCACAACCAGTATGCCGCCCAATGAAATGATCATGCTTTTCTGGAAGGTTGGTACACTTCTCGCTGCCTTTCCGCTGAAAAACATGAACAGGGCAAACGTGACGGCAGCACCGAATCCATATAATAATCCAAGCGAGTTACCCGTCCAGTCGAAGCCCCGGGATGAACCAAAGCCGCCGGCGAATAACGTACCGATCCATAAAAACAGCACCGAAACCAGTTTCTTTTTTGAAGGTAGTTTCCTTATATAGAGGGCTTCGATCAGAACTCCGATCCATGTGAATTGAAACAGCATGACGACGGCGATGGAAGCAGGGATGAGACTCAGACTCATGCCATAAAAGATCCCCGTTAAACTTAAAAACACCCCTACCCCCAATAGCGCAGCTACCTGTCCGGCCGTCATCTTCACCTTGCGTGTGAATAAAAAGGCGGCGAACAGCATCACCAAGCCGAATAAATATTGAAGTCCTGTGATATCCGGGACCGAGTAGCCTTTTCCCAGACCCAGCTTCACAACCGAGGCGTGGATGCCATAGCTGCTTGCCCCGATGAGCACGCATAATGATGCACGATATGATTTCATATTGCTTCCCTTCTTTTCTGCATTTCTATTCCCCCTATCAGGGAGCCACTTCCTATTTTACTAGATTCAGCAAGCTGGAGACATAAAAAAAGACGATCGCATTGGATCGCCTTCACCATCAACGATTGTCAATGGTTTCAGGATACATATCATGATTCATCAAGCGATGAAACGCCATTTCCTCATATTTCGTACCCGGTTTCCCGTAGTTGGTGTAAGGATCAATGGAAATACCGCCACGTGGCGTAAATTTGCCCCAGACCTCGATGTAACGTGGATCCATGAGCTCGATCAGATCATTCATGATGATGTTCATGCAATCTTCATGGAAGTCACCATGGTTACGGAAGCTGAACAGATACAGTTTAAGCGATTTGCTTTCCACCATTTTCTCGCCAGGGATATAGCTGATATAGATGGTGGCAAAATCCGGCTGACCGGTTTTCGGACAAAGGCTAGTGAATTCCGGGCAATTAAATTTTACAAAGTAGTCCCGGTTGGGATGTTTATTATCGAATGCTTCCAGGATCTCCGGAGCATATTCGAATAGATAGTTTGTACCTTGATTCCCTAAAAGGGACAAGTCTGTAAGATCTTCATCTTTTCTGCCTGACATGAAACGTCCTCCTTATCAGTCGTACGAGGCATGGAACCGGTATCCATTGCAAATGCACCACATGTTTGGTACGCTTGAATGATAGTTTCAGGCGTAAAATTCACATTTGCCCCATGGCCTGTCGACTGGTTGTTCAAGCGTTATCATAATGGAAATCCATTCAAAAAGTCAACTAGTACAATTGTGTGATAGAAGAAGGATTTTCAATTTATTTATGGAATATAGAGTAAGGTATTTTTCACCATCTCAGGAGTGATGAAGATGAATCAGCTAGTCCAGACTTTCACGAAGTCAATCCTGCAAGGGGACGTGCATTCATTGCTTGAACTACACTCATCAGCCATCGAATCGAAGATGGACCACCTGTCTTTTTATGAAAAGGTCGTCAAACCTTCCATGTATCGAATTGGTGAAATGTGGGAGAAGAATCAAATCACTGTCGCTGATGAGCATCTAGCCACAGCCACCTTGAAGTATCTCCTCTCTTATCTGATGAATGAACATAAAGCAGGGAAAGATCAGCCGAAGGCCCTCCTATTCTGCATTGAAGGGGAGCAGCACAGTCTCGGGCTCGAATTGGCAAATGAAATCTTCAAAGAACATAAGTGGAACACCCGTTTCTTAGGGGCAAATGTTCCCATCAAAGATGCCGTCACGTTTATTGAAGCCTGGCAACCGCAGATGGTCGGGATTTCAATCGGGATGACCACTGAGCTGGGCAAACTGAAAACGTGCATCGAATCGATTAGAAAAGTAAATGAAAAGATTAATATAGTAGTAGGGGGAAGGCTTGTTGCCCAATATAAATTGGACTTCCTTGAGAAGGAACAGGTAATGACCTTCAATGATCTGGATGAATTGAACAGCCATCTTGCCGACCTTTCGAAACAATCCGTGTCACTGGAAAGCTGACCTCCTCCACCACGAGCTTTGCCAATCATAAAAGGGCCTCCCTGAATGTTATCCCACATGTCACCTTACCTCCAACACCAGTAAGGAGGGCAATGACATCCATACTCCCTTAATCTAGGAGTGATCATGTGGAAAACCTGCACCTATGCCCTATCCCTTACCTGTTGATCGATCGGAAGTTCAACGTGATCGATGCCTCCAACCCTGGTTACGAATTCCTTGATATCGGCGAAAATTTCCTTTCCATCGTCGAGGAAGAGAGTTCACCGAAATTTGCCCGAATGATTCATAAGGTCCCAGACGGTACCATGGAGCTCAATTTGAAGAAGGACAATGCCTTTGGTTTATTCGACCTCCATTATCGATTCTCTGATCATCACCAGCATTATCACGTTGCCATCATCTCAAAGGATGATCAGTACCAAAAGGTATCAGACAAGATGAATGGTCTATTTGACTTGATGGGAAACTCTCCTTTTCCAAGGAAAAATCCGAATGGAAACGAAGCTCTTGCCAAGGTTTCCTCCCTTTATTTAAAACTTTCCAATACATCGGACTGGAATCGACAAGAAGTGATGGATAAAATAAAAGAGATTGAAACCCTGCTTCAGCAGGAGTTGACTAATTAGCGAAAGGGAGAAGAACCAATGACTCTATTGAACACCATCCTCGACTACAACGAACAATTCGTGGAAGAAAAAGCGTATGAGCAGTACCGTACCACCAAGTTCCCGGATAAGCGGCTCGTTATCCTCACATGCATGGATACACGTCTGGTGGAACTACTCCCTAAATCCATGAACATTAAAAACGGCGATGTGAAAATCGTCAAGAATGCCGGTGCCATCCTTACACATCCATTCGGAAGTATCATGCGCAGCCTTCTTGTTGCCGTGTATGAGCTCCAGGCAGACGAAGTCATCGTCATCGGGCATCATGACTGCGGCATGAGCGCAATCGACAGCCATAAGATGGTCGATAAGATGAAAGAACGCGGTATCAGCGAGGATACGCTTGGAACGCTCAACTATTCCGGCATCGATCTACACGACTGGTTAAAGGGCTTTGACTCCGTTCAAGAAAGCGTCGCCCATAGTGTTGATATGATCAAGAATCATCCGCTCATGGACAAGAAAACGCCTGTCCACGGACTCGTCATCGACCCGGCAACCGGAAAACTGGATCTTGTTGTCGACGGATACTAAGCCATTGACCGAACACCTGCCTGAGGGCGGGTGTTTTTTTCTTCCAATAAAAGAACAAGCGTTCTATACTATAAGAATAAAACCACTATATGGAGGGAATACCATGAGGCCTGAATTATCGAACAAACCAGTTCAGAGAGTACTATTGGCTAAAATCAGAACTCCAACTGTTCTGCAGATCCATAGGGATGAGTGCAGCCGGATCCAAAGAAGAAATCAGCACGCGCATCGGTCATTTCCTTGAAACCGGGATCAAGATGAAACCTGCCCGGGCTACCAGACCAAAGGCCGTTCAACCGGTGACCCTCTCCCTTGATACGATCATTCCGGAAGGACATCGATGCAGTCAGCACGTGCGGTCCTTCTTCCAGTCCGTCATCCCGAACTTCCATTTCAGTACCTTTATCCAAAACTACTTCAGGGCAAACATCGGGAAGACCTATCGGGATGCCGTTCAAGCTTGGCATGAAGAGGAGAAACGGAAAAAAGACCCGTCCTATGAACGGGACATCTCATCGCAGTTTGAATATAACCGCTTCATCCGGGACTATTTCAACGACCCGCACAACACCGGTCACAGCAGAGACAATGCCATAGCTGCCTGGAACGAGGTGAAATCTAAGCCCGGAAGCAACCGCTATTCGCGGTCCCGGGATTGATGATGTTCCAGTTCTCTCAGGATCGGCATGAGCTCCTTCTCTTCGTCTGTCACATGTTCCCATTGTATCCCAGCAGGCTTTTCATAAGGTGTATTCGTCTCCAGTACCCCTTCTTCCGTCACAATATAGTCGACGGCCAGGTCGAATGAATCTCTTGGGATGTCATCATCCACAAGCTGGGCACTATGAATCGTTGTGACGACGGGTACTGCCGGGTTTCCGATTTCCCTCAGGATCGCATATTCACGATCGGCATACCCTTCCCCCTTACCCAACCTCCTTCCGTCTTTATGGATGGCTACTGACCCTACAACGATTAAATCAATGGTTGGGATCCCGGACAGAGGAACGACCCGTCCATACGCGTTCATATGTTTGATGCTTGCCGCCTTACGTGCTTCTCCTTCAGGAACATCTTCTGGCCTGATCATCACAAACCCGTCCTTCAAGCGGGGAGTCGGGATCAAAAGGATTTTCCCATCCTTCAAGACCGATGCCCTCAAAGGAAGCTGCGGTGCATCGGGATTCACCTTGATGACGCCTGCACGCTTATAGATATCCAACTCCCTTACAAGAGCGGCCGACTTCTCTGCCCCCTTCACATTCGGGATTCGATTTGTCAGAGGAAACGGGAATCGCCCCAGCTTTTCGTCCGTCAGCTTTCCCCATACTTTATGCCTGATTTCATTTTTATCCATATTACCCTCCCCTTCTTATCCGGAACCTATAACACAAAGGTTCTCGGACTATTCAATCATAGACTAACATACCCCCATCAAGCACATCGCCCATTCCTTCTATGTTTCAACTTCATAAGAGCGGGAAAAATAAGGACTGTAGATACGAAACATGCAAAACGTGTAAACCAAACAGGAGGAATGTAATCATGGCAACGTTTCAATTAAAAGATACAGTACCGGATTTTGAACTTCCATCCGTAGCAGGTGAAACATTCAGTTTTAAACAACATCAAAAAGAACATGACAGCTGGCACCTCATCGTATTCTTCAGGGGATCCTGGTGTCCCGTCTGCCAGGAAAAGCTTCGTGAATTCCAGGCAGGTAAGGAGTACTTCGAGAAGCACAGCGTCCATATCATCGGGATCTCCAGCGACTCCCTTGATAACCTGAAGGAAATGGTCGATAAAGAAGATATCACCTTCCCGATTCTATCAGATGAAAAATTGGAAGCCATCAAGGCATTCGATGTATTTTATCACGGAGAAGATGCTCCATATGAAGATCATGGACAGCACGGTGAGCCGGCCTACTTCCTGGTGAATGAAAAGGGAGAAATCCTTTATCAACAAAAACAAACCGGTCCATTCGGCCGCCCGCATCCGAATGAACTCCGTAAAACAATCAGCTACATCCAGAAGAACATCAAGGAATAAACGAGGAGCCGGTTTGATCACTCAAACCGGCTTTTTCTCAAGTCTTATTCTTTGTTTAGGGATTCCCATTTATGTTACGGTATCCATGATCCTTAATTGAGGGGTCAATTGCATGAAAAACATCCTATTGCATACACTAGATTTTTAATAATGAAGAGGAGGATCAGCCATGTTGCCAGACAAGCAAAAACAGATTCAACTTGTATCGCGTCCAAATGGAACACCTGTCGAATCGGATTTTCACTATAAGGAAATTGACGTACCTCGCCCCGACCAAGGACAGGTTCTTGTAAAGACCCTTTATCTTTCAGTCGACCCTTATATGCGTGGCCGCATGTCAGATGCCAAGTCCTATGTAGAACCTTTCAAATTGAATGAAGCCCTTGCCGGAGGCGTCGTAGGTGAAGTTGTCGACTCACAATCCGAGCATTTCAAAAAAGGCGATTTTGTCGTCGGCATGCTTCCTTGGCAGGAATATTCCTTGGCAAGCGAGAAAGCCGTGCGCGCCATCGATCCTGATGTAGCACCGATTTCAACTCACCTGAGTATCTTGGGCATGACAGGTCTCACCGCCTATTTTGGCCTTCTTGATATCGGTCAACCGAAAGAAGGGGAAACCGTTGTTGTATCCGGAGCTGCCGGTGCAGTTGGGTCGGCAGTTGGTCAGATTGCAAAGATCAAAGGCGCCCGCGTGGTAGGGATTGCAGGATCTGACGAGAAAGTGAACTATCTAAAAGAAACCCTTGGATTTGACGAAGCCATCAACTACAAAACGAGTAATATCCAAGAGTCCCTCGAAGCCGCCTGTCCCGATGGAATCGACGTTTACTTTGAAAATGTCGGTGGGGAAATCGGAGACGCTGCACTCAGCCTCCTGAATAAACATGCCCGTGTGCCCGTTTGCGGAGCGATCTCTTCCTACAACAAAACAGAAGAAGACCTAGGTCCGCGCGTGCAGTCAAGATTGATCAAAACGAGCGCCCTTATGAAAGGATTCGTTGTGAACGATTATAACGATCGTTTCAAAGAAGGAGCATCCGACCTCGGCAAATGGCTGAGCGAAGGGAAACTTCAATACGAAGAAACGATCACCGAAGGATTGGACAACGTAACAGAAGCATTCCTCGGATTGTTCGAAGGGAAAAACCTCGGTAAACAGCTTGTAAAAGTAGCTGAACCCGGCAAGTAATAATGAAAGCCATGATCATCTCGATCATGGCTTTTTTCTATCATCATAAAACTCCATATGTTTCTTTTCTTCACGGTAATAGCTTAACCGTTCCTCTAACGTTCCTGTATGAAATTCAAACTTATGACCATCGGGATCAGTGAAATAGATCGACTCCTTATCCCTGGAATCCCGCTCCCTTCCCCCAAGGATACACGCTCCGCTTTTTACCAGACGATCATACATGGTATCCATATCTTCTTCCTTAACAGAAAAAGCGATGTGTGTATAGGAGTGGTGAATATCCTGCCGCGGAATATCCTTTTCTTCATTCAGTGCCAGCCACATGCCATTCAAGTCAAAGTAGGCTGTCGATCTTCCTTTCACCAAAAGATCCGCATGAAATACTTCTTGATAAAAAGCAATCGATTGATCCAAATCCGATACAGAAAATAAAAAATGGTTCAATCCTTGAATCGCCATATCCCTACCTCTCCCCCTGTTTTTTCATTATACTACCATATCTTTTCACTCCATTCGACCTATCCATATGTTTAGTTCCAGACAGTGTAAGGGAATAGTATAGGCATATTCAAAGACTTACGAGGAGGATCTTCATGAAACAGTATCAGCTATACATTAATGGTGAATTTGTAGATAGTTCTTCAGGTGAAGTATCAGACGTCATCAATCCTGCCACGGAAGAAGTCATTTCCAAAGTCCCAAAAGGAACTGAAGAAGACGTTGATCAGGCAATCGACGCCGCTCATAAAGCATTCCTATCGTGGGAAAAGGTCCCGTCCACTGAACGTGCATCCTATCTCCACAAGATGGCCGATAAATTGGAAGAACGGAAAGAACATTTCGTCGAGATGCTGACGGAGGAAAACGGGAAAACCGTCAAAGCATCCGAAGACGAAATCAATACGGCGATCGACTACTTCCGCTACATGGCAGGATGGGCCCTCCGCTATGAAGGCGAAATCCTCCAAAGTGAGCGTTCGAACGAAAACATCCTAGTTTATAAAAAACCGATCGGCGTTGTATCCGGGATCGTCCCTTGGAACTTCCCGATGTTCATTCTTGCAAGGAAGGTGGCACCGGCCATCGTAACTGGTTGTACTATCGTACTCAAACCTAGTCAGTACACGCCGAATACAGCCTGTGAATTTGCCAAGATCGTCGATGAAATCGGCCTTCCAAAAGGTGTCTTCAACCTTGTAACCGGAAAAGGATCCGATATCGGAAACCGTATGGCCGGTCATCCACGGGTCGGACTCGTGACGATGACAGGAAGCTATCCTGCTGGATCCAAAGTCATGGAAGCCGCAGCCAATTCCATCACGAAGGTAAACCTTGAGCTTGGCGGTAAAGCACCGGCCATCGTGACGAAGCACGCCAACATCGACCTTGCCGTCGACCGCATCAAAACCTCACGGATCACGAACTCTGGACAGGCTTGTACGAATGCAGAGCGTGTCTACGTACACGAAAGCGTGGCGGAAGAATTCATTTCCAAGATCACCGAAGCTATGAAAAACACAACGGTCGGTGACCCTACAAGCCGTGACAGCGACATCGGACCCCTCGTAAACAAAGACCGGATCGAAGAAGTATCCGAAATGGTGAACAATGCCGTTGAGGCAGGCGCCCGTATTCTTACAGGCGGTAAGGTAATTGACGGAAAAGGCTTCTACTTCGAGCCGACTGTCCTGGTCGACGTGAAACAGGATATGGAAATCATCCAGGAGGAAATCTTCGGCCCTGTGCTCCCAATCATGACCTACAGCGACTTTGATGAAGTCATCGAATTGGCCAACGATACGGAATATGGATTATCCTCTTCCATCTTCAGTGAAAACCTGCATGAAGTCATGAGGGCTGCCAATGAACTTCACTACGGTGAAACATTCGTCAACCGTGAAAACTTCGAAGCCATACATGGGTACCACGCCGGACGCGGACAGTCTGGACTGGGCGGTGCCGATGGGAAGCATGGACTTCATGACTATTTGGAGACACATGTCATCTACCTTGAGTATGATGAAAACTATAAAGGGTAAGGAAAAAAGCACGGACCGTCTATCATGACGGTCCGTGCTTTTTTATCTTTATGAATGAGCAAAAAAATATCGCACAGGATGCGATATTTTAAGAAATGATGAAAAAGCTGGCCATCATGATGACAAGGAGGATGACCGCTACTCCGGAAGTCATCCATAAGATGTCATTGAAATCCATCTTTGTTTCCAAAAGTCGATCTCTCTTCATGCGTGCACCCCATTCCCTACTTGCTTCTCAATAATCCCAATGATAGTAAATCCAGATACGGATGACGTTTCGTCTTTGCATGTGGTACAGGTAAAAGCTTCTTCCATTGTCGACCTGTACTCACTAGAACACTGCCTACATTGAAGAATATGTAAGTCCATCCGGTCACCTTCACAGTCAAATTTTATCCGTTCTTTTCCTCTATTCAAGTAGGTCAACGTTCATCTTCCCCTATCGTTGTAAGTAGTACTTATTTACCCGACTTTTAGGGGATAAAACATATTTTAGAAGAGGTGGAAGAAGAATTAATCGGTTCTTGGTGGGTCTCTAGTACTCTCTTTGTGTAGGAGTAGGGATCGGCTGATTCTATATAGGGAATCAGCCTGCTTTATTTGGGCGTGAAGGAAGAATGGGTCGTTCCGTTTCGCTACGGCCACCCGCTTTTCATGGGGCGTGCGGTGAGCCGCTTCGGCAAGCCTGCAGGGTCTCACCCTGCCCGCTTCTCCCATAGGAGTCGGGTGGCCTTCGCTGCACTGCACTTTGTGTGTTGGAGTGGTATCCGATTGATTCGGTGCAAGGTAATCTCCCTATTATAAAAGGATTAAGGCAAGGCGTACTATGTTATGTGAATATGAGGAAGAGATGAATCCAAACAGGGAATCAACTCCCTATATTTAAATGAGATTGAGGGGAGAATGGGTCGTTCCGTTCCGCTGCGGCCACCCGCTTTCCATGGGGCGTGCGGTGAGCCGCTTCGGCTGGCCTGCAGGGTCTCACCCTGCCCGCTTCTCCCATAGGAGTCGGGTGGCCTTCGCTGCACTGCACTATGTACAAATCGATGAGCGTTGGCTAATTCTCAAAAGGAATTCTATGACCTCCAATAGCATTAAAATACATTCTTCTTCAACTAGTTTTAGACAAAGAATGATTTAGATCTCCCCTGCTATCCTATTGGATCTATTGAAGAAGTATAGCCTACTCAACTAGCACTTAGTGGACTGAAGCAGAAGGGATTTGACTCCTGTGGAAAAGGAGGATGATCGAGACCCCGCAGGCACGAGGAGGCTCGACTTGCTCCCCGCGGAAAGCAAATCCCTGTAGCGAAAGGGAACGGACCAGTCTTCAGGAACATTCCCCCTCACTATCAATGAAATGATGAGTTTAAAATTCGAATGGCTTCACATCCTGATCTATGAAAGAGCAATCCATCGCATTTCTAATCACCATCACAGAGTGCACTGAAGCGGAAGGGATTTGACTCCTGCGGAAAAGGAGGATGATCGAGACCCCGCAGGCACGAGGAGGCTCGACTTGCTCCCCGCGGAAAGCAAATCCCTGTAGCGCAAGGGAACGAACCACTTTTTCATGAGCTTTCCCCCTCACCATAAATGACGTAAAGACGATAAAAAACGTAATGACTTCTCCTCTTATTCTATGTAATAGCAGTACATCGCATTTCTAATCACCATCACAGAGTGGACTGAAGCGGAAGGGATTTGACTCCTGCGGAAAAGGGGGATGATCGAGACCCCGCAGGCACGAGGAGGCTCGACTTGCTCCCCGCGGAAAGCAAATCCCTGCAGCGAAAGGGAACGGACCCTACCCAAAGATACCCCCCCTACCAAGAATGCTTATCACCCAAACAAGGACTCTTTCACTTTTTATGGAATTATAAAGAGAGGACACATCAACAATCGGCTAAAAAAGATCGAACCCAAAACCAGACCAGAAAGGAAGTGCATACGATTGACTCACGAAAGCAAACTCATCATCTCTCCATTAACCGATGATCTAATAGAAGACATTAACAAAACAAACGACCCCTTCAGAATATACGGCCGAGTCGTCCCCCGCTTACAATCCGGGAAGTGGTCCTACGAAGAAGTTCTTTTTGATGAAGAGACAGAAACGCGGTTCCCCGACGACCACCTTGAATGGGACCAGTATATCGACCGGGAGGACAAAAAAGTTTTCTTAGCTTATCTGAACGATTCCTGTATAGGGCAGATTCGAGTCGTGAAAGAGTGGAATCGATTCTGTTACATCGAAAACATCGCAACGAAACGAGAATACCGAAGCAGCGGTGTCGGAAAGGTACTCCTACATCAAGCAGAGGAATGGGCACGGGAACGAAGTCTTATAGGCATGTCCCTTGAAGCACAGGATGATAATCTCGATGCATGCAGATTTTACGTGAAACAAGGGTTCAAGCTGGGTGGAGTTGATACTCTAAAACAAGCGTACAACCCAAATATCGACGCCACTTTATACTGGTACAAGTTATTCTAAGACACAAACAGACAGCCGTGAAGGATTCGGCTTTTTTCATGACTCACGCTAAAATGTAGAAACCACCCCGGGCATCAAAAACCGGGGTGGTCTCTTATTTATCCATGATGACGTTTGACAGGGCAACGAAATCTTCGAAAAAGCGGCACTTCAACAGCTCCTTGTACTTCTTGCTTTCGGTGAATTCGATGAAGAGATCATAGATTTTGGTTGCCTCTTCGTAGTTTTTGTTCCCCATGGCGATAAGGAACACGACACCTACTTCATGCCCATCATTCCATTCGACCGGGTGATCGAGGATGGCGATATTGATGATGGTTTCCTTGGCGATCAGTCCCAGCGGATGCGGTATGGCGATCCCTTTTCCAATCGCCGTGGAACCGAGGGACTCCCGTTCAAGAACCGATGCATGGAAATCGTGATCCACGAAGTCTTCTGCTTCCAACTGCTCACTCATGCTTTTCAGCAGGCTCTCCTTGTCCACCTTATCTTCTATGTGGCGGAACAGAATCGGTCTGAAATAGGTCGTGAGCATGGTCGATTTCAGGATCGACTCATTCATAATGGCTTCTACTTGCTTTGATTCATCCTCTGTCAGGAAAGGACTGACAATCGCCACCGGTTTGTTCTTTTTGGACAATTTCACTGTCGAGATGACGATGTCTTCACTGATGCTCTCCCGATGTTCATATTCATAAAGGGAAATGATATCCGTAATCACCAGGTCCCTGAACGTGGCACGCAGCTTCGTTTCCAGGAGACGGGCGGTTCCAAGTCCTGTCCCGCATACGATGAGCGCCACTTTTTTTCGGTCTGACTCAAGGAAGTACTTCCGCTCAAGGGCTGCCCCGATATGAAGGACGAGGTAGCCGAGCTCATCGTCGTTTACCGCGCTCGGAAATCGGTCCTGTACTCCCTTCACCGCCCCTAAAGTGACCTCATAGGCCACGGGATAGTTGATTTTGATATGATCCAGGAGAGGGTTCTTCATATTCATATTGAATCGGATCCGGTAGAACATGGCCTTGAGGTGAGAGATAAGATCCGATTTCAACTGGGTGTCGGATCGGAGGTCATAATGATGCCGCTTATAGATATACTCAAGCATATCCATGACGAGCTCATGTTGCTCATCTGCCATATAGTCTCCGTCCTTCACCTTTGGGCGCACCTTGCTCATGATCTGCAGCAGGAAGTAAATCTTCTCCGCATCGGAGAATTCGAGGGAGAATGTTTCCTCAAGTTCACTCACGATAGTTCCCGCCAATTGCTGATAGTCGACCGGTGCTTCAAATGTGGCAAACACTGAAATTGGGTGCTCTGTACGGATTCGTTCAATAGATATGGCTGTATGGATGATGAGATTTTCCAGAGCGATATCCGGCAGATTCAACGAGTGCTGCCTAAACTGAGCCGTCAGGATAGTGGAAATCTTCTCTAACTCCTTCATGTCAAAAAAGCGATGAAGGGCGCTGGCCCGACCGATTTCGGAGGAACCTTGCGATAGATTTTTCGCAAGGCAGAATCGGATGTTCTTTTCTTCCCCGTCCACTCTTACCCCGTGGCCCGGTTTTGACGACAGTTCCAGATGATACCCTGTCAGGATTCTGCGAACGTTTTTCATATCATTGTTCAACGTGGCCCTGCTGATGAACATCTGATCGGCCAGGTCTTCGAGCTTCGTGTATCCTTTTGATAATAAAAGGGATTTCAAGATGTTTTGAACGCGGTAGTCCGGGTCATCCTGCACCACGTTCTGGCGGTTGAATTGTTCACATAAGCCATCAAACGCTTCTTTTTCCCATACCAGAAGGTGATATCCTTTCTGCCGCTCAAGGGCTATCTCTGCTCCATAGGGTGCAAGACTGTCATTGAGCTTTTTGATATCGGTTCTGATGGTGCGCGTGGAGACTTCAAAATGGGATGCCATCTCATCAGGCAGCCATCCATCCCTCTCCAGGAATGATTGAAAGATTCCGGCAAGGCGTTTATTCAAGAATAAATTCAATTGCATCTCCTCTTTTCGACTGCCACCCAACGTGAACAATCATAGGGGGGATACCCCTATGATTGCATTCATTTTATTACGTAGGTTTGAAGCTGACAGTGTGACAAGTCCGTGATGTTTTCCATAGCTGTTGTTTCGTTCAGGGCGACTGCTTCCAACGTGCGATTCTTTACATCGACCGTCGACTTTGAAGTCTCGTATGGATTGAAGCATCGCAGGATGTAAGCATCCGACCGTTCTGCTTTCTTGATGGCACTCACTGCAGCTGTGTGGTCAGGGCTGACTTCAAACAGGCTGTATTCCTTTTCATACTTCGCTTCTTCATCGCGATTCGAGAAGATCAAGCGCCCATTCAGGAAGTCTGCCAGTTGATACACCGCAAGCGGCGACAGGTACTCCTTCGCTGTCCTCACAAGCTCTGCATCATCAAAGCCGCCTGTATTCATCTGGTATGCAAAGGTGAACTTCAATTCACCGATCATTTGTGCATCCGGAGTTTCGATGATTTTCTCTCCAGAAGCACGACCAGGTCTGTATAGCAGATCTTCTTTGCCCATGTATCCGAACGTACGGAACAGGGTGAGGGCAATCGTGTCATAATGCTCGCCGATGATTTCATACTCACGGACTCCTTCTGTGAAGACCGTGAATCCATGCCCCTCATCATGCAAGTTCACGAAACTTTGCATCGGTTCGATGGAAATCGGCTTTTCCTGCCACTCTTCTTCTTCCCACACATCCAGCTCCGGAAGGGCAACTGGTCTCTTGATTATACCAAAAGGCTGATCTGCATAGGAGAACCTGGACGCAATATCCGTTGCGAATACTACGCGGAGACGATGGCTTAGTGCCTGGTTATCCAAGTCGACGTTAAAGTGGATAAGTGGATCTCCGGAACGAAGTGAAACCGTTACAGACAGAGGCATATCCACAGAGCATTTCCCATTGGCCCGTTCTTCCAAGTCACGTGGTACTTCCATCAACAGATTGATGTTCATGATTTCCTCTACGGCATTCCTTCCCACGTCCACCGTTCCGTCCGACCCGACAGAGCTGATGATCAGATCTTTGCGTGGCGGTGAGTAGTTGTATGAATCCCCATCGTCACCGTTTTCTTCGAAGATCATTTGATTTTTATAGACGCTTCCTGTCGGCTTATGCGTAATGGTCAGGGTGCAATCATCCTCAAATTGAATGCGGTAGTGGTCATTTTCAATCGCATCGACTTTTTCATTCGGCTGATCTCCAAGTTCGTTTTCTTGCAGATCAAAGTAGAACTGCGAATATCCGAGGGACGGGATCTCATTGACTTTGACGACCAGTTTTGCTGCATATACCTTCTCAGGCAGATAGACTTTCTTGCTTGGATTGAGATAGATATGCTGATTGAGCACATAATCGGTCAGCTCGGTTTTTTCCTTGATCGTGAAAGGCAGCTGTTCACCGTTTACATCACGGATCGTGAATTCCTTCTCCGGAAGATAGGCGTCGAATTCCACAAACCCCTTCCGTGCATAAGGAACCGCATTGAATACTGTGAAGGAGAAGGTTTCTTCTTGATTGATCTTCTGAGCAATCATGCGCATATGAAGCTCAAGGAGATTGTCCCCGAGATCCCGCGCCTGCTTGTACCGGAAGAAGACATCCTGATTGGTTGTATCACTGTTGCAACCACCAATGCTGTCATGGGCGGCATTTTCGAACATGAGCTTCCAGATCTCCGCTACAGTCTCATGAGGATAGTCGTGCCCGAGGGAATGGCTGATTGTGAGAACAGGCTCGAGGGTGTTCGTAATGAAGTTCTCGATTTGGTTGTTCAATTGCTTCAGGTCCGCCCTCGTCGAGAAGATGGTCTTATGGATCCGGCTGTGCTTCCCTTCTGTCAGTTCTCCTTCCAATACCGGCAGTGAAGTGGCGGATTCTTTGATTTCCTGGAGGAAGCGCTCTGGCTCGTTCAGGACATACTCACGGTCTTCATCGATTTCGTTGAATCGATTGATGAGCTCAGGCAGGTTTTTGCGGATCGGGGCCTGGTCGAAACCATTCGGGAAATAAACATGCTCCGTAGATGCTTTTGCTTCGAGCTTCCCGACTTGTTCATTGAGATACGGTAGAATATCGTCCTCGCCTTCAGGGATATTGCCTCCGTAGTAGTAACCGAATGGAATCTGAACAGCGAAGACTTCACTGCCATCTGATCCCTTCCAAGTAAACTCCGTTTGCTTCAGGCGATTATCGGCAACCCCTCTCCAGAAGAGGAATGTATCGATGCCGAACTGCTTGTAAATCTGGGGCATCTGAGCCGCCTGGCCGAATGCGTCGGGCACATAGCCGACAGCCATGGAGTGACCGAAAGATTCCGCAATGCTTTGACCGTAGTAAAGGTTCCGGACGATGGATTCGCCGGAAATGACAAGCTGGTCGGTTTGCGTATACCAAGGGCCGGTCATGATGCGCTTAGCTGCAATCAACGCTTCCAGTCTCTCCTTGTCTTCTGGATACCATTTCAAGTAATCATCAAGGAGTGATGCCTGCGCATCCAGCAGGTAGTACTTAAACTCTTCGTTGTTTTCAAGTGTTTCAAGAACTTCCTTCACCTGTTTCGCAAGATAGATTTTGGAACGGGACGTTGTGAAATACCACTCGCGATCCCAGTGTGTATGGGGAATGACGTGTACTTTTGTTTTTGCTTTCAACATGATGACCTCCTGAGGAGAAGAGATTCCTCTTCCTTTATGAGTGATCTTGGAAATAACCCTGTCACGGATCTCTCCGTGACAGGCGGTTGATTTATTCTAAAACGAGCTCGATCTCGTCCTCTTCTGTTGGTTTTGTCGTTTTGCTTGTTTTCACTTCTTCTTCGTCATTGAAGTTACCTAGGAGTACCGCACCGATTGCGATGATGAGGGCTCCACTGATTCCTCCGATCAAGTATGCGAACGGATTACCGATGGAGATGGCTCCGTAAAGACCACCGATCGGTGGCATCTTGTCAAAGGCGCCGAGCAGGATCGTGATGGCTGCACCAGCGGCACATCCGATCATATTGAGCGGAATCATCTTCAATGGGTTGCGGAGGGTGAATGGGATCGCCCCTTCCGTGATGCCGATCATCCCCATGATCCAGGCACCGTTCCCTGCTTCACGGAACGTTGCGTTGAATTTGCTTCTTCGGATGACGGTCGCAATCGCATAGCCGAGCGGCGGGATGCAGATTGCGATGTTGATCATGATGTTCGGAAGATAGATACCGGAAGCCAATAGGGCGTTCCCTGCCATCCAAGCTGCCTTGTTGACCGGTCCACCAAGATCGAAGCCGATCATGGCTCCGAGGATGACAGCTAGAAGGACTTTGTTCGTTCCGCTCTGGGTCATGCTATTGATCCAATCGATCAGCCCCTGATTCAGTGCACCCAGAGGTCCACCCAAGACAAGGGCCATGAGGATTCCCGTGAGACCGACGGTGATGAGTGGAAGGATGATCAACGGTACAGTGCTTGCCGCTGCTCCTTTGATCTGAACTTTGTTCTTAATGAGGATCGTGAGGTAACCGGCAAAGAATCCGGCAATCACGGCTCCAAGGAATCCTGCATTCGTACTGATGGCCAGGCTTCCACCGACAAATCCCGCGGCAAGTGCTGGCTTCCCGCCGATTGAATAGGCGATGTAAGCAGCAAGAATCACATTGAGGAGTCCGATTGCCGTCCAGCCGACTCCCTGGAAGAGGTACACATAATGCAGGAAGCCTGATGCGTCTGCATAATCATCGAGGTTGCTTACCCCGAATCCGAACCCGATCATTTTCGCAATTGCGACCACCAGTGATCCACCGATGATGATCGGTAGGGCGAACGATATACCTGTCATCAAGTGCTGTTTTGCTTCCGATAACCACTTTTTCATCTTAAGTCCCCCTTTGGCCCTATGCGTTTGCTTTTTGAACGGCTTCTACCGCTTTTTGAAGAACAAGCTCTGCTTTACTGACTGCCTGACCAATTTTCACCCGCACGATGCGTTTGCCTTCGAAACGTTCCATATCTTCAATCGCCTTATCTGCTGCGATGATGACGAAATCTGCTTCCGATGCTTCCAACGGGGTGATTTCATTTACTTTCCCTAGGGCTCCCTGTTGCTCGATCTTCACATCATACCCAAGCTTCACTCCTGCTTTCTCCAAGGCTTTCGCTGCCATCGGTGTATGGGCCAATCCTGCAATACATGATGTTACGCCTACGATTTTCATAGCGGTCACGCTCCTATTTGATTAGTAAAATACTGATAAAATTCTTCTGCTGTCTCGAGGCTCTCCAGCTTCTCTTTGAATTCATCTTCCAATAGATTCGTTGCCAGGGAAGCGATGACTTTCAAATGAAGATTCTCCAGATTACTGCTCGGCATGAGGATCCCGAAGACGTACTTCACGTCCTTTCCGTCCAGAGAGTCCCAGTCCACTTCATTCTTTAAGCGGATGAAACAAATCCTTGCCTCCATGACGGCGTCGCTCTTCGTGTGGGGCAGGGCGACGGATTCTGATAGTCCGGTGGAATATTCCTTCTCCCGCTGCCAAAGATCCCTCACCAATGCTTCTTTATTATCTGTTATGTTGAATTTGACCGATACATCGCCGATGAAGTTCATGATATCTTCTTTCGTTTTGAACTCCTGTTCCAGGAAGATCAGCTCCGGTGATAGTAGCAATTGTGTCACCCCTCATATTGTTGTCGTTTGCTTATGAATCTATCATAATGAAATCGCTATCATAGATGAATATAAAGAATTTCCAAAACAATCGGAAAAAATGTACACGAAAGATTTGACACACTATTTACATACAAATTTACCTATATATGTTTAAAGTAGTTCCCCTCCGTTTAAATACATACCATACACTGCTTAAAGGAGGAGTACCATGAGTTTCCCAAAACTGATGAATAAGTTGGAGAACCTGCACCTGCACACCCCCGATAAGATGCTGACCGTGTACTTGAATACTGACCGGAGCGATCCCGATCAGCAGGGTGGAGAATGGAAAATCGCCTTGAAGAACGGATTCAACCGGCTCGAGGAATACCTGGAGAGCGCCCCTGAAGAACAGGAACGTTTGAAGGATCTCCGTCCGAAAGTCGAAGAATATGTGCACAGCAAGGAGCGTGAACTGCCCCGGAGCTTCATTTTTTTCGCCTCCCGGGACAGCGGCATCTGGGAAGCCATCGAGCTTCAGGTGCCGGTGGAGACCAACTTCTATTGGGAAGAAGATCCTATGCTTG
This sequence comes from Rossellomorea sp. RS05, assembly GCF_039822645.1. NCBI lineage: Bacteria > Bacillati > Bacillota > Bacilli > Caryophanales > Bacillaceae > Rossellomorea > Rossellomorea sp. RS05. The sequence continues at coordinate 108,480 of NZ_JBDKWY010000008.1, read as the reverse complement.
ACGGTCTGAAGGACCTGCATGAATCCTACCCTCATACAGGTCTTATCCTCATACAGCAAAATCAGGTCAAGATCCTGACGTCTGCTTTCGGCAACCTCTTATCGAACGAATCCATGGAGTTCGATCTCGACACCGATGACTGGCGGAAATATGAAGGTCCACACCACGCAGACGCCAGCATGGGAAGTTCCAAGTCGAACCAAAAAGAAGAGTTCGAAAACCGGGTCAAGGCCAACCAGCAGCGCTGGTGGAAGAGTCTCGCCAGTATGCTCGATAAAAAAGCAGCTGATGAGAAGTGGGAACGAATCGTCCTTGTCGGCAACAAGGAAGAAGCAGCCGTCCTGGAGGAAAACATGAACAAGGAAGTACATGAGACAATCGGAAAGAATCTCCTCAATGAAAATGAACATCACGTAATCGAAAAAATCCTCGCGTAGAACGGAAAGATCCCGCCGGAAACCGGCGGGATCTTTCATTCTTTCATGCACATCCGCCCACTCCATTCATACACTGAAAACAGGAGGTGTGCGCCTGTGCTATCACGAATTAAATGGTTATCTTTTTCAATCGAGCTTTTCTTGGCCGTACCGATTTTCGGGAATCTTGCCGGTGAATCCATCCCGTATCTTCTCTGTCTCATTTCCCTGTGGCACCTGGGAGTATTCTTCATTTCCCGATCGGATGACCAGCCCGTTCTCGGAAGTGTGCTTGGAATCATCGCTTCCTTCCTTAACTTCTTCCCTGTCATCCGGCTTATCGCCCATGCCATCACTGCGATTGTCCTCATTTTTGAAATTCAAAAGGCTCCTGGTATGGAGTGATAAACTCAAAAAATGGAGAATAATGGTTTCATTATTCTCCTCCAAAGTAAACCTACATAAAGGGAAACTTCAGGGTCTTTCCTCCATGCAACACGGGGATTCCCCCACTCCGACACAATAAAAAAAGCCCTATGCAGTGAAACTGCATAGGGCCCTCTTCTATAATTCATATTCCCACTCATCGCGAAGCTTCAAATAAAGGATCAGCAACGTATTCTCTAGCTGCTCATACGTCTTCTGCTCCTTGCTCAATTCAAGCTTCGGAAACAAAACGGTGGCTATCTTCTTCGTCAGCTCGTTCCTTTTCTCGAGGGGCAGATTGGTGAAGCGTTCTGCGTACCCTTTCAACAAGGTCCAGTCCCTCTCATTCAGCTGCTTCATATTCCATTCCTCGATCTTAAGATCTTCACTCTTGAGATTCCTTCTTTGAATCTCCTTGTCCAGCCTGCTCATCCGCTTACTCTTGGCCCTTCGCTCATGAACCACGATCGTTCCCGCAACGAGGTCTCCAAGACGTTTATGTTTGGGATGGGCATACACCATGATCATTCCCAGTACATAGTAAGCAGGCAGTTGATCGATGATCCTCATCAAGTTCCGGATCACTGAAGAAAGAAGCGTGATACGATGGCCATTCTCCTGCATCACATGGATGCCGAGTATCTTTTTCCCGATGGTCTTACCGTTCCAAAAGTACTCAAGACCGGCAAAGTATCCCCAGTTAAGGATGAACATCACGATCACCACGCCCAAAATCAGATAAGGCGATACAGATCCAAGACCTAAATACATATCGAATCCCCATACGCCTAAGAATGTGATGAACAGGATCAAAAGAGCGACGACGGTGATGATTGCCTGATCAATGATGAGGGCCGCCGCCCTGCTTCCAAGTCCCGCCGGCTCAAATTTGAGGGAAACGTATTCGGGGGTTTTGACTTCCACTTTTTCTTCCATCATGAAAATAACCTCCTTTCTATTGAATTTCATGCGAAACAGTTTCTATTTTTTCCTAAAATTACTATAATAAGAGGTATCATTACCGACAGGAAGGTGTGCTCATGAACGTCAAACAGTTCGTTAAACAACATAGGGAAGACTGGAAACGCCTTGAAGAGTTGGTGACGGTCCTCCAGAAAAAGAGAAATGCCTCCGGGGATGCCATCCGGCGCTTCAATAAGCTCTATCAAAAGGCGGCCCAGAATCTCTCATACAGTCAGACCTATTATCCGAAAGAAGATGTTACTCAATACTTGAACGGCCTTGTATCCCAATCCCATAATCTGTTATACAATGACCAGCTATCGAGCGGAAAGCAGGTACGCCGATTCTTCTCCACTACGTTCATCGGACTACTCCTTGAACAGTGGAAAGCTGTCGTTATCGCCATGGGACTGTTTTTCCTAGGAGCAGCAGGGGCGTTCATCGCCGTCATCGGCGACCCCCTCGCCGCTTATTCCATCCTGCCTGACAGCATGGCCCAAACCGTCGATCCTTCTTCAACCGGTGAAATCGATGGAAATGTGGACTCCCCGACCATGTCGGGAGCCATCATGACGAATAATATCCAGGTTTCCTTCCTTGCATTCGCAGGCGGCATCACGTTCGGTCTGTTGACAACCTATGTGCTGATCTATAACGGCATCCTCCTTGGAGCCCTTGCTGCCGTGTTTACCAATGCCGGACACACCTATGAATTCTGGGCGTACATTCTCCCTCATGGAATGATCGAGCTTACAGCGATTTTCATCGCCGGCGGTGCAGGGCTTCTCATGGGGTATAAACTTTTTGTACCCGGCACCCTTTCAAGGGGCTATCATCTAAAGGTGCAGGCCAAACGATCGGTCCAGCTCGTTCTCGGAACGATTCCGCTGTTCATCATCGCTGGCCTCATCGAAGGATTCATCACACCGGCAGCGATTCCCCTGTCAGTGAAATATGGAATCGCCCTGGTGACCGTTCTGGGACTCATCCTTTATGTCGCCATCGGAAAGCTCCTTTTAGGAAGAAACAGATTACAAGAGACCTCTGTTTAACACATCAATATAATGGGAAACGGCCGTTGAAGCCAGTTTCTCCTCACGGGCCTCCAGCATATGGAGGCCTTGTTTTTCCCATTTTATCTTTTCTTTTCTCTTCTCCATGATCTGTTGCTGCGCCATGCTCTTGATCATGGTCGCCTTCACATTGGCAGGCTCATCCTTGCTCCTATTTATGACCGTCTCATCTTCCACTCCGATTGTCAGGAATAAATGCTGCCTTCTCAAACGTTGGAAATGAAAGAGGAGACTATCTTCATTCAAGAATGTGTGCACATCACTGAATAAGAGAAGGAGACTGCGCTTTCGCTGCACCGACTGGATATGCTGGAACACAAGGGCATAGTTTGATTCTGCCGCATCCACTTGAAGCGAGTAGATCTGCTCCAGGATCGTCTGCATATGCCCCATTCCTTTTGCCGGCGGAACATATACTTTGATTTCCCGACTGAAGCCAATGACGGATACATAGTCACCGTTCTTCAATGCAGCCGCCGCTACGGTCATGGCAGCTTCGAGTGATTTCTCCAGCCGATTCCCTTTTTTCAATTCTGCCCCCATCATCCGTCCGCAATCGATGAGGATCGTGATGTACTTCCCGTGTTCCGGCTCATACTCATTGGTCATGACTTCCTGGAGCTTGGCTGTCTGCCGCCAGTTGATCATACGAGGGTCATCGCCCGTAACATATGTCCGGATCTTGGCAAACTCCCCTGACCCGCTCTTTTGTTTCCTGATTTTCTGCCCTTCATACATAAGGTACTGCTGGGCGTCTTCGAGAACCTTCCTCGTCTCTGTAAGATCCGGAATGACTCGAACCGCGTCGTCCGTTTCAAATGTCTTCTGCTTTGCCCATAGTCCCAATCGGCTCCTGTAGCGAAGGTAGATACAACTAAGATTGTAATCACCCCGGACGGGCGCAATCATATTATAGCTTCCGCTTAAACTGCTGGAAGCCGGGATTTTCCCTTTCAGGGGGAAACGCGCCTCAAACACTTGCGGGAGCCCGTCCTTCAGTTCGATGAGCATCTCATGATGGGAAGCGTTATGGATGTGAAGGTCCACTTTATATTCCAGCCCCCGTTCCAGCTGATTCTCAATCTGCCTTGACATCCCCACCTCTTTCTTCTTAGGTGATAGAAGGAGATCGCACAGGCTGAGACCGATCAGGAGTGCATCGATGAGGAAAACAAGTGGCCACGGCAGACCGAATCCCCCCGCTACGATCAGGAGGATTGAAGCAATACCGAGTACGATTAGAAGTTTTCCTGTCGGAAGGATTCCCTTATCTTGGAACAGTAACCGACCCAACAAGTTCCTGGATGATTTGGTCAACGGTCAATCCCTCCAATTCTACATGCGGGGATAGCTGGATCCTGTGCCTTAGAGCTGGTTTTGCTACAATCTTAACGTCATCCGGAGTCACGTAGTCCCTCTCCTGAAGGTATGCCCATGCCCGTGCAGCCCGCGCAATGGAAATGGCGGCACGTGTACTTGCTCCGAAGCGGATCGATTCCGTCTCACGGGTACGCCGGACGATTTGCATGATGTAATCCAGTACGGCATCGTTGATGGTCACCCCTTCTATTTCATTCCTGATGGAGAGGAAGGTGGCCAGGTCCATGACCGGTGCATCTGACTCTGTGCGGATCCCGGCAATCACCTGGGCCAGCACTTGTTTCTCTTCTGCAAATGCAGGGAAGTCAATATCGAGCTTGAAGAGGAATCGGTCCTGCTGGGCCTCCGGAAGAGGATACGTCCCTTCGAACTCCAACGGGTTCTGCGTTGCAACGACGAAGAATACTTCTTCGAGGGTATACGTCTTCCCTTGGATGGTAACCTGTTTCTCCTCCATCGCTTCCAACAGGGCAGCCTGGGTCTTTGCTGGTGTCCGGTTGATTTCATCCGCTAATAGGATGTTCGTGAAAATCGGTCCCTTCAGAGTCTGGAAAGAGCTTTCTTTCATATTGTAGATGGTGCTCCCCGTAATATCGCTCGGGAGAAGGTCCGGGGTGAACTGGATCCTGTTGAATCCTCCGCCGATCAGTCTTGCCAGCGTCTTCACCATCTGTGTCTTACCCGTACCCGGCACACCTTCCACGAGGACATGTCCTCCTGCCAGTACAGCAGATAGCAATAATCTCAGGTTCGTAGATTGACCGATGATTCTCTCTTCATATTTACTCAATAGGACGTTTATCTCTTGATTCATAGATCCTCCACCTCTTTCCTCAATTCGTCAATCACTTGTGACCACTTTACGTATTCCACTTGATCCAACCTTGCTCTCTGCAGGACGACCGGAAGCCCCTCTGTGATCGCCATGATCTTCTTATCCGGGAGAAGCTTGACCCTTCGCTTCAGGGAATCCTGTATATCCGGCCACTCCTTTGATGTGGGGATGCCCCAGCGGTCTTGAAGGGATTGCCTGACATAGTCCGCCTGCATTTGGAGGGATTCCTTATAAAGCTTCCTCCTTATGTACCATGAGCCCAGTGCCCGGATCCGTTCATCGCTGAACCTGACTGTTTCCTCTCTGACCGTTTCAATGGGGCCGAATCGTTTCCCTTTCAGCCAGAGCCAGAGGATGGTCAAGATGATGGCCTGCAACAAGAAGATGAGCATCCACTGCGGATACACCAGTACATCCCGCAGTCCTGAAGTGCCGTAGTGATAGTACTCATCAAACAGGATGGCCTCTTTATTATCGGCACCTGCTTCTCTCAGGAGGGTCAGGAGAATGGGAAGATGTTCCTTCTTCAGGATCGTGTTATTGATGAACCACTGTGGATTTGTCGAGACAATGAGTTCGCCGTCACCAAATTCGCGCTTCGTCGCAACGGCTCCTTCCCGATCACTCAGCAGGACTACATCGTCTTCCGGTATGATCCTTACATTCGAGAGCTCGCCTGTTCTGAAGAGTCTCTGCCCCAGACTGACATTGTTTGTAAACTGGTCGGTATACTCCGTTTCGATTCCGAATAATCCATCCGGGTCTTCTTTGATGAGCAGGATGGTATTCCCTCTTTCCATGAACTCCTCATACCCTTGGATTTCCTCCTGGGTGGGGAAAGAAAAAGGTTCGATCATGATCAGCAGCTGATCCGACCCATCCGGAAGACGGTCAGAAGGCAACTCCCACCGCGATACTTCCGGTGCTTCCTGCCCAAGGTACGTATAAAGCGCTTTTGTTCCTGTCGGGGAGGGTGATTCGGAAAGGAACGGCTTATAGTCCTTCGGCTTGTCTCCTGATAGGAGGACGCCCGCCGTCAGGAATAGTGCGATGGCAACGGCAAACCCGATCCATCCTTTAAGATTTGACAATCGTTTCAATGCTCTTTCCTCCCTCCCTTTTAGCCCTCATGTGCCTTGTCTTTCATAAGCTCGATCGCCTCATCTCGGAATGAGGCGTATTCCTCGGCATCTACTTCACGTTCCCCGTATGCCACTTGATCAAAGACGATCGCCAGCCTGTAAAAGCGATCAGCCCATTCCTTATTGACCTTTCTCAGCTCATCATAGTAGTCCCAGTTCGTCTTCCATACCATCGCCTTCAGCCATTCCCTTTCATGGAAATAGAGCAGGAGGGCGAGGAACATATGACGCGTTGCCTGAGAATGATTGCCTGAGGCGGCAAGTGACTCGGATTCTTTCATATGCCTCTCGTATGACCATTCCAGTTCGTTCATGGACTGGAGCGGCTTGCGCTCGTTCAGCTTCCTTCTTTTCACCTTCCTGCTTATCAGCACTATGGTGATGACCACCAGCGCAATGATGAGACAGGCGATGATACCGATCAAAATGATGGAGGATGCCCTTGCTGTCGGCTCTACAGCTGGAAATATGGCCTCGATTGCCTTGGCAATCGCCTCAAGTGCTTTATCCCAAAGTTCGCTGAAGAAACCCGGATCCTTATGATAGGCCTGATATTCCGGATCATTCAGGATATCTTCCAACTGATCACGTGCTTTCCCTTCATTCAACAATCCGTTCCTCACCTACTTCCTATCATACTTCCAATCAGACCGTCTCATATTCATCGATTAATTGATCAAGGTCGTCCCCATCATTACGTATTTTCAAGTCGAAATAGATAATGGCATACCCGACTGAAATAATCATCGTTGTGAATAGGGTGACAAGGTTGACGACAAGTTGATATACTACGCTATTCCCAAGGAAGAGCCCGAGCGTCAGTGGCAACACCCCAGTGATGACACCCACAATCAATGCATAGATCACGAACAACCCTACAATGGTCCAAGTACGTCTTTTGGTCAGGTGCCAGCTTCGTCCAAGCCCCGGCGCACTGCCCTTTTCCATGGCGGAGATAGCGACACCGAAGCCCCAACGCACCATAAAATACAAAACCCCGACGAAGAGGGCGGTGAATAATACGATGCTCATCATGATTCCTATAAAAGGATGGACGAGCGTGCCAAACGCAATTAGGAAAGCGATAATGATCATAGGAATAATCATCATCCCACCCCCGATGAGAGAAATGAGAAGGGTGCTGCCGAGAAGGGGGCCGTAACGTGAAAAACCTTCCTTAAGAATCTGCTTATAGGTGAAGCTCTCCCCCTTCCGGATATGATCAACGGCAAAGATGATCGCACCCTGGGCAGCCGGATAGATCAAAAACGAGACAAGGGTAACCAAACCGAGAAGTAGCGACCCGATTAGACCGCCAGGAGTTATAGCTTCCTCTTCCGCCGCGATATCATTAGCCCAGCTTTCAAATCCAGCACCGCTGAAGATTTCGGGTCCTACTGATACTTCTTTCAGGAAGCTCGTTCCCATCATCAGGCTGATGAGTGCCTCCAATAGGAAAAACGGACCGACCAGCGTCAGGAATACGAGGAAAAACGTTTTAAAATGCTGTTTACTCAGGCGGAACGTTTGATCCAGGATTTGTCCGAACCCCTTTGGTTTATTTAAAGAACCATTCATTTCTTTCACTCCTAATCTTTCTTTTTTTTACAATATACCGCCTATTTTATCATTTCCTGCCTGTCTTTTGACGAAATATGGCTAATTTCCTCCGTTTATACTAATATTACCATCTACCCTTCTCAGATATATAGTTTCAACCCGGCGGAAATGCAAAAAAATGTGAAACAACTAAAAAAAGACCCTTCCGGCAGGATCTTCTCCCTGGCGGAAACGTCTTTTCCCATGGCTATCTGGCCAAATCGTGTTTGAATGCATAGATGACTGCCTGTGTCCGGTCCTGTACATCAAGCTTCGATAGGATATTGCTGACATGGGTCTTGACCGTCTTCAATGCGATGAAGAGCTCATCGGCAATCTCTTGATTCGTCTTGCCCTGAGTCATCAACAGAAGGATTTCAAGCTCCCTGTTCGTCAGCTCCTCATGGGGATGGCTGACGGTCTTCTGCCTCATCCGGGTCATCATCTTCCCCGTCACTTCAGGCTCAAGGATTGATTGACCGGCATAGGTCTTCCTGACGGCTTCCGCAATGTCGCTCGCCTTGGACGTTTTCAGCATGTAGCTGACCGCACCCGCTTCAAGGGCAGGATACACTTTATCATCATCCAGGAAGCTTGTGACGATGATGATCTTTGCTTCCGGCCACTGGGAGACGATATTTTTCGTGGCTTCGATGCCATCCATCCCTTTCATGACGAGATCCATCAAGATGATGTCCGGTCGCAGCTCCAATGCCATTCGGACCCCTTCACTGCCGTCGGATGCTTCTCCGACGACTTCGATATCCGGCTGCGCTGACAGATAGGCGGATACACCAATCCTCACCATTTCATGGTCATCAACAAATACTACCTTAATCATGACTATCCCCTTCCTTCTCCACAACAGGCACCTTGACTTCCAGACTTGTGCCTTTACCCGGTACACTGATGATTTTGACCGTGCCCCCGATTTCCAGGGCTCGTTCTTTCATATTCTGAAGTCCATAGGAGCTTGTCACCTTGGACTCGTTCACATCGAATCCCTGACCATCATCTACAACCCTCAAGATGATCATGGATTCACGGATGATCAACCGGACATCAAGGCTCGCCGCCTTTGCATGGCGCAGGGTGTTGGATACGGATTCCTGCAAGATCCGGAATAGATGGTCCTCCACTCCTTTATCAAGATCCATCTCCTCCACCTTCCACTGGATATCAAGAGGCATCTTCTGGGCCAGCTCCACAAGGAGTTCTTCCATTCCCTGCTGAAGGGTCTTCCCTCTCAGGGCTACAGGACGAAGATGGAGAAGAAGCGCCCGCATCTCAAGCTGGGATTGTTGGATCGTCCTTTCCACCATATCAAGCTGCTTCTGTTCCCCCGGAGAGCGGGATTCAGAAGGGGTCTCCGCTATGGCAGACATAAGCATGGAGGCTGCGAACAATTGCTGGCTGACAGAGTCATGAAGTTCCCTCGCCAGCCGATTCCTCTCCTCCGATACGATTTCCTGGACACGTTTTTCCGACTCTTCCGCTTTTTGCGTGGCAAGCTTCTGTGAGGTCCTTGCCTGCTCTGAAAGCTGCGTCCTTAAATCATCGGCTTTTCTCAGCACATGGTAGAGCTCTCCTCCATCATCCTTAATTTGCACAGGCTTCCCTTGCTTGGCCAGAAGGAGCGCCTCTTCAATTTCCCTGAACTGCTGCTTCTGTCCCAAGCCCGTTTTCACACCGAATGCCCCCCCGATGATCAAACAAACGAACAAGATGAACCCCACCCCGGGAATATCCATGATTTCCACTTCAAGGAGCAGAGCCCAATCAGATAGGGGGAAAAGATAAAAATAGCCTGCCGTGACAAGGATGAAGAGTCCCAGTGATAACAGAATACTGCGTATGACCTGCTTTCCTACGCTGCTCATGTCCGTTTCACCTCGAGATCCCCCACCCACATAGATATGACTACCTTCACTTTTTGCGGGGCTTCCTCGTAGCCTGGTGTTTGATAATAGAGGGACTCATTGAAAACCCGGGGTTCCTGATGCTCGAATACTTCAATCGCTCCCGCCAGTACGGAGTGATGGATGCTCACTTCCACATCATAAGGAACCAGGATTTCAACGCTCCCCAGGATGTTCCTTACCGTCACAACTGACGTTCCTTTCGGCAGGTACGTATTCCCGAGATCGATGACCGTATCACCGATGATTCCCTGAACATTGATATCTTCCCACTCGTAGACCCCCTCAGGCGTCTTCTTGCGACCGAACCATTCGTTTTGGATGGCTGCCCGTTTTAGCACGACGGGAGCCTTCAAGGGTGGAGCTCCTTCCTTAAATGATGGTTGCACCCTCTTAGGCGATTTTTTCGAGTCGGCATAGCGGAAAATCACATAGAGCAATAGGGCAAATAGCGAGAACTTGAAGGCCACGGTGTTGAAAATATTGACCACGAGGACGATGATCCCGAACCACATGAGAAGCCTCCCCGATTTGCTCGGCAGCTTCTTCCTTCCAAGATAGATGCAGAAGGCTGCGATGCAAAGGAAGATGAGAACACCTCCATCAAAAAAAGACACCTCAAGGAACAGTAATAATATCCCGATCAAGATGATCCAGCTGATGCCGTCGGTTCTAAGTCGATTGATCAAAGCATTCCCTCCTTCCCTTGTCTATCAATCGGAAAGGGGGTGACCCGATTCGGGCAACCCCTTTTTCACTATGATTAGAATACCATGTTTTATGAAGCTGTTTCTTCTTTTTTCGTTTCTTTTTCCAATTGTGCGATCTTGGCATCGATGGTCGAGCGGTAGTACGAGTTTTGGACTCCATGCTCCAACCGATCAAGATACTGTTCGATCTCATCAAACTTGGAGAAACGACCATCCGTGTATCCCGCAGACGGATCCAGTACGGTATTGACCTTGCTCTGGGCACGGGCGATATTCTCCCTTCCCATGAGTTCCATGCGTTTGATGTACATATCCTTCAGCTTGTGCTTCATCTCTTCATATTTTCGCTCCAGATCCTGAAGATCCTTTTCAGACTGAGCTGCAGATTCAGCAATTCTCATTGCCCTTTTTTCATAGAAAGCCTGCTCCTGAACGGCAAACTGTTGAAGCTCGGTTTCTCCTGCGTTCCCTGCCACCTCTGCCTGATGCTTACGCTTTTCTGCAAGGGATAGAGCATGATGATGCTCTTTCTTGAACTCTTCCTTCAGCGTGTACTGGCGCTCCATCAGCTTCTGGACTTTTTCTACCTCTTGCTCACACTGTCTCAAGTACTGGTTGAGCACAGCGATAGGATTCTTCTGTTCCTTTTTATCGATGACTTCGTGGATATCGGACATGACGGTATGTTTGATTCGTTGAAATAGGTTTCCCATTGTTTTTCTCTCCTTTAAGATCAGTTTTTATTCAATTTGGACCATTCACGTTCAAAGTTCGTGAACGGATCGGCGGATTCTTCTTTCACCACTTCTTCTTTGTTCCAGTTCTTATAGATCACATAGAGCACGTACAGGGCAACCAAGCCGATGATGGCCGGGAAGTTCGAGACGGTCGAGCTGAAAGCTGCGAGACCGATCAACGCCCAGACGATTTTGGCGAATGTCGAGTCTGTTTTCAGGAATTGCTTGATACTCACGTACATGAGGGCACCCGATATAAGAAGGACCGCGATCGGACCCAGATTCACAAGAAGCACGATGGCCGAGATCCCCCCTGCCACAATCAAACCGAATTTCTTCATCATTGTTTCCTCCTTTCTTCTTCATGTCTTTATCCTACCTGCTACGCTCGTTTTCCATAACGAGCTACAGCCAGATTTCACACTAGGACCTGAGACGTAGCGCTACTCGGACCAGAAGGGTTTTGATCACCTTGGTTATAAGAATATTGATGGCTAAATAACTCTATATGAAGTCCACGGTGGCAGACTAGCCCGTTCCTTTGCGCTGCAGGGAGTTGCTTTCCTGTGCTGTGGGGTCTGGATCCCCCTGAAATATGATGAGAAGTGAAGACAAAATCGTCCTAAATGAAGTGTGAAATGGAAGACTAGTCCGTTCCTTTGCGCTGCAGGGATTTGCTTTCCGCGGGGGGCATGTCGAGCCTCCTCGTGCCTGCGGGGTCTCGATCATCCCCCTTTTCCGCAGGAGTCAAATCCCTTCCGCTCCAATCCACTCAGTGGTGTTGGACTAGGAGAGGTAATCGTTTGTTAATAAGGATAGAAAGTCATACTAATAAAGAAACTAGGATGGGGATGTCCTGCTTCTCCTGCGCACAAAGTATAGCGAACATAAAAAGCTCGCATTCAGCACGCATTCATTGCAAAAAACTGGATGCGATACCTTGCATCAAATCAGCACATCCCCTTTCCCTCGCACAGAGTGAAGTGCAGCGAAGGCCTCCCGACTCCTATGGGAATAGCGGGCAGGGTGAGACCCTGCAGGCGCAGCCGAAGCGACTCACCGCACGCCCCATGGAAAGCGGGAGGTCGCAGCGGAACGGAACGGGCTCTTCTCCTCTACATATTCACAAAAAATACGATGGTGTTAGCATGTTTCGAATCAGCACTCTCCTACTACTAAGCACAGAGTGCAGTGCAGCGAAGGCCTCCCGACTCCTATGGGAGAAGCGGGCAGGGTGAGACCCTGCAGGCAACGCCGAAGCGGCTCACCGCACGCCCCATGGAAAGCGGGTGGCCGCAGCGGAACGGAACGGTCTCTTTCCACCACAACCTTATGTTAAGAACAGAATGACGATACTTGGTTAGCGCATCCCCTCTCCCTCGCACAGAGTGAAGTGTAGCGGAGGCCTCCCGACTCCTATGGGAATAGCGGGCAGGGTGAGACCCTGCAGGCGCAGCCGAAGCGGCTCACCGCCCGCCCCATGGAAAGCGGGTGGCCGTAGCGAAACGGAACGATCTCGTCTCCACCACAACCTTATGTTAAGAACAGGATGACGATACTTGGTTCCAATCAGCGTACCCCCTCTCCCTCGCACAGAGTGCAGTGCAGCAGAAGCCTCCCGACTCCTATGGGAATAGCGGGCAGGATGAGACCCTGCAGGCGCGCCGAAGCGGCTCACCGCACGCCCCATGGAAAGCGGAAGGCCGCAGCGGAATGAAACGGTCTCGTCTCCACCACATCCTCATTCCAAAAACAGGATCGCAATCCCACAAAAAAACAGCGCCTGCCAGAAACCTGACAAACACTGTTGCTGCTCATACTTATTTCGTCAACTCAAGAAACTCTTCCGCATCCTGAATGCACAAACGGATTCCCTTTTCCCAGAACGCCTCTTTCGTGATATCCTCGCCGAGATGCTTCATCGCAAGCTCCTCCACATTCATCACCGCCGTATCACGAAGCAACGCCATATACTTCTCCTCATAATCCCCGCCAGCCTCAAGCGCCTTCGCATAAATGCTCAACGAGAACAAGTAGCCGAACGTATACGGGAAGTTATAGAACGGCACACCCGTGATGTAGAAATGAAGCTTCGATGCCCAGAAGTGTGGATGGACTTCATCCACTGCTCCGGCATACGCTTCCTTCTGCGCTTCCGCCATCAGCTCATTCAGTTTATCTGACGATACGATCCCTTTCGCACGTTCCTCATAAAAGCGCGTCTCGAACAAGAACCGCGCATGGATGTTCATGAAGAACGCCACACTGCGCTGAAGCTTGTCTTCAATGAGGGCGACCTTCTCTTCCTTCGACTCCGCTTCCTGTACCGCTGCATCCGCCACGATCATTTCTGCAAATGTGGAGGCTGTTTCCGCCACGTTCATGGCATAATTGCGATTCAGCGTATGCATGTCCTTGAGTGCATGTGAATGGAACGCATGACCGAGCTCATGGGCAAGGGTCGATACATTGGACATCGTCCCGGAATAGGTCATGAAGATCCGTGACTGCTGACTGAGTGGGAAGGAGGTACAGAAGCCTCCAGGGCGTTTACCGGGGCGATCCTCCGCTTCAATCCAAGAATCCTCAAACGCTTTTTCTGTGAACTGGGCCATTTCGGATCCGAAACGCGCAAACTGTTTCTGGATGAATGCCGCTCCTTCATCGTAGGACATAGTGGACGTCGTTTCTGCCACAGGGGCGTCAAGGTCCGACCATGTCAGTTTTTCCTTGCCGAGGATCTTCGCTTTTCGGTTAAGGTATTCAACGAATGGAGCCTTATGTTTGGAGATCGCTCCCCACATGGCATCGAGGGTTTCCTGCTTCATTCTGTTGTATTCAAGAGGCTCTTTTAAGATCTCTTCCCAGCCTCGCTTTTTATAGACATTGAGCCTGAATCCGGATAGGTGATTCAGTGTTTTGGCAAACAGCTCTTCTTTTTCTCCCCAGGCTTTTTCAAGCTTCTCGAACACCGCTTTACGCGTGTTGTCGTCAGGGTGGGAAAGGAGATTATTCGCCTGTCCTACGGAATAGCTCTTCCCGTCATGTTCGATGGTCATGGTGCCTACGATTGTGTCATACATCTGGCCCCATCCATGATAGCCGTCCACTGCAAGTGCCCCGATCAAAGACTCTTCCTCACTTGATAGTTTATCTTTTGCTTTTTGACGCCATTCTTCAAGGACAAAGGCGATTTCCTTCAGTCCTTCATGCTTGAGAAGCTCAACCCATACCTGTTCGCTGCATTCAGACAGCTGCTGTTGGAACTTCGTGAATACACTTGAAAAGTCCGCGCTGATGGTTGTCACTTCTCCCCGAAGGGCGTTTGCCTTCCTGTCGTGCATATCCTGTGCCTCGAGACAGCTGACGAATGCGCCTGCCTGTCTGAGGTTCATCATGACGTCTTTTGCTTCATCGATCAGGTTCCACACTAAAGCTGCGTCTTCGCCTGTTTGAGGCGGATAGAATGCCACCGCGTTTTCCTCGAACCGCCGCTTCATTTCTTTCAGTTCATCCAGATGTGCCCGGAACTCGGCTGATTCGCTTCCCCCTTTGAAAAATACGTCCAGATCCCAAACTTCCGAATATGTATGTGTTGAATGGCTCATTATGTCCTCCTAAAAGTGTTCGTTTTTATCCTTCTCTCTGCCTTTATTCGTGATGACAGGGCAAAATTCCTGCTTTACACGTCCTTAATCCTTTCTTCCCAAACTGTCGTCCGGAGGTTTTTAATATGGCAAAAGTGGAATAGTATAGCATGGAAAACGATTTTCCGGATACACTACGAAAAAATTGGAGGTCATCATTATGAGAGTCATTCTTAACATCCTTGCGTTTGCATTGGTCATCGTGATGAATACGCTCGCGGTCACACTGCCCCTGAACAATCAATCCACAGGCGAAATTAGTGACCGCCTGGATATCATGCTCACACCTGCTGGATATGTCTTCTCCATCTGGAGCCTGATCTACTTACTATTGGGTATCTGGGTCCTGCGACAGATTCCGAAGGCACGGAGAGATCTACCCCTCTATACGCGCACAAGCGGATGGTTCATCCTCAACTGTCTCTTCAACTCACTATGGATCGTGATGTGGCACTATAACTATTTCGGCATCTCTGTCCTGGTCATGGCAGGAATCCTCCTTACACTGATTGCCCTGTATAAGCGGGTGAAATCGACAGATCCTTCCCTTTTGGACCAGGCACCCTTCTCCATCTATCTCGGCTGGATTTCGGTAGCAGCGATCGTGAACGTCACGTACTATCTGACTGAAATCGGGTTCGACGGCTTCGGCATACCGGATATCGTCTGGGCTTCCCTTGGATTGGCGGCAGCGACCATCCTCGCGTTCTGGTTCAGGACAAAGGAAAACGACTTCCTATATCCCCTTGTTATTGTCTGGGCATTCATTGGGATCGGAGTGAAGAATATGGATGAGCATTCCGGGTTTGCTTATGCAGCCTATGCACTCGCCGCTATCATCTTCCTCTTCGATGTCTTTTACAGAAGGAAAAAGGTAACAGCATAGGTCCTGCACCCCCTGCTCATAGTATGAACAGGGGGTGTGTGGAATTGAGCCAAAACCAATCACGCAAAACGTCTGCCGGAACGGACATTGACGAAGTGAAACGCCTTAATGCACAATCTGGCAAGACCTATAATGAAGTGAAGAAGCTTCTCAGTAATATGCTTCACAGCGAGCGCCGTTAAACGCCCTCCACATGAAAAGCCATCCCGTTCAGCGGGATGGCTTTTCGCTTTCTTTTTCTTTATTTCGTTCCGCTTCTTTATTCTCTGCGATCCGTTCGTTGATTTTGTTCATTTCCTTCTTCCGCGTGGTCAAGCTGACGACGATGTCCCCTTCTTCCACCCTTGGAGAGGCTTCATTGCGGAAGAATTCAACCTTGCCTGTCGGCTTTTGGATGAGGAGCAGGATCGTTCCTTCCTCAATATCCTCCATATAGCTTTTGAATGGATATTTCTCGGTGACGGTTGTCTTCCGGAACACATCCCCACACTCTACCCGTTTATTGAGTTCTTCCCACGTCGGTCCATCCTGGAAGACGATATTCCCGCCGATGGTATGAACCATCTCTTCAAGGTCTTCACCCGATTGGTTCCTTAAATTCAACTGATACAGGTTGTTCCGTCCAAACTCAGAAATGAACGACGTACAGACAAGGGCATTATAGGAATCAAGTTCCGTGGCTGCGATCATGTAATCATATGGAGTCATATCCAGACGGTATTCCGTCTTCTCTGAGAGGATCTCGCCCGAATAGAACGGCAGCCCGGCCTTTCTTGCACTGTAGAGTCTCTGCCAAGATGAATCGGCAATCAATGTGGGGATCTTCAGTTCACGAAGTGCCTTGGCAAATTCAGTACTGAACGCACTCCCCCCGACCAGGATGACACCGGGATGCTCATCGTTGGCAAGCTTCAGTTTACTCGCCAGCCACTTGATGGAGAAACCGTGGGCACATACCGTGGCAAAGACAAGGGCAAATGTCAGGGATGTCAAAATGGAGGCATCCTTGAACCCCTTGTCCAATAAAACCGAAGCGAAGTAGCTTGACACCGTAAGAGCTACAATTCCACGCGGTGCGATCCACCCAACCAGTATTTTTTCCCTTTTCGACAGATCTGTCCCGATGGTTGATAACCATATGGACAACGGTCTGACGATGAAGAGCATGAGAAGTACAAATCCAATGATCTGCCAATCAAAGATTTCAAGAAGGGTATCCACAGTCAGGGAAGCTGTCAGCATGACGAATATGGTCGATGTGAGCAATACCGAGATATTTTCTTTGAAATGCCTCATATCACTGATCGAGGCAATATGCATATTGGCAAGCGTCATCCCCATGGCAGTGACAGCAAGGAGCCCTGTTTCGTGGGTGATCTGATCAGAGACCGAAAAGCCCGCCAGCACTAAGGCAAAGACGACCGGTGATTTCAAGAATTCCGGTACATGTCCCTTTTCAAAAAGGAATCCAGTGAATCGTCCAAGCGCCCACCCAAGCACGATCGCAAAGAGTGATGCAGCAAAGAATGAAACAAGCTTAAGAATAGTAGCGTCCTCGCTGATAAGGAAATTAATGATTTCAAATGCAAAAACAGCAAGAAGCGCACCGAATGGATCGACGATGATCCCTTCCCATTTCAAAATCGCTGCAGGTCGCGGCTTAAGCTTTGACTGTCTGAGGAGGGGCAGGATGACTGTTGGCCCGGTAACGATGAACAACCCTCCGATAACGAAGGCAACCGCCCATGACAGTCCTGCAACATAGTGGGCACCCAGCGAACCCAAGATCCAGGCGAGGAACGCACCGATCGTAACGATCCTGAATACCGGTTTACCAAGGCCCCTCACTTCCCTGAAATCCAGATTCAGGCTTCCTTCGAAAAGGATGATGGCAACAGCCATGGAAATAAGCGGTTCATACAGTTCCCCGAAAACTTCTTCAGGATTGATGAGTCCGAGGATCGGACCAGCAAGTAAGCCGACGATGGACATGACGACGATGGCGGGAAGCTTGAACCTCCATGCCGCCCATTGGGAAGCGATTCCCAGGAAGCCGACTAACATAAGGTTAAATAAAATCGATTCAATCATACAGTTTCTCCTTTAACGTAATGAAGCCAGCGGGGCCCGCTGACTTTCAGGTGAGCTATGTTTAGTTTATATTTTTTCCGCGGGTTTTAACCAAACCGTCGCTTCCAACTCTTTACAGATGGTGAAATAGTGAAGCAGCATGGCGAGGACGGCTCCGCCGTTCATCCCGACAATGACTCCTTCCATCCCGTAGCGTGATCCCATCAAATAAATGCAAGCGAATGAAAAAGCACTTGCCCACATCGTATGTAGCAGGGCATCTTTCACGAGTCCAAGGCCGATCATGAATGCTTGAAGCGGCAGCATCAGGAAGTGGAATAAGAAATACGGCCATAAAAGCTTCAGATAATAGGCCGATGTAACCGAGTGAAAGAATCGCTCTGTAATGGCGTCCCCCCAAGCATAGTACACGAATACGACCGGGATCCCGTATCCGATCGTGAGCCACATCACCTGCTTCAAGTGAGCTAGAATCCCCGGCCAATCGTTCGAAGATGCCTTCTCTGATATGGTCGGGATGAGGACCGTCATCATGGACACGGCGATGAAAGAAGGGAAGAATCCGATGGTCAGGGCAATTCCCGCAAGCATGCCGAAATGTTCATTAGCCTCCCCTGCCTCCATCCCTGACATGACGAGTGCCAGTTTGATGAGAAAAGGCTGGATGGCATGTGTCAGAGCATGGAATATCCGCAAAAAGGTCGTCGGGATCGAAACCGACAACACCGCTTTTCTCATCTCTCCCTTCGGTAGACTGCTATGGCTATCCTTCCTTTTACCCCGTATCTCGACTATGTAAGCATGGATTAAATAGACAAATACAATGCACTCGCTGGCGATCATCGTGCCAAGTGCAATGAAGATGGACGTATTGAGCTCGAACTCCAAGAATTGATAGATGGACACAAGGAACAAAAGCTGGATGCCTTTTCTCAGGAAATTGGCCGCAGCAATCTTCCCCATCTTCTGGATCCCCATAAAGTATCCCCTCGTAATGGAGGTGAAGGCGATGATGGGGATGACGAGGATGATCAGCCATCTGATCCCCTGATGGTAGCCGCTGAATAAGGGCGTCCATGCGTATACCAGGACCATGACGCCGAGTAGGATGATGGTCGTAAGGAGCGCGAATCGGAACGCATAGCCAAGCATCCCCCTATGGAGCCTTTCTTCCCTCTCTGCAAAAAACTTGGAAAGGGAGATGGGAAGCTCCATGCTCGATAAAATCACAATTAAAAAAACGGTGGGCAGGATGGACATATATGTACCAAGTCCCGCTTCACCCAGTTCCTGCGCCAATATCATATTGATGATGAATTCCAGGAGCTCGCCTGCGAATGCCGTCACCATCAAGATCAAGATTCCTTTATAAAACAGATTCATCCACAGTCCCGCCCTTTATCACAAGATGTTCTAGTCTATGACAGGCAATCCTGGAATATGAGGACAGGCAGGATGACAAAAAAGCAGCCCCCGTCAGGAGACTGCTTTCTTATTGTTATTCTGCTTTGGATTTTCTGGTTACCTTGCGTTTGATCTTCATGAGGATCTCATACACGATCGGTACGATCACAAGAGTCAGAAGGGTTGAACTTGTCAATCCACCAATGACCGTTACACCGAGACCTTTGGAGATTAATCCGCTGCCTTCAAGGCCTAGAGCGAGCGGGAAGAGCGCCCCGATTGTCGCGATGGCCGTCATGAGGATCGGACGTAGACGGGTGGCACCTGCTTCGAGCAGGGCATCACGCGTAGACATTCCTTCGTTCTCTTTGTGAATGACGCGGTCCACAAGGACAATGGCATTGGTCACGACGATTCCGATTAGCATCAGTGCTCCGATCAGGGAGGAAATACTGATGGTTTCACCAGCAATCAACAGGCCGACAAGGGCACCGATCACGGTGAACGGCAAGGAGAACAGGATGGCAAATGGCGCAAGCCCTCCACCGAATGTGATGACAAGGATCAGATACACGATGGCAATGGCTGCCAGCATGGCAAGACCGAGCTGTGTAAAGGATTCCTGGATGTCTTGGGTGACTCCGCCCATGTTCACATCGATTCCAGATGGAAGATCCATATCATCAATGTCTTTTTGAAGGTCTTGAGAGGCTTTTGATACATCATCCGACTTCAGCTCACCGCTCACATTGGCGTAGACTTTCCCGTCACGTCTTGAGAGGGTATCGGATGTTTCACCTTCTTCAATCTTCACGACATCGCCGATCTTCACTTCCATACCAAGTGGAGATTGGATCGTTTTATCTTTCAGGTCGTTGATATCTTTATAGCTTTCCTTCGGTGCATCGAGGTAGATATCCACATCTTCCCCGTCTTTCTGGATGGTGGTCAGCACAGGTCGCTGGCGATCCTGACTGAGCTCCATGGCGATTTGGCCCGCTGTGAGTCCAAGCTCGCTCAGTTTCTCCTGATCGGCTATGAAGGAGTACTCTTCGTACGATTCAGCAAGGGAGTTCTTCACTTTTTTATAGTCGCCTTTGTCTTCCATCTTTTTCTGAAGATCTTTGACGACAGGTTCGATGTCCTTCACGGAATCACCGTACACATAAACGGAAATCTCATTGCTTCCGGCACTGGCCGAGAAGTCCTGGGATGCCCACTCCCCTTTGGATGTGGTTTCCTGAAGGTGTTTGATGACCTTTTCTTTCTCATCAGAGAAATTCTTTGTATCTTCGTCATACGATACGAAGAAAATGGCATCGTTCGTGCTTCCTGGACTCATCGGATTCTCGCTTCCGACAGAGTATTGGATGGTGTCTGCGCCTTTTCGGCTTTGAAGATAGCTTTCTGCTTCATCGGCGATTTTCGCCACATCTTCACGGGTCTGACCCGGCTCCGGTTTGAACGTAGCCATGATCATCTTCTCTTCATCACCAGGAAGGAAGCTCACACCGATCTTCGGCACGAGGAAGAGGCTTCCTACGAGCATGGCGATGGCAAGGACCGAGGTAATGATTTTATGATTCAGCGTCCAGTTCAGGATTCGCTTGTATCCATTGGCCATGCGGCTTGGTTTTTCCACATGCTTTTTCTTAGATGAGCCCGGCTTGAACATCGTGTGAGCAAGCATCGGTACGACAGTGACTGCCACAAGGAGTGATGCCAATAGGGCAAATACGATGGTCAAGGCGAACGGAAGGAATAGTTCCCCGATCATTCCTTGGACCAATCCGAGTGGAAGGAACACGGCAATCGTTACGATCGTTGAAGACATGATCGGCACGAACATTTCCTTCGTTGCTTCCCGGATCAGTTCTTTGCCTTTCAGTTTTTCACCCGGAAGGGCCATACGGCGATAAATATTTTCTACAACAACGATGGAGTCATCGATGACACGACCGATTGCGACTGTCATGGCTCCAAGCGTCATGATGTTCAATGTGATATCCATTTCCTTCAGGAGAAGAATCGCAATCAACAAGGAAAGCGGGATGGAAATGACGGAAATGATCGTTGACTTGATATCACGAAGGAACAGCAGGATGATGATGACGGCGAAGATCGCTCCGAACAATGCTTTGTTCAACATCGTGCTGACGGACTCTTCGATTGGTTCACCCTGGTCAAACGTAGAC
The DNA here is from genome assembly GCF_039822645.1 of Rossellomorea sp. RS05. Lineage (NCBI taxonomy): Bacteria > Bacillati > Bacillota > Bacilli > Caryophanales > Bacillaceae > Rossellomorea > Rossellomorea sp. RS05. The sequence continues at coordinate 87,057 of NZ_JBDKWY010000008.1, read as the reverse complement.
GTCAGTTCAACACCATCGATATCTTTCTCAAACTTCTTCATCTGATCTTTCACGGCATTCACGACATCCACCGTATTGGCATCAGCTGTTTTTACAACCTGAAGCCCGATGGATTCTTTGCCATTGGTTTTCGAGATTGATTCAGCTTCACCTTTCACCTTGATGTCGGCGATTTCAGAAAGCTTCACCGTTGGGATCTTCATCTCTGCTCCCTGCTGAGGAGCTGCAGCCTGTTGCCCTTGCTGTGCTTGTGGCGCTTGAGCTTGAGGAGCCTGCCCTTCTGCTCCGCTCATTCCCTGTTGTGCACTTTCAGCATCGCCAGGGACAAGGGGAATCTTCACGTTTTCAAGATCTTTGACGGTCGTGATGTTCCCGTCGACAAGGACGGACTTTTGGGTATCATCGAACGTGTAAAGCCCAAGAGGCTGGGAAATGTCTGACCCTTGGATGATGTTCTTCACTGTATCTTCAGTCAGTCCGTATTGATCAAGTTTATCCTGATCAAATACGATTTGACCTTCCTGCACTTCCTGACCGGAAGCTTGAACAGAAGCAACCCCATCAAGACCTTCAAACTCAGGGATGATGGTGCCTTCCACAGTCTTCGTCAATTCAGACAGGGATTGATTCTCATCCGATACGCTGAGGGCGATGACCGGGAAGGCATTCAGGCTGAGCCTTGATACTTCAGGGTCGTTGACCTCGTCAGGGAAGGAGATGTCAGAAACGGCATCTTCCACCTCCCTCTTTGCTTCATCCATGTCTTTGGAATACTTATATTCAATCTGAATGGCCGAAGCATTTTGATACGAAGTGGAGCTTACGACGTTTACTCCGTTCAGATTCTGGACGCGCTGCTCGATGGGTTCGGATACTTTATCCGCCACATCTTCCGGTGTCGCGCCTGGATAAACCGTCGTGATGGTGACAACAGGCGTATTGATATTCGGCAATGTTTCAAGCTTCATGTTGAAGCCTGAATACAAGCCCGCCACGATGATGATGATCGTCATCAGCCAAACGGCGAATTTGTTTTTCAGGACAAAATTGATGATACTATTCACTCAAATACCTTCCTTTCCAAAATAAACTGACCGACTAGTCATAACATCACCTAATATAACTGACCGAACAGTCACTCGTCAATAATTTGTGTATTAAAAGGGTTTATTTTTTGTGACCATTCGGTCATAATGTACCTATGAGACCATTGGGGAGAGAACGTGTATGAAAGAAAAAGAAAAATTGATCATCGAAACGTCGATGAAGCTGTTTGCCAACAAAGGATTCAACGCTACCTCTGTTCAAGAGATCGTTGAGGAATGCCATATATCCAAAGGTGCCTTTTACTTATATTTCAAATCGAAGGATGCCCTCCTTTTTGCCATCATGGAGCATTATTTCCAGATGATCTATACAAGCATCAATGAAGTCGAGCACGCTGATCTTCCTCCCTATGAGAAATTCCAGAAGCAGTTGGAACGCCAATTGACGGAGATATCGAGACACAAAGAGTTCATCGTCATGCAGATCAGGGAAAATGCCATCCCCTTCAATGAAAAGATCGAATCTTTGTTGATGGAGATGAAACGGGAGTCCTACCACCTTTATTCACGAAGGCTTTATGAAATCTACGGTCCTCCGATCGAGCCATATATTTGGGATGCCACGATGATGATCCACGGCTTTTTCCATTCTTACCTTGAAACCATCATCCTAGACCAGATCCCTCTTGATTTCGCTTATTTATCCACCTTCGTATTGAGAAGGATGGATGATATGGTGGAGGGGCTGGTCAAGAGCGGAGATGAGCCCGTCATGCGCAAAGAGCGAATGGAGACACTGCTGCACGTGGAGAAAGCCCAACTCTGTTCTTTGATCGGTGAAGCATCAAGCAAGACAGAAGACGAGAACATCCGCGTATCCCTCGATGTCATCAAAGAAGAACTCGAAAAAGAAGAACCGCGGAAGGTTGTCATCAAGGGCATGATGGCGAACCTGGAATCCGATCCTTCCCTGCGCCCCCTTCTGAGTGCATTGAAAGAGTATACGGTTTAGACAACCAAAAGAGCCAGGCCCCCCAATGGAGGAGCCTGGCTCTTTTTCGTGTATCGTCACAGTTCCTGAATGGCATCTGATTCCCATACTGAAACGTCGCGGTCCCAATGGCCGCTTGCAGCTGACAGCATCCCTCTTGCCACCTGGATCCCTTCGATGCTCCGGTATTTTCTCAGCTTTCCTCTCATGAAGGGCTGAAGGATCCGCGATGCCGCTTCCCCCATCTTTTCCCCAAAACGGAACTCTGCCCGCTCCCCAAGAAGAAGGGAAGGCCTGAAAATATGGAGGGTTGAATATCCCAATGCCGTGATATCCCTCTCTGTCATCCCTTTGACACGACTATAGAAAAAGCGTGAGTCCACATCAGCTCCCATGGAAGAGATCAACAGGAATTGTTTCGCTCCGTGGATTTTTCCGAGTTCTGCAAGCTGTAGCGGATACCCATGATCGACTCTCTTGAATGCCTCCTGGGACTTGGCTTTCTTGATCGTCGTTCCGAGGCAGCAGTAAACATCATCGATTGTCTCACCAGGCTCCAATCTCATATCGTCCAATGATTGCACCCGTTCATCCAGCTTTTCATGGGCGACCCCGGACTCTCTCCTCACAATCCAGATAACCTTATCGTAACGTGGAGAATCAAGGAGCAACCTGACCAGCCTGGAACCTACCATCCCCGTTGCCCCGGCAATGAGAGCGACTTTTCCTTCCATGAACCTGCCTCCTTTTTAAAAAGGGGTGCCCCGGTAGACCCGGGACACCCCTCATTCTTTATTCACCTAAATCAACGTTATGATAGACCTGCTGGACATCTTCAAGGTCTTCGAGAGCATCGATCATTTTCTCGAACTGCGCCTTTGCATCTTCAGGAAGTTCTACATCGTTCTGTGCAAGCATGGTCAGCTCGGCCACGGAGAATTCCGAAATGCCGGCTGCCTTGAATGCTTCCTGTACAGCATGGAATTGATCGGGATCAGCATACACGATCACCGCATCTTCTTCTGCGATGATGTCACGGGCATCTACATCCGCTTCCATCAGGATTTCAAGAACGTCATCTTCTGACTTGCCTTCGATTCCGATAACGGCTGTCGCGTCAAACATGTAAGCAACCGATCCACTCACACCCATATTCCCGCCGTTTTTACCGAATGCCGCACGCACTTCGGATGCTGTACGATTCACATTATTGGTCAAGGCGTCTACAATGACCATGGAACCGTTCGGGCCGAAGCCTTCATAGCGGAGCTCATCATAATTCTCATCGGAACCGCCCTTCGCTTTTTCAATGGCACGGTCGATGATGTGCTTCGGTACGTTGTACGTTTTCGCACGCTCAAGGGTGAACTTCAGCGCCTGATTCAGGTCCGGGTCCGGTTCGCCTTGTTTGGCCACTACATAAATTTCACGACCGAATTTTGCATAGATCCTACTTGTATTGGCATCCTTGGACGCCTTCTTTTCTTTGATATTATTCCATTTACGTCCCATCTATAACACTCACTTTCGTTCAATAAATTCCTATCGTGTCAATCCTCATCCATTATACCCTATAAAGGTGGGATTTGGGGAGGAGCACTCTTACGATTCGATCCTTCTTGCCTGAAAATCACTGATGGCATCGTATTCCGGTGCAAGGAGCGCCGGCAACCGCGAAAAGATCGGCATCAATTCCTGATATACTTTCACAGCCTCGGGTTCAGGTCGGTGTGAATGAACGCTGCCCACCATAGAGCGTACTTCTTCCAATGACCCCATCCAGCCCTGATCCACCATCCCGAGGACGACGGCACCGAGGCAGGAGCTTTCAAAGCTCTCTGGGACAAATACTTCCTGGTTGAAGATATCGGCGAGCATCTGCCTCCACAGTTCAGAACGAGCGAATCCACCGGTGGCCTGTACACGTACAGGGGTGCCGATCAATTCTTCCAGCGCCTGAAGCACGCTGTATAGATTCATGACGATGCCCTCAAGGACTGCTCTGACCATATGTTCCTTCTTATGATGCATGGCAAGTCCGAAGAAGGATCCCCTTGCTTTTGCGTTCCAAAGAGGCGCCCTTTCTCCTGCCATATATGGGTGGAAGATCAGACCGTCCGCTCCTGGATTGACCTTGGAGGCGAGAGCCGTCAACACTTCATAAGGTTCGAGGCCCAGTCTGCCGGCAGCGTCCACTTCGGCTGTAGCGAGTTCTTCCTTCACCCAGCGGAAGATCATTCCTCCGTTGTTTACGGGTCCACCGATGATCCAATGCTTATCGGTAAGCGCATAGCAGAATATCCGCCCTTTTGGATCCGTGATGGGACGATCCGTGACGGCACGGATGGCACCGCTTGTCCCGATTGTTACCGCAACGACCCCGCTTTCGATGGCGTTCACACCAAGATTCGAAAGGACGCCATCGCTCGCTCCTACGTAAAACGGTGTATCTGCATCGATTCCGAGTAACTCGGCGTAATTCCCTTGAAGCCCCGTCAGGCTCGTGGTGGTAGAAACCGGCGTAGACAGCTGGTTCTTTTTAACCCCTGCGACCTCCAGCGCTTCTTCATCCCAATCAAGATCTTCGAGATGAAACATTCCAGTAGCAGAAGCAATCGAATAATCGATCACATACTTATCGAACAAACGGTGGAAGATGAATTCCTTGATGGAAATGAACTTCGCCGCTTTTGCAAAAAGCTCGGGCTCATCATGACGTAGCCAGGCAAGCTTCACAAGGGGGGACATGGGATGGATCGGCGTACCGGTCCTTTGGTAAATCTCCATTCCGTTCATCTCATGCTTGATCTTTTCCGCCCATTCACTGCTTCGGTTATCCGCCCATGTAATGGATCGGGTCAGCAGACTGTTTTCCTCATCTACCAAGATGAGACTGTGCATGGCGGAACTGAACGATACAAACGAAATCTCCTCTTCCGTTTTCCCCGCTACTTCCTTGATGCAATAAATGACTGCCTGGAAGATTTCTTCGGGATCCTGCTCTGCCACTCCCGGAACCGGGGTGTGAAGGGGATACTCGATTCCATGACGCTCGATTGCTTCGCCTTTTTCATTGTACAGTACGGCTTTGGTACTGGTGGTTCCAATATCGACACCTATCATATATCGTGACATGACTATTTCCTCCTAAACGAACATAGAGAAGGGATGATCCTTCTTTCATTAAATCGGGGCAGACGTCGCCCTGTCGTTTTAAATACCTCTTTCTAACATAACACCTGAAAGCGCATTTAACCAAACCATATACACGGAAATCTCCTAGGTTCAGCCATCTGGAAAAATGATGAAAGTATTCAAAAAATATTTTTTATTATGCAAACGATTACAGAATTTATTTTTATTTCCACCAAAAACTAGTATACTAATAGAAGGAAAACCCTTACAGGAGTGTGATTCAATGAGCCAAGACCACCAGCACTGCCTCGCCAGGATCCGTGCACATTACCCCCAATTCAGCACTACCGAAAAAAAGATTGCCGACTTCATCCTGAAGAAACCGGAAGAAACCATCCATTCTTCCATTAACGGACTATCAGATCGCTTAGGTGTCGCCGACTCGACCGTGTTCCGCTTTTGTAAACGCGTAGGGTTCAAAGGATTCCAAGCCATGAAGATTGCCCTGGCATCCGAGATCATGAAGGATTCTTCCCACGATAGGCTCGACGAGGGGGATACCCCGACTTCCATCGCTTCAAAGGTATTCCGCTCAAATTGCAAGACGATTGAAGATACCCTTGTGATACTCGATGAAGAGGATCTGATGAAAGCCGTACAAGCCATGGAAACGGCACGCTCCATCGAATTCTTCGGCAGCGGTGGATCAGGCATCGTGGCCCTTGACGGCTATCACAAATTCATCCGCACCGGGTTGAAAGTGCATGCGACCCTCGACTCCCACATCCAGCTCATGGCCGCATCGCAAATGACCGATGAAGACTGTGCGATCTTCGTCTCCCATTCAGGAAGCACAAAGGATATTCTCCATATACTGGACATCGTCAAGAGCACCGGAGCCACCACCATCGGGATCACGAACTTTGCCAAGTCCCCTTTGAGCCAGCAGGTGGACATCCCCCTCTTCACCGTATCAGAGGAAACCGACTACCGGAACGAAGCACTCTCATCCCGGATCGCCCAGCTCACCCTGATCGATACCCTTTATGCCAACCTCCTGCAGATACGCGAAACCAAGGGGCAGGAATCCATCAGAAAAATGCAGGAAGCCATCAAGAGTAAGAGAGGATGACTCCATAACACTCTATTTTTAAGGGATCTAATCTTCCTTTACTAGAAAGCAAGGAGATAAAGACCGTTTCTTTCCGCTGCAGGCGCTTGCTTTCCTGCGGGGAGGGCGTCGAGCCTCCTCGTGCCTGCGGGGTCTCGCCACTCCTCCTTTTCCGCTGGAGTCAAGCGCCTTCCGCTTCAATCCACTCTTTGGTTCTGGTGGTGGGGAGGGCTATTACTCTGTTGGTAATGTGGAAGGGATGAATCTATCTGTTCTTCCATATTAGTTGCTCCATCTCTACTTCTTCTTAATTAACCCCCTCAGAAAAAACCATTCACCCACTTGTGGATAAATAGCTATGTGGATAACATAAAATCGTCCCAAGGTACTTATCCACAGCGCATCCACCGTTTCTTATCCATTTCATCCATTAACACAAAAAAGGAAACAGGAAGTGGATGATGTCCAGCCCCCATCACCCCATCCCCACCAAAAGTACAGTGCAGCGAAGGACGGCCGACTCTTACAGGAATAGAGTGAAGAGTGAGACCCCGCAGGCACGAGGAGGCTCTCCTCACTCCCCTAGGAAAGCAGTCCGCCGCAGCAAAACGAAACCGTCCCATCTTTGCACTACTATCCACAAAACAGAAGGGGGATGATGATGTCCAGAACCCATCACCCCTCCCCACCAAAAGTGCAGTGCAGCGTAGGCCGACCGACTCCTAATGGAAAAGAGTGAGGGGTGAGACCCCGCAGGCACGAGGAGGCTCTCCTCACTCCCCTAGGAAAGCGGTCGGCCGCAGCGAAACGAAAAAACGTCCCATCTTTGCACTACTATCTACAAAACCGAAGGGGGATGATGATGTCCAGAACCCCTCACCCATCCCCACCAAAAGTGTAGTGCAGCGAAGGACTGCCTACTCCTACGGGAATAGAGGGAAGAGTGAGACCCCGCAGGCACGCGGAGGCTCACCTCACTCCCCGAGGAAAGCGGCCGGCCACAGCGGAACGAAACGTCCCCTCTATGGCTTCAAACCACAAAAAAGAGAGCAGGCACCAAGCCCACTCCCTACCTCACTCTACAATCAACGGAACCACACGGCCCCCATTCACATCAATCAACCCGCGATCCGTAATCTTCAACGCCGGACTCACAGGCAGCGACAGCGTACTCAGCGACATGATCACATTATAATGCTCATACCCCATCGCCTTAAGCGAAGCCGTCACCTGCCCCACCTGCTCCGACACACACTCAAGTTTATCCTCGGACAAAATCCCGCCGACCGGTAGCTCAAGCATCGACAAAATCTCGCCACCATCCACACAGCACACACCGCCTTGCTTCTGGATCACTTCATTCGCCGCCAGCATCATATCCTCTGGACTATGCCCCACAACAAGCAGATTGTGATTATCATGTGAATAAGTCGTCGCAAACGCACCGCTCTTGATGATATCACCGGCAATTAACCCATGGGCCCGACTGTCTGTCCCGTATCTCGAAAACGTGGCGATCTGCGCCAGACCGCTTCCTTCCCACTGCAGACGTCCTTCGCTGGACTCCACGGACCGGTGGACTTCCTCGGTGAAGGTCGACCCGTTCTTCACCTGGATGATCCTGCACATATAATCACCGTCAGATTTCCCACTCTCCATGGCGAAATCGTCCAAGCTCAATTCAGCAAGATCGACACTTTTATAGAAGGATTCAGGGAAAGCCCGATCCGGTTCAGCCTGATCATACCGTTGATTCACATCATAGACCCGGCGACCCGCTTTGTAGACCTCGTCAATTTGAAATGATTCCAGATCGGATATCAAAAGAAAGTCTGCCACCTTCGAAGGCGCGATGCTTCCCCGATCATACATACGCATCCTCTGAGCTGGAGTGTAGGTACACGCATAAATGGCCATCTCGGGCGTCATCCCCATGGCGATCGCCTTCTTCAGCAGGACATTCAAATGGCCCCTCTCTGTAAAGGAATCCGCCATCACATCATCGGTGATGAAGCAAAAGAGCTCATCCACCGGCTGGCTGATCAGGTATTCCATCACCTCGGGCGTCATGGACTTTTCCTGGATTTCAACGAACATACCAGCCGCCATTCGCTGCTCCATCCCCTCCACTGTCTGATGGGTGTGATCGGAATGGACGCCGGCGAACGCAACCTGTTGAAGCTCGAGGTCCAGCAGCTTCGGCACGTGTCCCTCAATGATCAGCTCCGGGTGCTCGCGGTTCATATGGTCAAGGATGGCATTCGTCTTGCTCGGTGCTTCCGTGATGATTTCATAGAAGTTCATGATTTCTCCCAGGCACTTGATCCGTTCCGTCCGAAGAAGCTCATCGATTTCCCCGATGCCGATGTCCCCTCCCGTCGTTTCCATGGAAGTGGCCGGGACAGAGCTCGGAATGGAATAGAACATGTCCACTTCGCACGCTTCACTGGCGCGGATCATTTCCTTCACACCGGACAGGCCGAATACATTGGCCATCTCATGGGGTTCGGGCACGATGGTCGTGACCCCGTTCCGGATCAGGCCGTATGAGAATGTAGAGGGTGTCACCATGGTGCTCTCTATGTGAAGATGGATATCGATCAGACCCGGGACCATGTAGGAACCGTCCCCTGCCAAGACGTGGGACGCTTCGAAATACTCCGCTCCCCGGTCCCCGATATAGAAGAACTTTCCGTCTTTGATGGCCACGTTCCCTTTGGTGAATCGTTTAAAATAACTGTTGTAGACGCGAACGTCCGTTACCAGCATATCGACTTTCATACTTTCCCTCCTAAAGCTATTCCACCACAACCATCTGATCCTGAGGTATTTCGAGCGAGACCTTTTCTCCCGCACGGTAAGGCAGTGCTGTTTCTTTATTCACGGTGAAATCGCCAAGGGCTGTTTCCACGACGAATTGGAAGCTGCGTCCAAGGTAGGTCGAGATCTTCACGATGCCGGGAATGATGTTCATCCCTTCCTTCGTTCCTTCATGGAGCAAGAGGTTGTCCGGTCGAATGGCACCGATCTTTCCTGATCTGCTCATTTGCGGGTGCCTGGTCAAGACAAAGTCATGACCTGAAACAGATAGCCGGATGTTGTCCTCTGCATCCTGCCGCTCCTCAAACTCGATGAAGTTCTTAAAGCCGATGAAATCAGCAATGAATCTCGTTTTAGGATACTGATAAATGGTCGTCGGCTCATCTAGCTGTTCAATAACCCCTTTGTTCATGATGGCTACCTTATCGGAAATGGAAAAACACTCCTCCTGATCATGGGATACGTAAACCGTTGTAATCCCCAGCTCCTGCTGAATCCGGCGGATTTCCACCCTCATGTTCACTCTCAGGTTGGCATCGAGGTTGCTGAGTGGTTCATCGAATAACAGGATTTCCGGTTCGATGACCAAGGCCCGTGCAATCGCGACCCGCTGTTTTTGTCCGCCTGACAGCTCTTTCGGGAATCGTTGTTCATAGCCTGCAAGATCGACGACCTCTAGTACTCTCTGTACCTTTTTCTCTATCTCTCCTTTTCCAAGCTTCCTCAGACGGAGTCCGAATGCCACATTATCAAAGATTGTTAAATGGGGGAAAAGGGCGTAGTTCTGAAATACAAAACCAAAATTTCGCTTGTTCACTGGAACCTTCGTGTAATCTTTACCGTTCAGAAGGAATTTCCCCTTGTTCGCTTTCAGGAATCCTGCAATCAATCGGAGCGTGGTCGTTTTCCCGCATCCACTCGGTCCAAGCAGGGAAACGAGCTGACCCTTCTCGATTTCAAGATTGAAGTTCTCCAGAATCGTTTGCTTATTATAGGAAACAGATACATCGTCCAAACTAAATAATGCCAATGGAGTGGCCCCCTTTTATCGTTTAGTGAAATAAGATAGTCCCATCAGTCTTTCAACCATGAACATGAAGAATGCCGTGATGACCATGAGGAGGACGGAGATCGCCGCGATGGTCGGATCGAAATAGTTCTCCACATATGTGAGCATTTGGATCGGGAACGTAGAGATGCCCGGTCCGGTCATGAATACGGATATGTCGACGTTATTGAAGGATTCCAGGAAGGCGATCATGACCGCTGCCAGGATCCCTGACTTGATGTTCGGCAGGACGACAATGAAAAACGTCTTGACCTTGCTCGCTCCCAGGCTCTCTGCAGCCTCTTCGATGGAAAAATCAAAGTTTGATAGACTCGATGAAATGACCCTGATGATGAAAGGAAGCATGATGATGGTATGACCAATGAAAAGCGCTGTATAAATTGGAAGCTGATAAGTCCCGACGATATAGCGCAGGAATGAAAAACCAAGCACGATCCCCGGTATGAGGATCGGGGAAATGAACACGGCATCGAGCAGTTTCTTCCCTTTGAAGTCGAATCGACTCAGGGCATACGCCGCCGGGATGCCAAGGACAAGGGCAAATAGATTCCCCATGAGTGAGACAATAATGGATGTCTTAAAAGTGGAAATGAACATTTGCACGTCGAATATATTCAAATACCATTTAAATGAAAGGTGTTCCGGAGGGAACTTCAAAACGCTCCCACCTTCAAAGGACGTCACCGATATGATCAGTAAAGGTCCCAATAAGAATAGAAATACTAGGAATGTGAATAATGCCAATCCTCGATTCTTCTGCATCAACCTCTACCCCTTCGGATTTAATTTACGTGCTAATGCATTCATGCAGGCAATCACGGCAAACGTGATGACAATCATGATGGTGGCGACAATGGAGGCCACCTGCCAGTCATTGAGCGTGATGGCGTTCTGATACAGGAAGGTGGAGATGACCCGCTGTTTGCCCCCCAACAGGGCAGGTGTGGTGTACGCCGTGAAGCTTCCCACAAAGACGAGGATACTCCCGATGACAAGCCCCGGTACACAGAGGGGAAGAACGACCTTCAGGAAAACAATGGCCTTTGATGCCCCCAGGCTTTCGGCTGCTTCCAGAAGATCATGCTGGATGTTCTCCATGACCCCCACCAGGGAAACGATGATTAAGGGAAGAAATAAATGAACCAACCCGATGATGATGGCCGTTGGGGTATAAAGGATATCGAGAGGTTCGTGAATGATGCCCATTCCAAGGAGCATCTTATTCAACAATCCATTTCGTCCGATAATGATCATCCAGCTGAACGATCGGACAACCGAACTCGTCAGCAATGGGAAGATCGTGAGAAGAAGAAGGACTGCCTTCATTCTCCCCCCGAGCTTTGAGATATAATAAGCTGCCGGAAACCCTAGGATGATGCAGATCAACGTCGTCAGCAGGCTGACCCGCAGCGTGGTGAATAGAATATCAAGGAAATACCGATCCTTCAGGAACGTTAAGTACCCGTCTAAGGTGATTCCGCTTCCGTCGGTAAACGTCGTCCCGATCGTGAGGACGATGGGAATAATCATGAATACCGTCAAAAACAGGATGCCTGGCAGCATCAATAGATACATATAACGCGTCTTCATACTCAAAAACCCCTGTCTCCAATAGATTAAGATGAAACGATGGAATGGAATAATCGTAGGAAAGCCGCTTCATCGACCTCCGTACAGACGGATAGATTCCTGTCTTGCTCCAACCTGTTCTGGAAGTCACATACGAGTTGGCCATCACATAGCTCGCTCCTCGTTTCCACATCGACGTAGAAACCCTCGGTCTTGACGAGACTTTGGTCGATGGCAACCGCGACCGCAAGCGGATCGTGCATGGCACAACCGTCCACACCGTTCCGTTTGAAATATCGTTTACGGTATTGAGCCGTGCTATTATCGATATACTGACGGATTACAGGATTTTCAATCGCTTGGATATGGTCTTCCTTCAGGATTGCGTGTCTGGTGACATCGAGCCCCACCTGGGTGATATCGTTGAAGCCTGCGTGAAGCACAATCTTCACAGCCTCCGGATCGACCACCATATTGAACTCGGCCGTCGGCGTGACATTCCCCGGTCCTTTGACCACACCGCCCATGAAAATGACTTCTTTCACATAGTGGACAATCTGTGGGCATTTCTTAATCGCCAATGCCAGATTGGTCAGTGGACCCGTCATGACAAGTGTGACCTCATGAGGGAAATTCAGGATCGAATTGATGATGAAATCAGGAGCAAATCCTTCCTCTGCAGGTCTTGATGGAGCGATGTCCTTCAATTCCCCACCAAGTCCGTCTTCCCCGTGGACCCCATGTTCGAAGAAATGGGGCCTGATCAAAGGGGCGTCGGCCCCTTTGATGACCGTCAGATTGGTTTCCCCGAGTAGATCCAACACCTTCAGCGTATTGTCCGTTGCTTGATCCAGGGACACGTTTCCATTCACCGTTGTGATTCCAAGAAGATCGAACTCCCTGCTTTTCACTGCCAGGATGATGCCGATCGCATCATCTATGCCGGTATCCACATCAAGTATCAGTTTACGCTTCATGCCATCCACTCCCATTGTTAGTTTGCCAGTTCACGGTTCCAGCGATCGATCCACTGCTTGGAATTCTGATTCACAAACTCCATATCCAGCGTATTTAATCCTTCTACAACCTCTTCCCCATACGTCAATCCCTCTGCTTCTTCCTCAGATAGCTTAACTTCGGTGTTAACAGGTGAATCGACCTTGGCCTTCGCTGACTTCTCTTGTACTTCTTTGCTCAGTATATAATCGATGAACTTCTCAGCCATCTCTTTATTCTTCGAATCTTTTACGATGTTCACCGTATTCATGACGGCATATCCGCCTTTTTCAGGTGAAACGAATGTGGCACTCGGTACGGCCTCTTTCAAATCGGCGAAATACATTTCCATGATCGGTCCAGCCACGATCTCTCCCTGAGAGAACATATTGACGAATTCCGATGTTTGGCCGTATTCTTTCACCACATTTGGCAGGATGTCTTTCATTTGACTGAATGCTTGGTCTTCATTGAATGTGTCAGCCCCACTGACTTTCGATGCTGCATCAAGCATCATCGGACCGCTTGTGGAGGTGATCCCAGGGATGGTAATGGATGCCTTCAGGTCATTGCGCCATAAATCATCCCAATCCTTGATCGGTTGTTTCACTTCATCCGCATTATAGGCGATACCGAACTGACCGACCGTATAAGCAGGACCATAGTCTTCTCCAAGAGGAGCTTTGGCTACATCATAGATGGAATCAAGATTTTCTAGCTTTGAATGACCAATTTTCGCAAACAGTCCATCATCGATCCCCTGTTGCGCATAGTAGTCGGATAGGAAGATGACATCCACATCCCCGCGGCCTTGACGGACCTTATTCAAACGATCTGCGTTGTTGCCCGTGTCGAGGACGATTTCTACATTGTTCTCTTCTTCAAACGGCTTATACACTTCTTTATCGAAGAAGTCTTCAGCAAATCCCCATGTGGAGATGACGAGCTTCTTGGAATCCTTCTTACTGCCTGAACCATTACCACTGCATGCTCCCAGTAGGAAAAGCGACGCAACGGTGAGAATGACGATGAACTTTTTCATTTTCTTGACCCCCTGATGATTGTTTTTAGTGAATAGCATATAAAAAAAGACAATCCTAAATAGAATAAAAGCATTCTACTCAAGATTGTCTTTTCTTTGTAAACAAAGATGAAACAAATCCAGAAGATTAAACGGCATCCCTTCAAGATGAATCAAGTCGGGACGTCCAGGTATTCTATTTGACGATGATGTTTGTGAAAGCGATCTGGGTGAAGGAATCGTAATCTCGGAGGACCGCCTCGATGTCCCATCCGATCTCTTTCAGCTTTTCTTTGAGCTTCTTCTTGAACAGGATCGACATGTGAAAGTCGACTTCAAGCTTCAGATGGGGCGCTTCCCCTTCGAGAGCCTGTGATCTGGGTGCGCGGCGATGCTTCGCTTGAAACGTGATGATCTTTTCTTCGATCTTCACCTTCAGTAGTGTCGTCCCGAAACCGAAGAGTTCCTTGGAGACGTCATTGTACAAGTGGGAAAGAATCTTTTTCGTTTCATTCGCATCCTTCGTCATCATTTCACCCGCCAACAAAGTTGTTACTAGTTATTATACATTTTTTTAGTGAGTTGACAATAGAATATACGGATTTTTATCGAAATTTGTAGATTTTCATTAAAATAACTCTTCCACACATGCCTAATCACGAACATTAAAAGGCATACAACCAACCACCTCCCTCATACACTACCCATATAGGCATCTGGGAGGGATGATATGAATATCGCCGTCACCATCGGATTCATTTTTATTTTAGGCATGATCCTTGGGTTTCTTATCTTTTTTCTCCGTAAGACGCTCCACGTGGAAGATGCAAGCAGGATCGATCCCCCTGTGGAAAACGAAGATGAATACACAAAGCCCGATTCCCATTAGGGAATCGGGCTTTTATGCGTTAGATCGTGACTTCTTTCCTTCCGGGCTTCATATCCCCCATACAGATCGGGCACTCCTTGGTCGAGGCACTCTCACCCGGGGCGATCCGTTGCCATGCGATGCACCTCGGCTGGGTGCAGATCCATGCATCAATGGAAATATAGACTGAATCTTCCTTGGGCTTCTTCACAGGCGCCTTCACCGGCTCCGTTTTGAAAATATCACTGATAAACCGGGAACAAGGGCGGGTCTCCCCTTGATAATAGGCAGGGGATGATATGTAAAGACGCTCCTTAGCCCTCGTAATGGCTACATAGGCGAGCCGGCGCTCCTCCTCGATGGCCTTCTCAAGCTTTTCGGACTTTTTCACATCCTTCAGGACCTTGTCCTCCAGATGATCTGCTTTCAAGGCAGAGGAGTGGGGGAGGTTCCCCTCGATGGCCCCGATCAGGAACACGACGGGGAATTCAAGTCCCTTGGACCGGTGGATGGTCATAAGAGACACGCTGTCGGACTGTCTGTACTGATCAGAATAGACTTCTTCATACTTCTTTTTCATTTCATCAATGAAAGAGATGAAACTTGCGATCGTTTCGAAACGCTTTGCCGAACCCTCCAGCTCATCGAGCATTTCCTTAATCATTTCCTTCTGCTCCGTCACGATATTGGACTCTTTCGCATCCATATACCGGTGGTAAAAGTCCCTCCTGATCCGTTTGATCGCCTGCTGAGGGGCGTGGTCCCGGATCATCTTCAAGAACGAGATCCTCTCATTGATCGATTTCACCTGGAACGGTTTCAGCCCCGGGATCTTCGTCACGTGAAGTAGCGGATTCGGGCTCTGCTCCTTCGTCTCACCCTGCCGGATCTGGGTCATCCCCCTTTCCTTGTTGATGAAAAGGGTCGGAAGGATGGATTCCATCGCAGAGAAGTTCCTCGGTACGATGGCGAGTCGGAGATGATCCACGACGGGCTTCACCATCCAGTTATCATAGAAGAGGGAATCCTTCTGGTTGTATGGGGTGAACGGGATTTCCTTCAGCAGGAGTTCTTCGAATACGGCACGGCCGCTGCTCATGGTCCGGTGCAGGATCGTCACGTCCTGATACTGGTAGCCGCTTTCAACGAGGCGCTTGATCTCTTCAGCGATCCACTGTGCTTCCTCATCGACGGTCGACGGCCTGGAATAGAGAGGCTTTTCCGCCTCAGGCCTCGTCGCAATCAACGTTTTGTCCCGGCGCTGTCCATTGCGGCCGATCACTTCATTGCCGAGACCGATGATGGAAGCATCGGAGCGGTAATTCTCTTGAAGGGTGACGACTTTGGCATCGGGGAACTCTTCATCAAAATCGAGGATGAACTCATTCCTGGCTCCGTTGAAGGAGTAGATCGTCTGGTCATCATCCCCCACCACGAAAAGATTCCCATGCGCTGCGATCAATTTGACCAGCTCGTACTGCACAAGGTTTGTATCCTGGAACTCATCGACCATCACATAGCGGAAACGATGCTGTAGCGTCTGAAGGAGATTCGGATTCATCATGAGGAGTTCATGTGCCTCCGTGAGAATATCATCGAAGTCCATCTTATGGTTCATCCGTTTCCACTCCTCATATTTGAGGAGGATGCTCCGTGTTTCCTTTTCGGTTTTCGTCCCTTCTGGAAGCTCACGCAAATCGAATTTGTTCAATTTGTAATGAGAAAGCTTGGCAAGGAGCGTCTCTGCATCATAGGGATTCTGGATGTTCATCCCACGCTGGATCTGCTTCAACAGGATCTGTTTGTATCGCTCATTCCCGATGACTTCCTGCGTGTACTGTCTGGAGCGCAGAAGATGAAGGAAGAGGGCATGGAATGTACTGGCGTGCACCCGGTGTCCGCCTTCAGTCCCCGGAAGACGGGTGATCCGCTGCTTCATCTCATCGGCAGCCTTCTTCGTGAAGGTCACCAGCAGAATATGCTGGGGTTCGATTCCCTTCACCGTCATCAGATAGCCGGTCCTACTCACCAGGACAGTCGTCTTACCCGTCCCTGCACCAGCAAGGGTCAGGCACGGCCCTTCCCCGTGACGGACGGCTTGGATTTGCGCCTGATTCAACTGAATCCCCGCGCTCTCTAATATTCTAAAATAATATGAATCTTCCTCATCAGGTGCCACAAGAGCCTCCGACGTCTGCCCGTTTTGTAACGGGGCGACGGGAATCTCTTTCTTATCGGCATCGAATGGGTAGATGGAATAGTGGGTCAATACGTTATTCAAAGCTCATTCTCCTAGCTTACCTGGCGATTCGTAACCAACTAATCATAACAATGATGAAACCGTCATGGCAATGACCAATCAACCCCTTAAACGGTTGTTTAACGAATGACCCTATACTATAATAAGCATTTGCTCCCCCAACCAAACGTTTGTTTAACCCCCTCGTCCTCTCTCAACAATGGAATCCTCCATGTAACTGTCTTCCCTACGTTAATCCTCCCTTCAGAAAGGGAATAAGAAAACGGGTGATACATGATGAACATAACCAAATGGGGATACACTCGCTTCCGAAGCATCAAAGCTGAATTCGACCTGTTCCCACATTCTCTGGTCATACTCAGGAAAATACGATCCTACTATTTTGTTTACAACGTCCGCTGGTCTCCCCTCGATCCCGTCGTCGAGACCCACCACCTCGAAGAAATGGAACGGCTCGTCAACCGGGAAATGGACCTTGAGGACCAGTATTTGAAGCGACGGTCTGAATACTGATGTCCACACTGTGATACCCCGACACGGAGCGTCGGGGTATCGGGGCGTGCACCGATTATTTTTTTGCTGTGAAAAACAATCGTTTAAAGCGAAACATGATTTCGCCGTTGACTTGTCTGGAATATTGCCCCTTAATCCCCTCAAGGATCTCCCGCTGAAAGGCTTGTTTTTTCGCTTCATCCGCCTCAAGGGCCTTCAAAAAGGGAAGGAGCTTCGTCCCATTAACCCATTCCAGGATTTCCTCATGCTCCTTCATCCTATGATAATAGGAAGTTTCCCACACAGAAAATACGTCTGTAAGCCCCGACAGGATATCTACGTAATCCCCGACTGGCAGCTTATTCGTCTGAGAGAATTCCTTCTCCGTAAACCCCCATTTCGGATCACGGATCACTTCGTTGATCACCCGGAAAGCAGGAGACCCCTCATTGATCGGCATCTGCACAGCAAGCGTCCCCCCATCGTTCAGCAATTGGAACATCTCCCCTAGTAACTTCCCATGATCGGGAATCCATTGGATCACGGCGTTTGAGAAGACAATATCATACCCACGATCCAATGACGGCAGGTCTTTGGACGCATCACACAAATCAAACCGCATACGGGGATATGCCTGCCTCGCTGCCTCAATCATCGCAATAGAAGAATCAATTCCATACACATCTGCATCCGGATAGCGGAGATGCAACCGCTCCGTCCCGTTACCCGGCCCACAGCCAATATCAAGCACCCGGCGGGGATCCACATGATCGATCCGAGCAATCAAATCAATCGACGGCTGTGTCCGTTCATCTCCAAACATCAAATACTGAGAAGCATTCCACTCATTCATCCTCACCCCTCCTTTTTCCACATCCTACCACCACTATAACAAAACCACCCTCCCCTAACCATTCACCGTTTTGGATCAGACCACATAAGAAAAACCGATCATCGACACCAACCAACACGTCACTAAAAAAAAGCAGGGTGAAGCAAAAGTGATAACCCTCATCACCGCATAGTTCAGTGCAGCGAAGGGTGGACGACTCCTGCGGAAAGGCTGGCAGGTGAGACCCCGCAGGCACGAGGAGGCTCATCGCTCGCCCCGCGGAAAGCGACCACCCGCAGCGAAACGGAACGAACACATCCCATCACACCCCAACTCAAAGACCCAAGGCTGAATGAACCCATCACAATTGGTAAGTTAAACCAACACTCCCCCAAAACCTATATAAACACCTGATTTAACCGTCTTCCTCAAGAAAAACACCAAAAAACAAAGAAACTTTACAAAAAATAAAGAAAAACCACGATTAACCCATAAAATCTCCATTAAATCAGATTATATCAATAATTCTGAACATTTGATTAATTACACGAACCTGCTATGATACATAATAACAAAAGAAAGCACCACCCACCTTAAAAGAAAGGCGTGATTCCAATGAAGTAGGAAAGCAAAGCATATCAACATCACCATCCGCAATGAAATGGCCCGTGAAAACCAGTTTCAGGATTGTGTGGATATGCGGGGACGCGCACCATTCTTATTTCAGGGGATGATACCAATGAAGAACGTCAGCGAAGCATGCTAAATCACGATACGCTAGAAGAAGGCCTGTGAAAACCTCCTTTGTATCCTGTGGGCATGTGGGAAAATCAGAAGAACGAAAAAAATAAACTAAAGCATGCAATTCCATTAATTTTAAAAATGAAGGTTCGTATGTTGATTAGTAAGAAAGGATCGTAAAGGTAAATTGAATAAGATGTATTTACATTAAGGCGCTGTTTATGTTCAGTATACATAGACAGCGTCTTGCACTGTGTTCAGGGATTAAAAAACGACCCCTCCTGTCAACAGGAGCGGCCGTCAGGGCAGCAATTATCGCGGATCTTTCAGCTGTCCGCCGTGGATTGTTTTTTCATTGAACGATAAATCCACTTCTTTTCCGAGCTTTTCAAGGAAGCTCTGTTCACGTTTGGATACCAGGGAAATGACGGTTCCTGAAGCTCCCATTCTTCCCGTTCTGCCCGAACGATGGATGTACTGCTTTGTATCGGTCGGGAAATCGAAATGAACTACGTGGGTGACCCCTTGGATATCGAGGCCGCGCGCTGCCACATCCGTTGTAAGGAGCATCGGGACTTTCCCAGCCCTGAAGCGGTCTAGAGATGCCTTCCTCTCCACCTTCTTGGATTCCCCTGCAAGTACCTCCAGATCCACGCCTTTAAATTTCAACTTTTCTTCTGCCTCGGAAAGTTTATCAAGCTGATTGAAAAATACAAGGGCTTTTATGTCCTTGAAATGAGCAAGATTTCTCAGCGCCTCGATCTTATCACGGAGCTCTGTGTACACATAAAGATGCTCGACATTCGGCTGGTCCAGTTTTTCATCGATCTTCACTAATTCCGGATCCTGCAAGAGCTCTTCAGCCACCCTTGAGGTTTCCGGTGACAAAGTTGCAGAGAAGAAGAGCACCTGTCTCTCCTTCAGTGTCGATTTGATGATTTCCCGGACTTCTTTCACATGCTCGTGGGTGATCATCAGGTCAAACTCATCCACAACGATGGTTTTCACTTCATGCACCTTCAGTTTTTTCAGCTTCATGAGCTCCAGGAGACGTCCCGTTGTCCCGACGATGATATGAGGCTTCTTTTTCAGCTTTTCCAGCTGCTTCTTGATATTTGCTCCACCGATGAAGGCCGCACCGGTCACGCCCGTATCTTTGCTCCATTTAGTAATTTCCTGTTGAATTTGCATCACCAGTTCCCTTGAAGGGGCAATGATCACTGCCTGTGCCTGCTTTCTCGAAGGATCGATAGCCTGGATGATGGGAAGCAGATAGGCTAATGTTTTTCCTGTTCCTGTCGGCGACTCGCAGATAAGGTCTTTTCCTTCAAGCACCTTCGGGATGGCTTTTTCCTGGATCGGGGTCATATCTCCAAAACTGGATTCATCCCACGTCTTTTGTATGGCTGGGTGATCGATAAGTTCAGTTGCTTTCATGTTACATTCCTCTCTTCTGCATCGGCACATGTACTTCCTTTCCATAATGGAAGGCGGATTTTCACCGTTGTACCGACATCTTTTTCTGTTTTAAATGTTAAGGAGCCTTTATGGCGCTGGATGATTTTTTGACATACAGCAAGTCCAAGTCCGGTCCCTTTTTCTTTTGTCGAGTAGAATGGTTCTCCGAGTCGCTCCACACGCTCCGGATCCATTCCTGTACCGTTATCCTCTACATATATGATGGCGTGATCATCGGAACTGCCTAACGTAATGCACACATGGCCGTTCCGATTCTCCGGTATGGATTCCACACCATTCTTGATAATATTGATGAATACCTGCTTAAGCTGATTGCCCTCGCCCATCACCAGCATGTCTTCAGATTCCTTGTTGCGAAAGGTCATGGACACATTATCCATATGTGCCTGCGCTTCCATCAGTACGAGGACATGGGATAATAATTGGTCGATACGGTGAGGACGAAACGGGATATCCTGTTGTTTACCGAGTATGAGCATTTCTCCTGAGATCAGATCGATCCTGTCGACTTCTTGACGCATGATATCCAAGTATGATGACTGCACTTCATTTGACGTTTTCAACAGCTGGATGAAGCCCTTTAGTGAGGTCAATGGATTCCTGATTTCATGGGCGACAGCTGCAGCCAGCTGTCCGATGACCGAAAGCTTTTCCGAGGCGAGTGCCATTTCCTCGTTTTTCCTCTCACGGGTGATATCCCGGGCAATGGCAAACATACCGGTCACCTCGTCATTGATGATGATGGGGACAAAGGAACATCGCACTAATTTTGACCGATCACCAAGGTGGATGGTCGTTTCAAATGTGGAAGGCACACCTTTCAATGTTTGGGAATGGTGTCCTTTCAACAGGTTCAGATCGTTCTTTTCTAAGTATTGGCTGAACGAAACCGACTTGAGGCGATCCATGGACGATTCAAGGAGCTTTTCCGCCTCACCATTCACATAGATGACCTGACCGTTCAAGGATAACTCAATGACGGCATCGGGATTTTGCTCAATAAGGGAATGATAGTGCTGATTCCTGCTTTCAAGCTGGACTTCTTTCTTACGCAACCGCTCATTGGCAAGTGTGATTTCACGTGTGGTCTTATGGACAAGGAAATAGAGTACTACGCCTGTGATGAGGATGAAAAACCACCCTTTAAAGCGTTGGGAGTATATATATAACCCCAGATTTTCCTTTGCCAGATGAATCGACACATAGTCAGATAAGAAAATCCAAAGCAATCCGACCAGAAAATACATCAACGCAATTCGTGCGGCTATCCATTTAGCTTGTCCCATCTTAAGCGTCACCTAAATTCACGTAGTCTTTCCTATATGGTTTCACCAACTATGATGAATTATCACAGTGCTGTTTCCGACTCCCCTATCATACCACGCTGTGAGGGTGCTTAGGAGATGAATTCAGACCATCTGTCTTTTTTGTCCCTCCTTCCTTTGAACCAAATTGCCCCCTGTACGTTCAAAGCCCTTCCTTGAGGAAAAAGGTACTACTATGTGAAAGCAGGTGACAGAATATGTGTACGCTTCATAAAACAAGGCTGTTCAGCCAGAGCGGTAGCATCACCATTCCGAGAGAGTGGCGGGAACGATTCGGATTGTTGCCAGGCAGACAGGCGGAATTCATCCATGAGGCAGGATCCATCCTGATCAGGGAGGCACTCGAAGAGACCACCTACAATAAAGGATTTATATCGGAGAAAGGAACAGTGAATATTCCCAAAGAGCTTCGCGAGGACCTGGGAATTAAACCGCGTTCGATCTATCACTTATATGCGGATGACGAAGAGCAGGGGATTGTGATGACGAGGTGAAAGTGAAAAAAAGCCCGCCCCTTCGCTTATAGCGTGAAAGGACGGACCTTCGGCTGCTCAAGGACAGAGCTACCTTCGGATGTGATCAGAAGGTGACGGACGAGCATATGGGGAAATGACTGCTTGATTTCGTTAGCAAGATCCGCCCCTTCCCCCTTCCCGGTAAAGCAAGCAATCGTAGGGCCGGCCCCACTTAGAGCGACGCCGAATGCCCCTGCTTCGAGTGCAGTCCTTTCCACCAGATCATAATGTGGTAAGAGGCTTTTGCGGTATGGCTGATGGTAGCGATCCGCCTTCATCATCCTGCCGGCTGTTTCAAGATCACCAGTCAGGAGGGCGGCGACCAGGACGTTGGATACGGATCCTGCAAGGACCGATTCAGTGAATGAAAGCTCATCGGGCAGTGCTTCCCGTGCCTCAGAAGTTTTCAGCTCCGTCGGGGGAATGACGGCGACCACATCAAAAGCAGGATTTTGAATCGATACGAGTTCCACATCCTCTCCCGACTGAGTCGCAATCACAAGTCCTCCGTAAAGGGATGCTCCCACATTATCAGGATGGCCTTCAAATCGATTGGCTTCCTTCAGCTTCTCAAGCATCGTCAGGTTCAGCCCACAGGCGGCATTCGCCAGTTCAACCCCGGCGATGACGGCTGCGGCACTCGATCCGAGTCCCCGAGTGAGCGGGATCATGCTCTCCACGGACAGCTTGCACGGCGGATGGACCTTACCGTGACGTCCTGCTACTTCCATGGCCACACATACGATGAAATGCTCCTCATCCTTCGGGAACTCTTTAAGTTCCGGTGAAAGGGCAATAACCTCCCATCGCTCCGCTTCCTCGGCATCAAGGTTCAGATAGAGGTTCAGTGAAAGGCCGATGGAATCAAAACCCGGTCCAAGATTCGCCGTACTGGCTGGAACAGTGATTTTCCAAGAGCGCCCTTCGCCTACCATACCCCCATCGTCCCCTTGATATAATCCTTCACAGCTTCCCTATCATTAGGGAGTTTCGCCGGAATGACGGGACTATATTCAATTGCTGTCTGGGGATCCTTCAGGCCATTCCCCGTGAGGACGGCCACAACCTTCGATCCTTTAGGCAGCACGCCTGACTGGAGGGATTTGCGGATGCCTGCGATGGAAGCACATGAGGCAGGTTCGGCAAAGATCCCCTCTGTCTTGGCAAGAAGCTGATACGCTTCAATGATTTCTTCATCCGTGACCTCATTGATATGTCCATTCGATTCCTTCAGAGCGTCCACTGCCAGCGACCAGCTCGCCGGGTTGCCGATTCTGATGGCCGTCGCCAAGGTTTCAGGCTGCTCGATCACCCGGTCATGAACAAGTGGTGCGGCACCGGATGCTTCGAATCCGAACATCCTTGGAAGACCTGATTGCTTCTTCCCATCGTATTCCTTGAATCCTTTCCAGTAAGCAGAGATATTCCCTGCGTTCCCTACAGGAATGGCCAGGATATCGGGTGCAGAGCCGAGCGTGTCCACCACCTCGAAGGCTGCCGTCTTCTGTCCTTCCAGCCGATATGGATTCACTGAATTGACCAGGGTGACCGCTTCGGTCCGGCTAAGATCCCGGACGATTTCCAACGCTTGATCGAAATTCCCTTCAATGGAGACGATCTCGGCACCGTACATGACCGCCTGTGCAAGTTTTCCTTGTGCGATCTTACCTTCAGGAATAACGACGATGCATTTGAGTCCGGCACGTGCGGCGTATGCTGCAGCAGACGCTGACGTGTTACCGGTGGATGCACAGATGACTGTCGAGCTTCCTTCTTCGACCGCCTTCGCCACTGCCAGAACCATCCCGCGATCCTTGAAGGATCCTGTCGGATTGGCTCCTTCAACCTTCACATGAAGATCGATGCCCCATTCCTTGGACAGGTTTTCAAGCTTGATGAGGGGCGTATTCCCTTCATGCAGTGTCAATCCGGGTGTCTGCCCCGAAACAGGCAGGTTCTCTCCATACTCCTTGATCAGTCCGTCCCAACTCATGCCTTTCCGCCTCCTTCTACTCTGTAAGTGCTCTCGATGGAATGTACCGTTTCTTCGTCTTTCAGTTCCATAAGGATGTCCTCGAAATGATCCAGGGAGGCCTGATGGGTCACCACGACGATTTCGGCTACTCCCTCCGTTGCCAATGGGTTTTGAAGGATTTTTTCAAATCCTACCCCGTGAGAAGCAAAAATGCTGGTCAGCTTCGACAGCACGCCCACCTCATCCTTTACATGGAGACGAAGGAAATGCTTCGATTTGATTTCAGACGACTCCTTGAGCTTCTTCGTGAACTGGGGATGGACCGCGCTTTTCCCGTTGACCCCAAGCCTCATATTCTTCATGATCCCCACCATATCCGATACGACCGCAGTAGCCGTAGGAAGGCTTCCTGCACCTGGTCCATAGAACATCGTTTCACCTACGGCTTCTCCATACACATATACGGCATTATACTCATCATTGACAGAAGCAAGAGGATGCTCCTTCTGCAGCAAGGTCGGTTCGACGCTCACCTCCACCTTCTCCCCGTCACGATGTGCATAGCCGATGAGCTTCATCGTATAGTCGAATTGCTCAGCATATTGGATATCTTCACCCGTCACCCCCGTGATCCCCTTGACCTTGACGTCTGCAAGATCGACATTCATGGAGAAACCGAGAGTGGAGAGGATCGCCATCTTCCTTGCAGCATCGAGGCCACCGACGTCAGCCGTTGGATCGGCTTCGGCATACCCGAGGTCCTGCGCTTGCTTCAGCACCTCTTCGAAATTGCTGCCTTCTTTCGTCATCTTTGTGAGGATGAAGTTCGTCGTGCCGTTGACGATTCCCATCATCTTCGTGATCCGATCGGAGGAAAGGCCGTCTACCAAGCTTCTGAGGATCGGGATCCCACCTGCAACGCTTGCCTCGTAGAAAAGGTCGCAACCATTTTCAGATGCTGTCTTCAATAGTTCCGGTCCATGGAGAGCCATAAGATCCTTGTTGGCCGTCACAACATGCTTTCTCTGCTTCAGTGCGGATAGAAGGTGTTCCTTTGTAGCCTCGATGCCTCCCATGACCTCTACGATAATATCAATCTCAGGATCGTTCAGGACTTCGGCTGGATCCGTTGTGAGGACCTCCCTTCCGAGCTTCAGATCTCTTTCCTTCTCAAGTTCCTGGACGAGTGCTTTTTTCACTTTTACCGGGCAGCCGATCTGATGGGTCAGCTTATCCTGATGATTCTCTACTATTTTCACGACCCCTGACCCCACTGTTCCAAGTCCCAAGAGTCCGATTGATATGGATTCCATTTAGCCATAACCTCCATGTGTTCATTTGGAATATACATTTGTTCTTCTATAGAGGACATTATAGAGGAAACATCTAGCCCTTACAATACATTTTTCAGAATAAATGGAAAATATATAAAAGACGGGTTCCTACAACGAAAAGAGAGGACCGCCCTTTACGTAAAGAGCCGCCCTTCCCACTGTTTACAGGATATGATGAAGCTGCCGGGCAGACTTCGACAGATCACGGAATACCGAGATCTTTCCTGGATCAATATTTCCTCCGCTGATGACGCAGCCAACCTTCTTCCCCTGAACGTTCACCTTTTTACAGATTACCGCCGCAAGAGAAGCAGCACCCGCCCCTTCAACCAAGGTCTTTTCCCGTTCAAGCATGAACATGATGGCACAGGAAATTTCTTCATCCGTTACCGTCACCATATCATCGACGTATTTTTTGATGATAGGGAAGGTCAGTTCCCCTGGCTTTTTCACAAGCAGTCCATCTGCAATCGTATGGACATGCTCTAGGGGACCTTTCCCCCTTCCAGTGAAGAAGTTGTAGGTGGCAGGTGCCCCCAGTGCCTGAACACCGATGATTCGGACCTTCGGGTGAAAGGCTTTGACGGCAGAGGCCATACCCGCAAGGAGGCCACCCCCTCCGACCGGTACGAGGATGACTTCCAAGTCACTCAGTTGTTGAAGCATTTCAAGCGCTACCGTCCCCTGTCCTGCCATTACCTTCGGATCATCGAATGCATGGACGAAGGAGGAGCCCCACTGTTGTTGATCTTCAAGGGCCGACTGGAAGGCTTCGTTGTACGTATCTCCACCTAGTACAACCCCTGCACCGTAATGTCTGGTAGCCGCGACTTTCGTAGAAGGAGTGCGTTTGGGCATGAAGATTTTCGAAGAGACGTTCCTCATGGCCGCAGCCAGGGCCACACCCTGTGCATGGTTGCCTGCAGACGCAGCAATGATCCCTTTCTCTGCCTCCACTTCCGGGAGGGACATGATTTTGTTCATGGCCCCCCGGACTTTGAAGGAGCCCGTACGCTGAAGGTTCTCCATCTTCATATAAATGTCGCCGCCCGTGTAGGCATTCAAGGTGGCCGACTGCTTCAAAGGGGTCCGGTGCACTTGATGGCCGATTCGTTCCATTGCTTCTACAACGTCAGTGTGATCCATTAAATTCCCAAGCTACTCACCTCATATTTTTTTTCATAGGCATCGATACTGTCACCGTATTCAAGGGTCAATCCGATTTCATCCAGCCCTTTGATGAGCATATTCTTCCAGTAGGGATCGATGGAGAAGGACACCTGCAAGCCTTCGGAATCTTTAATCGTTTGATCCTCAAGTGAAATCTCGATTTCATACTGCTCAGCCTTCCGCTCATTCGCCCAAAGCTGATCAACGATTTGATCGTCAAGTCGGATCGGGAGGATGCCGTTTTTCAAGCAGTTGTTATGGAAGATATCTGCAAAACTCTTCGCAATGACCACTGAGAACCCGAAATCCTGAAGCGCCCAAGGGGCGTGCTCCCTCGATGAACCACATCCAAAATTCTTCCCTCCGATCAATATCCCGGCATCTTTGTAGGCCGGGGTGTCAAGGAGAAATCCTTCCCGAAGTGTCTTCCCATCGTCTTCAAATCGCCAATGATAGAATAGGAACTGACCGAAGCCCTGGCGTTCGATCCGCTTCAAGAACTGTTTGGGGATGATTTGATCTGTATCGACGTGATCCCGGTGCAACGGGAATACGCTCTCTTTTACATGATTGATTGCCATGGTGTCACCTCCTATGATACTGAAATTCTTTCTAATTTCCGGACATCCGTCAGCTTACCCGTCACGGCAGCGGCCGCTGCCATGGAAGGGCTGAGGAGGTGGGTGCGCGACCCGTTGCCCTGCCTGCCTTCGAAATTACGGTTGGATGTAGAGGCACATCGCTTACCCGGCGGGACGATATCATCATTCATGGCGAGGCACATGCTGCATCCTGCCTCCCTCCATTCAAAGCCCGCTTCTTGGAAGATGGTATGGAGACCTGCTTCCTCAGCCTGTTGCTTTACGCTGAACGAGCCTGGAACGACAAGTGCCGTTACCCCTTCCTTCACCTTATGACCCTGCACCACTTCGGCGGCTGCTCGTAAATCGCTCAACCGCGAGTTGGTACAGGAGCCGATGAATACATAGTCAACGGTGATGTCTTCAATGGACTGATCAGGCTCAAGGCCCATATAGTGAAGGGCACGCTCGATCCCTTCACGATCCGACGCGTCTTCATACGACTGTGGATCCGGGATCCTCGCCGTGATGGGTGCCCCCATCCCGGGGTTCGTCCCCCAGGTGACGTGAGGCTCAATGTCCTCTCCCTTCACCTCGATCCGTTGATCATACTCAGCATCGGCGTCACTCTGCAGGGACAACCAATCCTCTTTCAACTCCTGGAATGAGTGATTCTTCGGAAGGTTCGGACGCCCTTCAAGATAGGCGATCGTCGTCTCGTCAGGGCTGATGAGACCTGCTTTTGCACCTGCTTCGATACTCATGTTACAGACGGTCATCCGCTCTTCCATGGAAAGGTTCCGGATGACGTCGCCCGTGAATTCGATAACATGTCCGGTACCGAATCCGACACCGTGAGTGGAAATGATGTTCAGGATCACATCTTTTGCCGTCACCCCAAATCCAAGCTTTCCGGATACGTTCACCTGAAGGGTCTTCGGCCTCGATTGCCAAAGGGTCTGGGTAGCCAATACGTGCTCCACCTCACTCGTCCCGATCCCGAACGCCAGGGCACCGAACGCCCCATGCGTGGATGTATGGCTATCCCCGCAGACAATCGTCTTCCCTGGCTGTGTGAGTCCGAGCTCCGGACCGATGACGTGGACGATCCCTTGATCAGGGTGATGGATATCGGCTAACGTAACGCCGAATTCCCGGCAATTCTTCTTCAGTGTATCCATCTGGAGTCGTGCAATCTCATCACGGATGATATGCCGCTCCTTTGTCGGGACGTTATGATCCATCGTCGCGTAGGTCAGATCCGGACGACGTACCTGCCGTCCCTTCATGCGCAGACCTTCGAATGCCTGGGGGGAGGTGACTTCATGCACCAGATGCAGATCGATATATAGGAGGTCCGGCTTTCCTTCTTCCCTTTGTACAACATGCCTTTCCCAAATCTTTTCAATAATGTTTTTGCCCGTCATGAGCTCCCTCCTTATACTTCTGTCGCATTTTGATGTCTCTTATAGGTAAGCTGATAGAATTGAAGATAGTGCATGGTCTGCTTCCAGTCTCTCTACGACGAGATCGCTCATGGCTTCAGTCCCGACTGCAGTGCCCCTTCCACCGCTCCAAAGGTCGCCTGTCCGGAAGCCTGCATTCAACACTTCCTGCACGGCCATTTCGATCATTTCCGCCTCTTCCTGCATGCCGAATGAATGCCTCAGCATCATGGCCACCGACAGGATCATGGCGAGCGGATTGGCTTTTCCTTTCCCTGCGATATCCGGCGCCGATCCATGGACCGGTTCATAGAGTCCGAATGCATCCTCCCGCAGGCTGGCTGATGGCAGCATGCCCAGTGATCCGGTGATCATGGAGGCTTCATCACTGAGGATGTCGCCGAACATATTCTCCGTTACCATGACATCGAATTGACCCGGCTGATACATGAGCTTCATTGCAGCTACATCAACAAGCATGTGCTCCACTTCCACTTCCGGGTATTCCTTTGCTGCTTCGTTGACGATTTCTCTCCACATTCGGCTTGTTTCCAATACATTGGCCTTGTCGACGGATGTGAGACGCTTCTTCCTCTTTTGAGCAAGACGGAAAGCTTTATGGACGATCCGTTCGATCTCTGACTTTTCATAGACCAGGGTATCGACGGCCACTTCATCTTCTGCTCCCTGCCTTCCGGATGGCTGCCCGAAGTACAGTCCTCCCGTCAGTTCCCGAACGATGATCATATCGACATCTTCAACGATTTCCTTTTTCAGGGGGGAAGCTGAGATCAAGCTGTCAAATGCCTTTACCGGCCGAAGGTTCGCAAACAGTTCGAATTCCTTCCGGATCCCAAGAAGACCTTTTTCCGGCCTCTGTTCTTTAGGAAGGTTCTCCCACTGCGGTCCTCCGACGGCACCAAGAAGGATGGCATCACTCTTCTTGCAAAGCTCGATCGTTTCTGCCGGGAGCGGACTTCCGAATTGATCGACAGCCGCTCCACCGATGTATCCTTTTTCCACTTCAAACTCATGGTTGAACCAATCACCCACGGCCTTCAGAACCTTCAGGGCCCCATCCATCACTTCCGGCCCGATTCCATCTCCAGGTAATACAGCAATTTTCTTTTTCATGAGAATGTCCCTCCCTGAAGGGGCGTCGCCACCCCTGTTATGTTGTTACGAACTTACTTCCACCGCTTCTTTTACGTCAGATGATGCTTTCCTCTGGGCCAGTCGGTTCACGGCATTGAGGTAGGCACGGGCCGAAGCCTCGAGTACATCCTGTGCCGTTCCCCTTCCGCTTGTCTTTGCACCTTCATATTCCAGATGGACATAGACTTCGGCGAGTGCATCCCGGCCACCGCCGACGGAGTTGATCCGGTAGTCAAGCAGCTTCGATGTCCCCGGAAGGATGCGTTCGATTGTATTATAGATGGCTTCCACGCTGCCAGAACCGGTCGATGCAAGCTGGGTGACGCTTCCGTCTTCAAGCTTCAGCTCGATCGTTGCAGTAGGGATATTGTCCATCCCATACTGCACCTGCATCCTTTCAAGACTGAACCCGACTCCTTCTACCATTTCTGTTTGTTTATTCGTCAGGATGCTGAACAGATCATCATCCACGATTTCTTTTTTCTTATCTGCAAGCTCTTTGAACGCGTGAAATGCTTCGTTCAACTTTTCATCCGTCAGCTCGAATCCGAGCTCCGATGCCTTATTCTTGAAGGCATGACGTCCGGAGTGCTTTCCGAGGACGAGGCGGGTCGAGCTGTTCCCGATCAATTCCGGTGTGATGATTTCATAGGTGGTCTTTTCTTTCAGCATGCCGTCCTGATGGATCCCGGACTCATGGGCGAAGGCATTATCCCCGACGACCGCTTTATTTGCCGGTACCCTCATTCCAGTAAGCTTGCTGACAAGGGCACTCGTCTTCTTGATTTCATCAAGCTTCAGGCGCGTCCCTGCACTGTAGAAATCTTCACGGATCCGAAGGGCGACGGCGATTTCTTCAAGGGCTGCATTTCCTGCCCGCTCTCCGATTCCGTTGATCGTCCCTTCGATCTGATCGGCTCCGTTTTCGATCGCTGCCAGGGAGTTGGCCGTCGCCATCCCCAAGTCGTTATGGCAATGGGCGGAGAGCTTGATCCCGTCGATATTCGGAACATTCTCCCTGACATATTTGAAGATTTCTCCGTACTTCTGAGGCGTGATATAGCCGACCGTATCGGGAAGGTTGATGACGGATGCTCCTGCATCGATGACTTCCTTCATGATCCTGACAAGGAAATCAAGATCGGTACGGCAAGCATCCTCTGCCGACCACTGGACGACCGGGAAGAACTGTTTCGCATATTTCACGGCCTGTACCGCTGTTTCAACCACTTGGTCCGGCGACATCTTGAGCTTATGGGTCATGTGGATCGGCGATGTGGCTAGGAATACATGGAGTCTCGGCTCCGCCGTATTCTTCAGTGCCCCCCATACAGCATCGATGTCCCGCTGCTGGGCTCTGGCAAGACCGGTCACCGAGCTGTTCTTGATCGTTTCGCCGATCCGTTTCACTGCGTCGAAGTCACCCTTGGAGGCAGCCGGGAAGCCGGCCTCTATGACGTCGACTCCCAAGCGCTCCAGCTGCTTTGCCACCTCGATCTTTTCAAGCGTATTGAGGTTCACACCCGCCGATTGTTCACCGTCGCGTAGCGTTGTATCGAAAATATCAATGGTTCGCACTGGAGACCACTTCCTTCTCTTTTTTGGAGGATTTCTGCTGTACGAATGGCATCATGGCCCTCAATTCCTTGCCGACCACTTCGATCGGATGCTCGCTTTCACGCTTGTTGATGGCGTTGAACTCTGGGCGGTTTGCCTGGTTTTCAAGGATCCAGCCCTTTGCAAATTTACCTGTCTGGATGTCGGTGAGTACATCCTTCATCCGCGCCTTCGTTTCCTCATTCACGACACGCGGGCCGGAAACGAAATCACCCCACTGGGCAGTATCGGAGATGGAGAAGCGCATTCCTTCGAGACCTTTCTCATACATAAGATCGACGATCAGCTTCAGCTCATGGAGACACTCAAAGTAGGCAACTTCTTTTTGATAGCCTGCTTCCACCAATGTCTCAAACCCTGCTTTCACAAGGGATGTCAGCCCCCCGCACAGAACAGCCTGTTCACCGAATAGATCGGTTTCCGTTTCTTCCTGGAAGGATGTCTCGAGGATTCCTGCACGTCCTGCTCCCACTCCTTTTGCGTACGCAAGGGCTACGCCTCGAGCATTCCCCGTCACATCCTGATACACGCCGAACAGTGCCGGTACACCTGCGCCTTCTTCAAATGTGCGTCGCACAAGATGCCCTGGACCTTTAGGGGCTACTAGGAATACATCCACATCTTCCGGAGGAACGACTTGAGAGAAATGGATGTTGAATCCGTGAGCGAAAGCGAGGGCTTTGCCCGCTGAAAGGGCCGGTTTGATTTCGGCTTCATACACCTTCGGCTGATACTCATCCGGGAGAAGGACCATGATGACGTCCGCTTGTTCGCTCGCTTCTCGTACGGAGTATACGTCGAATCCATCTGCTACCGCTTGATCCCATGACTTGCCTTTACGAAGACCGACTACGACATCAAATCCGCTTTCCTTCAGGTTTAGTGCGTGTGCATGACCTTGAGATCCATATCCGACCACTGCCACTTTCTTGCCTTTCAAAACCTCTTCGTTTACGTCACCGTTATAATATACTTTTACCATTTCTCTCATCCTCTCGATTTTTAATAGGTTAGTTGACGATTGTATACTGCTTCATATCTGTGACGCTTTTGCTGTTGCCTCGTGCAAAAGCGGTGATTCCAGTCCTTGCAATCTCTTTGATTCCGTATGGTCTCAGGAGGTCGATGATGGCTTCGATCTTCGACGTTTCCCCCGTTACCTGGACCGTCACGCTGTCCCTTGCGACGTCGATGATGGCGGCGCGGAATGGTTCGACAATTCCGTTAATTTCAGATCGTGTTTGACCTGTGCTGAGCACCTTGATGAGAGCAAGTTCCCTCGCCACCACTCCCTGATCGGTAATGTCCGATACCTTCAGGACATCAATCTGCTTGTGAAGCTGTTTCAGGAGCTGCTCGATCTTGCGGTCATCTTCCACGTTCACGACGAAGGTCATCCTGGAGACTCCTTCCACCTCTGTATAGCCGACAGAGATGCTCTCGATATTGAACTGCCTTTTAGTGAACAGCCCGGTAACCCGGTTCAATACCCCGCTCCGATTATGAACGATGGCCGTTACGATCCTCTTCATGGTTTCACTCCTATCATTTCGTGTAATCCCTTGCCGGGAGCAACCATCGGATAGACATTTTCCTTCGGGTTGACCCAACAGTCGATGAGGGCCGGCTCATCACTCGTCAACGCCTCCCTGAGGACTGATTCAACCTCTTCCTGGGTCTTCACCTGATACCCTTTGATGCCGTAGGATTCAGCCAACTTCACAAAATCAGGCTGCAGGGAGAAGACCGATTGGGAATACCGTTCTTCGTAGAATGTTTCCTGCCACTGTCTCACCATTCCTAGGGTTCCGTTATTCAGGATGACCACCTTCACGGGGAGATCGAGCTCTTTTAATAGAACCAGTTCCTGCAGGGTCATCTGGAAGCCTCCATCCCCTACGAACGCCACGACTTTCCTCTCCCTGTCTGCAAGCTGCGCCCCGATTGCCGCCGGGAATCCGAATCCCATCGTGCCGAGTCCGCCAGATGTGACCCAGTTATTCGGGTTTTTGAACGAGTAATATTGTGCCGCCCACATCTGGTGCTGGCCGACATCGGTGGTGACAACGGCTTCACCATTGGTCAATTCATATACCTGTTCGATGAGCCTCTGAGGAGAGATGATTCCCTCTGCCCGGTTGTACCAGAACGGATATTCCTGTTTATTGGCCTTCAATCGGCTATGCCACTCCTCGAAGTAACATTTGCTCTCATCATGCTCGAGGATCTTGACCAAAGCGTGCTTCGCATCAGAGACGATCGGGATATGCGTCTCGACATTCTTGCCGATTTCCGCCGGATCCACGTCGATATGGACTACTTTCGCATTCGGGGCGAAGGTGGCCAGATTCCCTGTCAGCCTGTCATCAAATCGGGCACCGATGTTGATGAGGAGATCGCATTCATGAAGGGCCATATTGCTTGTATAGCACCCGTGCATCCCCGCCATTCCAAGGAACAAAGCATGATCGGCGGGAAATCCGCCAAGACCCAGCAGCGTATGGACCACAGGAAGATCATAATGTTCAGCGAATTCCTTCAGCTCCTCGGAGGCCTTTGCGTGAAGGATGCCTGCACCCGCCAGGATCACAGGTCTTTGTGAGTGCTTCACAGCTTCAATCAATTTTTTGATTTGCAAAGGGTTCGGGTGAAGATTCGGCTGATAGCCCGGAAGATCCATCTCCTGCTCCTCAGCCGGACTGGCGATTTGAACGGTAAGGTCCTTCGGAATGTCCACCAGGACCGGACCAGGTCTGCCTGTGGAAGCAATGTGGAATGCTTCTTTGACTATACGGGGAAGATCAGCAAGGTCCCTCACCTGGTAATTGTGTTTGGTGATTGGCATGGTGATCCCGACCACATCCGCTTCCTGGAAGGCATCCGTTCCGATGACGTTGGAAGCGACCTGCCCGGTGAAGATCACCAGTGGCAAGGAATCCATCATGGCGTCGGCGATTCCCGTCACAAGGTTCGTCGCCCCGGGTCCCGAGGTTGCAATGACGACACCAGGTCTTCCAGATACCCTGGCATACCCTTCAGCCGCATGGATGGCGCCTTGCTCATGGCGGGCCAGCACGTGCTTGATGGGGGCTTTGTAAAGAGCATCGTATATCGGCAGGACCGCTCCTCCCGGGTACCCGAACAGAATCTCAACTTTTTCCTCCTTTAACGCCTTCATGAGCATATCAGCACCGTTGATGTTTTCTGCCAGTGACTGTGAAGCCAGATCCGCCTCTACTTTGGCTCTCATTGCCTATCTCCTCCCTTTCATTTCATGATTTTTATGAATCTATCACACAAAAAAACCTTTTCACCCACTACGACAGAGTTTATCTTTCGCAGGGGCGAAAAGGTTTGCTTCCTTTCCACGGTACCACCCTAGTTCAGAGACGACGTTCATCTCCCTCAGCAGGCTGAAGAATTTCAGCCTTCGTTTTTGTAACGAGTAGAGTCTACTCGATCGTTCCTAATCACTGTTCAGAACGATACTCAGAGGGGATGTCGGTATTGGTTGTATTACTGGTTCGCAGCACCACCAGCTCTCTGTGAATACAAAACCCAATCCTTTTGCCTCTTCACCGATTTTTCTTTATTCTGTTTTCAGTATTCCACCTGTGCTTGCCGATGTGACAAGCTTTGCATATCGAGCGAGATATCCTTTTCGTATTTTAGGAGCGGGCTGGACCCACTCTTGCTGTCTGAAGGTGAGCTCTTCCTCTGAAACCATGAGGGAGATGGTACGGTTGGTGAGATCGATGAAGATCGGATCTCCGTTCTCCACGACCCCGATCGGGCCGCCTTCCGCAGCCTCAGGTGATACGTGACCGATGGAGATGCCACGGGATGCACCGGAGAAACGTCCGTCCGTGAGGAGGGCCACTTTCTTCTCAAGCCCCCGCCCGGCGATCGCCGCTGTCGGGGCGAGCATTTCCGGCATCCCTGGACCGCCTTTCGGTCCTTCGTAGCGGATGACCACTACATGACCTTCCTTCACTTCACCACTTTCGATCCCGGCAAGGGCCTCATCCTGCGATTCATAGACGATGGCCTCGCCCATGAATGTCTTGATGGAAGGATCGACTGCCCCTACCTTGATGACACCACCATTCGGAGCGATATTTCCGAAGAGGACAGACAACCCTCCTACAGGACTGTAGGCGTTATCTTTTCTCCTGATGACTTCATCATTCACGATTTCAGCATCTTTCACATTTTCATAGAGTGACTTTCCTGTAACGGTGATCCGGTCGCTGTGGACCGCACCCATCTCACACAGCTCCTTGATGATGGCACTCACTCCGCCGGCATTGTGGACGTCCTGCATGGAATAATCGGACGCTGGGCTGATCTTCGACAGGTATGGCACCCTTTCCGCTACGGTATTGATGCGGTTGATGTCGTAATCGATTTCCGCCTCATTGGCGATGGCAAGGGTATGGAGGACCGTGTTGGTCGAACCTCCCATGGCCATATCGAGGGCAAAGGCATCGTCGATGGTGTCTTTCGTGATGATATCCCTCGGTTTGATGTCCTTCTTCACCATTTCCACAAGGTGCTTGGCAGCGTCCTTGATGAGCTGGTGGCGCTCTTCCGATGTTGCCACGATCGTCCCGTTACCAGGAGGGGCCATCCCGAGCATCTCCATGAGGGAGTTCATGGAATTGGCGGTGAACATCCCTGAACAGGATCCGCATGTAGGACACGCATTTTGCTCGATGTCCAGAAGCTGTTCGGCTGTCATCCTGCCCGATTGATGGGCACCCACCCCTTCGAAAACAGATACAAGGGAAAGGGGTTTTCCTTCGCTTGATACACCTGCCTCCATCGGTCCTCCCGATACGAAGACGGAAGGAACGTTGGTGCGAACGGATGCCATCAACATGCCTGGCGTGATCTTGTCACAGTTCGGAATGTAAAACACTCCGTCGAACCAGTGGGCGTTGATGACCGTTTCGGCTGAATCGGCGATGAGCTCCCGGCTCGGAAGGGAATAACGCATCCCGATGTGTCCCATTGCGATCCCGTCATCCACGCCGATCGTATTGAATTCGAACGGGATGCCTCCTGCTTCCCGGATCGCTTCTTTCACCACGGCTGCGAAGTGATTGAGATGCATATGTCCCGGTATGATATCGATATAGGAGTTGCATACCCCGATGAAGGGCTTCTCCATGTCTTCCAATTTGACTCCCGTCGCATAAAGCAGGCTGCGATGGGGAGCGCGGTCGATTCCTTTTTTGATCATGTCACTACGCACATCAGCACCTCCAACTTACCCGACTTGAGCATTTTGTTTGTAAACTTTTCTTCCATCCTGCGTGACAGTGTCCCTGAACTGTTGCAATAATTTATTTGTACATTCACCCGGTTTACCGTCTCCGATCACACGTCCATCGACTTTGACGACAGCGATGACTTCTGCTGCAGTACCCGTGAGGAAGACTTCATCCGCCGTATATACATCGTGGCGTGTAAAGACTTCTTCTTTCATTTCATAACCGGATTTCTGGGCGATTTCGATGATGGCGTTTCGTGTGATGCCTTCCAGCGCCCCTACATAACCTGGTGGAGTGAGGATTTTTCCTTTCTTCACGATGAAGATGTTATCGGCGGATCCTTCCGCTACATACCCTTGATCGTTCAGCATCAGCGCTTCACTCACACCGGCAAGGTTCGCTTCGATCTTTACGAGGATATTGTTCAGATAGTTCAACGACTTGACCTTCGGCGATAAAACATCCGCACGGTTCCGTCTGCTTGCCACGGTGACGATCTCGATCCCCGTGTCATACAATGCTTTCGGGAATAGGGCGAGCTGTTCTGCGATGACGATGATCTGTGGATGGCTGCAAGTGAAGGGATCCAATCCGAGATTCCCTACTCCGCGGGAGATGACAACCCTGATATAGGCATTTTCAAGTTTATTCATTTTCAATGTTTCAATGATGATATTGCTCATCTCTTCTTTTGAGACTTCGATGTTCAGCATGATGGATTTGGCTGAATCGTAAAGGCGATCAACATGTTCTTCGAGACGGAAGACATTGCCGTCGTACATTCGAATGCCTTCGAACACTCCATCTCCATAAAGAAAACCATGGTCATAAACAGATACTTTTGCATCTTCCTTTTTTACGTACTGACCGTCTAAGTAAATCCACTGCTCGCTCATGTTCATCATTCCTTTCACGATTAAATTTATTTGATTATTCGGAATATTAATTTTCTAACACATCTATTTACGTCCAGGCCCCTTTTAAAAATGGGTGCGAAGACCGCCACTGACCTTTTCTGATGCGATTAAAAATTTTATTGAGGACAATGTTACTCCCGTTTTAAGGGAAGGTCAACACTATTTCGGTAAATTATTAGACAATTTAGATTTGTCAGATTATATGGTAACGCTTTCATCTTTGTCCTTATCATGTTTATAGAACCTAAAAAAAAATAATTTTTTGTTCTTGAAAAATCCTTGATAGTTTTTTCCCGAAGATGTTGAGTTTACAGGGCTCATGACACCCTTAGACACCATTCATCACACCCCTCTCCCTCTCTCCATTCTCAACAATCTCCCACAAATGAGAATCGATCCACTTTAATACTCTAATAGAAGAAACGCTACTCTTTTTACTTTCCGGATGAAACCGAATGGGAACACTCCCATTTGTGACATGTTGCACAAGAACAACCCATTTATTTATGATTAACGAAATAAATGGAGAATCGACTCCCCCTCAGTCAGTTTAAAATCTCTATAAAATAAAAAGCCGGCTCCTGTTTGGAACCGGCTTTCCTTTTATAACCATGTATACATATATGCGTGATCTTCGACATCTTTTGCCTTCTTCACGATCTTCAGGGGCCTGAACGTATCGATCATGACGGCGAGTTCCAATGTTTCTTTTTTCCCGATGCTCGCTTCTGTCGTTCCAGGATGCGGCCCATGGGGAATCCCGCTTGGATGGAGGGTGATCGATCCTCTCTTGATGCCCTTGCGGCTCATGAAATTCCCCTCTACATAGTAAAGGAGCTCGTCGCTGTTGACGTTACTATGGTTGTAAGGGGCCGGTATGGCCTCTGGGTGATAATCATAAAGCCTCGGGACGAATGAGCAGACGACGAAATTATGCCCTTCGAAGGTCTGATGCACAGGCGGTGGCTGATGGACTCTGCCAGTAATCGGCTCAAAGTCTTCAATGTTGAACTTCCACGGATAGAGATAGCCGTCCCATCCCACGACATCAAGCGGATGGTGGTCCAGAACATGGACATGGATCGATCCGCGGGACTTTGTCAGGACGCGATATTCACCTTTTTCATCCCGGGATTCCAGCACTTCCGGTCCCGAAAGATCACGCTCACAGAATGGACTGTGCTCGAGGAGCTGGCCATATTCATTCCGATACCTGCGTGGAGTCGTGATCTGACTGAACGACTCGACTACTAGGATCTTCGTCTCTTCCTCGGGTATGATTCGGTGGATGGTGCCGATCGGTATGATGATGTAATCGCCTTTCCCGTAAGAAAGGGTGCCGAACATCGTCTCTACTTTCCCTGCTCCAAAATGGATGAACAGCATCTCATCTCCATCACCGTTACGGTAAAAATCACTCATCGCATCCGTCACAGATGCAGTACCGATAAGGAGGTCACTATTCCCAAGAAGGTATTCTCTGGCGTTCAGGGCGTCCCCCTTCTTCTCGATGGAATCCGTGAAAAAGTGGCGGTGGTGAAGGGCCCCCCCCTCTTCAAACTCAGGCAGGTAGCTACCCTCGTAGGATGCTTCCGAAACCGCAGTCGGGAGATGGTGATGATAAAGGATTGATTGGGTCCCGGAGAACCCCTTCGTCCCCATCACCTGCTCCCGGTAGAGACTTCCGTCATCTTTTTTGAACATCGTATGACGCTTGTGGGGGATCGTCCCCATCCGGCGATAAAACATGATCCCTTTCCTCCCTTGCACTGATTGTATTCTTCAAGATTCCGAGACCTGTGATCCCAAGTTCGACAACATCACCGGGTACAAGCCAGGGGTGGACTTCCTCACCAAGCTCGAGCAGACAGCCTGTGCCGACGGTCCCCGACCCGATCACTTCCCCAGGGATGAGCATGACATTTTCAGATGCCCTAGCAATCATGGCGGGGAACGTGTAATGGATCTCTTTGTAATTCCCCTTTGATAAAAGGACTCCGTTCACTGTTGCGGTCATCTCCAAGTCGAGACGGTCCGCTTCCCGGTATGATTCCAATTCGTTCCTCGTCACAAGGTACGGACCAAATGTGGTGGCAAAGTCTTTCCCTTTCGCCGGCCCGAGACCCACCTTCATCTCTTCACGCTGAAGGTCCCTTGCACTCCAATCGTTCATGATCATATAGCCGTAGATATAGTCTTCTGCCTGTTCAACCGGAATGTCTTTACCTCTGCGACCGATAACGCAGGCAATTTCAAGTTCGTAATCCAAGCATGCGCTCCCTTTCGG
Source organism: Rossellomorea sp. RS05 (assembly GCF_039822645.1). NCBI lineage: Bacteria > Bacillati > Bacillota > Bacilli > Caryophanales > Bacillaceae > Rossellomorea > Rossellomorea sp. RS05. Next base: position 47,030 of record NZ_JBDKWY010000008.1, on the reverse strand, counting down.
AACCGTGATGGGCGCATCCGGTCCTGAGACACTCATATGATTGGTGAAGTAGAAGACCGGCATCTCATACCATTCCGGTACGACCGCAAGGCCCCTTCTCTGCCGGGCATTCCTTACATGATCCTCAAACGCATAAAAATCACGAATGCTCACTGGATCAGGCAGGGGAGCCACGAGGGATAGCTCCGAGAGAGCATATTCCCCTGTAAGGGCGGAGAGCTCGCGCATGAGCGCTATGCCTTCATCACCCAATTCGATCAGCCGCCTCATCTCCTTCGGTAAACGGCCGCCGCTCGCCTGATGGAGATCAATCACCCTGTCTCCATTTACGAGTCCTGCCCTTATCTCATCCCCCACTAGAAAACTCACTAACTTCATTTCCCTCTCACCTCTTCCGGATCAATTCGAATGTATCGGCGAGGGGCTTCGTGTAGGTTTGGCCGGCCATCCTCCCAACAGGCTCAAGCATGGATGAGTCGATTCTTCCTGCATCATACAGCTCATCATCCAGTCGCACGCACTGCACTTTTCCTATCACGAGGCTTCCTGCGCCTGGGTGGTCCCCGAAATGCAGGACGTCCTGCAGGCTGCATTCCAACTGGACCCGGCTTTCCGAAACAGCAGGGGGAGCCACGGTAACCGATGGCTTCTTCCCAAGTCCGGCTGCCTCGAACTCATCTACTTCAGGTGCATATTCCTTCGCACAGTCGTTCATTTGTTCTACAAACGTTTCACTGACGATATTGATCACAAATTCCTTCGTCGCTTCGATATTCAACATCGTATCCTTCTTCCCGCCATCGGTGCCTCTTCGCATCGGTGAAAAACAGACCAGCATGGGATCGGCGCTGATTGCCGTGAAAAAGCTGAACGGAGCGAGGTTTGCATGTCCCGCCTCATCCACGGTGGAAACAAATGCAATCGGTCTCGGAAGGATGGACCCGATGACCAGTTTATATGCTTCCTGCCATGGGAGCTGATCAGGCTTGATATCCACTTATATTCCTCCCCAGCACATATTCAAGGGCTTTGACGAAAGCACGATTATCCTGTTCGGTTCCGATTGTCACGCGAATGGTCTCGGGATAGCCAAGAAGAACCCCGGACCTGACCAGGAACCCCTTCTTCGCCAATTCACCGGCAATGAGATTCCCATCCTTCCCCGTATCCACCATGATAAAATTCGCCTGGGAAGGGAAGTACGCGAGCCCAAGTCTGTGAAATTCTCCCTCAAGATAGGAACGGCCCGCTTCATTCAACGAAGCACACTTCCCGATGAACGCTTGATCGTGGATAGCCTTGACGGCTGCTCCTTGGGCCAGTGCATTCACATTGAAGACATCCTTCACTTTTAGGAGCTGTCCGGCTACCTCCTCATTCATGACTCCGAAGCCGACCCTGAGTCCCGCCAGACCATAAATCTTTGAAAAAGTCCTCAGGATCACCAGATTTTCGAAGCGTTTCAAAAGCGGGAGCGTGTCGAGGTGATTTCTGTCTGACACGTATTCCACGTACGCTTCGTCCAATACCATAAGGATGTGTGAGGGAACGGCTGAAATGAAGGACAGCAGTTCTTCAGTCCCGACGATGGTTCCTGTGGGATTATTCGGATTGCAGATGAAGATCAGTTTGGTTCGATCAGTGATGGCATTCTTCATCCCGGCCAGGTCATGGACTCCGTTCACCAGGGGCACCCTTACCGAATTTCCGCCTTCGAGGAAGACATTTGTATGATAGCGGGGGAAGGTGACATCGGCCATGATGGCTTCGTCTCCTTCACTGATATAGGCCCTGGAGAGAAGCCGGATCACTTCATCCGACCCATTTCCGAATACAAGCTCTCCTTGGCGCACCCCAAGGAATTCAGACACCTCTTTACGAAGTTCAGTGGCCGCACCGTCCGGGTAAAGGAAGAGCTCCCCATTCCCTTCCTTCAACCAGCTGACGACCTTCGGGGAGCAGCCGTGGATATTTTCATTTTCCGATAGCTTGCAAATGGACCCGAGACCATGCTCCCTTTGTAATTCGACAGTCGATTTCCCAAGAACATACGGATCGATTTTTGTAAGGACTTCCCTCGTCTTGAACTTCATCACCATCAGCCTGCCCCCTCTTTTTAATAGGGCTGACCCCGAGTTTCAGAACGTGATCCCGACCGATTCCTGCACGGATGCAGGAGATGTCCGGATCCCATCGAAAAGCTCTTGGGCCAGCCCGTTTTCTGTTTGTTGATCCCCTATTATTCTCGATCCCTTTTTATTCCCTCTTTGATCATCTATCTCTTTTTTTGCTTGTTTTCTCTATATCTCTATATCTCTTTATCTGATTTTCTCGAATTGAAGGTCAAGCTCATTATTTAGAGATTTCCGCGTCGCTCCTGCTCTCTTTCGATTGATTCAAACAACGCTTTGAAGTTTCCTTCACCGAATCCCCTTGCCCCTTTGCGCTGGATGACCTCAATGAAAAGAGTCGGACGATCCACGATCGGCTTCGTAAAGATCTGGAGAAGATACCCTTCATCATCTCGATCCACTAGGATGTTTAACTCCTTGATTTGAGAAATTTCTTCATCGATTTCTCCCACACGCTCAGACAGCATATCGTAATAGGAATCCGGTGTGCTCAGGAATTCCACACCGTTCTCCTTCAGAATCCCGACGGTCTTCACGATATCCTCTGTCAGAACGGCGATATGCTGTACCCCTGGACCGCCGTAGTACTCCAGGTACTCCTGGATCTGGGATTTGCGCTTTCCTTCAGCCGGCTCGTTGATCGGGAACTTGATCCTGCCGCCATTGTGCATCACTTTGGACATAAGGGCAGAGTATTCTGTCGTGATATCCTCATCGGAGAAATGGCGCATTTCCTTGAAGCCCATCACCTTCTCGTAGTACTCCACCCATTCTTCCATGCGTTCGACATTTCCCACAACGTGGTCGACGGCGATGATCGCCGCATCACGCTCTGTTCTGGAAGAGTTCGCTTTTTCATACCCCGGCATGAAGATCCCGTTGTAATCCTTCCGTTCAATCAAGGTATGGATCGTTTCTCCGTATGTACCGATCACCGCTTTTTTCAGCTTCCCATCTGCATCTTCCAGTGTTTCCGGCGGCATGATTTCAATGGCACCACGCTCCACCGCACCTTTGAAAGCCTTTTCAACATCATCCACCATAAGGGCGATATCCTTGATTCCATCCCCATGCTTCCTGACGAATTCCGCTACACGACTGCCTTCGTGAAGGCTCCCCGTCACAACAAGTCTTACTTTATTCTGCTGAAGGACATAAGAGACGGTATCGCGGTTACCTGTTTCAAGTCCGGAATATGCGACTGTTTTGAATCCAAACGCTGTACAAAAGAAATGGGCCGCCTGCTTGGCATTCCCTGTGAAATATTCAAGATAATCGACATCCCTTACCGGGAAGATTTCTTCGGTCTTCATTGGCTTCTTATCCATCTTTTCCATAACGATCCCTCCGATTTTGTATTTTTCTGATTATTATCGTATGCTCTTTTTCTTTTCTTCTCAAGAGTGGCATGTGAAGCATGAACGCTTTTCTGTAGTGAAGCAACTGATTTATTGAACTGCCTTTTTCCTTCTCCTCTGCAGGTGCACGGCATGCCCCGTGAGTTCCTCGACGGCTTCCATCAGGGCTTCATTGCTGCTCGGATGCGGATAGAGAGGGAAGGTGAAATCCTCTGCCCTTGCTGCCATTTCAAGTCCCAGCACACCCGTGGAGATCAGTTCGACAGCCCCCGATCCGATCATATGGATACCAAGGATCAGAGAAGTCCCTTTCTCCGATACGATTTTGATCATTCCGTCCGTCTCTTCTTTCAATCCTGCAAATCCATTGGCTCTGAAAGGATACTCACTGCAGACTACTTCGTATCCACGGTCCTCCGCTTCTTCTTCACTCCAGCCCGCACAGGCGACGGGCGGATGCATTTGGACAATGGCAGGAAGCCACTCCAGGTCAACTTCCCCCTTATCCCCAGCAATCGCTCCCGCTGCCACCTTGCCCTCCTTGATTGCTTTTATGGCAAGCCCTGGTCCGGGGGTCACATCTCCTATAGCCCACACGCCGGGAATCGACGTGCGCCCCTCCCCATCGACCTTGATTTTGCCCCCCTCACACTCAAGCGGCAGCCGGTCCAGTCCTGCACGGGAGAGATCTGCCTCTGACTTCCCGCACAGGACTAAATGGGTTCCATTTACCTGCCTCGTCCCGGCAGAACTTTCATAATCCACTTCCACTCCTCCATCGTCCGAAACGCTCATAATCGTCACTTCGGTAACGACAGAAACCTTCTGTTTTTTCAGAAGCCTTTTCATCTCGCGCTCAATGGACTGATCAAAGGGCAGTCTCCCCTCCATCAAGAGGGTGACTGTGCTTCCAAGGGCCGCGTATGCAGCAGCTATTTCAATGGCCACATAGTCATGACCGGATACAATCAATCCCTCCGGTATCTCGGTCATGGTCAGTGCCTTACGCTCTGTCAGGACAAATGGGGATTCCATACTGATACCCGGCGGATACACCATCTTTCCACCAATCGCGACAATGGCCTGCTTGAATTCAAAAAGGGAGAACTGATGACCGCTTTCGATCCCGATCCGGTTCTCTGATAGAAACGAAGCGGTCCCATTGATCACCTCGACTCCTCTTGAACGAAGCAACCCTTCCACCCCTGCCCGCAGGCCCTTGATCTTTTCTTCTCTGAACGACTTCAGCTTGGCAAGATCGATGGACGCTTCCCCCATCACCATGCCCATTTTCTGAAGATGCCCCTGCTTTCGGAACTCACTTGCAAAATGGGTCAGGATCTTCGATGGGATGCAGCCTTCATTCAGGCAGGCTCCACCGATCTCCCCCTGCTCGATCAAGGTGACCTGCTTCCCCAATTGGGCGGCACGAAGCGCGGCGTGATAGCCTCCAGGACCTCCACCGATGACCATCAGATCACGTTTTTCAACCATTTCGCCAACTACCATCTATATCATCTCCATCAGCAGGATCCCCGGTTTTTCAATGAAATCCCGCAGTCGATTGGTGAACCTTACGGCTGTCCCTCCATCTGCCACTCGGTGATCGAAAGACATGGATGCATTCATCATGGACCGGATCACAATTTCATCCGACTCATTGACCATGGGCCGCTTTTTCGTTTTATGGAAGGATATGAGGGCCACTTCCGGTTCATTGATGATCGGCGTTGCACCGATCGAACCTCCGAGGGGACCGACATTGCTCACTGTGAATGTCCCCCCTGATGCCTCCTTGACGGTAAGCGTTTGATTCAGCGCTTTGTTTGTCAGTGCCTTGAGTTCTTTCTGAATGTCCTTCAGCGTCTTCTCTTCCACATGACGGATCACCGGTACGATCAACCCTTCCTCCGTATCGACCGCTACTCCTATATGATGGGCATGCTGAAGGTGGACGCACTCCTGTTCTTCATCAAGCCGTCCGTTAAAAATCGGGAATTCTTTCAGACAAATAGACAGCGCTTTGATGAAGAATGCACCCATTGAAACGTCTGGCACATCCCTTTTCCACGCGAGGAGTTCCGTGACATCAATCTCTTCAAAGTGGGTACAGTGAGGAATGGTCCTGACTGACCGGACCATCTTGGAAGCAATCTGCTTTCGCCTTCCCCTGAATGGAATGCTGTCTGCCTCAGTCCGCACAGGCGTTTCCTGAGGGGGTGGTTCCACTTGAAGGTGAGAGTGGATATCCTCATCCATGATCCTTCCCGCCGGACCGGATCCCCGCACCTTTTCAAGGGGGATTCCTGCTTCCCTCGCCAGCTTTCTCGTGAAGGGGGATGCCATGATCCTGGTCTTTTGTGCCGTGGCCAAGGATGCCCGTTTGGGCGCTGTCGACGCCTTGCCGGAGCCCATGATCAAAACCGTCTCACCGACGCGGATCGTATCCCCTTCCTTTACATTGAACCCTTTGATGATTCCATTGGCCGGTGCCGGGATTTCCGCTGTCATCTTGTCTGTCTGAACTTCCACCAGCGGTTGATCCGCACGCACCTGTTCACCGACCCCCACCAAGAAGGCGTTGATTGTCGCCTCGGTCATACCTTCTCCTATATCATGCAGCTTGACCTCCATTGGCTCCCTCCTTTCAAAATGCCGCTGCTCTCTCAATTGCTTCGAGGACGCGGCCCGTATCCGGCAGATAATAGTCTTCATATCCAAAATAGGGGACAGGCGTATCGAATCCAGTCACCCTCTCCACAGGAGCTTTCTGAAAGAGGAAAGAAAAGTCGTTGATGATGGCAAGGACATCGTTGCCTACACCCCCTGTGGCGTGAGCTTCATGGACGATGACGGTCCTCCCTGTCCTCTGGACAGATTCGGTGATAAGATCCTTGTCCAAGGGAGACAGCGTCCTCATATCGAGTACCTCGCATGAAATCCCCTTTTCCCCTGCCTTCTTCGCTGCCTCTTCTGCCACCTTCACCATTGCTCCCCATGCAATGACCGTGACATCGTCCCCTTCAAGGACGGTCCTTCCTTTACCGATTTCAACCGTATACTTCCCCTCGGGTACTTCCTCACGTGTCGACCGATAGCACTGCATGGGCTCAAGGAATAAGACCGGATCCGGGTCTTCAATGGCCGCAATCAACAACCCCTTTGCCTCCCGGGGAGTTGAAGGACACACGACCTTGATGCCCGGCATATGGGTGAACAGCGTCTCCGTACTATCGGAATGGATCTCAGGTGCCCGGACACCTGCTCCGTACGGGGCCCGTATGACCATGGGGCATGTATAATGCCCGAGCGTTCTTGAGCGCAGCCGGCTTGCGTGTGTCATGATCTGCTCATAAGCGGGATAAATGAATCCGAGGAACTGGACCTCTGCTACAGGGCGGAATCCATTTACCGCCATTCCAATCGCAGCACCGATGAATCCGGCCTCACTCAGGGGTGTGTCGAGCACCCGATCTTCACCGAACTCTGCCTGGAGGCCATCCGTTGCACGGAAGACCCCGCCGTTCGTCCCGATATCCTCCCCAAGGAGCAGGGTATCACTCCGTTCGTTCAACATGACTCGAAGGCCGTCCGTGATCGCCTGTACCATCGTCATCGTTTTGGTTGTTGTCATGATACTCATCTTGATCCCCCCTTCAGATGTGAAAGCAATCTTTCTTTCTGCTGAAGGACGGGCCAAGTCGGTGTTTCGAATACATGATCAAAGATCAAGGACGGGTCCGGCTCAGGATACTGTTCCAGATCCGCAACAGCCGCATCGACCTCCTTGGCATACTCCAGCTTTACGGAATCCAGCCACTCCTCATCGCACCAGCCTTTTTTCTCCATATAGCGCTGTAGCCTGTCTATCGGATCTTCCCTTCTTTTCACATCGCTCTCTCCCTGATCCCTGTATTTCGAGGGATCATCTGCTGTCGTATGAGCACCGTACCTCCACGTCACAGCTTCAATAAGCGTTGGTCCTTCCCCTCTCCTCGCCCGCTCCAATGCATTCTTTGTTTCAAAATAAACAGCGAACACATCATTCCCGTCGATCCTGACACTCGGGATGTCATATGCAAGGGCCTTTTGAGCAATCGTCTTCGTCTTCATCTGCTTGTGGATCGGTACCGAAATGGCATAGCGGTTGTTCTGGTTGAAGAAGACCACGGGAGCCCCCCATACGCTCGCTAGGTTAAGACCTTCATGGAAATCTCCTTCGGATGTCGCTCCATCACCGAAATACGCGATGGCGGCATTCTCCGTCCCTTTCCTCTTTTCGGCATATGCCGCCCCCACCGCATGAGGAAGCTGTGTCGCAATCGGGATGCCAGGAGTAAAGATATTCTTTCCGTCAGGAGGGACACAGCCTTCATTCCGCCCCTTCCAAAACAGAAGGATCTGAAGCAGCGGATGCCCAAAGGTCATGGTCGCCCCATGATCCCGGTACGTCGGAAAAAGCCAGTCCTTTTCATGCAGGGCCATGGCGCTCCCCACCTGGGAAGCCTCTTGGCCCTCAAAAGGGGCATAGGTGCCAATACGCCCCTGCCGTTGAAGACTCACTGCCTTGCGGTCGAACGTCCGGATACGGATAAGGTGGCGCAGGAACGTCCTCGCCAACCCTTCGGACACCTCTTTCTCACTGTCGGGGCTCAACTCCCCATGGGGATTCAGCACTTGAACGATCGGAAACTGTTCGATCATTCCCTCACCTCTCTCATGGGGATGCGTCCCCATTGTTTTATTTTGGGTGTTTTGATGATTGCAAGAATGTCAGGTTGATAGGTTTTCTTTTTACTATTGGTTTTTGCTTAGGGCGGCGAGCCGCCTACGCTTTTCTTTCTGTCTAGCTACGGCGGCTTGACCCTCGAGGTCATAAGTCATGACCGCCAAAAGGGCCAAGACCATGCCCTTCTGACGATCCCACCTTATGCTTGTCGGGTCAGAACGAGCCGCCTACGCTTTTCTTTCTGTCTAGCTCCAGCGGCTTGGGGCTCGAGGTCATAAGTCATAATCGTCAAAAGGGCCAAGACCATGCCCTTCCGCCGATTCTGCCTTATGCTTGTCGCCCCAGGGCGAGCCGCCTACGCTTTTCTTACTTCCTTACACTCCATTTTGGGCGTTTGGTGTGGGTGAAGAAGCTGTTTCGTTTGGTTCTGGTTTGGATACGGTTTTCGCAGAAGCGGTCTGCTGCCTGGACGGTGGTGATGTGTTCGTTTTCTGATTGGGTGTAGATATTGAGGAGGCTGTTATAGATGGCTCCCGTTTTCTGGAGGACGCGTTCTTTGTTAGGTTCATAGAGTTCATCTGCTACCTGGATCAGCCCCCCTGCGTTGACGATGTAGTCAGGTGCGTACAGAATTCCTTTCTGGTGAAGGGACATCCCGTGTCTGTGATCAAGGAGCTGATTATTGGCAGAACCGGCTACGGCTTTCACCTTTAACCGTCCGATGGTCTCGTCGTTCAGGATCCCGCCTATGGCACAAGGGATGAACACATCGGCATCCGCTGAGTAGATTTCGTCTCCGCTGACGACCTTCACTGCCGTTCCGAGGGCTTTTGCTTTCAACTGCAGTTTTTCCACAGAGTGATGACTGATATCGGTCACAATCAGATTGGCTCCTTCTTCAAGGAGACGTTCCGCGACCTTGAATCCGACTTTCCCCAGCCCCTGGACCGCATAGCGCTTCCCGTGAAGATCCCTTGATCCCCAGATGGTTTCGTTGGTGGCTTCAAGTCCATAGATGACGCCCATGGCTGTCGGAATCGAAGAGTCGCCGCTTCCACCATATACTTCGTCGACCCCTACGATGCAGTTGGTTTCCTTCAAGGCGTGGACAAAATCATCCGGTGACGTGCCCATATCCGTGCCTGTGTAGAATCTGCCCTGAAGGGATTCGACGAATTGCCCGAATGCCCTGAATAGCTCCGGATGTTTATCTTTGGTCGGATCACCGATGATAACCGCTTTTCCCCCACCAAAATCCACGTCTGCTGCCGCGCATTTATATGTCATCCCCCTCGACAATCTGAGTACGTCGTTCAATGCCGCGTCCACTGAGGCATACGGCATCATCCTGCACCCGCCGAGAGCAGGTCCGAGAGTGGTATTATGTATGGCGATAATTGCTTTCAAACCGGTCTCTTCATCGTTGCAGAACAGGACCTGTTCATGATTCTTGATCTGATCGAACATGTCCATCCCCCTGACCTCCGTCTCTTTTGTAAACGTTTTCATTTTATCAGATAGGCTTGCCATACGAGTTCCCCCTTATCGTCTTCAATCTGTCCCGATACGTTCAGCGATTGTTTGTTTCGGAAGGACAACCTGCCTCACTTCTCCTTCTCCTACAATGGAGTCCGTTTCCTCCCGGCGGATCATGATTTTAGTCCAGATACCTTTTGCGTTCATTCGGGTCACGGTGGCCTTAATGCTCAAACGGGTTCCCGTCCGCGCTGGTGCACGGTGCACTACTTTTACTTCGGCCCCCATCCCTTCTTCCTTTTCTTCCAGGAAAGGAAGGATGATTTGACGGGATGCCCATTCCATGTGATAGACCATTTGGACGGTGGAATAGACCGGGTGAACCACTTCCCCTTCAAAGCTTGCGTGCATGTCGGGTGTGACATCGATGATGATTTCAAGCGTGTGCCCAACGGTCAATCCGGACTTCATCGCTTTCCTCCTTTAAACGATTGCATTATGGATATTAGTATAACGTTAATTCAACGATATAATAACATTTTGTTTTATAAATAGTCAATAAATTGTTAAAATTAAAAATTCTTTTGGTTCGTTGTGGAACAGGCAAAGCATTTGGATATTTTAATAGTGGTGGGATGAATGTATTCTCTTTTTATCTACTGTTCTTAAAGGGAATAAGATTGACCTTGGACAGGTATTCTTTATGTGACTAAATTGAACAGGAGACCGTTCCTTTCCACTTCAGGTGCCTGCTTTCCTGCGGGGAGCATGTCGAGCCTCCTCGTGCCTGCGGGGTCTCGATCATGCTCCTTTTCCGCTGGAGTCAGGCTCCTTCCGCTTCAATCCACTCTGGGATTCTAATGAGTAGGAATTGCTTTTTTGATGGAGCATATTTTATTGGATATTCAGCCTTAGGTAACATCTGCGTGTTTGAAAAACTCATGGAATACTAATACTGCAATCAACCAATTTAAAGAACCCCATCAGGTATATTTCTCTATCCACTTCCTGCTGATTCTTCTTTAAACATAAAAAAACAAGAATGTGGGCTTGGCCATCATTCTTGTTTTTTACTGCTAGTATTCTATTTGTTGATCAGTATTTATAGGATTGTCCGCCGTCGATCGGGATGACGGCTCCGTTGATGAAGTCTGCTTGGGAGGATAGCAGGAAGGCTACGAGGTATCCGACTTCTTCGGGTTTTCCGAAGCGTTTCATTGGGTTGACGCTGACGAATTCCTTGCCTGCCGCTTCCCAGTCATCGCCTCCGATTTGGCGGAGGGAGCCTTCGACCATCGGTGTCATGATGGCACCTGGTGCGATGGCTTTGATGCTGATTCCGTACTGACCATATTCCACACCGGAATTGCGGGTCATTCCGACTACGCCGTGTTTGCTTGCCGCATAGCCGGATTGGTTGCCGACACCGCGGATTCCTCCGACAGATGCCGTATTGACGATGGAACCGTAGCCCTGCTCCCTCATGACTTTCAGTACATATTTCATGCCGTAAAAGACACCGTTCAAGTTGATGTTCACTACACGTTCAAATTCATCCGTACCGTATTCCTCTGTAAGATCCTGCTTCCCTTCGATTCCTGCGTTGTTGAAGAATCCGTCGATTTGACCGAAGTGTTCCACCGTTTCATCGACGTATTTCTTCACGGCGCTTTCGTCGGAGCAATCCGCTTCGATCAATAATACGTCCGCTTCACTGTAAGAAGAAAGAATGGATTGCTTTACTTTTTCCAAACCACCTTGGTTCAGGTCTACGAGTGATAGTTTTGCCCCTTCTGATGCAATTTGCATGGCCGCAGCATGTCCAAGTCCGGATGCAGCCCCAGTGATCAAGATTACTTTGCCTTCAAAACGTTTCATTTTGAAATCTCTCCTATTCTTGATGGTTTACCAGAACCGGGCAGGGATGAATTTCCTGTCCTTACTAGTAGATTACGCCTATTCCATTTGAAGGGCAAACAACTCGACTCGCACCAAAAAGCCGGCCTGTATAGGCCGGCTTTCGTTACGAGAGAAGGGCCCGGTCACTGGCAAGCTTGCTGCCGCGGATCCTTTGGAACTCGTGAAGGAGTCCTTCAACGGTCAAGCCCTTCTTCTCTTGTTCATTCACTTCAAGGATGATCTGTCCTTTATCCATCATGATCAGTCTGTTCCCTAAATCGATGGCCTGCTGCATATTATGGGTGACCATAAGGGTGGTCAGGGCGTATTGATCCACAATTTGCCGGGTCAGCTTCGTGATCAGATCAGCACGTGCCGGATCCAGGGCTGCCGTGTGCTCATCGAGGAGTAGGATCGACGGCTCCGTGAAGGTGGCCATGAGCAACGATAGCGCCTGACGCTCCCCCCCTGATAGCAACCCGACTTTAGCATTGAGCCGATTTTCTAGTCCTAGATGAAGACTCTCGAGTACTTCCTTGAAGTAGGCCTTCCTCTTCTTCGTGACTCCGAGCCTGAAGCCTCTTGTGCGATTCCGCGAGTATGCCATGGCAAGATTCTCTTCGATGGTCATCGAGGGGGCTGTGCCTGCCATCGGATCCTGGAAGACTCGTCCGATGAGCTTCGATCTCCGGTACTCCGACACTTTCGATACATCTTGATCCTGGATGTGGACGGTTCCAACATCCGGTATCATGACCCCAGAGACGATATTCATGAGCGTTGACTTTCCGGCCCCGTTGCTCCCGATCACCGTGACGAAATCGCCCGGTTCCAGGGAAAGCTGGATGTCATCAAGGGCGATTTTTTCATCCGGTGTTCCTTCGTTGAAGACCTTGTGGATCCTATTTAATCGTAACACTGCTGCCACCCTCTCCTTCCGAGACCGGAACGGCCTTCATCCTCTCGGCCATGCGCTTAGCCTTGCGTTTCCTGTCCTTATATCTCTCCATGACTTTCGGCATGACGAGTGCGAGGATGACGATCGTCGCTGTAATCAGCTTCATGTCCCCCGTTTCAAGGAAGTCTACGCGAAGGGCCATGGAGACAACCAGACGGTAGATGATGGCCCCGCCGATGACGGCAAGTGTCGTCCTTGCAATGGATTTGGTACCGAAAAGGGCTTCCCCGATGATGACGGATGCAAGACCGATGATGATCATCCCGATCCCCATCCCGACATCTGCGAAGCGGCTGTACTGGGCAATCAGTGCCCCGGACAGGGCCACAAGCGCATTGGAAATCCCGAGGCCAAGGATGATCATGAGGTTCGTATTGGCAGAGAAGCTCCGGATCATCCGCTGATTATCGCCGGTCGCCCTGAGGGCAAGACCGACTTCTGTCTTGAGGAACGCATCCGTCAAAAACTTGATCATCAGCGTCACGACCGTCATGAACAGGAGGACCGCCCACGTATCAGGGAGTGGCTCTCCCAATCCGACAGCATTCCAGATACCATTCAGTGCCCTGTCGATTCCAAGGGATCCAACCAGACCTGTGATCCCCGTAAAAGCCGTATCTTCATTCAATAGGGACACATTAGACGTGCCCATGATCCTCAGATTGATAGAGTAAAGAGCAATCATCATGAGGATTCCGGATAGGAGTGCATTGATTTTTCCGAATGTATGGAGAAGCCCTGTTATACATCCTGCGACGAAGCCGATCACCATGGCAGTGACCGTTGCAGCGACGGGATTCACTCCGCCCACGATCATCGTCGCTGCAACGGCTGCCCCCGTCACGAAGCTCCCGTCCACTGTCAGATCAGGGAAATCCAATATTCTGAAGGACAGGTAGACTCCGAGGGCCATGATGGCGTAAATGATCCCGGATTCAAAGGAGGCAAATATGGCCGTTGGCATCTTGAATCATCCTTTCTATCACTCTTCGTAGAATTCTCCGAGTTCACTCCAGGCATCCTTTACTTCGACACCCTGCTCTTCGGCTGCTTTCTTGTTGATCATAAGCTTGAAATCTTTCGGATACTCGACGCTGATCTCAGACGGTTTCTTCTCGCCCTTCAGGATCTTAACGGCCATGAGGCCCGTTTCATATCCAAGATCTTCATAGCTAAATCCGCTGGCGGCTACCGCACCTTTTTTCATGGAATCAAGTTCCCCGACGAAGAGCGGAATATCTTTATCATTGGCGACACCGATGACGGCATCAAGTGCTGAGACCACCGTATTGTCCGTCGGGACGTAGATGGCATCCACACGGCCTACAAGCGATTCAGTCGCCTGCTTCACTTCCGCTGAAGTGGATACAGACGCTTCCACGACCTTCGCTCCCTTTTCCTCAGCAAGCTTCTTCACTTCCTTGGCCTGCACGACGGAGTTCTGTTCACCAGAGTTGTAGATCACCCCGATTTTCTTCGCTTTCAGTTCATCTGTGATAAAAAAGATCGTCTTGGAGGTCGCTTCGGGATGGTTGTCCGATGTACCCGTGATATTCTCCCCCGGCTCCTCGAATGATTTCACCAGCTCAGCACCGACGGGATCCGTCACCGATGTAAACACAATGGGGATCTTCTTGGTCGCATTCAGAGCATGTTGCGCGCTCGGTGTTGAATTGGCGAAAATAAGGTCCACCCCGTCCCCGACGAGGTTTTTGGCGATGGTCTGGGAATTATTCGGATCACCCTGGGCATTCTGAACATCGTATTTCACGTTGTCACCCTCTTTGAATCCGTTCTCTTCCAGTGCTTTCTTAAACCCTTTGTAAGCTGCATCAAGTGACGGATGCTCGACGATCTGACTGACCCCGATTACATATTCCTTCTTTCCATCGCCATCGCTACCGCTTTTTTCTGATGAACCGCAACCCGATAAAATCATCATCCCGAGGAGCATGGACGATGCACCCAATAACCAACCTTTCTTTTTCACAGAAATCCCCCTTTGATCACAAGTTATATGATTAATAGTCTATAAGACTACCGAATCCTTTCTGTGATAAAAATGATACGCACCGTTAATACAACGTTATAGTATCACTGACGTCTCGAAATAGTCAATAATATTCGGAAAATTTAAAAATTACTCTCAGTATAGTTGTTTTGGCTCAGGATTTCCAGAAGATTTTAGCGGTTTAAACGAAAAAAGCAACGGGCGTCTTCCTCACCCACTGCTTTTCTAACTCTTATTCTACCTTCATAGTGCCTGAAAGAGCCCTCAGGACCGTTGAGGCGTCGTTCATCATCCCGTCCACCACTTCTTTGACGGTCGGTATATCCCCGATCAGACCGGCCACCTGTCCACCATTGATGAAACCCTCGTCGAGTTTTCCTTCGAGGGCGCCCTTGCGATGGTTGTCCTCAGAGGTCAGTTCCGAGTACTGTTCCAGAGTCATCCCCTGCTTTTCCAGATCCAATACTCTTTCAGCGTAGGGCGCCCTTAGAACGCGCCGTACCCTTCCCACGCTCCGCCCCACAATAAGCGTCCCGTGATCATTCGCGGCAAGAAGGGTTTCTTTATACCGCTCATGAAAGGGTGCTTCTTTGGTCGCGATGAACCGGGTTCCCATCTGGACGCCGCTTGCGCCCAGGGCGAGCA
This sequence comes from Rossellomorea sp. RS05, assembly GCF_039822645.1. Taxonomy (NCBI): domain Bacteria; kingdom Bacillati; phylum Bacillota; class Bacilli; order Caryophanales; family Bacillaceae; genus Rossellomorea; species Rossellomorea sp. RS05. The sequence goes on along the minus strand of NZ_JBDKWY010000008.1, from coordinate 31,822 downwards.
TGGCTACAAGCCCGCGGCCGTCCGCAATTCCCCCGGCTGCCACGACGGGAATAGCCACTTCATCCACAAGCTGCGGGATGAGGGCCAGGGTCGTGGTCTCGAGATGGGAGTTGATGCCCGCCGCTTCATACCCTTCAGCCACAAGGACGTCTGCCCCTGCATCCGCCGCTTTTCTTGCTTGCTTACGGGAGGCCACCACGCATACCACTTTGATCCCGTGCTCGTGAAGGACAGGAATGAGCGGTGCCGGATTTCCTGCTGATAAGGAAACCACGGGTACCTCTTCCGTGATGGCGATCCCGATCATGCCTTTCAGGTCAGGCGTCATCGTAATCGGGATATTCAGGGTGAATGGCCGGTTCGTGAGCACCTTCAGATCCCGGACGATCTCCCCCACTTCCTTCACATCCATGGTCCCTGTCCCGATCGTCCCCAGGGCACCCGCTTCCGACACGGCCGCAGCCAGGCGGGCATTGCTGATGTTCCCCATGCCTCCCTGGATGATGGGGTGCTGGATCCCGAGGCATTCTGTGAGTCTATTCATAGCGATTCCTCCTCCACTCTATTCATGATTAAAAAAAGAGGTTTACAAAACCCCTTCCAGCATTTATGCTATTCATAGCTACTTTGCGTAACAAGGTAGCTGAACTTTTATCTCAGTATCTTGTTTTACAATATACCCAAAGGAGAATCGTCATGTCGATCCGAAGCCAACTGCTAAAAGGGATTCTTGATGGATGCATCCTGGCCGTCATTGAAAAGGAGCCCGTTTATGGCTATGAATTGTCCAGGAAACTTCAGGCATCCGGTCTGCAGGATGTAAGTGAAGGAACGATCTATCCCGTCCTTCTCCGCCTGCAGAAGAATAAATGGATCACAGGCGAAATGCGGCCGTCCGAGTCGGGTCCTAACCGGAAATATTATTCACTGACTGAGGACGGAAAAGCCGCGCTAGTAGAGATCACCCAAGAGTGGGAGCATCTATCCGTCCCGGTCAACCAACTATTGAAAAGGGGGTAACACCATTGATCGCAGCAAAAGAACTGATCGAATTAAATAACCAAAAGAGAGAAAAACTGACCGAAGAGAACGAAAAATATTATTCCGATATCTTATTGTACCTCCGACTCCAGCTCACCCTGTCTGATCAGCAAACTGAAGAGATCCTCATGGAGATCCTCGAACATCTCCTCGAAGGACAGGACGAAGGAAAGACAGCTACGATGATCTTCGGAGCTGATCCAAAAGCGTATGCAGACGAGCTTGTCGAACAGCTTCCTCCCGAGAGCAAACGGAGCGTAGCCGGGTTCATTTCCCTGATGGCCTTGAACCTGTTCGGTATTTTCCTGGCCATCCGCGGAGCAGGCCTACTGATCGCCTCTTTCTTCAAAGAAGTGGAAAATGATGTATTCATCGGCTCGGCAGCCATTATGGCGGTGATCTTACTCCTCACCATATTGACAGAGATCAAGATGTTCTTTTCCATCATCAAGCGTTCACTATTTCAAGAAAAAGATTCAGCCGGCAAGATGGCGCTAATCGGCGGATTGGGCGGTGGAGCCATCAGTTTACCATTCTTCCTTGCCTTGTTTTTCCTCCCAGACCTTGGCCCTTCTTTTTCTTTCAGCTGGTGGTCTTCCCTTATCGCGGGATTGGTCATGGTCGGCCTATATAAGTTGATTTCCAGAAACAGATTCTAATCCATCAGGAGCGGATGGTTCATCACGTCATAGGATGTATCTTTATTGGTGAGCTCGTTCCCATCTTCGAATACACTCTCGAAGAAGCGGGAGGCGGGCTCAGCAAGCTCCTTATAATACTCTCCGAATAGCGTAGCGGCATGACCTCCGAGCCATTTATCCGGTAGCAGCTCATCAGGAAGTCCCGGATCCACGAATAAGAACTTCCGGTATTCATGGACAAGCTTTGCCCGCCCTACGAAACACTCCGCATCACTCATTTGGCCCTTGGCAATCTTGCTTTTATCCATCATATACATGCGGCTGTACTCCGCGATGAAGCCCTCATATTTGGCATTGATTTCTTCCAGATCCCAGTTCTTTTCTACGAGCCTTCTGCTTTCACTCGGCCCTTTATGGTCTGCAATGAAGAAGTCGACATACTCTTCGATCTCGTATTTCCGGATCAGTTGCCGGACCTGCTTCTCCAGGTCATTGGGGGAAATCCACGTACTGGCGGACATCGTGCCGAATCCGCTCCAAACCAGTTCTTTCCTGAGTTCATCCCGAATACTCCGGATTTCTTCCGGAATGGAGTACATGAAGATCCTCCACTTCCCGTCCCACTCCTCAGGCTTGAGCTTGAAGATCCTGTTCGCAGCTTCTTCCATCCGGTCGACACCGCGCTCGGTCAATGTGTAATAACTTTTATTCCCTTGTTTCTCTGCCTGGACCCAGCCCTGCTTGTTCATTCGCGAAATGGCCGCCCTCACTGCCTGGTCATTGTGGCCGAACTCATTCAGAAGCCGGATCAGGCTCCCGATCCAGATTTTATTCCCGTAATGGCTGATATAATCCCCGTACAAGGTGAAGATCATTGATCTTGTATTCATGCAAGCCTCTCCTTTTACGCCCGATCTATGATGTACCGTTATCGCGTGACGTGTTCTTAACGTATAACTATTATAATATCATAATTGTCTGAAATAAGAAGCGTTTACATCACCTGTTTCAACAAGGTCCATTAAGGGAAGGGGTAAGAAAAATAGCAGAAAGGACTGTTGTATGGATACTCTCTTATTCTCTGCCTTTACCATCGCCTATATCGTCCTCTTCGTCATGTCAATCCGGATTCTCAGGAAACGGCACGCTCTCAGTATCGCGTTCCTCCTTCCCGTCATCGCTGGACTCATTTACGATAACGGCATCATCGCCTCGGGAAAATACATAGGGGAAGGATGGCTCCTGAAAGAGCTGAGCCTTGTGAGGTATTACATGCATTCCTTCTTCACACCGCTCCTGGTCCTGTTTGCCTGGAAGTCCCTTGAGCAGGGAGGAATCCGGCCAGCGCGGACGACGGCATTCCGCTCTTGTGCCTTCCTCCTGACCATCGGCCTGATCACTGTGGAACTCCTTACAGAGGTCGTCGGCCTGAAAGTGACAGCGGAATGGTCGTACTGCGTGCTGTCGTACGGAAATGCCGATCCCTCTTCCGGCCCGCCTATCATGGTCCTCATCGTGGCCATCGTCCTTCTTGCGGCATCGATTGCCATCTGGAAGGTGCAGGGATGGATCTGGTTCTTCTTCGGTTCCCTGATCATGACGATCGGCAGTGCTGTCAGCATTCCTGTGGACAGCGGTGCCGTGACCAACCTGTTCGAACTTGCCTTGCTGGCCTCCCTTGTCGGTACGGCTGCCTATCAAGCCTCCTATACAAAACAACACATCGAACCCGCGGCATGATGGTCGCGGGTTTACCTGTGCCTTTATCCGTTCAGCCTTTCCACCACGGTCGCGATTCCCTGCCCGACCCCTATGCACATGGTGGCAAGGCCATATTGGACATCCCGTCTCTTCATCTCATGCAGGAGTGTCGTCAGGATTCTCGCGCCGCTCGCCCCGAGGGGATGTCCGTATGCAATCGCACCTCCATTGACATTCACGATCGCCTCGTCGAGTCCAAGCTCCCTGATACAGGCGAGGGACTGGGCGGCAAATGCTTCATTCAACTCCACCAGTCCGACTTGCTCCATGGTGAGATTGGCCCTAGACAATGCCTTTTTGGTGGCATGGATGGGTCCTATGCCCATGACGGACGGTTCGACGCCGGCGACAGCAGACGTCACATACCGGGCGAGAGGCGTCAATCCCAGCTCCTCCGCTTTGCCCCTGCTCATCAGGAGCAGGGCAGCAGCCCCATCGTTCACCCCTGAAGCATTGCCTGCCGTGACGGTCCCGCCCTTGAACAGCGGCTTTAATCCTGCAAGCTTTGCGAGATCGGTTTCCGGTCTCGGATGCTCATCTTGGGTAACGCGCATGGTCTCGTTCCGTTTGTGGAACACATCGATCGGCACCATCTCATCCGCCAAGCGTCCGTGTAGCTGCGCTTCTCTGGCCTTGATCTGGCTTACCAGGGCAAAACGATCCTGTTCTTCACGGGAGATATTGAATTTCTTCGCCACGTTCTCGGCTGTTTCCGGCATGGAATCGGTTCCGTACATTTCCTCCATCTTCGGGTTCACAAACCGCCACCCGATGGTCGTGTCAAACATCTCCATGTTCCCTCGGGGAAATTCGCTTTCCGGCTTTTTCATGACCAGGGGGGCACGGGTCATGCTCTCCGTTCCTCCCGCGATGAAGATCTCTCCCTCACCTGCCAGGATGGCACGGGCCGCATAATTCACCGCATCGAGTCCGGACCCGCACAGGCGATTGATCGTGGTCCCCCCCACTTCAACGGGGAGCCCTGCCAACAGGGCCGACATCCTGGCTACATTCCGGTTGTCCTCTCCGGCTCCGTTTGCATTTCCAAATACCACTTCTTCAATGGATTCAGAGCGGACATCGGGATTTCGCGCAATCAGGGCCTTGATGACAGCTGCCCCGAGATCATCAGGTCTTACGCCTTTAAGGCTTCCTTTGTATCTCCCGATCGGTGTTCTGACGGCATCGACGATCACAACTTCCCTCATGTCGACTTCTCCTTTTCTTTCTCCACAGAGTACTCATACACGCCCCTTCCCGTCTTACGCCCCAGTCTTCCCGCCTTCACATACTGCTCCAACAGGGGGGCCGGACGGTATTTATCTCCGAGTTTTTCATGGAGGTACTTCAAGTTATTGAGGCGCGTGTCCAATCCGACCAGATCTCCGAGCTCAAACGGTCCCATGGGATAGTTCAACCCAAGTTTGATGGCTTTATCAATGTCTTCCGGTGTCCCAAGCCCCTCTTGGAGCATGAAGAATGCTTCATTCCCCACGAGAGCCGAGATCCTGCTTGTAACAAATCCGGGGAATTCATTGATGATGACCGTCTCTTTCCCCATGGAGCTTGCAACTTCGCGGACGGCCTCCACCGTTTCTTCATCCGTCTCCAAGCCCTTGATGATTTCGATCAGGGGCATTTTATGTACGGGATTAAAGAAGTGCATGGCGATGACCTTTTGGGGCCTTTTCGTGTATGAACCGATTTCCGTCGGACTCATCGTGGACGTGTTGGTGGCAAAATAACATGATTCAGGAGCATGGGCGTCAAGCACCTGGAATACGGAGCGCTTCAGCTCCCGGTCTTCGGGTACAGCCTCGATGACAAAATCAGCATCCGATACGGCAATCGACAGATTGGTAGAATAATGAAGGTTCCCTCTTGCTTCTTCGTATTGATCCGCCGTAAGCTTTTGGCGCTCTATCCCTTTTTGCAGGTATCCTGCAATCTCCCTTTCTGCATGGAGCAGCTGTTCTTCCTTAATATCCACAAGGGTGGTCCGATATCCACCTACTGCACTTACGTAGGCAATCCCTCTACCCATGACCCCTGAACCGACTACAACGAGATTCCGCATGATACCCTCTCCTCTCTTGAAATAAGGGGTTGACCTCCGGAAAGGACAACCCCTGTCTGTTTCATTACACACCGAATGGATTCAGTGGACGATTGCCGAAATAGGAAATGATGCTCTTCGTCTCGGTATACAGGTCCAGCGTCTCGACGCAAAGCTCCCGACCGAACCCGGATTGCTTGTATCCGCCGAACGGGGTGCCCGGAAACGCCGAGAATGGGCAGTTCACCATGACGATTCCGGCCTGGATCGCTTTGGCCACCCGTGTTGCACGACCATGATTCTCCGTCCAGATCGCAGATCCAAGACCATATTCGCTGTCATTAGCCATGCGGATCGCTTCTTTCTCATCCTTGAACGTCATCACAACCACGACTGGTCCGAAGATTTCTTCTTTTACGGCTTTCATGTCATGGCTGACATTGGTGATGATCGTCGGCTCATACCAGCTTCCCTTTTCAAAGCCGTCCACCTTTGCTTGTTTTCCTCCGGTCAGGATCGTTGCCCCATCTTCTTTCGCCGATGTCACATACTCATGGATCGTATCCACCTGCTTCTGGTCGATGACGGCCCCGATATGTGTTCCTTTGTCGTGAGGATCACCGAGGGTGAGCTTTTTCGTCTTCTCGACGAATTTCTCCATGAACGCTTCATAGATATCTTCATGTACATACAGTCTGGACCGGGCTTCACAGGATTGACCGGTATTATAGAAGATTCCGAAGAGAGACCCGTCGACCGCTGCATCCAGGTTGGCGTCCGGGAAGACGATATTCGGGGATTTCCCGCCGAGCTCCAGGGTGACGCGCTTCAATGTCTGTGACGCCCTTTCCATGATGTTCTTCCCTACAGGCGTCGAGCCTGTGAACGCAACTTTATCCACGTTCTTGTGCTCCACCAAATAATTCCCCACCGTTGAACCGGAGCCTGGAATGATGTTGATGACTCCTTCCGGTACGCCGGCTTCAATACAGATCTCACCCAGGACGATGGCGGTAAGAGGGGTCAGGGTCGCAGGCTTCACGATCACGGAGCATCCGGCGGCAAGGGCGGGTGCAATCTTCCATGCGGCCATCATCAATGGATAATTCCACGGAATGATCTGCGCGCAGACTCCGACCGGCTCCTTCTCTGCTACATTGGTGAATTGACCCGGGACCGGATTCACCGTGCCCCTGTGACCGACGATGGCGCCTGCATAGAACTCAAAGTCCTCGATCGCCTGCATGACCTGACCCTGTGCAGCCGACAGGGCCTTTCCGCTGTCCATGATTTCAAGCGCCACCAGCTCATTGAATCTTGACCGCATGATCCCTGCGATTTTATTAAGAGTACGTGAACGTTTATTGACAGGAGCCTTTTTCCATTTGCCGAAATCAAAGGCATTGCGGGCAGCCTGTACGGCTTTCTCTGCATCCTCGATGCCTGCAAGCGACACCGTGGCAAGTAGCTCCCCTGTAGCCGGATTATAGGTGGTGAAGGTTTCGCCGGATTCACTTTCCGTCCGTTGGCCCCCGATGATCAAGGAATAATGCTCCCTCTTCATTTCCAACACGTCAAACGTTTTCTCTTTCACTGTCGACATCTCTTCATCTCCTTTTGGATTATCGTCCTTGGAACACAGGTTTCTTCTTTGCCATAAATGCTTCGACACCTTCACGGTGATCCGCGGTCATGCCGGCCATCCGCTGGGCGTAGGCTTCTTTTTCCAAATACTCGTCAAATGTCCGCTTCGGTGCATCCTTCAATAACCGCTTCATTGAACCGATCGCCTTTGTCGGAAGGGAGGCGATCCGTCCTACGAATCTCGCAGTCTCCTCTTCCCATAATTCAGGCGGGATCACTTTGGTGGCAAGTCCGAGGTCTTCTGCCTCCCGAGGACTGACCTTTTCACCAAGTACAGCCAGTTCCATCGCCTTTGCATAGCCTATCAGATTGCTTAAGTAATAGAGATTGCCGGAATCCGGCACGAGCCCGACATGGATAAATGATTGGATGAAGCTTGCTTTCTCGGAGACCAGGCGGAAGTCGCAGGCGAGGGCGAGGCTGAAGCCGGCACCGGCGGCGACCCCGTTGACGGCGGCAATGATCGGCTTCGGACATTCCTCCATCGCTTTCACCATCGGGCCATATTGGTGACGGAGCACGTCACCGTGATCCATGCTCTCATCCACCTCACTGAGATCCTGACCGGAACAAAAAGCCCTGCCTTCCCCGGTGATGACGATTACCCTCACCCCATCATCCCGTTCTGCCGCCTTGATCGCCTTTTGGATCTCCCGGTTAAGCTGAAGAATGAAGGCATTGAGGCGGTCCGGCCGATTCAGGATGATCCAGGCTGCTGAGTCCTTCACTTCATAACGGATGGTTTCAAACATGGCTTACCTCCCCTTGAATTCGGCTGTCCGCTTCTCCACAAACGCCTTCATGCCTTCTTTTTGATCTTCAGAGGCAAACAACAGATAAAAGTTCTTCCGTTCTTGCTTCATCCCTTCCGACACCGTGGCATCCACCGCCGTGTGCACCGATTCCTTTATCAGACGCAGCGAAAGCGGAGGCTTGTCGGCCAGCTTTCGGGCAAATCGCTTCGTTTCTTCTATTAATAAAGACTGCGGGATCGTCCGGTTGACGATGCCCCACTGCAAGGCCTCTTCGGCTGAGAACGTATCGCCTGACAGCAGCCATTCCATTGCCCTGGTCTTCCCGAGTAGCTTCGTGAGCCGCTGGGTTCCCCCGGCACCTGGCATGACGCCGAGATTCACCTCGGGGAACCCGAAGCGGGCATCCTCGGCCGCAAACAACAGATCACAGCTGAGGGCAAGCTCAAATCCTCCGCCGAGGGCAAATCCATGCACAGCTCCGATAATGGGCTTTTTGATGAGGGTCATCCGGTCCCATGGTGCGAAGGGATCCATAAGCTCAAAATCTACGGGACCGGCATCTGCCATTTCCTTGATATCGGCCCCCGCGGCGAAAGCGCGGCCCTTCCCCATCAGGAGGATGACCTTCACGCTTCCGTCACGATCGAGCCGCTCGAACGCCCCGACCACTTCAGAGACCATCTGGCGATTCAAGGCGTTCAGCACATCGGGACGATTCAACTCAACGATCCCGATTGCATCCTCCACCCTCACCGTGATGAATTCATCACTCTGCCCCATCGGTCTCTTCCCCGATCATAAGGGTGACCAGGTCGCCTGCAAATCCCATGAGATCCTTACCCGATGCCTTTCCATCAGGCGATTTCATACCGGCTTTCATCGATTCATGGCTATCGTAGTACATCTCGCACATCAGATAATAGTCGCCCTCTCCACCCATGGGAGATCCCGTGATCTTCGTTACCACCATCTTCTTCAGACCAGGGATCTTTGCTGTGATCGGTCCGTGGGTATTAAAATAGTGCTCATCAAACGCTTCCTTATCCTCCGGGTGTTTATATAGTGCAATCAACTTGACCATATCCATCTCTCCTTTTCTTTTTTACATGGTTGTGGAAATCGGCTTCATCGCTTCAAATGGGTTCCGGCACTCCTTGCAGTACAGGATGCTCCTGCACGCTGTCGGTCCGAATAGATTTTCCATTGACGTGTAATGAGAATCACAATATGGACAATGGATCTCCCACTCTTCAAGACTCGTAAACTTCTCGGGAGGCGGGGCGATGCCGAATTCCTTCAGCTTCTCCCTTCCATTTGGCGTCAGCCGGTCCGAGGTCCAAGGCGGTGTATAGACGAAGCGCACTTCCACTTCTTCTATCCCCGGTTGCGCCATGCACGCCTTTTTGACATTTCCTTTGATGATATCCAGAGCCGGACATCCGGCAAAGGTGGGTAAGAGCTTGATGGTGCATCGCCCTCCCTTCATCTCGATTGAATGGACCATTCCGAGATCGACAATGGAGATGGAGTCGATTTCCGGGTCCTTGACCGTTTCAAGTATCTTCATGACCGTCTGTTCCATGCCTTCCCTCCTTCACCAGGTGGCGGATGCCTCCAGTCTGTACACTTCACTGAGCGTATGAAGGGCATCAGTCAGATCACTGGTATGTTCACCTTTACGCCCATCTCCCCTTAAGCTCCGGATGACCGGTGGATGCTGGACTCCCGTAAAATCGAATGGCTTCTTCAGTGCTTCGGTCCATCGGGATGCGAGAATAGCTTCCTCTTCAATAAGTCCGTATCTGGCCATGCTCTCCCCATCCGGTCCGAGGGCCAGGACCCCCAGAAAGTCGTCGCATACCCGCGAGACGGCGTCTTCCATCCGTTGTTTCGCCTCCCCCCCTGCATTCATAAGCTGTGTGAACCACGTCTGCCAGTGAAGAAGGTGATAGTACAGCTCCGTATTGATCTTGACGGCAGCCTCCGCAAGCGGGCCATAACTTGACTGCTTGAGGGAATCGATGCGAACCTTCTTCGCCACCGTGTAGAAATAATGTCTCACGACAGCAAATGCCCAATCGTAGCGGGGCTCGATCAGGTAATCACCCGGCCCATTCACTTCCTCAAGGATGATGGCATTCCTTCGCTCTTCCGGAGGACGCCCATGGGCAAGCTCGTCTTCGGTTCCTTCACCGAGGCTTGCCAACAGCTCGTAGATCATGGAAGCATGCCCCATCGTATCCTGATTGATCGAGGAGAAAGCCACATCCTCCTCAATGTGCGGAGCCAACCCCAGCCATTCGGACCCTCTGTAGGCAAGGATGAAATCATCATCTGCCAGCTGGTAGAGGAGAGAGGAGAGCGCCTGCTTATATCCTTCATCCGGGATCGTGTTCAACTCGTACTGATTCATTTCTTCTTCACCAACTCTCCCCAGGACATGATTTCTTTTTCATCGAGCATCTCCTGCTCGTATTGGCGCCACTTTTTCTTCAGGTAACCGTAGCCTTTCGCATTGCGGTAATCCTTATTATCGAGCCGCTGCAGCGTTCCCCTTTCATCGGGGGTCATCATGCGCACATCGGAGCGTTTGACCACCCAGATATCTGCGACCGGTTCGCGCCTCATGAAATTCTCTTGTGCCATGATCATGGCAAGCTCGTGGTTCGGAGCGAGAAGGCTGAATTGATGCTGCATGACCCCTCCATCCGCACGCTTGCTGAAGACTTCGAATTCCTGATAAAACTGCTTATCCCCTGACATCTTCTCACTCCCTTCAGCTCAGTGCTTCCCGGACCCAGGCATTGTTTTCATAGGATAACTCCCTGAGGCGCAGGCGCTCCCTTGACTTTGGACCGTTGTTTTTGATGATCTGTTTGAACTCCTGCCAGTCAGGCTGCCTGTATGTCCATTCCCCCGTCGCTTCATCGAACGCCATCGACGGGTCCGGTAACGTAAGACCGAGCGACAGGATCCTCGGGACATATTTAGTGAAGAAATCCTGCCTGAGCTGTTCATTTGTCTTCGTCCTGATCTTGTACTTAATCGTGATGTCCTGCTTGGACGACCCCGTCGTCTTGACATCACCGGGACCGAAGAACATGAGCAGTGAATCCCACCAGCGGTCGACGGCATCCTGTACCATCGCACGCTGATTCGGTGTACCCTCTGCAAGGGCCATGATAATGGCCTCGCCGTGCTGCGCATGGAAAACTTCCTCTGCACAAATCCGCTTGAGCGCCCTTGCGTACGGCCCATAGGAGGCATTCAACATATTGGTCTGGGTAATGATTGCGGCCCCGTCCACCAGCCATCCGATCAGCCCAGCATCCCCCCATGTCGGTGCTTCCATGTGAAAGACATTATGGAATTTCAGGTCGCCGGAGAAGAGATCGCGCATGATCCCCTCCCTTGTTTTCCCGTACGGTTTCATCAAATCCTCGGCTACTCGCAGAAGGAGCTGGCCGTGTCCCATCTCATCCTGTACCTTCGCCATGATGCCCAGCTTCCTGCGCAGGGTAGGTGCTTTCGGGACCCATTCCTTTTCCGGCAGGGCCCCCATGATTTCACTGATCCCGTGCATGGAAATCAGCTTGATCAGTGCGTTCCGATAGTCATCAGGCATCCAATCATCCGCTTCGATCTTCCTGTCTGCCTCGATCTTTTCCAAAAATCCTGTCATGAGTTCCTCGTCTGTCCTTTCCTGACTGATCATGTTTTCCGCCTCCTTCTGGCAGCAACCGCTGCTCCTTTAGTGACTTATCAACCCTTCATTCCTCAAATCGACTACCCTGACGGCTTTCCCTTCCGATCGCGGAATTTCGTTCTTGCCTACAAGCGTGACGTCCATGGAGACGTAGCAACGATCCTTCATCATCTCCTTCACCTTTGAAGCAAGCAGGATTGTCTTCTCATGTGACAAGTCATGTGAAATCTCTTCAGAAAATGAATCGCTGATTTCGATCCTAAGCTCTACCGCATCCAAGGCTCCTTCCTTTCGCACATACACCTGATAATGAGGGGAAAGGTCCTCGACCTGCAGAAGGTAGTGCTCAATTTCCGAAGGGAACACATTGACGCCGCGGATGATCATCATGTCATCCACCCTTCCCTTCACTCTTGACATCCTCGTCGTCGTGCGGCCGCATCGGCACTGTTCCTTCGTAATGGAGGCAATGTCACCGGTCCGGTACCGGATGATCGGGGATGCTTCCTTCGTCAAACTCGTGAACACGAGCTCACCGAATTCCCCTTCAGCAAGCGGCTCGAGTGTCACGGGATCAATGACCTCCACTAGGAAATGATCGTCTGCGATATGAAGACCATCCTGCGCTTCATGGCATTCCATGGCGACACCCGGTCCGACGACCTCGCTCAGTCCGTAGATATCGCACGCTTTGATCCCGAGCTTCTTCTCAAGCGTCATCCGCATCGTCTCTGACCATGGCTCAGCCCCGAATATCCCATACTCCAAGGAAAGTCCTGCTGGATCCTTCCCTTGAGACTCCATTGTTTCGGCAATGGTCAGGATATAGGAAGGCGTCCCGCAGATGATGGATGGATGGAAATCCTCCAGAAGGGTGATTTGTCTTACTGCGTTGCCACCGGAAACAGGGACCGTCGTCATCCCCAAACGTTCACTTCCATAATGAAGTCCAAGTCCTCCCGTGAACAAACCGTACCCGTAGGCATTGTGAAGGATACTTCCGGGTTTCCCGCCGCCTGCCGCGATGGCCCTTGCGACGATGTCACTCCACATCTCAAGGTCCCGCTTGGTATACCCTACAACCGTGGGTTTCCCGCTCGTTCCAGACGAAGCATGGATCCTGACCATGCTCTCCTTCGGTACGGCAAACATACCGAAAGGGTACTGAGAGCGGAGGTCGGCTTTATTTGTAAGCGGTAACATTTTGATGTCTGACAAAGAATGCAGATCGGCAGGATGGACCTGATGCTCATCAAACTTCTTCCGGTAAAGGGGTACATGTTCATAGACCGCGGCAAGCGTTTGTTTCAGCCTGTTCCACTGCAGGGTTTCCATTGTTTCACGGTCCACCGTTTCCACTTCATGCAGGATCACCCGCACCGCCACCTTCCCACTATTTTTTTATATAACGTTAAAATACCGATTCATCAAAATTATGTTATATGTAACTATTCAAAACATACCGCCTTCCCCCTCCCATGTCAATATATTTTCTGAAAATTAAATCTTATAGAAAAAAAAAAACCTGACTCCATGAAGGAATCAGGTGAGAAGGGCTTATTCCGTATAGGCGGGATCCATCGATGCTTCTTTTTGCTCATTTTCAATTTCATGGTCCCGTTTGATCCTGCCACTACCTACTGATAATGCGACGAATACGCCGACACTGATGAAGATCAGACCTGTCAGGAAAACGGTCGTGAACGCATCCGACCATGCCATTTCAACAGCTGAAATAACAGCTTTCCCGATTTCTTGAGGCAGTTGAAGAACATCAGGGGTCACAAGGACTCCGAACAAGCTGTCTGTCTTATCACTCAGTGCCTTGAGGACTTGTGCAACTGCCGGATTTGATTCGCTAGCTGCAACATCCTTCATATTTCCTTGAAGAGATTGATTCATTACCGCGTTCAATACGGTGATACCGATCGTTCCTCCGATCGAACGGAAGAAAGTCGAAGCCGATGTGACAGCCCCCAAACGGGACTTTGGAAATTCATTCTGGATGGCAATCATCAAGGTCGGCATCACAAGTCCCATCCCGAAGCCCATCACCACCATATAGAGATAAGCGGTGAATTCCTTGGATTCGGGTCCCATCGTGCTCATGAGCAGGAAGCCTAGAACCGTGATGAGCATCCCGGTCGTCAGGACTGTACGGAACTTCAGCTTCAACAGTAGCCTACCCCCGATGATGCTTGCGACGATCAAGGCGATCATCATCGGCGTCATGGTTGATCCCGCCTGGGTAGGTGTCACACCCAAGATCCCCTGCATGAACATCGGGACAAACATGATGGCTCCGAACATGCCTAGTCCGAGAAGGAACCCAAGGGCGTTCGTTGTGGCAAAGACGCGATTCTTGAATAAACTCAGATCCAAAATCGGCTCCTTCGCCTTCTTCTCGACTAAGCCGAATACGACTAAGAAAAGAAGGGCTCCACCGAATAGGAGGATGCTCGTTCCGGACGTCCAGGCGAATTTGTCACCGCCGAAGTTCAGGACAAGCAGTAGCATCACGAGTCCCGGCACCAATGTGATGATACCAAGATAGTCAATGCTGACTTTCTCTATTTTACGACCAAGGTTTTCATTCTTCAGCCCGATATAAAGAAGGATGGCCGAAAGGAACCCAAACGGTACATTGATCAGGAAGATCCAGTGCCAGCTGATGCTGTCAACGATAACACCACCAATGAAGGGGCCGATCACAGAGCTGAGGCCGAATAACGCACCGAATACTCCCTGCCACTTCGCGCGCTGTTCAGCGGAGAAAATATCTCCGATGATCGTCTGGGATAGTGGCATGATCATGCCTCCCCCGATTCCCTGAAGGCCGCGATAAAATACAAGCTGTTCCATAGTACTAGCTGTAGCACACAAGCCTGATCCTATAATAAAGATAATGACACCAATTAAATATAGCAGCCTTCTTCCATATAAATCCGACAGCTTCCCGACAATGGGTGTGACGACCGTGGATGTGATCAAGTAGGCGGTCGTGACCCAGGCAAAGATGGAAAATCCATTCAGTTCCGCAATGATGGTCGGCATCGCCGTTCCCACAACGGTCTGCTCAAGGGCACTGAAGAACATCCCGATGATCAGACCGGTCAAGACCAGGCGCCTATTGATTCCTGTTTGTTGTTCTGACACGTTCATTCTCTCCTTTTGTATGTTCTATAATGGCAGCGAGCTTTTCATATGTCATCACCAGCTGCTCGATATCCGCTTCTTCCAAATAGGATAAGTACCTGGTAAAAATCTCTTTCCGAATAACCTTCGCTTTCTCAAAGATTGCCCTTCCTTCCTTCGTACTATCCAACTTGACGATCCTGCGATCATCCTCATCCCTCTCCCTCCGTACCAGGCCCCCCTTGATCAGCCGATCGACCATCACCGTGATCGCACTCGGTTTCACCTCAAGCTTATCGGCCAACCCGGTCGGTTTCGCACCACCTTCTTGGCAGAGGAGATACAAGATGTAGAATTGCGGTCCCGTAAGATGAAGTTCTTTGAATGACTGTGCCATATCCTGCTGTATTTGCCTGTTGGTTATATAAAATGCTTTAAAAAGCCTTTCAATATAGCCAGGCGGGACATCATTCTGTTTCATGGCCTGCCCCCTTTCTTACACACTATAATATTTAACCTGTTTAAATATTAATGTCGTGATCAATAAATGTCAATACAGATCCTAAAGGAAATATAGTCTGAAAAAACCCACTATATAAACTTTTATAAGTAAATGCTTACATCGCTTTTCTCCGTTTACTTCACTCCTCAGGCTCTTTATAATCGGGATGGAACCTTTTTAGGAAAGGAGCTTGCTCCACCATATGAAATTATTTAAAACCTATCTTATTATCGGCATAGGCGCCTTCCTCATGGCCCTGAATATACATTTTTTCCTGACGCCAAATAACCTTGCCCTTGGAGGCACGAGCGGAGCGGCGATCGTACTAGCGGAAATCATCAACCTCCCTGTGGGAGTCTTGATGCTCGCCTTGGATGCCTCTCTCTTCCTCCTCGGCCTGATTTTGATTGGTCCTGCATTCGGGATCAGATCCGTGATCGCCACCCTAATCCTTAATGGGTTTGTCTGGGGAATGGAATCATTCTTCCCTGTCTACCAGCCGATCAGTCCCGATGTCCTTGTACAGGTTGTGATCGGAACCTTGCTCGGTGCCGTGGGCGTCGCCATGATCTTCTATCAGGAAGCATCTGCCGGAGGAACAGGGGTATTGGCCCAGGTACTTCACAGGTACATCAATGTTGAACTCGGCACCGCCGTCCTTTTGTCCGATGTACTCATCGTCCTTGCCTCCGCTTTCTTGTTCGGACTGCAGACCGGGTTGTACGCATTCTTCGGATTGATCCTGAAAGGACTGCTGGTCGATAAAAGCATCCAGTTCTTCAATGAGCGGAAAGAAGTGGTCATCATCAGCGAAAAGAGTGAAGACATCCGTGGGTTCATCATTCACGAACTCCATAAAGGGGCCACTGTCCATTCTGCCAGAGGCGGTTTTTCGGAAGATGATAAGGAAGTCATCACCACCATCCTGGAGCGCAAGGACTTTTCCAAACTCAAGACCTACATCCAGGCAACCGATAAAGAAGCATTCATCACCGTCCATTCCATGCATGAAATTTGGGGACGGAATTTCCGATCCTTTGCATGATGCGTTTAAAAAGGCTGACCCACACTGGTTTACAGTGGTGGATCAGCCTTTTTTGTATGGAGAATTAATCTTGGAAGAGTGATGAATGTGACAGGGATCGTTCCTTTACGCTGCAGGCGCTTGCTTTCCTGCGGGGAGGGTGTCGAGCCTCCTCGTGCCTGCGGGGTCTCGCCACTCCTCCTTTTCCGCTGGAGTCAAGCGCCTTCCGCTTCAATCCACTCTGTGATTTTTCACTTGTCTCTAAAGATGGTTCGCTCATGGCACCTCTTCGGAATTATCCCATAACTATTCATAGTAATGTTTCGCAAAAGATTACTTCATAAAAAGAAAGATTTCCGAAACCACTTCATCTATCAAGCTATCCCCTTCAAATAACAGGGTAGCGACGAATTGGCACAATCATTCCTATCTCGGCAGTTCACACCCTCTTCACCGCATAGTACAGTGCAGCGGAGGGTGGCCGACTCCTACGGGTATAGCGCGCAGAGTGAGACCCCGCAAGAATGAGGAGTCTCATCGCAAGCCCCGCGGAAAGCGGCCATCCGAAGCGGAACGGAACGAACCATTTCCACTGCTATCCCCCTCCAAATAAGAGAATGGGAACCAAAATTCCACGATCATCATCCTTGAGATAAGGCAGAGCATACCTCTTTCCCGCTCCACTTTTCACCGCATAGTGCAGTGCAGCGGAGGATGGCCGACTCCTGCGGAAAAGGCGGGCGGATGAGACCCCGCAGGCACGAGGAGGCTCATCGCTCGACCCGCGGAAAGCGGCCATCCGCAGCGGAACGGAACGAACCACTACAACCCTTTTCCAACTATCTAGTAAACCGGATTAGTTTAAACTAAACTTATTTTCAATTATTTCCACAAACCTATTTTTCCAAATATATTTTGTGTTACACTTAACTAAACGGGCCGCCACAACATTGACGGAATACGTCTCACTAACCAAATGGGGTGCAAAATTGAAGCAAATCGAAGTACAAGAGGTCTCGGACCTCCGCAGCCTTACCAAAGGGCACGTCGCATACTTCTTCACCGATCAAGAACAATACGTTTCCAACGTTGTGGACTATGTAATCGCCGGACTTCGTCAAAACGAATGCACCATCATCGTCGAAAGCGACCGGATGGCTCCTATGATCGTTCTTAAATTAGCTCAAAAACTAACAGCACCTGAACTCGACCAGGTCAGGTTTCTCAATAATTACGAATTCTACTATGCACACGGAGACTTTCGGATCAACTCCATCCCGGATCTTCTTCCCACCCTGTTCAAGGGCGAATTCGACCCCGAAATGTGCTATAGAACCTGGGCACATATCGAATGGAGGGACGAAAGCGAAGTGAGCAAGCTCCTCCACTCAGAAGAACAGGCGGATGTCATCGTCACAGAAGAGAATCTCCTTTCTGTGTGCGCCTATGATTCCAGACGCGTCAGTAGGGATTTTAGGGACCGCCTCCTTGCCAGCCATAGTATCCATCTTCATGATAAGGCCTGATGTATACACATCAGACAAAAATATGCCCCTACGGGATGACCGTCGGGGCATTTTCTGTTCATTCACTCTTTGTCTTTTGTGACTAATTTCAAAGGAACGGGAATCATTTTGTCAACCTTTTTCCCATTCAACACATCGGCTCCTGCCTGCACGGCGAGCTTGCCGATCTCTTCCGGCTGTTGAGCGACGGTAGCTGACAGGTTCCCTTCTTCAATGCTCTTCAGGGCATCTTCATTTCCGTCGAATCCAACGACGAGTACATCCCGTCCTGAGCTCTGGATCGCCTGTTGGGCACCGAGGGCCATTTCATCATTATGGGCGAAGACCGCCTTGATATCCGGATTACCCTGTAGGATGTTTTCCATCGTATTGAGTCCTTGGGTCCGGTCGAAGTTGGCCGTTTGCTTCGCGGTTACGTCAAGCTTGTCGTCAGCGAGGTTATGGAAGCCTGCTCCCCGTTCACGGGTAGCGGATGCTCCAGGTACCCCTTCGAGTTCGGCCACTTTTGTCCCTTCACCCAATTCTTTGATTAGATAGTCGGCGGCCATTTCCCCGCCCTTTTCATTATCAGAGCTGACGAGGGTCGCCACGTCGCCTTTATCTGCTGAACGGTCAAGGGTGACGACTGGAATTCCGATGCTGTTGGCAGACTGTACGGCTGTAGAGATGGCCGATGAATCTGTCGGGTTAATGAGAAGAAGATCGACGCCTTGTTGGATCAAATCTTCCACGTCATTGATCTGCTTCGCCGCATCATTCTGGGCATCGACGACGATGACTTTCATGCCCTGCGCCTTTGCTTCTTTCTGCACCCCTTCTTTAATGGAGACGAAGAACGGGTTATTCAGGGTCGAGACGGAGAGACCGATCTTCAGATCTTTCGGATCCTTCTTCCCGCTGGGCTTCGCCCATTCAGGGGGCTGAAGGGAGCAAGCTGCCAAGAATACGAGGGAGATACTCATCATAAGTACAATCAGTTTTTTCATGTGGAACCTCCTATGCTGCTTTCTTTCGATCGATTAATACGGCGATGATGATGACAATCCCCTTCACGACCATCTGGAAGAAGGACGATACGCCGAGTAAGTTTAATCCGTTGTTCAGCGTCCCGATGATCAGGGCACCTATCAGTGTTCCGACAATCAAGCCGCGTCCACCTGAAAGGGATGTTCCACCAAGTACGACGGCCGCAATGGCGTCGAGCTCATAAGATGTACCTGCCGTCGGCTGGGCGGAGTTCAATCGTGACGTGAGGATGGCGCCTGCCAGTGCGGCAAGCAAGCCTGCGAGTGAATAGATCATGATTTTCATTCTTGATACTTTGATACCTGAAATGAGCGCTGCTTTTTCATTGCCTCCGATGGCATATGTTTTACGTCCGAACGGCGTTTTATGAAGGATCACCCAGAGGATGGCGAAAGCCAGCAACATGGTGATGGCCGGTACCGGGATCCCAAGGAAATAGCCTCTTCCGAATAGTTGGAAGGCATAGTTATCTCCAAGGCCCGTGATCGGATTCCCGTCGGTGCACACCAGGGTCAATCCGCGGAACATGGTCATCGTTGCCAGGGTGGCTATGAACGGTGCCATTTTCCCTTTGGTGATGAGGAGACCGTTGACTGCTCCCATGATGGCCCCAAGGATACATCCGATGAGGACGGCCAGGATCGGATCGAGACCAGACACCATCATCCCTGCCATCAAGGCGCTTGAGAGTGCGAGTATGGACCCGACGGAGAGGTCGATTCCTCCCGTCAGAATGACGAAGGTCATGCCATATGCGATCAAGGCGTTGATGGCTACTTGACGTAAAAGATTCAATAAGTTCAATGGTTCGAGGAAACTGGGATTGATGATGGAAACGGTCACGATCAGGACGAGCAGTCCCAAGAATGGTCCGAGTTTCTGCATGAAACTTCCTACGTGATTGGTTCGATTGAATGCGTTATTCATTGATCTGACCTCCTGTTGCCAGCGTCATAATTTTTTCCTGCGTTGCTTCTTTGCCTGGTAATTCACCCGAAACCTTGCCCTCATGGATAACGATCACCCGGTCACTCATTCCCAGTACTTCGGGAAGTTCGGATGAGACCATGATGATGGCGACTCCGCGGTCCGTCAGTTCATTCATCAGCTGGTAGATTTCCCGCTTCGCTCCCACATCGACTCCCCGTGTCGGTTCGTCGAGGATGAGGACTTTCGGACCGATCCCGATCCACTTGGCAATGACGACCTTCTGCTGATTTCCACCGGAGAGATTCTTCGCGGAGGTCATGGCCGATTCTGTTTTGATTGTCAGGCGCTTGATTAGGAGTTCGACAAATTCTTCCTCCTGCTTGTCCTTGATCAAACCGTTCTTGGTAAAACTGAAGAGACTCGGGAGGACGATGTTGTCTTTGATGGAGAAATCGAGGATGAGCCCTTCTTCTTTCCGATCCTCCGTGATGAAACCAAGTCCGAGTTCCACCGCTTGATTCGGGTTTTTGACGGTAACGTTCTTACCGGCCACCAGGATGTCCCCTTCATATCTGCCATCAAGACCGAATATGGTGCGCATGATCTCAGTGCGACCTGCTCCCATCAGTCCCGATACCCCGACGATTTCCCCCTCTCTTACTTGGAAACTCACATTTTCGAACACACCTTTTCGCGTCAGCCCTTTGACTTCAAGGATGATTTCCCCGGGGTTGCTGGTTCTCTCTGGGAAGCGATCGGTCAATTCCCTCCCGACCATCTTCCTCACCACGTCGTTGAAGTTCGTTTCAGGAATCGGTGTCGTGTCTACCGTCCGTCCATCACGCATGACGGTGATGGTGTCGCAGATGGTGAAGATTTCTTCCATCCGATGAGAAATATAAACAATGGAGACGCCCGACTTTTTCAAGGAGCGGATCACATCAAATAGCTTCTCGATTTCCCTGTCGGTTAGGGCTGCAGTCGGCTCATCCATGATGATCACTTTCGCATCGGTCATCAGGGCCTTGGCAATCTCAATCATCTGCTGCTCCCCGACCGAGCACTTCCCTGCTTCCTTATGAAGCGGGATGGAGATGGCCAGGCGGTCGAACTGCCTTTTGGCAACCGCTTTCATTTTATTGGTCTGAATGAGCCCGAATGACGTGATCGGCTCTTTGTTGATGAAGAGGTTTTCCAGCACCGTCATCTCAGGCCAGATGTTCAACTCCTGGTGGATGAAGGCTATGCCGAACTCTTCTGCCTGTTTTGGATTATCAAAGGTCTTTTCCACCCCGTCGATGGTGATGGTACCCTGATCTTTCTTATGAAGGCCCGTCAAAATGTTCATGAGGGTGGACTTCCCTGCTCCATTCTCCCCCATCAATGCGTGGACTTCTCCTCCACGGATATGAACGTCCACTCCTTCCAGGACCTTATTTTGACCGAAGGCTTTATGAATATGATCCATGCGGATTTCCATGAGATTCCCTCCTTTTAGAACGTTACGCCGGCATGCAGGATGCAGTTGGCATACGGGGTGATTTCACCTGTGCGTATGACGGCCCTTGCCGATTGGAGCTGATGCTTCAGCTCTTCGTGAGACATGTATTCAATCTGTTCAAAGCGCTGTTGAAGCTTCTGATGAACACGAGGATTCTGTTCTAGTTCGCTGGCAGCTGTCAGTCGCTCCACCACCATCTCGTCCATGAGAATATCCACCACATCAAGGAATGATGGAACCCCTCCTTTTAATGCCAGGTCAATCTTCTTCACATGAGGGGGAATGGGGAGCCCTGCATCAGCGATGACGATTGTATCGGTATGCCCCAGGTCGGCCAGTACTTTTGCGATTTCACTATTGAGTATTCCGTTTCGCTTCATTCCGCGAGCCCCCTCTCGACTTCTTCACGAGTGGGCATTCCGCCTTGGGCACCGAAGCCTGTAACGGAAATGGATGCAGCCCGATTGGCAAAACGAAGGCTCTCCTCAAGGGGTTTCCCTTCGGCCACTGCCACCCCAAGGGCTGCATTGAATGTATCTCCTGCCCCTGTTGTATCCACCGCCTCCACCTTGAAGGAGGAAACGAGTTTCTCTTCTGCACCGTCATAATAGCGTACACCGGCAGAGCCTTCTGTGATGAAGAGCTTGTTCGGATATTTCCTCAGCACGGCCGATAATGGGACTCCAGGGAATAAAAGTCCCGCTTCATGCTCGTTCGGTGTCAGATAGGCGGCCTGTTCTATCACTGTATCGGGGATCTCCCTTGCCGGCGCCGGATTCAGCAACAGTGGCACTCCGATCTCCTTGCACAGTCTGGCTGTCTCGATCACGGTTTCTTCAGGAACTTCCTGCTGGATCATGACCAAATCGCACTCTTTTAAAAGGGAAAGAGCTTTTTCTACATATGATGGGGTTACATGATCGTTGGCTCCTTTGACGACGATGATGCTGTTATCTCCTTCTGCCAATACGATGTGAGCCGTTCCGCTACTTGCATCTGTAACCGGTTCCACATAGTCAGTGATGACTCCGTTTGCTTTCAGGTTTGCAACGATCTCCTCACCATACGCGTCATCTCCGACCCTGCCGATCATATGAACGTCGGCCCCGAGTCTCGCAGCTGCTACTGCCTGGTTCGCGCCTTTTCCTCCGGGTACGGTACTGAATGCTTCTCCGAGGATGGTTTCCCCTGCTCCCGGACGTCTGTCGGCCGTTACGACCAGATCCATGGAGGAACTGCCGATCACGGCGATTTTTGGTGGTTTCATCATGATCATCCCTTTCTAGTTGTGTCTCTTTCTATGAGTTCCACCGGCATCTGGATGGTGGATTGAGTGACGGTTTCTTTCCGAATCATGGTGATGAGAAGCCTTGCCGCTTCTCGTCCCATTTCATAGGCAGGCTGCCGGATCGTCGTGAGCGTAGGATAGGACAGCCGGCTTTGGGGGATATCATCATACCCGATGATCTGTACCTCTTCGGGGATGCGTTTCCCCCTTTTTAATGCTTCATGGATGGCGGCGATCCCCACGATATCATTGCTTGCAATCACTCCGTCGGTATCCGGGAACTGTTCAAACAGGTCCTTTGCCCATCCCAGTGCTTCTTCAAAGGAATAAGAGGTGGTGGAGAGAACCGAGAAGTCGACCTCTGCCTGGCTCAGCTCTTCGATGGCGCCCTGGAACCGGTCACGCGCCGGTTTGATATGGGCCGGACCTTTCAGGATGGTAATCTTGCGTGAACCTTTTTCTATCAGGGTCCTTGCCGCAAGCCTACCTCCTTCCCGCCCATCTGCATAGACGGCCGGGTGGTTGTCTGTGGTGCGATCCAAGAGGACCAGCGGTGCTTTCACTTCATCGTATATATGGTAATCGACGTGGTTGGTCGCCGATATGATTCCGACTACATTGTTCTGGATGAACGTTTGGATGTAATCCATTTCTTTTTGCACATGCTCATCACTGTTTCCCAACAGGAGCCTGAATCCGGATTCACTCAGTTCATCCTCTACTCCCCGGGCCAGCTGTGGGAAGAACGGATTGGTAATATCGGGAAGAAGCAGACCGATCAGTCTTGACTCCCGTTTATATAAAGAGCGGGCGACTTCATTCGGACTGTAGTTCAACTCTTCGATGGCCTTCATCACTTTTCTTCGTGTATCGGCGCCGACATATCCATTATCATTGAGCACCCGGGAAACCGTGGCAACGGAAACCCCCGCTTTTTTTGCTACATCTCTGATTGTGACCATGTGCTTTCACTTCTTTCGTGTAACCGGTTACATATAAAGTATCATAGACGCTTCAAGAAAAGCAATAGAATAAATTCCCTAATTTATTTTCCAGATAAAAAAAACGCGAGCATAATGCCCGCGTCCCTCCTCGTTCATATTAAAACAGTTTCGTTGTCCATGATTCACAGTTCCACACTTCGGTGGCCACATCCTGATAGAAATCAGGTTCATGACTGATAATAAGGACGCTTCCTTTGTATTCCTTCAATGCGCGCTTCAGCTCTTCCTTCGCTTCCACATCCAAGTGGTTTGTCGGTTCATCGAACACAAGAACATTGGATTCGTTGTTCATGAGTTTGCACAGACGCACCTTTGCTTTTTCCCCACCGCTCAGTACTTCCACCTTGCTCTCGATATGCTTCGTCGTAAGTCCGCATTTGGCAAGGGCTGCACGCACCTCCGCCTGATTGAGGGAAGGAAATTCATTCCACACTTCTTCAATGCAGGTATTGCGGTTTTCGGTTTTGATCTCCTGCTCGAAGTATCCGATATGAAGATATTCACCAAGTTCTACGCTTCCTGAGATTGGCTTGATCTCCCCCAGGATGCTTCTGAGGAGGGTCGTTTTTCCGATTCCGTTGGCTCCTGAGAGAGCGATCTTCTGACCCCGTTCCATTTTTAGATTAAGAGGTCTTGATAGTGGCTCATCATACCCGATGACAAGATCCTTCGTTTCAAAGATGACGCGTCCGGCCGTCCTCGCAAGCTTGAAGTTGAATTCAGGCTTCGGCTTTTCGGATGCAAGCTCGATGACCTCCATCTTATCGAGCTTCTTCTGACGGGACATGGCCATATTCCGGGTCGAAACCCTCGCCTTATTACGGGCCACGAAGTCTTTCAGATTCGAGATCTCCTGTTGCTGTTTCTTATAGGCAGACTCTAGCTGCTGACGCTTCATTTCGTGGACTTTCTTGAACTCATGATAGTCCCCCGCGTAGCGGTTCAGCTCCTGATTTTCCATATGGTAGATCAGGTTGATGACGCTGTTGAGGAACGGGATATCATGGGAGATAAGGATGAAGGCATTCTCATACTCTTGAAGATATCGCTTCAGCCACTCGATGTGCTGCTCATCCAGATAGTTTGTCGGCTCATCCAGAAGGAGGATATCGGGCTTTTCAAGAAGGAGTTTGGCCAGAAGGACCTTCGTACGCTGTCCGCCGCTCAGGTCATGGACATCTTTATCCAAGCCGATATCATCAAGCCCCAATCCGCGCCCGATTTCTTCCACCTTGGCATCGATGACGTAAAAATCATTGTTGGTCAGCGCTTCTTGCAGGGTGCCTGTCTCTTCAAGGAGGTCCTCCAACTCTTCAGGGGATGCCTCCCCCATCTTGCCAAAAAGCTCATTCATCTCGGTTTCCATATCGAAGAGATATTGGAAGGCCGTCTTTAGGACATCGCGGATCGTCATCCCCTGCTTCAATTGGGCATGCTGATCCAAGTACCCGATCCGGATCCGTTTCGCCCATTCCACCTTGCCTTCGTCTGGTTCAAGCTTGCCTGTGATGATATTCATGAATGTCGATTTACCTTCACCGTTTGCCCCGATCAGGCCGATGTGTTCCCCTTTCAACAGACGGAAGGACACATCATTGAAGATCGCACGATCACCGAAGCCGTGGGTCAGGTTTTTGACTGTTAATAGACTCATATCGATTTAACACCTTTTTCTATAAATTCTCAGTTCACTCCCTCTATTATAAAGGGGATGACTTGTAAAAAATAGTGGGAATTACGGGTTGCGTATAGCTCCGTTCACATCATAGTCTGCAGGGTCCAAATCGGTCTCTTCCCCCAGTGCCAGCTTCGCGAGCTGAGATCCTAGGTACGGGCCAGCCGTCAGACCCGATGCCCCGAGGCCGTTGGCAAAGAGGACCCCATCAACGCTTGGCATGTATCCGAATACCGGCAAAAAACCCGGGGTGAATGGGCGATAGCCGACCCGGGTTTCTACCACTTCACTTTCCTGAAGACCCGGTGCGATGGCTATGGCTTTTGAAAGGATTTCAAGCATTCCTCCCGCCGTGACCCCTCCGTTGACGGCATCATTTTCGTGGGTGGCCCCTGCGACGATCCTTCCTTCCGGGAAAGCAAGCAGGTATTGATCATTGGGTGGCATGACGACAGGCCACTCATCGGTATCGGCATCCGTTTCATTTAGATGGATGATTTGGGCCTTCTGTGATGTGACATCAACGTCGATTCCGAGTGGAGCAAACAATTCCTTCGCCCACACGCCGGCCGTGACAATGACACGATCGGCTTCGACCCTTTCGTTATCGAGCATGATCCCCGTTCCCTCTTTCAGGAGCCGGGCATTCCCTTGCCTGAGGATCGCACCGCGTTTCTCCGCAGCTGCCAAGAGTGCTTTGCAGATAGCACGTCCGTCCACCCGGGCCGCCCCTGATACATTGACGGCCCTGTATTCATCGGAGAGAAACGGGAAAAGGGCCCGGGTTTCTTCTGACGACAATTTCGTCAGCTCCCCAATTTCCGGAGCATCCTCCCGCCTTTTTAAGGCCCTCTCCATCATTCCATCCAGTTTCTTCTCATCCGTATGGAGGCTGAGAGCACCTACCCTTTCATACCCCGTGTCATGCTCGCCATCCTCCTCAAGCATCTCGATTAGTTCGGGATAGTAGGCCGCTCCTCCTTTAGCAAGCTTGTACCATATTTTGTTACGGCGCTGGGAGAGCCACGGACAGACGATACCGGCTGCAGCCGCGGTCGCCTGCCCCGTATCGCCCCTGTCCACGACCAGGACATCCGCCCCTTTCCTCACAAGGTGATAAGCAGTCGAGGCTCCGAGGATCCCGGCACCGATGACGATCGTCGATTTCATGTATAAACACACTTTCCATTCGTTTTTCTCTTATCTTACTTGAGATTGGCTTTGAACTCAATCTGTGCACATCACGGCAAATTCCAGAAAGACATTGACAATGTACGTCAATCCATGATAAAAATTGTATAACCTAAATAACGAAAAGCTTTGAAGGAACCAAGTAGCGAACCCTTCCCTGTTAAAGAGAGCCGATGGTTGGTGCAAATCGGTACACATGCGGTAAGTGAATTTCGATTCCAGAGCTTCTTTTGACGAGATCAAAAGACGGTGTATGCCGTTATTTCCGAAGAGTGATGGGCTTGTCCCATAACTAGGGTGGTACCGCGATATCCAATCGTCCCTACAATTATGTAGGGGCGATTTTTTTATTGTCTTCGGCGACAACCATAAACAGAAAGGAGATCAACCCATGAGTCAACGTGAACAATGGTCATCCAAACTTGGCTTCATCCTTGCTGCTGCAGGATCGGCCATCGGTTTGGGAGCAATTTGGAAATTCCCGTATATTGCAGGGCAGAACGGAGGCGGCGCATTCTTCCTGATCTTCATCCTTTTCACTTTATTCCTTGGGCTCCCCCTGTTGCTGGCGGAATTCTCCATCGGAAGGACCGCCCAAAGCAATGCAATCGATTCGTATAAAAAGATCGCCCCGGGAACCCAGTGGCACTGGATCGGAGTCCTCGGGATGGTCGCATCCTTCATCTTGCTATCCTTCTACAGTGTCGTTGGCGGATGGATCGTCATCTATCTGTTCAAGGCCATCACCGGACAACTGAACGGATTGACCTCGGATCAGTACGGTGAGGTATTCGGATCCACCATTGCTGATCCGTGGGTGAGTGTCATCGTACAGCTCATCTTCATCCTGATGACCATCGTCGTCGTAGCCAAAGGCGTTCAGCAGGGAATCGAGCGTGCCAGCAAGATCATGATGCCTGCACTGTTCGTCCTTTTCATTGTGCTGGTCCTTCGTGCTGTGACCCTTGACGGAGCAGGAGAAGGCGTCCGATTCCTTCTGCAGCCGGATTTCTCCAAAGTCACACCGCGTACAATCCTGGAAGCCATGGGACAATCATTCTTCACCCTGAGCGTCGGGGTATCGGTCATGCTGACGTATAGCTCCTATCTTCCGAAAAACCAGAGCCTGCCGCGTTCGGCTGTGTCCATCGTCATCATGAATATCTTCATCGTGCTCCTGGCTGGCCTTGCCATCTTCCCGGCGGTCTTCGCATTCGGACTCGAGCCTAATGCAGGACCTGTTCTCCTGTTCAACGTGCTGCCGACAATCTTCAACCAGCTGCCATTCGGAATGCTTTTCTTCATCGCGTTCCTGATCCTCTTCCTGTTCGCTGCCTTGACTTCAGCATTCTCCATGCTTGAAATCATCGTATCGGTCATCGCGAAGAATGATCCGGCAAAGAGGACAAAGTGGGCATGGATCGTCGGGATTGCCATCTTCATTTTCGGGATCCCATCCGCCCTCTCTTATGGGGTACTCAGCGACATTACTCTATTTGATAAGATCATCTTTGATCTTGCCGATTTCGCCGTAAGCAATGTATTATTGCCGCTCGGGTGCCTGCTAATATCCATCTTTGTCCCTCTGAAGATGAAGAAGACGGCTCTCTATGAAGAGCTGAAAAGCGGAAGCAGCATGAAGAAAGGCATATTCGAAGTTTGGTTCTTCCTGATCCGCTTCGTTGCACCACTTTTCATCATTGTGGTCATGCTCAATATGCTCGGCTTTTATTAATAGAAGAAAAAAATCGTACAGCGAGTGCCCTGTACGATTTTTTCTATTATGTTTGCGATTTGGTATAAGGAACGATCACTCCGCAGGCCAAGCGTTTCCCCGCATCACCTGAAGGCTGTGACCGGAAATCATCTGGACTCTGGTGGATAATCACGCCCTTTCCCACCACATCCTTCACACTAAATTTATTGGTAAAGAAGGACATACGGGCATATCCCCCATTTGAAAACAGGACAGGAAAATCTCCTGCGTGATTGCCATGAGGCTGACCTCCTGGATTCCAATGACCTCCCGCAGATGTAAAAGGGTCAGACGGGTCTCCAATTTCGCATACCCCCTTCTCATGAAGATGGAAACCATGGGGACCGATTGGTTTCTCCCCATTCTTCCCTTCTTTATAAGGTGGAAGCCCCCCCACCTCTACCATTACTTCCACTCCTCCCTTCACTTCGTGAAAAAAGACGTTCCCTTCGAGATCCGGTGCAAGCGGACCTCCCTTGATTACTGCGTACGCAATGTTCCCCGTATCCCTTCCATTCATCTTTTTCCCCCTCCTTCTCATCTTCATCAATCTATGCCTTCCAGTCCTTTTGCATGACCAACAATCGTTTAAACGTAGATTCCTTGAGGCGCAAGGAAGGAACCGCCTTGATCAAACGTTTGTTTAAAAACGACCTTTCCCCATTGAATTACAAGTAGGTAAATTCCACCTATTACCATATACCCTGTACAATTGTCCAAAAAAATGGTATATTTTCAGAAACTTCAGACTAATAGACATCACGAGAATAATATTTTGGAGGGATGACCATGGCAACCGAAATGAAGCTGATTCCGTATTTCATGAACGAAATGATTGGAGATGTAAATGAGGTTCCGAAAGGCATTGAAATGATTCAGTCCCCCATACTATGGAAAGAAGGATGCAAAGGAAAGGGCACGACCATCGCCGTACTCGATACAGGCTGTGACATCCATCATCCTGACCTTGCCGGACGGGTAAAGAGCGTCAAGAACTTTACCGATGACGATGCAGGGGCAGAAGA
Organism: Rossellomorea sp. RS05; assembly: GCF_039822645.1. Taxonomy (NCBI): domain Bacteria; kingdom Bacillati; phylum Bacillota; class Bacilli; order Caryophanales; family Bacillaceae; genus Rossellomorea; species Rossellomorea sp. RS05. The sequence continues at coordinate 2,635 of NZ_JBDKWY010000008.1, read as the reverse complement.
TAATGTGACGGACTACAGTGGACATGGCACCCATGTCTCCGGAACCATCGCCGCCAATGAGGATGGAGATGGAGTGATCGGAGTCGCCCCGCTTGCAGACCTCATGATCATCAAAGTACTCGCCGGAAGTTCCGGGAGAGGACAATACGATTGGATTGTGAAGGGAATCGAGTACGCAACGGAGCAGGGAGTCGATATCATCTCCATGTCCCTTGGCGGCCCGACTGATTATAAACCGCTTCATGACGCAATCAAAAAAGCTGTGGCAGCTGGTATCCTGGTGGTTTCTGCAGCCGGGAATGAAGGCGACGGGAACAGCGATACAGATGAATTTTCCTACCCGGCAAGCTATAAGGAAGTCATCGCCGTGGGAGCAATCGATCTCCAAAGAAAATCATCCTACTTCACCAATTCCAATAATGAAATCGACCTTGTAGCCCCTGGAGAGCAGATCCTCTCGACGATCCCCGGGGATAAATATGCCAAGCTCAGCGGGACGTCCATGTCGGCTCCCCATGTAGCAGGTGCGCTGGCCTTGATCAAAGAGTTTGAGGAAGCAGCATTCAAACGGGAACTGAGCGAACCGGAAATCTATGCACAGCTCGTGAAACGGACCATCCCTCTCGGATACCCGAAATCCCTCGAAGGAAACGGATTGCTCTATCTCACAGCTCCGGATCTACTAAGGGAACATCTCCGGTCCCAGCCTCTTGCCCATATAGGATAAAAAAGAAACGGCCGGGGAGTCTCCCGGCCGTTTTCATTATGTAGGGATGACCCAGTCTGCACGTTTCATCGGCCGAACCGTATCGAGGTAATACTCTTCTGCCTTCCAATACCGATTCCTGAACTTTTCAAGCTTCAGCTGCGTCTCCTCCGATTCACGGAGCAACCGTCGCTCTCTCGGACAATCAAGGAATAGAATCCCATCAAAGGCTTCCCTCCATTCTTCCCGCTGAAGAAATACCCCCTCTACAATGATGAGCCCCTTATCCGGAAGCCGCACCTGCCTTTCCGTCACGGTATCCAGCTCTCCATCGTAAAAAGGTAACCTCACATCAACGCAACCCTCTTTCAGTTTCATAAAGAACTCTTCCCTCAACCGTTTCCGGTCCCACTGCAGACTATAATATTCAAACCACTCCTCATGACCGGTGTCATACCGTGCTTTCCGCTCGACAATGTGGTCATCGATATGAAAGATCTGATGAGTGACCCCCTTACCCTTCAGCCATTCCTCTATCTCTGACACTATGGTCGACTTACCCGACCGGCTCAACCCGTCTATCCCGAGGACGAAACGTGCTTCTGTATTTGCCCCGTCCAATATCTCTTCTAGCACACGTTGAGGGGAATTCAAGAGCCAGCGGGTCGCTTCCTGAAGGTCTTCAGCCACGTAGTCCACGGTGCCTTCAAGGTTCATTCTGTTTTTCTGCCATTCACTCTCACCTGCTCCCGTCCTGACAAGCACCGTCGTACACCCTGCCTTTTTGCCGGCGAGCATATCCTTCCACCTGTCTCCGATCACGGCACATTTGGTGAGATCAAGCCCCCGATCCGCCGCCGCTTCCTTCAGCATGCCGATCTCTGGCTTCCGACATCCGCAGCGCTCCCTTTCTTCATGGGGACAGATGTACACACCATCAAACCCGAACATTTTCAACTCCTGTTCGAATTCTTCTTTCAGCTCGTGCCTTGCAGCGATCCCCGGCTGATTGGTGAAGGATAGGATGGGGATCCCTGTTTCTTTTATCCTCTTTAAGGCGGTCACACTACAGGGAAACATCTCAAACTCTCCCGGGTATTCAATTTCACTGCTGCCGCCCAGCGTGCCGTCACGATCTATGAATAGAGCTTGCCACATGTCGAACCCTCCCTCAATATGGAAATATCATTCATTGTACCATATAGGGGGGAAGGCTGACTTTTTATTCAATAAAAAAAGGAAGGCTGTGGCCTCCCTTCCCTTACATCATTCTGCTGTCGACCTGTTCACATACTTGATCGGCCGTCAGACCGTCCGCTTCAATGACAGATCCTTTGAATGTTGTATTTTGCATTCCCATTACGTTTGTATCCAAGCCTGTCGTGACACAGCAATCACAGCCGTTCACATCTTGTTCGTTCTTGAGTTCAACGACGTCATACCCTTTTTCACGCAATGCTTGCACTACATTTGAAAGGGATTGTTCAACACCTACACGTTTTGTCATGGCTTAACACCTCCTGTTTCTTATCTTTAGGATTTTCAACCTGGGTGAAAGATATTCATGGAGGTGCCAGTTCTTCTATATTTGTCTTTGTTGGTGTAACTGTGGAATGTGCGTTCCTTTCCACTTCTAGAGATTTGATTTCTGTGGGGAAATAATATCATCATGGTTATGATGATACTTGAAGATAATATCGTCCTAAGTGAAGGGTGAGATGGAAAGCTAGTCCGTTCCTTTGCGCTGCAGGGATTTGCTTTCCGCGGGGAGCATGTCGAGCCTCCTCGTGCCTGCGGGGTCTCGATCATCCCCCTTTTCCGCAGGAGCTATTCCTGTGGGGAAAGTATGGACCTATTGCACAAAAAAAGATCCTCCTTTATGATGCAGGTGCGAAGCCACACACAAAAAGGAGGATCTTTAACATGCAT
>NZ_JBDKWY010000007.1:0-273958 GCF_039822645.1 Rossellomorea sp. RS05 | reverse complement strand
GGAGCAAGCTCCCATCGATCCGCTCGACTTGCATGTATTAGGCACGCCGCCAGCGTTCGTCCTGAGCCAGGATCAAACTCTCCATAAAAAGTTTGAATAGCTCTTTTAAAAATAAATCTAGAATTAACGTTGACGTGTTTGTCTTGTTTTGTTCAGTTTTCAAGGTTCAAATGTTCGTTGCTTTTCTCGAAGCAACTTTTATATTATATCGCATCTTTCGTTCTGCGTCAAGGGTTTTTGTTAATTATTTTCTCGCGTTTCTTTCGAATAAGTAACTTCCCTTTCGGACAACAAATATTATTATATACAGGATCTAAGGAGATTGCAAGACTTATTTCAAAAACTTTTATCCATTAGAAATCTATTCTTTTAATACGAAGTTTTCCCTCTTGTTCCTCCATGGTTATTGGCAGTCTAAAAAGAATCAGCCCGCTAGCAGATCGGCAGCGGGCCTTTCCTCATGAGAGGACTTCTGCTATATGTACGTCCTGCTGCTTAGACAAATCGAGGAGTTCTTCTGACCCCTCCAATTTTATGATCGGTCTTGTCGGTGAGTGGGATTGGGTGAATACCACCTTCCCCTGATGACCGGAAGTAAGTCGTACTCCTGTCCCTGTACTCAGTCCACTGATCAAGCCGAGGAGACCCGTGACGACCTGCGGAGGGAATTGACCAAAGTGGTCCTTTCTTATAATATCTAGCACTTTGAAGATCGGTTGTTTGGTTTTATAGAGTCGATCCGAGCTCATGGCGTGGAAGATATCTGCAATTCCGATGATCTGGGCATACAGATGAACGCGGTCTCCTTTTTCCCTCGAAGGATAACCGGTCCCGTCATACCGCTCATGATGCTGGAGGATGGCGAGCTTGGTTTCGCTTTTTAAAAGAGGAGAGTCTTTGATCAGTTTATAACTATGGACAGGATGCATCTTCACTTCACTAAATTCTCTTTCTGTCAGTGGACGTTCCTTTTTAAGAATGATTGAACTGATTTTTGCCATTCCACAGTTTGATAGGGCTGCCCCCAACCCAAGCTGGGTGCTCTGGGTGTCGTCTATCCCCAGCTTCTTTCCGATCAGCATGCTGAGGAGGGCAGTGGCCATGGCATGATGATAGAGATAATCCGGCTTGGATTGCACCTGGATCACGGTGTGGATCAAGGTAGGGGATTGCTGGACCTCTGCCAATACAGAGAGGAGGATTTCTCGTATTTTAGCAATATCGACTGCCATACCGGATTGCCACTTCACAAATTCCTTCTTATAATCCTCTACTGACTTCATGTACCGCGTAAGGAACGGGGTGGATTCCACCTTCTGCTCATCTCTTTCACCTTGCTGGGCAGGAGGAGTTGCCTTCAGTAGATCCCCTGCACTCTCCACGGTTAATTCTTGGATATTGAATGCGCGCAATGCTTTTATGTGCTGGTCGGTCAAGACCGTGCCTTTCATGATCAGTGGAACAGAGGTCATTCCCATTATATCTTCTGATACCAGATGTCCAACTCTTGCATCCTGACGTTTAATTTTCACGGCTCTGACTCCCTCGGTACTATTTTTAGTTTATTTTACCAATAAAAAGGGCCGAGCGGGGGACTTTGTCGCTTCTTTCCACGAAAAAAATGCCCCCGCTCGGCGGAGGCATTTTCATTCTTGCTAGTTATTCTTCTGAATCGTCACCCGGTTGTTCCTGTGGGTCGAGGTCATCTGCCGTTTCGACCGGCGGGGTGGTTTCTTCGTCTTCCTTCTCCACCTTAGCCACGGTAGATACAAATTCACCATCTTGGAGACGGATCAGTTTGACCCCTTGGGTGTTACGGCCGGTGGTAGAGATATCATTGACGTCCATGCGGATCATGACACCTTGAGCCGTGATGAGCATTAGGTCTTCTTCACCCGTTACAGCTTTGACGGCAACGAGTTCACCGTTCCGCTCTGTCACGTTCAATGTTTTTAATCCTTTACCACCACGCGTCTGGATGCGGTACTCGCTTGCAGGTGTACGTTTACCGTACCCATTGACGGTGACAACCAGCACATCATTGGTTTCTTCAAGGATTTCCATGCCGACGACGTGATCATCGTCGCTCAGGTTGATCCCTTTGACACCGGTAGCCGTCCTTCCCATGGACCGGACATCGGTCTCTGGGAACCTGATAAGGAGACCATTCTTCGTACCGATGATCATATCCTTGTCCCCATCGGTCAATCTGACAGAAATCAGTTCATCCTGTTCCCTCAGATTGATGGCGATTAGACCGTTCGTGCGGATATTGGCGAAGTCCGAAACCGGCGTACGCTTGGAAATCCCCTGCTTCGTTGTGAAGAACAGATACCAATCATCGACAAACTCTTCGATACGAATCATGGCATTGATCCACTCATCCTTCTCGACGCCGAGAAGATTGATAATCGGCAGGCCTTTAGCCGTTCGGCTGAACTCAGGAATTTCATATCCCTTCGCCTTGTAGGCCTTCCCTTTATTCGTGAAGAAGAGGATCGTATCGTGGGTGGAAGTAGTCAAGAGGTTCTCAACGAAGTCCTCCCCGTTCGTACCCATCCCTTGAATACCGCGTCCTCCACGCTTCTGGCTGCGGTATGTCGAAACCGGAAGGCGCTTGATGTATCCGTTATGAGTAAGGGATACCACGATATTTTCACGAGGGATCAAATCTTCATCTTCGATATTTTCGATTCCGCCGGCTACGATTTCAGAACGGCGGCTGTCGTTGAAGCGTTCTTTGATCTCCAGCAGCTCTTCACGGATGATTTCGAGTACCTTCTCATCATCAGCAAGGATTGCTTTCAACTCATTGATGAGCTTTACAAGCTCTTGGTACTCATCTTCGATCTTCTCTCTTTCCAGACCAGTCAACCGTTGTAGACGCATGTCCAGGATCGCTTGAGCTTGTTTATCGGATAGGGAGAAGTTCTCCATGAGTCCTTCTTTGGCGATGTCTGTGGTTTGTGAACGACGAATCAACGCAATAATCTCATCAATGTGATCCAGGGCGATACGCAAACCTTCGAGGATGTGAGCACGGGCTTCTGCTTTCCGAAGCTCGAATTCCGTCCTGCGTCGGATCACGATACGCTGGTGATCAAGATAATGCACCAGGCACTGCTTAAGGTTCAAGACTTTAGGCTGTCCGCCTACAAGAGCAAGGAGGTTGATTCCGAAGCTCGTTTGCAGGGACGTTTGTTTATATAGATTGTTCAGAAGAACGTTGGCATTGGCATCCTTACGAACTTCTATGACGATCCTCATCCCATTACGGTCGGATTCATCGCGAAGATCGGTGATTCCTTCAATCCGCTTATCGCGCACAAGCTCGGCAATCTTTTCGATAAGACGTGCCTTGTTGACCTGATAAGGGATTTCGTGGACGATGATCGTCTCTTTCCCGTTGCTCTTCTCTTCGATTTCCACACGTGCCCTCATGGTAACGGAGCCTTTACCCGTTTCGTATGCACGGCGGATTCCGCTCCGTCCGACAATCAGTCCGGCGGTAGGGAAGTCAGGTCCGTGAACATATTCCATGAGCTCAGGGATTGTGATTTCCCCATCCCGGCTGACAGCAAGGATCGCATCGATCACTTCCCCGAGATTATGGGGAGGGATATTGGTGGCCATCCCGACGGCAATCCCTGAGGAACCATTCACAAGCAGGTTAGGGAAACGGGCAGGAAGCACTTCCGGCTCACGCTCGGTACCATCATAGTTGTCTTTATAATCAATCGTGTCTTTATTGATGTCGCGGATCAGCTCCATCGAGATCTTGGACATACGGGCTTCTGTGTAACGCATGGCCGCCGCAGCGTCCCCGTCCACCGAACCGAAGTTCCCGTGTCCATCCACGAGCATATAGCGATAGTTGAAATCCTGTGCCATACGCACCATCGTATCGTAAACGGCCGAGTCACCATGCGGATGGTACTTACCGATGACTTCCCCGACGATACGGGCCGATTTCTTATAGGCTTTATCCGCGGTCATACCAAGGTCGTTCATCGCATAGAGGATCCTGCGGTGAACAGGCTTCAGGCCGTCACGGACATCAGGTAGGGCACGGGAGACGATAACGCTCATGGCATAATCCAGGAACGATGAGCGCATCTCATTACTAATATTAATCTCTTGAACATTAGACTGTGGTGTTTCTGCCATAGTTAAAGGGACCTCCTTTTGAAGAAAGATGGATTCTTTCTCATTTTTTCTTGTCCACTATGTAAAAGACAGGATAGAGTTTCAGTCTATCCTGATCATTTTAGGGAATTTTCGTTTAGGTTAACGGGCTTTGGGGCTCGAGGTCGTAAGCCGTGCCGACCAAAAAGGCAAGGAACGCCTTTCCGACCGGCCCGTCTTACGCTTGTCGCCCCATGTCTAAGCCCGTCCGCTTTTCTTTAGATATCCAGGTTTTTGACGTAGGCGGCGTTTTCTTCGATGAAGTTCCGGCGCGGTTCTACTTTGTCACCCATGAGGATCTCGAACGTTTCGTCTGCCTCGATGGCGTCCTGAAGGCTGACTTGGAGAAGCGTCCGTGACTCCGGATCCATGGTTGTTTCCCAAAGCTGTTCCGGATTCATCTCACCAAGACCTTTGTAACGCTGGATGCCCGGTTTCGGTGTCGGGGAGATTTCCCCGAGGATCCTGTCGAGTTCTTTATCATTGTAAGCGTACTGGATCCTCTTGCCCTGCTGGACCTTATACAATGGCGGCTGTGCGATGTAGATGTAACCCGCTTCGATAATCTGCCTCATGTAACGATAGAAGAATGTCAGAAGCAGCGTCCGGATATGGGCACCGTCGACATCGGCATCCGTCATGATGACGACTTTATGATAGCGCGCCTTCGATAGATCGAAATCTTCTCCGATGCCTGTTCCAAGCGCTGTGATGATGGCGCGGATTTCATTGTTGGAGAGGATTTTATCAAGGCGTGCTTTTTCCACGTTGATGATCTTACCACGCAGTGGAAGAATGGCCTGGAAGTGACGGTCACGGCCCTGTTTCGCAGATCCACCGGCTGAGTCACCCTCAACCACGTAGATTTCGCTGATACCAGGGTCCTTGGACGAACAGTCTGCCAGTTTACCAGGCAGGCTTGAAACTTCCAGTGCACTCTTACGGCGCGTGAGCTCACGGGCCTTTTTGGCAGCCATACGTGCACGTGCCGCCATGAGCCCTTTTTCCACGACCTTACGCGCGACGACCGGGTTCTCCAGAAGGAAGGTTTCAAGATGCTCGGAGAATAGCGTATCCGTGATTTGACGGGCTTCGGAGTTTCCGAGCTTCGTCTTGGTCTGACCTTCGAACTGTGGATCCGGGTGCTTGATGGAGATGATCGCAGTGAGTCCTTCACGAACGTCTTCCCCTGAAAGGTTGGCATCACTGTCTTTGAAGACGCTGTTCTTTCTTGCGTAATCATTGATGACCCGTGTCAGTGCCGTCTTGAAGCCTGATTCGTGGGTACCACCTTCATGGGTATGGATGTTATTCGCAAACGAGTAAATATTGCTGGCGAATCCATCATTGTATTGAATGGCGATTTCAACGGTGATGTCATCCCGCTCACCTTCAATGAAGATCGGCTCTTCATGGATGACTTCTTTCGTCCTGTTCAGGTGCTCCACGTAGGATTTGATCCCACCTTCGTAGTGGAAATCCTTACGGCGTGGTTCTTCTCCGCGCTTATCTTCAATGCTGATCTGGATTCCCTTGTTCAGGAAGGCAAGCTCCCTGATCCGGTTTGCGAGGGTATCATAATCATACTCCGTCGTTTCCGTGAAAATCTCGGGATCCGGTGTGAAGTGGATGATCGTCCCGGTTTTATCCGTATCACCGATCACCTTCAAATCGAAGCTTGGGACACCCTTCTCGAATTTCTGATAGTGGATGTGTCCTTCCCGGTGCACATAGATTTCAAGCTCGGTGGACAGGGCGTTCACGACGGATGCCCCTACACCGTGAAGTCCGCCGGACACTTTGTATCCGCCGCCGCCGAATTTACCTCCGGCGTGAAGGACCGTCATGATGACTTCGACTGCGGGACGTCCCATTTTCTCGTGGATTCCGACCGGGATACCGCGTCCGTTATCTTTGACGGTAATGCTGTTGTCTTTCTCGATGATGACCTCGATATGATCACAGTATCCTGCGAGTGCTTCATCAATACTGTTATCGACGATTTCCCACACGAGATGGTGCAAGCCTCGACCGCTTGTGGAACCGATATACATACCCGGTCTCTTTCTGACGGCCTCTAACCCTTCTAAAACCTGTATCTGATTTTCATCATAGGATTGACCTTGCTGTTGGTCCATAGCCATACTGATTCACCTACACTTTCTAACCTTCAGGGCTTTTGAATTCTATAGTAAGTTCTCATAACTTGAGTACTTCTTGGAGCGCTTCTTCAACGTACTTGAAGCCAGCGGGGATAAATAAAGCTGATTGAACGTGATGACGAGAGATTTATATGAACCCTTTGCGAGATTGCAAAGGTCTTTATCTTTTTGTTTAAGCAGACGCTGTATTTCCTCTGAAAATTGAACGGTGTCACGATCGATAATGGCAATGATTTCATCCGTACGCACCATGACATCTTCTCCTACATGAATGTACAAGGTAACACCTCATTTCAATCTTTTCATCGTACCGGCTTCCACGTGGAACGTGGTTGCTTCATTCAGGGTCTGATGGTCGATCCCATCGACGTTCGTCGTGGTGACGAAGGTCTGAACCTTCCCTTGTATGGTATTGAGCAAGTGGGACTGTCTGTAATCATCAAGTTCGGACAAAACGTCATCGAGAAGCAGGATCGGGTACTCCTTGATCTCCGAATGGATCAATTCAATTTCTGCAAGCTTCACCGACAGAGCCGTCGTCCGCTGTTGTCCCTGCGAACCGAACGTCTGGACGTCGCGGTCATTCACGATAAATTGAAGATCGTCCCTGTGAGGTCCCACAAGGGTCACCCCGCGGTCGATTTCACGTTCCCGGATCTGATCGAATTTCCGTTCATATATCTCTACCATTTTCGACCATTCTTGATCATCTGATACCTCTAAAGACGGTTTATATAGGATTTCGAGGGTTTCGAGGTTTCTCGATATGCCTGAATGAATCGGTTTGGCCCAACTTTCGAGCATACGAACAAACTCAAACCGCTTCTTCGTGATCTTCACAGCCATTTCGATGAACTGCTCCGTCAACACATCAAGCATCGTCTGATCCTTCTGCTTCCTTGTCTGTAATTGTTTCAGATAATGATTCCGCTGCTGTAAAATCTTTTGGTAAAGACTGATATCATGCAAATAAACAGGCGAAACCTGGCCTATTTCCATATCGATGAAACGGCGTCTCACCTGAGGACTCCCTTTTACGAGGTGGAGATCTTCAGGGGCAAACATAACCACATTCATATTTCCGACGTACTGGCTCAGCTTCTGCTGCTCCAGATGGTTACATTTTGCCTTTTTGCCTTTTTTCGATAGCACAAGCTCTAAAGGTATCGGCCCATTATGTTTTTGTATCCTACCTTTTATTTTAGCATATTCCTCATCCCAACGGATTAAATCTTTGTCATTTGATGTCCGGTGGGACTTGGCCATGGCCAAAACGTAGATGGACTCCATGATATTCGTTTTTCCCTGGGCATTTTCCCCGAGAATGACGTTCACCTTATTCTCGAACGTCACATCGATGGACTCGTAATTCCGGTAATTTTTCAGTTCTAATTGTTCAATGTACATGGACACGACATCCTTTATTATTCTCCGGTAACAACAAACGTCCCCACTTCAGGGATTTCAACGGTATCTCCTACCGCCAGTTTCCTGCCCCTTCGTTGATCCTGTTCACCATTCACATATACTTCATACTCACTCAGGAACCATTTCGCCATGCCGCCCGATTGGATGACTTCGGCAAGCTTGAGAAATTGTCCTAGCGTGATGATTTCCGTCTCGATCTTGATTGGTTGTGCCACTTCGAATCACTACTTTCCGTGTAAAGTCTCTGATAGTTTATTTTACTCTAAACCGGGACAAGTCACAACTAGCTGGAAACAATGGGAGCTGGAGGGTCCGGGCAAAAAAAGGCGGAGCTGTTCTAAAAAGGGAAAAAGCCAACGCCTTTAAACGGCATTGGCTTTTCAATCAGTACGTACGGACCGGCAGGATCAATTGAAGGATGGAATCATCATGAAGCGGGCGAAGGACGAATGGTCTCATCGCTCCTGTGAAATTCACATGGATTTCCGTTCCTTCGATGGCTTTCAGGGCGTCCATCATATATTTGGCACTGAAGGAGATCTTGAGCTCTTCTCCCTCGATGGATTGACTTTGAACCTGCTCGATGACCTTCCCGATCTCAGGCGTATTGGAAGAGATTTCGATCATGCCGCCTTCAAGGGTCGAAAGCTTGACCACATTATTTCTTCCTTCCCTTGCGAGGAGGGAGGCACGGTCGATGGCCTGCAAGAACTCTTTCGTATTGAGGGTGATTCCGGTTTTCGTATCTGTCGGGATCAGGCGCGTCGTATCTGGATAGTTACCCTCAAGCAGCCTTGAGAAGAACAATAGATGCTTCGCCTTGAACAGGACCTGATTCTCCGTGATGACGATTTCGACAGGCTCATCCGTATCATCAAGGATCTTATTCAGTTCGTTGAGGCTCTTACCAGGAATGACGATATTGTATGCTGCATCGTGGTTCGTTTCGATCGGCGCTTTCCTCATGGCGAGCCTGTGGCTATCTGTTGCAATACAGCTCAATGAACCATCAGCAACCTGACAGTTTACACCTGTCAAGATCGGGCGTGTTTCTGAGGTGGACACTGCGAACACGGTCTGACGGATCATCGTCTTCAGAAGGTCTGTCGATACTTTGATCCCGTTCCCTTCTTCGATCTGAGGAAGATGCGGATATTCTTCTGGATCAAGACCATTCAGATTGAACTCGGCCTGACCGGAGCGGATGACCGTTTGGAAATGATTCAACACTTCCATCTCCACTGTATCCCTTGGAAGCTTCTTGACGATTTCACTGAAGAACTTCGCTTGAAGGACAATTCCCCCAGGCTGCATGATTTCTACAATCTCTTTTCCTTCTTCTTCATTCGGGATGAACGATTCAATCGAAATATCGGAGTCGCTTCCAGTCAGCGTAACACCGTCTTCTGTCGCAATGATCTTGATTCCTGTCAAAATCGGAATCGTTGTTCTTGATGTCACGGCTTTCATGACATCTTGGACGCTTTGCACGAGTTTATCCCTCTGGATAACAAATTTCATGATCAATTTCCTCCCACTTGCACATAATTTTTTAGGACGCACATATAATAATATTTTATTTAAAAAAGTAGTAATAATAGTAATAGGGCCTGTTGATATGTGGATAAGTGTGTGAATCGAACGGAAACACAGCCTATCCACATGTGGACAGACTGTGTGCTATCTGGTTCGGGTTATTCACATGGCCCACTTGAGCTGTGGGTGAAAAAATCAGCTTTTCAGCGTTTCACGGATATCTTTCAGCTGTTGTTGAAGCAGAGCATCGGCCCCGAGGAGCGTACTGATCTTCTCATGGGCGTGGATGACGGTCGTGTGATCCCGTCCTCCGAATTCTTCCCCGATCTTCGGCAAAGAAGAATCGGTCATTTCACGGGACAGGTACATGGCAATCTGCCGTGGGAACGCAATCGACTTCGTACGCTTCTTCGCTTTGAAATCTTCGAGCTTCACATTAAAATGCTCCCCGACGACGCGCTGGATTTCCTGGATGGTGATCACGCGGGGCTTTGAGCTCGGGATGATGTCTTTCAACGCCTCTGCAGCAAGGTCCGCATTGATATCTTTATTGATGAGAGATGAATACGCCACGACACGAATCAAGGCCCCTTCAAGCTCACGGATATTGGAATCGATCTGATTGGCAATGTACAGCATCGCTTCATTCGGGATATCGAGGCCTTCCGCTTTCGCTTTCTTACGAAGAATCGCAATCCTGGTCTCAAGGTCAGGAGGCGTGATATCCGTGATCAGCCCCCATTCGAATCGGGAACGGAGCCTGTCTTCAAGCGTCGGGATCTCTTTAGGAGGCCGGTCGCTGGAGATGACGATCTGTTTGCTTTCTTCATGGAGCGTGTTGAATGTATGGAAGAACTCTTCCTGCGTTTGTTCTTTTCCCGCCAGGAACTGAATATCATCAATGAGAAGAACGTCGACATTTCGATATTTATTGCGGAAATCGACGGCCTTATTGTCCCGGATGGAATTGATGAACTCGTTCGTGAATTTCTCGGAAGATAAATAAACAACCTTCGCATTAGGGTTATGTTCGAGTACATAGTGACCGATGGCGTGCATCAAGTGGGTTTTTCCCAGTCCTACGCCCCCATAGATAAAGAGTGGATTGTACGCTTTTGCCGGGGCTTCTGCTACTGCGAGTGAAGCGGCATGGGCAAAGCGATTGCCTGATCCGATGACAAAAGTGTCGAATGTGTATTTCGCATTGAGCATGTTCTGGTTGAGATCCTGATGCTCATCATCCTTCGAAGCCTTCTTTGGCGGAAGCGGTATATCGAATTCCTCGGGTTCTTGATTCTGAGGAATGATGAACTTGATCAGCAGCTCTTCGCCGGTAATGTCATATAGAACGCCTGAAATGAGCTGCGAGTAGCGTCCTTCAAGCCAATCGCGGGCAAATTCATTCGGTGCAGTGATAACAAGTGTATCGCCCTGGATCGAATGAGCTTTGGTCGATTTGAGCCATGTATCAAAACTGGGCTTGCTGATCTTCTTTTCGATGTTTTCTAAGGCCTTTGCCCATAAATCCCCGATATTCTCCAACCCTGATCCCTCCTTTTCTCTCTTTGTATAACTTCTGTACAACATGTATAAGTGCTAAATCGCTAGTGTTCATAAAAATACAACGCTTTGAATGTGGAGAAAATATATTATAAGGAAGAAACTCGGTTTTTCGACATTATCCACTACTTGTGGACAACGTTTTACAAAGCCTCTGAATAAGTTACCCACAAACTATCCACAAATTGTGGATAAACATATTTGGTCATTCACGTTATTAAGAGTGAAAACACAATAATCATATCAAAATATCCTAAGCGGTGCAATGCTTTAAAAAATTTATCCACAACCCCTTTCCCTTGTGGAATAAATTTGTCCACAGGCAAAGAATATGTGAAAAAGTTGTCAGTATGTGTTGTGGATAATTTATAAGGGTGTCGAAATCTATCCACAGAGGCGTTTTAGAGGAATCGTGGATGATGTTTGTAGAAGGAGAAAAAGATCATCCTTTCTGGAGGAGATAGAAGTTTTTTTATTACATGCTGCTCGTAGAAATGAATGTTTGGGTAGGAGGATCTCATCGGAACTCGCGTGAAGATTTTTTCGGGGAAAATCGATGCCACATTTCCCCACTATAAAATAATATGAGAACGGTGTTGACTTTTGATGGGGGGCATCTTTATAATGGTGAAGAATGTCTTTAACTTATAAAGATATCCTTCAGGGAGGTGTCATAGATGAAAAGAACGTTTCAACCAAATAAGCGTAAAAGAAGTAAAGTACACGGTTTCCGCGCACGTATGAGTTCTAAAAACGGCCGTAATGTTTTAGCTCGTCGTCGTAGCAAAGGAAGAAAAGTATTATCTGCTTAGACCACTGAACTGACTCAGTGGTCTTTTTTTCTCTATCCATGTGATTGAAAGGCCATGTAGTTGGGCAAGATTGAGCAGGGAAAACCATTTAGAAAATTAGGTGTGATTCATGCGCAAAGAACAACGAGTGAAAAAGAATGAAGAGTTTCAGGACATCTTCAAAAAAGGAACGTCATTTGCCAATCGGCAGTTCGTTTTGTATTTTTTGAAAAAGGATGAGCCTCAGCCATTCCGGATCGGGATCTCGGTGAGCAAGAAAATCGGCAATGCCGTATGCCGGAATCGGATCAAACGGTATGTGCGCCAGTCGTTCCTTGAATTGAGGGAAGAAGTGAAAGATCAGTACGATTATTTAATCATCGCCAGGAAACCGGCGGCCGACATGAACTTCCATGAGGTGAAAAGCAGCCTCACGCACGTTCTTAATAGAGGGAAAGTATTGAAGCGGGGTTCTTATGGCAAAAATGTTCGTAAAAAGTCATAAACTATTTGCGGGATGCACAGGATTGCTCAGCACAAACCTGTGAAAAGATGTTACAATACGAAAGATTCTATCTTTTGTCATAATAGGATGTAACCGCATCCTTTATCACACTTGATTACTTATTAGTTGGGAGGAAATAGAGGGTGAAAAAGAGAATAATAGCCCTGATGTCAATTGTTGGGCTAATGGCTATTCTATCTGGTTGTACAGAATATAATAAGCCGATCAACTCAGATAGTACCGGTTTTTGGAACGAGTACATTGTTTATCCTTTGTCACAATTAATTACATTCTTCGGAGAAAAATTGGACGGGTTCGGATCCTATGGTCTGGCCATTATCATCGTCACATTGATCATCCGTTTAGCGATTCTACCATTAATGATCAAGCAAACGAAAAATTCTAAAGCAATGCAGGCACTGCAGCCGGAAATGAAAAAGCTGCGTGAGAAATACAGCTCCAAAGATGCACAAACACAGCAAAAGCTTCAACAGGAAACGATGGCGTTGTTCCAGTCACATGGCGTCAATCCACTGGCAGGATGTTTCCCGCTGATCGTCCAGATGCCGATCCTCATCGGTTTCTATCACGCAATCAGTCGTACAGCAGCCATCAAGGAACACAATTTCCTATGGTTCGACCTTGGAAGCCCGGATCCGATCTATGCGCTTCCCTTGATTGCCGGTTTGACAACCTTCATCCAGCAGAAGCTGATGATGGCAGGAACAGCTGATCAAAACCCGCAAATGGCCATGATGCTTTATATCATGCCGGTCATGATCATCATCTTTGCCATCAACTTCCCTGCGGCCCTTTCCCTATACTGGGTTGTAGGTAACCTGTTCATGATTGCTCAAACGTATTTCATCAAAGGTCCTGATATTAAAGAAGTCAAAGCGGCCAAGGCCACTGCCCAATCAGGGGGCAAGAAGAAGTGAAAGAAGTGAATGTGACAGGTCCAACGGTGGAAGAAGCCATTGAATCAGCCTTGTCTCAACTGAACATCACAAAGGACCGTGCCGAAATCACGGTCATCGATCCCGGAAAGAAAGCCTTTTTCGGCCTTTTCGGAGGAAAACCTGCCGTCGTGGCAGTGAAGGAAACAATTGATCCCGTGGAAGAAGCGAAGAACTTCCTGATAGCTGTCGCCAAAGAAATGGGCGTGGAAGCGTCGATTGAAGAGAAGCGCAGCGGGAGAGAAGTGGAATTCAATATCTCCGGTGAGAAAATGGCTCTCCTGATCGGCAAAAGGGGACAGACCCTGAACGCCCTTCAGCATCTTGCCCAGCTAGTGGCGAATCGCTCGTCTGACCAATTCGTCACCATCCTGCTCGATGCGGAGAATTACAGGGCCCGCCGCAGGGAAACCTTATCGAATCTTGCGAAGCGCCTTGCCGACAAGGCCCTCCGCATCAATCGTCCCGTTTCCCTCGAGGCCATGCCATCCTACGAGCGCAAGGTGATCCATGCTGCCCTCGTGAACAAGACCGATGTGGAAACCCACTCGGAAGGCCGTGAACCCAATCGATATATTGTGATTTCACCGAAATAAAGAACAAAACGACCCCGTTGGGACGCACTCGTTGGAGTGGGTGTCCCGGTGGGGTCGTTTTTTGATTGGATGGCGGGTGGAGGAGCGAGTGGGGAGTGTGGGAGTTGGTCATAAACGTTGGAAGTTGGAAATAAACAGTGAAAGTTGATCGGAAAGGCTGAAAGTTGAATAAATCCGGAAAGTTGGCAGTAGAAACGGGTGAAAAGGTGAGAGTTGATAGAAAAACTCGAAAAGTTGATAGTAAATTTGAAAAAGTCGGTAATAAAATCTTGGCTCTTCCGAAAAAAGTAGCCGAATGGGACGAAATCTCCCTTTTCTTAACCTGTTCAATGGTCCAAACCACTAAAAATCGTCTCCGCTACATCCCGTTTCAACCCTTTCGACAAATTTCGCCACCACCCCTTCCCATCAAAAGCCCCTAATCAGACAAAAAGCCGCCCGGATCAACAACCCGAGCGGCCTTTCTACCTTATCATTCACTCTTTTCTTTCCATTCATCTGCAAGAATTCCGTAAATCACATGATCCACGTACCTGTCATAAAGCCATTCTGCTTGGCGGATGGTGCCTTCTTCAATATAGCCGAGTCGTTCCGGGATTCCCCGGCTTTTTTGATTCCCGACGGCCGCGCGGATTTCGACTTTGTCGAGTGCATAATGTTCAAAAGCGTATGTCGTCAACGTACTGACCACCCGGGTCATGATTCCATTCCCCTGGTTGCCTTCGCCGAGCCAGTATCCGATATAGGCGGTTTTGTTGGACCAGTTGATGTTATTGAATCCGGCCGTGCCGACCACTTTACCATGATAGAGGATGGCAGCGGATAGACTGCTGCGGTTTGCATAGCCTTTCATCGTTCCGGCAATGAACTCTTCTGTATCGCTCACCTTGGTGGTGAAGTCCAGCCATGGCAACCACTCTTTCAAGTGGGAGCGGGATTTGTCGGTCAGCTCAAATAGCGCCTGGGCATCCTGGGGTTCAAGTAGTTTCAATGATAGATCGTGATCGATTTTGTAGGTGAACATGATGTGTTGCTCCTTTCCTGGTTGGCTATAGTATCGGTTCGGCCGCAGGGATATTTTAGTTTCTTTAAAAAGTATTCTTTCAAGGCGATATCCGAGGGGTTACCCATGCCTATATTTTACCAAACCACAACAGAAGGAGCTCAATCTTTTTGCGTCTGCCCTCTGGATAAGTGACAATCCTGCCAATTTCACCTGCCGTTTATTGTTATTCACATGTGGATAAGTTAAAATGAGAGGGATAAAAGAATGGGGCTGTGGATAATTTGACGTATCTGCCAGTTTTCCGTTCTTTAGGTTTAAATCGGTTTGTGCTATTCTAATAATTTGGGGAAACACTGCTTAATGATAGAGGCTGCTAGAACAAGACAGCCATTTTTTTATAGATGTAAGAAGAGAAGAAAGAGAGGTGACTCATATGGAATTCGATACGATTGCGGCGATTTCCACTCCGATGGGGGAAGGGGCGATCGCCATTGTCCGTCTGAGCGGAGATGACGCTTTTGCGATCGGGGACCAGGTGTTCAGGGGCAAGAAAGGCAAGCCGCTGACGGAACTGGACTCCCATACGATCCATTACGGTCATATCGTTGATCCCGCGACAGAGCAGGTGGTGGAAGAGGTCATGGTGTCGGTGCTGAAGGGACCGAAAACTTTCACGCGTGAGAATGTCCTCGAAATCAACTGTCACGGAGGTCTTGTATCGGTCAATAAGGTGCTTCAGCTTGTGTTGAAGCACGGTGCGAGATTGGCTGAGCCGGGAGAGTTCACAAAGCGTGCTTTCCTGAACGGACGGATCGACCTGTCCCAGGCGGAGGCCGTCATGGATTTGATCAGGGCGAAGACGGACCGGGCCATGAATGTGGCGTTGAATCAGATGGAAGGTCGCCTATCCAAGCTGATCCAGAAGCTACGCCAGGAAATCCTCGAGACCCTCGCCCATGTGGAAGTGAATATCGACTATCCCGAGTATGATGACGTGGAGGAGATGACCCACAGCGTGCTCCTGGAGAAATCGAGCTATGTCAGGGATGAGATCGAGAAGCTCATCAAGACGTCCGAGCAGGGCAAAATCCTCCGTGAAGGGCTGTCCACGGTCATCATCGGCCGCCCGAACGTCGGGAAGAGTTCTTTATTGAATAGCCTCGTCCATGAAAATAAGGCGATCGTGACGGATATTCCCGGAACGACGCGTGATGTGATCGAGGAGTATGTGAACGTCAGGGGTGTACCGCTCCGCCTCGTCGATACGGCGGGGATCCGGGAGACGGAGGATATCGTCGAGCGGATCGGCGTCGAGCGTTCACGACAGGTATTGAAGGAAGCGGATCTCATTCTCCTTGTCCTCAATCACGCGGACGACCTTACCTTTGAAGACGAGCAATTGTTTGAAGCCGTCAAGGGAATGGATGTCATTGTCATCGTGAACAAGACGGACCTTCCAAGGAAGATCGACCTGGGGAAAGTGGAAGCACTTGCTGCCAATCACAAGCTTGTGACGACGGCCCTGATCGAGGAAGAAGGAGTGGATGAGCTCGAGGAAGCCATTTCATCCCTCTTCTTTGATGGGTCCATCGAGGCGGGGGATATGACGTATGTATCCAACAGCCGTCACATTGCCCTGCTTCATCAGGCGTCGACAAGCATCAACGAAGCGATTCAAAATGTAGAAATGGGCATACCGATCGACATTGCCCAGATCGATCTGACAAGAACATGGGAGCTTCTCGGTGAAATCATCGGTGAAAGTGTACATGATAGTTTGATCGATCAGTTGTTCTCACAATTCTGCCTAGGGAAATAAATTTGTATATAGGATCATGTGATCCTTTAAGGAGGATAAATCACCATGCAATATGACGCAGGACAGTATGATGTCATTGTCATTGGTGCTGGACACGCCGGAGTGGAAGCAGGACTTGCTTCCGCCCGCATGGGGGCGAAAACGCTGATGGTCACCATCAACCTTGATATGATCGCCTTCATGCCATGTAACCCATCTGTCGGCGGACCGGCAAAAGGGATCGTCGTTAGGGAAATTGATGCCCTCGGCGGTGAAATGGGGCGCAACATCGATAAGACCCACATCCAAATGAGGATGCTGAATACAGGTAAAGGCCCGGCCGTACGCGCGCTGCGTGCCCAAGCCGATAAATTCACGTACCAAAATGAAATGAAGAAAACAATCGAGAATGAACCGAACATTACCCTCATGCAAGGCATGGTGGAAGAGCTCATCGTGGAAGATGGCGAGTGTAAAGGTGTCGTCACCATGACTGGTGCCGCCTATCGCGCGAAGACGGTCGTCATCACGACCGGGACCTTCCTACGTGGGGAGATCATCCTCGGCGAGTTGAAGTATTCAAGCGGTCCGAACAATCAGCAGCCATCGATCCGTCTGGCAGATCACCTGCGCGAGCTCGGGTTCGACACCGTGCGATTCAAGACCGGAACACCACCACGGGTGAACGGTTCGACCATCGATTACTCCAAGACGGAAATCCAGCCAGGCGATGATGTACCGAGGGCGTTCAGCTACGAAACGACGAAGTACATCACCGATCAGCTTCCGTGCTGGCTTACCTACACGAATGAAACGACGCATCAGCTCATCGATGATAACCTTCATCGCTCGCCGATGTATTCTGGCATGATTAAAGGCACAGGCCCTCGCTACTGCCCGTCCATCGAGGATAAGGTCGTCCGTTTCAACGATAAGCCGCGCCATCAGATCTTCCTTGAGCCAGAAGGCCGCAATACGCAGGAAGTATACGTTCAAGGACTTTCAACAAGCCTGCCGGAAGATGTGCAGCAGAAGATCCTTTCAACGATCCCTGGTCTTGAGAACGTCCAAATGATGCGTCCGGGCTATGCCATCGAATATGATTCCATCGTACCGACTCAGCTATGGCCGACTCTTGAGACGAAAAAGATTAGGAATCTGTATACAGCGGGTCAAATCAATGGAACATCCGGTTATGAAGAAGCAGCCGGACAAGGGCTGATGGCAGGAATCAATGCCGCATGCCGCTCCCTTGATAAAGAGGAAGTCATCCTCGGCCGTTCCGATGCGTACATCGGTGTGCTGATCGATGATCTTGTCACAAAAGGTACGAACGAACCGTATCGTCTCTTGACCTCGAGGGCAGAATACCGCCTTCTTCTCCGTCATGACAACGCCGACCTTCGTCTGACCGATATCGGTCACAGAATCGGACTAATCTCAGACGAGCGCTATGGACGTTTCACAGCGAAAAAAGAGTTGATCGAAGCGGAAAAAGAACGTCTGAAGTCAACCCGCATCAAACCGACGGAAGAGACACAGTCCGTGATCCGTGAAGCAGGCGGAAGCGAATTGAAGGACGGAATCCTGGCAGTGGATCTTCTGAAACGTCCTGAGATGAACTATTCACACATGAAATCCCTCGTTCCGAATGAATTGGATCTTGATCCAGAAGTGGAAGAACAGGTGGAGATCCAAGTGAAATACGAAGGATACATCGAAAAATCCCTTCAGCAGGTCGACAAGATGAAGAAAATGGAGAACAAGCGGATCCCTGAAAACATCGATTATTCGAAGATCAGCGGTCTGGCATCTGAAGCGAGACAGAAGCTGATTGAAGTACAGCCGTTGTCCCTTGCCCAGGCTTCCCGTATTTCCGGAGTCAATCCTGCGGACGTTTCCATCCTTCTCGTCTACATCGAACAGGGGAAAATTGCAAAAGTATCAGGTGATCAATAAAGGATGGGTTGCGCATGAATATCAATGAATTTCAAGCCGGTCTCGAGGAGAAGGGGATTTCCCTTTCCTCTGAGCAGCTGGCACAATTCGAGAAATACCACGAGCTATTGGTCGAGTGGAATGAAAAGATGAATCTGACGGCAATTACGGATAAAGAAGAGGTTTACCTCAAGCACTTCTATGATTCCATCTCTGCTGCTTTTTACGTTGATTTCAATTCCATCACTTCCCTCTGTGATGTCGGTGCAGGGGCCGGGTTCCCAAGCATTCCGATCAAAATCTGTTTCCCGCATCTGCATGTCTCCATCGTGGATTCGCTGAACAAACGCATCACGTTCCTGAATCATTTATCAGATCAGCTGGGACTTGAGAACACGCACTTCCATCACGACCGTGCAGAAACATTCGGCAAGAATAAGGATCACCGCGAAGCATACGACATGGTCACGGCTCGTGCCGTTGCCAGAATGTCGGTACTCAGCGAGCTCTGCCTGCCCCTTGTCAAAAAGGGCGGATATTTTGTTGCCATGAAGGCTGCCAGTGTGAACGATGAGATGGAGAAAGCCAAGAAAGCCATCACGACCCTCGGCGGGAAGACGGAGCAGGTCGATTCCTTCCTCCTTCCTGAAGAGAACAGTGAGCGCACGATCGTTCAGATCAAGAAAGTGAAAGATACACCGAATAAGTATCCCAGGAAGCCTGGTACACCGAATAAATTACCATTAGAATAGAAAACTGACGTAGTACTACGGAAAATGTCATGGGAATAAGGCAGGAACTTGTCATTTCTTAGAGAATAGTATTAAAGGGAGTTTCTTAAAGGTGGTGTAGGAAGATGAAGCATCCTTTCTCTCGTTTTTTTGGTCTGGGTGAAAAGGAGCAAGAGCCGGAAGAATCAACAGAATCAGCAGTAGTGGAAGATCGGGATGAAGTGAAGAAGATTCCAGTCTCTCAGATCGTACCCAACCGCTTCCAGCCTAGGACGATTTTTAATGATGATAAAATAGAAGAGTTATCGAGGACGATCCATATACACGGCATCATCCAGCCTATCGTGGTAAGGGAATACGGCGAGGATCAATTCGAGATCATTGCCGGGGAGCGGCGATTCAGGGCGGTGTCAAAACTAGGTTGGGAAACGGTCCCTGCCATCGTCAAGAATATGAATGACACGGAAACAGCCTCTGTCGCGCTGATCGAGAACCTTCAACGCGAAGAGCTGTCACCGATCGAGGAAGCCATCGCGTACGGCAAGCTTCTCGAACTTCATGAATTGACCCAGGAAGCCCTTGCACAGCGTTTGGGGAAAGGACAGTCGACGGTGGCCAATAAGCTCCGTCTCCTCAAGCTCCCCGAAGAGGTGCAGGGTGCCCTTCTTGATAAGAAGATCACCGAGCGCCATGCCCGCGCCCTCATTCCTTTGAAGAATGCCGAGAAACAGGTCCAGCTTCTTCAAGAGGTGGTCGAGAAGAACCTCAATGTAAAGCAGACGGAAGACCGCGTGAACAAAATGCAGGAAGCCTCGGACAAAAAGCCGAAGCCGAAGCGCAAAGCCTTCTCGAAAGATATGAGGATCGCCGTCAACACGATCCGCCAGTCACTGAATATGGTTTCCGACAGCGGGATCAACCTGGATGCCGAGGAAGAAGAACATGAGGAATTCTATCAGTTCACCATCCGCATCCCAAAAAAGAAATAGAGTCATAGAGTGAGAGACTGTAATCAGGCAGTTCTCACTTTTTTTGTGGGATTTTGGCAATCATAGTCGATGGGAACGCGCAACATAATAAAAATTGCCAGACAATTTTCCGAGAATTTTGTTAGAATAGAAGAATACTGTGAAAAAAACTAGGTAGGTGACAACCTTGGGCAGAATCATAGCCGTTACAAACCAGAAAGGCGGAGTCGGTAAGACCACGACCAGCGTCAATCTGGGGGCTTGTTTAGCTTATATTGGAAAGAAAGTCCTGCTCGTCGACATAGATCCGCAAGGGAACGCTACGAGCGGTGCCGGTGTGGAAAAAGGAGACGTGCAACAATGCATATATGATGTTCTTGTGGATGACGTGGAAGTGAAGGATACGATCAAGCAGTCGAAGGTCGAGAATCTGGATATCGTACCCGCCACCATTTCCCTTGCCGGTGCTGAAATCGAGCTGGTTCCGACCATCTCAAGGGAAGTCCGCTTGAAGAAGGCACTGGAAAAAGTGAAGGATGATTATGATTATATCGTCATCGATTGCCCGCCATCGCTGGGCTTATTGACCATCAATGCCCTGACGTCTTCGGATGCGGTGATCATCCCTGTTCAATGTGAATACTACGCACTGGAAGGTCTGAGTCAGCTGCTCAGCACCGTGCGTCTTGTTCAGAAGCACTTGAATCACGATCTGATGATCGACGGTGTCCTGTTGACGATGCTTGATGCCCGTACGAATCTCGGCATCCAGGTCATCGAAGAAGTGAAGAAATACTTCCAGGATAAAGTGTACCGTACCATTATCCCGCGCAATGTCCGACTGAGCGAAGCACCGAGCCATGGGGAACCGATCATCATCTATGATGCCAAGTCCCGGGGAGCGGAAGTGTACTTAGAACTTGCGAAGGAGGTGGCGATGAGTGGCTAAAGGTTTGGGAAAGGGACTTGATGCCCTATTCACAGCAAATAAAGAAGAGGAAACGGTTCAGGAAGTGAAGCTGAAGGATCTCCGTCCGAATCCGTATCAGCCCCGTAAGATCTTCCAGCCCCAGGCGATCGAAGAGCTGAAGGCCTCCATCCAGGAGCATGGGATCCTTCAGCCGATCATCGTCCGGAAATCCATCAAAGGCTATGAAATCGTGGTCGGTGAGCGTCGCTATCGTGCAGCGAAAGCGGCTGATCTCAAGACGGTCCCCGTTGTTGTAAGAGAGCTTGATGAGAAGCAGATGATGGAACTGGCCGTACTGGAAAACCTTCAGCGTGAGGATTTGACGCCGATTGAAGAGGCAGCCGCCTATCAGATGCTGATGGAGAAGCTTGGGCTCACGCAAGAGGAGCTGGCAAAGCGGTTGGGGAAAAGCCGTCCCCATATCGCCAATCATATCCGTCTTCTTGGGCTCTCACAGCCCGTTCAGGAACTGATTTCAGATGGAAAGCTTACGATGGGGCACGGCCGGGCCCTTCTTGGACTGAAGAACAAGAAAGGGTTGACCCAGCTAGTCAATCGGGTCATGAAGGATTCCCTGAATGTTCGTCAACTTGAGAAGCTCGTACAGGAACTGAACGACGATGTTTCACGTGAAACGAAGAAAAAAGAGCGCAAGGATGTGTTCATCGAGGAGCAGGAGACGCGACTTCGGGAACGGTTCGGCACGACGGTCACGATCAAGCAATCAAAGAAAAAAGGAAAGATCGAGCTTGAGTTCTTCTCGAAAGAAGACCTTGAACGGATCCTCGATCTTCTTCAACAACACGACTGATGGAGTCCGGCTCTGAAGGGAACCCCTTCAAGCCGGTTCTTTTTTGTCGAAAGCGATAGGAGAAAGAGAAAATGGTGTTATTCGGTACGATCATCAACGGAATATGTATCATCCTGGGAACACTTCTCGGGAAACTCCTCCACCGCATTCCGGAGAATGTGAAGGATACGGTATTGAAGGCAATCGGCCTTGCCGTGACGGTCCTCGGACTGCAGATGGGATTGAAAAGTGAGAACTTCCTGATCGTCATCATCTCTCTTGCAGTCGGTGCGGCCCTTGGCGAATGGATGAACCTTGATTCCAAGCTCAATGCCCTTGGGGATTGGCTTGAAAGGAAAATCGGTACAAAGGGAGATACCTCCATCTCTCAAGGTTTCATAACGGCCACCCTGATCTTCGTGATCGGTGCCATGGCTGTCATCGGTGCCCTTGATAGCGGAATCAGGGGAGACCATGACGTCCTACTCACAAAAGCGATCATCGATGGATTCACCTCCATCATCCTTGCCACGACCCTTGGGATCGGCGTCATGTTCTCAGCTGTACCGGTCATCCTCTATCAAGGTACGATCGCGTTGTTCGCCACCCAGATCCACCGCTTCGTCCCACAGGAACTCATGGACGCCTTCATCACTGAAATGACCGCGACAGGCGGCATCATGATTTTTGCCATCGGACTCAATCTGGTCGGAATCACCAAGATCAGGGTGGCTAATCTTCTTCCTGGAATAGTAGTCGTCGGAGTGATTGTTTCGTTCCTTCATCTGTATCAAGCGTAAAGAGTGCTTCAGTCATAGCAAAACCCGAATTAATTCGCCTACTATAAAGCAAATTAGTTCGGGTTTTTCATTTGTTTCATGAACATTTACATGAAATTTTTTCTAGCGGTTGATTGAAGTGCAAGACGAAGACTCCAGCGGGAAGAGTAGCTGATGTGAGACCCCGCAGGCTTGCCGAGGAGGCTCACGGGCTACCCGCGCGCAGTTTTGCACGGAAATCATGAGCGGTATAAAGAATTCACACTGATATATTTCGATAGTAAACGGACCCTTGGTTTTCTAACAAGATCTTCTTTTTATTCAGACCGTTAAGAACAATCCGTAGGCCGGTGTGGCGATTGCTTCCACTGCCAATAGGAATAGGAGCCAGTTGGCATTCACGTCTTTTTCCCTTGAATAAGTCGTTTTGATCGTGTGTGCAATAACGCCTACTAAGAGAGTGCCAAGTGCAATTTTAACAAGTAAAAGTATGGTCATTCACGTCTCCACCTTTCCACCTTTTATATACGAAAGAACGGAATGGTGGTTTCGGAAAATATCTATAAAAAAACAGTCCGCATCCGGACCGTCCTCTTATTGTAGTTCTTCCCGCCATTTTTCGATACTCACGGCGTTCCTGCGCTCGATGGTTTCGGCAGCCAGGGCGATCGACTCGGCCATGATCTTGGCCATTCGCATCACAAGGCTGAGCCGGGTATTTTGAAGTACGAAGAATTCCATGAATCCGCTCACGTTGACGATCCCGGTCAGGTGGATATTGCCGACTTCCGGAAGTTCCTTATTCACTCCAGCACCGGGTTTGAGCGGCCCGTGACTGAGCTGGATCGCCCCGACACTCTTAAGGCGGCCTAAACATGCGTCGATTCCGATGATGAATGGATTCTTATGAATGGAGTGGATATAGGCCATCTTCTCTTCCAGATTGACGGCGTGGATGGGATCATCCAGGGTCCCGTATACATGGAAGGTCTCTAAACCCCGATCTTCCAGGAGGGTACCGATCAATGGACCGAGGGAGTCGCCCGTGGAACGATCTGTCCCGATACATATGAAGACGATCGGACGCGTCCGGTAGAGGATGGGCAGCATGGCTGAAAGGTGGACGGAAAGATCCAGTGCCGCATTTTCATTTTCATAAGAGACCCTGTATGGTTCGGTCTTGCGGTCGAAAAGTCCTCGTTTCAGATTCATCACTACCACTCCCTTGCTCCTCGTTATCGTCCAGGCATGTTTACCGCTTTTTAACAGTATACGGACAATCGCCGTCGTTCATACATAATCGGGGCAGTTTTTTCATATGATAAAAATTTTTAAACTTCTTTACAGATCGAGGTTATATCTATTCATGGAGAGGGAAAGTTGTTAAAATAAAGGGTACTTCTAATAAGGGAGGGCTGTTGAGATTATGGCAACAGAGACAAAAATTGAGGAATCCGTTCAAAAAGCAGTATCAACATTAACAGATAATCAGCTGTGGACTTCACTCGGTCTCGGCGCTCTCAAAATCGTGGCCATCATGGTTATTACGTATATTGCCCTTCGTGTCGGACGGTCTGCGATCCGCAACGTCTTCAAGGCAAGGTCCCGTTCGCCGATCAAATTCTCCGAACGTCGAGAAGCCACGTTATTAAAACTATTGGAAAACGTGTTGACATATGTGATCTACTTCATCTCACTCATGACGATCCTGTCGACGCTCGAAATAGATGTAAAAGGCTTGATCGCTGGTGCGGGAATCGTCGGTCTTGCCGTCGGATTCGGTGCACAGAATCTCGTGCGTGATATCATTACCGGTTTCTTCATCATCTTCGAGGATCAGTTCTCAGTAGGGGACTATGTGAAAATTGGTTCTGCCGAAGGAACGGTGGAGGAAATCGGTCTCCGTACGACGAAAATAAAAAGTTGGACCGGTGAATTACATATATTCCCGAATGGCAACGTAGCAGAGGTCACCAACTTCTCTGTTCATAACAGCGTGGCGGTGGTGGACGTCAACATTGCGTATGAAGAGAATATCGATAAGGCCGAGCGGGTATTGCAGGAGCTTCTCCTCACGCTCCCTCAAAAATATGAGGAGCTGGTGAATCCTCCGGAGCTTCTCGGTATCCAGACCCTCGGAGCGCCCGATGTGATGATGAGGATCGTCGCCGAGACGACACCGATGAATCACTGGTACATCGCCAGGGTCCTCCGCAAAGAAGTCAAGCAGTGCTTCGAACGGAACGGGATCGAAATCCCTCTTCCGCGCATGGTCATGTATTCACGCAATGATGAGGACGATGTGCAGGAAGAACTTCAGAAAAAACAAAAGCAGGTTGAACGAGACTAAGGAGGTATGCGTCCATGGAGGCGAAGACGTTCGCACTAAATGATGTGGTGGAAATGAAAAAGCCCCATCCATGCGGCACCAATGAGTGGAAAATCATTCGCATGGGGATGGATATCAGGATCAAATGCGAGGGCTGCGGCCATAGCGTGATGATCCCCCGGAAGGATTTTTCCAAAAAGATGAAAAAAGTCCTTAGCTCATCAGAAAGCTGATACTGATAAGTACCCAGCTGGCACAAACCATAATCCAAACCAGTGTGTCTTTACACACAAAAACAGCTTACCGTTTACCGGCAGGCTGTTTTTTTATTTCCCGGGGAGCGGGACCGGGATTTTACGCCGTGTCATCAGTGGAGCATCACTTGTCTTTTTCCCCCATTATCTCTATAATTGTGAAAGGTTCGACCGTTTGTACGGTCGTCATTCAGGTATGAAGCTGTCATGATGACAGAGATATGAATAGATAGGTAATCAATCAGGAGGAGTGACCGATATGGCTTTAACAGCTGGTATTGTAGGTCTGCCGAACGTCGGTAAATCTACGTTGTTCAATGCAATTACTAAAGCGGGTGCGGAATCTGCCAACTACCCGTTCTGTACCATTGATCCGAACGTGGGGATTGTAGAAGTACCCGATCATCGTCTGGATAAATTGACTGAGCTTGTGAATCCGAAAAAGACAGTTCCGACCGCATTTGAATTCACCGATATTGCAGGAATCGTGAAAGGTGCGAGCAAAGGGGAAGGACTTGGGAATAAATTCCTTTCTCATATCCGCCAAGTTGACGCCATTTGTCAGGTTGTTCGTTGCTTCGCTGATGATAACATCACCCACGTAGCGGGGAAAGTGGATCCGATCGCAGATATCGAGGTCATCAACCTTGAGTTGATCCTTGCTGACCTTGAAACCGTGGACAAGCGTCTCGTGAAGGTCCAAAAAATGGCGAAACAAAAGGACAAGGAAGCGGTCTTTGAGTTCGAGATCCTTTCCAAACTGAAAGAAGTCCTTGAAAATGAGCAGCCTGCCCGTACGGCTGAATTCAACGAAGAACAGGCAAAATACGTGAAACAACTTCACTTGTTGACGTCCAAACCTGTCCTTTATGTGGCAAACGTCAGTGAAGATGAGATTGCCGACACAGAGGACAATGAATACGTACAAAAGGTACGTGAATTCGCGAGTGAAGACAATGCAGAGGTCATCGTCGTTTGTGCGAAGATCGAATCAGAAATCGCCGAGCTCGATGATGAAGAGAAAGCCATGTTCCTTCAAGAACTTGGTATTGAAGAATCAGGACTCGATCAGCTGATCCGCGCGACCTACTCCCTCCTTGGACTTGCCACATACTTTACGGCAGGTGTACAGGAAGTACGTGCATGGACCTTCCGTGAAGGCATGAAGGCTCCTCAGTGTGCCGGTGTCATCCACACCGACTTTGAGCGCGGGTTCATCCGTGCCGAAACGGTTTCATATGACGACCTCGTTGCTGCCGGTACCATGAATGCAGCCAAGGAAGCCGGGAAAGTCCGTCTTGAAGGAAAAGAGTACCTAGTGAAAGATGGAGACATCATCCACTTCCGCTTCAACGTATAAGATCACTCAGCCCCGAATGGAGATTCGGGGCTTTTTGACATGAAAATAAAGACATCGTTCATGTTCCGGGGCAATCTGTCTTTTTCCTCCAGCTTATTGCATTTGGACAATCCCTATGATATAATTTTAATTCGTGAGTAATGAACGCATTGCTCCTTGTTCTTTCGTAAAGAAAGGACCGCATAGACCACGAGGAGGTGACATTCAGATGAGAAAGTACGAAGTTATGTACATCGTCCGTCCAACCGTTGACGAAGAGTCAAAGAAAGCAGTTGTTGAGCGTTTTGATAACGTATTGACTACTAACGGCGCGGAGATCATCGAGTCAAAAGATTGGGGTAAACGTCGTTTAGCGTATGAAATCAACGATTTCCGTGATGGTTTCTACCAATTGGTGAAAATCAACGCTGGCTCTGAAGCTGTAAACGAGTTCGATCGTTTGGCTAAGATCAGTGACGACATTATCCGTCATATCGTTGTAAAAGACGAACAATAATTCGAACGTTTCATAGATATACACTTCTAGCAATAGAAGGAAGGGGTTGATTCTGATGATGAACCGAGTTGTATTAGTGGGCCGATTAACCAAAGACCCTGAACTAAAATATACTCCAAGCGGAGTGGCTGTTGCCTCATTCACACTGGCAGTGAATCGTTCTTTTACGAATCAATCAGGTGAACGAGAAGCAGATTTTATTAACTGTGTTGTTTGGCGCCGACCTGCCGAAAACGTAGCGAACTTCCTTAAGAAAGGAAGCCTGGCCGGCGTTGACGGTCGAATCCAGACCCGTAACTTCGAAGGACAGGATGGACGACGCGTGTTCATGACGGAAGTCGTGGCCGAAAGCGTTCAATTTCTTGAGCCTCGCAGTGCGAGTCAAGGTGGAGATCGCGGCGGAAGCCCAAGCTATTCTGGCGGCGGTGGTGGTTACCAACAGGGTAACCAAGGTGGTAACTCATTCGGCCAGAATCAGAATCAACAACAGCGCAACAACAATAATAACAATAACTACACTCGCGTAGATGAAGATCCATTCGCAAATGACGGTCAGCCGATCGACATTTCCGATGATGATCTACCATTCTAAGAGCGAACGATACTGACTTTTAAAACGATAGGAGGCGAAAAACATGGCAGGAGGACGTAGAGGTGGACGTAGACGCCGTAAGGTATGCTACTTCACAGCAAACGGAATTACTCACATCGATTTCAAAGATGTGGAACTTCTTAAAAAATTCATCTCTGAACGTGGAAAAATTCTTCCACGTCGCGTAACTGGAACAAACGCTAAGTACCAACGTAAATTGACTCGTGCAATCAAACGTGCGCGTACAATGGCATTGCTTCCATACGTAAGCGGGGAATAAATAAGAGAGACATCCTTCTTTTGGAGGATGTCTTTTTTTTGCATTCATTATGGTCGTGAAATTTATCATGAAGCTGGTGCAAGTATCGTGATATGCACCACGATGTGTACACATACCGCCACAATTTGTACCAAGGCGCCATTGCTTCTTTTAGGCTATCATAACTGTTTTACTTCCTCTATACCCCTATATGATTGTAGGACCTCAGCATGTTTTGACCCACAATTACCCGCCCTCTCTAATAGTAAGGCGTAGAGAGAAATCGATCTGCCATTGATCCAAAAGTCTCTTCATCCTATGGCTAAATGCACCACAATGTGTACACATACCGCCACAATTTGCACCATTACATCCATCCTTCTTTCAGGAGTCTATAAACGGCCACTAATTGCCATTGTAAAAATTGAAATTTAATTAAATGTCCTTTCTAATCCCTAGAAGCAGAACCCTCTCTATTTATTAGAAAATTCAATATTTTTAGTAAAAAAGACTCAATCTCTCCCCTTTTCTGCCGATACAACCAATACTAAGCAGTGTCTGGAGTGAGTTTTGGTGAAGAAGAAAAAGAGGGGCCTTTCGATTCGAACAAAGTTAACAGGGGTATTTTCGACATTATTTATTTTATCATTGGCAGTCATATTTGCGATTACGTCCTGGCAGACCCGGTCGAAGACGGAGGATGAGGTAATCCGGCAGTCGACGACTGTGGCGGGCGAAATGGGTGATTCCGTCGAACTCTTCCTCGGACAGTTTGAGAAGAGCCTTATTCAGTACTCGAAGTCGAAAGGGCTGCTGGAATATCAATCCTTCAAGATGACGGGGGAGAAGAATGGAAAATCGGAAAAAGAGCTCACCCAAGGGGTACAGGAGGACTTTGATAACTATATCGATCTCTATGATGAAGCGACTTCTATTTATATTGCTTCCCCGAACAAGAATCTCTTCATCGTTCCCGAGGCTGAATTGCCGGAAGGGTTTGATCCCACCGGACGGGATTGGTTCAAGGCTGCTGCCGCTTCACAGAACGATGTAAACTGGAGCGAGCCGTATGTGGATACGGCGACCAACCAGGACATCATTACGGCTTCCAAGGCCATTCTGGTGGATAACAAGCTTGTCGGTGTCATCGGTGTCGATATCAATCTATCGAAGCTGACAGAGCGGATTTCTTCCATGGAGTTGGGATACGGCGGCAATGCCGTGCTGATCGGGGAGAATGGAACCGCCATCGTCCATCCAACCAGGCGTGGAGAGAATCTATCATCCTTTACGTTCATCAAAAAGATGTTGGATTCCAAGGATGAGAACGGGATTATTCACTATACCCTCGAAGGGGAACAGAACGTGATCATTTATGACACAATCCCCGGTACGGACTGGAAGACAGGTGCCGTCTATTCCATGGATAACATCATTGGCAATGCAAAAGAGATTGAACGCCAGCTCCTTGTGACGGGACTCATCACCCTGGCTGTCCTCCTTGTGGTGATCGCCATCGTCTCGAGAAAGATGACCCGACCGCTGAAATCACTTCAGGCAACGGTGAAACATGTAGCAACGGGCGATCTGACAAAGCGTTCAGATGTGAAAGCGACGGATGAAACAGGGCGTCTTGCCGATGATTTCAACCAAATGATCGATTCGATTTCCACGACGCTTCAGACTGTACAACACGCCTTCCTCCAGGTGAGACAGTCTGCTGAAGGTCTCAGCGCCGTCTCAGAGGAGACGCATGCGTCAAGTGAAGAGATGGCCTCGGCCATTTCGAGTATCGCCAGGACCGCCTCTGAAACGGCTTCTGATTCCGAGCGTGCCCAAAGTGGTGCTGAGAGCCTTGGGGACAGCATCAACCACATCTATGCGCAGTCCCATAAAATGTCGGAGCTTGCCGATGAGGTAGGCGAACGCAATGAACAGGGTATGAATCAGATCTCCAAGCTTCGCGGGGCGTATGATACGTCCCAGCAGTATATGGACTCGATGCAACAGGTGATTCTAGGATTCGGGGAGCACGTGAAGAATATCGAAAACGTGATGGCGACCATCACGGATATTTCCTCCCAGACCAATCTTCTTGCCCTTAACGCAAGCATCGAGGCTGCTCGTGCAGGAGAGCATGGGAAAGGGTTCGCCGTCGTGGCAGAAGAAGTACGGAAGCTTGCGGATCAATCCGTCCAGGCGACGGAGAGCGTAAAGCGCACGATCAAGGAGATCCAGGAGGGTTCCAATCAGGCAGTGGAAGAAATGAATCTGACTAAAGACACATTCGACGCCCAGCTCGGCGTGTTGAATGAAACCCATCAGGTGTTTGACCGGAATGCGGAGGTCATGAGGACCATTAATAAAGAAATTGGTCATATGCATGAGGGGATCGAAGGAATCAATGGAGATAAAGACCAGGTATTCACTGTCATCAAGGCCATGGCAGAAGCTGCAGAAGAAACGGCAGCGTCATGTGAAGAGATGAATGCGTCCACCGATGAGCAGCTGAAGGCCGTACAATCCATCACAGCGGCAGCCGAACAGCTCACCGACCTGAGCCAGGAACTCCAGGAGGCCATCGACCGTTTCAAGATCGCCCAATCAGAATAAGCGATTACGGCCGGACACGGGGATGCTCCCGTGGTCCGGCCGTTTTGTTTGTTGTCTAAAGAGGTTTCAAAGGCCGGGTTTATACGCATCCTATTTAGAGGGGAAATGACTGAAGAGTCCATAAGATGAAATTCCCTTCCAAAATTGATATGATAATACTATTGTATGTATTTCGCGAGGAGAGTAATGAAGTGAAAAATGCCCGTATCATCACAGAAGGCGCCATATCGGTGGCCATCTTTACTGTGTTTCTATTGTTTACGCTATATACACCGGTTATATCCGTAGTAGGCTTGCTCTTCCTGCCGCTACCGTTCATGCTCTACAGTCAAAAATTCGCCCATCGTGATGCGATGGTGATGTTGTTTGTAGGCATTGGGATCTCGTTCTTGTTCGGTGGTTTCCCCGGATTGGGCTTCGGTGTATTGGGCGCTTCTCTCGGGACGGCTATCGGCTGGGCGATAAAATCGGATATACAGAAAACCCACATCCTTTTGCTCGGAACCTTGGTGACCACCATCAATGCCGTAGTCGCTTATGTAATCTCCATTAAACTGCTTGGAATGGATGTCATCAAGGAGAGCCTGGACATGGCGAAGACTGTGGTGCATCAGAATTATGCAGCGATGACCGATCTTGGTTTCATCCAGCCTGATGACAAAAAGCTTGAGCAGATGGATAATTTGCTTAAATTGATGAACGTGACCACGCCAGCCGCATTTGCAATCGGGGCTGCACTATACACGTTCCTCATCCTGGCGATCAGCTTCCCGATCATGAAGCGCCTCGGAAGGATTGTCCCATCGTTCCTCCGGTTCCGGGACTGGAAGTTCCCAAAGAGCATCCTGTGGTACTACATCATATTGTTTGTGCTATCATTGGTCATTCAGCCCGAGAGCGGATCGTTTACATTCAGCGCCATCATCAACGTACAGATCATCCTTGGGATGCTGTTCACCATTCAAGGGCTTTCGTTCCTCTATTTCTTCGGCCACATGAAAAATTGGTCGAAAGGTTTAATGGTAGTAGTGACCATTATTTCAATCCCACTCCTTTCTCTCGTCCGGATTTTAGGTATAATTGACTTAGGATTCGATCTCAGAGAACGCTTAAAGAATAAGTCATAGAAAAAATTTGTTGCAGGAGCTGACAGTATGCCTTCTTATTTCAATAAGCGAATGATCCGCTACCCACTGTACGGTCTTGCTGCATTAACGCTTCTCTTACTGGTAGCAATCGTGTTTTATAACTGGATCCTTGCGTTTGCGGGGCTCCTCGTGTTCGGACTTGTCTTCTTCCTTGCCTTCTATTTCGAAGGTAGGTCACACGATGAAACGGAAGAGTACATTTCCACCCTCTCCTACAGGGTCAAACGCGTCGGTGAAGAAGCGCTCATGGAGATGCCGATCGGGATCATGCTGATCAATGACGAGTACTACATAGAATGGACCAATCCATTCCTCGCTTCTTGTTTCAACGAGGATACCGTCGTCGGAAGATCCCTTTATGATGTGGCGGACTCACTTGTCCCCTTGATCAAGCAAGAGGTAGACTCGGAAATCGTGACGATCAATGAACGGAAATATCATGTTGTATTAAAACTGAAAGAACGACTGCTATATTTCTTTGATGTGACCGAACAGAAGGAGATCGAGAAGCAGTATCATGAAGAACGAACAAATATCGCCATCATCTATCTGGATAACTATGATGAGCTCACCCAGGGGATGGATGACCAGACCCGGAGCAGCCTCAACAGCCTGGTGACATCCAACCTCAACAAGTGGGCCCAGGAATACGGTGTCTTCCTTAAGAGAACATCGTCCGAGCGGTTCATCGCCGTCATCAACGATAAAGTCCTTCAGATTCTTGAAAAAGAAAAATTCGGGATCCTCGATGATGTCCGCGATTCCACATCCAAGCATAACGTCCCCCTTACCTTGAGCATCGGGGTTGGGACAGGCGTATCATCCCTGCCGGAACTCGGTACCCTCGCCCAGTCGAGCCTTGATCTTGCCCTCGGGCGCGGTGGAGACCAGGTCGCCATCAAGCAGACGAACGGGAAGGTCAAGTTCTACGGCGGGAAAACGAACCCGATGGAAAAACGGACCCGTGTCCGTGCCCGCGTCATCTCCCATGCCCTGAAGGAAATCATGGTGGAAAGCGACAAGGTCATCATCATGGGGCATAAACATCCCGATATGGATGCGATCGGAGCGGCCATCGGGATCCGTAAAGTGGCCCAGATGAATCAGCGTGACGGGTATGTGGTACTGAATTTCAACGAAATCGACAACAGCGTCAAGCGCCTCATGAAGGAGATCAAAGGCAACACCGATCTTCACAGCCGTTTCATCACGCCTGAAGAAGCACTCGAGATGGCGACGGATGATACGCTGCTCGTCGTCGTCGATACGCATAAGCCTTCCCTTGTCATCGAGGAGCGCCTCCTGAACAAGGTGGACAAGGTTGTCGTCATCGACCATCATAGACGTGGCGAGGACTTCATACAGAACCCTCTTCTTGTGTATATGGAGCCATATGCCTCCTCGACGGCAGAGCTTGTCACAGAGCTCCTGGAGTATCAGCCGAAGCACGAGAAGATCTCCATGCTGGAAGCGACCTCGCTTCTCGCAGGTATCATAGTCGATACGAAAAGCTTCACCCTCCGGACAGGATCCCGGACGTTCGATGCTGCCTCGTATTTGCGGGCGCAGGGAGCCGATACGGTCCTTGTCCAGAAGTTCCTCAAGGAGGACGTGGCCACATATATCAAACGGGCCCGCCTCATTGAAACCGTGGAGTTCTACCGGGACGGTGTCGCGATAGCCCATGCGCCGGACGAGGTCGTTTCCGATCCCGTCCTCATCGCCCAGGCAGCCGACACGCTCCTGACCATGGACGGTGTCATCGCCTCCTTCGTCATCTCGAAGCGGGATGAGGAGACGGTGGGTATCAGTGCCAGATCCCTTGGTGATGTAAACGTCCAGATCATCATGGAGAATCTTGAAGGCGGAGGCCACTTGAGCAATGCCGCCACCCAGCTGAAACATAAAACGGTCCAAGAAGCCGAAAAACTTCTGAAAGAAGCACTAGATGATTATTTCGAAGGGAGAAGAGAACTATGAAAGTCATTTTCTTAAAAGATGTAAAAGGTAAAGGTAAAAAAGGCGAAGTGAAAAACGTGGCAGATGGCTACGCACATAACTTCCTTCTCAAAAAAGGCCTAGCGGTAGAAGCAAGCAATGCCAACATCAGCCAGCTTGAGGGTCAAAAGAACAAAGAAAAGCAAATCGCACAGGAAGAACTCGAAGAAGCGAAAAAGCTCAAAGCAGCGATGGAAGAGCTTCAGGTCGAACTGAAAGCGAAATCCGGTGAAGGCGGCCGCCTATTTGGTTCCATCACGAGCAAGCAGATTGCCGATGCCCTTAAAAAGCAGCATGACATCAAGGTAGACAAGCGCAAAATCGAGATGAACGACGCGATCCGCGCCCTTGGCTTCACGAACGTACCAGTCAAGCTCCATACCGATGTGTCAGCTACCCTCAAGGTCCACGTCACAGAAGAGTAAGAGATTGACATCTTCATTTCCAACGAAAACATGTTAAAATAGTACTAGATTGAAAAAAGGTGATTTGGATTCGGTCCAGGTCACTTTTTTTCCGTAAACGATACATGCCTCAAACATCAGCCTATAGTGGAAACCAAGAATTCCTCGTGCAGGAGGTCATATACAATGAACGAAATGTTTCAGGACCGGATCCCGCCTCAGAACATCGAAGCTGAACAGGCCGTTCTGGGTGCGGTATTCCTGGAGCCAAGTGCTCTGACGACCACATCGGAGATCCTCATACCGGAGGACTTCTATCGTCATTCCCACCAAAAGATCTACAATGTGATGCTGAAGCTCGGTGACGGAGGGAAAGCCGTCGACCTGATCACGGTCACGGAAGAACTCGCTGCCGCCAAGGAACTCGAAGATGTGGGCGGAGTCGCCTACCTGAGTGAACTGGCCGGCTCCGTCCCAACGGCAGCCAACATCGAATATTACGCCAAGATCGTCGAAGAGAAGTCGCTTCTCCGCAGACTGATCCGCACCGCCACCGACATCGCTTCAGACGGCTATGCCCGCGAAGATGAAGTCGACGCCCTTTTGGGAGAAGCCGAGAAAAACATCATGGAGGTCGCCCAGCGGAAAAACGCCGGGGCCTTCCATAACATCAAGGACGTCCTTGTCCGCACCTATGATAACATCGAGATCCTGACGAACCGCAAAGGGGACGTCACCGGAATCCCGACAGGCTTCGCCGATCTTGATCACATGACCGCCGGATTCCAGCGGAATGATCTCATCATCGTCGGTGCCCGTCCTTCCATGGGTAAGACTGCCTTCGCCCTGAATATCGCTCAGAACGTCGCCGTCAAGGCACGGGAAAACGTCGCGATCTTCAGCCTCGAGATGGGGGCTGAACAGCTCGTCATGCGTATGCTCTGTGCAGAGGGGAACATCAACGCTCAGAACCTCCGTACAGGTGACCTGAGCGACGAGGACTGGCGGAAGCTCACCATGGCCATGGGAAGCCTCTCCAACGCCGGTATCTTCATCGATGATACACCTGGTATCAAAGTCGGGGAGATCCGCTCCAAATGTCGCCGCCTCGCTCAGGACCAGGGACTCGGTATGATCATGATCGACTACCTCCAGCTCATCCAAGGTAGCGGCCGCGCCGGCGAAAACCGTCAGCAAGAGGTATCGGAAATCTCCCGTGCCCTCAAAGGGCTCGCCCGTGAGCTCCAGGTACCCGTCATCGCCCTCTCCCAGCTCTCCCGTGGAGTCGAGCAGCGCCAGGACAAACGCCCGATGATGTCCGACATCCGTGAATCCGGAAGCATCGAGCAGGATGCCGACATCGTCGCCTTCCTGTACC
The DNA here is from genome assembly GCF_039822645.1 of Rossellomorea sp. RS05. Lineage (NCBI taxonomy): Bacteria > Bacillati > Bacillota > Bacilli > Caryophanales > Bacillaceae > Rossellomorea > Rossellomorea sp. RS05. Next base: position 238,428 of record NZ_JBDKWY010000007.1, on the reverse strand, counting down.
GCGAAGACTACTACGACAAAGAATCAGAGAACAAGAACATCATTGAAATCATCATCGCCAAACAGCGTAACGGTCCCGTTGGCGCCGTCTCACTGGCGTTCGTGAAAGAATACAATAAGTTCGTGAATCTGGAGCGTCGGTTTGACGATGCTCCTGCTTAGAGGGAGAGATCCGGTTTTAGCTGGGTCTCTTTTTTTGTGATCGTGAAAGTGGGTGCGATGGCAGGAGGTTCGCATTGGATATGGAGTTTTAGTGTTGAGAGAAGGTCCAGGCAGAGGTTGGAGCAGTTGGCTTGAATGGGAGCATGGCGACGGGATTCGCAAATAAGGAAGGCCTTTCGTATGTACCGTAACTTACTCGCAAATGGACATTCGAGCAGAATCGCCGTTCGCAAATAAAATGTTTGGATTCACAAATAAAATTCAAATAGTCGCAAATACTTTTTGGAAAGTCGCAAGTAAATCCACTACTCTCGGCCCTGGGCGTCCTCAATAGGGTCAAAATTCTCTAAAATAGCCTGCGAAATAAGTCGGAATTTGTCGGTGGAGGTACAACTGGAAATCACATCCAGTATCTCGCTGATAAATCACCCTGTTTTCAAAGTATCCTATACCTTTCACTCGTAACAGGAAAAAGTCGCAAATAGACACCAACCAACCAACCATAACCGACCCCACTCAATCTCGCTACGAACCATCTATTAAACGACAAAAAGGAGGAAGCCATACACGGCTTCCTCCTTTCTACTTTCATTTATGAACCGATCGTCGCATTCTGATGGGAATGCAGCCTCGTAAAGATTCCTCCTGCGTCCGAGAGGAGCTCTTCATGGGTCCCGTCTTCAGCAATGCCGTCTTCTGTGACGACGAGGATCCGGTCGGCTTTCCGGATCGTGGCGAGCCTGTGGGCGATGACCAGGGTCGTGCGGTCCTTCGCCAGGTCGTTCAAGGCATCCTGGATGATTGCTTCTGTCTCTGTATCAAGGGCCGACGTCGCTTCATCGAGGATGAGGATGCGAGGATTCTTGAGGAACATCCTCGCGATGGACAGGCGCTGTTTCTGACCGCCTGAGAGCTTGAGTCCACGCTCCCCGATCTCAGTGTCATACCCATCAGGCAGGGAAGCGATGAGATCCGTCAGATGGGCGCGTCTTGCCGCCTCCTCGATCTCCTCCTGTGTCGCTCCCAGACGTCCGTAGGCGATGTTTTCACGCAGCGTACCCGCGAATAGGAAGACATCCTGCTGCACAATCCCGATCTGGGACCGGAGTGATGATTTCGTCATGTTGCGGACATCGATGCTGTCGATGGTGATCGCCCCGTCCTGCACATCATAGAAGCGCGGGATGAGGGAGCAGATCGTCGTTTTTCCGGCACCGGATGGTCCGACGAATGCCACCGTTTGTCCCGGCTGGATCGTGAAGGAGAGATCGTTCAGAATCGGACGTTCCGCTTCATATCCGAACGTCACATCACGGAAGGTGATGCGTCCTTCGAGACTTTCCACTTCAACCGCATTCGGACGGTCTTCGATATCCGGCTCCTGATCCATGAGTTCCGTGAATCGCTTGAAGCCTGCCATTCCTTTCGGATAGAGCTCCAAAAGGGCAGAGATTTTATCAATCGGTTTGAACAGCACGTTGATGTATAGAATAAAGGCGACGAGCTCCCCGTAAGAAAGGGCGCCGCTGAACGTGAGCCATGCCCCGTACACGAGGATGACCAGCGTCATGAGCCTTGTGGTGATGTAGATTCCGGACAGGTTCACGCTCATCACTTTGTACGCCTTCAATTTTGATTTGCGGAAGAACAAATTGTTCTTGTTGAAGCGTTCCATTTCATAGGACTCGTTCGTGAATGATTGAACGACACGTGAGCCCGACACGCTGTCTTCCACGCGGCTGTTGACGTCTGCGATATTCCCATACATCTTGGTCCATGCCTTGTTCATCTTGATGTTGGAGTATGAAATCAGCCAGATGAGGAACGGCACGATGATGATTGCCACGAGGGCAAGCTTCACATTGATCGTCATCATGATCCAGAATGCGCCAAAGAAGGTCATGACGGCAATGAACAAGTCCTCGGGTCCATGATGGGCAAGTTCCCCAATATCCATGAGGTCATTGGTTACGCGGCTCATGATATGCCCGGTCTTCGTATTATCGAAGAATCGGAATGACTGGCGCTGCACATGATGGAACAGCTCGCGCCTCATATCCGTCTCGATGTTGATCCCGAGCTTATGACCCCAGTAGTTCACGACGAACTGCATGGACGAGCTGATCAGATAGAGAAGCAGGAGGCCGATGCTGACCGAAACGATCGTGCTCCAATTCCCTTCAGGAAGGAGGGAATCAATAAACCATGATACGGCCATGGGGAATCCAAGTTCCAGGACTCCGACGAGTACGGCACAGAAGAAATCAATATAAAAAAGCCGTCGATGGGGACGGTAATACGAGAAAAATCGTTTGATCATAGGACCACTCCACCTTTATGTATTAGACAAAACATAAGATAATTTTACCATAGTGACACCCAGGAGAGGAGAAAAGATTCACCGATTTTCACGAACGTATTTGATGAGTACAATAATAAATGTTCGTGTTTTCGTTGACTTTCTTCCAGCGAATTGATAAAATAAGCTTGTTTGAAAAAAGGGGAATCATGATTCCCGTCGGAGGTGCTCACATGTCTTCAGTAGTAGTAGTTGGAACACAATGGGGAGACGAAGGAAAAGGAAAGATCACTGATTTCCTTTCTGAACATGCAGAAGTAATCGCACGATACCAAGGCGGAAACAATGCCGGACACACCATCAAATTCGATGGTGAAACTTACAAATTACACTTGATCCCATCTGGAATCTTCTATAATGAAAAAATCTCTGTCATCGGAAACGGTATGGTCGTGGATCCGAAGGCACTCGTACAAGAATTGAAATACCTTCACGACCGTGACGTAAAAACAGACAGCCTGCGCATCAGCAACCGCGCCCACGTCATCCTTCCATATCACCTGAAGCTTGACGAAGTGGAAGAAGAGCGTAAAGGTGCCAACAAGATCGGTACAACGAAAAAAGGAATCGGCCCTGCATATATGGATAAAGCAGCACGTATCGGAATCCGTATCGCCGACCTTCTTGACCGCAAATCATTCGAAGAAAAGCTTGAACGCAATCTTGAAGAAAAGAACCGTCTCCTTGAGCGCTTCTACGAAACAGAAGGCTTCAAGATCGAAGACATCCTTGATGAGTACTATGAGTACGGTCAACAAATCAAGCATTACGTCGTCGATACATCTGTCGTTCTGAACGACGCCATCGACAACGGACGCCGCGTCCTATTCGAAGGAGCACAAGGTGTCATGCTCGATATCGACCAGGGTACATACCCGTTCGTTACCTCATCCAACCCGGTAGCTGGTGGCGTAACCATCGGTTCAGGTGTCGGCCCGACGAAGATCAACCACGTTGTCGGTGTATCAAAAGCGTACACGACCCGCGTAGGAGATGGCCCGTTCCCGACTGAACTGACAGACGAAATCGGTAACCAAATCCGTGAAGTCGGCCGCGAATACGGCACAACCACTGGCCGCGCCCGCCGCGTAGGTTGGTTCGACAGCGTCGTCGTCCGTCACGCACGCCGCGTCAGCGGATTGACTGATCTTTCATTAAACTCCATCGACGTCCTAACCGGCATCGAAACATTGAAAATCTGTGTCGCCTACAAATACAAAGGCGAAATCATGGAAGAATTCCCGGCAAACCTCAACGTCCTCGCCGAGTGCGAGCCTGTCTACGAAGAGCTTCCAGGCTGGACCGAAGACATCACTGGCTGCAAAACGCTCACAGAGCTTCCAGACAACGCACGTCACTACCTCGAGCGCGTATCACAGCTCACAGGTATCCCGCTATCCATCTTCTCTGTCGGACCAGACCGTTCACAGACGAACGTGGTTCGCAGCGTGTGGAGTGTACGATAAGAATTGCTTGATTGATGGACCTGGCCCTTTGGGGTTGGGTCTTTTTTTGATTGGTGTGGGGATTGCTGCTTGTTGGGGCGGTGGTTGCGGTTGGACAGGGGTGGTCGATGCGGGTGGAGTAGCTAATACAAGATGGTTAGGTTTGCTTGTAATGGAGGCTGATCGCAAATACCGGACATTAAGCGTATGTATATGTATTAGATAAAAAATACTAAAAGCCTTTCGTATGTATCAGACTAAACGCGCAAATAGAGAATGGAGTGTAAATTCGTTTCGCAAATAAATTTTTGAGTTTCGCAAATAAAAAATTTAAACTCGCAAGAAAATCTTTTAAACTCGCAAATAATCCCTTCTTTCTTTGAGGACTCAGCCCTCAATGTGCATGAAATCCACAAAAACCAACTGCGAGAAAAGTCGAATAATGTCACACTTACATAATGTACCTTACCATCAGTGGAAACTCGCAAATATTTAACCCCTACTCGCTAATATAGTAGGATTTTAGCTAGAATCATAAAAAAGTAGCAAATAATTCTTTCTCCATCAGCGGGAGAAGACCACATCCCATCGTGTACTGGTACCGGTATTCCACCAACAAATAAATGACGGTTTGGAATTCAGCACATGCAAATCTTATGGTGTAGAAGGAATATCGCAGCTTGTGTCGAATTATCAATTAACCCTTTGAATTGGAGTGATGAAATGATAGTTAAAAAGCTTGTCCTTCCTCGGCAAATCAGCAAACTGCAGGCATTGTCCAAGAGGCTCAGGACCTCGCATGATAAATTTACACATGTTCAGAATGATCTAGGAAGGTTTCTAGCAGGATACAATGGCGAAAAAGCTCTTCAATTCCACCTCACACCCCTCTCCTCGAAAGACACACATCTTCTCCACAACGTACGCCTTTTCCATGGAAAGCAGTTTTCTCAAATGGATTTACTAATCGTAACTCGGAAATTCGTGTTGATTCTTGAGGTGAAGTATATGTCTGGGATGCTTCACTTTGACCGTTCATTTGGTCAGTTGCTACAGCACAAAAATGGAGTGGAGAGGGCCTTCACTGACCCCATGTTTCAGCTTGAACGACAAGTTCACCTATTGACAGATTGGATGGAAAAGAGATATTTGCCGCGCATCCCAGTGCACGGCCTGGTAGTAATGAGTCACCCGCATGCCATTCTGAAAGGGGACTCGTCAAAGCAGGATAGCTCCATCATACGACCGGCGAGTATTGTTGAGAGGGTAGCACAGTTAGAAGAGCATTATAGGGAACCATTTATCAGCATAGCCGAAATGAAAAAAATTTCTCATGAGTTTATGAGGTGGGATGCGAGCCATGATGAGTCCGTACTACAAACTTATAAGCTAGATAAGGAAGACATATTACGTGGTGTGATCTGCCATAGCTGTGGCCATATGCCCCTTGACCGTATTCATGGATCGTGGAGGTGTGGGAATTGCACATTACGTATGAAAACGGCTCATCATTCAGCTCTCAGTGATTACTTCTTACTTTTCGGACCTACCATAACCAATCGGGAAATGAGATGGTTCTTCCACATACAATCTACGTTTCTGGCAAACCGCCTCCTCCAATCCACCCCCCACCTAACCAAATCCGGCCACTACAAAAGCACGGTATACACCATTTCCGAGCAAATAAACCTTTAAATTATTCCCCGAGAAATAATTTTCGACGAAAAAAGACAAAAAACTATTGCAGTAGTGTTTTGCTCTGTGATAATATTAATTTCGTTGTCACGAAAGAGGCCTGATAGATGTAAGATATAAACGGCCGAATCGTGTTTATATATATCCTTTTTTAGAGCCATTAGCTCAGTTGGTAGAGCATCTGACTTTTAATCAGAGGGTCGAAGGTTCGAATCCTTCATGGCTCACCATTATTTTTGTGGCCCGTTGGTCAAGCGGTTAAGACACCGCCCTTTCACGGCGGTAACACGGGTTCGAATCCCGTACGGGTCATTTTTTCATTCCTTCATAGGGATTTAAAAATAGACGATCCACCATGTGGGTCGCAAATTTTTATTCGTGATTTGTCGAAATTTTCCGGAATTAAAAGGTTTCGGCGTTTGATGTGGCTGCTTGGCATCCATGTCGAGTATGGTTCACGAATGTGTTGTAGATTTTTCCTCGCTAACGCGAAAGGGCAATGACAGCTCTTTTGCTGAAGCAAAGCTAATGTCCCTTATTTTCGCTAAGGCGAATACTAATGATAGCTATTTTGCTATCGCAATGCATTGATCTTTATTTTCGCTAATCGCGAATACTAATGATAGCTATTTTGCTATCGCAAAAAGCTCTGGTCCGGTAGTTCAGTTGGTTAGAATGCCTGCCTGTCACGCAGGAGGTCGCGGGTTCGAGTCCCGTCCGGACCGCCATTTTCATATTGTGGCTCAGTAGCTCAGTTGGTAGAGCAATGGACTGAAAATCCATGTGTCGGCAGTTCGATTCTGTCCTGAGCCATTTATAAAAAGTACTGCGACGACGTTGCCTCTCGTAGTACTTTTTTATTATGCTTTTTTGTCATCCCTCTGTAATATTCCCCGCTCGTTTTACCCATGTTTCCCCATGTTTATTGCAATGTCCTTACATTCCCAATTCCCTCTATGACAGGCTTGAACGCCCTTCTGTCAATCGATTGTCCTAGTCGTTGCTACAGTTTTTTTACAATCATGATACATCAGCCCGGACTTCATTGAAATATGGTAAATTGGGTTGGTATGAGTGATTGAAAGACTACTACGATAGACATGCATGTCTTGTAATAGGAGGAAAATCAATGAAATTCGGGTTACCATCATCACCGTTTCCCTCGCTGAAAAGAGCAGGTGCGATTGCCCTTGTGTTGGGAGCTTTTACGACGGCGTCGAGTGCTTCTGCCGCTGAGGATTTTAAGACGGTGTATCATGTATATATGGGTTCTGAGTATGTGGGGGCCGTGACGGATAAAGGGGAAGTAGATGCTGTACTTGAGAAGAAGCTTTCCAAAGCCATGGATGAACATAAGGATGTCGATCTTGATTTTAATAAAGAAGTAACATACATACCTGAAGATGTATTTACGATTGAATCACAGGATCAGGACGTGTTGAATACGATCCAGAAGTCGGTTTCTGTCGAGGCGAATGCCTATGCCGTGGAGGTGGACGGTGAGCCGGTTGCATATGTGAAGGATGAGAAGGACGCCGAGGATGTGCTCAAGGCGTTCAAGCTCAAGCATGTGTCGAAGGATGAATTGAAAGAGTACGAGAATCGTAAAGACGATGAGTCCCTGCCGGAGCTCGGGGAGAACGAGTCCAGGATCTTGGATCTTTCGTTCAAGGAGCAGGTAGAGACGAAGGAAGCGAAGGTCGATCCGGATGAAGTGGTTTCGGTTAAAGAGGCTGCGAAGGATCTTGAGTCTGGTAAAGTCGAAGAGAAGGATTACAAAGTGGAGCGCGGTGACAGTCTTGGGGAAATTGCCAAGGAGCATGACCTTTCCATGGATGACATCCTCGACTTGAACAAGGACGTGAAGGCTGACGAGGCGCTGAAGGTCGGCGAGAAGCTTGTGATCAAGGATTCTGAACCATTCCTTCATATGGTGGTGAAGAAGGAATTCAACAAGCTTGAAGCAATCGACTATGAGAAGAAAGTAAAAGACGATGCGTCCATGACGAAGGGCGATACGAAGGTCGAGCAGGCCGGTAAAGAAGGCGAGAAATCCGTGACCTATGAGGTGACCGAGGAGAACGGCGCGGTTGAATCGAAGGACGTGAAGGATGAAGAAACGCTGAAGAAGCCGGAGGACTACATCGTCCTTAAAGGAACGAAGGAGATCCCGGGCCGTGGGAACGGAAACTTCATGTGGCCGACGAACGGAGGATATATTTCTTCCAAGCAGGGTGAGCGCTGGGGTAAATTCCATAAGGGAATCGACATCGCGCGTCCGACCGATCGCACAATCAAAACCGTGGATAACGGCGTTGTCGAGTCGGCGGGCTGGAATGACGGCGGATATGGCAACAAGATCGTCATTGATCACCAGAACGGATACAAGACAGTGTACGGACATATGGCATCTCTGTCTGTGAAGGCGGGTCAGAAGGTCGAGCAGGGCCAGAAGATCGGCGTGATGGGGGATACGGGGCAATCAACCGGTGTCCATCTGCACATCGAAGTGTATAAGGACGGAAAGATGCTGAATCCATTGGACGTACTTCATCAATAGATTTCATCACGAGGGGACTGACATCCATTTTGCAATGTCAGTCCCCTTTGTTATATTGGGAAAAAGGGGTTTTCTGAGTAAAAGATGATTTAATATGAAGAAAGTGATAAATTTAAAGAGAGAATCCTGAATCAAATTCGTTTAAATAAGGAGATCAATTCATATGGATAAGAAAATTCTAGTCGTTGACGATGAAAAACCCATTGCTGATATACTGCAGTTCAATTTAAAAAAAGAAGGATATGAGGTTCACTGTGCGTATGACGGGGATGAAGCCGTGCGTATGGCAGAGGAAATCAAGCCGGACCTTGTACTTCTTGATATTATGCTTCCAAACCGTGACGGCATGGAAGTGTGCCGTGAAATCCGGAAAAAATATGAGATGCCGATCATCATGCTGACGGCGAAGGACTCAGAGATCGACAAGGTCCTCGGTCTGGAGCTTGGTGCGGATGATTATGTGACCAAACCATTCAGTACACGCGAGCTGATCGCACGTGTGAAGGCGAATCTTCGTCGTCACCAACAGGGTGCTGCTCAGGTGGAAGAGGATGAAAATAACGAAATCACGATTGGTTCACTCACGATCCACCCTGATGCGTATGTCGTGTCGAAGCGTGGAGACACCATTGAGCTGACCCATCGTGAGTTCGAGCTGCTTCATTATCTTGCGAAGCATATCGGACAAGTCATGACCCGTGAGCATCTTTTGCAGACGGTATGGGGCTATGACTACTACGGAGATGTCCGTACGGTCGACGTAACGGTGCGTAGGCTCCGTGAGAAGATCGAGGATAATCCGAGCCATCCGACGTGGATCGTGACGCGACGGGGTGTCGGGTACTACTTGAGAAACCCAGAACAGGATTGATCGGATGAAGAAAGTCGGATTGACCCGTTCCATCCATCTTAAGTTCGTGATGATCTACGTACTCCTGATCCTGCTCGCCATGCAGATCATCGGGGTGTACTTTGTCCGCTCCCTTGAGGAACGGTTTGTGAATAACTTCAAGACCTCCATCCAGAATAGGGTGGAGATCCTTCAGTATACGGTGAAAGAAGAAATGCTCAAAACCCGGACCGACACAGATCCGAAGCTTGAGGACGATCTGAACCGGATCCTTCGGGACAGCAGAACGAACGATATCTCGGAAATCCGGGTGATCAACTCGAAGAGCCGGGTCATCGGGACGTCTGGGCAGAATGAGCAGAACCTCATCGGCCAGGCAGCCGGGGAGAAGGAAGTCAAGCGGGCCCTTGCCCTCGGTATCAACCATAATGATATTTATTTTGATAAAAAATCAGGCGATCGGATCTGGGTATTCACGGAACCGATCGAGAGCAATAACGAAGTGATCGGAGCGATGTTCGTCGTCGGTCAGATCGAGACGGTCTACGATCAGATGAACGAGATCAATGCCATCTTCACGAGGGGGACGATCATAGCCCTTGTCATCACGGCGATCCTCGGGGTGCTTCTCGCCCAGACGATCACGCGACCGATATCCGATATGCGGAAGCAGGCCCTTGCCATGTCGAAGGGGAATTTCTCCCGGAAGGTCAAGGTGTACGGGTACGATGAAATCGGTCAGCTCGCCATCACCTTCAATAATCTGACGAAGCGGCTCCAGGATTCCCAGGCCTCGACGGAAGGGGAGAGAAGGAAGCTGTCGTCTGTCCTTTCCTATATGACGGACGGGGTCATTGCCACCGACCGGAAAGGCCGGGTCATCCTCATCAACGATCCCGCAGCGAACATGCTGAATGTTTCACGTGAAACGGTGGTGTCGCAGCCGATCGTTTCCCTCCTTGGGATTGAAGAAGAGTATAGCTTCGAGGACCTTTCAAATACCCAGGACTCCATCATCCTGGACTACAGTACGAATGAAAAGCCTTATATCCTGCGCGCGAATTTCTCCATCATCCAGAAGGAGACGGGCTTCGTGAACGGTCTGATCACCGTGCTTCATGATATTACGGAGCAGGAGAAAATCGATCTGGAACGCCGTGAATTCGTGGCGAATGTGTCCCATGAGCTGCGGACGCCGCTCACGACGATGCGAAGCTACCTGGAGGCCCTTGCAGAAGGAGCCTGGCAGGATGAGAATATCGCACCGCGATTCCTCGATGTAACCCAGAATGAAACCGAGCGGATGATCCGCCTCGTCAATGATCTGCTGCAGCTGTCGAAGATGGACAGCAAGGACTACCGGTTCAATAGGGACTGGATGGACTTCATCGGATTCTTCCATAAGATCATCGATCGCTTCGAAATGTCGAAGAATCAGGATGTCCGATTTGTGCGGATTCTTCCTGATCAGGCGATGTTCGTCGAGATCGATCAAGATAAGATCACGCAGGTTCTGGATAATATTATTTCCAATGCCCTCAAGTACTCACCGGAAGGCGGGACGATCACGTTCATCGTCGAGGAGAAGAACGGGTTCATTGAAATCAGCATTTCCGACCAGGGGCTCGGGATTCCGAAAGATAATCTCGGTAAAATCTTCGAGCGGTTCTACCGCGTCGATAAAGCGCGGACCCGTCAAATGGGTGGAACCGGCCTTGGTCTTGCCATCGCGAAGGAAATGATCACTGCCCATGGTGGCGATATCTGGGCGGACAGTGTAGAAGGAAAAGGGACGACCATCACCTTTACCCTGCCGTATGACGCTCTTCAAGAGGATGATTGGTCATGAACTACGAAAAATTTAAATCCATACTGCTGACCGTCCTTGTGGCAATCAGCATCTTCCTGACCTATAGTCTATGGACGTATCAACCGCGTTACGAAACGATCGAGGATCAAGATAGCCCCGTTAAAGTGACCGTGGGGGAGAAGCGCCCGGAAGATGAGCTTGTGCCTTCATTGATCAAGCCGTTCAAGCTTCTCTACCATCAGGCCGATAAGACCCTCGGTACGTCGAATCAAAAAGAGATCGATAAGGTGATGGAGGATATCGGGACGTGGAACGTCTACGATTTCTCCCAGGTGCAATTGAATGAACAGGACTTGAAAGAGGTGTCCAAGGGAGAGAATCGCATCGAGATCATCTTCCCGGACAACGTCCCTCTATCGGTCTACAGCCAGATCTTGAATCTGGACAGTTCGTCTGTTCCGAAAGCCGATTTTGATCGCCTCATCATCGACTTGAATGATAAAGGCCTTGATTCCAGTGCCGTTTTCTTCCTACCGAAGGAAGCGGATAAAGGGGGGGCAAGCGTCTACACAGCCCGTGTCGATCAGAACAGTGTCAATACGTTCGCCAGTCGATACTTGAAAAAGCTTTCCCTTCAGTATACAGAGTATATGGAATATCCATTGACGGATGACCGGACGATCTATCTGCCGCTTGCCAAGGATGAATACATCAGCTACCAATATTTCACCGATCTTGATTCCATAGAGGACTATAAGAACGCCCTATTTGTTGACGGGAAGAGCATCAATCTGTCCTCGAACGGAAACGTTGACACGTATATCTCGGTGTACAACCTGTTGACGGTGAATAAAGATTACAACACGCTCTCCTTCGTGTATCCGACGGAGGAAAAAGCCGATCCGTGGCCGTCTTCCTATCTCCTGACAGAAACCATGAGCTTCGTCAATGACCACGGCGGATGGACGGATAAGAACTTCCAATATTTCTCCATCAATCCGGATCAGAATAAAGTCACTTATCGACTCTTCGTTCAGAATCTCCCGGTATTCAATGACCAAGGGATGGCGGAAATCACCGAAACGGTGGGGAATTCCTCAGTCAGCAAGTACAGTAGGCCGTATTTCACCCTGGACTTCTCATCCAGCGACTTCTCTTCGAGTGCGGTGTCAAAAGAGAAGCTTCCGAGCGGATCTTCTGTCATCACGATGCTCCAGGACGCGAAGAGTATCGATCTGGATTCCGTGCAGGATATCGTGGTCGGGTACAAGATGACCCGAAACCCGGAGGATAGCCGGAAGCTGAACTTTGAGCCTTCCTGGTATTATAAGTACGACGGTAATTGGATCAGGTTGGATACGGAGCAAAAGGAGGATGTCTTGAATGGATTGGAGTAAGACGAAAACGATCTTCATCGTCGTATTTCTCATCTTGAACGTCTTCCTGGTCTCCACGTTCATCAGAAAGGTTTCTGAAAGCAACCTCGATACCCTCGGTCAGTGGACGATTGATGAACAGCTGAAGTCTGAGAATATCAAGTATCCGAAGGACCTCTCCAATGAAGTCGTGAGGGAACCGTATATCGAAGCGGTGGCGAAGAAGTTCAAATCAGAGGATCTGAAGGACTTGAAAAATCAGGATGCTCGAATTATGAACGAGAATACGATAAACTCAGTATTGAAGGATCCTTTACCGATCAGTGAGAAATTCAAGCCCGAAGAACTCAATGAGTTCATGAAGGTGAACATGATCGATGGGGACAAGTACAGCTACTGGGATTTCGATAAAGAAAAAGGAACGATCACCTATTTCCAGACGTACAAGGATAGGAAGATCTACAATAATACGAACGGGATGATCGTGTTCCAGCTCAATCAGAGCAATGAAATCGTCTCGTACACCCAGACGATGTTCGACAGCATCAAGGAACTGAGCGACGAGCAAAAACCGATCATTACCCCGTTTTCGGCGTTCAGCAACCTCTATAACACCCAGCGCATTCCTGCTGGCAGCACAGTGGAACGGCCGGTTCTCGGTTACTCCACCTTTGTCCCTTGGGAAGAGTCCCAGGTGCTGGCCCCTACATGGCATTTTGTCGTGAAGAACGGGGATGAGGAAGAGGATTACTATCAGAACGCCTTCGAAGGTCAATTCTTGGAGACGAGCACGACAGATAAAGACAAACCATTGGAGTGAGAGAAACATGAGCATGCATTTTAGTGTACTTGCTTCCGGCAGTACAGGAAATGCCATATTCGTTGAGAACGAAGAGCACTCCTTCCTCGTCGATGCCGGCTTCAGCGGCAAGCAGATGGAGGGATTGTTCAGCCAGATCGGACGGAAGATCGAAGACCTGTCCGGCATCCTCGTCACCCATGAGCATAGCGATCACATCAAGGGCCTCGGCGTCCTTGCGCGGAAGTACAAGCTTCCCATCTATGCGAATCAGAAGACGTGGAACGCCATGGACGGTCTCGTGGGGAATATCGACACCGAGCAGAAATTCACCTTTGATATGGAAACGGCCAAGCATTTCGGGGGCATGAGCATCGAGTCATTCGGTGTTTCCCATGATGCAGCGGAGCCGATGTTCTATGTGTTCCATCAAGGGGAGAAGAAACTCGTCCTCATGACGGATACAGGCTACGTGAGCGACCGTATGAAGGGCATCATCGCGAATGCCGATACGTATGTGTTCGAGAGCAATCATGACGTGGGGATGCTCCGTATGGGGCGTTACCCGTGGAACATCAAGCGCCGCATCCTGAGTGATGTGGGGCATGTGTCGAATGAAGATGCGGCGGTTGCCATGGCCGAGGTGGCTGGTGATCGGACGAAGAATTTTTATTTGGCGCATTTGAGTTTGGATAATAATATGAAGGATCTGGCAAGGATGAGCGTTTCGCAGACGTTGGAGACGAAGGGCATTCTTGTTGGGGAGCAGTTTGATTTGCTGGATACGGATCCGAAGGTTCCTACGCCGCTTGTGGCTGTGTGATGGAAGGTTTATCCTTTGTTTGGCAAGGGGTAGAGTAAGGGTGGAGGCTTTCGGGTCTTCATCCTTTTTTGTATTTAAATCGGGTATAGCTGATAGATAGCATTTTATGATGGGATGTTTCATTCCGCTGCGGCCAACCGCTTTCCTGCGGAGAGGAAGTCGAGCCTCCTCGTGCCTGCGGGGTCTCGACCTTTCCTCTGTTTCCGCGGGAGTCGGTTGGCCTTCGCTGCACTGCACTACTGCGTGATATGGGAGTTAGTGAATAGAGTGGGAACGTCTCATTACCCTTCCTTCTGTTTTATTAGTTGGGAAAAGAGATGGGGCGTTTCGTTTCGCTGCGGCGGACCGCTTTCCTGCGGAGAGGAAGTCGAGCCTCCTCGTGCCTGCGGGGTCTCGATCTTTCCTCTGGTTTCCGCGGGAGTCGGTCGGCCTACGCTGCACTGCACTACTGCTTGATATGGGGAGTTAGTGCATAGATGGGACATTCCTTCGCTCTTCTTCGCCCTCATTTAGTTATATGGGGAATAGAAAAAATGGGTTTTTACACCTTGAATGTTCACAAAATTGCCTCTATATCATCATGGTTTTCTTACTTTTTTTTCATCAGTTTCTAATTTAATCTGACTATAATGAGGGTAGTAAAGAAAAACTAACGAATGGACTAATAATGGAGAAAGGATGAAGAATAGATGGGATATTATGATCAGGGACCCTCTTCGGAGAATAGGGAAAGAAGGAGACGAGGAGGCGGCGGGATTTTCTTCTCGGGTTTGATTGGTGTGATTGTCGGTGCGCTTTTGGTGCTGGTGGCGGTGCCTCAGTTGACCGGGACCGATTTGTTCGGTTCTAATAACAATGCAAACGGCGTGACGACGGAGAATAAGGTGGATAGTGCGAAAACGGAGAATGTGGCGGTCGATGTATCGTCGGATGTCACGAAAGCCGTTGAAAAAGCCGGTGATTCCGTTGTCGGGATCAGCAACATCCAGTCTCAAAGCTTCTGGGGTCAATCCGGTAATGACGGATCTCAAACCCAGGAAGCGGGATCGGGTTCCGGTGTCATCTACAAGCGTGAAGGGGACAAGGTCCTCATCGTCACGAATAACCACGTCATTGAAGGGGCCGATCAGCTTGAAGTCACCCTTTCAGATGGGTCCAAAGTAAAAGCTAATGCTCGCGGTGCCGATCAGTGGACGGATCTTGCGGTCATTGAAATCGACGGCAGCAACGTTAAAGACAGTGCCATTGCGAAATTCGGTGACTCTGATAAATTGAAACAGGGTGAGCCGGTCATCGCCATTGGTAACCCCCTTGGCCTTCAGTTCTCAGGATCTGTGACACAAGGAATTGTGTCCGGTGTGAACCGTACGATTCCGGTTGATATCAACCAGGACGGCGTGGAAGACTGGAACACGGAAGTCATCCAGACGGACGCGGCCATCAACCCTGGTAACAGTGGTGGAGCCCTCGTCAATATTTCCGGTCAGCTTGTCGGAATCAACTCCATGAAGATCGCCCAGGACGCCGTTGAGGGAATTGGCCTTGCCATCCCGATCAACTCGGCTCAACCGATCATTGAAGACCTTGAGCAACATGGAGAAGTGAAACGTCCTTCAATGGGAATCACTCTTCAAGATGTGAGCGAAGTATCATCGTATCACCAACAAGAAACGTTGAAACTTCCTAAAGATGTGAAATCAGGCGTGTTGGTTCGCCAGGTTATGCCGAACTCACCGGCAGCACAAGCGAAGCTGCAAGAGCTGGATGTCATCGTTGAGCTTGATGGTGAAAAAGTTGAAAGCACAGTCGACTTGAGGAAACATCTGTACACCAAGAAAAAAGTCGGTGACTCCATGAAGGTGAAATTCTACCGCGACGGAAAACTCCAGGAAGTCACAATGAAATTAACGGATGAATCACAATTGTAATTTGTGGATAACGTAAAAGCAGGAAAAGGGCTTCCCTTTCCTGCTTTTTCTTTACGTGTTATGATAACCTGTGGATAAGTATAAAAACATAGTAAAAGGAGTCGATTCAGCATGATTAACTGCTGCCTGGAACACGTGGAACTCGCACTCGACATTGCCGTCGATGAGCATGAGGTCGCGCCTAAACTGGAAGAGCTTTCAAAGGAAAAACAGTTATCCACAACCTGTGAATATTGTGGGAATAACGCAATATATGTAGTGGCGAACTAATATTCCCCCACGACATATGGATGGGGTTTGTGGATATGTGGATAATTTCTGTGGATAATATGTTTGTAATCTGTTTGTAAAGAGAGTGTGGATAAACCATGAACATCACCATCATCACCGTCGGTAAACTGAAAGAAAAATACCTGAAGCAAGGCATCGCCGAATACACGAAACGACTCGGTGCCTACGCCAAAATCGAGATTGTCGAGCTCGCCGATGAAAAAGCACCCGAAGTCCTCAGCGACTCCGAAATGCAACAGGTCAAAAACAAAGAAGGCGAGCGCATCCTCTCCAAGATCTCCCCGGACCACCACGTCATCGCCCTCGCCATCCAGGGCAAAATGAAATCCTCCGAGGAACTCGCCGACACCCTCGATAGACTCGCCACCTACGGCAAAAGCAAAGTCGCCTTCATCATCGGTGGATCGCTCGGACTCAGTGATGATGTATTGAAGCGGGCCGATGAGAAACTGTCGTTTTCGAAAATGACGTTTCCTCATCAGCTGATGCGATTGGTGCTGGTAGAGCAGGTTTATCGGGCTTTTCGGATTAATCGGGGGGAACCTTATCATAAATAAAACACAAAAAATAAAAGAGCCACGTCCCAAGATAAAAGGAACGCGGCTCTTCTTTTTCAAGAGTAAGGAATTAGTACCCCACTTACCACTCCCGAGCCTCATAATCCAACTCCCTAAACAACTGAGTCTTCTCCTTCTTAGACAGATCCCTCCACTGTCCAGGAGGCAGTTTCCCCAACTGGATATTCATGATCCGCGTCCGCTGCAAGCGATATACGTTATACCCCAACACCTCACACATACGGCGGATCTGGCGGTTCAATCCCTGTGTCAGTGTAATTTGGAAATCGAATTTCGATAGTTGCTCGACCTTACATGGAAGCGTTGTGGTTCCAAGGATCTTGACGCCTTCTGACATCTTTTTGACGAATTCGGGTGTAATGGGCTTGTCGACTGAGACGATGTATTCTTTTTCGTGTTGATTTTCAGAGCGCAGGATTTCGTTTACGATGTCCCCGTCGTTGGTCATGAGGATGAGTCCCTCTGAGTCTTTGTCGAGTCGTCCAATGTTGAAGATCCGCAATGGATGGTTGACGAGGTCGACGATGTTTCCTTTTACGCCTTTTTCGGTTGTGCTTGTGATGCCTACAGGTTTGTTCAGGGCGATGTAGACGTTGTTTCGTGCGACCCAGATTGGATTTCCGTCTACGACTACGTTATCTCCGGGGTTCACCTGGTCGCCGATCGTGGCGCGTTTTCCGTTGATGGTGACCCTTCCGTCTTCGATGAGTTTGTCCGCACCGCGCCGGGACGCTTTTCCGGCTTCGCTTATATATTTGTTAATACGCATGGTAGCACCTCTTTTAATCCGATTGTTATCTTAAATACTAATATATTTTTGATGAATCACAAAATGTTTTTAGGTAAAAGGGTGTTATTTACATTTTCAGTATTGCTTCAAGTGTAGGTAACTGAAATAATCAAAAATATGTGAAAAATCCAAGAGAAATGATTATCCCTTTTCTCACGTGGTATGGTAAATGGTAAGGTCTCTACAAACTAGATACATTTGATATTCTGATAGAATTATAGTAAAAATGGTAAAGAAATCATTTGTGGTGTGGACGGATCATCATACATATGAAATACGTGTTGAAACAGGTGGGATAATGTGAAAAAACTAGTGATGGCAGGAGCTTTCTTTGGTGTGGTCCCGGGTTTGCTGTTAGCGGGCTGCTCCGAGGAAGCAAGTACGGAGAAGAAAGAGCCGAAGACTGAGCAGACCTCAAAGAAAGAGAATGAGAAGAAGAAAGAGGAAGCTGCGAAGAAGGAGCCTGTGGCGAGCTATGAAGCGATCAAGCCATCTGAGGGTGCCAAGCCGATTGAGAGTCATTATACGAGTGAGCAACAGTCGGATATGCCGACTTCTGAGGCGCATGGTGAGGACACGACGAGAAGTGTGCCACTTGGGCAGACGCTTGCTAAGGATAAGGAAGATCAGACGGATGGTCCCCTTAAAGAGAATAGGATTGTTTCCTACTATGGAAACCCACGTTCTGAGAACATGGGGATTCTCGGTGAGTACAGTCCGGATGAGTTAATGACCAAATTGAAGGAACAGACGAAGGCCTATTCTGAGCTGGATCCGGATCGTCCGGCCATCCCTGCGATTGAACTGATCGCAACCGTGGCGCAGCGGAGTCCCGGGGATGATGGTCTGTATATGGTTCCGACATCTGAAGAGGATATCGAGACGTATGCGAAGCTCGCAGAGGAGAATGATGCGCTGTTGATCCTGGATATTCAATTGGGAAAAGACACGATCATGCATCAGGTGAAGCTGGTAGAGAAGTACTTGAAGCGCCCGAATGTTCACTTGGCCATTGATACTGAATTCCATGTGACAGACGGACAGGTTCCAGGTGAAGATCTGGGGCATGTAGATGGAAGGGAAGTGCAAGAGGCGATTGAGTATATTTCCAAGCTGACTGCGGAGAATGATCTTCCAGACAAGATGGTGGTCGTGCACCAATTTGCCGATATCATCCTGAACAATAAAGAAGCGATTCAGCCTACAGAGAATGTGGAAGTGGTGCTGAATAATGACGGCCACGGAATCGCTGGATTGAAGCGGGCAGGCTACCATCAGCTCGTCCATAATCAGCCGATACAGTACGGCGGGTTCAAAGTATTCTACAAGAAGGATGAACCGGTCATGACACCTGAAGACGTCCTGGAACTGGACCCTGCACCGGCTTTTGTAAATTATCAATAAGAAGTAAGGTGAACTAGCATGTTGAAGGAAGTCTGTGTTGAGAATTTCACGAAGGTCCCTGAAGCGATTGAAAAAGGTGCGCAACGGGTCGAACTATGCGATAACCTTGCCGTTGGCGGAACGACGGTCAGTCCCGGTGTGGCGCAGGTCACGCTGGACTACTGCCGCAGTCGCAACGTGAAGGTCATGAGTATGATCCGTCCCAGAGGCGGGGATTTCGTCTACAATGTCGATGAAATCGAGATCATGAAGCAGGATATCATCCATCTGAAAGAAATCGGAACCGACGGCGTCGTCTTCGGCTGTCTGACTCAAGACGGATGGATTGATGAGGAAGCCATGATCATGCTGCTTGAAGCAGCGAATGGTCTTGAAGTTGTCTTCCACATGGCGTTTGATGCGATTAGGGATGATTTTCAGTTGAAGGCTATCGATTGGCTCGTGGAGCATGGTGTCCACCGCATTCTGACTCATGGCGGTCCGTCGGATACGAGGATTGAAGACAATGTGGACCGTTTAAAAACGTATATTGAACATGCAAATGGTAGGATTGCGATCCTTCCTGGCGGAGGGGTGACCTCAGAAAATCTGGAGAACATCACATCTTCGTTAGGCGTCAAGGAAGCTCACGGTACCAGAATCGTTGATTGATGGGATAAAATAACGGAAATACCCCTTCTCGCTATGAGAAGGGGTATTTCTGATGGTGCTCTATTCATTTTACAGGGTACTTCAACCCGTTCTTCTCAATCTTTTCTTCCACAATCTCCTTCACATCGAATCCGAGCTCTGAACACAGGGTAAGGGAATAAATCAGGATATCGGCAATCTCTTCACGGATATTTTCGGTGTTTTCTTCCAGCGCTTCTTCACTTGTGACCCACTGGAAGTCCTCGAGTAGCTCAGCGGCTTCGATGGAAATGGAGATGGCGAGATCTTTCGGGTTGTGGTTCGGTCTCCAGTTCCGGTCGTCCCGGAACTGGTCTATCTTGTTTATTAACTGTTGGATATCACTCATGGTTGTTGTCTCCTTTTAGTTGCTGCAGTCGTTTTTGAAGTGTAGGATCGGTCGCATACAGGTACAGTCCATGAATGCCACGTTTCATCAGGACATTAATAGAATTCAGGATGATTTCTTCTTTGATTTCTTGATTTTTCTCCAGAGAGAGATCAGATCGTGAGACGAAGGCCCCGGTGTCCTTATAGTGAGAAGGATCGATGACAAGTTCATCGCGTTCTTCATCATAGCTGATGGAAGGACCAAGGACGACGCCGACATAGTTCAAGTCAAATCCTTGTACCGTGTAGATGGAACCGACTTCTCTGATGGAACCAGGATTTTCTGCCCAAGTAATGCTATCCTGAGTCTGATTCCAAGGCATATTGAGTCCATCTTTATCGACGTAATAGGTGTTTCCGTCCTTTTTATGCAGGTAGTCAAAGGTGGACACGATGCGGGAGAGTCCTTTTTCTTCGTTTTTCTCCTCGATGGCCGCCTTAAACTGTTCCGGGTCGTCAAAAAGTTCGAATTCGAAATGGGGATCTCTTTTTGGTAAAGGCATGATCTTCTTTCGTACAAACTGTTGAATCCACTGGAGTGTATCTTGGTTTGCTTCCATACGCATTTGTTCGGAAAGCTTTTTCGTAGTGGCATTGTAACGAGATGTAATTTCATCAAGCAAGCTTCCATCCCAATAGCTCTTGATTTTAAGAACCTGTTTTGGGTCAAAGATGACAATTGAAATCTTGCTGCGCTTGATGATCTCATCCAGTTGGTTGTCATAGCGGAAGTTGTTGTAGGCATCCTCTTTGGTCAATAGAAGATGTGCTTCATCAATCAACACGATATCCGCATTTTTGTCGGCCTTCGTCATCTGATTGATGAACGGAGTAGGCTTCATCAGGTTCTTTTTCTTCAAGTTCGGTAGGCTGTTTGCAATGTTTTTATAGGTCTTCAGCATTTCTGTATGGTTGACGAGAAGATAGTTATCTTTCCCTGCCAATTCTGAGCTGGGGTCTTTTGAAAGGTCTTGGATCGTATTGAAAAGGGAACTTAATAGTACGCTTTTTCCTGTTCCCGCATCTCCTTCAATGGCGATGACGTGGTGGCCGTCATGATCAGCATGATTCCTGCAAAAATCAAGGATCTCATTTTTGATTTCAAGCTGATGAGCGGATAGTTCCTTATAGGGAGAGAGTTTATAGATATCCTTATTTTTTAAGTTCTCAATCGTGTCACTCACAATACTTTCTGTGCGCAGCTTCTCCCAGATGGCCGGGAAAATCTCTTCATTATATCTTTTCTTTTCATAGTAATCGTGCATCACCCGCATCCGCGTCTGACTCACGTTCTGTAGCTTATATTGATTGTCAGCGATGAAAAAGTTGATAAGATTGGATTCAATATTATAGGTTGCAGACTGATTAAACTGTTCGTGTCCGATCAAAATGGAACGATTCAATCCAGTTCGTCTCTTATCTTCAAGATGATTCTTTAACCGGCGCGAAGCATGCACGGTTTGACCGATATAGGCGGCAGGCTTTTTCATCTCATTATAGAGGATGTAGACGATGGGATAGTTATTGAGATATTTTGTTTCAACGCGTTGTGTGTGTCCGGGCGTGAAGCTTTGGTCTTCATAAATTAATCCGTCCATGATCCGACCCCTGTAGTTTTTTTCTTATCGTAACATAGTTTGTTGAGTATTTAGAAAAAATTGTATGATTAAGGGACAGCTTCTCTACTGGCTGTCCCTTCTGAATCACTCTTCCTCCTCCAAAAACACAAACCCGCCATCAATCAACCCCTGCACATACTCATCAAAACTGTCAGCAATCACTTTAAACTCATCCGGATCATGCAAAAAGCGGATAATCTGCCCGGAAACGCCTTGGTCGGTCGGGTTGAAATCGATGAATAGTCTCGAGGTTCCTCCGTTATTCATACAGTCGGAGAAGTGGATGTACGTGCCGGGATACAGGCCGTCTTGATTGATCCTGGGGTCGACGTCGTCCTCTTCGTACTCGGAAAGATAAGAGGTGTCTACTTCCTCTTTTGAGCTGTCGATCATCTGTTGGGCGGACAAGAGGTAATAGGGATATCTGCCGTCTTCGACATCGGAACCGAGGATGCATCCGGCGATCTTTTCTTCGCCGTATTGTCTCCAGAACGTCCCGTCGATGTTTTCAAGCAGGTACAGGAGTGATTCCGGGCAGTCTGGGTAGAGTCGTCTAAGCTGTTCAAGGTCTTCTGCGCTGGCACCGTGTGATTTTTGGAGTTCTTCCAATTCTTCTGGCAGCAGATGCTCATGTAATCCATTGATAAAGTGGTTGATCAGTTCCATTGTTCCGCCTCCTGAGTCATACAAATCTATGTAACTATTTGGAATAGTAGTGAAAAAAGGGGATAAAGTCAATCAAAAAAAGAAGAGCCTATGGGCTCTTCTTCATCGAATCAGGTAACCGAGAATCCCTTCTCTTCCTGAATCCCGATTTTCTCTGCATATTCATCCAGCAGCGCACGTACTTCATCTGTCGATTCGGTTTCCATGAGGCGGTTGCGGAGTTCGCTTGCGCCTTTGAAGCCGCGGACGTAGATTTTGAAGAAGCGGCGGAGCGGTTTGAATGGGCGTGGTTCGAGTTCGTCGTTGTATTTGTCGTGAAGGTCGAGCTGGAGGCGGAGGAGTTCAAGGAGCTCCTGGCTGCTGTGCTCTTTCTTCTCGGTTTCGAAGGCGAACGGGTTTTGGAAGATTCCGCGTCCGATCATGATGCCGTCGACTCCGTATTTTTCGGCGAGCTCAAGCCCTTGTTGACGGTCGGCAATGTCTCCGTTGATTGTCAGAAGCGTGTTCGGTGCAATTTCGTCGCGCAGCTTCTTGATCTCGGGGATCAGTTCCCAGTGGGCGTCCACGTTGCTCATTTCTTTTTTCGTCCTGAGGTGGATGGATAGGTTGACGATATCCTGCTCAAGGAGATGCTTGAGCCAGTCATGCCATTCGTCCACTTCAGTGTAGCCGAGGCGGGTCTTCACGCTCACGGGAAGTCCACCGGCTTTGGCAGCCTGGATCAGCTCGGCAGCCGTGTCAGGACGGCGGATGAGGCCTGATCCTTTCCCATTGGCGGCCACATTCTGCACGGGACATCCCATATTGATGTCGATGCCACTGAAGCCCATTTCCGCCATTCCGATGCTCATCTGACGGAAGTATTCAGGCTTGTCTCCCCAGATATGGGCGACAAGCGGCTGCTCGTCATCGGTGAACGTGAGACGGCCGCGAACGCTGTCCTTGCCCTTCGGGTGACAGTAGCTTTCTGTATTCGTAAACTCTGTGAAAAATACATCAGGTCGTGCCGCTTCACTTACGACGTGGCGGAATACCACATCGGTCACGGCTTCCATTGGTGCCAGTATAAAAAACGGCCGAGGTAACTCATGCCAAAAATTATCTTTCATTGTATCGTTAAACCCTTTCCTTGAGGGAAATCGCATTTCCCAAAATTAAAAAGTAACATGCTAATGGTCAAAATCCAACCAGTATATACTTTAATGGTTCTACAGGAAAAGTGCAAGGGAACCGGGCGCTCTGGCCCTTTCTTTGACCCCATTTGTATCCAGTTAGTGTGCATTTTAACAGGTTTGCAGGTAAAACGTAATGGGTTAAAAGTTACCATTTTTATTGACAGCGTTTTCTTTCGGGTATAGAATTAATTTCAAGTTGATACGCCGTGAGGAGACCGTGAGACACATTCATGACCTTGAATTCCTTATTCAAGGGGCTTGGTGTGTCTTTTTTTCGCTGGGTATGGGCTAATATTTCGTATATCGGAATAAATATAGAAATAAAACTTCACAGGGGGATAAGATGGGAAAATCAAAGAAAACCGTCGTTCTGTTGCTCGTGTCACTGGTGTTGATTCTCGTTGGAAGCGTGGGAGCATCCCGCTTCAATAACTCAAACGGCAAGGTCGATGTATCACGCATCTACTTTGACACTCCAAGGGGGGAACTGTCGGGGCTGCTCTATAAACCTGACGGGGCCGATGAAAATCCAAGGCCCGCCATCGTCGCGACCCATGGGTACCTGAACTCTGCCGAGATGCAGGATGCCCAGGCCATTGAAATGTCGAAGCGGGGCTATGTGGTCCTTGCCCTCGATCAGTATGATCACGGGCATTCGACGGGTACGATGGAAAAGCCGGTTCCGTTCTTCTCGTTCTGGCCGTTTTCAATGTATGATGCCGTGCAATATATGTATGATCAGGACTTCGTGCTGAAGGACGGTGAAGGCAATGGAATCATCGCCGTGTCCGGGCACTCCATGGGTGGATTCTCCTCTACGCATGCCGTGATGCTCGATGAAGCCGACTTCCAGAAGACAGGGGTCAGGAAGATCTTCAGTTCCCTGACCATGGGGTCTGATTATCAGTGGCTGAAAACGATGGAGTACAGCCTTGAGGCCATCAATCAGTCATATGGACCGAGATTCTCAGGGAAGATTGCCGGAAATTATGATGAGTTCTTCTTCGATGCCGATGCGACTGCTGCCGGAGCATCCGTCGTGAAGAAGGATTATATCAACACAGAGGAAGGAAAAAGCTTCGTCGGTGATCCAAGCGCTCCAAAGGCAGGGAAGATCTACGATGTGAACGGTGGCAAAAGGGTCATCTATGAACCGAATGAGACCCATCCGTGGAATCACTTCTCCAAGACCTCAACGGGATATGCCATTGATTTTTACAGCCAGGCATTCGCAGACTATAGCGATACGCTGAACGACACGTCAGGGCAAAGCTGGATGTACAAAGAGTGGTTCTCTTTCGTCGCCCTGGTCGGATTCTTCCTATTGTTCGTGCCGCTCATTTCGCTCCTTTCACGACTTCCGTTCCTGAAGAATGTGAGGACGAAATTCCCGGAACCGCTGCCTGGTCCAACGTCGAACGGGGCAAAGGTCGCCGGATTGATCCTAGTGGTGATCGGCGGTTTATTCCCAGCCCTCTTCTTCTCGGCTCTCTATAGCGGTGATGTATCCGGAATGAGGCTGTTAAGGCAGATCAGCATGGTCCTCATTGCCCTGTCTGCCATCGGGGTCATTGCCTCCGTGATGAAAAAGACCGACCGCAACATGGGCGTGCTGGCACCAATCATGCTGGTGTTGAGCATCATCCAATACGTCTTCCTCCGCTATCAAGGTAAGTTAACGGAAACGACGCAGTTCTTCGGTGCACCGACTGTGAATCCGATCCTCTACTGGGCTATCAATGTAGCATTGATCACCCTTATGATGATGGTCGGGTATCACTATATTTCGAAAAAACCCGAGGGCGCTACCATCGCAAGCTATGGCGTGAAGGCTAGTGTGAAATCGGTCGTGGCTTCCCTGGTGACCGTCCTTATCGCAGTCGGGATCGGCTACGGGATCCTTTACCTTATCGACGGGATCTTCAAGGTCGACTTCCGTATCTGGACGGTGGCCGTGAAGACGTTTGAAGGACATCATCTCTTCGCCCTGCTCAAGTATGCGCCGCTCTTCTTCATTTATTACTTCATCGTCGGTTTGTCGGTGAATATGAATACGGCAACCACCAAGTACGATGGATTCAAAGGGTATGTGATTTCTGCGCTCCACTTCATCGGAGGATTGATCTTGTACCTTGTGTATCAATACGGATTGTTGTTTACCACAGGAACAGCCGGATACCCGTCTGAATCACTGTCTTCCATCATCGTGATCGGACTCGTACCCGTCCTGCTTGTGGCATCGATCTTCAATCGCTACTTCTACCGTAAGACCGGTAACGTCTATGTCGGGGCGTTCCTCAATACCGTGCTCATCACATTGATCACGGTGGCCAATACGACGCTGTATAGCATTCTATAAGGTCCACACAAAAGTCCCCCTGACTCCATTGCGGAATCAGGGGGACTTTTGAATCAAGTAAAGGTTTACCAATTACTAAAATAAGGTACTAGAACAAGGAAGCAAGAGAATATCTTAAATAAGGGCACATCAAAAGTCACGAATTGTCCCCTGTTTAAACAATTTATGTAAAATACTTGCTATAATATGTTCTGGAATACGCATTTATCATGCTTTTATAAAAGGAGAGAAACAAATGGCAGACTTGAATGATAACCCGTTTGTACAGAACGAGGAGAAGAAGCCGAAGCCAAAGGTGGAACGCAAGGAAGGGGAACCTACTGCTGCGTTTAAAGGCGCAAGCTGGGCGGCCCTCATCATCGGATTGGGCGCTTACCTGATCGGCCTTTTCAACGCCGGTATGGAGCTCAATGAGAAAGGTTACTACTTCGCTGTCCTCATCTTCGGCCTGTACTCTGCAGTATCCCTGCAAAAAGCGGTGCGCGATAAAGAAGAAGACATTCCCGTATCGGGCATCTACTACGGTCTCAGCTGGGTCGCGATGATCATCGCCATCGCCCTCGTCGGAATCGGCCTTTACAACGCGGGAAGCATCATCCTCAGTGAAAAAGGCTTCTATGCCATGTCCTTCGTGCTGAGCCTGTTCTCAGCCATCACGATCCAGAAGAATATCCGGGACACCCAGCAGGCAAGGGACCGGGATTGATGGGAAGCTGGTACTCAATGGAGTGCCGGCTTTTTATAAAAAAAGACCAGCGATAACCGCTGGTCTTTCTTCTATTGATCCTGGTAATTCGTGAAGCGAATGAGGTGGATGAGGAGATAAAAGACTTCTTCATCCGTGCTGGGTTTACCGGTCATTTTTTCTCCGTACGTTGATATGGACTGTGCACATTGATATTCGTCGGGATATTCGCTTCGATATCGATCGAATAATAGAACATCCTTTGAATTGAGCTGTTGGTCTTCCATCAAACGCCGGATGTAGTACTGTAAGTGGGTGATGAACCGGTTATACCGTGTAGAGGTTGGATCCAGCGTGATATTCAGTTGATAGCGGACGATGTTTTGAATGTCCTTGAGCATGGAGACCGCTAATATCGTATTCTCGAAATGTGCCTCTTCATTCCGTGCATTGACGAGGTGAAAGGCGATATTACCCGCTTCTTCTTCAGGAAGCTCCATAGGTAGCAGCTTATTTAGATCGGAGAGGAGCACCATGGCAGCGGTGAACTCTTCCGGGTAGTGCAAGCGAATCTCGTTCAGTAATTTATTTTGTAAGATGATTCCCTTTTCGGTACGCTCGATGGCAAAGGCGAGATGGTCGAAGAGCATGAGCGTGGCATGTTGATCGAGTTCGTATGTCCAGTATGCCTTCATGCGTTCTAGTGAATCATTGATAGCCTCCAGATGTTCTTTCGGTATGCTTTGGAGTAAGTGGATATATTCCTGTCTCGAATGACGATCATTGGGGACGAAGACCTTTTCGATGGCTGCCTCCGGAATCGTATCGCCTTCTTTGCTCTTAAACCCGAGTCCCTTGCCCATCACGATGATTTCCTGTCCGTTGTCATCTTTTGAAAGAACGAGGCTGTTATTCAAGATTTTCACTACTTTCACTTTCATCACCATCTTCTATCGCAGTCTTTAGATGTCTTTCCCATTCGTGGAAATGAGTCGTTGATACCAATAATAGCTGTCTTTTTTGATGCGGTCCATTCCTTTTAAATCAAACTCGCCCCGGTCCACATAAATGAAACCATATCGCTTCCCATATCCCTGGTGGGTGCTGACGACGTCCATGGCAGCCCACGGACAGTATCCGAAGACATCGACACCGTCGGTTATGGCCAGTTGGATCTGCTCGATATGAGAGCGGAGGAATTGAATACGGTAGTCATCATGGACGTTTCCTTCTGCGGTCAATTCATCTGGAGCACCGATTCCATTTTCCGTAATCACGATGGGAAGGGCGTAACGTTCATAAATCTTTCGTAAGGTTAGTCGTAAGCCTACGGGATCAATTACCCATCCATACTTCGTTTTATCGACATACCGGTTTTCTTCTGGACGGTATACCCCTATTTCTCCCAGCATGATCTGCTGATCACCTGCACGGGGGCTGACATCTTCGGCGGATCCTGTACTCTCTGCAATGGTGGCAGTAGAGTAATAATTCATGGCGATGAAATCGGGTCTTCCCATTTGCATTATCTCGAAGTCATCTGCCTCTATGCGAGGAAGCCAATCTCGTTCTTCGAGGTAACTCCATAACAATGGGTTATAGCGTCCGTGTACGGCCAGGTCAAGGAAGCTGTATCCTCGCAGGGTTTCCCAGTTGTGGGCGGCGATGGCATCCTCAGGTTTACTAGTGGCCTGGTACATGGACGTCATATTCAGGGCAGGCCCGATCTGAGCATGAGGGCAAAGTTCCTTGCATAGGGCCATGACCCTGCCTTGTGCGACCATCATGTTGTGGTTTTGCTGGTAAAGTTCTTTCTTGGTAGGCAGTGTTCCGCCTTTGGGAATACCAACGGCTCCAGGGTGGAGGATCAACGTGTTCTGCTCGTTGATCGTGATCCAGTAGTTTACTTTGTGCCCGTAACGTTGGAAAAGGGTTTTAGCATAATGGGTAAAGGCATCGACGGTTTGACGGTTCAGCCATCCTCCTTGTTCCTCAAGGGCAAAGGGCAGATCAAAGTGGTACATGGTCACCAGTGGTTCAATGCCGTTTGTTATCAGTTCGTCAATGAGCCGGTCATAGAAGGCAAGTCCTTCTTCGTTTGCTTCTCCCGTTCCATTGGGGAAAATTCTTGTCCATGCAATGGAGAAGCGGTACGATTTGAGGCCGAGCTCGCTGAAGAGACGGATATCCTCTTGATAGCGGTGATAATGATCACTGGCAACGGTGAATCCCGCTGTTCCTTTGGGATGATCCATCGCATCAATGACTGACATTCCTTTACCGCCCTCATTCCAAGCTCCTTCTATTTGATAGGCAGATGTAGAAGCTCCCCACAGGAAGTTCTCTGGAAAGTCTTTTGGTGTTTTATAATGCATTATTCTTCCTCCTTCTTTGAAAGCTCCATTAGTGTGTCCCCTATGGATACGGCTGTAGTTTCATCGGTCATGAGCGGACCGAAGTCGGCATGATTGGTAATGATGACCGGTGTCACCGTTTCATACCCTTTCGCCTGAATGGCTTCGATATCGAATGTGATAAGCAGGTCCCCTTCTTGAACGCGGTCGCCTTGTTGAACATGAGTTTCATAGAATTCCCCTTGAAGATTCACTGTGTCGATCCCCACATGGATCAACACTTCAATACCTGATGTGCTCCGTAGTCCGACGGCATGCTTGGAAGCCATCAGTGTGACGATTTCTCCAGTGAAGGGTGCACGTACTTCTCCTTTGGAAGGCAGGATGGCAAGTCCTTTGCCGATGAGTTCGTTAGAGAATACATGATCATTGACTTCGTTCAGGGGTAGCGCTTGTCCCTCCAGTGGGCTCTTGATTACATGGTCTTGAGTGCTGACGGTCTCTTCTTTTTGAGGGAATCCATCAACAGGATCTTCAAAGCCGAGGATCCATGTAGCTGCAAACGCAACGACGAAGGCAATCACGATCGTAATGAATGCATGGACGATATTCATTGGATTTTCCCCGATGAAAGCGGGAATGGCTGCAAGTCCCGGTGATACAAATGCGTAACGGACTAGTCCAGATAATCCTGCGTAAATCCCACCGCAGGCGCCTCCAATCATGGCGGCAATGAGCGGTTTCTTCAGTTTAAGTGTGACTCCATATAGAGATGGCTCTGTAATTCCCACAAGGGCTGTAAACCCTGCGGAACCTGCGAGCTGTTTCAATTCCTTATTCTTCGACTTGACTGCAACGGCAAGGGTGGCGGCACCCTGCGCGATATTGGATGCGAGCATCCCAGGACCGTTGATCATCTCCGATCCGTTATTCGACAACTGGGTCGTGGCAATCGGTGTCATAGCCCAAGCCGTCCCGGTGATCAGGAGGAATGGCTGCAATCCACCCATCAGCATCGGGATCAGCCAGCTTGCGTGGTTGTTGATTCCGTCTGCCCCTGCAGCTACCAGGTCGTTCAAATACGTACCGATCGGCCCGATGATGACTACGGCAAGTGGAGCGGTAATAATCAGGATAAGCAGTGGCTTTAAAAAGAATTTAATGACCGATGGGGAGACCCATTCAGCGAATCGCTCAATATAAGACATGATCCAGACCGTGATGATGATCGGCAGGACAGAACCTGCGTAATCAGTCAGACGCACCGGGATGCCCATGAAGAATAAATCATCACCTGAAGTCAGGAAGGTTCCCCAATTCGGATGAAGAAGCACACCGGCGATGGTCATGGACAGCACCGGATTGGTCTTGAACTTGATGGATGCCCCGTATGCAAGGAGCATCGGCATGAAGAAGAAGGCAGCATCTGCAACCGTATTCAATATAAAGTACGTTTGACTTTCTTCGGTCAATACCCCGGTCAAGACGAGTACAGCCAAAACGGCCTTGATCATACCAGCCCCGATGATGGCAGGGATAAACGGAGTGAAAGTAGTCGAGATGACACTGATGAGACGGGTGATGTATCCTTTTTTCTCTTCTTTATCCCCTTCGCGAGGCTCTTTTGAAGAGGTTACGCCCTCACCGAGCTCTTCCTTGATCGCACGGTAGGCCTGCTGTACTTCGTTGCCGATGATCACCTGGTACTGTCCACCTTTATTAACGACGGAGATCACGCCCGGAAGGCCTTCGATTTCTTTACCTTTTACCTTTGAAGAATCATAGAATTCGAATCTCAATCTAGTGGCACAATGTGTGACCATGGATACATTATCCTTCCCTCCGGATAATGCCAGGATCTCTTTCCCCAATTTAGAATAATTCATGTTTTCATCCCCTTGAAGCGGCCTGGTAGGACAATAAAAAAAGACCAAAACAATGTGCACCGATTCCACGGATGGAATGGAGCAAATTATTTTGGTCTTGCCTGCTTTACCAGTAACACGCCAATTAATAGTATTTGTTTAAAACGCTTACAGGTACTATAGCACAGGGTTCCCGTCTTGACAAGAAGGTAATCTTCACCTCATAGTACCGGACTTCCCCGCACCTTTCTACCAGCCATGAATACGATACTAGTAGTTATAAGTATTCATAGAGGTGAAAGGTATGAAGTTAGAATCATGGTTTTTTGAAGGACTGACGGGTGAAATTGTGACCCCGAAATCGCCAGAATATGAAGAGTCCCGCCAGGAGTGGAACCGGGCAATCAATAAATTCCCACTTGTCATCGTCTACTGTGGGGACAAGCAGGATGTAGCGAACGCGGTACGCTGGGCGAGGAAGCGGTGTGTACCGATCCGCATCCGGTCGGGCGGGCATCACTATGAGGGATATTCCACGGGCAACTGTGTCCTCGTCATCGATATCAGCCGTCTGAACAGGCTCGAGCTGGATCGTGAGAAGAATCTCCTCAGAATGGAGGCCGGTGCGAAGAACACTGCCGTGTATGATTTTGTCGGCTCCAACGGCTATGCGTTTCCCGGTGGGACATGCCCGACGGTCGGGGTGTCCGGCTTTACCCTCGGGGGAGGTTGGGGATACTCGAGCAGGCTTCTCGGACTCGGGTGCGATAGCTTAGTTGAATTGGAACTGGTTAACGATCAGGGGAAGCTGATCAAGGCAGATAAGGACACGAATGCCGACTTGTTCTGGGCATGCCGTGGTGCAGGGAGCGGGAACTTCGGCGTCGTGGTCGGAATGACGTTTCAGCTGCCGGAACCAACCAATCCAACCGTTACATTGGTTCAGTTTTTCTATATCGGCACCACAAAGGACAAACAGGCAAACGTCATGGATATCTGGCAAAAGTGGCTTCCGGACCTCGATCCCCGTATGACCGTCGTAGCAAGCTTCTACAACGCCGAAGGGGAAGGACTCGGCATATTCGCGCGGGGGTTCTTCTACGGGACACCGGCAGAAGCAAGTGCACTCCTCCAACCGTTCCGGGCGGTGGAAGGATACCGGGAAGAGCTGGAAGAATCCTCTTTCCTGGAAGCCGTGAAGAAGGTGGAGGCGACCTATCCTCCATCAGAAAAGTTCAAGTCCACAGGTCGATTCGTACAGAGGGACTACTCAGAGAAGGAACTCTCAAAAATCGCTGACCTTGTCCAACATCCCGCAGAAGGGTCCGTCTACACCGCCGTTTCGTTCTATGCCCTGGGCGGTGCCATTGAAAGCGTCGGAAAACGGGATACCGCCTTTTTCTTCCGTGAGGCCCGTTATATCCTCGGTATTCAATCCGTCTGGACGGACGACTGTGTCGCCAAGGTCAACCGCGAATGGGTCCAGGAACGTTTCCGATCCATCAAACCCATTACGAGGGGATCGTTTGTTAATTTTCCCATTAGCAATCTACCGAACTATGAGAGGGAGTATTTTGGAGGGAACGCCCCGGCGCTCAACCGGATCAATCGAAAATATGACCCGTTCAATGTGTTTACGTTTCCGCAGGGGTTGAAGTGAGGAGCTAAGAGGTATCTGATAAATTTCTCTTTCTCAAAATTATTCAAAAATAATATAATAATATAGAGATAGTACGGAAGGGGCTCCTTTTCGATTCTTGCTTTAAGAATTCTGTGTTTTTCAAATAATACGGTCTTTTTCACTAATGAGTGAAAAAGACCGTATTAATTATTATTCCCTTTGACACTATACTGAGATTGTATTTAATAGGTCTTTTGTTAGAGGAGGAATAATAATGGGCAACACATGGTTGGGTCTTGATGAAAAAGTGGCTATTGTCACGGGCGGTGCTTCAGGCATTGGTTTACATATTGCAGAAGAGCTTTTGAAGAATGGTGTGAAAGTAGTCGTAGCGGATTTGCGCGGTGAAGAGGGATACCAGGAAAATGGTGCATACTTCATTCCGTGCGATGTCACCAAAAAAGAAAGCGTTGACAGAACGGTTGAGAAAGCTGTTGAACGGTTCGGATCGGTCGATATACTCGTGAATAATGCTGGTGTTAACCTTCCAAGACTGTTAGTCGACACTGAAGGAAAACATCCTGAATATGAATTAAGCGAGAAGGACTTTGATTTCATGGTAGCCGTTAATCAGAAAGGCCCTTTTCTTTTTGCGCAGTCTGCAGCTAAAAAAATGGTGGAAAAGAAAAGTGGTGTCATCATTAACGTATCCTCTGAAGCGGGTCAGGAAGGATCTGCAGGTCAGAGCTGTTATTCCGCTACCAAAGGTGCAGTTATTGCTTTTACTAGAGCGTGGGCAAAGGAACTCGGTAAACACGGTATTCGTGTGGTCGCGATCGCTCCTGGAATCATTGAAACCACTGGACTCCGTACAGATGCCTATAACGAAGCTTTGGCCTATACGAGAGGGGTGACCGTTGACGGACTTTCAACGGACTACAGCAAATCTATTCCTCTTGGTAGGGAAGGAAAGCTGACTGAGATTGCTGATCTTGTGACGTACTTAGCATCAGATCGTTCAAGTTATGCAACTGGGACGACGTTTAATATTTCAGGTGGGAAATCACGGGGCTGACAACAATAAGGCTACACTCTTTTGGTTGCCGGGCTAAGTGATGTTTCCACGGTAACCATTATAAAAGAGGTGATAGAATGTCTGACAAAATAGTAGAAGAACGCGCAGCACAGATGCTTATTGTAGCCAGGACAAAAACCTATCATTCCTTGGATGAACTAGCAACCATTCTAGGAGTAGGAACTAGGACGGTACGGAATTATATTAAACAACTAAATAGCGATCTTGAAGGCGTTGCAACATTCGATAACGAACGGGGCAAAGGATTCAGACTTATTATCCATGACGTGAAAGCGCTCCAAGAATTAGAGGATCGCACCAACGCTACGAACTTGATGAATCCTAAAAACCGTATTGGATTCATTGTGGAACGTTTAATGAATAAAGAAGAAGCTTACACATTAGAAGATCTGGCAAGTGACATGCATCTTGGGCGCACGACTTTAGTCCATGAGTTGAAAAAAGCAGCTGTATCCCTGGAATCCTATCAACTGCTTATTCAAGGTACCCCTAATCGGGGCATGGAACTCGTTGGAAGAGAATTGGATTTGCGTTTTTATGTCCTGGATCACTTGTATCATTCACTCTATAGCCATTACCCGATAGACGATGATATTCGTTCGGCCATTGAGGAAATCACAAATCAATTCAATCTCGAGACTCCGACGCAAACAAAACTGTTGGAATTCACCACTATTATGCTTGATCGATTTCTAAAAGGGCACCCACTCCATGAGTTAGAAGAGAAGCATGAGTTATTAAAGGGAACATCTGATTATGAGATTGCAGCCAGGGTGGCAAAAGCGATTGAGAGCCGATTACCCATCACAATTCCTGAATCAGAAGTACTCTTCATCACCATCCCAATTGCCGGGAGGAGAACGCCCACAAGCAATAGGACATTGGCAGACATCACGATTACGGAGGATGTCAAAAAGCTTCTGGAACAAATGATTGAGCAAGTCGGCTTTAGTAAGGATGTCATACCTCAACATAAGGGCTTCTTCCAAGACCTGCAATATCATTTAACATTCATGCTCAACAGGCTGATCTTTGGATTGCGGTTAAAAAATGAGGGATTACCTGATGTAAAGGCAAAGTACCCAGTTGCATATAAAATGGCTGAACTTGCTGGGGAAGTTGTCCATAGCAGGTATGGTCTCGATGTACCAGAAGAGGAGCTTGGGTTCCTTGCCTATTATTTCGGGGTCTTTATAGGAAAAAGCAAACGCAAGGTTAACCGCATTACACGGACCGCAGTTGTTTGTGGGACAGGAAGAGGGACAGCTAAGTTAGTAGCCATTCAGCTAGAAGGCCTCTTGAATGATGGTACACAGATCGATCTCTATGCGGAAAGGGATGCAACAAAGGATATCTTAAATAGGTACGACATGGTATTTTCTACAATTTCATTATCCTTCAGGCTCGATGTACCTTTGATACAGATTACCGAAATTTTTGATGAGATAAAAGTGAAAAAGGAAATTGAAAAGGCCATCTACACTCAGCGTTTCAATATCCATGGTGAACCTCGCACATCCATAATGGCGCAATTGCTGGAAACAGATACTTTCTTCAGGTTAGATCAGTTCAAAACCTACGATCAAGCTCTCCATTACATGGTGAGTGAGATGGTGAGGATGGAGAAAGTTGATCAGGGATTTACCAAACGGTTAAAGGATCGTGAAGCCAAGGGATCCATGATCTTTGAGGGAGGTATTGCCTTTCCCCATACATTCCACTATCAATCTGATCATATCGAATTGGCTATCGGGGTTTTTCCGGACGGAATAATTGAACAAGGGAAGAACGTAAGTCTTGTCTTTTTATTAGGACTACCTGACACCCCAAAAGACCACAATGAGGATCTCATTGTGAAGATCTATGACGAAATTATTTCTGTAGTAAACCAAAAGCAGATGATCGATCAACTGAGTCAAGTGAAGTCATATGAAGATTTCATTACCATGATTGATCGAGGCTGGGAGGAAGTGTAATCATGCTAATCTACTTAATTGTATTAATTGGGGCTGCCTGGCTCATCCAAAGCATTTTGGGTTTTGTACAAATCAAACACTTTAATCAAAAATATGCTGAGATGAAAGCGCTAGGAAGAGTTGCGATAGGGAAGCGAACCGGTAAATTCCGGGCGGGTACCGTAGTGATGTTCACCATAGATAAAAAGAATAAAATTTTGAAGGCGGCTAAGATGCAGGGAGTTACAGTCTTTTCGAAGGTGAAGCCGTTAGATGGTTTTGAAGGAAAGTATTTACTCAAGATTTCACAACAAGATCTAGAAAAGCATAACAAGCTGACGAGGCTAGCCATTCAAGATGCATTAAGAAGCTATGACATTATCGCAAGCGGCGGAGAGCTGCAAGTGAAAAAAGGCTGGATTGATTATTTAATGCCTAAGAAAAAAGATATGAGAAGAGGGTGACGTAATGGATATTGTGATTAAATTTGCGGAAGGCTTCATGAACCTGTTCCGTACTGGTGGAGAAACCTTTGTTAACCTGGTTACAGACATTGTCCCATTGCTGATCATGTTGTTGGTCGCAATGAATGCGCTTGTAAGACTTGTAGGAGAAGAACGAGTCGAGAAACTCGCAAGAAAATCAGGAAAAAACCCCTTCACGCGGTATTTTATTCTCCCAATCATCGGAACGTTTGTATTAGCCAATCCAATGACATTGTCACTGGGGAGATTTCTGCCTGAAAAACATAAACCAAGTTACTATGCTGCGGCATCTTACTCGTGTCATACCCATAACGGACTTTTCCCTCACGTAAATCCAGGTGAACTTTTTGTCTTCCTGGGGATCGCAGCAGGTATTACGACATTAGGGCATGACGTGACAGAACTTGCCTTGCGATATTTCCTAGTCGGCATCTTCACAAACTTCTTACGGGGATGGGTTACCGATATGACGACGGCTTATGTAGCGAAGCAACAAAATGTAAAACTTAAAGATACGGTAAAACTGTAGAGGGTGGTGGAACAGATGGGTTATCAATCCATTAAGGTATCAAAAGGAAGCGGAGGTTTTGGTGGGCCTTTGACCATTACCCCGACAGCTGAGAAGAATAAAGTAGTTTATATCACAGGTGGACAAAGACCGGAAATCGCAGACAAGATAGCGGAACTAACTGGGTGCGAACTGGTCGATGGGTTTAAGACCACTGTACCTGAAAGTGAAATGGCGTGTGTCATCATCGACTGTGGAGGTACGTTGCGATGCGGCCTATACCCCCAGAAACGAATTCCGACCATTAATATTATGCCAACAGGACAAAGCGGGCCATTGGCAAAGCATATTACGGAAGATATCTACGTTTCAGGAGTAAAGGTAGAGACGATTCAGCTTGCTGAAGGTACAAATGTTCAACCGGTTCAAGACGATACTTCAGAAGCGACCATTAAACAACCAAAGTATAGTTCTGATAAAAAGATCAGTGAACAACAAAAACCTAAAGGACTTATGGCAAGAGTCGGAATGGCCATGGGATCGATCACTAGCGTATTTTATCAAGCTGGTAGGGATGCCATTGATACAGTCCTTAAGACGATCCTTCCATTCATGGCTTTTGTCGCTATGTTGATCGGTGTCATTCTTGAATCGGGTATTGGTGATGTATTTGCTAAGTTCTTATCGCCATTTGCAGGTTCCGTGTGGGGATTAATTGTCATAGCTCTTGTATGTTCTTTCCCTCTCTTATCTCCATTCTTAGGACCAGGGGCTGTTATTGCACAGGTTGTCGGTACATTAATTGGTGTAGAGATCGGTAAAGGGAATATTCCACCGCATCTTGCCCTTCCAGCATTGTTTGCCATAAACGCTCAAGCGGCAGCGGATTTTGTCCCTGTAGGATTAGGCCTGGCCGAAGCAGAGGTGGAAACCGTAGAAGTAGGAGTTCCTTCTGTTCTTTACTCGCGTTTCTTGACGGGGGCTCCGACCGTATTCATTGCTTGGCTTGCAAGCTTCGGATTATATGATTAATGGAGTGAAAGAGAAAGAGTCAGTACAAAGGAGAGAAAAGAATATGACAAAATTTGAAACGACCATTACTGGTATTGGCGGGTCTGTAACGGATTTCCTAGGTGAAAAAATGTACATTCTATTTGGAGAAAATGCTCCTGCAGAATTGGCTGAATACTGCCTGTTAATTGATCTGAACGGCGTGGATGGAGAGATCCTTGCAGGCGATACCCTTAAGATAGGTGAAGAAACATATAAAGTGACTGCTGTTGGGGAAGCAGTGAAACAAAATTTGTCCACGCTAGGACATATCACCTTGAAATTTGACGGCTCTACAGCAGCAGAGCTCCCGGGTACATTATATTTGGAAGATAGCGAAATCGGCTTGGTGCAGTCTGGAGACAGCATTTCCATCTATTCATAAGTAGACAATTTCATAGCTTAACTTTTGGAACTCCAATAGTTAAGCTTTTTTGGAGGTATAAGAATGAGATTAGTCATCGATTCAGCAGATACAAAATGGATTAAGAAACTAGTGGACTACTTCCCGATTGATGGTGTGACAACGAACCCCAGTATAGTTGTAAAGGAAAAGAAACCATTCCTCCCGCTACTCAGGGAGATCAGAAGTCTCATTGGAGACGATAAAGACTTATTTGTCCAAACCATTTCTACTGATGCAAAGGGAATAATCCAAGAGGCAGAGTCCATAGTAAACGCGCTATCTGGAAAAGTAGTAGTCAAAATTCCTGTCACGATGGAAGGAATTAAGGCCATCAAGCATTTACATTCTTTAGGCATAAGGACATTAGCCACTACGGTATATACACCAATGAACGCCTTCCTTGCTGCAAAGGCTGGTGCTGACTTTGTCGCCCCTTATGTCAATCGAATCGATAATTTATCAGGGAATGGTGTCAAAGTAGTGGAAGAAATCGAAGCGATTTTCCGAAAACATGAGTTGAAATGTGAAATCCTGGCCGCGAGCTTCAAGAATGTCCAGCAAATCCAACAGGTTTGCTTGGCAGGAGCACATGGTGTAACGGCAGCACCAGACTTGATGGAATCATTCATCAAAATCCCTTCAATTTCAAGTAATGTGGAAGACTTTAAACGGGACTGGGTCAGTCTTTACGGCGAAGAGCACTTGACCATCGAAGCTGAATGATGGAAGGAGGAATACGTGATGATAAAAGCAGTTGTCTTTGATTTTGATGGCCTGATTATCGATACAGAATATGCCTTGTATGAATCTTTTTGCGAGCTACTTAATATGAGTCCAAGCGAAATGCCTATTAAGGAATATGCCACTTATATAGGGACAGATTCTGGTGATCTATATGAATTTATCCGAACAAAGTCGAGGCACCCAATCTCGATTGAAGAACTGATGAAAAAATCGCATGCTCTGCACAAAGGGAAGCTTGAAGAACCTGTCTCACGTGATGGAGTAACCGAATACCTTGAAGACGCTAAGAAATCTGGACTTAAAATCGGTCTCGCTTCAAGCTCTAACCGAAAATGGGTAGAAACTTTCCTAGGTAAATTGGACCTCCTTCATTATTTTGATAGCATTCAAACAGCTGATGATGTAGAAAAGGTGAAACCTGACCCTGCTTTATATCATAAAGTCACCTCTCGGTTAGGAATCAAACCTTTTGAAGCGATAGCATTCGAAGACTCACTAAACGGCTCAAAGGCAGCTATTGCTGCAGGATTAAATTGTGTGATTGTCACCAATAGGATCACGGAACATCTTACGTTTGAAGGTTTTGATTTGATGTTGAGAAGTATGAAAGAGAGAAATCTTTCAGATGTAATTGACATAGTGGGGAAAAGTGTACGCAAGTGAAAATAGGATCTACTAAAAAGGAGTCTGTAGGGTCTATCTCGGCAGACTCCTTTTCATAGAGGATTCTTCTGGGCGGGCATGATCCCAGTCATACTCATGAATATGTGGGGGATCGTCTACCTCGTGGCACCATTTAAGTTTGAAAGATCCTATTTCTTATACATGGGTGTGTTGGGTGTCGCCGTAGCTTACTTATATTTCATCGTTTCCCAAAAATTAATGTATGTGCATGTAGGAGTGGAGGGGCCGCTTTATGCTGTGATCAGTGCCGTCCTTCTGGTTGCTGCTCTCGTATTTTTTCAAATCTTCAATTACCGGATGTTGTATTCCGGGACCTATGACAGGCTGGATGAGGATCCTTCAAGCTTCAATCTGTCCCCGATCATTACTGCGTCAATTATGGGATACATCGCGGCTCAATTCTTGATTTCTTTAACCGTGTCGAAGTCCTTTAAGATGATGGTATTGGTTGCAGCGTACTCTGTACTGATCCTGATCATGGCGTACATAGCTACATACCTGCACCGATACATGTATATCCTCCAAAATCCGGAGCAATTGAAGAGTATGTATTCAGGTTTTGGCCGGCCGAAAAAAGAACGAATGAGATAAAAAAAGAGCGGGAGCACTTAAGCATCCCGCTTTTCGTTTAACAAATCTTACAAAATACCCACCATCACCCGCACACTCTCTACTAAATCCCCTACAGACCAAGACGAAAGCTTCCTATTATCCAAAGCAAGCCCGTGATGCGCCGGAATATGGACGAATCCTGAGCGGATCTTCAGCTGATGTGTTTCGATATGATGCCTGGCGGCGTACATGATCTGGTTGCACAGATAGGTCCCGGCCGTATTTGAGATATCGGCGGGTAGTGATTGCTTGCGGAGCGCCATTTCAAACTCCTTGATGGGCAGGGTCGAGAAATACGCATCGGGGGCATCTTCGATGATTTTTTGCCCGTCATAGCGGTTTCCTGCGTTGTCGGGCTCTCCGTCCATGCAGTTGATGGCGATTCTCTCTGGGGTGATGCGGTTCCTTCCTGCAGCAAGTCCGAGGGACAGGACGACGTCAGGTTCATGCTCCTTGATGGCGTCGAGGAGGATGCCCGCCGACTGGGTGAAGTCGACGGGAAGGACTTTTCCGATGATGGTGTTCCCGGCAACGGTCGATCCGTCCAGCTGACGGACGATGATCTCAGTCGGGTTGGACTCCATGCCGAGGAAGGCTTCGAATCCTGTGAGTAAGACGTTCATCTCGCATCTCTCCTTTATTTCAGATACTGATCGAACCAATCGGTGATTTCATCGAGGCGGATGAGCCTCAGACCTGGTTTGCCGCTTCGTGACAGCTCGTGATTGGATTCCGGGAACCGGACGAAACGAGTTTCTTTCTTCAGTTGCTTCAATGCAATATACAGCTGTTCCGCCTGCTCGATTGGACAGCGAAGGTCGTTCTCGCTGTGAAGGATCAGGAGCGGTGTGTCTACGTTCTTCACATAGCGCAAAGGGGAGATGCGCCAAAGCTCATCGGGATCCTCGAGGATGGTCGTCTTATGCTCCCATTCCGTAAAGTAATAGCCGATATCGCTGACGCCGAAGAAGGAGATCCAGTTGCTGATCGAGCGCTGGGTGGCGGCTGCCTTGAAGCGGTCAGTCTGACCTACGATCCAGTTTGTCATGAAGCCGCCGTAGCTTCCTCCGGTGACACCGAGGCGATCTGGATCGATCCAGTCGAAGGTCTCGAGCGCCTGGTCCAGTGTCGTCATGACGTCTTCATAATCAATCCCCCCGTACTGGCCCCGGACGGCATCGACGAAGGTCTGACCGTACCCGTGGCTTCCCCTCGGATTCGTATAAAGGACGCCATACCCCTTGGATGCAAGCACCTGAAACTCGTGCATGAATCCGTAGCTGTACATGGCATGGGGACCACCGTGGATTTCCACGACAAGGGGGTGGATCGATTCATTGCTGCCAACAGGCTTCATGATCCATCCTTGAAGAACCGTTCCGGCCTCTGGCTGAATCGGGAATTCTTGAGGGATGGAGAGCTCGATATCCTTTAAAGCATCCTCGTTTTCCCACGAAAGTCTCTTCTCACCAGTAGAATCCAGGATGAATAGATCTCCCGGAATATCATATTGGCTGACGGCAAACAGGATGTTGTCCTGAGCGGAGTCCATGCTGAAGCCGTACACCTGACGCTTCCCATCGATGATCGTGGTGATCTCACGCTCCAATGTTATGCGGTAAAGGTTGGTGGCACCGCGGTCGCTCGCAGCGAAGTACAGCGCATGGCCATCCTTTGACCATAGGGCACCGCCGGCCGTCCCCGTCCCCATATCATTGATGGCCACATCGCTGCATTCCACGTCCCATTCCTCAGTAAGACAAGTCAATTCCCTCGTCTTTCGATCAAGCGTCCAAACCCTTGTGAGCGTTGAACCGGCATATGTCATATCATCTCCGAGAAGGGAAAGGGTATCTCCTTTCGGTGAATAGTTCGGCAAGCGCAAACGAAGGTCGCCGCTGGTGAGGACTTCCGCCTTCAGGGTTTCCAAGTCGAGCTCATAAACGTCAGAGAAGAAGGTCCTCTCATGATCGGCAGAGCGGTTGGCACAATAGGCTACCGTGGATCCGTCGGGTGAGAAGGCCGGAATTCCATGGTCATACGGTCCGCCTGTCAGCACGGTTTCCGTCCCCGTTTCAAGGTCTATAAGGACAAGCTGGCGATAGGTGCCATCGGAAAATCCTTCGGCATCGGATTTATATTGCATGCTCGTGGTGATAAAGGGCTTGAGCGTTGATTCTTCTTTGTTTTCTTCCGCTTTCCGCATTCCTTTACCCTCTTGTAAGGGAACCGTGGCGATGATCTTCTTTCCATCAGGCGACCAGACTGGCTGGGAAGCACCATGTTTGAACGAGGTAACCTCTCTTGCTTCTCCTCCGTCCGCGGCGATGCGCCAAAGCTGGCGTTTACCTGACCGGTCCGACACGAATACGATGTTCTTTCCGTCGGGCGACCACCTTGGCTGCGTATCGGAAGCGTCTCCTTGGGTGAAGGGAGAAATCTCTCCGGTCACGAGGTTGATATGATACAGATTGGACCGGTAACGTTCGTCATTGAGCACAGTCCTTTTGACAAACAGGGCCCGTTTGCCGTCGGGTGAAATCTGGGGATCGGAAATGAACGAAAAGTCGAGTAGATCCTTGGATAAAAGTCCTTTGGTCATCTTGATGTCCTCCTTATAATGACGGGTACGGTCACTCACCGAAAACTCGTACTCCGTTGATATAGGTGTGTTCCAATTGGTTCCTGAGGTCGAACGGCGTCCCGTTCCAGAGGACAAAATCCGCGTCCTTGCCGGCTTCCACGGTCCCTACCCGGTCATCTACGCCGAGATGCTTGGCGGCATCGGATGTGATGGCCTTCATGGCCTGCGCTTCGGTCAGTCCGTATTTCACGGAGAGAATCACGCTCGTCATCAGGTGCTCGATGGCAATTACAGGGTGATCGGTCGTAATCGAGAACGGTACATCAGCTTCGGCAAGGGCGAGG
This sequence comes from Rossellomorea sp. RS05, assembly GCF_039822645.1. Lineage (NCBI taxonomy): Bacteria > Bacillati > Bacillota > Bacilli > Caryophanales > Bacillaceae > Rossellomorea > Rossellomorea sp. RS05. The sequence goes on along the minus strand of NZ_JBDKWY010000007.1, from coordinate 195,688 downwards.
AGTGTGTTCCATCCCTTATCGGAGAGCTCCACTTTGGAACGCGGCGTCATGGTCGGTCCGACCGATACGCGAACATCGTGTTTCGCGATGAACGGAGCGATATGGTGACCTTCCGTACAGTGCTCGATCGTCACATCGAATCCGAACTCCCTTTTCAGGCGCAGCACCGTCACGATATCATCGGCGCGATGTGCGTGGACCCGCAATGGGATCTCTTTATCCAGCACTTTGACGATAGGTTCGAGTTCGGCATCGCGGCCGTTTTCCCCTGATGATACTTTCTTCTTATAGTTCTGCGCCTCGATGAACTTTTTTCGCAGGAGGCCGGCCACGCCCATACGCGTCGTAGGCATCCGGCCCTTTTCCCCGTGGAATCGCTTCGGATTTTCTCCCGTGGCTGCTTTCAGACCCGATGGATTCCGGATGACCATCTTATCGACGATGTCCCCCACCGTCTTCAGTACGCACATTTCCCCGCCGATCACATTGGCGCTTCCCGGCATGACCTGAACCGTCGTGACCCCTGCCCGTCTTGCATCTTCAAATCCGCGGTCCTTAGGATTAATCCCGTCAATCGCCCTGACGCCCGGGGTGGTGGCGGAGCTCGTTTCGTTGAAATCCTGTCCTTCTTTCCCAAGTCCCTCTTCATGGACCCCAAGGTGGGTGTGCACGTCGATCAGCCCCGGTGTGAAATACTTGTCCGCGGCATCAATCACTTCATATCCTTCCGGTACGGAATCAGCATCCACCGATACGAACTTCCCCTCTTTAATGAGAATGATGGAATTCTTCAGTTCCCTTCCTGTCCCGTCTACCCCTGTTACATTCGTTAAAGCTATCATGAAATAAATTCCCTCCTATTATCCAGAATTATCATTGCTTTCTGAAAATTTATTTTATATAATACCCTCTATACTCAAAATTTCCTTATAACGATAGTAATTGAAAAATTTAGTATTGTAAATGTTCGTTAATTTCAGATTCTGTACTGATATGGGTAATAAGTTTGAGAAATACGTTCGGGGAGTAGGGAAGCAAGTGGACTATCAGATCGATGAATTAGATCGTGGAATTATCAAAATGCTATCGAGGGATGGGAGAATTCCTTTTTCTGAAATAGCAAATGAACTGGAAGTAACAGAAAAAACCATCCGGCTCAGGTATAAAAATCTTGTGCAAAACGAAATCATTGAAGTCGTTGGTGTCGTCAATCCGATTGCCTTGGGGTTAAAGGCAGGCGCGATTATACAGCTGAAGGTGGGACAAGGGATGATCGAGAAGGTGAAAAACTCCCTCAGCCAGATCCGGGAGGTACGCTATATTACAATCACTTCCGGAGAGTATCCCCTCCTGATCCAGATCAACGTCCAGAATCAGGAAGACATCAGGGACTTCATCTTCAAGCTGGATAAGATCGAAGGGGTGATTTCCTATAACACCATCATCCAGCTCGAAAACTATAAGAATACGTTTGAATACTTATAAAAAAATGAAATGAGGGTTTCCTATGAAAATCTTTATCTCTGCAGACATGGAAGGGATATCAGGGGTGGCAACCAATCAGCAGCTGAAGACGCCTTCTGAATATCAGCGCTTCCGGCACCTGATGACCGCCGATGTGAATGCGGCCATTGAAGGAGCATATAATGGCGGGGCAACGGCCGTTGTCGTAGCCGACGGGCACGGGAATATGTCGAATCTATTAATCGAAGAACTGGATCCCCGTGCGACTCTCGTATCCGGCAACAACCGCGTCATGTGTCAGCTGGAAGGACTGGATGAAAGCTTCGACGGCATCATGTTCGTCGGCCACCACGGCCGTGAAGCGGGATCGGAACGAGCGGTCATCAGCCATACGCTTGCCGGCATTTGTGTAAATGAAATGAAAATCAATGGACAGGTTGTCGGGGAAACAGAGATGAATTCTCTCGTGGCAGGAAGCTTCGGCGTGCCGGCCATCTTCATCTCGGGTGACGATGCGTACGTCGCAGAAGTGAAGGAAACGTTGCCTTCGGTGAAAGCAGCCGTCACAAAACGTGCTGTGGACCGATTCGCAGCCGAGCTTCTCCACCCTGAAGTGGCACGGAAGGAAATCCGGGAAAGAGCGGAAGAAGCCGTGAAAGAAGCCAAACAGGGCGTACCATTGCAAACTGAGGGGCCCGTCACCTTCGACCTTGTACTGAAGGGATCACAGCAGGCGATGATGACTACGACGCTTCCGACGGTGGAATTGACCGGGCCGAGGAGCATCCGTTTCACCTGTGATGACATGGTCACGGCGTACAAGCATATGTGGGGATGTGTGATCATTGCCATGTCGGCGACCAATGGTGTGCTCGGCAGTGTGAACGCCTGATACAGAACAAAAAAACCTTGGAGGTGAGTGGATGTACATAGTTAAACGATTGTTCACCATGCTGATGACCATCTGGGTCATTGCCAGTTTGACGTTCCTGATCATGAAGATGATCCCGGGGGATCCGTTTGCTTCGGATGCCGATGTCCTGCCGCCTGAAGTGCTGCAGAATATGCGAGCGAAATACAATCTCGATGAGCCGATTGCCGTTCAGTATCTTCTATATATGAAGGACTTGGCCACTTTTGACCTCGGCATTTCCATCCAGTCGGAGACGCGTTCGGTCAATACGATCATTGCAGAAGGAGCACCGGCATCGGCCCTCTTAGGACTGCAGGCGCTTGTCATCGCCTTGGCGTTCGGTCTGTTGCTCGGCATTGTGGCTGCGCTCCATCATAATCGGGCACTGGATTATCTGTCCATGTTCATCGCCATCATCGGGATATCGGTTCCGAGCTTCATCCTGGCGCCGCTCCTGATCAAGTATTTCGCAGTAGAATGGGGCATTTTCCCCGTCGCTTCCTGGGGAACATGGCAGCACTCCATCCTTCCGTCACTGGCCCTGGCTGCGACACCACTCGCCGTCATCGCACGCTTCATGCGCTCAAGCATGCTCGAGGTGCTGAACCAGAACTACATCCGGACCGCCGATGCCAAAGGGTTATCGACGACCAAGCTTGTCATCAGGCACGGGATCCGGAACGCCATCCTTCCCGTGATTTCCTTTATCGGACCGCTGTTCGTCGCTTTGATCACCGGTACCTTCGTCATCGAGAAGATCTTTGCCATACCGGGTATCGGCCGCTACTTCGTCGACAGCATCTTCAACAGGGATTATCCCGTCATCATGGGGACGACGATTTTCTTCAGCACCCTTTTGGTGGTCACCCTGTTCTTGATCGACATATCCTACCGATTCATCGACCCGAGAATAAAACTTACGAGTGGAGGGGAGTAACATGGAAGCCAAACGAGTCGACGACTCCCTATTCCGTCCATTAGCCAACAAAACAGAACAGGAAGCAGCCGAACGCCCAAGCATGAGCGTATGGAAGGAAATGCTCCTGAATGTGATCAAGAACAAGATGTCCATATTGGGGCTATCACTGTTATTCGTCATCATTCTATTAGGTATCTTCGGACCCCATCTTGTACCGTATGACCCAGCAGGGCAGGACCTTGAGAAAACGAATATTGCGCCGAACGGGGATCACTGGTTCGGTACGGATGACCTCGGACGGGATGTGTGGTCACGAACCTGGTACGGAGCAAGAGTCTCCCTGACCATCGGTCTCATTGCTGCTGCCATTGATATCATCCTCGGTGTGACCATAGGCGGGATTTCCGGCTACATGGCAGGCCGCGGCAAGGTCGGTGACCGCATAGACAGCATCCTGATGCGCATAGTGGAAATCCTGTATGGCATTCCTTACCTGCTCATCGTCATTCTCCTCATGGTCATCATGGAACCAGGCATCACGTCCATCATCATTGCCCTTTCCGTCACAGGCTGGGTAGGGATGGCGAGGATCATCCGGGGACAGATCCTGCAGCTGAAGTCGCAGGAATATGTACTCGCGGCAGAAAAACTGGGGACCTCCCATTCAAAGATCATCTGGCGGCATCTCATTCCGAACACAGCCGGGATCATCATCGTCAACTTGACGTTCACGATCCCACAGGCCATCTTTGCCGAATCGTTCCTGAGCTTCCTCGGACTCGGTGTCCAGGCTCCTTTTGCCAGCTGGGGGACAATGGCAAACGATTCACTTGGTGTCATCCTAAGCGGCCAGTGGTGGCGTCTATTCTTCCCAGGCTTGATGATTTCCCTCACCATGTTCGCATTCAATGCGTTTGGCGACGGTCTTCAAGACGCACTGGACCCTAAATCGACTAAATAAGGAGGTGAACAGGATGGAACGTCTACTTGAAGTCAACCATCTGGAAGTCGGTTTTAAAACATACGGAGGCGAGGTCCAGGCAGTACGGGACGTATCCTTCCATGTGAACAAAGGAGAGATCCTCGCCATCGTCGGGGAGAGCGGAAGCGGGAAGAGTGTGACGGTGCAGGCCGTCATGGGGCTCATCCCAACCCCTCCGGGAAGGATCAAGCAAGGGGAAGTGTTGTTTGACGGGAGGGACCTCCTGAAGCTTTCCAAACGGGAGATGCAGAAGGTCAAAGGATCCCGGATCAGCATGGTTTTCCAAGATCCCATGACGTCCCTGAATCCGACGATGAAGGTCGGGAAGCAGATCGAAGAAAGCATCATCACCCATCAGAGCGTCAAACGGGATGAAGCGAAGAAGCGTGCTGTCGAGATGATCAGGAAGGTAGGGATTCCGAACCCTTCCGAACGCTACGAACAGTATCCCCACGAATTCAGTGGCGGGATGAGGCAGCGGATCATGATTGCCATCGCCCTTGCCTGTCATCCTGAAATCCTGATTGCCGATGAACCGACCACGGCCCTTGATGTGACCATCCAGGCCCAGGTTCTCGATCTTATGAAGGGACTGAAGGATGAGATGGGTACGTCGATCATCCTCATCACCCATGATCTCGGTGTCGTGGCCGAAACGGCCGAGCGTGTAGCCGTCATGTACGGTGGGCTGATCGTGGAGACGGCCACCGTCGAAGAGCTGTTCCATCGTCCGAAGCATCCATACACCTGGGGGCTGCTGGAGTCGATCCCTGATATTGAGGCAGCAGAAAAGGAGCGGCTTGTCCCGATTGAAGGTACACCTCCTGACCTATTTTCTCCGCCGAAGGGATGTCCGTTTGCTCCCCGCTGCAAGTACGCCATGGAAGTATGTGTCGAAGAGATGCCGCCTGCCTTTGCCATAGGGGAAGGCCATGAAGCGAAGTGCTGGCTGAACGATCCAAGGACCCCGGCACTCACGGAACTTGTCAGCGCAGGGAGGGAAGAGTGATGACCCACATCATAGAAGTAGACAAGCTGAAGAAGCATTATCCGATTGGAAAGGGAGCCGTCGTCAAATCGGTCGATGATATCTCCATCCAGATCAAGAAAGGTGAAACGTTTGGACTCGTCGGGGAAAGTGGAAGCGGGAAGTCCACCCTCGGGAAGACGATCGTAGGTTTAGAGGGGCCGACGTCAGGAACGATTCATTATAACGGTCGCGATATGACCAAGCTCGATAAGAAAGAGAAGAAGCGGGCTAACCGGGAGATCCAGGTGATCTTTCAGGATCCCCACGCCTCCCTGAACCCCCGCATGAGGGTAGGGGATATCATTGCTGAAGGAATTGATGCTCATCGATTGGCGAGGGGTAAAGCCCGTCAGGAAAGGGTGTATGAGCTCCTTGAAAAGGTCGGCTTGAAGCCGGAGCACGCCAAGCGATACCCTCATGAATTCAGTGGTGGACAACGTCAGCGGATCGGCATTGCCCGCGCCCTGGCGGTGGAACCGAAATTCATCGTCGCCGATGAACCGATTTCCGCCCTCGATGTTTCCATCCAGGCCCAGGTGATCAACCTCTTGGAGGACCTGAAGCAGGAAGAGGAGCTCACCTATCTCTTCATTGCCCATGATCTGGGAATGGTGAAGCATATCAGCGACCGTATCGGAGTCATGTATCTCGGCCGGATGATGGAGCTTGCAGACAGTGATGAACTGTTTCGCAACCCTCTTCACCCGTATACGAAAGCTCTGCTTTCAGCCATCCCCGTTGCGAATCCAACTGCAGCGAAAAGAGAGAAGATTGTCATTGAAGGGGATCCCCCGAGCCCTGTGAACCCGCCGAGCGGCTGCCGGTTCAGGACCCGTTGCCCCCATGCGACGGAGATTTGTGCGAAGCAGGTACCGGAGTGGAAAGAAGTAGAAAAGAACCACTGGACAGCGTGTCATCTATATTAAATGATTGAAGGAGGAACCCCGATGAAAAAATGGACACAGAGTTTGCTTTTGGTCACATCCCTCGCCCTAGTGGCCGCGGGTTGCAGCAGTAAGGAGTCAGGAAGCGGAGCCGATGGAAAGGTGGCACAGGAAATTACGGTCAATGCCATGAGTGAGCCGCCTGATCTTGACCCGGCTCTTGCCACCGATACCACATCCGGATGGGTGATGGACCATGTATTCGAAGGACTGTATACGAAGGACAAAGAAGGAAAACCGGTCCTTGGAACGGCAAGTAAATCAGATGTATCAGAAGATGGGAAAACCTATACCTTCACGATTCGTGACGATGCCAAATGGTCCGACGGCAGCAATGTCACGGCAGAAGATTTCGAATATGCATGGAAACGCGTGCTGAACCCTGATACAGGAAGTTCGTTCGCATTCTACCTTTATTATCTGAAAGGCGCCGAGGATTATAACAAAGGCAAAGGGAAAGTGGAAGATGTAGGCGTAACAGCGAAAGATGAAAATACGCTTGTTGTGGACCTCGAAGCTCCCCTCAGCTACTTCGATGAACTATTGACCATGTGGACGTTTTATCCTGTGAAGAAGGATACCGTCGAAGAAAATAAAAACTGGGCGGCAGGCGCCGACACGTATGTGAGCAACGGACCGTTCAAGCTCACGAACTGGAAGCATGATAGTGAAGTGGTCATTGAGAAGAATAAGGAATACTGGGATAACAAAGTCGTCAATCTTGATAAAGTCACCTACAAGATGGTCAATGACGCTACCACCTACTATCAGATGTTCAAAACGAAAGAATTGGATTTGATCCAGACCCTTCCGTCTGATGTGGTAGCCCAGGAGAAGGACTCCAAGGAATATAGTGAAGTGCCATACTTCGGAACATATATGTACATGTTCAATGTCGACAAGGAACCGTTCACCAATGAAAAAATCCGTCGTGCGTTCACTTTAGCCGTTGACCGCGAGTCCCTCACGAAAAACGTCACGAAAGCCGGTGAAACACCTGCTTATGCCTTTGTACCAGGCGGGGTGGATACAGGCGATGGCGACTTCCGTGAACAGGGCGGAGCCTATTTCGAATCGAATGCCGAAGAAGCGAAAAAGCTCTTGGAAGAAGGTATGAAAGAGGAAGGCTGGAGCGAGCTTCCAGCTGTGACCCTCACGTATAACACATCCGAGAACCACAAGAAGATCGCAGAAGCCGTCCAGTCCATGTACAAGAAGAACCTTGGCGTCGATATCAAGCTTTCCAATCAGGAATGGAAGACCTATCTTGATACGACCCAGCAAAAGAACTTCCAGATGGCCCGAATGGGGTGGATCGGGGTTCTGGTGGATCCGGTCGTCATCCTTGACTACTACCTCGGAGACAGCCCGAACAACCGTACCAACTGGGTCAATGATAAGTACGACAAGCTGATGGCAGACGCCAAGGTGGAGCAGGATACAGCGAAACGCTACGATCTCCTTCATCAGGCAGAAGAAGTACTCATGGAAGACCTGCCGTTCAACCCGATCTATCACTATACGAATAACTATATGACCGCACAGAATTTCAAGGACATCGTGTATCCGGTCAACCGCTATCCGTACTTGAAATGGGCGGAGAAAGTATCGGAATAACAAGGCCAGTTCTCTGTTCCTTAGGTGGATGGAGAGCGAAAGGATAAAAAAGGGGGGATCTTGATGAAATGGAAGATGGGTCTTGCGATGGTCACCGTTTCCGGATGGGTGGCTGCTATCGGGTTGAAGCTTGGATCCAAAGCTGATTTAGCCGACGCTGCATTTCTGATCGGTCTCTGCCTTTTGATCCTGGGTGTCAGCTCGTTGATCATGAAGACAGGGTTCCTGACACCTGTCGTGGCGGGGTTTAAGATCATTGGAGAGCGGATGATCAGGAGGTCGCGATCCATGGAGCGAACGGATGACATGATCAAGAGAGATCATGATTTCCAGGCTTTCAAATCCACTCTTTCCACGCGGATCACCCAGAGTACATTCATCATGGGGGCTTGCTCCATTCTGATTTCGGTTGGAATACTGATCATCTGACCCCTCATCGCGTCTGGGAATAAAAGGTTGTGGTGAAGCAGCAAATGGTATTGTGTAATAACATACCGCTCATGATTTCCGTGCAAGACTACGCTTTCCGCGGGTAGCCCGTGAGCCTCCTCGGCAGGCTGTCTCACATCAGCTACACTTCCCGCAGGAGTCTTCGTCTTGCACTCCAATCAACCGCTAGAAACGATTAAATAGTCATGTTCATGAAACAAAGTAAAAACCCGAATTCATTTGCCTTATCGTAGGCAATTGAATTCGGGTTTTATTATGACTGAAACACGTTTGTCCCAGCCTTTTGATTATGCCGCTCGTCTGAATCTCGCTACATCATCCTTCAGGAGGATAAACAATGCCGGCACGATGAAGACGGCCAAGAATAGGATTTCCACCGCTTCAGAGTGCGTTTCCAGAAGCTCTACAATTCCTTCGGCAAACATTTCTCCGCCAAGGAAGACGAGGATGAGGCCCAGTGCTTTGAAAATCAGTGAAAGGTTAAGCTTGATCGTCGTCTTGAAGATCACATAGGCAACGAGTGCAGCCGCTACGATTCCGATGATGCTACCGAGAGCCACGGTACCGGCGCTTTCTGAGATCTTGGTCATGTTGAATACCATAAGCTCCATGCCTTCGCGGATGACGGACAGGAAGGCCAATAAGAATAAGCCGATTTTGGATGTAGAAGACTTCTCCGTTTGCCCTTTGATTTTGCCTGCTACCTGCTGATTGCGGTGGAGCCAAAGGATGAAGTAGGCAATCAAGCCTGCGGCCACGATCCTCATGACGGCCTCCATGATTTCTTCTGCTTCATGGGAAATGCTTTGTGCAAACGTGAATAGACCCCAGCCCAGGATCAAACTGCCGATGACACCTGTAATGGTACCAAACCCGACAACCTTGGCAAGATGCTTACGGTTCAGTTGTGAGAGCGTTGCCAAAATAATGCCGATGATCAAGGCCGCTTCCAGGCCTTCACGAAATGAAAGAAAAAGCGAATCCAACATATGTATTCCTCCGTATGGTATGAGTGCGTTGCTAAACTTTATAATAATGAGAATGATTATCAGTGTCAATGCTAAAAATAAAAAAAGATTTGGTCGATTTTGAGAGCTCAATCAAGTGACTGACAGCATCTGGAGGAATCAGTTGCGTGGCTTCTGCACAAGGAGGATCTTCCTTTGACAAATCCATTCAACGGGTCTACAATATATAACTATTCAAACATAATACTATCAAGCTACGATCGCTGTGGGTCACACTACAGCAGGAGCAGCTTCTGGAGAGACCGCTATTCAAGCGGCGCCGAAGGGTTCACAATCTCAGGCAAAAGGACAGAAGGGTACCGGGTATGGATTTTCCGAACGAGGGGAGATCTATATTTGATATTCTTTTCGACTCAGAGATTGGATGATTCCAATCTCTTTTTTTATTTTCGTTTCACGTGGAACATGTTGAGGAGGAGTTTGTTTTGGCACAACAAGAGTTAAAGAGGGATCTTTCCAATCGCCATGTACAGCTGATTGCGATCGGGGGTACGATCGGGACCGGGCTGTTCCTTGGGTCCGGTAAGGCGATACAATCGGCGGGTCCTTCCATCATCTTTGCGTATTTACTCGTTGGGATCGCCCTGTTTTTCGTCATGAGGGCACTCGGCGAGCTATTGCTTTCGAAAGCAGGGTATCAATCCATCACCGATATAGCGGAGGACTATCTCGGGTCATGGGCTTCGTTTGTCACGGGCTGGACGTATTGGTTCTGCTGGATCATGACGGCAATGGCCGATGTGATCGCCGTCGGGGTGTATGTGAATTATTGGTTTGACATTCCCCAGTGGATTCCGGCCGTGATCTGTCTGGTCATTCTTCTTGGGTTCAATCTTCTGACGGTCAAGCTGTTCGGTGAACTGGAATTTTGGTTCGCCCTGATCAAGGTCATTACGATCCTTGCCCTCATTGCAGTGGGCGTGGTCCTACTTGTCGTCGGGTTCAATACGGATGCAGGACCGGTGACCGTGACGAACCTGTGGGAGAATGGTGGCTTCTTCCCCAATGGGATGAGTGGTTTCCTTCTCTCCCTTCAGATGGTGATCTTTGCCTATGTAGGTGTGGAACTTATCGGGGTATCGGCGGCGGAAACGTCCAATCCGCAGAAGAATATTCCGTCTGCCATCAATAAGATTCCCCTGAGGATCCTATTCTTTTACGTAGGGGCCATCATCGTCCTGCTGTGTATCAACCCTTGGATGGAGCTGACTGCAGCAGAGAGTCCGTTTGTGAAAACATTCGGTCTGATCGGGGTACCCTGGGCTGCCGGGATCATCAACTTCGTGGTTCTGACATCGGCGGCGTCCGCCTGCAACAGCGGGATGTTCTCTACGAGCCGGATCCTCTTCAATCTTAGTAAAGGAAAACAGGCGCCAGCCAGACTGGGAAGATTAAACCGGAACCATGTTCCCAGTTCTGCCCTATTGGTCTCCACGGTGGTCGTATCGGTCGGTGCGTTGCTCAGCAAGCTCATCCCAGATCAAGCCTTTGGGATCGTCACGACGATCAGTGCCATCTGCTTCATCTGGGTGTGGGGCATCATTCTCGTGTGTCATATTTTGTACCGAAGGAAGCGTCCTGATCTCCATGAGAAGTCGAGCTTCAAAGCACCGTTCACCCCGCTGGTGAATTATCTTGTACTACTGCTGTTCGCCGGCATTCTTGTCATCATGTTTTTCGCAGACGAAACAAGGCCGGCACTTCTCCTGACTCCACTATGGTTTATCATGCTGTTCTTCCTCTACGGTAAACGGTCAAAAAAAGCGTAGAATGATCGAGAGACAATCTGACAAGGTTGTCTCTTTTTTCCTGTTTATTCTTATATAATAATAGTATTAACCTTTGATTATTCAGATAGTTCTTAAAACTATCTGTATGTCTATGTAAGAAAATGCTAATATAACTATATAATCAGATCTGCAGAAGGGGTAGAAAGATGTGGTTGATTTTGTAAGGAAGTACATAGGGGTGCAAGTTTTGTTCATTGCCGTTGCTACGGCATTATCAGGGGAACTGAGGATTTCCCCTTTTGGATGGGAGTTCAGATTTGGATTAGGCAGCATTGTTTTTTTTTGTTGATGATCCTTATGAACCACGTGCCCATGGTGAGGACGGGAATCGTCACCGGGATCATGGTAGCGGTATTCAGGACGCTAACCAGCCATATGTTTATTGCGGACCCAGGAACATTTTTTGACGCCTTGTTGATACATATTCCCGCGATGTTCTATTACATTACCTTTGCTATAGGGTTGAGTTTGATCCCATTGGACTGGATCAAGTCAAAGCTGTTGATCCTCGGTGTGTCGGTGGTCGGGATCGATGTAGCATCGAATGTGGTGGAAATCGGGTTAAGAAAGTGGCTGATGGAGACGACGCCGCTCCTATGGACGGAGTGGTCCATGCTTGTGCTTGTTGCGGTGATACGCGTGTTTTTTGTGATTGGTCTCTACGCCAATATCATTCTTCATCAGCTCAGGGCGCTTCATCAAGAACAGCAGCTCCGGTATGAGAAGATGCTCACAGTGGGATCAAGTTTGTACAGTGAGAGTTTTTATATGAATAAAATGATTGATTCCATAGAAGAATTAACGCTGAATAGCTATCGATTTTACAAGGAGCTGAAAGCGGAAGGGCTAAACCTTTCGAGCGCCAAGGCACTTGAGATGGCGGAAGAAACGCATGAATTGAAGAAGGATGCCCAGCGCATCATGGCCGGTTTGAAGAAGCTGAATGGTGAGACGGAGATCGGTGCTTCAATGGGCATGGTGGAAATCATGGATTTCGTGAAGAAGGCGAATGAGCAATACAGTCGATGGTTGGGGAAAAACATCATCTTTATCTTTGAGAGTAAGGGGCAGGAATATAGGACGAACCGGCATCTTGCTCTGTTGACTGTCCTGAACAACCTTGTGGCAAACGGAGTGGAGGCCATTCCTTCAGAAGGCACGGTGAAAGTAGAAATACTGGATGAAGGGGCACTCACCGTCTTCATCGTAACGGATTCAGGCGGAGGGATCAGAGAGGATGAAATGGATTTCATCTGTGAACCTGGCTTCACAACAAAGTTCAATCAGGAAGGAGTCGCGGCGACAGGCATAGGTCTGTCCCATGTGAAAAATATACTGGAGTCTCTGGATGGTAAGATGGATGTCCGCTCAATAGAAAAAGAAGGAACGACATTCACCTTGAAGATACCGAAGCAGACTTTACTGAACGGGGGAGAATATGCATGATTTCGTATTGTATTGTAGATGATAATGCAGCTAACCGTCGGATGGTGGAATCAATCATTGAACAAGGGGGGTTGGGGAGAATCATCGGGAGTGCGGCAGGTGGAGAGAAGGCTATCGAGCTCATATTGGAAGAACTGCCAGATGTCGTACTGATCGATTTATTGATGCCCGAGCTTGATGGAATCGAAATGATCAGGATCCTGAAAGAAAGAGGCTACCATGGCAAATTCGTCATGATCTCACAGATCAACAATAAAGGGATGGTGGGAGAAGCCTATCAGGAAGGCATTGAGTTTTTCATCCATAAGCCTATTAATTCCGTTGAGGTGGAAGCCGTTCTGAAACGTGTGACGATGCAGATGAATCTGAACAGCTCCATCATCGAAATCCGAAAGTCATTGGCAGGCATCGGGATGCTGCAACAGGTAACCAAGACAGAGAAACCATCCATAAAAGATTCGGTTTCTAAGATCCTGAAGGAGATGGGGATCATGTCTGAGAAAGGAAGCCGTGATTTGCTAATTGCATTGGATATTCTCATGAAGGATGATGATTTGATTGAACTGCCGCCGTTGAGGAGATTGTACGAGATGATTGCGAAGCGGATCAAAGTAACGGAGGACGAAGTGAAAAAAGAAACTAAGGCGGTGGAACAGCGCATTCGCAGGGCGGTGTGTACGGCCTTGAAAAATATGGCCTCCATCGGTCTCACCGATTATACACACCCTACCTTTGAACGCTATGCCCCCCTCTTCTTCGACTTTGAAGATGTGAGACGGAAGATGAGGGAGCTTGAAGAAGGAATGGAAGAAAGTCAGGCAAAGGTCAACGTCAAGAAATTCTTCCAGGTCTTATATCTGGAGGTAGCCGAAGGGCTGGAAAGCGTAAAGAGGTGAGTCCTTTACGTGTGCTTGGCTTCGAACCGCTTGGCAGACAGGGACAAGAGATAATTCACCGTGAAGTACATGAGTGCGACGAGGATGAAGATCGGGATGACGTAATCCTGGTTGCCCCCATTGATGATACGTGCATGGTGCATCAGCTCCGGCAGGGAAATAACGACAGCCAGAGATGTGTCCTTCAACAGGGCGATGAACTGACTGACCGTCGGTGGAACCATGCGCTGCAAAGCTTGGGGCAGCACGATCAGGCGAAGGGTTTGGACATAGTTCAGACCTGATGATCGTGCCGCTTCAATCTGCCCTTTATCAATGGAATTGAGACCGCTCCGTACCAACTCGGAAATCAGGGCGGCTTCGAAGATCGTCAATCCTGCGATGGCAGCGGTGATCGTGTCCAGATCGATGCCCACTTCAGGCAGAGCGAACTTCATGAAGAAGATGATCAGCAGCAGCGGTAGGTTCCGGATGATATTGACCACGAAAGCTAAAATCTGTGAAAGGACGGGTACTTTGGCATACCGTATTATGGCAATGAGCGTCCCGAGTGTGAAACTGAGGACGATGGCAATGGCAGCCACCCTCAGGGTCATCAGGAATCCGGATAATAAGAAGGACACGTTATCTGCAGAATAGGCACCTATGAAATCCATGAATGTTCCCTCCTTATTGATGACTGGCCGACATACGGCGTTCTAGGTACTCGACAGCGAAGCTGAGCGGTATGGTGATGACAAGATAGAATAAGGCAACGATAATGTACACGCTGAATACGACATATGTATGCAGGCTGACCAGATCGGCATAATACATCAGGTCCAATCCGGCGACGACGCCGAGGATGGATGAGTTCTTGACCAGGTTCAATGATTGGTTGCCAAGTGGAGGTATGACGACCTTGATCGCCTGTGGCAGAATAATCAGGCGCATTGTCTGGAAATAGGTAAGACCAGATGAACGTGCGGCCTCCGTCTGGCCTTTCGGAATGGATAGAATACCAGCCCGTATGGCCTCTGCAATGAATGAGGCAGTATAGATGATCAGTCCCATCGTTCCAGCGGCAAATCCTCCAAAACGGAATCCATAATAAAATAGGAAGACGATTAATAGCAGGGGAATATTGCGAATGAATTCGACATAGGCTGCACCGAACCAGTTTAATGGTTTGATGGGGGCGATTCGAAAGACCGCGATGATCGTACCGAGGAGAAAACTTCCTGCAAGTGCGACCAAGCTGGCTAAGAGGGTATTCCGGAATCCTTCAAAGAACATATCCCAGTAGTCTACTAGAATGGTAAAGTTAATCACGATAGGTTCCTCCCATTTTAAAGTAGAAGGATAAGGGGTAGGACCCGCTTATCCTTCCAGGCATATGATCAGTTCGGTTTTTTACCGATCCACTTCTCGTAGATTTTGTCATACTCCCCGTTGTCCTTCAGGTTTTCTAACACTTTATTGATTTCTTTTGCCAGTTCATCATCGCCCTTTTTCACGGCAATTCCGTAAGGCTCATCCGTGAAGATGTCCCCGACTACTTCATAGTCCGCATCTTGTTGCTCCATACCGTAAAGAATGGCGTTATCCGTTGTCAGTGTGTCACCTTGTCCGGATTTCAATGCAAGGAAGGCTTCTTGATAGTTTTCGAATTCCAGTACTTCTGCATCAGGTGCTTTTTCACGGATGTTGATGGCGGATGTTGATCCTTTAACGGCAAGGACCTTCACGCCTTTTTTGACATCATCGATGCTTTGGATCTTACTTCCTTTTTTCACAAGGAGTGATTGTCCTGCTTCGAAGTAGACATCAGAGAATCCGACTTCTTTTTTACGTTCTTCTGTAATTGTCATCGTAGCGACGATGGCATCGATATCCCCTTTATTCAGCATTGGGATACGGGTTTTGGATGTTACTTCGACCAGCTCGATTTTGCTTTCATCACCGAGGATATCCTTTGCGATGGCTTTAGCAATGTCGATGTCGAATCCTTCTACTTCTTTAGAAGACGGATCTTGAAGACCGAATAGCTTGGTATCATACTTTACGCCGACTACGAACTTATCTCTCTCTTTAATGGCTTCGAGGGCCGATTGCTTTTTGTCACCTGACGTTTTGTCCCCGCCTCCGCAGGCTGCCAAGGTGAAGAGGAGAACGAGTGCCAACAAGCCTAAACCTAATTTCTTTTTCATCATTTTGAACCCCTTTCTTGTCCATGTATATTAGTGCAATAAACGGCTGAGGAATGTGCGGGTACGTTCTTCCCTCGGATTGGAGAAGAATTCAGCCGGTGTTGCTTCTTCCACGATTTGACCCTCATCCATGAAGATGATGCGATCTGCGACTTCCTTGGCAAACCCCATCTCATGCGTGACGACGACCATGGTCATCCCTTCTTTCGCAAGGGTCTTCATGACATCCAGTACTTCCCCGATCATCTCGGGATCCAGAGCAGACGTCGGTTCATCGAACAGCATGACGGTAGGTTTCATGGCAAGTCCCCTGGCGATGGCCACCCTTTGCTGCTGACCTCCGGAGAGCTGGGACGGGAATGAATTTGCCTTATCCGGAATACCCACCTTTTCGAGGTACTTCATGGCGGTTGCCTTTGCTTCTTCATCCGTCACCTTTGCCACTTTCTTAGGGGCAAGGGTGATATTGTCGATGACTTTTTTATGAGGGTAAAGATTGAAGTGCTGGAACACCATCCCGATATTGCGTCTCAGCTTATTGATGTTGGTCTTTTTATCATGAATGGCTTCATCATTGACAAAAAGTTCCCCATCGGTAGTGGTTTCCAGCCGGTTGATACAGCGGAGCAGGGTACTCTTGCCTGAGCCGGACGGACCGATGACCACAACCACCTCTCCGCGATTGATGGTAAGATTGATGTTTTTCAGTACATGGAAGTCTCCATAGTGTTTATTTACATTTTGAAAAAGGATCAATTGATTTCCCTCCTGGTGCTGAAAAATTAAGAATCATATCGATTTACGACTATCCTCCTATTATGATAAACCCGTGCTACAGATAACTACAGAAAACTACGAATATTCTAAAAATAAAAATTGAATGACGGTTCATCCGTTCTTTTTTCATCCGCGTTTGGTCCCGTATGAAGAGGTTGTAGGGATAATGTCGTACAAGATAGAATCAACAAATAATTGAACATTTACAAAACACTTACAATTTCACTTGTTGATCTTAATGCAATGCCTCTACGATTGAAGTGATTCTGGATATTCAAGGAGGATGAAAAGAATGGGTGGAAAGAAAAAAAAGACTGTAACGGGTGTTTCGTTGGCAGCAGCACTTCTACTATCATCTTGGGGCTTTACCGGATCTGGGAAATCCGAAGTGGAGGCCAGGGATAAAAAGAAAGAGCCCACCAACGTAATTATGATGGTGATGGATGGGACAAGCGCAGGGGCCACTACCCTTGCAAGGTGGTACAAGGGCGACGATCTTGCAATGGATGAGATCGCCATCGGTGGCGTCCGTACATATTCAGCAGAGTCGGCGATCACGGATTCAGCACCCGCGGCCACCGCTCTTGCAACAGGGAATAAAAGCAATGATAAGGTCGTTGGCCTTCTTCCTAAAGTGGTCAGTTCTCCGGGAGTGGAACAGATCAAAGAGGAGGACCAATTACGGCCTGTGGCCAATGTTCTTGAAGCAGCCAAACTTAAAGGGAAATCCACGGGGATCATTTCTACATCCGAGATCCAGCACGCCACTCCGGCCGGTTTCTCTTCTCACGCACCACATCGCAGCAACTACAATGACATTGCCGAACAGCAGGTGTATCAAGGGATCGATGTCGTTCTAGGCGGTGGGAAGGAATCCCTCACTCCAGCAGGTAGAAAAGATGGGGAAAATCTCCTCGATGTGATCGATTCCAAAGGCTATGACGTCGTAGAAACACGCAAAGACCTCATGAAGTCCAATTCCAAGAAGCTTTGGGGAGCATTTGCCCCTTCTGCCATGGCGTATGATATCGACCGTGAGAAGACGCGCAAAAACGAACCGACGCTTGCCGAGATGACGAAGAAAGGGATCGACACCCTTTCTAAGAATAAAGAAGGGTTCTTCCTATTCGTAGAGGGAAGCAAAGTCGACTGGGCGGCCCATGCCAACGATCCAATCGGCATGATAGGGGATGTACTCGCATTCGATGATGCGGTCAATGAAGCGCTGGAATTTGCCAAAAAAGATGGTAACACCATGGTCATTGCCGTATCCGATCATGGGAACAGCGGGATCACCATGGGGAATGTCAACACGAACGCAAGTTACCCAAGCACACCGGTTTCAGCCTATATCGATCCGTTGAAAAAGGCGAGTATGACCCTTGAAGGTGCGACTGGTAAGCTCAAAGCCGATCGCTCGAATATGAAGCAGGTCGCCGCTCTCTATGGGCTGGATAACCTCACGAAGGAAGAGATTGAAGCCCTGAAGGCATCGAAGAACCTGAACGGAGACCTTTCCAAAATGCTTGCAAGCCGTGCGAATCTTGGCTTCACCACAGGCGGGCATACGGGTGAGGATGTATTCCTGTATGCCTATGGACCGTCCAGACCATACGGAATGGTAGAGAACACCGACCTGCCGAAGAAGATGGCTGATTTCATGGGTGTGAACCTGGAGAAGACTACTGATAAATTGTTTATCAATGCACGGGAATCCTTTGAGAAAAAAGGCTACAAAACCCGTATTGATGTAACGGATGAAAACAATCCGGTATTTGTGGCCGAGAAGAATAAGAAGAAAATTGAAGTGCCTGCGAACAAGAACATCGTCACGGTGACGGATAAGAAAAAGTCCAAAACGAAGACTCTCGATGGGGTAACGGTCTATAACGGAAAAGACTTCTATGTGTCGGAGAAAGCGTTGAAGGAAGCGAAATAGCTCCCTTTTCAAAATCCACAAAAAACTGGCGCACGCTATCAGTATAGGTTCTTTATACCGCTTATGATTTCCGTGCAAGACTAAGCTTTCCGCGGGTAGCTCGTGAGCCTCCTCGGCACGCCTGCGGGGTCTCACATCAGCTACTCTTCCCGCTGGAGTCTTCGTCTTGCACTCCAATCAACCGCTAGAAACAAGTAAATAGTAATGGTCATGAAATAAATGAAAAACCCGAATCGTTTTGCCTGATCGTCGGCAATTTAATTCGGGTTTTTCTATGACTAAAACACGTTTGTTCCAGCCTCTTATGGTTGTTAGTTCCGGATCATGTAATCAAACGCACCAAGTGATGCGGTTGCACCTGATCCCATGGAGATGATGATCTGCTTGTAGGCACTGTCCGTGCAGTCTCCGGCAGCGAAGACACCAGGCATGCTGGTTGCACCGTGCTTATCGACAACGAGCTCACCCATACGTGTTTTCTCAAGGGAGTCACCGAGCCATTCCGTGTTCGGTACGAGACCGATTTGAACGAATACGCCGGCAAGTTCCACGTGATGCTCTTCCTCTGTCGCACGATCGATGTACGTGATCCCGTTCACCTTGTCGGTTCCCGTGATCTCTTTCGTCTGTGCGTTTTTCACGACCGTAACGTTCGGAAGGCTGTTAAGGCGTTCCTGCAGTACAGCATCGGCTTTCAGCTCAGGCATGAATTCAAGGACAGTCACATGCTTGACGATCCCTGCAAGGTCGATGGCTGCTTCCACGCCGGAGTTTCCTCCGCCGATGACCGCTACATCTTTCCCTTCGAACAATGGTCCGTCACAGTGAGGGCAGTAAGCGACCCCTTTGTTCTTGAATTCTGCTTCGCCAGGGACGCCGACGTTCCGCCAGCGGGCACCTGTTGAAAGGATGACGGTCTTACTCTTCAGGACCGCTCCGTTTTCAAGCTCCAATTCGACGAGGTCTTTCTTCTCGAGGCTCTTCGCACGCTGAAGATTCATCACGTCGATGTTATAATCCTTCACGTGTTCTTCGAGGCTTGCAACAAGTTTCGGACCTTCCGTCTTGGTCATGCTGATGAAGTTCTCGATGCCGAGGGTGTCCATGACCTGTCCACCAAAGCGTTCGGCTACAAGTCCGGTGCGAATACCTTTACGCGCAGCGTAGATCGCAGCACTTGCACCAGCGGGACCGCCACCGACTACGAGGACATCATATGGATCTTTATCGGCGAATTCAGCTGCATCAGGGCCGCTACCCATTTTGTTCAGCATTTCTTCAAGGGTCATACGACCGCTTCCGAACTCTTCACCGTTCAGGAATACAGTCGGGACCGCCATGATTTCTTTGCTTTCGACTTCGTCTTTGAACGCAGCGCCGTCGATCATCGTATGAGAGATTCCGTCATTGAGGAGACTCATGATGTTCAGGGCTTGTACGACATCAGGGCAGTTGTGGCATGTAAGGCTGATATACGACTCGAAGTGGTATTCACCCTTCACATTTTTGATCTGGTCGATCACGGTTTGATCGACTTTCGGTGCCCTGCCGCTCACTTGTAGCAAAGCAAGGACCAATGAAGTGAACTCGTGCCCCAGCGGGACGCCGGCAAATGTGATGCCGGTGTCTTCGCCGATGCGATTGACGCTGAAGCTTGGTGTGCGTTCCAATTCAGTGTTCTCCACTTTGATGCGGGGAGACATGGTCGCAAGCTGGTCCACCAATGAGAGCATGTCATGCGATACCTTGTCGTCTCCAGCACTTATCTTGAGCAAAATATCGCTCTCTAACATTTGAAGATACTGTTCTAGCTGTGCTTTGATATTTGCATCCAACATGTAATCGAACTCCTTAGATTTTACCTACTAGGTCAAGTCCTGGTGTAAGGGTTTCGCTTCCTTCTTCCCATTTAGCCGGGCAAACTTCACCTGGGTTTTTGCGCACATATTGTGCTGCTTTGATTTTGTTTACGAGTGAGCTTGCGTCACGTCCGATACCGCCGGCATTGATTTCAACTGTTTGAATCACGCCGTCTGGATCGATGATGAATGTACCGCGGTCAGCAAGTCCTTCTTCTTCGTCCAAAACGTCGAAGTTGCGTGAGATTTTTTGTGAAGGGTCACCAATCATCACGTACTCGATTTTGTTGATTGTATCTGAATGGTCATGCCATGCTTTATGAGTGAAATGTGTATCTGTAGAAACGGAGTATACTTCAACGCCTAAATCTTTAAGCGTAGCATATTGATCTTGAAGGTCGCCAAGTTCAGTAGGGCATACGAATGTGAAATCTGCAGGGTAGAAGCAGACTACGCTCCATTTACCTTTGAAGTTTTCTTCAGTGACCTCTACGAAATCACCTTTGTGGTAAGCCTGTGCAGTAAATGGTAGAACTTCAGTTCCGATTAATGACATATCGAAATTCCTCCTTAGTTAATTGTAATAATTCTAATTCAATACTCATTATTATATACATTGGGTTATTTGTCAAAGGAAAAGTGGCACTTCCGGTGAAAAAATCTCCCCATCTTCTGATTTTGCCTAAATCGAAGGGTTTTATACGGGATGACCCTTTATATTTTAGCATTACACGGCATCGGATTTCTAATGATACGATTGTATAATCTGGGAATCCGCATATTCCCAAAACAAAATGACTTTGAAAATCAGTACAGGATGATTGAGAATGCTTGCTTGCAACAAACCCTTGAATCATTACTGCTGTCGGTAACGAGATAGAGTCATGCATACCAATGGTAATAGAGAGATAAAATCCGAACGATTTAGAATCATCGTTCGGATTTTCTTCTGTTTACTGATTCTTATGCTGTGGTCCTTCATTGGAAGGAGGGCCGGATACATAGTCGACGCCACCTGTTTCCTGGATTCCGATGCTGTCGCATGGCTTTTTCGAGTGCTTCTTTATCAACGGCTGTGATGTCTTTCTTACCGAGTTTTTCCCCTGGATGCTGGTAGTTGCTCAGCGGTGATCCTCTTGTTGGAAGCGTTGGGTGATCGAAGGTTGTTGAGGGGTTATATAGAAAAAGGACCCGCCATTTTGCTCGACGGGTCCTGCTTGTCTATGGGAGTGCGATTATGGGTTATTCGACCACAGTCCGGCATGCTTCAGTACCACGCGGGGGTGGAGTTTGAGCTGAGCCACCATGAGGTCCGCCATGTCTTCTGCCTGCATGACCTTATCCGGGTTTCCGTCAGTCAGCTTCAAGTCCACGGCCATATCGGTCGCTACGGTGCTAGGTGTCAGGGTCGTCACGCGGATATTCTTTTTGCGTACTTCCATCATGAGGGATTCGCTCAACCCGATGACGGCCGCTTTGGAAGCAGAGTATGCGCTTGTGACCGGTGCCCCTTTTTGACCTGCTGTAGAGGAGATATTGATGATATCGCCGGTGTTGCGCTCGATCATTTCCGGAAGCACGGCGCGTGTCGTATAGTATACGCCTTTGACGTTGACATCGATGATGTTCGTCCATTCATCCGGTGTGAGCTCCATGAAGCCGCCGAATTTCGAGATTCCTGCATTGTTTACGAGGATATCAATGGGACCGAGTTCAGCTCGGATCGATTCCACTGCTTTTGTGATGCCATCTAGATCTGCTACGTCAGCAGCCGCAAAGGACACATTGACATCATACTGCTTCAATTCGTCTGCTGCTTTCTCGAGGTTCTCAATAGTGCGTCCCACAAGTCCTACGTGGACCCCTTCTTTGGCGAAGGCTTCCGCCGTCGCGCGGCCGATACCGCGACCTGCTCCTGTGATCAACGCTACTTTTCCTTTAATCGATTGCATGGTACCACTCCTTTGGTTCAGATTTTTCTATTGTAACGAAACCGTCCTGCCGATGCCACTAGATTGATCTTGATGCACGCTGGAAGCCGTTACGCCCATTGCTTTTTGCTTCATATAAAGCCGTGTCGCATGCTGCGTATAGGGCCTCCATCTTCATGTTGTCCGTTGGTCTGACGGTCAAAATCCCCATGCTGATATGGAACGGTACGGAGCCGGGTTTTCCGCGATTCAATGTATTGCATAGACCCGCGGCAAACCGGTCAGCCTCCTCTTCATTCTTTTCTGAAAGCAGGATCCCGAACTCATCACCTCCATAGCGACCATACAGATCGCCTTTATCCAACATACCCTGAATGGTTTGGCTCAAATCGCGAAGGACCTGGTCCCCTGCTACATGCCCATGGGTGTCATTAATGGTTTTGAAATGGTCGACATCCAGAAGGAGATAAGAAACAACAGCCTGTTTCTTTGCAGATTGGCGAAGGATGTGTTCCGCATGCTGAGTAAATGATCTGCGGTTAAGGGCACCGGTCAAATCATCATAGTTGGCAAGGACGACGAGCTCCCGGTCGACCTTCTCCTTCATCAGTAGAAGGAAGGCAAGATTCATCAAATTCGATAAAACATAAAAAGAAAGCAGGACAACCAATTGAAGGACTCCGGGATTGTAAAGGGTAAAGGATTGGATTGGGACGAAGAAGGCCGCCATCCCCCGGACGATGGAGAAGATGACACCAACTCCATAGAGGAGACTGACCACCTTCATCAAAAGGGATGAACTCTTGAAACCAACCAGACAAACAGGCAGAAGAAGAATGGCCGTCAAGAACGAATAGTAGGCGATGCGGTCAGACTCCGTGTTGTAAAAGATAAATAAAATGGAAAAGCCCATAATTCCGGCGGTTGTCACATATATATAGATGAGCCTCATCTTAGGACGTAAATAACCCTGAAGATTCACTAGCACTGCAACTTCCAAAGAGGTACCTGCATAAAGGACTATGTTGGCCAACCATATCGACAAGACATCAGGGATATCTCCCCTGAACACCATCAGGGATACCGCCAGGATCTGGCAGCATTTGGCCAGGAAGAACATATTCAAGGTCAAATCCCGCTTGTGAGTGTATCCATACGATCCGATCATGATCAGAGTGAACAAGAAGCCGATGAACAGCAGGGCTGTGATGATGGTGGAATCGACATAGATTTCCATGCCGGCACTCTCCTTACTGAAAAATGGTCTGAGTATAGTATATCAAACCTGGGACTTTATGAGTGTCTGTCGATCTGGAAACGGGTGTAATCTTTGGTAATCGGGAAAATGACTAGTTCAATGGATTGACAGTTTCCTGGTTTAGTTGTAAACTGTTAGAGAAATTTAATAAGACCTCGCTATGTATAGTGAGGTAGAGGTGCGATATTTAACAGTCTTCAGCGGAGCTCGAGAAGCGTCGATGCTGGGGAGAAGGAAATGTCGCCGAAGCAGATGATATTCTCGGTATCATGTGCTGGGTCTGTAGTTAAGAGCTGCAGGACTGTCTCAATAAACGTCCCGGTTTATTGAGTTGTGCTATCTCATTGGGGAATAGAGAGGACTTATGGGTGACTTCGTATACTACGGCCTGAGTTGATCTCAGGCCGTTTTTTGTTTGTCCAAAAGCATTTACAAAAAATAGGGGGACTGAAGAAGATGAAAAAAAGAGCTTCGATCTTTGCACTATTATTGGTATCGGCACTGGTTTTACTTGCAGGTTGCGGGAAAAGCGGCGCTTCAGGTTCGGCAGACAAAGACACCTTCACTGTAGGCCTTGAAGCAGGTTATGCACCTTTCAACTGGTCACAGAAAACGGACGCCAATGGGGCGGTTAAAATCAAAGGAAGCAAAGAATATGCCGGCGGGTATGACGTGGAAATGGCGAAAAAGCTGGCAGATAAAATGGGCAAAGAACTGGTTGTCGTGAAAACAGAGTGGGACGGACTCGTTCCTGCTCTCAACTCAGGTAAGATCGACGCTATCGTAGCTGGGATGTCACCAACGGCTGAACGTAAAGAAGCAATCGACTTCTCTGATAACTATTACAAATCCGACCTTGTGATGGTAGTGAAAAAAGGTGGCAAATATGAAGGCGCAAAATCAATTCAGGACTTTAAAGGGGCAAAAGTGACAGCTCAGCTGAACACCTTCCACTACTCTGTGATCGATCAAATCAAAGGCGTATCCAAAGAAACAGCCATGGACAACTTCCCGGCCATGAGGGTCGCTCTTCAATCAGGTATCATTGATGGATATGTTTCGGAACGACCTGAAGCCGTCAGCGCTTCATCGGCTAATGACGCATTCTCCATGGTCGAGTTCGAGGACGGGTTTAAAACGAAAGAAGATGATACAGCCGTTGCTGTCGGAGTCGAAAAAGGTAGCGACTTACGAGAAGCCATCAACAAGGCTCTGAAAGATATCTCAGAAGACGAACGTACAGAAATCATGGACCAGGCCATCAAGAACCAGCCTGCAGAACAATAATCATGTTGCCGGTCAGGCACTATGAAGAAGGAGGAGAACAATGAGCTTAGAATGGATCATCAGAATTATTACAGACAACTGGGCCATGTTCTTGCGAGGAGCGGGTGTGACCCTGTTGATCGCCTTTGTCGGTACCGTGATCGGTGCCGCCATCGGCCTGTTGGCAGGTGTCATCCGGACCATCCCAGTCCCTGAACGCGGACCGAAGAAGGTCATCCTCAAAGTCGTGAACATCGTATTATCCATCTACATCGAATTTTTCCGGGGCACGCCGATGATTGTACAGGCAATGGTCATCTATTACGGTTCGGCCATGGCCTTCGGATTTGATATGAACGTCATGGTGGCGGCTTTCATCGTCGTCTCCATCAATACGGGTGCTTATATGGCTGAGATCGTCCGCGGTGGAATAATCTCCATCGACAAAGGACAATTCGAGGCTGCTCAGGCCATCGGGATGAACCATGTGCAGACGATGTGGAACGTTGTCATGCCTCAGGTCGTCCGTAATATTCTTCCGGCAACGGGGAATCATTTTATCATCAACATCAAAGATACATCCGTCCTGAATGTCATCTCCGTATCGGAGCTGTACTTCCTGACCAAATCCGTGGCAGGGAACAACTTCCGTTACTTCGAATCATTCTTTGTCGCATGTATGATCTACTTCGTCATGACATTCGCCGTGACCAAGATCCTCCGTCACTTCGAGAAGAAACTCGACGGACCGGACAGCTATACAATGGTAGATGCGAAAGCCAAATAAGGAGAAGGAGGAAGCCCTGTGGAAAACGTCATAGACATCCAGCATTTGAACAAATCCTTCGGCACCCATGAAGTGCTCAAGGACATCGACTTTTCAGTGAAAAAAGGGGAAGTGGTGAGCATCATCGGTTCCTCCGGTTCCGGTAAATCCACCCTTCTCCGCTGCATCAATCTGTTGGAAAAACCGAGCGGCGGCCAGATCATTTACAACGGGGAGAACATCCTCGACAGCAAGCATGATATCTTCGCATACCGCCAAAACCTGGGCATGGTATTCCAGCAGTTCAACCTGTTCAACAACCACAACGTCTTGAAGAACTGCGTCGTCGGCCAGGTCAAGGTGCTGAAGCGCTCCAAAGAAGAAGCGGAAAAGGTCGCTTTGAAATACTTGGACGTCGTTGGCATGAGCCAATATGTCAACGCCAGCCCGAAACAGCTCTCAGGGGGCCAGAAGCAGCGTGTCGCCATCGCGCGCGCCCTTTCCATGGA
The DNA here is from genome assembly GCF_039822645.1 of Rossellomorea sp. RS05. Classification (NCBI taxonomy): domain Bacteria; kingdom Bacillati; phylum Bacillota; class Bacilli; order Caryophanales; family Bacillaceae; genus Rossellomorea; species Rossellomorea sp. RS05. The sequence goes on along the minus strand of NZ_JBDKWY010000007.1, from coordinate 169,715 downwards.
GCCCGATGTCATGCTCTTTGATGAACCGACATCGGCACTCGACCCTGAGATGGTCGGTGAAGTGTTAAGAGTCATGAAGGAGCTAGCCGGATCCGGCCTCACCATGCTCATCGTGACGCACGAAATGGAATTCGCCAAGGAAGTATCCGACCGCGTCGTCTTCATGGACAAAGGCGTCATCGCCGAAGAAGGCCCGCCGGAACAGATCTTCAACCATCCAAAGCAGGATCGGACAAGGGCGTTCTTGAAGCGAACATTGAAACAACTCAGCTGATTAAAAAAATCAACGGAAAAATCCGAATTCCCCTATTAGTGCAGGGGGTTCGGATTTTTTGTTGCTTGTGGAAAATCAAATCCTCCGCTTTCCTGAATGGAAATGAACAGGAATCTTCAAAAAAATTTGAAAGAAGCGCAGGGGTTTGAATCCCGGCGCTCCTCATCAGTTATGAATAATCTTAAAATCCTTAAACGGATAGTAGATCAAATTCGTTTTTCCCACGATCTGATCCATGGGGATGGCTCCGATCATGCGGCTATCTTCGCTGTTCTGGCGGTTGTCCCCCATGACGAAGACGGTGCCTTCCGGGACGGTTTTTTGGCCGACTGCCGTATCTTCCAGCTTGAACGGTTCGGTCAGGTCGCCTGCTCTGGATACTTTTTGGTCGTCGAGGTAGGGTTCATCATAGGCCTTGCCGTTGACATAAAGGGTGTCATTTTTAAATTCGATCGTATCACCGGGTAGCCCGATGACGCGCTTGATGTAATCCTGCTGCTCATTGGCGTGGAACACAACGATATCGAATCGCTTCGGATCCCCGATTTTCGTTACGATCATCCGGTCTTTATCCTGAAGGGTCGTATTCATGGATGCACCTTCAACCACAATCGGGGTGATAAGGAAGGAACGTGCGATGACCACCAGGATGATGGCGATGGCCAGTGCCTTGATCCATTCCAGGGATTCACTTTTTTTCTTTGTCACAGGTTCAGTCTCTCCTCTCCATGTCCTCACTCTGGTTTCGAGTGCGGGATGGTCTATCTCCATTCATTCTACCACTTCTTCCATGATTCCTTCTAATCCTATCAGGCTATTTTGCTAATTTTCCATTATTAACCTGAGTTGGTGGGAGAGGAATTACTGAATCAATCCTTCATAGTATCTGATCTTTTCCTCGCTAGCCTGGATGATCTTCTCGATTTCCTGCTTTTGCAGTTCCATGACGTGGATGTGTTTATGAAGGATCGCAATTTTCTTCTGTACGGAGTTACGGTATTCATCGTTCTTTTTCTCCCTGTTGGGTAAGGCAATCTTTCTCGCCTTCACGATATCGGTCATCTCTTCAATGGATAGACCCGTGGACTTCAGGCTTGATAGGAGAAGAAGCGTCTCGATGTCGTCATCGGTATAGACCCGTCTCCCGTTTTCGAGCCTTGACGGTGGCGGGATGAGCCCGACTTTTTCGTAATAGCGCAGCGTATCCCGGGAGAATCCCGTTTTCTCAGAGGTTTGACCGATTGTATACACAGCTATCACCCTTTCATTGGTTTCTTTTTGGGTAGGGATGTAAACAGGATGCCGAGGCAGACGAAGATCGCCCCGATGATGACATTCTGTGTGATCGCTTCATGAAGCTGAATGGCTCCGAATATCAGTCCGAGGATCGGTACTGACATCAGGGAGATGGAGGCAATGGAAGCCTCGATGTTCCCAAGCACCCAGTTCCAACCGACGAATGCGACGGCGGTACCAAGTATGCTGCTATATAAAAGGGCCAGCATAGAAGGCATATGGATACTTAGATGAGCAATTTCATGGTGTTCTTTCAGCAGGGAGATGATTAGGAGAATGATTCCCCCGTCAATCAGCTGCCATAGGGTCATCTTGATCTTATCGTGATCACGTCCGATTTTCTTCGTATACACATTAGCTGAAGACCAGAAGAAGGCCGACACGACAATGACGATTTCGCCAAAGAGGGCAAGATTCCAAGACAGATGAAGCAGCTTTGGCCCGATGATGGTGGCCAGTCCTGCCGCCCCGACGATCAGTCCGAAGCCCTTGAGCCAGTTCAGGCGCTCATTCAGGAAAAAGTGTGCGAGTATGCTGACGATGATCGGCATTGTATAGACAAGGACAGAGGAAATGCCCGAGTCGACAAACTGGATCCCGTAGGTGCATAGGGCGTAATAGCCTACGCACATGAGCATGCCGAGGGCGAAGAATCTGCGCCATTCATTTCCTTTTGGAAGGATCGGTTTCCTTCTTATAATTAACACAGTGATGAGGACCAATGCACCGATGAATAATCTCAGGGTCGTAAAGAAAAACGGAGGGATGTCTTGAAGTCCCACCTTCATGCTTACCCATAAATACCCCCAAATGATGCTGATCAGTCCGATCATGCCGATGACTTTTATGTTTTTCATCTAGAAACAACTCCTTTACAATGTCAGCCACCTCAGTGGCACGGAAACCATCCTATAATCTGGAGTTGACTCCAAGTCAAGCATTAGCGAGGGTGGTATATAATGGATGGTTTAGTGCGGGTTCAAAACTATTGACATCGTTTTCACAAAGCAGTATAGTATGAGTACAAAGTCATATCAGGATTGTTACTGACTCGATCAGGCATTACCTATGTTAAAAGCACAAAGGTTCACTGTGTGTTTTTAAGATAGGATTTTGTTGTTTTAGGGGATATGGAGGACGTTCCATGAAATTTTCAAAGGCATTCAATAACAACGTAGCATTGGTAGAAGATCCATCAGGGACTGAATGGATTGTGATGGGGACGGGTGTAGGATTCCAACGGAAAAAAGGGGATCCCATTCCCGAAGAGAATATCCGGCGCAAATTCGTTGCAGAACAGTCACCGACCCGCAGACCATTGATGCAGGTGTTGGATGAAATTGATTCCGAGGTCCTCGATGTTTCAGTGGAAATCATCAAGAATGCAGAGGCGGAGCTTGGGGTCACATTCAATAATAATAGTTACCTCACACTCGCCGATCACCTGAATTTCGCCGTCAAACGGGCGAATGAACGGGTGGACTATCCCGATACGAACCGGTGGGAAGTGAAGAATCTTTATCCGAAGGAATACGCAGCGGCGAAAAACGCCATCCGTCAGGTGTTCGACAGGCTGGACGTGCTGCTTCCGAAGAGTGAAGAAACTTTTATCACCTATCATTTTGTCAACGGACAGCAGGAACGCAAAACCGATATTGAAGAAACACTCAAGATGACAGAAGTGATCAACCGGATCATCGAGATCGTCCAGTATCACTTCCAAGTGAAGCTTGATGAGGATTCCCTCAATTACACCCGCTTCATCACGCATCTGCGCTACTTCTTCATCCGGCAGTTCAAACAGGAACAAGGCGACCCCGAGGAAGTCGATGTAACCTTACTTGAGGTCGTGAAGAACAAATATGAGAAAGCCTACCGGGCAGTGGAGAAAATCTCCCACCTGCTCCTCAAGCAGTACGGCTGGACGCTGTCATCGAATGAGACCCTGTATCTCACGCTTCACGTGTGGCGCGTCACCAACCAATCAGCTAAATAGCTTCATGGTGGATTGTTACTGATTCGATCAGGCATTACCCAAATGGACTTGGCCAAAGGGCCGATTCCGTTTGGGTATTTTTTTTGGACAAAAAGGGGGAACGAATGATGGCAAAGAAGTATAAAGAATTAGCCGAACAGGTAGTTGAAAACATCGGAGGCGGAGGGAACGTCGATCAGGCGTGGCACTGTGTCACCCGGCTCCGCTTCAATCTTCATGACAAAGAGAAGGTTAATATTGATACGATTAAATCAATCGACGGGGTGCTTGGCGCCCAGTTCTCAGGTGATCAGTTCCAGGTGATCATCGGGAACACGGTATCGGATGTATTCGAGGAAGTCGAACCGCTTGTGGGCGGATCCGGGAGTGCTCCGGAAGGCAAAGGACAAAAGCAAGGCGCGTTGTCTGCAGTCATGGACTTCATTTCCGGTATCTTCACTCCGATCCTGCCGGCTCTTGCCGGTGCGGGGTTACTGAAAGGGTTCTTGGCCCTGTTTGTTACTGTCGGATGGTTGAAGGATACCGGAGACACGTATGCCGTACTTAATGCCATAGGAGACAGCGTGTTCTACTTCATGCCGTTCTTCCTGGCCGTATCTGCTGCCCGTAAGCTAAAGACCAATGAATACCTGGCTCTTGCCGTGGCTGGAACGCTTATGTATCCGACGTTTATGAATGCAGCCAACGGTTTTACCGACGCGAAAAGCTTCAACTTGTTCGGTGCAGATTTCATCTCGATTCCTGTATTGAGCTATGCATCAAGCGTCGTACCGATCATCCTCGGTGTCATTCTGCTAAAGTACGTGTACAACTTAGTGAAAAAAGTGATTCCATCAGTCATTTCACTTATGTTCTCATCGATGATCACTTTGTTGATTGTTATGCCTCTTACCCTCTGGGTGATCGGCCCGCTTGGAACCAACCTAGGAAACGGCTTATCTGATATCTTCCTGTGGCTCTTCACACATGCAGGTCCTGTCGCCGGAGCCCTTATGGCTGGGTTGATGCCGTTGATCATCATGACCGGAATGCACTATGCATTCGTTCCAATTGCCATCCAAAATTTGAACCTATACGGCAATGACGCTGTCCTACAGCCGATGATGTTCATCAGCAACCTGGGACAGGCCGGATCCGCATTCGGTGTGGCTGTACGTACTAAGAATAAAGCACTTCGTCAAATGGCAATCTCAGCAGGGATCTCCGCCACTATCGGAATCACCGAGCCAGCCATGTACGGGGTCAATATGAAACTGAAAAAGCCATTTGTATACGCGCTGGGTTCCAGTGCCGTCCTTGGGGCGTTTGCCGGCTGGTACGGATTCAAAGCCTTCGCACTCGGCGGACTTGTGGGGGTATTCTCCCTCCCGGTCTTCGCAGATCCGAGCGGTGCATCGGCTGCGATCATCATTGCCATCATCCTGTTCGTCCTTTCGCTTCTCCTTCCGTTCATCCTTGTCCTGATCCTTGGGTTCGAGGATATCCCGGAAGACGGTGTGACTGTAAAAGCAGATACTGAGCCGAAACAACCGATTGCTACTGGTAAACAAGGAAGCATCCAGTCTCCTCTTGAAGGAACCATTGTTCCACTGAAAGACGTATCCGACGCGACCTTTGCCGAAGAGATCATGGGAAAAGGGATTGCGATTGAACCATCTGCCAACCGTATTGTGGCGCCGATCAGCGGCACAATCATGGTCCTTGCCGATTCCAAGCATGCCATTGGGATCAAGGGGGACAACGGGGAAGAAATCCTCATCCACATCGGGATCGATACGGTTTCCTTGAAGGGTGAGCACTTCAAGGCCCATGTCGCTACGAATGACCAGATCGACGCCGGACAGGTACTGGTCGAGTTTGATCGTGATGCCATCAAGGAAGCGGGCCTGGAGGCGGTCACCATGGTGATCATCACCAATACCGCCGATTATCTCGATGTGCTGCCGCTGAACGAATCCGGACCGATCTTTGAAGGGGAACAACTGCTGACATTAGTGAAGTAAATATAGCTTGGAGGCTGCAGAGCAGCAGTCTCCAAAGCATTCCATTATAGAAAGGGACGATGAAACATGACGAAAACAATAACAGGATTCAAACCAGACTTCCTATGGGGCGGAGCGACAGCTGCGAATCAGGTGGAAGGAGCCTACAATCTTGATGGAAAAGGTCTTTCGACAGCTGATATGGTCCCTCATATCCCGAAGGAAAAGCGCGGACTCAACGTGAAAATGGACGTGACTTCCCAATACATCGAGGATGTCCTTGCGGGCAAAATCGACGATCGCTTCCCGAAACGTGACGGAATCGACTTTTATCATCGCTATAAAGAAGATATCGCGTTGTTTGCCGAGCTTGGCTTCAAAGTATTCCGCCTCTCCATCAACTGGGCGAGGATCTTCCCGAACGGCAACGATGCCGAGCCGAATGAAGCAGGCCTTCAATTCTATGAGAACGTCTTTAAGGAACTGAAGAAATATGATATCGAGCCGCTCGTGACCCTGTCCCACTATGAGACACCACTAGAACTGACGCGCAAATATAACGGTTGGTACAGCCGTGAAGTCATCGACTTCTACGTCCGCTACGCCGAAACGGTGATCACCCGCTATAAGGACTACGTGAAATACTGGCTGACGTTCAATGAAATCAACGTAATCACACACAGCCCGTACACCGGTGGAGGGGTCCTCATCGATCGCCTCCCTGAGAAAACAAGCGATCAGATTGCCTACCAGGCTGCCCACCACCAATTCGTGGCGAGTGCATTGGTGACGAAGCTTGCCCATGAGATCATCCCAGGTGCACAGGTAGGCTGTATGCTTGCCCGCATGCAGACATATCCTGTGACGAACCATCCGGATGATGTCCTGAAAGCACAGCGCATGAACGACCTCAACCTGTTCTTCACCGACGTCCACGCCAAAGGGGAGTACCCGTCCTTCATGAACCGATACTTCGCTGAAAACGGCATTGAAGTCATCAAGGAAAGAGGAGACGACGAGATCCTGAAGCAGTACCCGGTAGATTTCATCTCGTTCAGTTATTACATGTCCATTTCCGTGACAACCCACGGTGAATTCGAAGCAACGGCTGGAAACCTAGTAGAGGGTGCAGTGAAGAACCAATACCTCGAGTCATCCGACTGGGGCTGGCAGATCGATCCGAAAGGCCTCCGCGTGGCTCTTCAGGACTTCCAAACCCGCTACGGAAAACCGCTATTCGTCGTCGAAAATGGTCTTGGAGCATACGACACGGTTGAAGAGGATGGTTCCATCCACGACCCGTACCGCATCGACTACCTTCGTCAGCATATCGAGCAGATGAAGGAAGCCGTGAAGGACGGAGTCGATCTTATGGGCTACACCGCTTGGGGACCGATCGACCTTGTGAGCATGTCTACTTCGGAAATGTCCAAGCGCTACGGGTTCATCTATGTGGATCAAGATGACGACGGAAACGGTACACTGAACCGTTCCAAAAAAGACTCCTTCGCCTGGTATCAAAAAGTGATTGAAACGAATGGTGAAGAACTTTAATTCTCTCCGGGCGGCAGATGACTCTGCCGTCTTTTTGATGTGAATAAACGATTCTACGTTCGGGATATGCAATACGCAGGTGAAGCAGCGATTGGAATAATCAAATCTTATAAACCACCGCTCATCTTCATATCAGGAGCCTGCGGTGGTTTTTCGTTTAGCAGATTCTCTGATCGGGTGAAATTCTATTTATATGTAAACCTATTATAAAATAAAGTTGACATAAATCACCCCAGTGTCTATGATAAAACTATCAAATGACATAAAACAGGTGATCATCATATGAAAATCAGAGAAATGACATTAGTGGCGGTCTTCGCGGCCGTTATGGGCTCATTCGGGTTGATCCCGTCCATCGCCCTTAGCTTCACGCCGGTTCCCCTTACCCTTCAGACGATGGGTGTGCTCCTGTCAGGAGGTATCCTGGGGGCTAGACTGGGTTTCATGAGTCAGGCGGTCTTTCTTCTACTTGTCGCCGCGGGCGTACCCCTTCTATCTGGTGGACGTGGTGGACTCGGTGTTTTCGTCGGTCCAAGCGGGGGCTACATCATTTCATGGGCTGTCACGGCGTTTGTCATCGGGTATGTGCTTTCCCTTTTCAAAAAAGTGAAGTTCCACCATGTGTTACTCGTCAATCTTACCGTCGGCATCTTCCTTATCTACCTGATCGGGATCCCGGTGCAGGCAATGGTCATGGGTATTTCGGTTATGGATACGGTGAAGGTCAGCCTTGCCTACATACCGGGGGATATCATCAAGGCAGTGGTCGGGTCGCTCCTTGTCTACAAGCTCCGTACCCATCCTGTCATCATGCGCTCACTGAGCTCTTTGAAACGTTCGGGCAATCTATCAAAAACGGCTTAACCGAAAGGACACACTCGTGTCCTTTTTTGCTTTATAAAGAAGGAATCCGCCATCTATTCCACGAAAGGGTCAAAACAGACCATACAAAAGGAGAGAAACGATGACGACCATCACCAAGGCTTATTCACAGCACGCAAAAATCAGAGCTGAAAAGACGGCCATCCATACAGAAGATAAAGACGTAACCTATCGGGAGTGGGCAGAAGCAGTCGAGCGAACGGCAGCGTGGCTCCAGTCCCGACATGCAGGCAATCGGACAATCGGTATCCTCCTACCAAACGGTATCGACTTCCTGCAGTTTTTCGCAGGGGCAGCCATGGCAGGGTGGAATGCCGTCCCTTATGACATGAAATGGAAGAAGCCGGAATTGGAGAAGCGGGTGTCCCTCTCGAAACCTAGCATTATTGTCACGACTGAAAAATCCTTCAATCATTTGAACGGAGTATTTCCGGAGGCGAGAAAGGTTGAAGATTGTCTTCAAGAAATAGCGGATACGCCTTTCACAACCATCACACCCCCTGGAGACAATCCCCCTTTCTATACAGGCTTTACCTCCGGGACGACAGGCAGTCCGAAGGCCTTCGTACGCTCCCATGATTCATGGGTGAAGAGCTTCGAGTGCAGTGTCCATGACTTCGGACTGGATGAAACGGTTCATGCTCTCATACCGGGGTCCCTTTTTCACTCTCATTTCCTCTACGGAGCCATCAGTACGCTTCATCTTGGCGGAACGGTGTATCTATTGGATAAATTCTCTCCAAGCCAGACGATGGAGTGGCTTGGGTCCTGGCCAATCACAGCCCTCTATGTAGTCCCGACGATGGTGGAAGCCTTCCTGAAAGAAGGGCAGAGTGTGGAGAGGACATTCAAGCTTCTTTCCTCAGGGGCAAAATGGACGGAGGAATCAAAGGCGAAAATCGGGATGATGTTCCCCGCTATGGAAATGATCGAATTTTATGGAGCGGGTGAGTTGAGTTTTGTCTCCTTCCTAACGGGTCAAGACGGACAGTCCAAGACCTCGACTGTCGGAAAGCCGTGCCGGCATGTGGAAATCGAAATCCGTGATCGCAACGGAGGGGTCATCACCTCTCTTGATGAGGTCGGGAAAATCCATGTCCGGAGTCCATTCCTGATCGACGGCTACTATGAAGAGGAAGATGGGACGATTGAAGGGATAAGGGATAAAGATGGGTGGGCAACGGTCCACGATATGGGGAAGATTGATAAGGACGGGTTCCTGATCATTGAAGGACGCGAGAAGAACATGATCATGTACGGGGGGATCAACCTGTTTCCAGAAGAAATCGAAACGGTCCTTGCCCGCCATCCGGGGGTGGAAGAAGTCGCCGTCATCGGGATGCCCGACACTTACTGGGGACAGATCGCCGTCGCGGTGGTAGTTGGACATGCGGAGAAACTTGAATTGAAGCGTTTTTGCAAGGATCATCTTGCTGGATACAAAGTACCCCGGCGGTGGCTCTTCGTCCCTTCCCTCCCTTATACGACGAGCGGAAAAGTATCCAGGGCTGAGCTCCGAAGACAGATGGAGTCTACCGTATGAAAAGGGCCGTGATCGTCCAGGCGAAGCGAACCCCGATTGGAAAAGCCGGAGGAATCTTGAAGGGACTGGAGGTCCATGAATTGGCGGCGCCCCTCATCCGTCATCTCGCCGGAGGTGCCAAGGTCCCCATTCGTGATGTCATCCTCGGAAACGTGGTTGGTCCAGGAGGAAATGTGGCCCGCCTGGCAAGTCTCGAAGCGGGTATCTCCCTTGCAGTACCGGGAATGACCATCGACCGGCAGTGCAGTGCAGGATTGGAGGCGATCCGCCTTGCTTGTCACCTTATCCAGGGAGGGGCTGGGGATGCATACATTGCAGGTGGAGCAGAAAGCGTCAGCACCTCACCGTTCCCAAGCCGCGCCCGGTTTTCACCGGATGAACTTGGGGATCCCGAGATGCCGGAAGCAGCCGAGCTGGTGGCCGAGCGATTCTTCATTACGAAGGAAGCCCAGGATGAGTATGCCCTCCTCAGTTTTGGTCGGAGCTGGCGTGCCCATGAGGATGGCATGGTTCATCAGGAAATCCTCCCCCTTCCCGATGTGGATACAGACGAAGAGCTCATCAAAAAGAGGAATCTTCCTGCGTTGTTGAAGAGGGCCAGACCCCTCATCAAACCGGAAGGCACCGTCACGCCCGCGAATAGCTGCGGAATCCATGACGGGGCTGCGGCTGTCCTTGTGATGGAAGAGTCCCTTGCTATGAAGAACGGATTAAAGCCCATTCTGCGTTTTGTGGACAGTGAAGTCGCCGGGGTTCATCCCCACTTTCCAGGCGCAGGACCGATCCCGGCGATCAAGGGGATCCTCGAGCGGAATCAGCTTACAATGGACGACATCGGTTTGGTCGAAATCAATGAAGCGTTCGCCTCCAAGATTGTCGCATGCGCCACGGAGCTCTCCATCCCTTATGAAAAATTGAATGTATCGGGCGGTGCTTTGACGATCGGTCATCCATACGGTGCCTCTGGAAGCATCATGGTGACGAGGCTTTTTTATGAGGTACAGAGACGGAACGGTGTCCGCTTCGTGTTAGCGGCCATTGGAAGCGGCGGAGGAATTGGGTTGGCGGTATTGTTCGAAGTTGTTTAATGGATGTTCCCGCCCATTATCTTAAAGGGCGGGAATCACAAGGGATCAAGCAGCAGGTGTAAGGCGTGGTTTCACTACTTTTGTGAATAATCCCCGTACAAGTGGCCCCATGATGAGTAGCTGTAGCGGCAAGGCCATGATGACATTCTTCCCGGCAATCATGAGGTACGCTATGAAGAGGTTTTCTACCTCCAACCCATGAGCGAAGACGGCTGTCACAAGTCCAAATACCGACATGAAGAGAACCATCCCAATGACCATGCAGGTTGACATGGCGAGGATCATGTTGATTTTTTTCGAACGGTCGATGGGGAGGCTGAACGCAATCTTCCTGGCAAGGGGTCCGACAACGGCGATATCCAGTAGCAAGGCAATCACGAGTCCTATGACGATTTCGACAACGGAGAACATGGAGAAATCTTGGATGGTTCCGTTAATGACAGCGTTATAGAGTGACATGACGATCACCATTCCGAAGCACATCATCACCCCGAATATGAGACCTTCTTTTTTAGAGCTTGGCATATTGATCATTCCTTCATTTGTAATGAAGCTAAGGATACCAAGGAAGGTTCTTCTTTCGTAAGTGACAGATTTGTGAACAAATTAACCAACAAAAAAGAGCATCCCGGGTGGAATGCTCTTTTTTTCGTGGTCAAAGGAATGTATCGATAATCAAGTACCCGTTCAGGAGGATAACGATTCCGCAAATGATCCAGGCGATGGTGGTGGTCACCTTGTGATTCCGAAGTTCGCCCATGAGCTCCTTGTTGCTGGTGAAAATGATGAGCGGGACGAGGGCGAAGGCGATACCGAATGACAGGATCACCTGACTGACGACGAGCGCCTTGGTTGCGTTGACACCGGATATGATGATGATCAGCGGTGGAAGCATCGTGATTGCCCGGCGGAGGTACAGATTGATGTGCCTGCGTATGAAGCCTTGCATGACGACATCACCTGTCATCGTTCCCACGGAGGAGCTGGAGAGACCGGCAATCAGGAGACCGAGGCCGAACAGGATGGCGGTGAATGAACCAAGGTTCGACCCGAGTTCGTTGAACATGACGGTCAGATCCTCGATCCGCATGCCCTTCTCGAAGAAGAGGGCTGCTGCGATGATGAGCATGCTCATATTGATGGCTCCGGCTACGATCATGGCGATGACAATATCAATGAATTCAAAGCGGAAAATCTGTTTCTTTTCTTTTTCCGAACGTCCGACGATCCGCTTGTTCGTCAGAGCGGAATGAAGGTAGATCGCGTGGGGCATGACGGTGGCCCCGAGGATTCCTGCCGAGAGGATGATGCTCTCTGTCCCCTCAAAGGATGGCGTCACGATCCCCATACCGACGGCTGCCCAGTCCGGCTGGGCGAAAAATGTCTGCAGGGCGAATGCAAGGACAACCATGATGACCATGGCGGAGATCGTCGTCTCGAACGCCCGGTATCCCCTGCGCTGCATTTCGAGAATCGCAAAGGAGGCGACGGCCGTAATGATGGCCGACGGCACCATGCCGATCCCAAAGATGAGATGGAGACCCAGGGCGGCACCGATGAATTCGGCAAGGTCGGTGGCGATGATGACGAGTTCGCTCTGGAACCAGAGGAATATCGATGTTTTCTTGGAGAATCGGTCCCTCGCAACTTCAGGAAGATTCCGTCCTGTAGCGATTCCGAGTTTTGCTGATAAAGATTGAATGAGTACGGCCATTAAATTGGAAAAGGCGATGACCCACAGCAGCTGATAGCCGTAAGTGGAACCTGCGGCGATGTTGGTCGCAAAGTTACCTGGATCGATATAGGCGACGGCTGCAATGAAGGCGGGTCCGAGGAATGGCAGGATCCGCTTCCACCCTTTTACATCCCCTCTAAGGACGGCTTCTGCCGCAGACGTTGTTTTTGTTGACTGCTTCATGTATGTTCACCTGCTTCATGATAGTTAGTTATAGGTTAAAAAGTTTCCTTAGGTCAAACTTAACGTCATTATATTCCTGTCACCTGAAATTGTAAACCATGAAATCCTGCCTTTAACGAAAGAAAGATGAGTTTATTTTTCCACAACCTTGCCCATAAGAAACGTATTTCTGTCCACTTTATGAAAAACAGCCCAAGTCGCTTTAAGACTTGGGCTGTTGAGGTGGTTCATCCGTGGATAGGGGATTCCCCGGTCAGATGGGTTGTCGAGAGAGTTCTTTTTCTGACCATAAAGAATAGCAAGGCTGTCATCGTCAGTTCTGCAAATGGCAGGGCGAGCCATACTCCGGTTGATCCCATCAGGGCAGGCAGGACCAGTAGGAATGTGACAAGGAAAATGAATCCCCTCAAGAGGATGATCAGGGAAGACGCCCCGATCTGTCCCGTTGCCTGGAAATATGTCATATAGACAAAGTTGAATCCAAGGAAAAGGTACCCCAGGAAGAAGAGGCGGAGCCCTTGTATGGCCATGGTCCGGACTTCCTCCGATTCGATGCCGAACAGGGATACCAGGAGTGGCGCTGCCACCAATCCGATACCAGTCAATCCGACTCCAAGAATCAGTGCGGCTTTTTCCCCGATCCTTACGCTGTCCTTGATGCGCCCTGTTTCCCGGGCTCCGTGATAGAAGCTGATCATCGGCTGCAGGGCGGCTTCGATTCCGAAGAAGGTGATGAACATGAAGCTATGAAGATAATTGATGACGGAGAATGCGGCCACCCCATCTGTCCCCAGGAGATGGACGATCGTCACATTGTAGCCTGCCACGAAAACGAACATCCCCATCTCAGCCAGGAGGCTCGGAAACCCGATGGAGAAGATGTGAAGTAGTCGCTGGAGGCTCCATGCAAATGCCGGCTTCCGCAGAGAACTTTCTTTTTTCATAAAATGGGTCAGGAGGATGAGGACGCCGACTGCTCCCCCCGTGACCGTGGATACGGCAGCACCAGTCACCCCGAGTCCCCAGACGAAGATCGTCAGGTAGTTCATGCCGATGTTGACCAGCGCCATGACGACCAGTGAGATCATGGAAAGAATGGGACTTCCGTCATTCCGGACAAAGATGCTCAGCACCTGTTCGAGGGCAATGATCCAACCGAAAAGGAACATGACGCTCAAGTATTCATGGGCGAAAGGGGCTGTATCCGAATTCGCTCCAAGCAAGCTCCCCACAGCCTCCATATTCACGTATCCCATGAACCCGAGAAGAGCGAGCAGGGTGATGACGGAGGTGACGGAAAGACTGAAGAAACTTCTTGCTACATGATGGTCAGAGCGTCCCAGGTGCATGGAGTAAAGCGTCCCGCCCCCCATCCCGATCCAGAGTGCAATGGCGAAGATGAGGGAGAATACAGGAAGGGCCACATTGACACCCGCAAGCGCGATCTCACCGACGCCGTGGCCGATGAAGATACCGTCGATCAGGATATTGACGGCCATGACCATCAGGCCGAACATGGACGGGAAGAAGTACCGCAGGAATACGTTCTTCACCGGTTGCTTTAGAAATAGACTGTCTGTCGTTTCCATGATGAATTGACCTCCATTGATGGTGATAGAAGTCATTGTAAACGTTCAAGCAGCTTGAAGGTCAATCACCTTCTTTTCACGGGAACCTGGATCATGGTCAGGTAATCGTTCTCATCCTTGACGACAGATTCATCGAGGATGTAGAGCTCGATTGCCTCCCCGTCGACAAGGTAGCCGTGAGTATGGATATGGTCGAGTACGTGCAGATGGGCTTCTTTTATGTCTTCATAAGGCCCCTTATAGGGATAGCAGGCGTATAGACCTCCTCTAAGGAAGTGGGGGGAGGCATGGTCTTCATTCAAGTCGAAGATGCGGCTGTATTTCACTGGTCCCTCTTCCTGTAAGCTCGGATAATCGACGACAAAACCGAGGTCTCCCGTGAAAAATCCATCGTAGACGTGGGACATCTGGGAAATCCTCTCCATATCGCTCAAATGGATCTCATCCATCTTCGCAATCATATCGACCGGTCCTTCATTATAGTAATACGTGATGGACCGGGCACTGAACTCCTTGATGGTGACAGCCGTCTCCGTCAGCAGGGACAGTCCTTCTTCGATGGTGGTGATCTTGTTCTGGATCTTGCGGGAAATGATCTCCAGGTCCCGGATCTCCTGCCTGGTCTCTTCCAGTTTCCGTTGAAGGAGGTCGAGGGTCCCCTCGGGCGACCGCTTCTCCAGCTGTTCCTTGATATCCTTGATGGCAAACCCGTTCTTCCTCAGGAAGATGATGGCATCCAGCGTGGCAAACTGCTCGATGCCATAGTAGCGGTATTGATTTTGTTCGTCTGTATATTTAGGGCTGAATAAACCAATCTCGTCATAATAGCGAAGCGTCGGTTTTGATAATTTAAAGAGATTGGATATTTCTCCGATTCTCAATCGTTTTCTCATAGTCCCTCACCTTTACATAGAAATGGTTTCTTCCATTCTACCCCAAAATCCCGCAATAGAAGGAATATGGAGGAGGAAACGAGAATAAAGCGATTAGGAAGGCAGCTTCGGTATGCAACCACAGGTTGCGGACGTTCAACCACTGTCTTCTTCCAAGAGAATGACCGTGGGATTATACTGAATCCATACTAATGAACAGGTGGTCGATAGAAATGGAACTGGCAGGGAATTTAAAACGTAAGCGTGAAGAGTGCAGGCTGTCCCAGGATGACGTGGCTTCAAAGCTGAATATCTCAAGGCAGTCGATATCGAAGTGGGAAACGGGAAAATGCTACCCCGATCTGGATAATCTGATCCTTTTGAGCGATCTGTATAAGATATCACTTGATGAATTGATCAAAGGGGATAAAAGCTTTCAGGACCGGATCATCATAAAGGAAACGGGGAATGTAAGGAGAATGTGGCCCTGGTGGGTGATCTTCCCTGCCTTTGGCATGCTGTATGGACTGGTGTCGATGATTCTTAATCGTTTTTGATCCTCCATGTGTGATTCCGGTAGCGCCCAGTAGATGGGGGACTCTCCAATCCGTTATACTGGATAAAACGGAAGGACAGGGCGGAGGTTAAATCATGGAACAGTTTGTCAGTCCCGGCAAGGTAGTGGCTTCAGCCGGGGCATTCATTTTCGGGGGAATTGTCTTGAATCTGCTTCTCCATCCATTGGGCTCGCACGAGATGATGGGATTCCTACTCTTCCTGGTTGTAGGAGCCGTGCTTTATTATGGCCTGCTCACGTTGCATCGCATCAACAGGATGATAACAATGGCCCTGTTAGGATTGATCGGAATCGGGAGCATGGTGACGGCCGTGTTCCTGCTTCTGCATCCGGTGGCCCATTAGGCTGTTAATTACACACACAAAAAGGAATCCCGCCTCCTCAGGCAAAGGATTCCTTTTTGTAATGCTCTCCATCAACTTGCAAGGGACGACTGGGCACTCCGGTCGTTTTTCTGTATCTTCCGGTAAACGAGTGCGATGATGAATGACGGGATGGTGCAGACGATCATTCCCAAAAACGCGTAGCGCGGATCGATTTCGTACAGAAATCCTCCAAACAGGGTGAAGACGGCGGTGCTCCAGCTGAGGGCAAGTGCGGAATAGATGCCCTGCGCCTTCGGGACGTCCTTCGGTGCGATGTTCTTGATCAGATACTGCATGAACGCATAATGGCCCATGGCAAATGAGCAGGCGTGCAGAAGCTGCGAGATCGAGAACACGGCGACGCTCGGGAAGCCGAAGACAAGGAGCCAGCGGACGGTCGAGCCGAGGGCAGCCGTTGCAAGCATCGTCCCGACAGATACGTTCCGGAATAAGCGGTCTGCCACGAGGAAGAACAGGATTTCAGCGATGACCCCGATGTTCATGATGGCCCCGATCCAGGACTTTGGCGCATCGATTTCCTGAAGGAAGATGTACCCGTAGTTGTAGTAAGACGCATGGGCCGCTTGCAGCAGGATGACGATGACAAGGACAAGGCCGAAGTGTTTCACCTTGAACAGCTTGAGCATGGCCCCACGGGCGGCCGGCAACGGCTTGGGTTTATTCGACAGAACGTCTGGAGCCTTCAGCATCCCGAGTGCGATCAACAGGAACAACCCGATCAATAAGGCCCATATGATGACACCATCTCCAAGCTTACTTGTGAAAAGTGTGAGGATCAGTCCACCGATGACGAAGCCGAGGGACCCCCAGGAGCGGCTTTTTCCGTAATGCTTCAGCTGTTTGTTCTGCACAAGGACACCGGCCGCCGTGTCGAGTGCGGGCATGAGCGTAGGATAGAAGAAGTGCAGCAGCAGGACAACGGCCATGAGGGTCCAGTAGGAACTTGCCGGGATGCAAAGAAGGATGGCCAGGAAGGTTCCAATCCCCATGCCGTTCAAGAGCATCTTGCTGCTGAATTTAGAAGAAAGATAGGGAAAGGCGAACAGGGTGGAGAGTCCTCGGATCACGAGCCCGAGACTCATGATCAAGCTTGCCTCTGCCACCGTTACCCCCTTTGAGTTGATCATCCAGCCCGTCCAATACGGCAGGAAGATCCCCCATGTAAGATAAAAGGTGAAAAATTGTCTACTCATCCAGCGTTGTGTATTCATGTCGATTCCTCCATTTGACTGCATCATACCAAGGAGAATGGCAAAAAAATATGAGAAATCTCACATTCTGAGAAAAACACGTCTTTCCACCCCCTTAGGACTATGGTAGATTTTAGATATTATAACTGGAGGTGGGAAGAATCGATTTTATACTTGATACGTTAGTAGGAGTTGGACTCGTATTTTTGATCCTGATCACCTTTCTTCTTTATACATTGTGGAAAAAAGGTAGGTAAGTGCCATGAAGAAAATCACAGGTTCCACAAGACAAAGCATCATGAAACGTCATTCCATAGGGTCTTTCTTTTCCTTTCCCATGGACCGGCATCTGGAAGTCCACGTGTTCGAGAGGGATGAATGGCTGATCCGGGAAGGGACAAGGCCAGACTATTTTTATTATGTAATTGAAGGAAAGGCGAAAATCTATGTGACATATTCCAATGGAAAAGCCTCCTTGATCAACTTTGTAAATGCCCATGACTTCATCGGTGAGATGGAGCTTGTGAACGAAGTATATTATTCTAAAGGAATCCAGGCACTTACAAGAACGGTCTGCTATGCTGTTCCACTCGAGTCATTCCGCGATCAGCTGCTAGAAGACGCCACGTTCTTGAGGGAGTTGACCAAGTTCCTTACGCTGAAGGCGACGGCCATGTCGGCCAAGTATTCTCAAACGCTGTCTTTTCCACTTGAGAATCGATTGGCCGATTTCATCCTCCAGACAGCGGACGGCACCATCTATAAAGAGAAGCATGTGACGGTCTGCGATTTCCTTGGCGTATCGTACAGACATCTCCTTCATGTGCTCTCATCCTTTACAAAAAAAGGATACATCAGGAAAGAAGGGACCCGGTACATCATCACCGATGCCAAGGCACTTGAGGTCCTGGCCGAACTCCTGAGAAATGAAAGCTGAAAGTAGGGAAAACGTTGATCCAATTACTCTTTTATTTTGTCATGGTCATGATCGTGGCCTTGTTCCGCTATCTTTTGTTCGATGCTGTTGATCCTGAGCTGTTGGGAGCTGCCCTCCTATTTCCCGTGGGAGCCCTTGTTCTATATGTGCTGACCAAGCACTTCCAAAAAAAGGAGCAGGCGTATGTTCCGAAGGATGTGAAGGGGTGGAGCTTTTATCACCTTCAACGGTCATTCTCCGTCCCGAAGCCTTTATTCGAAGGAGATCAAAAAAGAGGGTATCTTAAGCGATATTACGAGAGCAAGCGTCGTTTCATCATTGGAGAGATGGTCAGTTCTAACTGGTACGTCTCCTTGGAGATCAAGATTGATGGAGATCTCTATCAGGTTAAATGGTACCGGGAACGCCGGTTTTCCATGAAGGAGCAATGGGAAATCGTTCGTAACGGCGAGCTGATAGGCCAAGCGGAGACACTGGCGAACTCAAAGGGGATAGGCAAACGGAAGGAAGTAATCGAATTCCGCATCGGAGAGCGGACGCTTCAAACGATTACCAATCCGGTCACGTCGACGATATCCGTGCATTCGGGTGATGCTGCAATCGGCACTTTGAAGCGGAATCATACGGTGAGTAACGTTTCGGTCATGGAAGTCGGGAACCGTGACCCAGAGGTACTGGTGGCGCTCATCCTTCATCATTTTTATTTCAAGTAAGTCATGAAAGGAGTGGGGAGATTCCTGCTCCTTTTCTTCTGAAAAAGTGAGTGATTATTCATTCATGTGGTACAGTAGAGAAAAGAGAGATGATGGGGAGGGTTCTACGTGCTTTTTAAACAAAAATCATGTCCGAGTGAACAATCAGGCGTTCGATTGTTCGAGTGTAGACAAGAAGCATTCGGGGTTCAGTTGAATTGCTATGCTTTTGCGGCTGGGGATGTCTTGATCGATACCGGCTCGCACTCCTTGCGTCGCCATTTCCGACCGTTCATTGATGAGGTGAATCCCGAATTGGTCATGATCACGCATCATCATGAAGACCATACGGGAAACGCTTCCTATTGCAACAGCAAAGGAATCCCGGTTTTGATGGACCCTCTTTTTCGTAAGGAATGTACGGAAAAGGCAAACTACCCCTTTTATAGACGGGTATTCTGGAGTAAACGTCCTGCATTCCAATCAGAGCCGTTGCCTGACGTCATTCATTCCGGACGGGATGTGTTTAAGGTCATCTCCACTCCGGGACATGCCGCCGATCACGTTTCATTCCTGAATGAGTCAACCGGGCAACTATTCTCGGGGGACCTCTACGTTTCTCCTAAAACGAAAATTGTACTGCGGGAAGAAAGCATACCTGCCATCATCCGGTCGATCAGGGACATTCTCACGTATGATTTCGACGAGATGTTCTGTTGCCATGCAGGTTATGTAAAGAATGGGAAAAAAGCCATGAAGCTGAAGCTTGAGTACTTAACAAAAATAAAGGAAAAGGTGACGGCCCTTCATCATGAAGGTCTTGGGGTCAATGAGATTCAACAGACCATGTTTCCAAAAAAGTACCCGATCATGTCATTTTCCAGAGGGGAATGGGACTCCAAACATATTGTTTCGTCCATTCTCAAAGAATTATAGAAACCGGCACGATCCCTTACCGATCATACCGGTTTAGATTTACCAGAGGGGCTCTTTCTCTCCGCTCAGTTTGATGATAATAGGGAATAGAAGAATGGCCACCACACTTATGAAGCCGAGGCTCATCATCCTCTGCGATTCGGCAGAAATGTATTGGGTGGTACCACAGTGGGGACAGCTTTTTCCTTCTTTGGAGAAACCAAGCTTCCAAAGATCTCGTCCCCTCCATTTATTTTGACAGCTTGTACAAGACACCATGTTGATCCACTCCTTTGCTCTTATTTACGGATGGACCACCAAATAGGTTTCATTGTTAGATTTCTATTTTTACTAAAGATTTACTTTCCTCCCTATTCACTTTAGAATTGAGTTACTATAGTGAAGGTTGCCTAATGGCCACTCGGAAGGAAGGTTATTGATAGTTGAATCGAGTTCTGGTTAAACGCGTTATAATGTTTGTGCTTCTCCTAGCTGCTTGTGTGTTTGTGTATGTTTACTTTTCGGTGTTCCTCCCCATATTCCTTGCCCTTTTGACAGCCATGGTCATGGAACCGCTCGTCAAGTGGGTGAAGAAACTCATCAAGTCGGAAAAACGTCTCCTGCCTGTCATCATCGTCTTCACCACGTTTATGCTTGTTTGTGCGTGGGGACTGTATTTCACGGTGACGAGGGTGTTCAATTCCCTGTATGAATGGTCGTTGAATATTCCGGTCTACGCAAAGGATATTCAGGTGTTCGTCAATGATCAGGTGATCCGTTTCAATGAATTCATCGATGAAGTCCCGCAGGGTGATCGGATTGTCAAGGAAATCGAGAAACAGTCCCAAGGACTAACCGATACAGCTGTGCATCTGACCTCACAGCTGATCAATGCCATCGGTTCGGCGCTTCAATCGATTCCAAATATGGTATTCGTCACACTGATTTATCTCATCACCTTTTTCCTCTTTAGTCTGGATCTCCCGAAGCTTCTGAATATGTTCTTCAATTTCTTCAAGCCGGAAACATCGGGTAAACTCCGCTTTGTATTCCAGAAGATGAGCAACGTGTTCATGGGGTACTGGAAGGCTCAATTCATCCTGAGTATCGGGGTATTTCTGATCACCTATATCTCATTACTGTTCATTTCTCCAAAGGTTGCTCTCATCATGAGCATCATTATCTGGCTTGTCGATATCATTCCCCTTTATGTGGGACCGGCACTGGTGCTTGCGCCATGGGGCCTACTCGCCATGATACTGGGAGACATGAACGGAGGCCTGGCTTTGATTGTTCTCGCGGCTGTGATCACCATTGTCCGCCGTGCCATCGAGCCGAAAATCCTTGGGGACTCGATCGGCCTTGCTGCCTTGCCGACCGTCTTGACCATGTACTTCGGGTTCGTCTTCTTCGGGGTCATGGGGCTGATCCTTGGACCATTTGTGTATATCGCCATCCGCTCTGCCAAGGAAGCAGGCCTTTTCCAACTGAATAAAGGATAAAAAAGCGGGGACGAATCCGGTGCAGGTCTGCACTGGATTCGTCCCCGTTTTATTTACGCCACGATCATCATGATGATCACGACGGCCAGGATGGCAAGATAGGCTTTTGAAAAGATTCCGTCAGGCAGCTTCTGTGCCCATTTTCTTCCGAATGGGACCCCGATGAACCCCCCTACCGTGAAACCGACAAGGGCGGGGAGATAAATGAATCCGATTGTGGATGCAGGCATATGGTCTACCTGCAAACCTGAAACCAAGTAGCTGATTGCCCCTACAATGGCGATGGGGAGGCCGAGTGGGGTCGCCAGTGCGACAGCATTCAGCATCCGCATCCCTTGCTTCCGGAGGAACGGGATGGTCATGACGCTCCCACCGATACCGAGGAGGGTAGAGATGAATCCGATCCCCGTCCCGAAGAAAGCCGAAGCCTTCTTCCCAGGCAGCTGGAAGTCATCGTCCTCCCGATCCGAGGTGAACGTCTTCTTCACGAGGTTGCTGATCAGGATATAGCCGAGCAGGGCGATGAAGAGGATCCTCAGAACCTCGCTATCGATGAAGATGGCCACGATTCCACCGATGAGCGATCCAATCGCAACGAACCAGGCCAGCTTCTTGAAGACAGACCACTTGATGTTCCCTTTACGGGAGTGATTATAGGTTGAGTTGAATGAGTTGATGATCATGACGGCAAGGGATGATCCGATGGCTGTGTGCATGAGGTATTCATGAGGGATCGTGTCGGGCAGGAATGCATACAGCACCGGTACCACAACGAAGCCTCCACCGAAACCGAACATACTTGAGAGGATCCCGATCAGGATCCCGATCAAGCCGAACATGATAAGAGAAATAGTCATGTTGACACCTTCCTTGTTGGATTGAGGCAGCTTTATCTTTTTAGGATACGCTACTTTTTGGCATTCAACAAGGCGACATTCCCATCACTGCTTGTCGCGGATCTGATCTCTTACCTTTTTCACGAAATCATTTACGGGGTATTCCTCCAGCTTCTCGCTTCCGTAGCACCGGACGGTCACGGAGCCACTCTCCTTCTCTTTATCTCCAAGCACAAGAATATAAGGAACTTTTCGCATTTGTCCTTCGCGGATCTTCTTCCCTAGCTTTTCATTTCTATTATTCAAAGAGGCGCGGATCCCTGCCTGGCGAAGTTTCAGCAGAACGCTTTCGGCATATGGAGTGTGCGCGTCTGAGACGTGGATGACCTCGACCTGCTTAGGTGCGAGCCATAGGGGGAACGCTCCTCCAAAGTGCTCGATTAGGATGCCGAGGAAGCGGTCAATGGAACCGAAGACGGCACGATGGATGACAACCGGGCGCACTTTCTCATTTTCTTCATTCACGTATGTCAGATCGAACTTCTCGGGAAGCTGGAAGTCGAGCTGGACGGTCGCGCACTGATGGCTGCGCTTGATGGCATCCCTGATGTGGATATCGATCTTCGGTCCATAGAAAGCTCCGTCTCCTTCATTGATTTTGTATGGAACACCAATCTTCTTCAATACGTTCTCCAGAGCAGATTCCGCTTGGTCCCACAGATTCAGATCCCCCATGTACTCATCCGGACGGGTGGAAAGTTCGATTTCGTAGCTGAATCCAAATACTTGGTATACATGGTCGATGATCTTCAAGGCAAGGGACACTTCTGCCTCGATCTGCTCTGGCGTTACAAAGATATGGGCATCATCCTGACAGAAGCTGCGGACGCGCAACAAGCCATTGAGGGCGCCGCTGAACTCGTGCCGGTGTACTTGTCCAAACTCTGCCATGCGGATCGGCAGGTCCCTGTAGGAGCGTAAACCATTCTTGAAGATCAGCATATGTCCCGGACAATTCATGGGCTTAAGGGCAAACGATTGATCGTCCACCTGAGTAAAGTACATATTCTCTTTATAATGATCCCAGTGGCCGGACTGATCCCAAAGGCGCTGGTTCATCATAAGGGGAGTGCGGACTTCCTGATAATCGTAGGATGTCTGGAGGTCCCTTAAGAAGGATTCCAGCTCCTTCCGGATCAGCTGTCCGTTCGCCAAGTAAAAGGGCATCCCCGGAGCTTCTTCCGAGAACATGAACAGGTCGAGCTCCTTCCCGAGCTTCCGGTGATTCCGCTTTTCCGCCTCTTTGAGGAAAAGGAAGTGATCTTCCAATTCCTTATTCGACGCAAAGGCAACCCCATAGACCCGTTGGAGCATACGATTGTCGCTGTTCCCGCGCCAGTATGCCCCTGAGACGCTCATAAGCTTGAAGTGCTTCACCTTGCCAGTGGATGGCGCATGGGGGCCGCGGCATAGATCATAGAAATCCCCTTGTTCGTATACCGTTATGGCTTCACCGGCAGGAATATCTTCAAGCAGTTCCAGTTTCAATGGATCATGAGAGAAGAGGTGCTCCGCCTCATCCTTTGTCACTTCTTTTCGGAGGACAAGGAGATCCTCTTTGACTATCTGTTCCATAATGTCCTCAATCTCCACCAAATCCTCCGGCACTAAAGCTTTTTCTATATCGATATCATAATAGAATCCGTTTTCGATCACCGGCCCCACTCCGAAAGAGGCGTCCGGATACAGTCGTCTGATAGCCTGGGCAAGGATATGGGCGGCCGAATGGCGTATGACACCGATTCCCTCCTGAGACCCGGCATCGTAAATGGAAATGTCAGCATCCTCCAGAATCGGTCGTGTCAAATCAACCGTCTTTCCATTCACACTCCCTGCTACGGCTTTTTTGCGTAAGCCCGGGCTGATCGACTGAGCGATATCGGTCAGTGTGACACCTTGTGGGAATTCTTGTTGTTGACCATCTGGAAATTGAATCCTAACGTGTTGATTTGACATCTTCTTTGTCTCCTTTTCTATAAAAATAAAAAAACACATGACGTCCCAAGAAGGGACGAGCATGTGTTGATTACCCGTGGTTCCACCCAAATTCCCACCGCAAGCGGTGGCTCATTGAATATGCTGTAACATCGCATAAAACGGCACAAGTTTCCAAGCGCGGCTCAAAGGGAGTAAAACCGGATGCTGCATTGGGGAGCTTTCAGCCGTGTCTCCCTTCTCTGTAAACCGTTCATCCAGCCTCGTATCCTCGTCATGGCCGAGTCGATTGATTAAATTGTTACCAACTATACCAGAGGAAGAAAATAATGTAAATACTTTATTTTCCTGATGGCTTTGTTAAAGTTTAATGTTGATTTATCACAATTTTAAAAGGGCTATAAAAAGCCATTCATTATTCGTAATAATAAGCATTTGTCCAATGGTAATCTTTACCTTTTCTTTTACACCATTTAACAAAGTCCTTTTTTGTTCTTTTTTAAACATCATCCAATCATTCAAAAGTTCTCTATAATAGTTAATTTTGTCATCATTATTCTTCCTGGTTTGTTGGCATTTTACCTTATCATTTAACTCCTGTAACTTGGTAATAAGAATAGAATCTTCTTCAATATTGCCCAGATATAAATCTTCAGATATATGGTGAAACGCATACCAAAGAGAGTAAAAATTAATATCAATTAGTTTTAACAATGATAATTGTTCGCTTTTGCCACCAAGTTCAATTGCATTGTTTAAGTATTCAATCTGTTTTTCGGTTTGTAAAAACAAACCATACCACCTATATGGTCTTGGTTCTTTAGGATTTTTCTTAATCCATTCCTCAAGTAAAGGCTTTAATAAATTTTCTTCTAAAGGATGAACAAGTAAGTGGTGAATATTGTCTGATAATTCAAATAAAGTAAATAGCCAACAAGCGAAATTCTGTTGTTTATCATTATCCCATTCCTTTGCTTCATCTATAAATGAGGATAATGCTTTAAAGGATTCCTTCCGTAGCCCTTTTTCTTTGAGGACACAAAACTTTTTGAATAAAGGGTATTTATCTAATCTGTCGTTTTTCAAGACATTCGTATAAATATCTTCCATTTTGCACTTCCCATCTCGTTTCAAATTAGTCGAACGTAACGAAAAACCTATATGTTAAATTTGGACAGACGCCCGCAACATTTACATTGATGCCGTTGCCGACCCTTATATTTTCCGAACCGAACAGTGTCCTCATTGTTCATCGGAATACGTCAAGAATCCGGACAAGTATCAACATTTACCTTTAACAGAGCTTTCCTGATAAATATGCATACTATCATGAAATAGTGTTCGAGTATCTGCCGCTGGGCAGTCATGATTTCCATTATTCATAGTGCAGGAGTTTCAACTAAATGGCCGTGAATAAAGCCTTTGGATGATGATGAAGAGGGAGATTCCTGCAAGGGCGGCAAGGATCCATTTCCTTGTTCCTGTCCATTGAATGACATGATATACCGAGAATCCCTCTATTAAAATCGATCTTGCCAAGGGAGCTTGCCGCAACAAATACCGTCCACGGCGTTTTGCCGATGGCTGCGATGAACGTCACTAAACCCGATGGGATAAAGGGCATGATCCTCAGGGAAAGGATGAGGATGAACGATTCTTTCCCTGAGGCACCTAACAGCTTCTGAACTTTAGGATGGGTGAACCCCTTCCAATCCTTCAGCTGCCTGAATCCTTTACGATACAGGAAAAAGGCGATGATGGCCCCGAATACCTCCCCGATGAAGGACACGCCGATTCCACCCCAGAGGCCGAATACAGCGAGGTTTGCAGCAGTCAAAAAGACGCTAGGAACGACGCCCAGAACGCTGATGACAATGTTCAATGCAATGCTGATGACGACGGCTATCGACTCATATGCAATGAAGAGGTCGATCGTCTGCTGCTGCCAATTCACTCGTCGTCCCCTTGACGATCCATGACGATTCCCTGGAGCTTCTGCGCGATGTCGCGCATTTGCTTCGTTTCTTCGATGCTTAATTGTGCGTAATAGTGATCAATGATGTATTGATCGACGCGTTCATATTCTTTGAAATAGTCTTCTCCTTTATCTCCCAGGGTCAAAAATGTTTCCCTTCGATTGTCTGGATTAATGGAGCGAGTCACAAATCTGTCTGATTCAAGTTTTTTAACGAGTTGGCTGACAGAGCTCATGGAAAGGTCGAATTGGTCCGCTACGTCCTGGATTTTTGTCTTCTTGACTTCGTACACGTATTTCATGATCATGAACTGCTTAGGAGGGATATCGTGGTTCAATTTCGCGAAATGATGTTTCAGAAGATAGCTGTTGATGGAGTTGAAGATGGATACAGCTTCTTTGATATAGGCAGCTTGACTCAAGTTTATTCACCTCTAATAGTTTATGTAGTTAAACTATTAAACATATTAAAACATTAGGGAGTATCGGTCAATCACAATTTTTTTGAGAATCCCTATTGTATATATTGTGTATATTGTATATATTATTACATATAAAGTAAAAATTGAGAGGTTCAGGTATGAAAATCCTAATTTCAAATCGCTCCAAGCAACCGATTTATGAACAGATCAACGAACAGGTGAAGGAGCAGATCATGTCGGGGCATCTTCCAGCCGGAAAGAGCCTGCCATCCATGAGGCAGCTGGCAAAGGAACTAAGCGTCAGCCTGATTACGACGAAGCGTGCGTACGAAGAGCTTGAGAAGAACGGATACATCTACTCTGTTGTAGGGAAGGGATCGTTCGTTGCGGATCAAAACAGCGAGCTGATCAAGGAGGAGAAGATGAAGGGGATTGAAGAGCAGCTCTCTTCAGCCATCCGGAGCGGGAAGGAAATGGGGATCCCGCTTTCGGAACTTCAAGAGTTGCTCGATATGTTATATAGGGAGGAAGACTGATGGAGAATGCAATTGAATTGAGGAATGTGGAGAAACGATTCAACGGCTTTGAGATCAATGATTTTTCACTCGAAGTGAAGAAAGGGTTCATTACAGGACTGATCGGGGGGAACGGGGTCGGAAAATCCACAACGCTCAAGATGATCCTGAACCTGTTGAAGCCGGACCGTGGAGAGCTGAAGGTTCTCGGTATGGACTACAGGAATCATGAAAAGGAAATAAAGGAACGGATCGGCTTCGTATTTGATGAGAATGTCTTCTACGAGCAGCTGACACTCCATGAAATGAAGAAAATTGCGAAGTGGTCCTATTCTAGATGGGATGATGATGTGTTCGAACAGTATGTCACGATGTTCCAGCTCCCCTTGAAGAAAAAGCTTAAGACCTTCTCGAAAGGAATGCTCATGAAGGCTTCACTGGCTATCGCATTTTCCCATCACGCAGAACTCATCCTGATGGATGAACCGACGGCAGGTCTTGACCCCATATTCCGCAGGGAGCTCCTCGATATCCTGCACAGCGTGATGGAGGAGGGAGTGAAGACGATCCTTTATTCCACCCACATCACGACGGATCTAGAAAGCGCGGCCGATTATATCACGTTCATCCATGGTGGCCGGCATATTTTCACGAAGCCTTATTACAAGATTGAAGAAGATTATGCATTGGTCAAGGGCGGGCTTGAACTGCTGGATGCAGACACGGAGAAGGAATTTGTCAGCTTCAAGAAAACGAAATTCGGCTTCGAAGCCCTGACGGCAGACCGGGTGAAGGCCGAGGACCTCTTCGGTGGCCACGCCCTTATCGAGGCACCGACGTTGGAGGATATCATGTATTACACGAAGAAAGGGGACCGGTTCCATGCTTCAGTTGATTCGTAAGGACTTCATGCTCCACCGGAATATCCTCGTCATCCTATTGGGCGTCTTGATCATCTATCTCGTCCTGGGGGCTCCGCCGATCTGGGTAGGGCTTGTCTTCATCCTGGTCCTGTCGATGTCGACCTTTGGGAATGATGAGAAAACGACGATCAATCTCTTCTTGAATTCCCTTCCGTTCACCCGTAAGGAAATCGTCAGTTCCAAGTATCTCAGCGTCCTGATCTATACGGTTGCCATCACAATCCTGCTATTTTTAGGGAGTCTGCTCATTCACGGCAGGATCATGGAATGGCAAGGGATCGTCTTCATGACGATGCTGTCCCTCCTGTCCCTTTCCTTCATGCTCCCGTTTGCTTACCGGTTTGCATCCAAGTACCTGATGATTGCCTCACTGGTCCTTTTCGCGGCTTACTTTGCCGTCGTGAATGTGTTCATCCTCAATTTGAATGACATCATAAGGGAATCTGTCGGGACGCTGATCTCCCTGGAAAGTACCGCCCCCTATCTGATTGTCTGTGTGGCGGTCCTGGCGATCTTCGCGCTCTCGTGGGTCCTATCGATCCGGATTTATGAGAAAAAAGTATTTTAGCCTGATCCGCTCATATTAATCCAGCTTCATGGAGACAATACGCGTGAAGATTCATTGAGGAGGGCGTATTGATGACGAAGCATCCAAGACTCTTGTTGTGGTTGATATTGCTGGTTCCCTGGTTGACAGTTCCATTTCTCGGGAAGGAAACGATCAAGCGATTCGGATTGACCAGCTTGTTTATAAGTGTATTCATCAGTTTGGAATCAATCCTCGCCAAGAAGAGAAAGTGGTGGTGGTTTTATGAAAAGCTATTCCCAGGGGCATATGGAGAAATGCCGCTCGTGTGGGGACAGTTTCTCATTGGAACCCTCTGGATCATGAAATTTTCTTACGGGAAGATATTCCGTTTCTTGCTGACAAATTTTGTGACCGATCTGTTCTTCATTTATCCATTTTCAGCTTTTCTTAAGAGACAAGGGCTATTCTCATATGTCAGGTTAAATCAGATTCAGGTGTATGGTGTCTTTTTCTTGAAGTCGATTTTGATATATTTGTTCCAGATGGTACAAGATTCAATTGGAAAAAAGTCGCATATAGAATGATACAAATAGGACCCGGGGCTTTTACAAGCTTCTGGTCTTTTTAATGTAAAATTTGCAGGAAACGTTCACTGGTTGTAAAATTACAACAATAATGGATAGATTATGTTTAATGAGGTGGCTCATGAGTCAGTCGGTATTAGAAATCAGCAATTTACATAAGCAGTACCAAGGTGCGGGACACGAGGTGAACGCCCTGAGGGGGGTATCATTTTCCCTGGAGGAGGGGGAGATGCTGACCATCATGGGAACGAGCGGTTCTGGAAAGAGCACGCTCCTGAACATCCTCGGGGCACTGGATGAGCCGAGTGCAGGTACCATCATGTTGAACGGAGAAGAGACCACCCGGTTTTTCAAGGAACCGGATGCCACCATCTACCGCCGCGACCACATCGGATTCATCTTCCAATCCTTCAATCTTCTGAAGGATCTGACGGTCGAAGAAAACATCGGACTTCCCTTGGTGTTGAAAGGCGTGGGGAAGAGTGAAGTGAAGCAAAAGGTAGATGAGATGCTGGGTCTCGTGCAGCTCACGGATTGGCGTAAGCACAGGCCGGTTGAGCTATCCGGTGGGCAACAGCAGCGTGTGGCCATCGGCCGTGCCCTGATCACGTCACCACCCATCATCCTTGCAGATGAACTGACGGGTAACCTGGACTTCAATACAAGCAGGGATATCCTACATATGCTAGTCGAACTGAAAGAAACATTCCAAAAAAGTGTCATCGTTGTCACCCATGATCCGAATGTTGCGACCTATGGGGACCGGGTCCTCTTCTTCCATGACGGACAGATCGTGGATGAACATCGATGTACGGGCGAGGGCGACTTGTCACAAATTCTGAATAAGTTTCAGACAATCATGGAGCTACGCAATCAATGAGGGGCATGAAGACGATCTTCGCCACCTCCATGCGCTTCCTGAGGGCAAATCCGTTCATTACCCTGTCTTCGATCCTGAGCGTCTGCCTTTCCATTTCCCTTGTTCTCACCATGATGATGTTCGCCATGAATGCCAAGCAGTCGGTGAAGGATGAAGTGACGGAGATGTTCGGGACGATGGATCTGTCTGTCGGATATGATACCGCCGATAACGGGTTCATCGATCAGGATTTCCTTGACCGGCTGACCGCAATGGAAGGTGTAGAAGAGACGTCCAATGTCCTCATCTCCCAGCTCGCCCTTTCTTCATTCGGAGGGGAAGCCCCTACGTACAGTCTCGGGGTCGGTACCGATGAGCTGGTCAAGAGCCGCTATCATTTCAAGAAAGAGGTGGGGGGAGGTGAGATCATCATTAATGAGTCCCTTGCCAAGGCCCTAGGAGTGGGAGTAGGGGATGAGTTGACGGTGGAAGGGAAGACCCTTTCCTTGATTGAGACGTTCAAGGACAATACGGGCACTGGGGTGGTGCCCGATATCCTGATTCTCTCTTATGATGACGTGAAGCGCTTCATGGGTGGGGACATCAAAGCCACCTATGTACTGGTGAAGACGTCAGCAGGAACAGACAATCTCAAGCTTGCGACGCAAATCAAGGGATTGGATGAGGGACTCCGCGTCGAACTGGCAGAAGAGAACCCGTATCTGACAGCGAATCTATCATCCCTCTCCATCTTTATTTATGTCCTTAGCTTCTTCGTCCTGATCGTGACTTCACTCCTGATCATCTCGAACTTTGAAACGTTCTTATACAAATATAAACAGCAGTTTGCCATCATGAGGTCGATCGGGGCAACCGCGAAGCAGCTCTTCGGAATCATTTTCATTCAAAGCAGTGTCATCACGGCAACAGGCGCCTTCCTTGGTGTGGGGCTCGCTTACCTCAGTCAGCGCTATGTCCAGGGATTCCTCCAGGATTGGATGGGCATCGCTGTGGCACGTGGAGACTTCCATACCGGTACCGCCCTTTGGGTGACTGTGGCATGTGCCTTCCTGATCCAGTTGTTCCTTCTGATCCCGGCCCTTAAAAACGGGAAGACCCTTCCATTGAAGGTCATGCAGGAGAATGAGGAGCTGTCGTTCTCCACCAGTGGCAGGAGGTTCATAGGCAGGGCCCTGCTCATCATAAGCATCGTCGTGCTGGTATTCGGAAAGCTGGTGGCGGTGGACGAGGAGAATCAGGTGTTGTGCGTGCTTGCTGCCGCGACAATCTTCACCCTTTCCATATTCGTCCTGTTCCCACTCTATCTCTCACCGATCCTGAAGAAGAGCGCGCCCTTCCTGCGGAGAGTTGCCGGAAATGCTTCCTACGTCGCAATCCGGAATGTCATTCCCCAGGTGAAGAAAAATACATTCGTGATCCTGACGGTGAGCATGATGATGATCATTGCCGTATTTGGATCCGTCATGCTGACGACGATCCAGAACAATGAAGCCCTGTATCTAAAGAGCCAGTTTCCGACTGAAGTCGTGTTGCAGTCAAGACTGGAGTCGACATCCCTTGATCCATTCAAACTGAAGGAATCAGTCGAAGAAAAAATGCCTGGTTCTGAAGCAAGCTTCATCAGTACCTATACAGGGGCCGCCCTTATGGAAGGGGATTCCCGCTTGGACGTGACGGTCCTGAGGGGTGATCTGGATGGGATGGTGAAGCAAGGATTCATCGATGAATCATCCAGTCATGAGGACGGTGTGATTGTCTCTGAACCTTTTGCCAGGAAGCATGATTTGAAAGCGGGGGACCGCCTTCAATTGGAAGCATTCTCGAATGATTTGGAGGATTATGTTCCGTTGAACCCTTTAAAGGTAGCCGCCATCGAAGGTGAGTTATTTGATACGGATATCCTGTTGGATTGGAAGGACGATACGTTCAGTGACGCAGGATTTGCGAGGATGTTCGTCAGCGGAGGGGATCCCGGGCAACTGGAATCATTGAAGGGTGAGTTTCCGGAACTGCAAGTCCACTCGTACGGGCAGTCAGTTAAAGAATCGAATGAAATGTTCCAACAGCGCTGGTCCATCTTCATCATCTTCCTTGGCGTGATGCTTCTGAGCGTCACAATCGGTGTCTTCAACACCCTATTGAACAATATTCATTCGAAGCGTAAGGAGTTTGCCATATTAAGGACCCTGTCACTTACCAGGAAAGGAATCATCAGTGTGATCCTCACACCGGTGCTATTATACATCATGATCGGATTAAGTCTTGGTATCGTGGTTGGAGCCGTCATCTCCTATATCATCAATATCATTGATCCGGGACCGCTGGCCATTGACTACGGCATCATAGGAGGGATTGTCCTTACGATGGTGGTGACGACCCTGATCATATTCACCCCTCTCGCCTACCGCATGGGGGGAAGGAAGCTGACAGAAGAATTGAACGAATAAGCCCTGATTCTGTCACATTTGGACGCATCCGGATAGGGTTGTTTTCAAGGCTGTTGTGTTACAATGGGCGTATCAATATCCATGAAGGGTTGGTTATACATGAAGAAATTCTGGATCATTTTGGGTATGATCTTATTGTTCTTTATTTTCGGTGGTCTGATCACGATGTATATCACGGGTAACGTGCTGAATTGATAAATTGCCTGGGAACGCTTGAATATAAGCATTCCCAGGTTTTATTGTTTCACGTGAAACGCTTTCATTTATGCATGACGATCCTAGTGTTATTGTTTGTGAAGGAGTGCCGTTCATAAAATCCCTCCGCAGGAGATCCCGGCGAGGTGAGGAGGTAGATCGACTCAATTCCTTCACGGTTCAGTTCCTTTTCCAAGTGAGAGAGGAGCGTGGATCCAATTCCTTTTCCCTGGATGGATGGGTCGACGCAAAGCTCCGCGATATAGAAGGTCATCCCTTTTGATGTCCTTTTGGCATTCCCTGCAATGAAGCCGGCGGGCTTTCCATCAATGTGGAGGGTATAACCGCGGAATTTTGGTGTGCTCAGGAGGTCCGACAGCCGTTCCTCTGCTGACTCCACGGTCCATGTCTCGTTCCAGGGTGGAGAATTGAATACATCGATGTACAGGTGGATGCAATCAGTTAGTTTTTCTTTGGTAAGAATCGTTAGTGATGACATTGTGCTGCCGTCCTTTCTAAAAACTATGATTGTGTCTCGTTCTAATAGTAGACTATTTTCAAAAAAGCAGAAAGAATAAGAATTATAGTTGACTTAATCAACTATTGGTATTATCATGTAAACAAGGAAGTGATTCTATGAATAAAGAAAAGCAGAGTGAGATGCGCGAAATGCTTCAGCAGCTTGTCAGGGATTTCGGATTATTGCAGCGAGATGGATCCGATTGTTGCGGGATCACGGTAACGCAAAGTCATATTGTGTATGAGCTTCAAAAAAGTCCTGCTATCTCCCTTCAAACGCTGGCTCAAAAGCTGGTGATGGATACGGGTATGCTAAGCAAACAAGTAAACAAGCTTGTAGAAATGGAGCTCCTCACCCGGACAGCCGATCCAAAAGACCGGCGCTACGTGCTCCTTGCCCTGACAGATACAGGTGAAGAGAAAGCGGACGAAATTGCTGGTCAGATGCTCCAATACATCGGGAATATCTTTCAGTTCATTGAGCCTGCGAAACATGATCAGGTCATGGAAAGTATGAGTCTCCTCCTCTCGGCTATGCGCCAGAACGGAGGAAATGGAAGCTGCGCCACTTGATGGGAGTGGTGTTGCTTTAGGGCTAATAGTTGATAAAGTCAATAAATGATTAATTCAAATGGAGGTGGTGGAGTGATTCGTCATGCTACAGAAAAGGACCTACCAGCGATCCTGTCGATATACAACGAGGGGATTGAAGACCGGATTGCCACGCTGGAAACGGATCAAAAAGACGCAGTCTACATAAACCAATGGTTTCAAAGTCATAAGGGGCGATACATCGTACTGGTTTCTGAAGATATGGGTGGAATTAACGGATATGCAAGTATTCAACCGTACAGCCCGCGGGCGGCCTACGCCGGGGTGGGCGAGTTGTCGGTTTATATCAGGCGAGGAGCAAGAGGGCAAGGGATCGGCGGGCATCTTCTGAGGAACCTGGAGGAGGAAGCGGCCAAAAAACAGTTTCAAAAACTTGTCCTCTTCACCTTCCCGTATAATACCCTTGGGCAAGGGCTCTACAGGAAACGTGGATACCGGGAAGTGGGAATCTTTAAGGATCAAGGAATACTGGATGGAAAATATGTCGATGTCATGATCATGGAAAAAATTCTACCAACTAACCAAAAGGAGAGAGAATAATGAACCAATCACCTCAATTACCAGTTGCCATCATCGGAGCTGGACCAGTCGGATTGGCGGCTGCCGCTCATCTTATCAGTTACGGTCAACGGTTTGTTCTATTTGAAGCAGGAGAAGCGGTCGGAGCGAATATCAAGACGTGGGAACATATCCGCCTCTTCTCACCTTGGAGGTATAACATGGATAAAAAATCAGTGGAGTTGTTGAAACGCCAAGGGTGGCAAGAGCCGGATCTGGAAGCGCTGCCGACAGGCCGGGAGCTGGTCGATGACTACCTCATTCCCCTTTCTGAGACCGTTGGGATAAAGTCTCATCTTGAACTGAATGCAAAGGTTTTGTCGATCAGCAAGAAAGATCGCGATAAGATGAAGACGGCAGGCCGTGATGAAGTCCCGTTTGTCCTCTACGTCGAGCGTGACGGGGAAGTCTCCAAGGTTGAAGCGCAGGCCGTCATCGATGCTACGGGGACCTGGGGGAACCCGAACCCGGCCAATTCAGATGGTGTCTGGCTTTCCGGTGAGCGACGTGCCAACGAACGATCATTCTATGGCATGCCGGATGTGACGGATAAACATCGTGAACGGTACTCCGGAAAAAATGTGGCTGTTGTCGGGAGCGGGCACTCCGCCATTAATGCCCTCCTTGAACTGGCAACACTGAAAGAAGTATACCCTGAAACGGGAATTGTCTGGATCATCCGTAAGAAAAGCGTCAGTGAGGCTTACGGTGGTGAGGAGAAAGACGCTCTTGCTGCCAGGGGAGAACTCGGGAGCCGCATCCATCGCCTCGTCGATTCCGGCATCGTCCAAGTATATGAAGGATTCAAGATCGAGCAAGTGAGGTCTGCTGATGATGGAACGTTGATCATCAAGAATGCCACAACTGAAATCAAAGGAGTGGATGAAATGATCGTCAATACGGGCAATCGTCCTGACCGCACCATTTTCAGCGAACTGCGGACGGCGATCGATGAAGCGACCGAAAGTGTGAAAGCCCTCGCTCCTCTCATTGATCCGAACGTCCACAGCTGCGGGACGGTAAGACCGCATGGTGAGAAGGAACTCAGTCAGCCGGAAAAAAACTTCTACATTGTCGGAGCCAAGAGCTATGGCCGGGCCCCTACATTCCTCATGGCAACCGGGTATGAGCAAGTACGGTCTGTGGTGGCACACATAAGCCAAGACGAAGAGGCCGCCTCGAAAGTGGAGCTGGAACTGCCTGAAACCGGCGTATGCAGTGTGACCTTTTCAAAACCGGCCACAACATCCTCCTCCTGCAGTGCATCAAGCTCCTGCAGCTGAGTGATGAAACACTGAAACACGGGGACGGTTCCGATGCGACAAAAGGTGGCGCATCGGAACCGTCCCTGTTCGTTATTTTATATAAGTCATTGATTATATAAGTGATTCGTTATATAATCCGTACATACAAATGAATGTGCAGGGAGGGGATTGGTGTTGACTACGATAGCAGTTATGGATGCAAAAAGGGTTTCGGCTTGTATGAAGACGCTTGGTGACCCGACGCGCCTGATGATGATGAAGCTGTTGAGCTCGGATGATTATTGTGTCTGTCAGTTCGTGGATATGTTTGAAATGAGTCAGCCGTCCATCAGCCAGCATTTGAAAAAGCTGAAGATTGCCGACTATGTGAATGAAGAACGAAGGGGTCAGTGGCGCTATTTTTCATTAAATGCCGCGTGTCCGGAACATGAATTGATCCAGCTGATCCTTCAACAAATTCCCGACAGCGATGAGGTACTTCAACAATTGAGATGCAGGGGCGAGAACGCAACCTGCTAGAGGAGGAATTATGTTGACAGAAGTAATATTGGCATCGGTGATTTTCCTGATTACACTGGTGCTGGTCATATGGCAGCCGAAGGGCTTGTCGATCGGCTGGTCTGCCTGCGGCGGTGCGATCTTGGCTCTGCTCTTGGGAGTGGTCACATTCAGTGACGTCATCGATGTTACATCGATCGTATGGAACGCAACCCTGACCTTCATTGCCATCATCCTGATATCACTCATTCTCGATGAAATCGGGTTCTTTGAATGGGCAGCCCTTCATATGGCCAAAGCGGCCAAGGGTAGCGGGGTCCGCATGTTCATCTACGTTTCGCTTTTAGGGGCCGTGGTGGCAGCCTTGTTTGCAAATGACGGAGCGGCATTGATTCTGACGCCGATCGTCTTGGCGATGGTTAGGAATCTCAACTTCAATGAGAAGCTCGTATTTCCTTTCATCATGGCGAGTGGATTCATTGCGGATACTACATCGCTTCCCCTTGTGGTGAGCAATCTGGTCAACATAGTATCGGCAGATTACTTCAACATCGGGTTCGTGGAATATGCTTCACGCATGATCATCCCGAACTTCTTCTCCCTTGGAGCAAGCATACTGGTGCTCTATCTCTTCTTCCGAAAGAGCATCCCAGGGAAATATGATGTGTCCCAGCTGAAAAAACCGGTGGACGCCATCAAAGATGAGAAAATGTTCAAGGTGTCGTGGGGGGTCCTGGCTGTTTTGCTTGCGGGCTATTTCGTCAGCGAATTCATCGGAATCCCGGTCTCCATTGTAGCGGGGATCGTCGCACTCTTTTTCCTGATCATGGCGAAACGAAGTCCCGTGGTGAACACGAAGACGGTCATCAAGGGTGCGCCATGGGCCATCGTGTTCTTCTCGATCGGGATGTATGTGGTGGTATATGGACTTCGCAACGCAGGTCTTACTGATATCCTATCCGCTGCCATCCAGGCTACGGCGGACCAAGGGCTGTTTGCAGCAACGATCGGAATGGGCTTCATTGCGGCCATCCTTTCCTCCGTCATGAATAATATGCCGACGGTGATGATCGACGCGATTGCCATATCGGATACGAATACGACGGGGGGCATCCGGGAAGCCTTGATTTATGCGAATGTCATCGGCTCCGACCTGGGGCCGAAGATCACCCCGATCGGTTCCCTGGCCACGTTGCTATGGCTCCATGTATTGTCCCTTAAGGGCGTGAAGATCTCGTGGGGAACGTATTTCAAAACAGGTATCATCCTGACGATCCCGACCCTGTTCATTACACTGGTCGGACTGTATCTCTGGTTACTGATCCTTTAAAATTACACTACTCGTTGTAAGGAGAGACGCACCATGTCAAAGAAAACCATCTACTTTTTGTGTACGGGAAATTCATGCCGCAGCCAGATGGCTGAAGGCTGGGCAAAAAAACACCTCGGAGACGAGTGGAACGTCTACAGTGCGGGAATCGAAGCCCATGGCTTGAATCCCAATGCTGTAAAGGCGATGAAGGAAGCGGATATCGATATCTCGAATCAAACATCTGATATCATTGATCCGACCATCTTGAATTCAGCGGATCTTGTCGTGACCCTATGCGGGGATGCGGCAGATAAGTGTCCTGTGACACCGCCTACCGTAAAACGTGAACACTGGGGCTTTGACGATCCGGCCAAGGCAACAGGATCTGAAGAAGAAAAATGGGCATTCTTCCAGCGAGTACGGGATGAAATCGGAGAACGCATCGAGCGTTTCGCCCGTACAGGAGAATAATAAAAAGAAGCGCAGGAGCGGTTTTTTCAACTGCTCCTGCGCTTCTTTTTATGAACCAATCATCCTACCTTTAAAAGGAGTCAGAACATTATGGGAAAGGTGCAATCAAAAACATTGACGGAGCAGGCACTGAATCAGCTTGAACAACTTCTTGAGAGCGGGGAGTGGCCGATTGGTGAGAAGATTCCGCCGGAACCGGTCCTTATGGACACCCTGGGGATCAGCCGCAATACCCTTCGGGAAGCCATCCGATCCCTTGTTCACGCCGGATATCTGGAAACGAGACAGGGAATCGGAACCACCGTAAAGAGTCACAGCGGCCTTGACCGTGCCCTTCGTAAACGGATGAGAGCAGGCGATTTGGTGGAGGTCCTTGAGCTGAGGCTGGCTCTCGAACGAGAGGCAGCTGAAAAGGCAGCCCTGAGAAGGACGGACGAACAGCTTTGGGAAATGCGCAGCCTCCTGGCTTTGTGGCAGGAAGCTGCTGAAGAGGGAAAAGCCTCGTCAGCCTCGACATTCGTCCGGCATGATAGTGCGTTCCACCAAGCGGTTATTCGTGCATCAGGAAACTCGATGTTCACGGAGATGTATGACTCCATCATCGATTCTGTACATCAATCAATTTATAACCTTATTGACCTGAACGACTTGAATCAGGAAGATATCAGGCTGCACACAGAGCTTCTATCAGCCATAGAGGCGCAGGACCCTGTGAAAGCGTCCGAATGCGTCAAAAAGTATCTTGGGACGCTGATTGATCAAATCAATGCCAGTGAACATATCAGAAAGAAGTGAATCGCATGCAAGAAGCAAAGCAACAACAGGCGGGCTGGATAGCCGTCATCGGAGTAATCTTCATCGCCATGAATCTGAGGGCTCCGATCACCTCTGTTGGACCGCTCATCCCACTGATCCAGGGGGACTTCCATTTTTCTAACGCTGTGGCGGGGAGCATCATGACCATCCCGCTCATCGCCTTTGCCCTTTTTTCACCGTTTGCGCCAAGACTTTCCCTGAAGTTCGGGCTCGAACCGGTCATTTATACGGCTCTTGTCGTATTGCTTGCAGGCATGGTCCTTCGCGTCTTCCCCCATGGCAGCTGGCTTTTCGTCGGCACCGGTCTTGTCGGGATCGCCATTGCCATCTGTAACGTACTCATGCCGGCCCTGGTGAAAAAGTCGTTCCCCATGAAGGTCGGATTGATCACGGGAGTCTACGGGATTTCCATGAACGTCTTTGGGAGCCTGGCATCAGGTGTCAGTGTCCCACTTGCCCAGTCAAGCTCCCTTGGCTGGAGCGCTTCACTCGGGGTATGGGCCTTCCTTGCCGTGCTCTCGGTCATCCTATGGAGCTTCTTATTGAAATCAGTCAGAAAAGAAAAGGTGATCGAGCCTCCTGCGGTGAAGGTGCGTATGTGGAATTCCCTGAAGGCTTGGCATGTCACGGTCTTCATGGGTATCCAGTCCTTCATGTTCTACACCCTTCTTACCTGGCTTCCGGCCATCCTTCATGACCAGGGGTATACCCTCAATCAGGCAGGTTGGGTCGTGTCGACGCTTCAGATGGCGATCATTCCCATGACGTTCATCATCCCCGTGGTCGCTGAGAAGATGAGTGATCAAAGGTTGTTGACGATCGGGTCTGTCATCCTTCTGTTCCTTGGATTGATCGGGTTGATCACAGGCTTCCTGACCGTGTTATCTGTCCTCCTGATCGGGGTCGGCATCGGAACGATGTTCGGCCTCGCCATGATGTTCTTCGTCCTGAGGACGACTGACAGCGCCCAAGCGGCCGGATTGTCTGGTATGGCCCAATCCATGGGTTATTTATTGGCGGCAGTGGGTCCCGTGTTCTTCGGTTACCTACATGATCTGTCCGCCAATTGGACGATTCCATTCATCCTGCTCATGCTCCTGACCCTGATCCAGCTCTTTGTCGGGATCGGGGCAAGTAAGGGGAAACTCGAATAATGCAAACGAAGCACGGGGATTCCCGTGCTTCTTCGCATTTACAAGCTATTCAGCGGAGA
Organism: Rossellomorea sp. RS05; assembly: GCF_039822645.1. Taxonomy (NCBI): domain Bacteria; kingdom Bacillati; phylum Bacillota; class Bacilli; order Caryophanales; family Bacillaceae; genus Rossellomorea; species Rossellomorea sp. RS05. The sequence continues at coordinate 129,957 of NZ_JBDKWY010000007.1, read as the reverse complement.
CAGGACGTCGGCCACGTCGTTCTTCGGTGAGTTGACAAGCTCGCTCACGGCATAGAGCTCCATTTCTTCAGCCGGATAAGGGACCAGAAGCGATTTCAGCTCGTCAACCGCTTGGTTGGAAGGGTCCAGCCACCTGGCGTAATCCGAACGTTTCAAAATGACGGGCATGCGTTCATGGACGTCTTCTGTCAGGGCATTCGGAGTCGTCGTGATGATGGTGCACGTATGAAGGGGAGCATCTCCTTTTTTCCACGTTTCCCACAATCCGGCGAAGGCAAAGGGCTTTCCGTCCTTCATGACGAAGCGGTATGGTTGCTTGCGATCATCGACTTGTTTCCATTCGTAGAATCCATCAGCGATAATCAGACAGCGCTTCTTCCTGAACGGTTCCCTGAAGCTTGGCTTCTCTTCAATCCCTTCAGCACGTGCGTTGATCATCTTATAGCCGATCTTCACTTCCTTTGCCCAGTGGGGAACAAGCCCCCATCTCAACGTGCCACCCCTGCGCTTCTTCCCGTCTGAAATAATGGAAAATACCTCTTGGCTCGGGGCGATATTGAACCGTGGTTCAAGCTTGGCAGATATATCGAATTCAAACTGCTGTTGAAGTTCATGCACACTCTCAATTAATGAAAAACGGCCGCACATGCTTCCATCCCCCTGTCATTTTTTAACCAGTATACCAACAATACGCCGGATTCAATCAGAAAAACCATGTATTCATGCTGAAGGAAAGATCAATATATGATAAAATATGGAAATAATGGGTTTGTGATGAAGATTCTACATATACGTAACTATAGAGATATATAGGGGGAATGAACATGGCGACTTATGTTAATGGGGGCGTCCTATCGTGGCTGATGACCGCAATTGCATGGGGCATATTGATCATAGGTGCGGTTTTTATGATAAGACGACAGAAGCACCAAGCTCCATTCTGGAAGGCATTCCTAGTTTTCATGGTAGGGGTATTTACCATTTCATACACATTTGAGCCGAGGGGGATCATGGTCAGGATCCCGATCCTTCCACTGGGCGTTTTGATCCTATATTTGACCTTGAGGCGGAAAAATGGGAGATGGGAGAGGTATCGCCGTTTCGCCTGGTTCGGGTTTGCCGGTAATATTCTTCTGGCGATCATGGCACTTGCGGCCATTCCGCTCAGTGCCATTGTTTATCCATCAGACGATCCGGCTACGTATCTATCAAATCCAGAGAAGGTCTCCCTTGTTCAGAGTCACCCTGCAGTATCGAATGTTAGCCTTGATCAGATGAAGTTGGCTGAACAGCTGGATGGAATGACGGAGGCACAGCCAGACGGGGAGTCGTGGTACCGAGAATCAACGGTAGAAGATGAAAATCAGTCCAAAGCACCGGAGCGCTTCCCATATCTCCTCAGTGGCGTCGAGCCGAAGTGGGGAAGCGGTCTTTCATCGCTGATCTATGTTGAAGGAAACGGGAAGGGCTTGCTAATTTTATCTGGCAATACCCAATACTACTATCAACTCTCTGAATCAATCATAAAAGGGGGCGGGGCGGAATGAAGAATGTGAAACGGATGATCATCATCGTACTTGCCGTCTCCTTGATTGCCTTTGGCTTTGTCTATTGGTTCAAGCTAGCGCCGGCGGGTCCGCTACCTGGTGATAAAGGAGCGATAAAAGAGATCAACGGGTTGCTGAACAAAACAGGTACGAATGAAAAGGTGCAGGTGAAGTCCATTCTGGATAAGGTGCAAGCCGATGACCACCATGCCTTCATCCCCTTCGAAACCGATGACGGTGGGCGTGGCTTCAGCCTTTGGGTATGGAAGAATCATCAGTGGAAGGCATCGTCCGCCACAACAGACGGCGACCCGGTGATATGGAAGGTGCGCCCTGGTGAGCCGGCAAGCTACCGTATGGTGTGGAGTCTCGATTCAGCTGAAAAAGTCGACCGTCTGGTATTCTACCTGATCCAGAAACGGTCTTTCCAAAACGAAGCGTATCAACCTCGGATCCAAATGGAAAAGGTCATCCCCTTCGCAGAGCATCCATACGGGGCCATCAAGGTCCCAGAGGAGTGGCGGACCATAATCCGCGGTGAAGTGGCTGAGTTCGAGGTGCCCCGTGTGGAATTCGGATGGAGGTCACTCGATTCTTCCGGAGAAGATGTTTTCATAGAAGGCAAGGGTCAGTCTTCTTATCTCCGGTATCAGGATCACCAGGATCTGATGATACCGCTGGAGAAAGATGAATTGGAATGAAGGAAGAGGCTGGGACAAACACGTTTTAGTCATAGTGAAACCCGCATTCATTTGCTTACGATCAGGAGGATGAATGCGGGTTTTTACTTTATTCCGTGAACAATACGATTTCAATATTTCCAGCTGTAGATTTGAGTGCAAGAAGACAGTTGCGGGAGGAGGCTCACGGGCTCCCCGCGGAAATTCTGATTGTGTTCGTCATGAAAGACTCACTTTCTTATTTTGTTTGTCTGCTATTCTCTCATCACGAGTGGACCGGCGCTGCTGATCGTAATGCTGTGGGTGGACAGATCGCCGGAATCATAGGCTTTGGCAACCCCATTATGGTGAATAGAAGATATACTCACTTCTTTATAGAACAGTTCCACGGTGAAGGGATGCTTGAAGGGAGCTCCGGTTATTGCGATGTTATGAGGGCCGGTCCACTGTCCTTTCAACGGGTCATCGGTGTGATTAAAGTCTTCCGTATGTTTGAATCCATTTTTGAACCACGGGTGCTCTTCGGCTTTCGATACACCGGGACGATTCAGGCACATGAACAGAGACAAATCGTCCGAGAATTGGAGAAGGGTGAAATGCTCTTGAAGGAGATCTTCATCCAGAACGGGCAGTCGTTTCCGCAGTTCGGTTTGTCGTCGGGCTTCCTTTTCCAGGAAGCGAAGGCAGTCGGGATCTGAGGTATTGGAAAAGAACGAGCAGAAGTGAAGGCTGCATAGAAGTCCTGCGTAAGGATGCCTATCTGACACCTCATCCAGCCCCCGTTCATAGAAAACGAGCTTAGGAACGAGCGGGTAGTCGGAAAAAGTGAAAGGGCGGTGTACGGCATCGTTCCAGACTGGTGCTTTGTCCAATCCGATCCAGCTCCTATCATGTTGGTAAGAAGCATACAGAAGTTCGTCCCAAAAGGCGTTGGATCTTAGTAAGGAAGCGTCGAAGTGCTTCACGATCTCTCCTGACAGGAAGGCATGGTCATGCTGTTTGATCATGATGAAGGAATCATTCGTTTCACGGATGATCATAGCGGAATCCCCCTCACAATAGATAATGCCATTTTATCGCACGCCTCGATTTGCTGTAAAACGTATTACGCATTCAGTCTCTGGGAGGCACTAAGTGATCGGGTTATAAGAAGAATAGGTCCCAGGTCTGAGCGGGAATCGACCTGAAGCTCGTTCCCGATCATCAAGTGGCACTGGTATGCTGGTATTAAACAGAAGAAACGGGTGGATGATAAATGAGACGATTGATGATATGCATCGTGTTGCTGGCTGTAGGGAGTACCCTGATTTTGACGGGATGCTCTTCTGGGAAAAGCGAAAAGGGAGGCCTCGACGGGCTTCAGGATATCCAAAAAATCGATCGTACGGAGGGCGGGGAAATCATTCAAACTGTAAGCGATGCCGATGAAATCAACTCTTTCAGCAAGGCTCTTGAAGTGGAAAAATGGAAGCTCGCAGGAAAACAGAAGGATGATCTGGTTGCGGGAAGCACCTACCTGTTTTACAGGATGGACACGGTGAAGTTCGGGGAGAAACAAGCAGACCAAACGGATATGAAGGAAGTGGCGCGCGTTACCGCATACAAGGAGGAACCATACGTTCTCTTGATGTATGGTGGTGTAGAGATGGTATTTGAAGTACCAGCGGAAGTCCAGCATCGCTTGAATCAATGAGAAGGACCCCTGAATCGGTTTCAGGGGTCTTTTCATTCAGCGGATATCCAAGCCAAGAAGCGCAGCAAAGGAAAGAGCCTGCTTTTCGGAGACGATGCAGCCTTTCAGATCTTCCATTGAAACGAGGATGGACTCGAAAAACGAGGTGCTGAGATCGATCCCCTTCAGTTTCGTTCCGTCAAAGCTTACGTCATCGAGATCACAAAGATCATAGATGACCTTCGACAGCTTGCAGTTGAAGAAGTCGGATCGCTTCATATTGGACTCTTTGAAGATCACTTTTTCCAACTTGGAATCACTGAAATTACACATGGTCATGAGACAGTTTTCGAAGGTGACATTCCCGAAGCGGCTTTCAGGCAGCTGGACGCCCATAAGCTTGCATTCCTGGAACGTGACGCGATGAATGCTCGCCCCTGTCATATCCACGTTGGAAAAGTCACAGTTGATGAACTCGACATCGGTGAGGTCGATATTTCGGAAAGAGGTCCCCTGGAAGGAGGAATTCTTGATGACCATGCCGGAAAGGTGCACCCGGTCGATTTCCTCTTCGTCAAAGATGGATCCATCGATCTCAAGGTTGCTTAAATACGGGTCTTCCTCCATGAAAATCATCTGGAAGTTCCCTTGCGTGAGCTGGCGGGGTAGTTTTGGTTTATCAATTTTAATAGGAAACACCTGCTTTATTTGAAGTCGGTTGGGGACAAACCCCTCCTACCTAGTGTAGCATCTTCTTCCTTGACATTGAATAGTTGACCCCCTAAACTAATGGAGTAATCATATTAGTTTAGGGGGTCAACTACTTGGATAAGCGTCTGATTGAGGCAGTGGAGCTATTCGAGGATGTGATGGTGTTCGGGACTGAGCGCGTGCTCAGGGATGTCGAAGCCGAAGTGTGGCAGGAATATTCCCGGGAACAAATCCAGGTCTTGAAGCTGTTGAATAAAAACGGTCCGCTGCCGGCCGGTGCCATTGCTGAACTTCAATGTGTGCATCGAAGTGCGATTTCCAACCGGCTGAAGAAACTTGAAGAAAAAGAATTGATTGAAATTGTCAAAGCCGAGGGCGATCACCGCTCGAAGCTCGTCAGCCTGACGCAGCATGGTCGTGCTGTTGTGAAGGAATCCGACCAGGCAGTTTACGATTATATTGAAGCATTGTTTGCCGATCAGGTGGAGGATGAAGAGTTAGATCAATTCCTCCAGATGTTCAAAAAGATTAAACATATACTGAAATTGGAGGGTGAGCGTAAGTGAAGAATATTATCAAATTCAAATGGCCGATCACCATCGGCATGATCATTTTGACCGTTCTGCTTTTCGTCCTTGCACCGAATCTTTCCAAGCAGGCGGAGGATGCCGGGACATTCCAGCTTCCGAAAGATGCAGGATCCCAGCGTGCAGCTGAAATCCTTGAAGACGCCGGAGCCGGGGATGAAACGATTTCCCTCGTGTATGCACTCGACGGCAAGCTCGATGATGCCGCGAGGAAAGACATTCAGAAGGATGTCGATCAACTGAAGGATCTTGGGGATCCCGTGAAATCGATCCTTGATCCGTTTGAAAACAAAGACACGGAATCCCAGCTTGTTTCGGAGGATGGGAAGACCGTCCTCGTTCCGATTACTGTAGACGGCACACAGGAAAAAGTCGTCGAGCTTGCCGACTCCATTCAATCGGATATCATCGATGGGAAGAAAGATGTCTACCTGACTGGGGAAGCATTGATCAATAATGATGTGAACCTGAGCGCCCAGGAAGGATTGAAGAAAACGGAGATCATTACCGTCGTCTTGATCTTCGCTCTCTTACTAGCCGTTTTCCGTTCCATCGTCACACCGTTCATTCCGCTGATTTCCGTGGGGATCACCTATCTTCTCAGTCAGTCGATCGTGGCATTCTTCATCGACTGGTTCGGATTCCCCGTATCTAACTATACGCAGATCTTCCTTGTAGCCATCCTGTTCGGGATCGGGACGGATTATTGTATCCTCCTTCTCAGCCGTTTCAAGGAAGAACTCGGTGCAGGGAAGCCTGTCAAGGATGCCATCATCCGTACGTATAAGACGGCGGGCCGCACCCTTTATATTAGCGGACTCGCCGTATTCATCGGATTCTTCGCCATCGGGTTTGCCGACTTCCCGATCTTCAAATCGGCCGTGGCCGTTGCGGTCGGGATTGCGGTTCTGCTTCTTGTTTTGAGCACCGTTATGCCGTTCTTCATGGCGACATTGAAAGAAAAACTGTTCTGGCCATCAAAAAAATCCGTTTCCCATAACGATAGTAAGCTGTGGGGATGGATGAGCAAGCTGTCGGTCAATCGTCCGATCCTTTCCATGCTTGTCGTGGCTGTCATCACGGTCCCGCTCCTGTTGACCTATGACGATGCCCTCTCATTCAATACAGTAGATGAAATCGGCGATAACTATGATTCTGTCAAAGGCCTGCATGCCATTGAAGATGGCTTCGGCCAAGGGGATTCCCTGCCGGTGCAAGTGCTCCTCTCAAGCGATAAGGAATTGGTCACGGAAGATATCGTCCCTTATGTAGAGAAGCTGAGCAGTGAACTCGAAAAAGTCGATGGCGTGAAGAGCGTCCGCTCCGTGACACGTCCGACAGGGGAAGTCATCAACGAGTTCTATGCAGATTACCAGCTTGGTAAGATTGCAGAAGGAGTCGATCAGGCATCTGATGGAGTCGGTCAGACTGCAGATGGCATCAAGCAGTCCATGTCCCTCCCGCCTGAAGTCCAGGCTCAGGCTGCCCAGTCTGGTCAACAGCCGAATCCGGTTGAAGGACTTGATCAAATCAAAGACGGCCTCGACCAGGCAAGCAATCAGCTGAATCAAATGGCTGACAGCAAGGCGATCCGTGATACAGGCACCTTCGTCCCTGAAGGAACCTTGGAGCAGGATGAGTTCAAACAAGTGCTCGACCGCTATGCCTTCGATGATAAAAAGGGTACGCAGCTTGAAGTCATCCTCGAAGACAATCCGTATTCCCCGGAAGCGATCGATACCGTTGAGAAGATCGATGAGGCAACGCAGCGCGTCATCAAAGACACACCACTTGAAAAGGCAGAAGTCGCCTTCGGCGGGGTGTCCAGCATCAACCGCGATCTCAATGATATCTCGACGAGCGACTTCACCCAGACCGTGACGATCATGCTCATCAGTCTGTTCGTCGTACTGGCGATCCTGTTCCGCTCATTCATCATGCCGCTCTATATGATCGGTTCCCTGCTTCTAACGTACTTCACGTCTGTTGCTGTGGCCGAACTGATCTTCATGAACGGATTCGGATATGACGGCATCAGCTGGGCGGTTCCATTCTTCGGATTCGTCATGCTCGTAGCCCTCGGGGTCGATTATTCCATCTTCCTCCTCGACCGCTTCCGCGAAGAAGCAGCCGGAGGCATGACCGTGACGGAGGCCATCAAGATCTCCATGTCCAAGATGGGGACCGTCATCATCACCGCCGCCATCATCCTGGCCGGAACCTTCGCTGCCATGATGCCATCCGGCGTCCTCAGCCTCGTACAGATCGCGACCATCGTCATCACGGGTCTCCTCCTGTACGGACTGATCGTCCTGCCGCTCCTCATCCCAGCCATGACTGTGTCATTCGGCAAGGGCGTGTGGTGGCCGTTCAAACCTCAGAAAGAAAAAGATAAAGCACACTCATAACATGATAAACAGAAAGCCCCTTGCGGATCAGCAAGGGGCTCTCTTCATTGCCTGTTGATGAGGCGGTTGATATGGAGGGCAAGGTAGATGAGTTCGGTGTACATCATGATAATACCAAACTCCCTATCACATACTATCTATGACAGTATGTGAAGTCCTGCTACTTCTGATGCATTGACCCTATACGGTTCTCTGTTATAGTTTAGGTTTGTTGAAAATTTGGTATGGTTGAGGGAAAGGGGGGGACATGATGCGGAGTGTACGGTCCAGGTTATTCGGGATGCTGGTTATTTTTATTATTCTGCCCTATTTCTTATCTGTTTTTATTATTTATGACAATACGAGATCATCGGTCGAGGAACATGAGATCGAGAAGAGCCGGGAAGAGCTTGAAGAAGGCAGCAGGGCTCTTCAGCGGTACTTTGACGAGATGATCGAGCTCTCCTACTCCCTCTATAATGACCCGGATGTGCTGAGCGTGTTCGAAAACGGACTGAATGATGAGCAGAGAAAACCGTTTGAACGGAGCATGAAGATTTTCTCGATCAGCCGTCCTGAAATCAGACAGATGAGGATCTATTTTGAAAAGGATTCTTCTGCTTTGAGTGTGTATCAGTCGAAGTTCAGTGCGCCGAAAAAACAGGAGGACTACGTGAGTCAGGCGCCCTTTCGAACCCTGTATGAGTCCGATGACAATTTCTTCATCGAAAGGCCGCATGTGATAGAAAATGCCAATAATGCGGCGATTCTGCCTGAGTCCGACCGCACCCGGGTGTTGACGATCCATCATAAAGTCTCCAATGTTTTGTCAGGTGAATTCCTTGGCTTCATTTCCATGGATATCGACGTCAATGCCTATTCATCCCTGATCCTCAACCTCTCTGACGGTGGTGAGAGCCGCTTGACCCTTCTCGATGGGGAGGATCGCATCATGTATTCGAGTCAGCGCACCAATGACGGCGAATCCGGGGATGAGGGGGATAAGCTGGTCCTCGAAGAGAAGCTGAAAGGCAATCTTGAAGGGTGGAGGCTCGTCAAGGTGATCGACCGCGATGTTCTCTTTAGAGACGTAAATCAAGCGGCCACGACGAATATCTTATTGGGAATCGGCGTTGTGCTTCTGGGCATCATCATGGTAGTGGTCATATCCCATATCATCACCAAGCCCATCGAGAACTTAAGTGAGAAGGTCAGGAGCATCGGTGGGGAGAATATGGATGTGGACTTTACCACCTCCCGGAAGGACGAGCTTGGTCATCTTGAAGATCATATGGACGAGATGATGGACCGCATTAACCAACATATCGACCGTGAATACAAACTTGAGATCGAGAGCAGGAAGAATCAATTCCGCGCTCTCAGATCCCAGGTGAACCCGCACTTTTTATTCAATGCCCTGCAAACGATCGGTGCTGTGGCCTTGAGGTCGGGGGCGAAGGATGTATACAAACTCATCACGTCCCTTTCTAAGATGATGAGGTACTCCCTCCATGCCGATCAATGGGTCATCGTACAGGAGGAGCTCGACTATATCGAGACGTATCTCTCCCTGCAGCGTGAGCGATTCGGTGAAGGAGTGCAGGCTGATATCCAGGTGGATGAAGAGGTTCGTGCTGCTTCCATTCCGAGCATGCTGCTTCAGCCTCTGGTCGAGAACTACTTTAAGCATAGCTATGAAGAAGGGTATGACGAAGCGACACTCTCGATAACGGGTGAAAGGGTTGGAGGATCCATCCTCTTTACCGTGCAGAATACCGGGGCATCCATAACAGAAGAAGACCTCGGGCGGATACGGTCCGCCGTCTACGGGGGCCCATCGGGGCAGGACGGCGGAATCGGCTTGAAAAATATCTATGACCGCCTGCGATTGAATTTTAAAGAGAACGCATCTTTTCAGCTGGATACATTGGAAGGTAGGGGCTTCAGGATTATCATGAAGCTGCCTTTCATGGAAGATAAGCAAGAAGGGGGAAACAGCGATGAAAGCACTGATCGTCGATGATGAACGCAATGTACGGAACGTCATCCGCCAGCTTGGGGACTGGGATGTGTCCGGCATCACCATGCTGCTGGAAGCGTCAAATGGCCACGAGGCCCTCGACATCGTCCGCACTGAAAACCCCGATATCATTTTTACAGACATCAAAATGCCGAGGATGACAGGACTGGAGCTCATTGAAGAGCTGAATAAGTTCGGGTACACCGGGAAGATCATCCTGATCACGGGCTATGACGATTATACATTCATGAGAAAGGCGATCCAGCTCAACAGTTTTGACTATCTGCTGAAACCCATTGATGCCGATGCGTTCGATGCGGTTTTGAACAGGGTCGTGACGGCAATCGGGGAGGAAGCGTTGGAAGACGGGGAGATTGTTGAAGAAGCGAGGCGTCTCCGCAGCAATCAGATCTTTACATCTGCGTGCAGCGGCGGAGGAACAGAAGAGCTGGCAGCTTTCCTTCCTGTGGATGAGGAGCTGGAGGTGTCCCTTCTCTCCTTCTACCACACCCATCTGCCCGAACCGCATATGGATGCACTGAGGGGTGAGCTTCAGGAGAAGGGTATCGGGAATGTGTTTGCCTTTCTCGAAGAAGAAAACCTGTACGCAGTCCTGACGGTGAAGGGTCAATGGGTCTACGTAGAAGAATGGGTGAGCAGTCATATCGATCTGCCCATCCGTCTTGTCCAGGGGGAACTACCCGATCTGGTTGAGTTGCCATCTGCATTTAGCAAACTGCAGGATGAGCTCCAACAGAACCACTACCGGAGCATCCGCAGCCTAGATGAACTCGAGTCTGCAAGACGGATCCAAGAGATCGTATCATATGTGGAAACCTACTATATGGAGGATATCTCCCTTGACCGCCTCTCGAAAATGTTCTTCCTCACAAGGGAACATATCTCAAGGACGTTCAAGAAAGAAACGGGGCTTCCCCTTTCCAAATTCGTGGCAAAACTCCGGATCGAACAGGCGAAAGTCTGGCTGACCGATTCAGAGGAGACGATTTATTCGATTGCGACCATGCTCGGCTATCAGGATGAGAAGTATTTCTCAAAGCTGTTTAAAAAAATGACCGGTTTTACTCCATATGAGTTCCGCTCCGGGAACAGCGGGGTGACAGAATGAAAAAACCGATATTGGTCCTGCTATCGACACTGATTGTAAGCTCCATTGCCCTGTCTGCATGCGAGGGGCGTGATGAACAACAGGAGGCACAAAGGGAGAAGAAACCTGTCACCCTCACGGTCCGGAATCCGAAGGTGGAGATAGCGAATGAATTTGAACAGATGGCCAAAGAATATGAAGAAGCCCATCCAGGGGTCAGGATCAAAGTCGAGACCGTGGGTGGTGCTTCGGATGATTACTCGGATATTACCGCTAAGCTGACTGCGGGAAAAGGACCCGATATTTTCACGAATATAGGCAATGAAGCGATGAAGGAATGGATTCGATATCTAGAAGACTTATCGGATGAACCTTGGGTGGCCGATGCCTCCCCTCATACGCTGGATGGAATCACCCTTGACGGGAAAGTATACGGGGAGCCCATGAGCATTGAAGGCTTTGGGGTCGTCTATAACCGCGACCTCTTCAAGAAAGCGGGCATCACCGAACCTCCGCAAACGTTCTCGGAACTGGAAGCAGTTGCCCGCAGGCTGTCATCTAAAGGAATCACGCCCTTTGCCAACGGGTATTATGAAGATTGGAAGCTCGGTCATCACTTGACGAGCGTGGCCTTCGCTGAAGAAGGTCCCGGGTTCGTGAAGGCACTGAATGAAAAGGGCACTCATTTTTCCGACAGTGAAGAGTTCAACCGTCTATTCTCACTCATCGATCTGACGGTCCGATATGGCAATACGGCTCCAGCGACAACGGATTACTACACAGAGGTCGACCTTTTCAAGGAAGGAAAGGCTGCCATGATCCTTCAGGGGAACTGGGTGGAGCCATTGATGGGTGATGCGCCCACGGGGATCTTCCCCCTCCCCCTCAATGACCGGGGGGACGCCAAGATGATTGCCGGTGTCCCGAGCTACTGGGTGATCAATAAACAATCGTCGGAAACCAAAAAGAAAGAAGCAAAACGCTTCCTTCGGTGGATGGTGTCTTCTGAAAAGGGCCAGGAGTATATGACGGAGCGCTTCCGGTTCATTCCGGCGTTCAAGAACGTGCCGGTGAATGGTCTCGGTCCTCTGGGTAAAGAGACACATTCGTTGATCAGCGAGAACAGGACGTTCAATTGGTCTTCTTTCTCTCCATGTATCAAGAAAGAGTTTGGAGAGATCATGAAAGCATATATCAATAAAGAGAGTACGAGGCAGCAGGCACTCAAAGGGTTTGATGAGGCTTGGAATGAAGGGGCTTGTGCGGCTCCTTCCCCTTGATTGCGCGGCGCATCAGCCGTGCTTTTTTTATTGGGTTTGAGGATTGTTCGTTCTATTTCCATGCAATCGAGGTGTGGGAGAGGGGGGGGCTGACTTGAAACAGATATTGCCCTCTTGTTTTTGTGATGAGGATGTGGTGAAGACGAGATCGTTCCGTTTCGCTGCGGCCTCCCGCTTTCCATGGGGCGTGCGGTGAGCCGCTTCGGCGTTGCCTGCAGGGTCTCACCCTGCCCGCTTCTCCCATAGGAGTCGGGAGGCCTTCGCTGCACTTCACTCTGTGCGATGGAGAGGGGTGTGCTAATTCGGGACATGACATCACATTCCTCGTTGTTTTCTGAAATGACGTTCTAACCTGATTTATGAACGATTACCTCACCAAGTCCAATAGCACTGAGTGGATTGGAGCGGAAGGGATTTGACTCCTGCGGAAAAGGGGGATGATCGAGACCCCGCAGGCACGAGGAGGCTCGACATGCCCCCCGCGGAAAGCAAATCCCTGCAGCGCAAAGGAACGGGCTATTTGCCCAGCTCACACTTCATTTAGGACGATTTTGACTTCAATTATTATCATAAACACGATGATCGAGACCCCATCTTTCAGGCGACTATAGACCCACATATCAATTTAAGACGAAATCTATATCAATCCCTGCCATATACACCAGCACCCCGTCCTCCTATAATTCAATTGTAAGGCATCGGAGCATTCGCCCCAGCCCTTACCGAATTCATATCATAACAACACATAGGAGGAGTACTTAATGAACGTTCGTCAATTTGCAGCAGTTTCTTTAAGTGCAGCCATCTTGTTCGGAGGCAGCTTCACATCTGCATCTGCCAAGGGCGGGGCTGACGAAAAGGGATACAAGGAAACATACGGCACGTCACAGATCACACGTCAAGACATGAAGGATATGATCAACCAGCACGGTGATGACAAGTTCACTGTCCCATCCTTTGATGCTTCCACAATCAAAAACGTAGAATCCGCAACAAAAACCGATGAGAACGGCAATAAAATCAAAATGGACGTATGGGATACATGGCCACTTCAAAACGCTGATGGCACTGTAGCTGAATACAAAGGCTACCAAATCGTCTTCGGTCTTGCCGGTGACCCGAAAAAACCTAACGACACATTCATCTATATGTTCTATAAAAAAGCAGGCGATGACTCCATTGACGCATGGAAAAACGCTGGACGCGTCTTCGATGACGAAGACAAAAACAAAGCAAACGACAAATATCTCAAAGGTCAAGTGGAAGAATGGTCAGGTTCTGCCCTGTTCACGGATGACGGTGAGATCCGTTTGTTCTACACAAACCGTGGAGATTTCGATGAGAGCAAGGAGCTCTTTGGACGTCAAACATTGACAACTGCCCAAGTCAACGTTTCTGAAAAAGGAGACAAAGATTTGCAGGTTGATGGAATCGAAGATCATAAGTCCATCTTCAACGGCGGAGACGGCAAAACCTACGAAAACGTAGAGAAAGCCTTCGAAGATCGCAACTTCAACAATAATCATACCTTCCGTGACCCGCACTACATCGAAGACAAAGGTCATAAATACCTTGTATTCGAGGCCAACACTGGTACAGAATACGGATACTCAGGTGAAGACAATCTTTACAACCGTGCATACTACGGCAAAAGCATGAAGTTCTTCCGCGACGAGCTTAAGAACCTTCAGAACAGCCCTAAGAAAGAAACAGCTGAACTTGCGAACGGTGCAATGGGAATCATCGAGATCAACGATGATTACACATTCAAAAAAGAGAAGAAACCTCTTCTTGTGTCAAATACCGTAACGGATGAAATCGAGCGCCCGAACATCTTCAAGAAAGACGGCAAGTTCTACCTATTCACAAGCACACGTGGATCAAAAATGACCATTGATGGAATCGATGATGAAGACATCTATATGCTTGGTTATGTGTCAAATTCACTGGATGGTCCATTCAAACCGATGAACAAAACGGGAATCGTCCTTCACCAGGATCTTGACCCTAATGACATCACTTGGACGTACGCACACTACGTGATCCCTCAGGAAGAGTCTGACAAATTCGTTGTGACCAGCTACATGACGAACCGCGGATACTTTGCTGATCACAAATCTACCTTTGCTCCATCCTTCTTGCTTGATATCAAGAACAAGAAATCTTCTGTCGTGAAAGACGGAACGCTTGAGCAAGGTCAAATCACGTACGACGGGCAATAATCTTTGAAAAAGAAAAAAAGAAATGTCAGCTAGTGGCATTTCTTTTTTCTTTTAGCACGCAGCGCTTCCCCGCTGCGCTGGGGTGCCTCCCGGTCACGCACAGGTCAGATTCCTTCCATCAACAACAGTGAGTTACTACACAGCACCTAGTTGAACGTCTTACGCCCGTATCTCCTAACAGGTGTAGGCTTCCCCTCTCCTTATGTACACGAAGGAGCCTGTGCAGTGAGTGAGGCCCCGCAGCGAGGCGGGGATGTTCGCTCGAAATCAAGTAAATAATGATACAACAACTACAAACAGGTGGTGAAGAATAAGATGAAATCTATAGGAAAGAAGGGGATATGGGTGATGGCTGCCATACTGATCCTTGTCATCGGCGGCGTCGTCCTGTGGGTAAATGCAAAGGAAGACGTGGAAAAGAAAGAGACGGGAAAAGACGGAAATGAGGTCTCCTACCGTTCTTCCTATCATTTCACCACCCCTGACAAATGGAAAAACGATCCTCAAAAACCGATTTATTATAAGGGTGAATACCACTATTACTATCTCTATAACAAAGATTACCCTGATGGTAACGGTACTGAATGGCGTCATGCCGTCTCGAAAGATCTTGTCCACTGGAAGGATGAAGGTGTAGCCATTCCGAAGTATACCAATGATAACGGTGATCCCTGGTCCGGCTCAGTGGTCATAGACCGTGAGAATAAAGCTGGTTTCGGGAAAGATGCCTTCATCGCCATCGTGACCCAGCCGTCCAAAGAAACCGGCGCGCAGGAGCAGTATCTCTGGTATAGCACGGACGGAGGGAAAACGTTCAAGAATCACAGTGAAGACCCAGTCCTTGAGAATCCGGGAGTAGAGGATTTCCGCGATCCGAAGGTCGTATGGGATGATGAGCGGGATAAATGGGTGATGCTCATGGCGGAAGGAGCAAAGGTAGGATTCTATGAATCCGAAAACCTGAAGGACTGGTCATTCACCGGGGATTTTCAAACGGAGGACCTCGGTGTCCTTGAGTGTCCAGATCTCTTCCGGATGCGGACGGAGGACGGAATGGAGAAATGGGTTCTCGGAGTCAGTGCCAACGGGGAATCCGTCGGTAAACCGAATACGTACGCTTACTGGTCAGGTGAATTCAATGGTGATACATTCGAAGCCGACGAGGAAGAACCGAAGTGGCTTGATTACGGATTCGATTGGTACGGGGCCGTGACATTCGAAGACGGCGAGGCAGAAGACAAGATGGAGAAGCGCTATGCACTTGCGTGGATGAACAAATGGTCGTACGCGAACAACACCCCTAACATCGAGCATGATGATTTCAACGGGACGGACTCCATTGTCAGAGAAATCCGCCTGGAAGGGGATGACGAAGAGGGTTATACCCTTGTGTCCAACCCTGTTCCGGCCCTGGATGATCTGGTCACCTCTACAGAAGAAATCGGGGATATGACAGTGGAGGACGGGCGAGAGTCGCTTGACTCACTCGGCGAAACGTTCCGTCTTGAAGCCGACATTTCCTGGGAAGAGGCGGAGCGTATCGGAATGCGTGTCAGAGAATCGGAGGACAATGAACGCCATGTCGACGTCGGCTTCTCCCCTCGGGATGGCTATTCATTCGTCAACCGTTCCAAGACCGATCAACCGGATGAAGAAGGGGATTTCCTTGAGAGCAAAGCGCCCTACAAGCCCTTTGACCAAAAAGTCCATATGACGATCCTTGTGGATAAGACGAGTGTCGAACTCTTCATGGACAATGGCAGGACCGTGCATACGAATCTAGTATTCCCACGCCCCGATGATCAAGGGATTTCCTTATTTGTCGAAGGTGGAAGCGCCGCGTTTGAAAATGTGAAGATCGATCACTTGGGAGAAACAGAAGAGTAAACGAAGCAACACGCACTCATCCGGTGCGTGTTGTTTTTTACGTTTATAGCTGGATGCCCATTAGTACATTATCCACATACCGGCCGTCGTCGAACTTATACTGTCTGATTTCCCGGCCTTCTTCCACAAATCCGGCTTTTTTGTAGGAGGCGATGGCCCGTTCATTGGTAGCGAAGACACCGAGACAGATCTTTTCGATCTCCTCTTGATCCCTCGCCCAACTGATAAGATGCTGAAGCATGCGTGAACCGAGTCCCCGGTCGCGGTAGTCGGGCAGGATGCCGATACCGAATGACCCGTTATGCCTCATGCGCTTCATCCGGCTGCGGTTGAAGAACAGAAAGGCCACGACCTTTCCTTCGGCTTCCGCTACGAAGGTCATTCCGCCAGCTTCGGCCCGGTCGGCCATCTCCTTTACCTGTCCCGCGTGATCGAGGCTGAACTCCTCATCTGTGGTCAGAAAATATTCCTGCTCTGAAATCGTGTTGCGGCGGATGGCGATGATTGCCTCTGCATCTGATTCTGTTGCTTGTCTGATGATCATGATTGTCCTCCTGTGTGTATGTACTATTCCCGGATTCTTGGTGTTGAACAATGAGGCTGCCGGTGTTGGAAATATCTACATCTTTTATTTTGCCATGAAGAGATGAAACAGAAAACAATCATTTTTACTACTTTTAGTGGTATTGTGGGAATCGTCCACCTTGTTTTTCCCACAAAGGTAGGATAGCATTTTCCCAATAGCATAATTTTCAGGGGTGTAGCATGAATAGAGTCAATCACGGGAAAGAATCATTGCCTGAGAAGGTGTATCATCATCTGCTTCAACAAATTTTTAACGGCGTCATCAAAGCAGGCGAGAAAATCATAGAAGAGGATGTCGCCAGGGATCTTGGTACGAGCAGGGCTCCTGTCAGGGAGGCGCTATACCTATTGAAGGTAGACGGCATCGCCGAGCGTATCCCCAGGATCGGGACGATCGTAAAGGATTTCAGTGATAAGGAAATCATCGAATACAACGACGCCGTGATCGGACTGCTTCAATCGGCCATCGAACAGTCACAGCCCAAATGGGATGACACCAACCGCCACAGGCTTCAGGTTTTAGGCGACGAGGCCGACGAGGCTTGCAGGCTGGAAGACGTGCAGTTGTATCAATCGAGAGTGGAACAGCTGATTACCCACGTGTTCATTGTTTCGGATAATAAAGCGTTGATGCGCTTTTACAAAGAAGCCAACCATATCCTGATGGTCTTTGCCCAGGTTAAGTGGACCCGGGAGACGATGAAGAACTTCAATCGAGAGCTGAACGTGTTTACGTCATCCTTGGTTGAAGGGAAGTTCGATGATGCGAAGAAAGCAGTGAAGGTGACCCTTGATCAGGGAGTGATCTGATGACTGGGCACAATCAATATGGGATGGGAAGCAGGTAGGTAGCCTGCTTCTTTGTGTTGTGATGAAGAGTGTGGTTAAAAAGGCTTCCTGCAAAAATATAGTAAATTTGGCGGAGTTAAATTGTCGACAATTTGCATTTTTAGGCGTAAAATATAAGAGTATTACAAATTGTCGACAATACAGGAGGGGTTTTGATGTCAGAGTTAAAAGGTCAAGTTGTCGTAGTTACAGGGGGAGCAAGTGGAATCGGGAAGGAAGCTGCCCTTCAGTTATCCGGGAAAGGCGCATCCATTGTTGTCGCTGACTTTAACGAAAGCGGTGCAAAAGAAGTAGCCGAGCAGATCAATCAAGCGGGAGGAAATGCCGCTCATTATAAAGTAGATGTTTCAAAAGGTGAAGAAATCAAGGCGCTGATCGATTGGACTGCTGAGAAATTCGGCACATTCAACGGAATCTTCAACAATGCCGGTATCGGGTTGGTGAAACCATTCCTTGAAATGGACCCTGAATCGTATCACCGCGTCATCGATGTGGATCAGCACAGCGTTTATTATGGCATGTACTATGGCGCCAGGAAAATGGTGGAGTTGGGTACGACCGGAACGATCGTTAACACGGCATCCATTTATGGAACAGCTGCTGCGGTCGGAAGCTTCAACTACAACGCGGCAAAAGCGGCTGTCGTCATGATGTCCAAATCGGGAGCCCTCGAGCTTGCTGAACACGGCATCCGCGTGGTTGGTGTGGCACCTGGATTCATTGATACACCGATCCTTGGTGATGATCAGGATGCAAAAGATTATCTGGCCGGACAGCATATGCGCGGAGAGTTGATCAAGCCGGAGAAAGTGGCGAGCGTCGTCACCTTCTTATTCACGGATGCGGCCAGCGCCATTAACGGACAAACCATCCCGGTAGAAGATGGGTTCCTGAGCTATAAAATCCGATAAAATATGAAAAGACCGGAAGAAGGCGCACCTTCTTCCGGTCTTTTTGCGTTTAATGATGATGTCCGCTGCCTCCGCTTTGCTGTGGAGCGTTCCCGTTCAGGGCCTCGATATCTGCTTTTGACAGTTCACCGACGGCAAGGGGTTTGGTCGGCATGATGGTGGAGCCGTTACTGCCGGCGTGGACCTTTACATAATACAGCCCTTCTTCCTTCAAGTCTGTCTTGAAGGTATAGAGGCCTTTTCCTTCGTTCTCCGCTTCTTCCATCCCTTGCCGGAAGCTGCCGTCTGCCTTCCATACTTCCACATGGACGAAATTGGCGTTCTCCACTTTTTCCCCGTCCTGGGTGAGGACGATCTTGATCGGTTCCTTACTGGTATAAGGGTCTGGCAGGGACACATCCGCCTCAAGAGGGGATTCCTGCTTGTACAGGTCGGCTGCATCCTCTTTAGGGGCACATGCCCCCAATAGGATGAGGATCAGGGTAAAAGGTAGTAGTTTCAACAGGTATCTCATAGGTCGTCTCCTTTCTTATGCCGCTCCAAGGAATTCTTTTACTTTCGGGAGCCTTCTGATGATAAGCCAGTCCAGGAGCCAGACGACGATGAGACTCAACCCTACCAGCGGGAAGATGATCCCGAGTGCGATCATGACGGCGAGGAACGCCCTGAACCTCCAGATGCTTGGTCCCTTCGGTGCGCCCATCTCATGCTTCGGCTTCCGCTTCAGCCACAGATAGAATCCGCTCACGACCACAAGGATGATTCCAAGGCAGATGAGAAGGCTGAGAATCTGATTAAAGATCCCAAACTGTGTCCCTTTGTGCAGGGTGATGCCGAGTGCCACGGCTTTTCCGACAGGACCGTAATGGTCATACCTGTAATCGGCAAGGACCGCACCGGAATACCGATCGATATGGATCGTCAATTCATCCTGCGCCCTGGCAGGAAATGCCGAAAGGGTATACACGCCTGTCGGGTCCTGAGGGATGTACACCGTGTAGCTCGGATCAATATCCTGATTGTTGGCGATGTAGACTACGTCGTTGATGGAGAGGGGAGTGTATCCTTCAAGGGCCGATTTGGGAACGTCCAGGTTTTCTGCGCCCCATGGTACTTCAGCGATTTCCTTCGTTTTCACTTCTGATTGAGGTGCACTTCCCGTCCAGACCGATGGAGGGTAGCCTGCGCCTGAATTGGTGACGGCATTCTGGAAGTTCGTCCCCCAGAATCCTGACCACGGCAGTCCCGTCAGGATCAGGAACAGCATCCCTGCTGTGATCCAGAACGCAGGGACGGCATGAAGGTCACGGCGGAAGATTTTCTTCCCTTTATTGAACCGCGGGAACAATACCCCTGACAGTTTGTCCTTTTTGCGCGGGAACCAGAGAAAGAGTCCCGTTACGATGAGGACGACCGCCCAGCAGGCAGCAAGCTCCACGATCCGGTCGCCGAGTGTACCGGCCATTAATTCTCCATGGATCTCTTCAATTTTGTTCATGATCCGGTCGTCAGCCTTCAGTTCACCGAGGGATTTGCCTGTATAGGGGTCGATGAACACGGTTGATGAGCCTTCTTCCGTACTGATGCCCACTTCGCTGGAGCGATCGGCGCTTTCTCCTGGTCTATAAGAAGTGACGGTTGCATCGGGATGAAGCTTTTTCACTTCTTCGATCTGTTCGGCAGGTGCAATCTTGTCTCCTTGGGGCTGGACATCATAGTACTGGTTGTACAGCACAGCTTCGATCTGCGGTTTGAAAAGGTAAATCGAGCCGGTCACCGCCAGGATGAACAGGAAGGGGGCAAAGATGAGCCCTGCGTAAAAATGCCACCTCCAGATCGTTTGATAGGGAGATTTTTTAGGTTGGTTTTTCATAAATAGACTCCTTCTTAAGGGTGACAGCAGTCATGTCCTTGCATTGTATTCGAAATGGCTTGGATGGCCTCTTCAAATGTGTGCAGGGTACCGCCGAATCCAGTTTGGAATTTTTCTGCGTGCATGAGTGAACCGAAGGCGATGACCTGAGGCTGACAGCAATTCAGGTTCACTTCGGCACGGATGAGGAACGTAGCGGTCTTGGCGCTGATTGTGGCATCGGTCAGAAAATCACGGCACAGGATCTGAACGACCTCATCGCGGATGTCGTTGAAGCGAAGAAGTCCGCAATGTGGACAACAGGTTTGTTCGACACGGTGACTCGTCTTCACGAGCTGGACGGAGTACCTCGTTCCGATCGACTTCATGCAAAGGCTGCATCCGTTTAGGGGTAGCTCATGGCTCGAGGCGATGCCGTTTGACGTCTTTTGGACACTCCCTTCATCGACAAGGGGCTTGATGTCCCGGTAGACCGTCATCTCGGAGACACCGAGGCGTTCGCTGATATCCGATACCTTCAAGGTTTCTTCCTCTTCAAGCCAAGTCAGGATTTGTTGGCGGCGTTCAATGGGAAGCATGGGATCACTCCTTTTTTCATTCATAGTGTAAGAGTATGGGAGAAAGGGGCGGGGAACAAGGAGAAGATTGATGAAAAATGTGAAAATATGTTGACGTGTAACAAAGAAGACAAACAAACTTCTTTTTTTCCACACAAAGAAGAGCGGTACACGTTTATACACCGCTCTTCTTCCATTGGATCATCGCTTGAGTGATATATTTGGCCGGCCATGAGGAAAGCATGGCGAAGATCGATGTATCATTCAGCCCCATGCGCCTGATCTTGCTGGTGGCCTCTCCCTTTAACATTTGAACAAGCAGGTGGATGGGAATGTCTTTCGAACCGGGAGTGCCATTAATCTCTTCCGTCATTCCACGGGTGAGCTCATACCCTTTGACCTCTACCATCACATCATCCGGTGATGGGCGGTATTCCTGCGCTTTTTCTTCAAGATAGGAAAGGTGGTCTTCCAGTGTCTGCTGAAGATCTTCTCCTTCCAAGCTCATCTTAAGCAGTGAAATATCAGGAATATGGACACGGGACAGGCTCATTACATCCGGTTCCACATAGGTATCAGGCAAGCTACATTCCTTTAAGGTCTGATAGATGGAAAGGATGGGATGGGAGGCTGCACGTCCCCGAAGTTGTTCTTCAAGATCCCATGCCCGTTCGATCATGCCCTCAAAAGGTGTTAACGCTGCCTTAAGGTCTTGGAGGCGGCGGATTGCGTTCACGATGTCTTTTGTTTTTTCAGCCATGGCATTGAACTGCCTTTCGATGGTGGCGATGCGTTTACGCGCCTGCTCCATATTGACCTCGTTCGGCAGGGTCACACGGTCTGTTTCCGGAGAATAGTCGATTGTGTAGTTGCACTCATGACAGGTACAGGAGAGGACGCCTTCCTTTGCTTTCAGGACAAGCTCTTTCTCATGAGCGCACATGTCCCAGCGCCAATGGGGAGGAACGCTTCTATAGGGGCGAAGGACGATCTCCACCCGGTGTCTCCAGAAGGCCACATCCTCTGGTGAATTCAACAGGCCGAGAAGGGAAGAGGTATTAAGGACTTCCACTGCCTGAACGACGTCCTGTTTAGTACGTGCCAACCGGTTGAAAGGATGCCGGGAATAGGCCGACCGGATCGACTCCAGCCACTCGTTCTTCTCCCGCTGCTGAAGGATGGCGGCGAACGAGTAGTCAGTCATCACACGTTGCACATGATCGCCCAGCTCTTGAGCAGAAAGGGTTTCATATTCTACGGTATAAAAGGATTCCTTTTCTATGGGCAGCCCCCGCTGGTCGGAGTGCTTCTTCCACAGGAAGGATTCAGGTCTGATGAGGTGGGGATAAAGCTCTTCCTTCCGATAGATCGGGACGGGAAGGCGTGTACCGTTGGTGTCGGGGAAGAAAGCCTGTATGGCATGTCCCTCTTCGATGATCCCATCCACCGCGTGTTGAAGGCGGCTCAGGAGCCCCCGCTGCTTCTTGTGTCCGATGGACCTGACTTCGGGGAACTTCCTGCCAACGGGAATAATGAGGAGGGAGGGATAGTCAGTCAATTCAACATATCTCATAATGGGTCACCTCGTCTTAGTCTGTATTCCACATTATAATTTCCTGCCTTGCTGGAAGCGAATGTGCATGTGCAAAAAAAGAGCAGTCCCTTCTCCAGGACTGCTCTCCTCTTATGCTTCTTCTGCAAATAGACGTGCGATTTCCACGATCACATTCACGGATTTCTCCATATTGTCCACAGAAATGAATTCGAATTTCCCATGGAAGTTCTCTCCGCCTGTGAAGATATTCGGGGTCGGGAGTCCCATGTAGGAAAGCTGGGAACCGTCTGTCCCGCCGCGGATCGGTTCGACGATCGGGACGATGCCGTGGTTGGTCATGGCTTTATATGCCGTATCGACAATGAATTTCACGGGCTCGATCTTCTCGCGCATATTGTAATACTGATCTTTCATGGAGAGGGAAACGCGCTCTTGCCCGTATGTTTCCTGAAGTTCTTTCACGATGGAGGTCATAAGCTCCTTCCGCTCGGTGAATGTCTCACGGTCGAAATCACGGATGATATACGTGAGGGTCGTCTTCTCCACATCGCCCTCGAAGGAGAGGAGGTGGAAGAAGCCTTCATACCCTTCCGTATATTCAGGCGCTTCTTCTCGAGGCAGTCTGCTTTGGAGCTCCATGGCGATCTTCATGGAGTTGACCATCTTGCCTTTGGCCGTTCCTGGATGGATGTTCGTCCCGTTGATGGTGATGACGGCACCTGCCGCGCTGAAGCTTTCGTATTGGAGCTCACCGAGTGGGCCTCCGTCGACGGTATAGGCATACTGCGCATCGAATCGCTCCACATCGAATTGATGAGGGCCGCGTCCGATTTCTTCATCCGGTGTAAAGGCGACACGGATCCGTCCGTGCTCGATGTCAGGATGTTTCACGAGGTAGTCCATGGCGGTCATGATCTCGGCAATGCCCGCTTTATTATCGGCACCAAGGAGCGTCGTCCCATCCGTTGTGATCAAGGTATGGCCATGATAGTTTCCGAGGTTCGGAAATTCATGGGGTGATAGCGTGACGCCTCGGTCCTCATTCAGGACGATCTCGCCTCCGTCATATTCTTCATGAATCTGCGGATTGACATTCTTCCCGGTGAAGTCCGTCGCCGTATCCACATGCGCCAGGAATCCGATTGTTGGTACATCCTTTTTCGTATTGGCTGGCAGGGTGGCCATCACATATCCAAAGTCGTCCATGGAGGCATCGCTCAACCCGATCGACTTCAACTCTTCAACAAGCTGCTTCCCGAGTTCGAGCTGTCCGGGAGTGGAGGGGCAAGATTCATTTTGTTCGTTGGACTGGGTATCCATTTTCACATAAGACGTAAAGCGTTCAATGATTTCCTGCTTCAATGTTCATTTCCCCTTTCGATTATATACTCCTACCATTATATCAAACTGTGTCCTTTGAAGCGGGGAAGGAGTCTTCCGTTATATGTCTCCTTTTCTATTATTCCATAAAGTGTTAGAATTTTCTGCATCGGGGTGATGCGGGAGGGATGCAGATATGGAGAACAGATGGCCCCTCGAGCGGAAGATCATGGTGCTGGTCTGTACGCTGATCACGATCATCATGCTGATGGTGACGGTGGTGTATATGTATTTTGAGCGCAAGCAGGCACAGGACATCGTCGGCCAGCAGGCTCTTACAACGGCGATGACCGTATCGGAAATCCCTGAAGTGAAGAAAGTACTGATTACAAATGGGAACGCTTCACACATGCGGGAGATCGTTGAAGAAATACGGAAAAAATCCGGTGCTGAGTTTATCGTTGTCGGCGACATCGACGGGATCCGCTACAGCCATCCGATCCAGGAGAAGATTGGAAAGGTCATGGTCGGCGGGGATAACGACGAGGCTCTGGTGAACGGGAACAGTTATGTGTCTATGGCTGAAGGGTCAATCGGGGAATCGGTACGGGGCAAGACACCCGTCTACAGCGACGCGGGCGACATCATCGGGATCGTATCTGTCGGATTCCTGCTCTCAAAGGTCGATTCCACCTACCAGGAGGGCTTGATCGGGATTCTCTTATGGCTACTCTTTATCTTCATCATGGGTGTGGGAGGAAGCCTGATTCTCACTCGTAATATACGGAAGGACACCTTCGGACTCGAGCCGTATCAGATTGCCCGGATCTATAAGGAGAGGGGGGCGGTGCTGGAAGCAATTAGTGAAGGCGTGATTGCCACGGATCAATTCGGCAGGGTCACATTAATCAATCAATCGGCGAAAGATATATTGGGAGTGACAGAGGATGACATCGGCCGTCCGATCCAAGAAGTCCTTCCCGATTCTGATATTGCTCATGTATTGGGTCGTGAAGAAGCTGAAGGCCAATTTGAGACGGTCTACCAAGACCATCAGCTGGTTGTCCGGTATAAGCGTGTAGGGGAAGACGGCCGGTACGGGGGAAAGGTTGCGAGTTTCCAGAGACGCTCGGAGATACAGGAGCTGATCAGCACCCTTTCGGAGGTTCAGCAGTACTCACATGACCTCAGGGCACAGACCCACGAGTATACGAATAAATTGTATGCCATCTCGGGATGGTTGCAGCTTGGCAGGATAAACAAAGCGCTTAATTTCATACATGAAGAGACCGGCCAACAGAAAACATACGAACGGGTATTATTCGAGCAGATCCATGATCCGACAATTCAGGCCATCCTGATTGGCAAGCTGTCCAAAGCGTCCGAGAAGAAAATCAACTTCATCTTGGATGAGACCAGCTCCATAGAGTATGAGTGGCCGCAAAAGGCCGCATCCCCCCTCGTCACCATCATTGGGAACATCATTGATAATGCCTTTGAGGCAGTATCCGGTCAGGCACATCCAGAGGTGCAGGTCTATACAACAGATATGGCGGATGATCTGATCATCGAAGTGACGGATAACGGCAAGGGCATTCCTCCAGATCTATTGGAGCGGATCCATGAACAAGGTTTCTCTACC
This sequence comes from Rossellomorea sp. RS05, assembly GCF_039822645.1. Taxonomy (NCBI): domain Bacteria; kingdom Bacillati; phylum Bacillota; class Bacilli; order Caryophanales; family Bacillaceae; genus Rossellomorea; species Rossellomorea sp. RS05. The sequence continues at coordinate 104,564 of NZ_JBDKWY010000007.1, read as the reverse complement.
AAAGTAGGAAAGGACAGGGGATTTGGAATGGCGCTTGTTCAAGCATCGTTGCGAGAGCTCAATGGGAGCCTGGAGGTTTCTTCCGATGAACGGGAAGGAACCATTGTCACGATATATATTCCAAAAGGAGGTGGTGCCCGGTGAAAATTGTGATTGCAGAAGATGATTATCGTGTAGCGGATATTCATCAACAGTTTTTGGAGCGGGTCGGTGGAGTGGAAGTCCTCGCTTCAGCTTCAACAGCGGCCGAAACCCTGCACCTGGTGGGCAACCTCAAGCCTGATCTGCTCCTTCTCGATGTATACATGCCTGATAGCCTTGGAATCCATATCATTGGCGCCCTTAGAGAAGCATGTCCGGGTCTTCAAATCATTCTGATTACGGCTGCTACGGACCGGATGGTTCTTGAAAATGCGCTGAATCAAGGCGTCATTGATTATCTGATCAAGCCGATAGAACTGGAACGGTTATCGGTGGCCATTGCAAAAGCCCTCCATACGCGCAAGGTTCTTGAAGGGGGAGGGGAAGTGGATCAGACTCTAATTGACCGTCTGTTCCGGGTGGATGTCAAGCCGGAACCGGCCGATCTTCCGAAGGGAATCGACCAGCTGACCTTGGAAAAAGTGAAGGAGCTTCTGGGACAACAGGAGGAGGGGGTGACGGCAGAGGCACTGGGTCAATTGTTTGGGGCCTCACGAACGACGTCTCGGCGGTATCTGGAGTATCTGATTTCAATCGGGGAAGCGAAAGCAGAATTGGTATATGGGATTGTAGGTAGGCCAGAGAGGAAATACAAACGAAAATAAAAAAGCGGTTTTGAAAAGGATCATTCTTTTTCAAAACCGCTTTTTCTGTGAACTTTATGAACAAAAAACCCAGAAAGGAATCAAAAAACTTTAAATTGTAAACGGTTACAACTTTGTGAACACCCAGTAGAATGAATAAAAAATGGCAAGGAGGCGCTAGTGTTGCGAAAACGATTGATTATTCTACTTATGTTTTGCCTCATTTTAATGACAGGATGTTCCCTTCCGGTGCAAAAAGGTTCTGTTAACGCAGATGGACAATGGGAGCCCGACCGTTCCATTGAAGTGATTGCTCCTGCCGGTGCAGGTGGCGGTTGGGACACGACGGCCAGAATGATTGCCAAAAGCATTGAAGATGAAAATCTGGCCAATAACAGTTTTGGTGTGGTGAATAAGCCTGGTGGCGGCGGAGCGGTTGCCTGGTCCTATATTCATAAGCGGAATGATCCCCATAATATATTCATCAGTTCCCCGCCCCTTCACTTTGTTGCTTTGAATGGTCAATCTCCTTATGGATATGAGGATTTCACCCCGATTGCCAATCTGATTGCCGATTACGGAGCTTTCGCAGTAAGGGCGGATGCCAAGTGGGACACATTGGATGAGTTGTTTGAGGATATGAGGAAAGATCCTGAGAGCGTAACTGTTGTCGGTATCTCCTCACCTGGAAGCATGGACCATGTCCAGTTCATCATGTTTGCCCAGGCGGCCGGTGTGGATATTACTAAAATCCGATACGTGTCCGATCAGGACGGAGGATCGATGACTGCCGTCTTGAATGGAAGCGTGGACGTTGTATCCACCGGTGTGTCCGATGCCATGGATCAGGCCAGGGCCGAGAAGCTGAAGATTCTGGCGGTAACGTCGCCTGAGAGGCTTTCCGGGGACGATTTCCTTGAAACCTTGCCCACAGCAAAGGAACAGGGGATTGATGCTGAATTTATCGTATGGCGTGGATTGTTCGGTCCTCCTGATATGACCGATGAACAAATCGCTTACTATGAAAACATTGCAAAGGGTGTATCGGATTCCAAATCCTTTGATGAGGTAAGGAAGACGTATGGATGGGATGAACAATATATGGGAAGCGAAGACTTCAAACGCTTCCTGGATGAACAAGCAGAAGATCTGGCCAATGTTCTGAATGAACTTGGTTTTAAGAGAGATTAGGGGGTGCCGATAAAATGAAGTTGACGGTGAATAAAAGTATTTCCTTGGTGTTGATCCTGGTTTCGGCCATCTATCTGATCATGGCCTTCACTCTTCCTGAATACCCATTCGTGCCGGTCGATGCTGATCTGATTCCAAAGATGCTGGGCTTTTGCCTCCTGATCCTCGGGGTATGTTTCTTCTTCAGCAAGGATATCGACACAGACGAACAGAAGGCAAAGCGCGTCATTCCGAGGAAAGAGGTCCTTATGCTTCTCGCCGTGATGGGGTTGATCCTCATCTACATCACGTTCTTGGAAGTTGCAGGATTTATCCTGATGACAACCGCTTTTATCATTGTATGTTCAAGGCTACTGGGGTACCGGAAGTGGGTGACAAGCATTGTCACAGCGGTTCTTTTTTCTGGCTGTGCCTATGGCCTCTTTAACTACGCATTATCGATCCGACTGCCGGCAGGCATCCTGCCACTTTAAATAATGATAGATTGGAAGGAGTGGGAATATGGGTTCTTTTGACGGAATACTTCAAGGCTTTCAAGTAGCCTTCAGTCTACAGGGTATCCTGTTTGTATTTATCGGAGTCCTGATCGGGACCATTATCGGGATGATTCCTGGTCTGGGACCAATCAGTGCCATTGCAATCATGATCCCTGTGACATACGGGATGGATCCGACCATTGCCCTCGTCATGATGGCGGGAGTGTACTACGGATCGATGTATGGAGGATCGACGTCATCCATCCTCTTGAATGCCCCGGGGGTAGCGGGGACCGTGGCTGCGGCCTTCGATGGCTACCCTATGGCACAGCAAGGGAAGGCTGGTAAGGCGCTGGCAATCTCGGCCATCTGTTCATTCGTAGGTGGTACGGTCAGTGTTATTTTGTTGATGCTTTTTGCCCCTATGCTGGCAAGTGTCGCCATCATATTCGGACCGCCGGAGTATTTTGCCCTCATGTTGCTTGGGCTGACGGCCATTGCGAGTCTTTCGGAAGGGTCAACACTCAAGGCGCTTACGTCGGCTGTCCTAGGCTTCATGGTCGTGACCATCGGGATTGATTCCCAAACGGGGACGAGTCGTTTCACCATGGGCAACGTCAACCTCCTGGACGGAATCGACTTCCTCGTTATCGCTCTTGGAATCTTTGCCCTCGCTGAGGTATGTTTCCTGATCCTCAATCGTAATATGAAGATGAATGACTTTAAAAATATCGGAAGTTTGAAATTATCCAAATCGGATTTTAAGGAAATGAAGGGTCCAATGACGAGGCAATCGTTCATTGGCTTCCTGCTCGGCGTCCTTCCGGGGGCAGGTGCCACCATTTCGTCCTTTGTCGCCTATATTTCCGAGAAGAAGATGGCGAAGAAGCCTGAAGAGTTCGGGAAGGGCTCCATTAAAGGGCTTGCTGCTCCGGAAACGGCCAATAATGCCGCTACGAGCGGTGCTTTCGTTCCCCTCCTGAGTCTTGGGATTCCAGGGTCGGGTACGACAGCCGTCATGCTGGGGGCTTTCCTTGTGCTCGGGGTGCAACCGGGTCCCCTACTCATGACGGAGAATCCGACGATCTTCTGGGGAGTCATCGCCAGTATGTATATTGGAAATGTATTCCTTTTGATATTGAACCTGCCGTTGATCCCTTATTTCGTCAAAATCTTGGCGGTGCCGCGTCCGTTGTTGATCACCCTAGTCATCATATCCAGTCTTGTGGGGGTATACGCGGTTAGCTTCAGTACATTTGATCTGTATCTGCTCGTCATATTCGGGATCCTGGGGTATCTCATGCGGATTTTCGCCTTCCCGGCAGCACCGTTCATCCTCGCCTTTATTCTGGGAGGCATGATGGAACAGGCTCTGAGGCAGTCACTGACCATATCGGGGGGGAGCTGGAGTATTTTCTATACAAGCCCGCTTGCCGTCTCCCTCTTCGTCATTACGCTACTTGCCCTGATCATTCCTGCCTGGAGACAGCGTGTCAGAAAGCAAAAAGAAGATACGACCATCAATATGTAATGAAAAAAGAGCTCCTTCCAAAATGGAGGGGGCTCTTTCCTGCTTCGTCACTCTTCAGATAATGTATAGTTCACCCGTGCGAACATATTATTCACTTCCTGCCTCGTTTGATCGTAGAGAGCCTTGAATTCTTCTTTATCCTGCTCGGGCTTTTCATAGAGTCCCAGTTTTCCCCACAGGGCGTGGACAGTGCGGATGCTCTCGTACAACTCATAATCCAATGGCGTCTGCGGAGAAGGGAAAACCAGCATAGGATCACCAATTCGCTTGAACTCTGCCTGAGCCGTCTTGAATTGTTCCGTGTCGTACTCATCCTGTTCGATGGCATACTGGAGATAGTTCATGGGAACTGACAGCAGGATGGTCATCTGAATGATGCCCCGTTCCATATTGGTTGCTTCCTCCCATGATCTGTATTCAATTCCTTCCTTTCCTTGAAGCTGAACGGGGGGATGATCGATGAAAAGCTGATAGGCGATTTCAATCTCTTTGGGATCCTGAAGTTTATAGGACAGATTTTCGGAAAGATCAATGAAGGTATCGCTGTAGTTCATCACATTATCCACTTTACCCGTGCGCATGATGCTTTTGGGATCCTCATCCAGGTCGAATCGGATCAAATTATTCTCATCTGTGAAGTCCCGGGCAAGCTCCTTATCGGTGTGCACATATTTAAAATTGCCATCTTCACCATAAGGGGACTCCATAGGGACTGTCGGGATTTTCAACTCTTCCGGGGTCAGCTCGTCGAAGGTCTTCATCGGCTGCTCTTGCTCCGGCTCATCCGTCTCCGCTGTTGAAGCGCTTGCTTCCTTTTCATTTGTAGCCTTCTCCGTTTCTGAAACATTTGCCTTTTTTTCATCGGATGCAGCTTCAGTCTTTGAAGCTGTCTCTTTCTTTTCACCCAATCCGCAGGCGGTCAGCAACACGCATGCCACCAGGATCACCATCCATTTCTTCACCATCGAATTCCCTCCTGTTTTCTTGATCCTCCAGGACCCTGTTAATATGGAATATAGTGTAAAAAACCAACATCTTTCCTTTTATACCCAGATTCCCAAAAAGAAAACGCTGTGGAAGAGGTGGGATATATAAAACTAGTAAAAAGGATTGACATCCTTAAGGACCTGTGGCAAAATAAAGTAACCGTTTACAACTAACGATATAAAAACAGGATTGTTACTGCTTCGGGCAGGCAAAACCTAAATTTGCTGGTTACCTTTTGAGGTGACGTGTGGGCAGATTTGGGTTATTTTTGTTTCAGGGAATATGGATGGACGGGGCGAAGAGATATGGAGATTAGTAAAGTCATCAATAATAATGTGGTCCTGACCCACGACGATCAAGGGAAAGAACTGGTGGTCATGGGACGGGGACTGGCCTTCAAGAAGCGGCCGGGCGATCAGGTGGATACCGGACTGGTGGAGAAGACCTTCGTACTTGAGGGAGAAGGCGTATCTGCCAAACTTGCAGAGCTTTTGGCAGACGTGTCGGAGAAGTATCTCGTACTCTCTGAGAAAATCATGACGATGGCTGCGATGAAGCTCGGGGTCAAGCTGGATGACTATCTGTATGTCGCCTTGACCGACCATTTGAGCTTTGCCATCACCCGCTACAAGCAAGGAATCAAGCTTCAGAATGCTCTTGCATGGGAGATCAAGAAGTACTACCGGAAAGAATACCAAACCGCACTTGAGGCACTGACGATCATCGAGGAAGAGACAGGGATCATGATGGATGAGAATGAGGCTGCGTCCATTGCCATGCACCTTGTGAACAGTCAAGTGTCTGGTAAAGGGCTTGAATCCATCTCCAAAGTCGTGACGACGGTCAACGATATTTTGACCATCGTCAAGTATCACTTCAATGTGACACTCGATGAAGAATCCATGAATTACGAGCGCTTTCTCACCCATCTCCGCTTCTTTGCATGGAGGCTCATGAAAAAGGAGCAGATCGTCGAGGAGCAGAATGACGACTTTTTCTATCAGCAGGTCGAGCGTCAATATCCACAGGCATTCGAGTGCTCAGGGAAGATTGCCGTCTACATCCAGAAGGAGCTCCACTGGGTATTATCAAAAGACGAACGCATATACCTCACACTTCATATCCATCGCGTGACATCACGTCATGCGATGCAGCATAGTCCAAGAGGATAGTTACTGATCAAGCAGGCTAAACCTAGGTGACAGCAAGGGAAAAACATTGTTTTTTCTTTGCCGTTGTCTAGGTTTTTCTTTTTAAAAAATCAATGCCTTTAAATAAAGGAGGTTTTACAATGGATTTCGCAAAAACAGCAGAACTGATCATCCGCCATATCGGCGGGGAACAAAATGTCGCCTCGCTCGTGCATTGTGCCACAAGGCTCAGGTTCAAACTGAATCAGCGTGAAAAAGCAGACAAAAAGGCCATTATGGCACTTGATGGTGTAGTCACCGTCATGGAAAGCGGCGGGCAATTCCAAGTAGTCATCGGAAATGACGTCTCCCACGTCTACCGTGAGATCGGGAAACAAACATCCCTCCTATCGGATACGTCTTCAAAACAGACGGACGGAGAAGGGGATAAAGGATCCGCAGTCGGCAGAGTCATCGATATCATTGCCGGAATCTTCACACCGCTTCTTGGCATCATGGCCGGCGCAGGTGTTCTGAAGGGGGTCCTTCAGATTTTGACGAGCACCGGGGTGATGACTCCGGATAATACGACGTATATCATTCTATATGCTGCAGCGGACAGCTTATTTTACTTCTTGCCTGTGTTGTTAGCGTTTACAGCCGCGAGGAAATTTGATGCGAACCCATTCATTGCCGCTACGATTGCCGGGGCGTTGATCTATCCGTCCATCATTGAACTGGCCAACGGGAACGTTGAAACCACGTTCTTCGGCATCCCTGTCGTGATGATGAAATACTCATCAACCGTCATCCCAATCATCCTGGCGGTCCTCGTCATGGGGTATTTCGAGCGATTCCTTAACCGCAGGATCCATCAGTCCGTGCGTACATTCATTACGCCATTTGTCTTGTTGGTTACGATCCTGCCGTTGACGCTTCTCGCCTTTGGACCGTTCGGTGTGTATGTGGGGAATGGAATTGCAGCAGGCATCCTCTATGTATTCTCACTGAGCCCGATCATTGCCGGTGTCATTGTCGCCATGTCCTGGCAGGTACTTGTCATCTTCGGTGTTCACTGGGGGATCATTCCGATCTTCATCAACAATATCACCGTACAAGGCTATGATAACGTCAAGCCTGTAACCGCTCCGGCTATCTTTGCACAAGCAGGGGCAGCCCTTGGTGTCATGCTGAAGACGAAGAACAAAAAACTGAAGGCCCTCTCTGGTTCGACTGCGATCACCGGTCTATTCGGGATCACGGAACCAATCGTATACGGTGTCACCCTGCCGCTGAAAAAGCCATTCATCATGGCCACGATCAGTGCAGGTGTCGGGGGAGCCATCGTCGGCTATTCTCAAAGCGCCGCCATCGCTACGGGCCCTCCGGGATTATTGACCCTCCCGATCTTCTATGGCGAAGGCTTCATCGGTTTGATCATTGGAATCTCTGTATCCTTTATCTTGTCCATTGCCCTTACGTATATTGTCGGCTTTAAAGATCCCGTGGAAGAAGGGACGGACCAGGAAGTTTCTACTGATCAACACGTCACGCCATCTTCCACTATCGGCGCCGTCAGCCCGCTGACAGGCATCGTGATGCCCCTGTCTGACGTCAAAGATGCCGCCTTCTCTACAGAAGCCCTTGGAAAAGGAGTTGCCATCCTTCCGACAGAAGGCAAGCTGTACTCTCCGGTCACGGGTGTGATTGGCACCTTGTTTCCATCGAAGCACGCCGTCGGGATTGTAGGAGACGATGGAGCAGAGATCCTCGTCCATGTGGGTCTCAACACCGTCCAGCTGAATGGTGAGCATTTCACCGCACATATCTCCCAGGGGGACCGCGTCGAAGCGGGTCAGCTCCTTGTGGAATTCGATGTGAAGGCGATCCAGGAAGCCGGGTATGACCTGTCCACGCCGATCGTCGTGACCAATACGAATGAATTCATAGACGTCCTCTCAGAAGAACCGGGGGACATCAAAGCAGGAGAACGCCTGCTATCTTATATGAAAGAAAAGGAGCGAGTATCATGACAACGACTACATTTCCAAAGTCCTTCCTTTGGGGAGGGGCCATTGCAGCAAACCAGGCAGAAGGAGGATACCGCGAAGGCGGGAAGGGGTTGACCAACGTCGACCTCCTTCCACGCGGTGAAGAGAGATTCTCCTATATGAAGGGGAATATCCCACACCTGGAACTTCAAGATGACCTTTACTATCCGTCACATGAAGCCATCGATTTTTATCATCGCTACAAAGAAGATATCAAGCTGTTTGCCGAGATGGGCTTTACATGCCTTCGGGTTTCTGTATCATGGGCAAGGATCTTCCCGAACGGGAACGACGCTGAGCCGAATGAAGAAGGATTGACATTCTATGAAAACCTCTTCGCAGAGCTCAAAGCGAACGGAATCGAACCCGTTGTAACCATCGCCCATTTCGATGTGCCTGTCCATCTGATTGAAACGTTCGGAAGCTGGAAGGGCCGTGAGCTCGTCGGATTCTACGAAACGTATGCCCGCACTCTTTTCAATCGTTTTAAAGGAACCGTGAAATATTGGATGACGTTCAATGAAATCAATATGCTTTTCCATCTGCCTTTCCTTGGGGCAGGAATCGTGTTCAAAGAAGGTGAAAACCGGGATCAGGTCCTCTATCAGGCTGCTCATCATCAGCTTGTCGCCAGTGCCCTTGCCGTGAAGGCACTCCATGAGATCGATCCGGAGGCACAGATCGGGTGCATGCTGGCCGCAGGTGTCACGTATCCTTACTCCTGTAATCCGGAAGATATCTGGGCGGGAATCGAACGGGATCGCGAATCCTACTTCTTCATCGACGTTCAGTCCCGTGGAGCGTATCCGGGCTATGCGAAGCGCTTCTTCCGGGAGCAGGAGTGGGATCTCCAGATGGAAGAAGGAGATGAAGACATTCTTAAGGCTCATACGGTGGATTACATCGGATTCAGCTATTACTCCAGCCGCACGATCAGCCGTGATCCTGAAATCCTCGGGAAGATGACAGCAGGCAATGTGTTCCCTTCGGTCAAAAATCCTCATTTGAAAACATCGGAATGGGGATGGACCATCGATCCAAAAGGGATCCGGATTACGGCCAATCAATTGTATGATCGCTATCAAAAACCATTATTCGTCGTGGAAAACGGCCTCGGGGCCATCGACGAGCCCGGCGCAGATGGGGAAATCAACGATGCCTATCGAATCGATTATCTCTCAGCCCATCTCCGTGAGCTGAACGAAGCGATTAAGGACGGAGTACAATTGCTGGGCTACACATGCTGGGGACCGATTGATATCGTCAGCGCGTCAAGTGGCGAAATGAAAAAGCGATATGGCTATATCCATGTGGACAAAGACAACGAAGGCAATGGCACCCTCAACCGTTCTAAGAAGGCCAGCTTCGACTGGTACAGACAGGTGATCGAGACGAATGGAGCGGCATTGGAGAACGAAACCGTCAAAAGTTGAGCGGTTAATTTCCCTCATCCCATTGACAACAGGAGCTAAATCCTGAATAATTATTATATTGAGAAAATTAAATAGCGATATTCCTTATTAAGAGTGGTGGAGGGACTGGCCCTGTGAAACCCGGCAACCGCTGTTCAAACTTGAACAGAATGGTGCTAAATCCTTGAACGAGATTCGTTCGGAGATGAGGAAGAGACGAGAATCATCAGGCTCTTCCTTTTACCGGGAAGGGCCTTTTTATATGAAGAAAGGGAGAGGATTCAGATGACACACGTACAGACAAAAGGTAAGAAAGCAATAAAAGCCCCGTTCCGGGCAGATCAGGTGGGCAGCCTGCTGAGGTCGGAAAGAATCAAGGAAGCACGCGAACGGAGATTGAATGGAGAGCTATCCGCAGCTGAACTCCGACGAATCGAGGATGAAGAAATCATCCGCATCGTCGACAAGCAAAAGGAAATCGGCCTCCAAGTCGTGACCGATGGTGAATTCAGGAGGGCGTGGTGGCACTTCGACTTCCTTGAAGGTCTGGATGGCGTCGAAGGATATGAATCGGACCAGGGCATCAAGTTCCATAACACGACGACCAAGGCACGTGGCATCAAAGTGACGGGGAAAGTGGACTTCACGGATCATCCGATGCTGAAAGACTACGAATTCCTTCATGGCATTGCAGGCGATCACACAGCCAAGATGACGATTCCAAGTCCGAATATGCTTTTCTTCAGAGGCAAGATTGAAACTGACGTATACGGAGATGACTTGGAGGCATTCCATCGGGATGTAGCCGAAGCCTACAAAAAGGCAATCCGTGCTTTCTACGATGCAGGCTGCCGCTATCTGCAGCTCGACGATACGGCATGGTCGGTATTCTTCTCCGAACAGGGACATGAGCAGATCAAGGCATTTGGCCGCGAACCCGACGAACTCAGGGAATCCTTCGCCCGTACCATCAATGAGGCTGTGAAGGATCGCCCAGAGGACCTTGTCGTGACCATGCATATTTGCAGGGGGAATTTCAAATCGACATGGGCAGCTGAAGGCGGATATGAAGCGGCTGCCGAAACCATTTTCGGCGGGCTCGACCTCGACGGGCTATTCCTGGAGTTCGATGATGAGCGTTCCGGAGGCTTCGAACCGCTACGCTATGTGAAGAATCCGAATCTCCAGATCGTCCTCGGTCTTGTGACGTCGAAACATGGAGAGCTCGAGGCAACGGAAGACGTCGAGGCACGGATACAGGAAGCTGCGCGCTATGTGGACATCAACCAGCTCTGTATCAGTCCCCAATGTGGATTCGCCTCAACAGAAGAAGGAAATCTGTTGACGGAAGCAGAACAATGGAAGAAGCTGCAACACGTGATCACCATTGCCGATCGTGTGTGGGAATGAGATTTCCATTCAACCAGTAATCAATTAGGAGAGGGTTTCATTGCGGATACAGTATGCTCTCTTTATCCTCCTGGCCGCCATGCTGTGGGGAACAAATGGGACGGTACAGGCATTGGCACCGGAAGGCGTTCATCCGATTGCCATCGGAGCAGTGCGTCTGGCCATAGGAGGCTTATTTCTCCTTCTATTATCCTTGGGGAAAATACATTGGAGAGGGTGGCCTGTGAAAGGAACCGTGGCGGCCGCTCTTTGCATGGCACTTTACCAGCCTTTCTTTTTCTCGGCAGTCAGTATGACAGGGATTGCAATCGGGACCGTCATCGCCATCGGAAGCGCCCCGGTCATAGCAGGACTCCTTGAATGGGGGATAAAAAGGAAGGTCCCCCAAGCATCCTGGTGGGCCTCCACCGCCCTGGCCATCGCAGGCTGCATCCTTCTGTTCACGAATAGAGGGTCGGTCGTTGCCGACCCGCGCGGCATCCTCCTCGCACTGGGGGCGGGGGCTTCATTTGCCGGGTACACCATGATCAGCGGAACCCTTGTCAATAGAAGGGAAACACTTCCCGTGGTCGCTATCGTGTTCATGCTGAGTGCAATCTTCCTCACGCCCTTCCTCTTCCTCTATGATCTATCGTGGCTTATGGAGGTAAGGGGAGCCGGGGTCGCCCTGCACCTCGGGGTCGTGGCAACAGGACTTGCCTATCTTCTCTTTGCACGTGGACTGGTGAAGGTGCCTGCCTCAACCGCCGTGACGCTCTCCCTCGCCGAACCCCTCACCGCCACCATGCTCGGGGTCTTTCTGATCGGCGAATCCCTTGATGCCCTGTCATGGTTGGGCGTCGGTCTCCTCCTTCTAGGGATTGTGCTATTAGTGTGGGGACAGAGAGGGAAATCAGATCTAGATAAAGGACAAGTGAGATCAGCTTAGGCTGGTCTTTTTTTGAGGAGAAATGTGTATTGTAAGTAAGGTAATGCAAATTTCGGAGCGACTCTAAGTCAGTGAATAAAAAATATACATTAATGTTTATAATTGGAATTATTGTGGAATGTATGTAATGAAAAGGTGCTATTTTTGGTAAATTCTAACTTTTAGCTTGAGGCTCCTGCTACAATGCTTATAAAGAGTAGTGCATACATAAAAGGAGTGGGGATATGAGAAAGAAACTATTGATTATTGGCTTTATGGTTCTAATTATTATTGTATTAGGAGGTTGGTTTTTTATGAAAATGGCAGAACGTCCTACTGCTTTAAAAGATTCGTTGACAGCAAGTCATTTAGATAAGGAATCTAGAACGAGTGACGGATTTTTTAGATATACATCGAAGAAAAACGAATATTCTATGTTGTTTCCTGAAGAATTTGCAATTGAAGGAGGAACGTTTCAAGAAAAGAAAGGGTTTGAATCTTGGAACATGTCACCTAAAAGTAACGACAAAGAAGCACTACAGCGCTCCATAAAAATTTTATACACCAGTAGCGACAGTATTACTGATGCTTTTTTTGAACGTTATAGTTTTGAGGGAAAGTATGAAACAATTAATAAAAAGGGATTAAATGGAAAAGAAGTATATATTGGCTATGTTAACAACTACTTCGATAAAGATGCAAAATTAATTAAACGGGACCCGGCAAAGTATGGACCAAGTTTAGTGGTTAGCTTGATTAGAAATCCCAGCACAGGTGAGACAATAAAAGTTCATTCTTTAACGGTTTGTCCTGAAAATTCTTCGTGTGAAAAAGTAAGTCTGCAATCTGAAAAAAAATTCATATTACGGATAGCAAAAAGTATTAAATTCTAGAACATAAGGAGTGAAATTTATGGGTAATAGTTCATTTCTTGATGAAGATACTAGAAATAATTTATTGAAAATGGAAAATAAGGATGGTTTATCTAATGAGAATGTAATTGATATTATTACACATGGTAAGGGGGAATTAGATAACGGAGTTACAGTTAATGTATATAATCAAAATGATTTTAGTATTGGTAGTGTGTCCGGCTTAAATGTATCGGCGGTACATATCCTAGATATAAACGAAAACGTTAACGAGGTGTATTACTTTTTTAGGGGGACTGAGCCATCTAATTTTAATGATGTTTGGACAGATGTGGCAGGAATCGCTGTTGGTTCTAATACGGAACAATTAGAAGACTCAGTGAAATTCAAAGAAAATGTAAATAAAGTTATAGAAATTGATTCGGAGAAGGTTCTTCCAAAAAATTATGCAGATGCGTACTCTTTAGGAGTGAACAATGCATCTGGATTGATATTGATTAGTAAGGATTTTGAAGATTTAAGAGGTTTCAATGGTGCTCCCACTAACGCTTACCATTTAGCTGAAGCTGATTCATTGTTCAAAAGCTATTTAGTGGGAAAAGGATATTCTGATGCTAAAAAAATCCCTCCACAAAAAATGTCCCAATACATCTATGATTACTATGGTGAAGAAGTACATAAAATTATTAACTACCGACAAAAAGGTGAACCACTCTATGCTCAATCCTTTCCCGGAAAGATGTATCTTGGTAAAGTGGTAACGTTTGGAGAAGATTCTGGTGTAGATGATTTTGTAGACGTAGGAAGCTATCCTTATGAACCTGGTGTAATGAACCTTCCCCTTTTATATGATGAAATAAGTTATAACGGGAGAATAGAACGCTGGCTAAATGATCTTGGAGGAATAGATGAAAGAAACGGTGGCATTAAAGGTGTAGAAGAGTTAGGACAGTCCCCATTTAAATTGTTCGTGGAAGCAAGTAATACACAAACAGGGAAAGAAATGATCTTTAGCCCATTTAAAACTTTTCGAGATGTGATTTTTAGCCCGGGAGTTTGGAAGCAAACTAGTTCTATCAAAGACGCATGGGGGCAAATGGACCTTCATTCTTTGGAGATCGTTTTAAGTTCTTATGATAAAGAGAAAAGTAAAGCTAGGGTACGATATGTTAGGCTCGACCCAGTATCTAATAAACAAATTACGCTTGAACCTGAAACACTCTATCAATTTCTAAATCGCTGCGAGTTAGGTCTTACAGATAAAAAAGAAGTTCTAAATAACTTGAAAAATTATGAGAGTAATATAATGACTGAATTATACACTAAAGAACAGTCGGAAATAATAAAAAAAATTGATGCGAAGAGTGCCTCTCCACAAGCTTTTTTAATAGAAACAAATAATCAATATGGGTTCTGGGGGAAGCTTGGGAAAGATAGGGAAGCTAGGAGCGTTACATTTGATGAAGACTTCTCTCTTTTAGATGGAAGAATAAAAACCCCAATAATAGAATTGATTTCTTTATTTGAGGTAGAGATAAGTGAAATGGAAAACTTCCTTGAAAAGTTTAAAGAAACATATATAAAGATGTTTGAAAAAGATGAAGAGCTCTCAAAATATATAAATGTAATTAAATCTTAAAAGATGGAGGTGATACTTTCTTGCCGAGTGTAAAAGGGAAATATAAATTTAATTTTGATGAGAATGCATTTGGTGAAGAGTGTAAACATAGACTTTCTTCTATTAAGGAAGAGAATGAAGAAGCTACTAATACATTTTGTGGGTCTTCTCAAATTTTAAATAGCATGGAAGGAGCGTATATTGATTCAATAATTGAAGTTCTTGAGGAAGTAAATCGTAAAACAGAGGACAATTTAATAATGTATAACATCTACCAATTCACTCATGTAGATTCATTTGTTCGGTTTATTGAAGATGAGTATGAGCGCTCATATACAATTTACTATTCTGAAGTCGATTCATAAACTTAGAAGAAGCTACACTACAGTGGCCTTTAGGCCTTTTTTTAATCCACTCATACAACATAAATAAGAAAATATTAAAAGTTTTTTTAAAAAAAGTGATCCAAATACAAAACCCTCTCGTTATCTTAGTGTAAATATAAAAAACCAGGATAAAAGGAGAGGAATACATTGAAAAAATCAAAGCTTATGAAAAAAATCGCAGCACCTGTACTTGGGCTATCCCTACTGGCTGCACCGACAGCAAGTTTCGCAGCAGAGCAACCGACAGCCGTCACTCCGGCATCAGACTTGCGCTCCACTCTTGATCAACTTCTATCAGAGCACTTTGTGCTAGCGGTTGACGCAATGGTAAAAGATTATAACGACGCACCGGACGAAAAACAAGCCATGAAGGCACTGGATGACAACGCCAAGGATATGACGCCTGCGATCGAATCCATCTACGGTGAAGAAGGAGCGAAGGAATTCGAACGAATCTTCCGCGGACATAATGCTTACTCAGAAGACTTTGTAAAAGCCGCTCAATCTGGTGATGAAGATGCGAGAATGGCCGCTGAAAAAGAAGTGGATGAATTCGTAGAAGAGTTCTCGACTTTCCTTAGCACAGCAACGGAAGACAATCTTCCTAAAGATGCAGCCGCTGAAGTCCTGAAGGCACATGAAGAAGATGTCCTTAACGCATTTGATGCATATGTAGAAGAAGACTACAAAGGCTACTTCTCTTCATTCCGCGAAGGATATGACCGTATGTTCGACATCAGTAAAGCTCTTTCAACAGCAATCGTGACGCAAATGCCTGATAAATTCGAAGGGTCAAAAGCCGATTCTGCAGCTGCAGACCTTCGTTCTACATTGAACAATCTGGCAGCAGAGCACTTTGCCCTTGCAACAATGGGAATGCAAAAAGGCGTTGACGGAGCAGCTGACTATGACTTCGCCAACTGGGCTGAAGATGAGCACACAAAAGACTTCAAAGCAGCCATTGCTTCCATCTACGGAGATGAAGGTGCAGCACAATTCGAAAAGATCTGGACTGGCGAGCACATCAATGCCCAATCTGATCTAGTAGCAGCTGTATTGGCTGATGATAAAGAAAAAGAAGCAGCAGCTCGTGAAAGCCTGAGCATGTTCTCTGAAGACTTCGGTAACTTCCTTGGAACAGCAACAGAAGGAAATCTACCTGCTGAAGATGCCATCGCAGCAGTAAAAGGCCACGAAGAGCAAGTATTGAAAGCATTCGATGACTACTTAGCTGAAGACTACGATGCAAGCACTGCAGACTTCCGTGAAGGATATGCGTACATGTTCGGAGTAGGTAAAGCGCTTGGAGATGCCATCGTGAAACAAAACCCTGATATGTTCGCAGGTTCCGATATGCCATCTGCTATGCCTAACACAGGTATGGGTGGAGCTGCACAAGACTCTAATGCACCAATCATGGCTTGGACAGCAGGAATCACTGCTCTACTAGCAGCTGGAGTATTCCTTATCCGCAAAAAAGTATCAAACCAACAATAATTAAATGAAGAGAGAAGGGCTTTACCGCTCTTCTCTTTTTCCTACTAGAGGTGAGAAGATGAAAAAGAGACTATTGATCGTATTGACTGTCATGCTCCTCAGCATCATAAGCTTCCAGGTATTCGCCCAGGAAAATACCACACCTCAGCAGACGTCAGAGAAAAAACAGGTGAAAGCTGAGAAAGAGACAAAGCAAAAGACGAGACCGATTGGCCACAAAGGGGAAGAATTTGTTCTTCTTGACTCTTTACAGAAGAAGAAAGCCGAGCTGGAAGAACAATTAAAGGTTCAAGAAGAGGGAATTACTCCCGTAAGGATCCAAATCCCGAGCATGGATATCGATACCAAGGTGATCCCTGTCGGATTGAAGGAATCCGGTGAAATGGATGTTCCGGAGTCTACAGAAGTGACCGGATGGTATGACCGCGGTCCAAAGCCGGGCGGGAAAGGAAGTTCCGTCGTGGCAGGGCATGTCGACAGTAAAAAAGGTCCCGCCATCTTCTTTTATCTGAAGAACATCGAGGTCGGGGAAACGATTACCCTTACCGACGAAAACGGTAATGAGCGCACGTTCAAAGTAAAATCAAAAGAGAGCTACCCTTATAATGATGCACCAATCGAAAAGATTTTCGGTTCATCGGATAAACGGAAGCTCAATGTCATCACCTGTACCGGTACGTTCGATCACGATAAGCATGAGTATCCAGATCGGTTGGTCGTGTACACAGAGCTGATCAGTGAAAAGCAGAAGCAGGAGGAAAAAACGCCTGAGGCGCCGACCGACGTCACCCAGGAATCCAATGTAATCAATTGGCACGCCGTCCGTGCAGACGACGTCATCGGCTACCGCGTCTATAAAAAATCTGCTTCTGAAGAAGAGTACACCCACGTAGCCAGCATTTCTGCCCATGAACGGAAAAGCTTCTTCGATGAGAATCATGAAGAGGGTGACTCTTATTACGTCACCACCGTCAACATCCAGGAAAACGAATCCAAGCCATCTGAGAAGGTTCCTGGGGAATAACGGATAGAAATATAAAAAAAACCATAAGAGAAAAGCGGCCGATTACTAGAGTGAATCTCAAGTAATCGGCCATTTTTTGTGTAGATAGTATATTGGCTTTGGTGTTTAGCATATAGGGTGGAGCACATATCAGGACCGTTCCTTTTCGCTGCAGGCGCTTGCTTTCCGCGGGGAGGAAGTCGAGCTTCCTCGGCTGCGCCTGCGGGATCTCGACCTTTCCTCCTTTCCCGCAGGAGTCAAGCGCCTTTCGCTCCAATCCACTTTGTGATTCTAATTTTGTTGTGCATGTACCAGGGTTGAAATGAGAAAGCCCCTATATTGGTTGTGTTTGCTTACACAACCAATATAGGGGCATCAAGAACTGATCTTTATATTCTTTAGGTAGTGGATCTTCTCTTTTTCTTTTCGAATTAGCTCAATAACCTACCGATTTCAGTGCTTCGCTCATCGGATATCTTCTCCCAACTTCGTCTTCTTCAGATCTGGAACAGCCAGACTACAATCGGTCCGATGACGGAGCCGAGGAGGGCGCTCAGGGTCATGGAGACAGAGCTCATGGAGACGGAAAGCTCACCGTATTCCATGGCCTTTGAGGTGCCAAGGGCATGGGATGCACTTCCGAGGGCGATGCCCTGTCCCATTTTGCTTCGGATCCGTACCCATTTGAGGATCATCGGTCCGAGGATGACGCCTGAGAATCCGGCCACCATGACGAAGACGACGGTCATGGCCGGTACGCCGCCGATCCCTGAGGCGATCTGAATCGCTACAGGAGTCGTGATCGATTTAGGGATGATGGAGAGGATCAGATCATGATCCATCCCAAGGATCCGTGCGAACAGGAATCCACTCATCATGCCAGTGAGAAGGCCTGCCAAGACTCCTCCGATGATGGTCAGGCTGTACTTCAGGATGACGTCCCTCTGCTTATAGAGTGGATAGGCGAGTGCCACGACACCCGGGCCGAGCAGGGAATGAATCCACTGTCCACCGACCATGTAGTCTTCGTAAGGAATATGGAAGCCGACAAGGAGACCGACCACCATGATCGTGGAGGTCAAAACGGGGATCAGAACGGGAAGGGAGAAGCGTTTATAAATTCCCGCCATGACGATGTAGATCCCCACGGTTGCCGCAATGCTTACGATTGTGAGCAGGAATTGCTGCATCGTTTTTCCTCCTTCCGTTTTGATCTTTTCTCAAGGAGCTGGCTCGCATGTCCGGCTACAGCGATGGTCACGACGGTACTGACGATGACAATCAAGAATAAGGCGGCCCCGGTTGGTGATACAAGGCCTGGGTAATTCATGACGCCCGCCATTGCGGGAATGAATAATAGTGGAAGGATGGACAGGAGGAAGCTTGCTCCGTCTTCTACGACCACAACCGGGACGACTTTGATTGCAAGGCACAGAAGGAGAAGGAGCAGACCGACGATGCTCCCTGCAATCGGAAGGTCCAATGCCTGTTGAATCCAACCTCCTGCAAAGGAAAACACATATAAAATTCCGACTTGTAAAATAATGCGGAGTACTTTCATAACGTCGCTGTTAAAACAGCTTTGAACCCTTCTTTCACGTAAGTTTTCGGTAAGAAAACGCTTTACAAATCAGCGAATTGCTTGTACGATACAATTAATATATTTGTATTATACAAGCATTTGATCATTTGTCAACGAATCTGTCAGCTTTCATACCGAAAAGGAGCGAAAATATATGGATGAATTAAACCCTCTAGAGCGTGTTGAATATGAATTGACGACCTTTATCAGAAGAGCCGTCTACCTCGATCAGTCTGAACGGAAGATCGGGTTCCTGGAGCGTGCTTCCTATCTGCTCCTTCGCCAGCTCGATGAATTCGGGCCATCACGGGTCAAAGACCTCGCCGATACCTTCAAGCTTGATATTTCCACGTTATCCCGACAGGCAGGTGGGTTGGAGACGAAAGGACTCATCCAGCGCTTCTCCGATCCAGGTGACGGCCGCGTCAGGATGTTCAAGATCACGGAGCTCGGCAAAGAGAAGCTCGAAGCAGATAAGCGATTGAGGCTGGAGCGCTACAATGAATGGATGGACGGATGGAGTGAAGAGGAACGGGCGCTTTTCGGTGAATTCCTTACCAGGTTGAACAGGGGATTTGTTGATTGAGGCCTAAACATGAGAAAATAGGGGTACAGAATATAGGTCTGCCATCACAGAAAGGTACGAGTGAACATGAAAAAAACAGAGAAATTGTTTTTGGATTATGCAAGTGATCACGATCTGAACCCCTCGGAAGAAGAAATCCTCTCGTTTCTGATCGAATCACATGATAAAGGAGAACAGCTCAGCATCCGGAGGGCGGCGGATCAGCTGTTCGTCTCCACCACCTCCATCATCCGCCTGTGTAAGAAGCTCGGATTCAGCGGTTATAGCGAATTTATCTTCAACCTGGGCTTGAAAGTGAAAAATATGCAGGATCCCGGTCCCGCCACCAGCCTTCACGATCCCCTCGTCAGGAAAAAAGAAGAGTTTCTTTCAAATGCCCGTTGGACCCTTGATTCCATCGGGGAAGACAGCATCAAACAATTCCTCGATGAACTGAAGCAGCACAACCTCATCTACTTCTATGGAGCCGGATTCTCCACCCTGTTCTCCAATTACCTGGCAAAGAAGCTTGAGCTTTATGGTTACTATGTGTCCAACACGTCCACCAGTGACAGCAGGGCGATTTTCTTCAATAACATCCAGCGCTACAACCTCTTGATCATCTTCTCACGATCCGGGGAGACGGCCAAGGTCATTGAAAAGGTGCAGATCGCCAAGGACAAAGGCCTTAAGACCGTCCTCTTCACGGGGAATCGTCAAAGCACGACGGCTGCCCTTGCCGATATCGTCTTCCCCGTCTTCGACCCCACAATCGAGTCACAGCAGGAATTCCAGGTGACATCCTATGAGTCCAATATGTTCATGCTGATCGACATCCTCCTGAGCCTCGCCATTGAGCAGGGAATCATTGAAGAATATTAGATGTAACATGTTACATCTTTTGTTCACACTGTACAGATTCCCTGTAATCCCTTACATGAGCCGGTTATCCGCGCTATACTTTGGATGTAAATGATAGCGTTTACTTCACAGGAAAGGAAGGCTGCACATGAGAAGAGTCGTCAATGGTCTTCAAACATTCGGAAAATCATTATTTGCACCGATCTTAATCCTACCGATCATCGGTCTGTTCATTGCTTTCGGAAATGTGTTCGGGAATGGAAATCTTGCAGAATATGTACCGTTCCTTGCACATCCCTATATACAAAACTTCGGGACATTCATCTCGTCCTCAGCCGTATCGATCCTTCAGAATCTGGCGCTGATCTTCGCTGTCGGGATCCCCATCGGTCTTGCGCGGAAGGATAAGGGATATGCCGCTCTAACAGGGCTTGTCACCTTCGTGATCTTCATCAATGCCATGCACCAGGTATTGAAGATCTCAGGCAATCTTGTACCTGCTGAAGAGATGCAACTTGCGGGACAAGCCATGGTCCTGAACGTACAAGTCCTTGAAATGGGCGTGTTCGCCGGTATCCTGATCGGGGCCCTTGTAGGAATCCTTCACAACAAATACTGTAACACGGAATTCAAGGGTGTCCTCTCCATATACTCCGGACATCGCTTCGTCGCCATCCTGGCAATACCGAGTGCTATGATCCTCGGCTTCCTAGCCGCTGAATTTTGGCCATATGTCCAAAACGGGATCACGGCCATGGCCGGAGGGATCAAGAGCCTTGGGGACGTCGGTTTCTTGATTTATGGATTCCTTGAGAGGATCCTCATCCCAACGGGTCTCCACCACTTGGTTTATACGCCATTCCTTTACACGGAGCTAGGCGGAACGTCGACAGTGGCAGGGGAAGTCGTCTACGGGGCACGGAACATCTACTTTGCGGAAATGGCCGATGCCGGCACGAAGGTGCTGAGCAGCACGGTGAACTGGGATGCCAGGGGACTTGCAAAAATGTTCGGTCTCATGGGTGCGGCCCTTGCCATGTATGTAACGGCGAACAAGGACAAAAAGAAAATGGCCAAGGCCATCCTGCTTCCGGCAGCCGTCACGTCCTTCCTTCTCGGGGTGACAGAGCCGCTTGAGTTCGCCTTCTTATTCACGGCTCCGATCCTGTTCGTCGTCCATGCTGTCCTGACAGGAGCGGGCATGATGCTCCTGAATGTATTTGGGGTCCATGCCATCGGGGCAAACGGCATCATCGACTTCCTGCTCTACAATCTGCCCCTCGGTACGACCAAGTCGAACTGGCCGATGTTCATCCTCGTCGGACTGCTCATGTTTGCCGTGTACTTCGTCGTCTTCCGCTTCTTGATTCTGAAGCTTAATTTGAAGACACCGGGTCGCGAAGAAGAGACAGAGGCTCCGGTAGAGGAGAAGAGCGCTGGCACTGCTTCCCCTGGAACCGCAGCACCCCTTGGGGAAACGATCGTTGCCGCCCTTGGAGGCAGTGAAAACATTGAAAACGTCGACAACTGTTATACCCGGCTTCGCCTTGTCGTGAAGGATCCGGGAGCGGTCGATGAGCAGAAGCTAAAAGAAACCGGCTCTAAAGGAGTCATCAAGTCAGGTAATAACGTACAGGTAGTCTATGGTCTGAACGTGAAATCCGTACGGGATCAAGTCGATCAAAATCTAGGAGGAATGCAGCTATGAAAACATATAAACTAGCAATTGCAGGTGGAGGAAGCACATATACGCCAGGGATTGTAAGGAGTCTGATGGATCGTCTGGAGGACCTTCCGCTTGAGGAAATCAGATTTTACGATATTGATGGCGAGCGACAATCGAAGGTCGTCGTGGCAGCAACAGCCGTGATCCGTGAATACTCCGATTCCATCAAAGTCCTTGATACGACTGATCCAGAGACGGCCTTCACGGACGTGGACTTCGTTTTCGCCCAAATGCGGGTCGGGAAATATGCTATGAGGGAACTAGATGAAAAGATCCCCCTCTCCCATGACGTGGTAGGACAAGAAACATGCGGACCGGGTGGACTGGCGTACGGTCTGCGAACGATCTTCCCGATGGTGGAGCTGATCGATTTTGTTGAGCAGTATGCGAAGAAGGACTGTTGGATCGTGAACTACTCGAATCCGGCTTCGATTGTCGCTGAAGGGGTAAGGAAGCTGCGTCCTGATGCTCGCGTCCTCAATATCTGTGATATGCCTGTCGCCACCATGAGGAATATGAGTGCGATCCTCGGGGTTGAACGGGATGAGCTGAAAGTGGACTACTTCGGGTTGAATCACTTCGGCTGGTTCACCAGGGTGGAAGTGGACGGCGTCGACCGCCTTCCTGAGCTGAGGAAGCATGTGAGTGATCATGGCCTCCTGACGGAAGACGTATCGAAGATCGACTATCGACATGCGGATGCGTCATGGATTAAGACGTTCAAGAACATCAAGCCGATCATGGACTTCTTCCCGGATTATCTGCCGAATCCATACCTTCAATATTATCTGCTGCCGGAATACATCGTGGAGAATTCCAATAAGGAATACACCCGCGCCAATGAAGTCATGGATGGACGCGAGAAATCACTGTTTGAAACCGTCAGGAAGTATGAAGAGACGGGAGTCCTTGAAGACGCGTTCCATGTGGGCGTTCACGGCATCTTCATCGTGGATGTGACGGTCTCCCTTGCGAAAAACCTGGGAGAACGCCATCTCGTCATGGTAGAGAACAACGGGACGATCCCGAATCTGCCTGCTGATGCCATGATCGAAGTGCCTGCCTCCATCACGAGTGATGGTCCGGTACCGGAATATGTAGGAGAAATCCCTTATTTCCATAAAGCCATGATCGACCAGCAGCTTGCCTCTGAAAAGATCCTGGTGGAAGCCATCACAGAAGGATCCTATGAAAAGGCACTGCAGGCCTTCACCCTTAATAAAACGATTCCTTCAGCCATAGTGGCGAAAAAGATCCTCGATGATCTTATCGAAGCGAATCAAGCGTACTGGCCGACCCTGAACAAATCGTTCTCTGAAGGTGTATTGGTTTAATTCAATAGAAAAAGCGCATGCCGCGGGCATGCGCTTTTTTTGCTTACAAGGCTAGATTCGTATTCCAGCTCACCTTTCTTAAAGGACTGTTGGGAGCTGTCAGAACCCTTGTCAGCGTGAACTGCTGACTTTTCATGAAGGTTACTGTGGTTTCTTCGTTTTCTTTATTGAATTCTGCTCCTGCCGAGTGGGAGATCAAGTAATCGCTCCAGTTAGGGAAGTCCTTCTGAGCCTTTCTACCGGCTTGAAGGGCGTACTCATCCGAATCGTCGAGTGAGATGAACCCCATGCGAAACGCATTTTGAGCAAACATCACACAGAATCCATAATCTGCACCTGCAATGCTACTGCTGTTCAACTTGTGCAGGTACCGGTTTACGACCTTGAACTGGTTCCGGGTCTTTTCGTCTTCGAGGGAAGAGACCCAATGCTCCCTGTCAGCGTCTGACATAAATAAAAGGATGTTCCTTATACGATTGAAATCCTTGCGCAATCCTTCCTCAAGAAACCAGGTCAGTGTGGCATGGGCCGACTCAGTATCCACGATCCCCCAATACTCGAGGATTTTTTTGGCCTGGGAGTATGGAAGTTTACGGGGTTTGTAATGGAGTATGCCATAGTAAGATTGATCTCCAGTATAGTTCAAGGAAGCCATTGTATCGATAAACCGCTGTTGGTCTTTATTCATGGAAATCTCTCCTTTCTAAGCCACCAATGACCGTCTGATGCGATTCCACTGCTTGAAGATCTGTATCAGAGCCAAGAGAAGGATCGCTGTCCAGATCAGGGTCCAGATAATGGTTGACGTAGGCTGTCTGTATTCAGAGCCCATGCTGAAAATGGTCACCAATGTAAACGCAACACGATTCATATGGATCTCTTCAGCCAAATTGCCGAGCTGATGCCAGCTTACGAATAAGAATATATAGGAAAAGATCAGCTTCCATCTGAATTGGTTCCATAAGAACACTTTGAATTTCTTGCCGGGGGAGTACATATATAATTCCGCTTTGATATCTTTCATGGAGGCATTGAACTTCCCAGGATCCTCCCGCATGATCCGGTGGATGTTCGCCAGGTACACAAGGACTTCAGAATCTCCAATAGGATTGATGTGCTTGACCTTTTTAAATACCCTGCGGGCTTCCACAAGCTTTTTCTGCTTGAATAAGACCTTCCCGTAAAGGTTCAAGAAGTCCGTGTTTTCCGGTTCCAACTCTATCAGATAAGCAAGGACGGCGGCGGATTCCTCATAGGCGCCACCTTCGTAGAGGGCACGCGTCGAGGATAGCTGGGCATCCAGGTCATCGGGATCGAGCTTCGTTACTTCCACGAGGTGAGGAAGAGCGTGCTTCACCCGTCCTTGGTGGAGATGAAGCTGCCCGAGGAGCTTATGGACATCGGGATGACGGTCAAAGAGTGAAAGCGCCGTTTTCGCGTGTGCTTCAGATGCTTCGAAGTCTCCTTTGAACCATTCATCGTAAGCAGACTCAAGGGCATGGAAGAAGGCCTCATGATCCATTTCCTCACCGATGGTCCAGTCATAGCGTAGAGCCGGAAAATAGCCGATGCGCCGCTCATAGAAGCGGTAGAAATGTTCGGCGTCCTCCTCATCAAGTGAATGGTTTCCTTCCTTCAGCATCTGCTGCCAGCCGAACTGATTTTCAAGGAGGAGCCAGATCCTCTTCGGAAGGAGACAGTGATGCCAGATGAAAAAGAACATTTCTTCGCTCACCCGCTGTTGAAGCTCCATATTCCATAGTACATCTTGATCAAGGAGATCCATCCAGCGCCCCTCATCGAGCCTTGCTTCAAAGTCGACGTACAGGGCCTCGACCTGATCAAGGAGCAAAGCAACGTCACTCAAAGGCTCATGAAGGGAGCCGATGTGATCGGGGAAGGGACTGGTGGCAGGGACATACTCTTCGTCTTCTGTGATTGCTTCTTCCGGGATGTCCATTTCCATTTCCGCTTCGTCCGTTGTCGCGAAGGCTGCTTCCTTTTCCGCGCGTTTTTGCTGTTTCACCATCTTGGTGATGCTGTCATAGGCTTCCCTCAGGTTCTGATACCCTTCAGGATCGTCTTCAGGGTGATGATTCTTTAACTGCCTGGAGTAGGCTTTCTTTATGACGGAGAGGTCATCCGTCGGTTCGATGCCGAGCATTTCCCACTGTGTCATAGATTATTCCAGCTTTCGAATTGGTCTAGTGCTTCTTTGAATTCAGCCGATGCGCGCTTGATGAGTTGATCATCCTGGGTTCCAAGGGACATTTCGAACTGTTCGATGGCTCTTGCAATCACACTTCGTTTGTCTCCGAGTGCCTCCTCATAGAGGCGTTCTCCGCGGGCGACCAGGAGTCTGTTCTCCGTCCGCTCACGGGGGTGGATCTTGATGGTGGCAAGCTGCTCCATCCGTTCCTGCATTTCCTTATCGGACAGGCCGCTGTCGCTTTGTGCGATGATCATATTCTTCTTTTCCCCGGTACTGAGGATGGTCACCTCCACCTCGAGAAGACCGTTCACATCATACGTATAGCGCACGTCTACTTCTTCCTTTCCGGCAGGTCCGGGTGGGATATCGACTTTCAGTGAGCCCAACTTCAAATTGTTCTCCACCATGCGGCTTTCCCCTTGATAGACTTCAAGGGTGATCGTCTTTTGCTGATCTGCGATCGGGGCCAATCGTTCCACACGGCTGACCGGAATCGGGGTGTTCCTCTCGATGATGGGGAAGAAATGACCGTCGGAATACTGATCGTAGCCGACCTGTTTGGAAATCGCCGTTCCGAGGGAAAACGGACATACATCTGTCAGGATCAGTTCCTGGACGGCTTCGTTCCGCTCTTTCAGGGCTACTTGCACGGCCGTACCGAGAGCGACAGCTTCATCGGGGTGGATGGTCAGGAACGGGAGCTTGCCAAACATCTTGCTCACGGTCGATTTGATGATCGGCATCCTGGTGGCTCCACCGATGAGGATGATGGCGTCAATCTCATCCACCATGAGGTCCGCATCGCGAAGGGCCCGTTCGATCGGTTTTCGGAGCTTCAGCATGAGGGGCTGGCAAAGCTTCTCGAATCGCTTCCGACCCACTTCCATTTCCCGCACCCGTCCGTTCGCCTTGAGGGTCATGGTACATGACTGACCATTCCCTGATAGTGCTTTCTTGCATTCCTCCGCCTGTTTAAAGAGGAGGGAGAGTTTCTGGGAATCGAGTTCTTCCGCCTTGAGACCTTCCGATTGCAGAAAGGCATTCATGAGGATGGACGTGAAGTCCTCTCCGCCTAGGAAGTTATCGCCGGCTACCGACTTCACTTCCATAACCCCTTCGAACAGCTCGAGGATCGAAACGTCAAAGGTCCCTCCCCCAAGGTCGAAGACGAGGAATTTCGTATCTTCCTCCTCCTTGTGGAACCCGTAGGCGATGGCAGCGGCCGTCGGTTCACTGATTAGGCGTTCTACCTTCAGCCCCGCCATTTCCGCTGCCTGTTTTGTTGCTTTTCTTTGTTTATCATTGAAATATGCCGGTACGCTGATGACGGCTTTGGAAACATCCTCACCAAGATGACTCTCCGCGTCCCGCTTCAGCGATTGGAGGACGAAGGAAGATAATTCAACAGGGGAAAGGGTGTACGACCCAAGCCTGTAAGTCTTTTGTGTACCCATATGGCGTTTGAATGCGGCCACGGTCTCTTGAGGGTGTGTGATCAGTCGCTCCTCCGCCACCTGGCCAACGAGTATTTCTCCTGATTCATCCACACTGATGATGGAAGGGGTCAAATGGCTCCCCAGTACGTTTGGAATAAGTGCGGGACCGTCCTCGGTCCAGTAGGATACCAGACTATTGGACGTGCCCAAGTCAATGCCGATCGTCGTCATAGTTCTCTCTCCTTTTTCAGTCAGATCAGTGCCGGTCACTGATCATTTTTTG
Source organism: Rossellomorea sp. RS05 (assembly GCF_039822645.1). NCBI lineage: Bacteria > Bacillati > Bacillota > Bacilli > Caryophanales > Bacillaceae > Rossellomorea > Rossellomorea sp. RS05. The sequence continues at coordinate 77,309 of NZ_JBDKWY010000007.1, read as the reverse complement.
ATCGTCGGGATTGGCATACCCCTTAAATGGAAAAGATGGGACGTGTATACCACTAAATAGTTTACTAGAATAACAATTGTTATGGATGAATCATATGACCTTTGTTCGATTAGGACAAAAGAATTATTTTACAATTAATAACAGGGATTTATACCCTTAATGACCCAGGTGTAAACCATTGTTTTGGGAATTTTCAAAGAAATAAGACTGGTTCCTATTTCGCGATGAAGTGAATGCAAAACAATAAAAAGAGAAAGGGATATAGAACAACCAATTGACTTTATTTCCTTAATTGGATATAGTTGGGTTACTACTTGGTAATGCAAAGTAGTGATTATATGCCCAACTACCTTGCATTACAACATACGGAGGTCCGCAATGGTATACCACTGGATAAAATGGAGATGGAAAGTCAGGATGAAGGATCAGTATCGGAGCCGATTTCTCACACCCTATCTGAGTTGGAAATGGCTATTGGCATGGGGCATCATGAAGGCAGTACTACTCTATGCTACAAGTTATGTGACAATGGGGCAAGTGATCATTAATGGGAAGTTCGATATTGGTTCAAATGTGTTTTATGCGGTGATGGATCATCTTATAAAAGCGATGAGGGAAGATCCTCATCTCATCTGGTCAGTCCTTTTCTTCATTATCTTCCTGAATGCAATCGTGTCCGGCAAGTCGACTGCCAAAAAGCAAAAGCAGTCTCTTGACGGTGAATGGCTACAGGTGAATTTGAAGCTCACTTTATCCCGGGCCAGGACAATGGTCGAGTCAGAGTTGCTACTCTGGGAATCCAAGAAATTTTTAATGGTCTACATACCGATCATGGCTGCCGTTCAGAGTTATTTTCCGGCCCCAGTGATCACCATGGTGCTTGCATGGCTCTTCTACATATTATTCGGATTTCTTGCTGCGTCTTACTATGGACTGGCTCTCAGTCGTCAAGCCACTAAACCATCATTCTTCATAAGGATGACATGTCAGCTTGCCATGCGGATTGCCTTTTTGGTCTTATCCGTACAGTTTGCCAGGAAGCTTGTCCCGTGGGTGGAGCAATTCCCCCTTACATCAAAGACCGTCGAGAAAGAGACCTACTTTGGGTGGCTGGATACGGGTAGTGCCTCCATCGTTTCGATGACTTCGTCGATTTCGATGGTATTCAACTGGCGTTTTTGGCCACATAACCTGCTTGCCGAGCTGGCAACGGGAAATGGAGGGCTTCCCTTCCTCACTGGGTTGTTGGTGGCAGGAGTGCTTCTCTATCTTCCCACCCGGTATCATTCAGATACAAAAAGAAGCTGGTATCCGTTCACTTTTTATGAAAAATGGATATCATTCCTCCTGATATGGTCGGGAGGAAAAGGGCATCTCCAGTTCATGACCCGGAACGATCTTCGTTCAACTTTTTTCCTTTCAAGGTTTCCCATTATCTTGGGTCCGTTTTCCTTTTGGATCTTTATGGGCCTCATATGGGGGTTTCTTGACGGCATCGATTACGGGAGCAAGATGTTCCATATGGTTCTCTCTTTTTATACTTTTTATTTCGTTTATTTTTATACCCAAGCCAGCTTTTCAGCGCTAAATGGCATCCATGCCATGGATGGTGTAGGAAAGAGAGTCCAATCCCATCTGCATCCCGATCAAGGGATTTGGCCCATCCTGCGCTTAAGGCTCCATCTCTTCCTTGTGATGACGGTCCCGCTACTGGTTGTCGGTGATGTCATCATGATTACGTTGGTCAAACCCGGAGTCACAGAGTCTATCATTCTCTTTCTCTCACATTTATGCGCTTGTATGCTATTCAGCTTGATCATGTACCTGCCATCTGTTCTGACTCCTCACTTTCACTATCCTTCCCTCGAAGAGCTTGAGGACTATCCGGATCAGGAGAAGATCCGGAATATGGCTAACGGAGCAGTTGTCGGTGTCATGATCCCGATGGTGTTCATGCTACCATGCGCCTTTTATCTTACAGATAGTCTTTCTTACCGGTCGTATCTCTGGGTGATCGGACCGGGGCTCCTATTGCTTATGGTTCTGTTTATCTTCGTCTTGTTATTCGCTATGCATAGACGCCTAACACGCATGACCCACCTTGATCAATTGAACCTCTAGGAGGAATGGAAATGAACGAACGTATCCAGCTCAGGAATATGACAAAAACCATCGGGGACAAGGCCATCATACGCGATGTCGGATTCTCGGTCTCCAGGGGAGAAATCGTCGCTTTCCTTGGTCAGAATGGAGCAGGGAAAACAACGACCCTTAAAGTTGCCGCAGGGCTTTACAAAGCAGATAAAGGAGAAATTTCCATCGATGGTACATCCGTATTCATACCTGATGATCCGCTTCTGTATGAAGAGCTGACGGTCCGGGAATATGTACAGATGATGAAGGAGCTCCACCGGGTGAACGCACTCCCGGATCACATAGCTTTCCGGTTGCAAGAAGAACTAGATAAGAAGATCAAAGAGTTGTCCCTCGGTAATAAGAAGAAGGTGGCCCTGTACGCTGCCCTTATCCCGAAGCCGAATGTACTGCTCCTTGATGAGTTCATCTCCGGTATCGATCCTTTGAACATGAGGCTGGTTAAGGATCTTCTGAGGGTGTATGCCGCCGAGGGCAATGCCATCTTGTTATCCACGCATCAACTCAGTGTCGCCCAGGAATTCTGTGACTCCTGCGTCCTTATTCAAGATGGAAGGATTCTCGGTGAAAAGGTACCGCTTAAAACCATTTCTGAGACCCATTCTAGCTTGGAAGATTACTTTATCCATATGATGCAGGAGGAGGTCAATTCATGAAGAAGAAACACCTATTCTTATCAAGCCTTTTGTTCGTCTTGTTTGCCGTTATTCCCCTCGCTTTCTCACTCTTTCAAGGGAATATGAAGGATTCGGTCATCATCTCGCTCATTCTGATCGCGGTCCTGGGTGTGACATTGACCGATTACCTTAAAAATAATAGGGCTTGATAACAAATTGGCAAACAGATGGAGAAGGAGCCGCCATCTCAAGCTAAATCCGGTTAATGATCGAGTGACCGGATTTTCAGGCTTTTTCTGTGAATAAGGCTGCATATAGGTTTTAACTACCCAATTCATGTGGTATAACCTTTAAATAATGTAAATAATTTGAATTTAGGGTATGGGAGAAATGAGGGATACATATGAAAAAGCTGCTCTTGATCCTCGGCTTATCGGCTATCATCACGTCTGGATGTCAGACGTATGAAGAACGTGTCAAGGAGTATACAGAAAAAGAACTCAGCGAAAAGTACGGAGAAGAGTTTGAGATGACATCGATGAAAAAGGATTACGGCATGGGATCTACGCTGATCATCGTATTGATGGCGATTTTCGGTGATACCCGCCTTCTTGAATTCCAATCGAAGGAGGATGATTTCACTTTCACAGGTAGCATCGAGTCCAGGTTGAAGAACTTTGAAGATGAGTATATTCGTGATAAACACGAATACTTAAGTGAAAACGATCAAGAGTACAAAGGATGGATGACCGATCTGGAAGGTGAAGGAATTGATTATCTCGAGGTGGTCGAGGAGACGCATCTTGAAGATCGACTTGGTAGTGAGGAGCCGGTCATTACTTATCGTGCTTCAACCGATGTCGACGAGTTTAATGCAGATAAGGTGGTAAGCCTGTTGAATTCCATGAGAGAGAAAATGGCTCCGGTCCCAACTAAAGCCGTCCTCCAACTGGAAGAAGGACAAAACAAACACCTTTTCGGTCCTTTCGGATCAGGGGATGAAGCTTCGTTCTCCGAAGAGGTGAATAACTACTTTAAGTTCAAAGAAGACGAAAGTAAGTTGGATTTAAATGAAGAGTTATATGAACTGGTTAAATCCTTATCGTATCAATATAAACCGAGGCTGGTTATGGCGAAGGCGGAACATGTAGATTTTCTGGAAGAGTCAGGAAGTGTCAATCCCTATTATTACATAGAAATGGCAACGGATTCTCCATCAGCAGCCCTTCCCGTCATTCAATACCTACAGGAGAATGGGTATGGGGCATATCCGATTTCGTCCACAAACATGTTTAACTTGGAAGAAGCACCACCATGCACTGTTGAAGATGTGAAAGCCCGTGAAGATTTCGATCGATGTTTTCCACCTGAAGAGGAATGAATGATCACAAAAGGCCTGTATGAACCTCCCCAAAAAAGTAAATTCTAAATAATACGGGGAGGTGAATGATATGGCACAAGATGTACTATGCGAAGTCAGTAACTGCCGCTACAATAAAGAAGGCAAACGCTGTTCGGCTGATCAGATCTTTGTGGTGAGTCACAGAGGAAATGAAGCCCATGACAGCAAGGAAACCGACTGTAAGACGTTCGAACCGGGTATGTAATGACCGAAAGCAAGGCAACCATGGGGTTGTCTTGTTTTTTAGTATTGATAATTATTCTCAATCTTATTCGTCTTCAAAAAATAAATCCGCCCGTCTTTTTAAGACGATGCGGATTTTTGTTTGTACCAATCATAGAATTCACCGGCTTCTTCCCTGGACACCCCGTAAAGCTCGCTGACGTGGGTGGGATCGGCCCTGTTGGTGAAGGAAAGAGTGGCAATCCCGAATCGGCGCTGTAGCCATGAGTGGGTGACGGTTGCCTGTTGGATCCTCCGTTTATGGGTTACAAAGGTTTCTGTTGTGAGGGCGCCGCTCCGGATCTGGATCAGGTCCCCGTGACGGATGTAGCTGGTAAAGGCGTAGTCGAATACCCTCAGAATGACAGCCAATATAAAGAGTATGGCCGATATCCATAGGAAGGCCGGTTTGAAAATGAGGAAGCCTGCAATGGACAGGACGGTCACATAATAGGGCCTGAGAAGCTTAGCCCAAAGGACCTGTCGTGGAAAGCGACCCATTTGTTCTTGGATCTCATAGTGGGGAAGCATGTCCTGGATGATCCGATAAGCTTCATGCTTCGGGAGGAATGGATAGAGTGAACTTGTTTCCTCGCTTTCAAGCTCAGATGATCCGGCGCTGATCAGCTTCACCGATGCCAGCCCCAGAAGACGCTTCAGGAGCGATTGTTCTACCACGACGGCCTGTACGTTCCGCTTCGGGATAGAGAAGTGGGTCACGTTTGCCACTCCTTTTTCGATGTAGATCTTGTCATGATCGTCGCTAATCGTGAACTTCCCGTATTTCAAATAGACCCTGACATAGCCGATGACCGATGAAATGAGAAGGGCAATGACAAAAAGAATGATCAGCATCCACCAGTGGAGGACCAGGTAATCCCAAGCTCCTTCCGCCCCGTCTTCTAGATTGAAGAACACGGCAAGGTTCGAATAAGCGGCACTTAGGAGCGGGAAGATCGCAAGAAAGCTCAAGGATGTAAAGGAGGCCCGTATCAGGTCTTTTTTCTTTGACTGGAAGCGCACTGTGCGCACGGCTTCAGCCTCAAAGATTTCATCCCCTTCCTCGCGTCCGGTCTCGCGCTGCTGCAATCCGATCAGGGAAAGGATCCGTTCTTTTTCTTCTTGGGTGATTACGGGAAACTCTATCTCCCCGTGATCACCGGAAGTCCCGGTCTCAAGTTTCAACGATGTGAGACCGAACCATTTGTGGACAAATGTCGTGTTGGAGGTCTGGTTATGAACGCGGTCCAGTCCTGCTGTCCTCTTTGTTTTCACCCATACCCCTTCATGAAGAACAATCGTCCTCTCGGTCACTTCGTAGCCGTGAAATCTCCATTTTAAGAAGATATTCACGATGGCCAAGACCGACCAGGCAATGAGGATGTATCTTCCCCATACTACCCACCCAGAAGTGGATTGGGCTTTCAGGACGAATAAGAAGAAGTAGATGAAGAACACGCCCTTTACAAAAGACACAAGCTCCACAACAAGAAAGGCAGGGTGGAACCGCTGGAAACCGCTCATATGGCTTCCTCCTCCTCATCCCGGACTTTCGCGTAGGTGGCGATGACGGCCTTCAGCCGCTCTGCTTCAGCCTGCGGGATGGCAGGGATCGTATGATTTGATGTGGTGGTCCCCACCTCTAAATCGTACAGCCCATATTTGCGTAAGAAAGGTCCCTGCTCCGTTCGTACATATTCGACTTTCTCCATGGGAATGACCACATGCTTCGTATTCCACTTCCCGTTCTTGAGCTGGATGAACTCTTCATCGATCCGGTAGCGCCAATGGCGCTGGACGAAAACTGGTTCCAGGAGAATGGAGTACAGGGCGGATAGGATCAGGAGTCCTCCCAAAATGTACAGGACAGGACTCACCCATCCATACCAGTGGAAATAATCCGTGCAGTACAGTAGCACTGCAATGATGATCAGTGCAATAGCATGCCCGATGGTATTGGTCAGCCGCCACATCTGGACGGCATCTTTTGATATCGTTTCGGTTGGTTCTTCAATATGTATGTACATTCCGTCTTTCACCTCTCCTGTTATACGGATAGATGGAATGAATGGTTTCAGGTTCATCCCATAATAATATTTCACATAAAAGGTTTAACTTTCCTTTAGAAGTGATATTTAACATGTAGTTCAAACTATTGAAGACTAAATGCTCAAGCATCGGCCCACTGATAAAAAAGAATCAGTTTCATTACGAAATAAAGTAAATGTAAGGATGTAGTCAGAAAGCCTTGCATTCTTATCAAGCATGCCCGGTGTAAGAAACAGTGGAAGGTAATCTCCTTCCAATCAACGGAATTTTTGAGACTAATAACCTAGGTGGAAGACATCCAAAAATAAACAAATGCTATCATAACAGTATTTTACCAATCATGCTATAGTTGAAAAGATTGGAATTTTTAGTGGTTGTGTCCCTGATGATCCAGGGATAAGCCATGATGACGCCAAAGCACCCTGGCCAAAGGGGAAATTGGCAGAAGCGAATCTTTAATTAATTGATTGCTGTCTCGCGTTCATGGATGAAGCGGAAGAAGCCATTGATTTCTTAAATAACCAAAACAATCTTGAGAGGATGGATCAGCGTGAAAAAATTAATCATCATGCTCGTGGCTTTATCATTCATCGTGATGGGCTGCAGCCAGAGCACGTCTTCTGACGAAAAGTCGGAGAAAAAAGAAAGCACTCAAACAGAGAAGAAGGAAGACAGCAAAAAAGAAGAAGCTACTAAAGACGAAAGCAAGGAAGAAACCGATAAAGAGGATACAGCAAAGAAAGAAGAGCCGAAAAAAGACCTCTCCGATGCTGAGAAACAGGAAGCCCTCATTACGTATATCAACGATGATGTACGGAAAATTGCCGATTATGAAACCGAGGCTGTTGTAGCTCTTCAAGGTGTATCAGGAGAGAACTATACAAACGATGAAGATATGTACGAAGTCTTGACCAAAGAGGTTATCCCGACTTATGAAAAAGCAGTGGACACGGCTGAAAACATTGAAAGCCCGTTTGATGAACTTGAGCCTATGACGGCTAAATTGAAAGATATTGTGGCCACTTACCATGAGGCCCTCATGCTCCAGAAAGAAGGGATCGAAAAGCAGGACGTTTCCTTGATTGAAGATTCCAATGCGAAGGCGCAGGAATACCTTCTGGCAGCACAGGAATATCATATGGCCATGAGCGATTTGGCAAAAAAATATGATGTGGATTACCAACCTGACAATCAACAGTTTTCTAACTGATTGTGACGCAGAAGCCCCTTCCCCAGGCGGAAGGGGCTTTTTTGCTCTTTGGATGACGAGGTGACAATGATGAAACGAGCGATTGCGATGATGGTGGCTGTTTGTCTCATGTCCTTTTTTCCTTATCAGTTAGGGCTGCCTTTTCCAAGCTCTTATCTTCCGGTCTTCTTTTTCATTAACGGGCTATGTGCTCTGTGGTCTGTTTATAATCAACTCGTGGTGATCGCTTTCTATGAATATCGGATTCATGACTATAAAGATACCTTTTTTCAAACAGTCCTGAAATTTGTCCTATGGCCGGGCATGATCCTGAATCACCACGTCCAGCTCGTGCTCTGTCGGCTTCCGTTTGTCGTCAATTAAGCATTGGGCATCTTATATGCATTGGTGTTGTTCATACTCAGTATGTTGGTATCATTCGTATTTGAAGGGTGAAGGAGGGGATGAGATGAAAAAGCTGACGCTCAGTGCATCAGACTTTGCATCGTTATTGAAAGAAGGAGGATACGGGCGACAATGGAAAAATGTAAAAAAGCAATACGGATTGAACGAGCTCCCTCCGGCATTAGGAAGTGATTTTTCTGATCGGGTCATATCATGTATCGGAAAAAGCAGCATGTCTATCTTTTATCATGCGGAAGAACGGAGGGGCATGGCTCTTCATGCTTCATCGGGGAAAGAGGCACTTGTGGAATGGGTTGAAGGTGATCAATACACCTTCTGGTTCCAACCTTACCATGAGGGTATGGAGGAGCTGTTCAAGGATTTCTTTGCCCTGCAGGAGGAACGGGAAGCTGTGCAGGTGGAGGAAGTGAAAATCCAGAAGTGGCTGATCTATGAGGATTCATTCGAAGAAGATGAATGGAATGAGCTTTTGGAAGAAGAAGGGGTTTCTGAAGAAGAACGAAAAACCGTGAGAGAGTTCAAGGAAAAAGGATACGGGGCCCCGAATGTGATGACAACCATCTTTCCGGATAGGCTGACTTCTTACCGGGAGGAAGCATTTATTGCAGGGGAAGGGTACGTATGGCTTCTTGACCCTGAGACGGTAGAGGACTCTTTCTTCCTGGGATTGAAGAAGATCGGGGTTGCAGAGTATGTGGAGCGGCTGGTCCTTCAGGCAAAAGAAGTCCTATCACCGCATACAGCGGAAGTGAAAAAGTTCTCGATTAAGCGCGGGATGATGTTCCAATTGAAGGGGCAGATACCGCTGCTTGTAGTGGTGGCCATCCTATGTATGAATATGCAGGTATGGGAAGCGGATGGCTGGCTAGAAATCGCAGTCATGGTGATTTTTTATGGATTTTTCCTGGGGTATCCTGCCTGTCTTAGACCCCGAAGATTGTTCTATATATAAACGAGAAAGAGGCAGGGACAACCTGTTTTAGTCATAGTAAAACCCGAAAACATTTGCATGCGATACGGCAAATGTTTTCGGGTTTTTAATTTGTTTCATGACAGGGAGTCCCTGATGACTTTCTGGTAATAGAGGACGGACAGGATGCCAAACATGGAATAAAGAACGGCATACACACCCATGACGATCAAGGTCGGAGCCCAAAAGTCATTCCCGAAGAAGAACCAGCCCGACTTGACGGCAAAGTAGCTGTGAAGGAGCCCGATCATGAGGGGGATTCCAAAATTGAACAGCTGTTTGAATTGAATCCCTCGGAGAAGATCTCCACGGGTATAGCCAAGCTTGCGCAGGATCGTGTAATTTGGTTTCTCATCTTCGCTTTCATCCATCTGCTTAAAGTAGAGGATACAGCCTGATGTGACAAGGAAGGCAAGTCCAAGGAACGCAACACAGAACATGGCGATCCCCATGTTGGACCGTTGTTGTTCTTTGCTGTTGAGTTGAGAGATGGACTGGGTGGTTTCCTGATTAAACGTTTGATTGAATAGCTTATTGGCATCTTTCAACTGGGACGTTTCTTTCACATCCAACCCTAGATATAGACTGGTTTCCTTTTGAATGGAATGATCCAGATCGTTTTTTAGCTGGGTGAATACCGTATCATCAACGATTCCAATGGGGAAACCTCCCCCTGTGAACTTCCAGGAAACATAGAAATCATCCTCCATGCTCAGGTAGTCCTCTTGGACCTTTGTCTGCTTCCCTTTATAGAGGATCGTGCCCGAATCCTTCATAGGAATAAAGCGGCTGAGCATATCACTGTAGCCCGTCAGGATCGTTTCGCCAGGAGAGAGATTCACTCCCTTCACGTCCTTATCGCTGATCACAGCCATCTGGGTATTACGGGTATCCATCTGGAACCCTTCGTTTTCTTTCTGCTTCATGATGGCAGACAAATCAGCGTTTACCTGGATGACCTCGATCTTCGTGACATCGTACGGAATTTCTTTCTGCTTCAGCGCCTCCTCAAAGATCTTCAGTTTGTTTTCATCTTGAAGGGCAAAGTGGTTCGGCGTCTGGCTGATCGCGGTTTTATCGGCTGAATAATACGAGATATACGTCAGCGATAAGAGACCGATGGCAAGGGCCGATACCGTGGTGATGACGGTAAGGAGCAGGGAGTTGGACTTCATACGGAACATGATCGATGAGAGGGACAGCACCTGATTGATGCTGAGGTAGCCTCCTTGCTGTTTCCTGATCACGTTAAAGATGAAGCTGACAGACCCTTTATAAAAGAAATAGGTTCCAATGATGACAGACCCAAGGATGAACGCCATGGCCATGAATAATTCGGTCATGGAGGTGAAGTCGCCTCCGAAGAGCCTGGTAGATACATAGTAACCCGCCGCTATAAGTCCGATTCCACAAAGCCCCATGAAGACTTCCCAAATCGACATGCCCTTCATTGAATTCTCCGTTGATGACTTCACGTTGAATAAGGCCAGGATCGATTGTTTTTTGATAAAGAAGGCATTCATCATCATTATGAGAAGATAGATGCCGATGAATACAATGATCGTCTGGAGAAGTGCGTCTCCGGAGAAGCGGAGCTCTGCAGTTGAAGACACCCCGGTCACCTTGAAAAGGACCATCAGGATCAACTTTGAGAAGGAGAATCCGGCAAAGATCCCGATCACCATCGAACCGAAGTAAAGGATGGCGTTTTCTACGGTCAACAGCTTGAAGATCCGGTTCTTAGTCATCCCGATGAGCTGGAACAGCCCGATTTCCTTGCTCCTTCTCTTGATGAAAATGGTATTCGCATAAAGCAGAAAGACTGCCACGATGATCACCAGAAGATAGGATGAAACCTTGATGGCGGCTGCGCCCTTCACGTCCCCCTTTGTTTGATCGAGTGCCGGGTCGAACTGCAGCGTCACGAAGGCAAAATACAGGGCGACACCGAATACAAGGGCAAATACATAGAGATAGTAGTTCTTGATGTTCTTCTTCAGATTCTTCAGGATCAGCGAATTAACGTTCATGCTGTACCCCGCTCAGGAGGCCCTGGGTCTTCATGATATCCTGGAAGAAGGCTTGTCGCTCCTGGAGGCCCTTATTCAACTGGGTATAGATCTGCCCGTCTTTGATGAAAATCACCCGGCTGCAGTAGCTTGCCGCCACTGGATCGTGGGTGACCATTACGATGGTTGACTTCAGCTTTTCGTTCAGGTCGCTCAGCTTGTTCAAAAGATCGGATGCCGATTTGGAATCCAGGGCTCCTGTCGGTTCATCGGCGAAGATGATGCTCGGGTCATGGATGAAGGCCCGTGCGGCCGACGTGCGCTGTTTTTGCCCGCCTGAAATCTGATTCGGATACTTGTTCTTTAATTCGTTGATCCCAAGCTGTGAGGCGAGAGCAGAGAATTTTTGATCGGCCACCTTTCTTGGTGTCTTGGTGATGGAGAGGGGAAGCATGATGTTTTCCTTTACGGTCAAGGTATCGAGAAGGTTATAGTCCTGGAAGATGAAGCCCAAATGATTCTTGCGGAACTCGGCCAGCTGCTTCTCTTTCATACGGGTCATTTCGTTGCCTTCGATCTTAATGGATCCTTCTGTTACGTTATCGATGGAGGACAGTACGTTCAACAGTGTCGTCTTACCTGAACCCGATGCCCCCATTATGCTGACGAACTCACCTTTTTCAATCGTGAGATCGATCCCCTTCAAAACCTCTTGTTTATTGAATTTGTTCCCATAGCTTTTATGCAATTTGACGGCTTCCAGTATGCTCATTAGTCAAAACTCCTTTGCGTTGGTTGATAATTTCATTATAGGAAGCATGGAGTTCCGTTTCCTTTCATTCAGCGAACAAAATAGAAAAGCATGTGACAATGTTGTCACATGCCCATCACATGGTGAATCTCATTGCGATCCGGGAAGATCAGGGTAAAGGTCGATCCTTCACCTGGAGTGGAGTCGACTTCAATTTTGATCAGGAGGGAATCGGTGATGACCTTCGTCAAGTAGAGCCCCATGCCGGTGGAGGCAGAATGGTTATGGTGGACCGTCGATGTGAACCCTTTATCGAAGATCCGAGGCAGATCTTGAGGCTCAATTCCTCTGCCCTTGTCCCTGATAGACAAGGACATTTGATCGCCGGCAGTGCCAGTGATCTCGATGTCTGTTGCTTCACTGTATTTGACGGCGTTGGTGAGGAGTTGCCTGAATACGAACGAAAGCCATTTGGAGTCGCTTAGCACTTCGGTGGAGGCAAGGTCGATATCGAAACCGATCCCTTTCTGTATGCACCAAGACTGCAACGTCTTAATTTCTTGATAGAGGAGGTCTTCTACATCAATCTTCTCAATATAAAGGTCATTCTCCATGATATCCATGCGCTTCTGATGGAGTTGCTGGTCAAGCAGCAGATGAATCCTCAACCACTCATATTTCAAAGGGGCCTTGAGAGCATCGTTCTCCATGCGTTCCATGATGAGATGCATCGCTGTAAGAGGCGTCTTGACCTCATGGATCCAGGCGAGAAGGTCATCCTTTTCCTGATCGAGACGCCTCCTGTTTTCCGACGCGGCCTCTTTCAGGCTTTGACCCTGCTCAGTGAGGATGGTGTAGAGGATATGCTCAAAAGGAGAGTCCGGTTCCGGGACCCCGCTGATCGTGAAATTCCGGCTCCATTCCTCCAATCCCTTATAAAAACGGGTCTCCCTCTGATAGCGGAAGAAAAGGAACCCGAGGAAGAAAAGAGAGGACAGGAAGGAAACATAGAGAACGGAGGCTACCGGTATGTCTGCATCGAGAAAGGCGATCCCGAGATAGAAAAACTGGAGGAAGATGAACATGAGGATCCAGCTTTTCCTCTCCCACAGGAATGCCCTGATCATGAAAGCTCTCCTTCCACGGCCATATATCCCTGCCCCACCTTTGTCAGGATGTTTTGCCCCAGGCCGATCTCATCCAGGCGTTTCCGCAGGCGGTTCACATTCACCGTCAGGGTATTGTCACTGATGAATCGCTTATCGTCCCACAGCTTGTTGATCAGCTCATCCCGGGTGACGATCCGGTTTTTATGCTCGATCAGGAGCTTCAGGATGAACATTTCATTTTTCGTCAGCTCGATTTCCCCTTCATCGTTGTCCACGGTATTCCGCTCATAATCGACCTTTGCCCCGCACCAGGTCTTCAGATTGACCACCTCGGCATTATAGTTGTAGACCCTCCTGAGCGTTGCCTGCACCTTTGCCACCAGTACATCAAAGTGGAAAGGCTTCTGGATGAAGTCATCGGCCCCTAGCTGCATCGACATCACCATATCCATCGGATGGTCCCGTGAAGACAGGAAGAGGATCGGTACATTGGAGTGGGAACGGATCATCCGGCACCAGTGGAAACCATCGAACTTCGGCAGCTGGATATCAATGATCACCAAGTCCGGCTGAACCGCTGCGAATTCCTCCATCACCAGACTGAAATCCTTCACACCGTGGACTTCATACGACCATTGAGTCAATCGGTCACGGATCTCATTGAATAAACTTGTATCATCTTCGATCAAAAGCAATGTAAACAATTAAACCACCACAATACTGTTTTTTAAAAATTTTACCGAATAATGAAAGGTTTTACCAGATATATCAGCCATTTTATATAGGAATCCTAGAGTATGGAAAGGAGTGAAAAGCCTGTGAAGAATTTGGTCCCCCATCCTTTGAACCAAAAAGTTTAACAATTTCTGAAAATTGCGGTTTATAAAAGTAAATATCAGGATATATAGTAAGTACTTGTAACCGTTAGGGGCTGAGTGTGGCATCATTTCCCGACGTCCAAACCGGTGTCTGTCGATATCTGTCGTTTCGACGGGTCTGAAAGACCTAATCGACAAAGCATGACATTACATTATTCCTAAGGAAACAGAGATTTTAATAGTTATAAAGTTTCCTTTTCTGAGTAAAATCTGTGTTTTTATGTAAGATTGTAATACTATGTTAGATGAAGTTGTCAGTAAAAGGAATCTATTCTTTGTTATGGGTATTCAGACTTTATATAGATGATTACCAACTAAAAACGTTATAAGGGAGAGGAAATTACATGTCAGGAAGAATTCGCGTAACCCCAGCAGAATTGGATGGTATGTCAGGCCGTTATTCAAACGAAAAAGGTAAACTAGAAAGCCAAATCGGCGATCTTGATGGAATGATCCGTGAACTTGAATCAATGTGGGAAGGTGAATCAAGCCGTGCCTTCAGTGATCAATATGAGCGACTTCGCCCGTCCTTCGTTGAAATGCAGGAATTGCTAGGAGATATCTCACTGCAACTCAGAAATACTGCAAGAGCCATAGAAGATGCAGACAATCAAATCGCCAGCCAAATTCGTGGATAATCATTTCCGACGACATTTCAATCAAGGAGCGCTTAACGTGTTGAGGCGCTCCTTCTTTATGAGGTGAATGAACGATGTACATAGAAATCACCGTCGATCTCAATCGATATCAGAAGGGGAAGGTCCTTGACCTTCGTCTCTCCAATTACCATACGGTCAAGAAGCTCATCGACCTCGTATGGCAGTCCCAAAAGCTCACCTCGGAACCAAGGGAAGGGTACTGGATCAGGATTTCCAATAAGGACCTGGTCATTTCAGGAAACGCCCGCCTGAATGAAGCCGGGATTCTCTCGGGTGACCGGGTTGAAATTTTATAAAGGAGATCAATGACCATGGCCGAAACGAAACGGACGTACCTAGAAGAAAAGCTTGATATTGTTGTGAACCGGACTGACGACGTCATCACGTTCGTGTTTCAAAATGAAAAAATCAAACTGGATCATGTCAGAGAAATCATGTTTCTTAAAGACCTGGATCCGACCATTCAAAAAGAAATCAGGATGGAAAATGATGAACTTAGCATTTCCCACACCATCCCTGCCTCATATATTGCCTCTGACAAGCTGAATATCGGTGAGAAGGAAAGGCTGATAACGGCACTCCAACTTGTCCATAGGGTGCAGCAGCACCGACTCTCAAGGATTCATTTAGTAGTAAGCCCGGGGAATATTGTTTTCGACCAGGGATTGAGCCCTCACTTCCTGCATTACGGAGTAAAAGAAAGCCTGCCTCCATATGAAAAGGACGGAGACACCCTGTTCAAGGAAACGAAGGCAATGGCTGCCTTCATCTCAGAGCCGAAACTATCATTCGATGACTATATCAAATTCAGTGAAACGATCAAACTTTCCGAAGTGACACGGGCCATCATGGAAACCGCCACCTTCGAAGAACTGGAAGACGTGCTGAATAAGAGTATCCTGGATGCGAAGGAAGTGGCTGCTTCCTACATGTCCATCAGTAAAAAGAAGTGGAAGACCAACCGTTATATCCTGCTGGGTGTATCCATACTATTGGTTCCAGCCATCATCTATTCAATCTATTCATTCTTCTTCATCAACCCGAAGCAGGAGAGCATTGTTTCCGCTCAGGAAAATTTCTTACTGAACAAGTACAGTGATGTTGTCACGGAATTGGAGCCTTATGAGATTGATGATATTCCAAAGGTGGCCCAGTACCAGCTGGCCCTCTCCTATATTGTGAATGAATCCCTGTCAGAGGATCAGAAGGAGAATGTCAGGAATACGATCTCCCTCCAGTCCGATCCCATGTACTACGAGTACTGGATCAACATAGGGCGCGGAAAGGCGAAGGAAGCCCTTGATACAGCCCGTTTCCTCGAAGATAGGGATTTGATCCTGTTTGGCCTGCTTAAGTATCGTGAACAGGTAAAATCCGATAGCGAACTGGATAGTGAAGAAAGACAACAAAAGCTGAACGATATTGAAAGTGAAATCAATGAGTATGAGGAAGAAATGAAGAAGCTTGAGGAAGAAAAAGCGGCTGAAGAAGAGCAGGCGAAGGAAGCTGAGGCTGCTCCTCAGGAAGAACAGGATGCCGGACAGCAAGAAAAAGAGGCACCTAAAGCGGATAATCAGAAAAAAGAAGACCAGAAAAAAGATCAGCAGAAGAAAGATGATAAAAAAACAGACTGAGTGGGTGATTGAATGTATGCCCTGTGGATTTTATATAAAGAACAGTATCAATATTACAGAATCAATACGGACAGGGAAACGGTAACGATCGGGCGCAATCTCACAGATTCTGTGACCCTGTCTTCACTCCCGGCCGAGTGGGAAACGCTGTCTATTGAAAAGCTCGGCTCATCGTTCCGGATCAAAGGAGATCTGGAAGAGGATATCAAGCCCGGAAAGGAATGGACGTGCCAAGCTGGTAGTGAGAAACTTTCCATTCTCATAGCCCCGCTCACGGAAGAAGACAATGTGTACTTCATAGGTCATTTGGAAGAGATGTTCTTAGGTTCCCGAAAGGGTGCACATATCTCAATCCCTCATCACGAGGGAGAATGGTACAGGGGTGAGAACGGACGATGGATACTGCATCCAGACTCCGGATCGTATTATTTGAACGGGGAGCGGATTAGAAAAAAAACGGAGATACGCACGGGAGATATGATTTTCACCCCCTATGTGACCATCACCCTGTTGGAGGATGATCTCATTTCTATCCACGGAGTAGGGGAGATGGAGATTCATTTGCCCGAGTCCCGGCGTCCACTGTCCGAGATGAAGAAGAAGTATCCAAATTATCGTCGTACACCACGGATGGTCTATGACCTCCCGGAAGAAAAAGTACAGCTGTCGTTCCCGAGTCAGGAATCCGATGACTCGGGCCGAAGCTTGTGGATCATCATCCTGCCGCCCCTTGTCATGCTTGTTGTGATGGGCTTCATTGCCCTTGTCATTCCCAGGGGGATCTTCATCATCATCTCGCTTGTCATGTTCACCACGACATTGATTACGTCCACCGTTCAGTTCTTCAAGGATAAATCAACTAGGAAAAAGGCAAAAGAAAAGCGGGAGCGCGTATACACGAGCTATTTGAAAAACAAACGGCAGGAGCTTCAGGATCTCGCTGAGAAGCAGACCGATGTGCTCCGATTCCATTATCCGTCATATGAACGGATCAAGTATCTGACGGAAGAGCTCTCGGACCGTTTGTGGGAAAGGACCCTGGACAGCCCGGATTTCCTTGAATTCCGCCTTGGTACAGGGAAGGTTCCTGCAAGTTATACCATTTCATTGAGCTCAAGCGATATGGCCAACAGGGAAATGGATGATCTCTTGGAGCAATCTCAGAAAATGAAAGATGTCTACAGTGAAATCGACCACCTACCGGTCAAAGCGGAACTCAGTCTTGGGGCAATCGGCTTGATCGGAAAGGAAGCTGTCTACAAGAACGAAATTCATCAGATGGTTGGTCAACTTGCGTTTTTCCATAGCTATCACGATCTTCGCTTCGTGTTCATTTTTGACGAAGAAGAATATAACGAGTGGGAATGGATGAAGTATCTTCCCCACTTCCAACTCCCGCAATCCTATGCAAAAGGATTCATTTATAACGAAAAGACCCGTGATCAGATCCTGTCTTCCATCTATGAAGTGCTGAGGGAGCGGGATATAGATGATGACGCCAAGGAAAAGGTGATTTATTCACCCAACTATGTGTTCATCGTCACGAACCATCAGCTGATTTCCGACCATGTGATCCTTCAGTATCTTGAAGGGGAATATGCCCATCTCGGGATGTCCGTCATTTTCGCGGCGGAAGCAAAGGAGAGCCTGTCGGAAAATATCCATACCCTTGTCCGGTACATCAATGATCAGCAGGGTGATATCCTGATTCAAAAGAAGAAAGCGGTCAAGATCCCGTTCCGATTGGATGCTTACGACCGGGAAGGCAATGAGCGTTATGCCCGCATGCTAAGGACGCTGAACCATCAGATCGGGATGACCAATTCAATCCCGACCAGTGTATCGTTCCTGAGTATGCTCGGAACGAACGATGTTCAGCAACTTCCGATCAAGGAAAACTGGCTGACAAGGGAATCGGCCAAGTCACTCGCCGTACCGGTGGGACTGAAAGGAAAGGAAGACCTTGTGGAGTTGAATCTTCACGAAAAAGCCCATGGTCCCCACGGACTCCTTGCAGGGACTACGGGTTCAGGGAAAAGTGAGTTCCTGCAAACCTATATCCTTTCACTGGCGGTCCATTTCCACCCTCACGAAGTAGCCTTCCTCCTCATCGACTATAAGGGGGGAGGAATGGCGCAACCGTTCAAGGATATCCCGCATTTGTTGGGGACCATCACCAATATCGAAGGAAGCAAGAACTTCAGTAACCGGGCCCTTGCTTCCATCAAAAGCGAGCTGAAGCGGCGCCAGCGCCTGTTCGACCGCTATGAAGTCAACCATATCAATGATTACACCCGTTTATATAAGCAAGGGAAAACCGAAGTGCCACTTCCGCATCTCTTCCTCATTTCCGATGAGTTTGCAGAGTTGAAAAGCGAAGAACCTGACTTCATCAAAGAGCTGGTCTCCGCTGCCCGTATCGGGCGGAGCCTTGGTGTCCACTTGATCCTGGCGACTCAAAAACCTGGCGGCGTCATCGATAACCAGATCTGGAGTAATGCCCGGTTCAGGGTGGCACTGAAAGTGCAGAACTCGGAAGATAGTCGGGAAATCCTTAAAAATTCCGATGCGGCTGCCATTACCGTGACAGGCCGTGGTTATCTCCAAGTCGGAAACAATGAAGTGTACGATTTATTCCAATCGGCATGGAGCGGCGCCCCGTACCAGGAGGATTCCTTTGAAGCGGAAGATGAAGTGGCCATCGTGACCGACCTTGGTCTGATTCCACTCTCCGAGGTATCATCAAGCCCGGGCGGTCAAAAAGATGTCCAAACAGAGATCGATGCCGTCGTGGATCGCATCGAAGAAATGCAGGCCACGATGAAAATCGAGAAACTCCAGAGCCCTTGGCTCCCGCCATTGGCTGATCGATTGTACCTGCCAAGGGGGACTTCGCCAAAAGAAAACCAAGTGTTCCTGGCAACGATCGATGAACCGGAGAAACAAAGTCAATCGCCTTACTGGTATACAGTGGTCGAGGACGGCAATGTTGGCATCTTCGGATCATCCGGCTACGGGAAGACGCAAACGGCCATCACGCTCCTCATGGGGATGGCCAGGAGCCTGACCCCGGAAGAGGTTCATTATTATCTCCTCGACTTCGGCAATGGGGGCCTTCTTCCATTGAAACAGCTTCCGCACACGGCCGATTACTTCCTTATCGATCAAGAGAGGAAGATTGAAAAGTTCGTGTCGATCCTGGATGAAGAAATGGCCCACCGAAAACGCTTATTCCAGCAAAAAGAGGTAAGCTCCATCAAGATGTACAACACGGTCAGCGAAGAGAAGCTACCCCTCCTCTTCGTGACCATTGATAATTATGACATCGTCAAAGATGAAATGATGGACTTTGAAATACAGATGAATCAGCTGGCCAGGGACGGGCAATCCCTCGGGGTTTATATGCTTCTTACAGCGACCCGGGTGAACTCCGTCCGTCAATCACTGATGAATAACCTGAAGACGAAGATTGCTCACTATCTGATGGACCAAACGGAAACCCAGACCCTGGTAGGGCGCGTCGACTTCGAACCGGAAGCCATTCCGGGCCGTGCCATCGTCAAAAAGGACACGGCCTTCTTCTCCCAGATCTTCCTCCCTTCAGAAGGGAAGGACGACTATGAGCAATTGAACCGATTAAAAGAAGACGTACAGTTCCTCCGGGAGAAATATTCCGGTATGACCCTTCCAGATCCGGTTCCGATGCTTCCGACAGAGCTGACCATGGTCAATTTCACACAGTATACAGACCAAACCCAGCGGCAAGGACTGTTGCCTGTCGGCTTGAACGAAGAGACGGTCAAGCCGGTCTACGTCAATTTCCAGAAGACCAAACACTGCCTCGTCCTTGGACAAGCCCAAAAAGGGAAGACGAACGTCTTGAAGGTGATGGCCAATACGATCCTTCAACAGGATACGGAACATCTGGCTATTTTCGATTCCATCGACAGGGGTCTTATCCACATGATGAAAGAGGACAAGGTGGTTTATATGGAAAACCGCGAGCATATCGATATTTGGCTGACAAAAGCCGAAGAGATCTTCGCTGCAAGGGAAGAACAATACAACCAGTCCATCACCGACGGAAACTCCCTTCCTCAATTCCCGCCAATCTATCTCATGGCGGATGGGTATGGAAGATTCCTTCAGAATGTGGATACCAAGCTGCAGGATCGCATCGTCAAATGCATGAAGAACTACTCCCACCTGGGCTTTTATATCATCATGAGCGGCAGCAATAACGAGCTGTCCAAAGGGTATGACGCACTCACGACCGAGTTGAAGCAGATCAGGCAGGCCATCGTACTGATGAAGAAGTCCGAGCAGACCCTTTATACGCTCAGCTACGACCGTAAGGAACCCGAGATACAACCGGGCTTCGGCTATTATGTCGAAAACAGTAAGGAAATCAAATTACAAATACCACTCATGGTAACAGAAAGGAAAGTACTCGCATGACACAGAAAGTAAGCATGGTCAAACTTTTGGTAGCCATTTTAATGATCCTGGCCACACCGTTACTCTTCTTTCGTTCTGTCGGTGATAACCCCCTGAAGGTAGAGAAGAATGCCACCCAATCGATTGCCATCGTCAATGAAGATGCGGGTACGGAAGTGGAGGGGGAATCCCTGCAGTTCGGGGGTGACGTCACATCATTACTCGGTGATGATTCTTCCTACGAATGGACGGTCGTCGGAAGGAGTGCGGGGGAGAACGGCCTCGAAACATCGAAGTACGATGCAGTGGTCTACATCCCCTCCGACTTTTCCGAAAAGATCATGACCTATGATGAAGAACGCCCGGTCAAAACAAACCTGAACTTCAAAGTGCAAACCCAACTGAACTCAGTGAATAAAGAAAAGGTTCTCCGTGAAATCGAAACGGCCAGTAAAAAAGTGAACAACAAAATGTCCACCCTATACTGGAACTACGTGTCTGCGGATATGGAGAACGTCAGGGATGAATTCGATCAAATCCTTGAAAAGGAGCAAACGTTCCAGCAAACGATGCTCGCTTTCTACAAGCCGTCGTCTAAGGATCTTGCCGGCCAGATCGAACAGCAACAAAACATGCTTCTCGGCCTCCAGGAGTCCATCAAGCAGGCAGACAGCCGTGTGCCTGAACAGGAAAATACCCTTGAGTCATTCCAGAATAGGCTGACTCAATTCGTTGAGTATGTCGACCAATACCGGGAATACCAGGATAATCAAAAGCAGCTCCTTGCCGAGGTGCAATCCCAGTCGGTACAAATGATCGACGAATCCACTCAAAACGCCCAGCCGATGTATATGAAGCAAAAAGAGCTGTTCGGACAGCAGGGCAGCCAAATCGATAACGGCATGGAGCAGCTGAATGCCAAAATGAAAGACAATCAGAATGCGTTTGCTGCGCTGAAGGAGAATCGAATGGCAGAGGTCGACCGCCAAGTACAAGACTTCTACAGCTTCCAGAACCGAGTATTGGATTATTACCAGCAACTGCAGGATACAAGGAAATTGGATAATCTGCAGGGTACGATCCAGGAATGGAACAATAAAATTTCCTCCGGGGACGGAGTAATCTTTGATCCACCAGTAAAGCCAGAAATGCCAGAGGAATCCGAGGGTGAGAATGAAAACCCGGGCAATCCAGGAAACCCTGATGCACCTGGTGAAGACAACGGTGAAACCCCAGAGGAAGGAGATGGACCGGGTAAACCGGGAGATTCTGCACCTTTACCGCCTGACTTGAATCCGGAGATTGTAGAGCTTAATGAGATTTCCGCAGGGATGACAGCCATTCAAGGAATACTTACCGGGGAGGAATTACCTACTCCTGAACAGTTGACCGAAACGGTAAAAAATCTGACGTCACTCAGTGAGCGCCTGGCCGGCGTGAAGTCAAGCCTCGACCAAAAGAACACGAACACAGAAAATCCCCTTCAGAAAGAAGTGGATAAACTTCTTAAGGAAGTAGAGGCTCTAACAAATCAGAACAGCGGTCTCGGTGAGCGTATCAAAGAGCTCGAAGCAAGGGTGACCGGACTGCTAGCAGATAAAGAAGCGTTGAAAAAGCATATCGAAGAACTGAACGAGAACAATGACATTCTGACGAAGCAACTGGAAATGTTCTCGGACAACATCATGAATATCGTCGGAGAGATTGATGCCAAGGAAGCATCCATTCTTCAGTCACCGGCACTTTCCTCCAAGCGAAAAGAAGATCTTGGCGGCTATTTCGCAAGGGACATCAATAATTATAAGCTCATGGACTTGATCAAATACTATGCGTACTTGGATCAGTATGAAGCTGTATTGAATGGGATGCTCAAGGAAAATGGAGTGAAGAAGACCGTACTGGATGATGAAGATGTACGAAAAGAAGTCATGGGGATCCTTTCTGTAACGGATGGAGAAAAAGCCATGTGGGAAGACATGAATACGAATAGGCTTCTTACAACCCAGGATGGACTCAATACACTTCAGGACTCCTTCACCGTCTTCATGGCAGAGTATAATGAAACGCTCAATAATAACCAAAAACAACTCACAGAAAACCTGAACGCCATCAGCCAGGATGCCGGGAAAGTGCTTCAGCGCATCCAACAGCCTGACCAAACCGCTCCGGCTCCGAATAATGGGGCATCAGGCACGGAAGTTGTTGGAAATCAGCAGCAGGTTGTGAGTGAAGTCAAGATGATCCATTCGTTCCTGACGAATGTGCAGGATAATCAAAGTACGATTGTATCCTATACGACGGATCTGCAATCCAATGTCGCCAACGTGCAAAATGATGCCGATACGCTGAACAATAAGTGGGCGACGAATGTCGCATCGACACAAATGGTGCGGGATGATGTATTCAGCATCCTTGGAAATGCATTTGTGGACGGACAATCCAATGGATACGTATATGACTTCCTGACTAATCCATTGAAGGTGAGCGGAGATGTTCCTCAGGAGAAGAAGGACAGCGTGATTCCTCCGGTCGTCATCCTGTTCATCATCCTGATCTCGAGCCTTATGATCGGCTATACAAGCTATTACTTCCAGCGTGTACCGCTCTGGCTCCAGGGAGTGCTGTTCCTCCTGCTGAATTTGATTGTAGGATTCCTGATCAGTCTTTACGGACTTGATATCTATTCCCTCGGAGAATCGCGCGAAGTGGAGTGGACGGTCTTCACCATCCTGCTCCTGCTAACAGGTTCAGGACTTGTCCGGATGGGCTTTGTCACTCATCGCCTCTTGGGCTGGTTCATCTCAGTCGCGATCGTTGCTCTGTTTGTCACGCCGCTTCTCGCTCTTTCAACGCCGAACTTCAGCTTTAAAGATCCGATGTCGACGGTGTATCTATCGATTCAATACGGCACGGATTCCAAGTTCGGACAGGCCGCTCTCATCATGGGCCTCATCCTGGCAGCGCTTGTCGTTCTACAAGTGCTCCTGGGGCGCAATAAGGGCCATGGAGGGGACGCCAAGGGTAATGAAGCCTATGAAGGTTAAAATCCTTCTGGTGGCCATTCTCGCGAGCCTCTTCATTATGGGGGCTCCGGTACAGGCCAATACGGATATCGAAGACCTCGTCCCGAATGATTATCAGGACAATAAGTTCCGGAAAAATACAGACCTGATCCATGAAAGGAATCTGTATAACAACGAACGAAGCAATATTCCTGAAGAGCAAAAGGGATTGACCTTTGATGGCACCGGGAGTGATACATCGGAAGAAAGATTGGAAGCCCTCTTTCAGGGGACGGAAAAAGATACGAATACCATCAAGGCAAAAGCCGATAATCTCAAGCTCTTCAGTGAAACTGAAACGGCCAAATTGGGCTCGTTGGAAGAGCAGGGTGAGAATTCATCCTCTCTTTCTCTTCTCATCATCATTTTTGCAGGGATTTGTATCGTGCTCCTCATTGTGGTGATGATCGCCTGGGCACGTACAGGTCAGAACGTGAAAAAAGCGTAGTCGAATATGAAAAAGCCGGGAATCGAACCACGATTCCCGGCTTTTTCACTTTTTCGTGCTATTCAGCTCTTTCTTCACTCATAAAAGCATGTGTATTCCCTTCAGAATCCCTGAAAAAACACATCCACGTTTCAACACCATCCATCTTGGACACCACATGTGGTTCCCCGGAGACTTCCACACCTTTATTCCTTAACTCCAAATAAGCTGTACGTGTACTCTCCACATTGAAATAAACAACGGAGCTAGGATGGTCGTATTCCTGCTTCTCCGGCAAGGTGAGGAGGATCCTAACGTCGCCTGATTGCAGGAAGGCCATTGTATTCGTATGGAAGAGAAGCGGGAGCCCCAGGGTTCCCTGGTAAAAGGCTGTCGCTCTCTCGATATTTTTGACGGGTATCCCGACTTGTCCGACTGAATTGATCATGATATGTCCACCTTTCATGTGTTTCTCACATCGTAATTGATTTTTGCACCCGGTTCTTATCAAAAATCACCTTTTTTAAAATATTGCCTGGGTGATAATCCCGTATGCTGCCTAAAAGAACGGCTGAAGGATGCCGAATTTGTAAACCCGAGATCATATGCCATCTCCGTGTAGGATGTAGAGGATTCTTTCAGAAGGCGTTTGGCACTTTCCATTCGGTACAATAACAGGTGCTGTTTTGGCGTGACTCCGAACAATTGCCTGTAGGTTCTCAGCAAGTGATTGGCAGAGAGGCAGGCAATCCTTGAAATGTCCTCTAGGGTAATGGCTGTTTGGCAGTAGGCACGTATGTATTCGTTGGCCAGGATGAGCCTTTTGAATAGTTCTTCACGGGTCGACCGCTTTAAAGAAGATAATCGTTCCAGCTCTTGAGGAATAGTGGTTTGATCGGCCAGGATGGCTTCCATGACGGGATAAAAAGACTCTTCAAGTTCTCTTTCGCGATGGGTATGCTTCATCAGCTTAAGCATCTTCTCAAAATGAGGCCCGAGACGATAGGTCTTTTCAAAAAATCCATCACCTCCGACCGGTTTGAAAGGATCTGTGAGCAATTGGTCCTGTGAGGCTTCCAGGCTCCGAGACACTTCTGAAGTAAAGCCTGATCGGAAGAAGAGGCAGAAGGATTCAACAGGCTCCTTTTCCTCGATATGTAGGGAATATTCGCCCTCATTCACGAGAAGATATCGGTTTCCTTCTACGCTGTAGAAGCCGCCGTTCGCTTCATAGAGAGCCCGTCCTCCTCGGAAGGTTTTAATGGACATCTGTCCCGTTCCTTCCCAATGAAAATCCTTCCCCCACGCATGAAGTACATAGTTTCGATTCATGATCCTCACCTCTTCCATCATTATACAATAATGATTGCTCCAAAGAATGAAAAATGCGCCCCTTCATAGGACGCTACGCGGTATTATTTTTCTTCTTTTCGCATGGTGAAGACCTTCTTGTCCACTTCCAGGGCATTCAGGACGCGGGGGAAGCCTGTGTATGGAATCAAATGGATGATGGCTTCTACAATTTCCTTTGCCGTCAGTCCGGATGCCTTAAATTGCTTCCCGAGCATTCATCCTTCCTCATAATGGTGCACTCCTGACGCTTCTGGCAGTCACTGGGGTCACGCATAAGGAAACCTATAAAGACGGATTCATCGTAGGGGTGTCATTCCTACAATCGCCGTCATCGTTGCCATCATCATTTAGAACAGACTGTAAGTATTGGCCAAAAGGAAAAATGGGTAAAAGAAAACAGATATCTAACCTATAAGGAGTGTTTGAATCATGGTAAACGACAAAGTAGTAGTCATCACAGGATCAGCAAGTGGAATTGGATACGAGATTGGTAAAACCTTCGCCGAAAATGGAAGTAAAGTCGTATTGACCGACCTCAACGAAGATTGTGTCAAAGCTTCAGCGCATGAATTGAAAGATCTTGGATATGAAGCTCTCGGTTTGAAAGCAGATGTCACCAGTGAAGAAGACATTAAGAATATGATCCAGGCAGCGCATAAAGAATATTGTCGCATCGACGTTCTCATCAACAATGCCGGTCTTCAACACGTATCCCCAATTGAAGAATTCCCGACAGAGAAATTCGAGTTGATGATCAAAATCATGCTGACAGCGCCATTTGTCGCTATTAAACACGTTCTTCCCATCATGAAAGAGCAGAAGTTCGGACGCATCCTCAATATCTCTTCCATCAATGGATTGATCGGATTTGCAGGTAAAGCAGCCTATAATAGTGCCAAACACGGTGTCATCGGGCTTACGAAAGTAGCGGCTCTTGAATCCGCAGCTGATGGTGTAACCGTCAATTCGATCTGTCCGGGATATGTGGACACACCCCTCGTTCGTGGACAAATGAAGGATATTGCAAACTCTAGAAATGTACCAGTAGAAAAAGTCCTTGAAGAAGTCATCTATCCTCTCGTTCCACAAAAACGGTTGTTGGATGTAAAAGAAATCGCTGATTACGCTATGTTCCTATCTAGCGATCAAGCAAAAAGTGTAACAGGCCAAGCCGTTGTCATCGATGGTGGATATACAGCTCAATAATTCAAAAGAAGGCCGTCGTAAAAGGTTTGCACCCTTTTCGGCGGGCTTTTTTTGTTGACTTGATGTAGATGATTTTCTAGGTCGACTATTCACCATACTGAATCTTTACTACACTGGTGTGAGGTTGTGAAAAATGGGAGGAATTAAATTGAGGATTGTATACTCAGGGACGTTAAAAACATCGCATATTCCCTTTCTAGTAAATGTGATACCAGGGGAGGGGAGTGGGGAACTGCTCTCCTTACAGGAATCTGTCCGAACTGCACTGAAGGAACCTGCCATACTTCAGCCTCTCTCTGAAGAGGAGTTCGACCATATTCTGGCTGGAAACGGGTTGATTTTTGGGGTCTAAGTCGAAGGTGAGCTCGTTGGAGCAAGAGCGGTCATATTTTCTGCCATCGATGAAGATCACTTGGGCAATGATGTGGGGATTCCACGTTCGGAATGGCCAAAAGTAGTGTATCAGGAGATCTCTCTTGTATCTGAGAATGTACGCGGCAATGGATTGAAGAAACTCCTAGGCCAACTGATCATGGAAGAACTGAAGAGCCGGACGGATGAATTTAAGTATGTCTGCTGTACCGTTGCCCTATATAATATTCCAAGTTTAAAAGATAAATTTAATCAGGGACTGGCCATTGGCGACCTTAAACAAAAATACGGAGGCAATTGGCGATACATCTTCTTCAAGAATCTCAAGGAGGAGTTTGAAATTCTTCTTCCTTTTAAGGAAGTATCCATGAAGAAATTCAAGGAACAACAGGATCTGCTAAAAGCAGGGTGGAGGGGGGTCTCTTTAACCGAAGATCATGGGGAATGGAAATTGATTTTCGGTAAAAACAAGAACGGATAACCCTTCCATTTTAATGAAAAAAACACCCTTAGATCACATGTAAACAAAAAAGTTTACATGTTTACAAAAATGTACACGGTTGTATTCAAAAATGTATACAAGTATACAAAGAAGTACACAATTTGATTTGAAAGCATGTGTACAAAAAACGTATACAACGAGACAAAATTGTAAACAAGTACAGGATGCTTCTTCCAAAATTAAAGATAGAAAGTAGGATTGACCGCGCTCTTTCTATCCATTACTCTGAAAGTAAGAGTTCTAATTTTACAAATTCTTACTCGGGAAAGGATGGCTAGTATGACAACGACTCGTATTGCCGCTATTGATGTAGGTAACGACTCTCTTAAAGGTGTATTCGGAAAATTGGAAGCAGAAGTAAACATCCCTAATGTCATTGCAAGGGATATTGAAGATCGTCCCATCATCGGGATTGAAGAGCTGGACGCTCAAAGTCCACTAGACGGTATACATATCCGTGTCCACTCCCCTACTCTCAAAGATAACAATGCAATCTATCGTGTAGGAAATCTTGCAACAAAAAGCACGAACTCTACAGAACTCGATCCAGGAAGCAGCAAATCGGAAGAAGATCAAACGCTCGTCATGCTCTTCGCTTCCCTTGCATTGGATGCAGCTGGACACGATGGATTTAAAAAGAATAATAAAGTAATTGAAGCAAATTATACCCTTGGTACCGGACTTCCGCTTCGTGAAGTAAAGGAAGGGAAGGATGTTGGATACCGTTCAAAACTTCTTGGGTCTGTCCATCAGGTAGAATTCCTTGTGACACCTCAATATCAGGGTGTGAAGGTCAATATACGCTTTGATGAAGTGAAGGTCTATCCGGAAGGTTTCGCGGCGTTCATTAATTTGGTAATGGATAACAACGGGAACATCATTAATAAAGAACTGATCGATAAGCGCATCCTGATTCAGGATATCGGAGGTCTCTCGACTGATATCGCCGTCATTAAAGACCGTAAAGTCGACGATGACAAAGCCCAAGGATTTAATCTAGGGGTCTCTGAGTCACTCGAATTGATCAGGGAAGAAATCCGTTCCCGTCACGGCGTGGAGCTTGACAGCAGACGCGACGTCGTAGAAATCATAACGAAGAAAAGCGACCGCAATCACATTATGGTGAAGGGAAGCAGGACAAGTGTCCACGATATAGTGGATCGCATCATGCTTGAACTGGCCAAAAAGCAATATCGCCATCTCAGAAATATGTGGCAAAAGAATTCTCAAACCGAAATATGCTATTTCATCGGGGGCGGTTCAAGTGTCCTGAAGGAATATATCAAGACGTTGAACAACAATCTTGATGGCTATAACATCGACTTTTTCGAGGATGAAAAAGAGAGTATCTGGATGATGGTCCATGCCTACTACAAGCTCATCTCTGACTATGTAAGAAAGAGTGAAAAAGCCGATAAAGTGAAAGAAGAACAAAAACTGGCGAAATCAAAATAGGGTGATGATATGAACGGAAAAGGGATGTCGAGAGGGCAACCAATTACTTTCAGGATTCCTTCAGATACTCCGGATCACATATTGAAACATCTTCAGAAGCTCAAAGAAACGGAGAGGCGCAATTTCTCCAGTCGTATCGCTGAGCTCGTTGTTAACGGCGTGAACGAGAACCTCTCCAAACAGCGGGAAGCCATCACGATTCCCTTGCCGAAGGGGCTTGATAAGTCTCAACGAGATTGGTTGAAACATGAGCATTCGGAGGCGCTGCTTGGCAGCATTGTGTACCAGTTGCTGTCGAATCCTGTTAGAACAGCTTCATTACTCGCATCCTTGAACAGCAGTTCCCTCAATATAGACGAGGCGCTCTATCTTCAAGAAGAGGCGGCTGGTGCCACCTTCGAACCTGTGGAAGAAGATGCCTCGGTTGAGGAATTCAATCCTCCTCCATCGGATGAAGATCTTGATCAATTCGACTGGGAAAGTGCGATGAAACCTGAGGAACCGGTAGCGGATGAATCTGAAGAAGAGAGTCTCGACGATCTTCTGGGTGATTTCTTATCACAAATGAATAAATGAAAGAAGGCTGCATCCTTTTGGGTGCAGCCTTTTTTCTTTAGATCAAACGATTTACTGATAGAGGCATTCTACGAAGATGAACCCATTCAATGAGCAGGAAATTTGATTGTTGATATTTGTAACGTATTTGTAATATAACTGTCTGAACGCATGAAAGTGCGAGTATTCGCAAGGGTTTGTAAGCCTTGGAATATTACATGTCGACTGGATTCGTCAAAAGATGCATCTGAAATAGTCTTTACCCATTATTTTCTGGTTTAGGGGTAGATGATATGGAGGTAAACATCGACTAAATTGAATAGATACTTGAGCATGACGAATTGGAGGGTCAGTTTGAATGAGCATTCAAAAGAGCACAGACAGTTCGAGCCTGGCAGAGGTGATCGACCGGATATTGGATAAAGGCATTGTCATCGATGCATTTGCAAGAGTATCCCTGGTCGGGATAGAGATCCTCACCGTGGAGGCCAGGGTGGTCATCGCTAGTGTGGATACGTGGCTTCGATATGCAGAAGCAGTGGGCCTCCTGCGGGATGAAGTCGAAAAAGAAGGAATCGGGAACCGGACCTCATCGAATGAATCATTCAGCGTGTAAAGCAGTATATGAAATACAACAAAATACGACGAGAAAAGAGGATGGGCATGGCAAGTAACAAACAATCAGAAGAAAAGAAGCAGACAGAATCTACAGAAGAAAACACGAACGGATCAATGCAATATGCCATCATCGGCGGAGTGGTCGGAGCCGGACTTGGATTGCTCTCGAATCCGGGTACGACGAAAAAGATGGCAGCAAGCCTTGGGAAATCTGAACTGATGAAGGCAGCTACAAAGGAACTAAGAAGGACGGCCCAGGAGTTCGTCACAGAACAGGCGATGATCTCCCTCAGACAAACAGCTTCGGGCTACTTCAGCAAAATGGACAGTGGGGTTCTGTCCCCACTGAAGAATAAGCTGACTGAAAAGAAGGACTCGGGTGAAAACGAATCCCAAAACGACGAAATCAAGCAGATCAAAGAAGATAATCAGGATTTGAATGAACGCCTCGAACGAATTGAAGAAATGTTGAATAAACTTGTCGACTCCAAGAAATAGTAGGTGATCCCGTGGGGAATCCCATTAAAAAAGCAGCGACAAAAACGGCGAAAAAAGCCTATGAACATGCTCCGGAATCCGTAAAGGATAAGCTCAAGGACAAGGCCAAGGAAAAAGCGGTCGAAAAAGTGGAAGAAACCGTCCAATCCAAAGCAAAGAAAGCATCCGGAAAGCTCAAGGACGCCAAGGAGAAGAACGCTGATAAAGTCCATGGCAAAGCAGATAATGCAGAAGACAAGGTGCAGGATGTCCTGTTATCTGTACGTGAAAAATTAAAGAAGGCCAAGGAAGCGGGCGAAGCATTTCAGGAAAAGATGTCTTCTTCGGATGACCGGGGTGGAAAGGGCGCCAAGAACTTAAAAGGCGTCAGTAGCATCAAAAGCTCGCAGTCTATCAAGAGCTCTACGGATATCAAAAGCTCGGAAAACATCAAATCGTCCAAGGATATTAAAACCATTACTTCATAAGGAGGAATTTAGGTATGGCGATTCAAAAAAGTACGGATAGTTCCAGTTTGGCAGAGGTCATTGACCGCATTTTGGATAAGGGGATCGTAATTGACGCATTCGCGAGGGTTTCGGTTGTTGGGATAGAGATCTTGACCATCGAGGCGAGAGTCGTGATAGCGAGTGTAGATACGTGGTTGCGTTACGCAGAAGCTGTCGGGTTGCTCCGTGATGAAGTACAGGAAGAAGGATTGGCAACGCAGTCCAATGAACGGAACTCACAGTTCAGCATCTAACCTATTTCACCTGATGCAGTCAGGCGTTCAAGCTGGGAGGACATTATGGAAATCACTGAAATCATGAAAAGTGTAAAAGGATTCTTCGAAGAACATGTAGCTCCGGTCCATAAGGTTACATCTGTTGAAATGACGGAAGATGAGGGCTGGAGGCTCACAGTGGAAGTAGTCGAAGAGAAAGAATATATGAAACGATACGCAAAAGATGAAATGCTCGGAACGTATGATGTCCTCCTCAATCAAGACAAGGAGGTCATCTCCTTCAAACGGAAGGACGTCAGGTACAGGAGTGCCATCGGGCAGGAAATGTAGATTCGGGAGGAATGGGTAGTGACGGTTTTAACCCAGAAGATCCAAAAAGGCAGCAAATCGTATGTCCAAGATGAAGGGACCACCGACTTGATCAGCCGCTCAATGAGTTATTTGAAGCTTGGTTATCCTGTCCATTTCACGGGGCCATCCGGTACAGGGAAGACGTCCCTCGCCCTCACGCTGGCAAAGAAAAGAAGGCGTCCGGTCATGCTGATGCATGGAAATCACGAACTGAACAACAGTGATCTTATCGGTGATTTCATTGGTTATTCAAGCAAACAGACAGTGGATAACTACGTCAGATCTGTTTATAAGAAAGATGAACAGGTCACAGAGAACTGGAGGGACGGTCGTCTCCTGGAAGCTGTCAAAAATGGATATACGCTTGTATACGATGAATTCACCCGTTCCGAACCGACAACGAATAATCTTTTCCTCTCCATATTGGAAGAAGGGATCATTCCACTCTACGGTTCGAAACGGACGGAGCCATTCATCAGGGTTCATCCTGAATTCCGGATGATCTTCACAAGCAACCCATCTGAGTATGCAGGCGTATACAAAACACAGGATGCCCTTCTGGACCGTTTGATCACGATCCCGATCGGTTTCAAGACCAGTGAGGAAGAAGCACATATCGTTTCTGAGAAAGTGGATCTTGTGCTTTCAGAAGCTCGTGAGATTACGGAATTGATTGCAGAGCTTCGCAGTCATTGCCGCGATGGACTCGGCGGGCCAAGCCTGCGCGCCTCCCTGATGATCGCACGGATCGCACTGGAACAGGACATTCCCATACAAGGGGAAGATCAGGATTTTCAGCGCCTTTGTTTGGATATTACGACCCATTCACTGAGCCGCAGTATTGAATCCGATCACCCTGAAGAAGAAGCGAAGAAAATCGTATTGGAAGCTTGCAAGAACATGACGTCAAAGGAGAATTCAGATGAGTGAAGAAACAGGGATTTATATCTTTTGTGCCATCGGGCATGAAGGGGAAATGGATTTAGGCAAAGTGGAACTGGAAGGGGAAGATCGGGACACCTTCCTGATTTCCTATAAAGATGCATCCATGGTGGCAGCAGAGGTCCCTCAGAAAATCTATCATCCCAAACGGGAGAACCTCATGATGCATCAACAAGTCATCTCCAGGGTGATGGAACAGAGTGACACGGTCGTTCCCATCAGCTTTGGGAACGTATTCCGATCTAAGGAAGACGTGGAGGCCCTCCTTGAAAACCTTTATCCGCAGTTTGAAACGTTATTCCCTGCCATTAAAGGAAAAATCGAGATTGGCTTAAAAGTCATCGGGAAATCTGAGTGGCTGGAATCAGTCGTAAAAGAATCTCCCGGTGTCGAAAAAATGTCGACATCACTGAAAGGGAAATCTGAATCTGCTGGGTACTATGAACGCATTCAGCTTGGTGGGATGGCTCAAAAAGTATTCCAGAACCTTCAGACAGAGGTGAAATCAGACATTTTTGCTCCTCTCCAGGAAGCAGCTGAATCGGCAAAAGCCAATGATCCATCAAGTGAGCGTATGCTTCTGAATGCAGCCTTCTTGATTGACCGGGGTAAAGAAAAGGAATTCGATGAATTGGTCAACAAGGCACATGAGGCCTGGAAGGATAAAGCGGATTTCAATTACAGCGGTCCATGGCCAGCCTATAACTTCGTCAATATCAGATTGAAGGTGGAGGAAGCCTAATGCTTCACAAACTTGTATCGGCACCCTTGAATCTCGTCATAAAGGTCGGTGAGAAAATCAAGGAAGAAGCAGATAAAGAGCTCTACGACCTGCCGACCATCCAGCAAAAGCTGATTCAGTTACAGATGATGTTCGAACTCGGAGAGATTTCTGAAGAAGCCTTTCAAGTTAAAGAAGATGAACTTCTGATGCGATATGAAATAGCGAAAACAAAGGAAATGGAACAATGGGAAGATTTAACCAAGAAGAAAGGAGGTTAGCTCGTATGCTCTACTTGTACGCATTGGTCCCTTCAAGTGAAGTGGAGGTTGAGCCCGTCCCGACCATGAAGGGATTCGACGGGGAACATGATATTTATGCGTTGGATATAAAGGGGATTACAGCCATCGTATGTGGCCTACCCGATGAAGAGTACTCAGAATCGGTCCTCCAGGACAAGATTGAAAACGACATGGAGTGGCTGCAGGATAAGGCGTTCCATCATCACGAAACGGTTTTGATGATGTCGAAGCGTTATACCATCATTCCCCTGAAGTTCTGCACGATCTACAAGCATGAAGACAGTTTGAAAGAAAAAGTAGGGAAGCATCTTTCCTCTCTGAAGGACGCATTCACGGATTTAGAAGGCAAGGAAGAATGGAATGTAAAAATCTATTGTGACGATAAACGCCTTAAGGAAACAATCAGTCATCCCTCCATCACGGAGAAGTGGGAGGAAATCAAACAGCTCCCTAAGGGAAGACAGTTTTTCGAAAAAAAGAAAATGCAACAGCTTGAAAATAAAGTGATTGAAAATGAAAAGAACCGTATGTGCGAGGAGTTTCATGAACGGCTGAAATCATACGCAACCGAGGGAACGGTGAAAAAAAACTGGGGTAAGGATGTTACTGGCCGAGCTGAACAGATGGCTTGGAATAGCGTCTACTTCCTTCCAAAAGAGGGAGTCGATCGGTTCGTTGATGAAATCAAACAGTCTGAAAGCAAGTGGAAGGAAGCGGGCTGGACATTCGAAGCAACAGGTCCCTGGCCACCCTATCATTTTTCAAGTTTCTCATAGAATGGGGATGAGCATATGACCGTCAGGGAATCAATCGAGAATAAGGATGTCGCTCTGATCGACATTTTGGATATCATTTTGGACAAAGGTGTTGCCATCAAAGGGGATTTGGTCATCTCGATCGCAGGAGTGGACCTTGTATACCTTGATCTCCGCGTGCTGATCTCTTCAGTGGAAACGCTGGTTCAACATAAAAATGGAACGCGTAAAACCATATCTTCAGAACAATTGGAACACGAAAGGAAGGGATTGATCCATGCAACCGGCCAGCCAGACAAGTGGACGGATTAACTTCGACCCCGATAAGGCAGAGCAAGGCTTGGCACAGCTAGTGTTGACGGTTGTGGAGCTTCTCAGGCAAATCGTTGAAAGGCATGCCATGCGCAGGGTGGAAGGCGGCACACTGACCGATCAGCAAATTGAAGATCTCGGAGTCGCGTTGATGAACCTGGAAGGAAAAATGGAAGAACTGAAGGAAGTATTCGGTCTTGATGCAGAGGATCTGAACATCGATCTTGGACCATTAGGAAGCCTGATGTAAGAGAGGAGGAGACATGATGGAACATTCCATGCAATCAAGCACCATCGTGGATGTGTTAGAGAAAGTCCTTGATAAAGGTGTGGTCATCGCTGGTGATATCACCGTAGGAATTGCAGATGTGGAGCTATTGACCATCAAGATCCGACTTATCGTAGCGTCCGTTGATAAAGCGAAAGAAATCGGGATGGACTGGTGGGAAAACGATCCTTACCTAAGTTCCAAAGCCGAAAATCAGCAGGCAAAAGCCCTTGAAGAAGAAAACCGGAAGTTAAACGAACGATTGGAATCTCTGGAAAAGCAGCTTAGCAGTTCGAATCGTCTCAACCAAGTGTAATAAGGGCAAGCAGAAATCATCATCTAACTTTTTTTCGTAGTTGAAAGAACCGATTTGATTATCGGATAAACCATAAAATGATTAATATATTGGAGGGAACTATAATGGCAGAAAAAAACACTGAATTAGAAAACACGACTCAATCAAAGAAAGAAGAAGAGAAAAAGACACGTAAGAGCGGCCCTATTACACGTACTGTGGCCGGAAGCCTCCTTGGAGCTACAGTAGGATACTTGGCAACACCTGAAAATGGTAAAAAGCTTCTTAGCAAGATCGATCAAGAGAAGCTTAAGAGCAAAGGGTTGGAAATTGGGAACTCTGCAAAAGAAACATCAAGAAAAGCTGTTGTATCATTGAAGCAATCAACCGCCAATCTGTTCAAGCGTGATCAAACTGATGAAGAACAGGAAGATCAAGAAGAAGTGAATGAAAGCGGGGAAGGGTCAGATTATGAAGCTCTGAAAGAAGAAAACAACACTCTTCAAAATCGCCTTCAACAGCTTGAGGAAAAATTGAATCAACTGACTCAATCAAGCGAAGAAGATGATGAGGAGGAAGAAGACGACGAGGAAGAGGACGAAAAGGAAGAAGCAAAGTCCGATAAGAAAAGCAAAGCGGCTAAAGATGCGGATGAGGACGAAGAGGAAGACGATGAGGAAGATGATGAAGAAGAAGATGACGAGGATGAGGAACCATCCAGTAAGAAAAAATCAACTAAATCCAAGTCATCTAAGGCAAAGAAAGGTTCAACAAAGAAATCTTCTTCAAAGTCTAAAAAGAAATCTTCCAAAAAAGATGATGACGATGATACAACGCTATCAAGTGATGACGACACACTTTCATGATTGGCTACAATTGACCGACTATGACAGAAGGAAAGGAGCGGTGACCGGATGAGTGGGCATACAGATAAGGATAGCATCCTGGAGTTTTTCGCAATTGCTGCCAATAAGCATGATTTCTCCCTAGATATATCTTTGAACCTTAAGGGAGCAGTGGTGACGGGTACCATGATCTCTGCCACCGAGTATTTCTCGTCGTTAAGCGAGGCGTTCGAGGAGGGAAGTGAAGTAGCCCAGAAAGTGAGTGAAGAACTTTCTGGCGCCGGAGAAGCGGTTGAAGAAAATCAGCCGTCAGAAGCGAATTTCATTCACCTTAAAAACGCCAAGATCTACTGTGGTGACAGCAAACCCACCCCTTCCAAAGGGAAAATCCTCTGGCGTGGAAAGTTATCCGAAATCGATGGATTCTTCCTTGGGAAAATCTCAGAGTCAAAAAGTAAGTAAACCCCAGGGTATGGAAGGTTTTTCATACAGGTTTCCTCCATACCCAATGCGGGTAAATGGTAAGTATAAAGGAGGTTACATGAATGAAACGACTCGTTAAAAACGTGATTAAATGGGCTCCAGTCGTGTATCCTGTAGTAAGAAAGATCATGAACGAACGAAAAGCCAAGAAGACCAAAGCAGCCTGATCGGGGCTGCTTTTTATTATGTTTCGAAAGCTCTCTGGACATCACCATTTTATTAAAGAAGATGCACTTTATCTATTCCCTTACTGCATGTAAGTGGGGATTCGAACGAAAGGAGCAATCATTATTTTCTCTACACCCCGCAAAAGAAGCGAGATGGTTTTTTTCCATACTGATTGAATAAAGATTTAAGTATGTACCAACGATATCTACAATCAATAATAAAGAGTGAATTGGAGCGGAAGGGACTTGACTCCTGCGGAAAAGGAGGGAAGCTCGAGACCCCGGAAGCGTAGCTGAGGAGGCTCGACTACCTCCCCGCGGAAAGCAAGTCCCTGCAGCGGAAAGGAACGGTCTGCCTCTTCTCTACACCCCCGCATAGAGAAGCAAGATGACTTTTTTATACTGATTGATTAAAGACATAAGTACATTCCAACAAATATCAACGACCAAAAATAAAGAGTGGATTTGAGTGAAAGGAACTTGAATCCTGAGGAAAAGGAGGGAAGTTCGAGACCCCGGAAGCGCAGCTGAGGAGGCTCGACTGCCTCCCCTCGGAAAGCAAGACCCTGCAGCGGAAAGCAACGGTCTGCTTCTATCATAACCTCGCATGTAAATCGAGATGCTACATACTCACCATGTATATACTCAACAAAAAAACGCGATCAGAATATTCTCTGACCGCGTTTTGCTCAGGGATTTAAACCCCTTTATTAGTGTGCTGCTCTTCTAGTGGAGCGTAAGATGATGCTCAAAATAAATACGAAGATGATGGCTCCCAACAATGCTGGGATGATAGCCATTCCTCCTACGACAGGTCCAAGGCTTCCAAGTAGCTTTCCACCAATCCATGCTCCGATGATTCCTGCGATGATGTTCCCGATGATTCCGCCTGGTACATTTTTACCTAGAATTAGTCCTGCCAGCCAACCGATGATGCCTCCGACAATCAAGAAAATAATTAGTCCCATGTTTGTCTCTCCTTTATGATGTATTATTGGTATTACTTTATATATTCCCCATTTAGAAGGGTTTAAACCCTAATACGTGGTGACTTGGAATACTTTTTGAAGGACATACATGATGTATTTGAAGATTGGTAATTTATCTTGATATTTCTTGTACTCGACGGTATACGTTCCGTTTTCGTTATTCCAGATGCGCTGGAAGTAGTCATCCACATCTGTCATGAGACGGCTGTCCGGGGCTCCTGTGAAAAGAATGTTTTCTTCAAGATTATAGTCATCTAGGTTTCTTGACGTATAGTTGCTTGAGCCTCCAATGACGGTCGAGTTGTCTTTTCCTTTTACATAAATGAACTTGGTGTGATACTGCTCTTTGTTGGTGTTGTACCAGCGGATGGTGATATGCTCGTTATCCAACTTGTTCAGTTCTGATGCGACGGGGAGGTTTGGCAATCCGATTTTCTC
Organism: Rossellomorea sp. RS05; assembly: GCF_039822645.1. NCBI lineage: Bacteria > Bacillati > Bacillota > Bacilli > Caryophanales > Bacillaceae > Rossellomorea > Rossellomorea sp. RS05. The sequence continues at coordinate 39,163 of NZ_JBDKWY010000007.1, read as the reverse complement.
CTGTCCAAACGCATTCTGGTTCGGGTCCAGGACGATGTGCAAGTCCACCTTTCGATCTGCTGCGTTTTCGATGGCATCGATGATGTCACGATCTGCTAGATAGAACATGCCGATCCAAACCTCGTCTCCTTCCTTCGCCTTATCGAGTGCCTTCACGACATTGGTCTGGACCTTTCTCTCTGTAAGGATCTGGGCTTTTACTTCTTTACCTCCCGATGATTGTGACGGGTTTATAAGGTCATCCACTTCCTTATCAGAAGGGAACGCCTTCATATCTCCCCCAGAGAAAGCAGCGACGGCTTTTTCGGCCTTGATCATATCTTTGAGGATATCCCCTTTCACCCTGAAGGCGATATTGGAATGGAATCCGCTAGCGTCGTGAGGATTGGCGCTGAGGACCATGCCTTCCTTCTCGCTGATCACCACTTTTCGGTGATTCGCTTTCACGTTCAGCAGTTTGAGGTACGATCGTGCCGTTACTTCAGGAGCAGATGGGGCCATGGGATTCGGCAACCACCCGTTTCCTTTTTGTCCGAACCATTGAATCCCGGCTCTCCATACGCCTGAATACAGGAGATTCGGGTCCCGGAGTCGATCCAAATCAGTGAAGATTACTTCGGCACCGAGCTCTTTCAAAGGTTCGAGCTGATCGGGCGTATGGGAACCGTATGTGGTATTGACATCATCGCTGATGAAGACGACTTTGAGATCGGGTTTTTCTTTCATGCGTTCCTGGATCGTCTTTGATAGCTCTTCGCTGATCTTAGGGTAATTCCGGTCGTTTTTCGTGTAGCCGTTGAAGAGGAATAGATCGAGTATGAGGAAATCTTCTGCTTCACTAACGGTTTTGTTGACTTCGTCAAATATGGAATGATCGTATTCTTCCTTTCCATCCTTTTGATAGGTGAGGTCATAGATGAACTCGACATCTTCTTCGGGAATGGAATGGATATCGCCTGCATATGAAACACCGTCAGGCAGAGGTTTGGTGCGCTGATAAAACATGATGGATGATAAAAGGATGACAATCGCAAGACCGATCACCCATCGTTTCTTTTTGTACCACGGGCGTTTTTTCAAATGGACTCCCCTATTCTATATATAATGTCCTTCCTACTATACCCACAAAGGTAAGAAGGGAATCCAGGCTTTGTCATTTTATTCAGTACGTGTCCTACCGATAGAAAAAAGCCCTGCGCTTGTGGGCGCAGGGCTTTGAGGATCAAACGGCTTTCTTTAATTGACGATGATAGAACATGAGGATCAGGAAAGATAGGATCATGGCGATGATGAGGACAAGGAACGTATTCCTGAACGCATCGACACCATAATTCACTCCGCCCATTTCTACGATCAGGCCACCAATGACCGAACCGGAAGCACTGCCGACGTAGTGGAGGAGCTGTTTCATACCCATTCCGGATCCGACAAGATCCCTGTTCACCACGCGGGAGACTTCGTTTGTGGTACTCGAAGAGAGACTGGAGAACCCGAAGCTCGTGAACATATAGGCGAGCATGATCATGTATTCGTTGATCGGTGACAGGAAGAAGAACAGGATGGTCGAAATGAGGAGAAGGCAGTGGGCCATCACCATCACCCGCATGTTCCCGTACTTGTCGATCAGTCTGCCCACATAGATGGCAGCAACTGCCGAGAGCATGGCACCAGGGAAGATGATCAGTCCCATGGTGGTCGGATTTTTATCGAAAATGCTTTTAAGCATCAGGGGCATGACGAGCAGGATGGCAAAATGCGTAACGAACCCCATATAGCTCATGTATAAGATCTTCCTGTATCCTTTATCCCGGATCAATTTTGGCTGGATGAAAGGAAGTTCGACTTTATGGATCCTGATCCACAGGGCCGCAAAGAATACTAGTGCTACGGCGAGATGGATCCAGTTGAATCCGGAAATGAAGAGGAGGAAGAATGTGACACCCACTCCCGTCATGATGGCTCCCCATATGTCGAATGCACCTTTTCGGATTGTTTCGGCTGGCAACATTTTATAAAGGACGGGAATCATGACGATCACGAGGAGCGTAACCAGGAAAAGATAATTCCAGTTAAGATAATCGGTGATGACTCCTCCTACTACAGGCCCCAGTCCGAATCCGAGGGAAGATGCCGAAGCAATCATGGCCAGGGCACGTCCACGCACGGCCATTGGAATGAATCTGCTGGCAAAGACCATGGACAAGCCTGGAATGGCTGCGGCTCCGGCTGCCTGGAACAAGCGGGATAGCAGCAACCATAAGAAAGAATTGGCAAAGAATCCTGAAAGGGAACCCAATCCGAACACAATGATCCCGATGATGATCAAGCGTCTGATCGGAAGATAGTCAGACAGACGCGTATACGTAATCGTCCCGATCGCCAAGACGATGGAATAGCCCGATACGATCCACGCACCCTCTGAAGGCTTCAGGGAAAACTCATGCAGGATATTCGGAAGGGCGACATTGAACATGGTTGTGTTCATGACGACCAGCCATATGGTCAGGCTGAGGAATGCAACCGTCTTTGTGTAAGAAGGAGCGGTCTTGGTCGGTTGTTCAGTCTTGATAAGACCACCTCCGTAGTTGATTTTGTTTAGACACTCGAAGTAATATACCACAAAACCAACTTGTCTGAAAACCTTTTGCTTTCACGAAGGGAAATGCACTGTAAGGAATGAGGGTGGGTGGTGAGGACTCCGGGGTTCACCCGGAAAATCCTTCAGTAGGAGAGGCCGATGGATGCGTTGAAATACGCATCGTGGTCGAGGCTTTCCAGCAGGAAATGGGCAACGTCCGCCCTGGATATTTTCTTTCCGCCTTCGGGTATGGAGGCGGGATGGGTGCGGTATTCCCCTGTGAAAGGCCCGTTGATCAGTTGCATGGGACGGGCAATGGTATAGCGAAATCCACTATCCTTGATTAGGGAAACGGCTTCTCGGTGATCCTTCAGCACGTTCCGTAGAATGAATTGGGCCAACTTACCTTGGAACCCTGTTATTTCATGGTCAATGCCTGCAGAGGCGACATAATGGACGGATCTCGCTCCTTGAAGCTGCATGCCTGAGAGGATATGACCCGTCATGGTGCTGAGCTGGGTGGTCTTTCCGAGCCCAGAGGCCCCTAGGCAAGAGATGACCGCATCTTGTCCCTGCAGCGCTGCATGGACAGCCTGTCTATCTGTGGCATCTCCCTGGATGAACGGTGAATGGTCAGGAAGTTTGGCGGGATCCCGCACAAATGCTGTCAGATCCAATCCCCGTTCCTTTGCCTGCTTCACCACTTCTGTTCCAGTGGAACCCGTAGCGCCGAAGACGATGATTTTCATTTTGTTTCCCTCCTTCTTTAAGAATATTGTATAGTATGGGGGAAGAGAATGACGAATCTGAACGGGGGATGAATATGTCCAAGCGTGCAATTAAAGGCATAAACGTCGATGAAGAAACAAGATGCGATCATTACCATACAGAAAAGGATATTATCGCTATTAAATTCAAATGCTGTGACACCTATTATCCATGTCACAAATGCCATGATGAAGTAGCTGACCATGAGCCCGTATTATGGGGACGTGAAGAGTGGAACGAGAAGGCCGTCCTTTGTGGAAAGTGTCGATCGGAATTGAGCATCCTCCAGTATATGAACTGTCAGTCCTCCTGCCCTCATTGTCATGCTTCATTCAATCCGGGCTGCAGCAATCATTATCATTTATATTTCGAAGGGTAGGGATTCCGGTGGAAAAAGCAACATTTGCAGGAGGATGCTTCTGGTGCTTGGTCGAGCCTTTTGATCAATTAGAGGGGATTGAATCCGTTACTTCAGGTTATATCGGAGGAGAAGGTGATTCACCGTCCTATAAAGAAGTCGTGAGGGGCGAAAGCGGACATGTGGAGGCGGTCGAAATCCTCTTTGATCCCTCTCTTTTCTCGTACGAACGCCTTCTGGATGTGTATTGGAAGCAGATCGATCCCACAGATGCTGAAGGGCAGTTCAATGATCGGGGTACACCCTATCGAACGGTAATCTTTTATCACTCCGAGGAACAGCATGCCGCAGCAGTGAAATCCCGTGATGAGCTTCAACGAAGCGGGAAGTTCTCGAAACCGATTGTAACAGAAATCCTTCCTGCTCCTGTCTTTTACAAAGCGGAGGAGTACCACCAAGATTTCTATAAAAAAAATATGTTCCGTTATGCCCTTTATAAACGGGGGTCTGGAAGGGACGGGTTTATAAAGGAACATTGGCCGGAAGACCGTTCTTATCTGAAAGAAACGCTCACTCCCATGCAATACCGTGTCACACAGGAAAATGGAACGGAACCTCCTTATGAAAATGAGTACTGGGCTAACAAGGAAGAGGGCATCTATGTCGATATCGTCTCAGGGGAGCCTTTGTTCACCTCGAGGGATCAGTATGACAGTGGTTGCGGATGGCCGAGCTTTACAAAACCTGTCATGAAGGCGAGTGTCACGGAACGATATGACCTCAGTCATCGTTCGACACGTATGGAAGTCCGCAGCAGGGAAGCCAACTCCCATCTTGGTCACGTGTTCACCGACGGACCAGGACCTGACGGGGTGAGGTACTGCATCAATTCAGCAGCTCTCCGGTTCATCCCGAAAGATTTGCTTGAGGAAGAAGGGTATGGGGATTTCAAAATCTTATTTAATTGAAAAGGGACCGCCTGAGCGGTCCCTTTTCAATTAGTTTTGTCATATCCTGCGATAAATATTTCCCGGGTCATAGATTATTCATCAATCGATGGAAGCGGCTTTTGGGCTGGTCCTTCAATGACTGTACCTTCAGGAGAAAAACGCGATCCGTGACAAGGGCAATCCCATGTCAGATCCCCCTGGTTCCATGCGGTCTCGCAGCCTAAGTGGGTACAGGTGTTATCTACGAGATGGAGTTTGCCGTCGGTGTCACGATATCCGCCGCATTTCTTCCCTTCATGCCAGACCACACCTCCTTCTCCGCTCTTCAAATCCCCTGAAGACTTGAATGGAATCTGAAGTTTTCCTTTTACAAGATGCTTGGCCACATCGGCATTCTGCGAGATGAAATGTTTGATGCTTGGATCGGCGACAAATCGTGAAGGGGCGTAGAGGTCGGCGTAAATATTATGATTCCCGAGTATCAAATCGGACAGGATCATTCCCGATAAGGTCCCAGTCGTCATCCCCCATTTTTTGAATCCAGTGGCTACGAATATGGTTGGGTGCTTCGGCGAGAGAGTCCCGATATAAGGAACTTTATCAACTGAAATCAAGTCCTGGGCCGACCACCTGTGAAGGGTTTCCATATCCCCGAACACCGATTGTCCGCATTTCTCCAAAGCTTCATAGTGTTCCCGGGTGTCTTTGCCCTGCCCGGCTTTATGGTTCTCTCCTCCGATGAGGATCAGTTCTCCACCTTCTTGGACGACCGAGCGGAAGGATCGAGAAGGATCCTCCGCATTGATATACATGCCACCAGGGAACTTTTTCTCCGATTTGATTCCGATGATATAGGAACGCTCTGCATACATCTTGGTGAAGTATAGCCCCATTCCATCAAAGAAAGGGAAGTGGGTGCAGATCGCAATCTTCTCACATTCAAGATGGAAGCCGTTCGCCGTCATGACCTTTGTTATCGTGTCGTCTTCGATGGTCTCGGCAGGGGTTTGTTCGAATACTTGACCGCCAAGGCCTATAAAGGATTCCAAAAGATGCTTGAAGAATTTCAAAGGGTGGAATTCGGCTTGCCCTTTCATCATGATGGCCTGCTTGATGGGAATATCGAGGGGGATGGTTTCCACCAGTTCTCCGTCGATTCCAAGTTCGAGATACGCTTCGTATTCTTTTTGTACCTTTTGAAGGTATTCATTCGTTTCGGCATAGACATAGGCATCCTGTTCCCTGAGATCGCAGTCGAGTCCTTTCCCTATCTCTTTGATCCAGTTCAATGCCTTCATGTTTGATTCATAATAGTGCCTTGCGTATTCTGTACCAAAATGTTGCATCAGTTCATCGTATACCAGTCCATGCTGCGCGGTGATCTTGGCTGTCGTGTGACCGGTTGTCCCATTCAATACTCGGTCTGCTTCGATCAGTGCGACCTTCTTTCCACCTTTGGCAAGGAAATAAGCAGTGGTGATTCCGGCGATGCCACCACCGACCACGACCGCATCCACTTTCAGGTTCCGGTCAAGCTTCGGATACGACTGGAGATGAGTGTCCTTCCTCCAGTAAGGTTCCGGATGCTGAAAATTCATGAATTCACGCTCCTTTTCATTACGTCCCTATCATGATGGCCAAACTGGTTGGAAAACATAAGTCGTTGGGAGAGCAAAATAAAAAAACCGCCCTTTAGGGGCGGTCGAGTGTATCATGAATTGGTTTTTCCGTATTTTTCAGCTGCGTCCACCGTCTGCTTCAACAGCATAGAGATTGTCACGGGGCCGACACCACCAGGGACGGGTGTAATGGCGGATGCTTTTGCATAGCAGCTTTCATAATCGATGTCGCCCACATTTCCGGGGTTGTATCCGGCGTCGAGGACAATGGCTCCCTCTTTCAACCAATCTCCTTGAATGAAGTTTGGCTTGCCTACTGCTGCTACGACGATGTCTGCATCAGCAACGAGGGCGGGGAGGTTCTCTGTATAGGAATGACACGTGGTGACCGTGGCGTTCCGGTTCAATAGCATCATGGAGACAGGCTTACCCAGGATCGGACTCCTACCTACCACTACAGCGTGCTTTCCTTGAGGGTCTACATTGTAGTAATCGATGATTTCCATGATCGCTGCCGGGGTGCAGGACGGGAATTCACCAAAGCCCAATGCGTTTTGGCCAAAGCCGTGGCTGGTTACACCGTCTACATCCTTTTCAATGGAGATGCGTTCAAAAGCAGCTCGCTCATCGATTTGGGACGGGACAGGGTGCTGAAGAAGGATGCCGTGGACCGTAGCATCATCATTGAGTCCATCAAGGACGTCCAATAACTCCTCTGTCGTCGTTTCGGACGGTAGATGTATCTTTCTTGATTCCATGCCGATTTTCGCGCAGGCATTCCCCTTCATCTTCACATATGTGGCGGAGGACGGGTCGTCTCCTACCAGTACCGTGACGAGACATGGAGTAACCCCTTCTTCTTTCAATGCTTCAACACGTATTTTTAATTGTTCCTTTACGTCTGTTGCGACTTTGCTTCCGTTTAAGATCAATGGTTCCATTGCGATCCCTCCTGAATGTTTTAAGGCTGTTATCGTGTAGCTCATGGATATGGCCCAATCATTATGCCCAGGCGAACGGCAAATGGGTATATGAATGCAGCTCCCTTGTGGTCATTTCCACATTTTCGCCAGTCACTGCTTGATAGATGCAAAACGATTATAACACGAATATAAAATAAGAATCTAGTCGTATCGTTCGGTTTTGGGAGATTCCTATTTGGGAAATGAAGGCATAGAGGAGAAAACGTATTCAAAACTTCTTCGCCGAATGTGAATTCCCCCTCGCCAAAAACATATATCCCACAAACCCAATCGGCATGGTGAAATTTCTTTGAAGGTGAATATGTGGTAAAGTGGGTGCATTATGAAAGAGAGAAAGAGTGATAGAAAATGAAAAGGGAACGGATGACCCGTTGGGGATTTTTCTTTGTCGGGTTGATCATCATGGCGTTCGGCATTACGTTGACCATTAAAGGGAAGGATCTTGGCATCGGTCCATGGGACGTCCTTCATTATGGGCTCTTCCTGAATGCCGGTTTTAGCATCGGAGCCTGGTCGATCATTGCGGGTATCGTCATCCTCTCCTTCACCGGGATCATGACAAAGTCAATACCGAAGCTGGGGGCATTCATCAATATGCTCCTTGTGGGGATTTTTATAGACATCTTCAACTATCTTCTTCCTGACCCTTCGTCTTTATGGATACAGGCAGGTGTACTATGTATCGGGATCATCATCATGGGTATCGGGATCGGCATTTATGTAGCTGCTGGACTTGGGGCAGGCCCCAGGGACAGCCTTATGCTCTTAATCGTGGATAAGACCGGCTGGCGCGTCCAGTGGGTGAGGAACGGCATGGAACTGGTCGTATTGATTGCAGGCTGGCTGCTTGGCGGCCCCGTCGGGATCGGTACGATCGTGATCGCCCTCGGTGTCGGACAGGTGGTTGGAATGTCCTTGCCTATGAGCAGGAATTGGGTAGAGGCAACGATTGCACGTCAGCGAGAGGATGCACCTCTTGCAGGATAGCTCGAGTAGGATGAGGAGGAACCGGGGTGAGGGAGCTTGTGACAAACTGTGCAGCATGCGGTGGCACCATTTATTGTGAAAACGGCTTTTATAAAGGTGATGAGGAGCTCGGATTATGTCTGGAGTGTTCTAACAATGTGAGAACATATACCGAAGCCCTCCTCCTGCACTTCAAAGAGATGGGGACGGAAGAAAATCGTGAATCGATGGAAGCGTATATGCGGAATCAGTTTTCGTTCTATGGCATCAGGACTCCCGAGCGCAATGCTGCTCTCAAGGACTTTGTCAAACAGTATGGTGATCCTCCTCTGGAAGAGCTGCCTTCTGTCACGAAATTGCTTTGGGACGGACCGGAGCGGGAGTGTCAGTATGCCGCTCTCTCCCTCCTTTCCAGGCAGGTCAAGAAGCTGACCCTTGACCATCTACCGCTCCTTGAAGAGCTCATCGTCAAAAAGTCCTGGTGGGATACGATTGATGGCATCGCCCCGAACCTTGTAGGATCCATTTTCCTGAAACATGGAGGTGGAGGATATCCTGAACGGTGGATCATATCAGATAATATATGGCTGAACCGGTCGGCAATCCTTTATCAGTTGAAATATAAGGATAAGACCGAAGAGGACCGACTATTCGGCTATATCAGGAAAAAACAAGATTCCAAGGAATTCTTCATCCAAAAAGCGATCGGCTGGGCTCTCCGGGAGTACTCGAAGACAAACCCGACGGCGGTGGAGGATTTTATAGAAAACGAAGATCTCGCACCGCTCAGTGAGCGCGAGGGAATGAAGCATATCAACAGAAACAGGGGGTAAGGAAACATGAACTGGAATGATTGCATCGAGAGAACGAATACCCACTCGGTTAAATGGTCGTATCCACAGGAGGATGTCATACCGATGTGCATAGCAGATATGGATTTTCAGGTTTCCCCTTCCATCGTGGAGGCGCTGCAAAAGAAAGCTGCTCATGGAATTTATGGGTATACCACCTTCAGTGACCGGTACTTCAACTCGATTATCGACTGGTGGGACAAGCAGTATGGCATCAAGATCCAGAAGGAATGGATTTCATTCAGTCCTGGTATCATTCCGGGTATCAACGTCCTTCTCTCGGTCCTTACAGAGCCAGGGGATGCCGTCATCCTGCAGGATCCCGTGTACTATCCGTTCTACAGCACGATTGAGGTACATGGATGCACGGTGCTGAAGAATACGCTTCTCTATGAAAATGGTCGCTATGAGATGGACTTTGATGACTTGGAGAAAAAAGCGCGTTCCTCAAAAGCAAAGGTTCTGATCCTCTGCAGTCCCCATAATCCTGTCGGCAGGGTGTGGACAAAAGAAGAGCTTGAGCGGGTGGCGTCGATTGCGAAAGAACATGATCTGTGGATCATTTCAGATGAAATGCATGGCGACCTCGTGTTCGAGGGACATCGGCATCTTCCCTTTATCCAGGCAGATCCTTCCGTGAGGGACCGTACCATCGTCTGCTCAGCCCCGAGCAAAACGTTTAACATTGCCGGTCTTCAGACGTCCATTCTCATGATCCCGAATAAGGAATTGCAGCAGCGTTATCAAGAGAAGCTTACATCCTTCGGGCTGATGCGTCCCAATGTATTCGGGATCGAAGGGACGATCGCTGCCTATGAGGAAGGGACTCCATGGCTTGAAGAACTCCTGATGGTATTGGAGGATAACAAAGAGTATGTATTGAATTACATCAAGGAATACATGCCTGAACTTCAGGCGATTCAGTCGGAAGCCACCCACCTGATCTGGATCGACTGTCAGAAACTCGGTATGAGCGGAGAAGAGCTTTGTACCTTCTTCCTGGAGAAGGCTCGAGTGAAATTCGATGAAGGATTCAAATTCGGAGAGACCGGCATTTCGTTCATCCGAATGAACATTGCCTGTCCCAAGGAGCGCATCGATATGGCGTTGCGGCGGATGAATGAAGCTTTGCTTGAGCATAGAATAAGAAAACAGTCTTAATAAGGCTGTTTTTTTGTTTTGTCCTGTAATCCTAACATCAACCGACAGATATCCCCATTTTCAATTAATTGTTGCAGTTGAGAATGAAATATCGTCGAGGGGATGGGTGTAAAGACCTGGATTTAAGCGTGTCAACTTATGAGGATCATCGAACTATGTCGAAAGTATAGGGAGTATGGTTCGTTACTAGGTGGGATAGTCGAAAATGTCATAAATAACGAAGGAAGAGAAGAAACTTCCGGCTTATATATTCTGAAAATTTAGTGTGTTATGATTATTTCGCTTATATTATAACTATTCTCATAGAGAGGGGATTATGTATTTGAAAACTAAATTGTTTTCCATTCTTTCGACCGGTGCTTTGGCACTGGGGCTGTTGGCACCATTTTCACAGGAGGTCTCGGCTGAGTCCACTCCGACAACGGCCAACTGGAATACCGAGCGATATGGTGATCGCATTGATATCGATGGTCATCTCGAGTCACTGTCTGAAAATGAAAATTTCCTGAATAAGGCTGAGGGTAAGCTGAAAAAACAGGTGAAAGAGTTCAAGTTTGATCAAAAAGGGGAAGTAAAGGCTCAAAGCAATAAACAGACGAATGAATTTACATACGACGGAGGCACAAAGCTGTTCCTTGATCGGGATCTGGAATTTAAACAATTCACCCTGAGAAGTGTAGGGGACAACGTGGAGATCTGGGTGGCGAATGATCTGGCCTTCCCTGAAGGAGATCCCCGTCCTCCTCACGTGGTCACTCAGGAGCAGGTAGATAAGCTGAAGGATGAGTTCGATTCGAACATCTATCCGACTGCAACGGATTTCTTCGGCATGCCGGATGAGCTGGATGGATCGAATGCAACCGTCCCAGGAATGGTAGGACTGCCGGATAACTATTACGAAGGCAGCGACAAGGTGATCATGCTCGTCGACAATATCAAGGATGACGGCTACTACGATCCTAGCTATCCGTTCTTCGTGGCAGGATTCTTCTGGCAGACCCTTGAAAACTATACGGACCGGAACATCATCACGATTGATACGAACAGCTGGGAAACCAGGCTCGAGAATACGTTCTTCGGTACGACCATCCATGAGCTTCAGCATTTGATCCATGCCGATAATGACCCGGCTGAAGAGACATGGCTGAATGAAGGGATGTCCACATTCTCCGAGTTCCTTGGTGGGTACGGATCCAATGAGGGTTCTGTGAACTTCTATCTTGATCACCCTGAAAACTCCCTCGTGAACTGGGATGAACACCGCAGTACGGCAACAGGGCCAGAAACGATCGCGGACTATGGTCAGGTCTATCTCTTCACCCTCTATATGTACGATAAGTATGGGCAAGAATTCATCAGGGATCTTGCCACTGACGAAAAGCATGGAATTGAAAGTGTCGATCACATGCTGAAAGAATATGGAGCGAAGGAAGACTTCACCACCCTCTATCAACACTTTATTACGGCCCTCGCCATTGATGACGGATCTGGAGGGAAGTATGATTTCGACAGCATCGATCTGAGGGATCTTCCGGTCGACAGTAAAGGCACGAAGCGAGGCAAGACCGTCGACTATGAAAAAGCACTCGAGTATGAAAAAGAAGGGGTCCCTGCATGGGGAGGGGACTTCAAAGAGCTTGATTTCAAAGGAAAGGTCGACACGATCAATTTTGATGGAGTGGACTTCCTTCCGGTCAACTGGAAAAGCGTTGATGATCCCAAAGGGTCGGGCAACAAAGTCCTATGGGCTAATGAAGGCGACGAACTGGACAGTGCCATCGTATTAGAAGCAGATCTATCAAAAGTGGGCAAAGCCACTCTCACCTTCGACAACTTCATCGATATTGAAGAAGCATGGGATTACGCCATGGTCCAAGTTTCTGAAGATAATGGGAAGACCTGGACATCCCTTGAAAATGAAAATACCCGTTCGGATGTCGATGGGCAGGGATATCCTAAGATTAAAGATAATGTCCCGGGCTTCACTGGTCACTATGAAGACTGGAAAAAAGAAACCTTTGATTTGAGCCAATACGCCGGTAAGGACATCCTGATCTCCTTCCGCTATCTGACGGACTGGGGTTACAATGACTCAGGCTGGTTCATTGATAATATTGAGATCCCGGAAATCGGATTCAAGCAGGACGGATCCAATCTGGATGTATTCAAATCGAAAGCGGAAATCCTTGGAGAGTACGTGGAATATACGGTCACATTCATCAATGAGAGACAGGTAGGCAACAAAAAGAACCCGAAAACCAAGTATAAAGTCATTCAGGTCGACCCGTTCAATGTGACGGAAACCAATGCCTTGAAGCTTCGACAACTCTTCAAGGATGGAAGTAACTATATGATTACTTCCTATGCAGCTCCACCACACGATAAAAACCCGGTCGATTTCACGTATGAAGTCAAACTGAAGGATAAGAAAAAACCGAAGAAAAAGCATTGATCTTCATGAAGCGGGCCTTAGGGCCAGCTTCTTTTTTTATAGGAATCAATTTGATTGGCCAACCGCATACTAGAGACATCATCAGACACAGAGAATCAACCATTTCCGCAAGAATTATTTTGTCCATCACGGAGAAACATGTTAAACTAATCTGTGTGAAATAGTACGAAAAACGCTAACATTATACCGGCGACTGTCTTTCTCGAGTGTACAATTGTCTATAAAACGCTTACATAAACAAGGAGGTCACAAAGATGACAAGTAAAACCCTGGACCATTTCTTACAGGACAATCTGCAGGATCTAAAATCAAAAGGTCTCTATAATGAAATCGATCCGTTGGAAGGGGCAAACGGACCCGTCATTACGATTAAAGGCAAGGAGCTTGTGAATCTCTCTTCCAATAATTATCTAGGACTTGCAACAGATGAGCGCTTGAAAAAGGTGGCCATTGAAGCGGTGAAAGAATATGGTGTCGGAGCAGGTGCTGTCCGGACAATCAACGGAACACTTGACCTTCACGTGAAACTGGAAGAAAAGCTTGCTGAATTCAAGGGAACCGAAGCGGCCATCGCGTATCAATCGGGCTTCAATTGCAATATGGCAGCCATTTCTGCGGTCATGGATAAACATGATGCCATTCTTTCCGATGAATTGAACCATGCGTCCATCATCGACGGATGCCGTCTGTCCCGTGCCAAGATCATCCGATTCAACCACTCGGATATGGAAGATTTGCGTGCAAAGGCGAAGGAAGCCAAAGAATCAGGTCTTTACGCGAAAATCATGATCATCACAGATGGGGTCTTCTCTATGGATGGAGACGTATGCAAGCTACCTGAAATCGTCGAAATCGCAGAGGAATTCGATATCATGACCTATGTGGATGATGCCCATGGTTCCGGTGTTCTTGGTAAAGGTGCCGGTACGGTGAAGCATTTCGGTCTCTCTCATAAAGTCGATTTCCAAATGGGTACGCTGTCTAAAGCCATCGGGGTAGTAGGTGGCTATGTGGCTGGTACTCAAAATCTGATCGACTGGTTGAAGGTGCGATCCCGCCCGTTCTTATTCTCCACTTCCCTGACACCTGCGGATGTGACTGCGTGTACGGAAGCGCTGGACTTGTTGATGAACAGTACGGAACTGCAGGACAAAATGTGGGAAAATAGTGCCTACCTCAAGGAAAAACTTTCAGGGCTTGGCTTTGATATCGGGAAATCTGAAACGCCGATCACTCCTGTCATCATCGGTGATGAGCAGGCTACCCAAAATTTCAGTAAGCGCCTGTATGAAGAAGGGGTTTATGCGAAGTCCATCGTATTCCCTACAGTGCCCCGCGGAACGGGTCGGGTACGGAATATGCCATCGGCAGCCCATACGAAAGAGATGCTTGATCAAGCGGTCGAAGCATATGAAAAAGTCGGAAAAGAGCTGGGAATCCTTTAATTCCCTTATCATCAACGATATACAGGAGGAACTAAGATGAAGAAGATTCTTGTCACCGGTGCGTTGGGACAGATTGGCTCGGAACTTACGACCCGTCTCCGCGAGGTTTACGGCGCGGATCACGTATTGGCAACAGATATCAGGGAGACCGACAGTCCAGTCGTGACCGGAGGACCCTTCGCCCAGCTGGATGTAACCGATGAAAAGCGCATGTTCGAGCTAGCCAAGACGAACAAGGTTGATACCATCATCCATCTTGCCGCTCTTTTGTCGGCTACAGCTGAAGCTAAGCCGCTTCTTGCATGGAACTTGAATATGGGAGGACTCGTCAATGCCCTCGAAACGGCCAGGGAATTGGATTGTCAATTCTTCACCCCAAGCTCGATCGGAGCATTCGGTCCAAGTACCCCTAAAAAGGCGACACCGCAGGATACCATCATGCGACCGACGACGATGTACGGGGTGAATAAAGTGTCCGGTGAATTATTGTCGGATTATTATTTCACGAAATTCGGTGTGGACACCAGGGGTCTGCGGTTCCCTGGATTGATTTCATACGAAACGCTTCCAGGTGGGGGAACGACGGATTATGCAGTAGAAATCTACTATGAAGCCATCAAGCAGAATCGTTATACTTCCTATATCGGTGAGGGCACCTTCATGGATATGATGTATATGCCGGACGCCCTAGATGCCATTATCAATTTGATGGAGGCGGATGGATCGAAGCTCATCCACCGCAATTCTTTCAACGTGAGTGCCATGAGTGCAGCGCCTGAGCATTTTGAGAAAGCGATACAGGTTCACCAGCCTGACTTCAAGATTGACTATCAGGTCGATCCCGTCAGGCAGGCCATTGCCGAAAGCTGGCCGGATGCCATCGATTCTTCTGCTGCAGTGGAAGAGTGGGGATTCAGCTGTTCGTACGACCTTTCGAAGATGACAGCCAATATGCTCCATAAGCTAAAGGCCGAAAAAAGAATATAAGAAAATGAAAACCGCTCCGATATGAATAGGGAGCGGTTTTTTTTCGACATATTATGGGAGATGTGGTATATGTAATATAGCCCTTACTCTCTATTTAATACCTAAATATGGAAAAATAAGTGAATATAGGCACTAATTGTGCTAAAATTCAGAAGTATAAGTAGAGAACATGCTTTAAAGCAGGGGGAATGAGAAGTGAAAGAAAAGCTGAAGGTATGGGGTATTCCGATGACATTGGTCATCCTCATAATAGGAGGGATGTTCCTCCATCAGTTGCTGAAGGTGAAAGAGCCTCCTCAGAAGGATTGGAGCCGTTCGGTATACCTTGATCAATCATTTAAGGATAGACCGCAATTGTTCAATGGAAGCGGGGATCTCTTCATCTCCAGTGGAGGAAAGATCCATGGGCTAACCGTTAAGGAAGGACTCCAGGTCGAGGAGAAACAGTCACTCGATGTCGATGTTTCCGGTAGCAACCCTTATTGGACCGATGGCAAGAAGGTCATCTACTATGAGGGTGAGGAACTACTATCACATGAAGGCGGGAAGGTTTCCATCCTCTCAGAAGGAGTCACAGGCATTGAGACGAATACTAGCAGTGTGTATTATTGGACGGGTGGCACACTCTACAAAATGGATCCTCTCTCAATGGATGCCAGGAAGATTCATTCATTTAGGCAGGAGATCGATGGAGTAACCATCGGAAAAGATGGGGATGCCCTTGTTCAGACCAAGGCAGATGATACGCATGTGCAATTCCACTATATTGATAGAGAGCAACGTGTAAGTGCTCCTTTCCTGCTTCTGGAGAAGAATTCAAGCAAGCAGGTTGAAAATGCGACGTATGAAATATCAGAAGGTCAACTAACGTTATTCTACAGTGAAACAGCACACTCACAAGGACAATTGACTACGGCGACATACAAGGTCAAGCTACCTGTGGACGAGGTGGGAGATGAGCTTCAAAAGGCGGAAAAAGTCCGATTCGTCAATGCAGACAACGGGCTTGATCTGGAGTCTCCGGGCGATATTCAATTGGCGGAGATCGATGGGGAAGTCACATTGTTGCTTACTGCTGAGGGGCAGGAGATCGGGGATTTCAACGCAATCGCCTTATATAAGGCCGTTCCGAATGAAGATGGCTCTTATCAGGCGTTGCGCCTGAACACCACGAGACATTTGACCCAATCACCTCTTCCATTATTAGACAATGAAGTGGTTTGGTTCAATTACAATGGTGGTACATATGAACTATATGGGACCTCGCAGAATGACGAGGTCATCAAATCGAGTCTGCACTGGACGAAAGCATCCGTAAAAGAAGCTTTACTCAATGGGACTCTTATGCTATTTTCAAGTTTGGTAACGGGACTGACCTCATTCTATTGGGTGCTTCCTTCTTTATTTATCCTGATCCTCTTGAATATCTTCAAACCGAATGTATTTGAGAGGGAAGGCATCAGCATGGCGGAATATGTCACCATTTTGATCTTCTTGATCATGCCGTTCACCTATACAGGAAAGGCGATGGGGGATTATTTTCATCAAGTCGCACCGGGCTTCTTGAGCTTCAACGGCAGTGGCTATGCAGTGATGATCGTAATCAGCTTACTGACGGCCCTTGTATGGAAGTTTGGAAGAAATGAGGAGTGGGGTCCGTTTGCCGGAGTGTTTTACTTCATGGGAACCTACATCCTTCTATATATATCACTTATCGGACCGTATATGTTCAATCTATTCTAAGGTGAAAGGAGAGGAAGGCACGTGCGCTCATATGACATTTCTTATATCATTATGCGACTGGTCCTGTCAGCCGTGCTGTTCCTCTCCGCTATGATCATGGTGTTTGTTCTTGAGGGGGTGGCCCTTTTGATCGCCATTCCCGTAGTTGCGAGCATCGGTTTAAGTTTACTCTATCAGTCTATCAAGAAAGCCCTTACGTTTTCTTCTGTCCACGAGACCCTCCTGGAGGAAGAGAATCAACTTTCCACCCTCCTTCACTCCCTGCCGGACTTTGTATCGTTCAAAGATGGAGAGGGAAGATGGATGAAAGTGAACCAGTTTGGGAGGGAGCTCTATAACCTGGAAGGCATCGATTATATCGGAAAGACCGACAAGGAGCTGGGAGAGCTGGTCCCCTTCTTCAAAGACGCCTTTGATTTCTGTATTGAATCGGATGAAAGGGCCTGGGGTGAAAAAGGGACCCGCTGCGAAGAGAGCTTTGTCCTGCCTTCCGGTGAGCATAAGACATTTGATGTCATCAAGGTCCCCTTGTTCCATTCATCCGGGGAGAGGAAGGGCCTTGTCATCATCGGCCGGGATATTACCCAGCAAAAGGTGGCAGAAGAGATGCTTCTTCGAAATGAAAAACTGTCTGTCGTGGGTGAACTGGCAGCCGGGATCGCTCATGAAATCCGTAATCCACTTACAAGCATAAAAGGATTCATTCAGCTTTTGGAGGAAAACGAACATGTTTCAGACCGTTACTTAACCATCATGAGCACCGAGATGGACCGCATCAATCAGATTGTCGGAGAGCTACTCATTTTGTCGAAGCCGCATCTGAGGGAATCACGTCCGTTCGATATAAGGGAAGTGTTGGACTACGTCGGCAAAGTAATGGGACATGAGGCACTGATGAAAGGGATCAATCTGAAAGTGGACCTGCCCCAGGAGCCTATTGAGATCATCGGGGACAGGAACCAATGCATACAAGTCGTGATCAACATCACGAAGAATGCCATCGAGGCCATGGAAGAGGGCCTCATCAGCATCAAAGCCCACTGCTTGGAAGAAGAAATATTGATCACCATACAGGATCAGGGAGCGGGCATTCCTGCAGACAGGCTGGAACGACTGGGAGAACCGTTTTTCACCCTCAAGGAAAAAGGTATGGGCCTTGGACTCACCATCAGTCAGAAAATTATCGAAGGTCATAAAGGAAGTTTAAAGATCGAATCAGAATTGGGGGAAGGGACCCGTGTCACGATCGGGTTCCCCATCCATGCACGCCTGCCGTCAGCACCATGATGGCAGGCTTTTCAATTCTTTTAAAGGAGGATGACGATGAAGATGATCGAAGCAGTCATTTTCGATATGGACGGGGTCCTGACGGATACAATGCCCCTTTATTACGAAGCAACCAGGGCTACCCTTCTTCCATTCGGTATCGACTATACATGGGAGCAGAATGATCGAATGAAGGGAATCAGCAGGCGGGAGACCATCCGAACCGTTTGGGAGGAAGCGGGAAGGAAGATTGAAGAGGACTTGGAAATCCGACTCGCGGAGGAGAGGAATCGACGCTACCTGCAACTGATGGACAGCCTGACGCCTGATCATGTCCTCCCTGGTATGGAATCATTCCTGAAGGAACTAAAGGAGAATGGAATCCGGATGGCTGTTGCCTCTTCCAGCCGGAACGCACCGGAGGTACTGAAGAAAACCGGTCTTTCTTGGGCATTTGAATACACCATCGATCCACTTTCCCTTACCAGGGGGAAGCCGGATCCCGAGATTTTCCTGAAGGCGCGGGAGGTGCTGGGAGTCGAAGAAAGGAGGTGTGTCGGGATCGAGGACGGGGAGGCTGGATTAAGAGGCCTTCTTGAGACAGGGATGTTCACGGTAGGGGTCGGAAGCGATCCCTTCATGAGAAATGCAGACTGGTCGATTGCTTTCACTGGGGACCTGACGCTGGAGGCACTGCAGGAACAATATTACAAATGGTGCGTGACGTAAGGAAGACGCGTGCACTGGCACTCACCACATCATAAAAAGGAGTACCCGGTTCGTTCCGGGTACTCCTTTCGTATAAGTCAGAATAACAGGTGGGCAATTCCGACAATGATGAGTAGAGTCAAAATCGTCCGTTGCAGGAAGATGACCACGAGATCCCAGAAGGAAACAGGGATTTTCGATCCAAGGAGGAGTCCTCCGACTTCTGATAGGTAGATCAGCTGAGTGACGGACAGGCAGGCGATGATGAATCGGGTCATATCGCTCTCGATGCCCGCACCGAAAATCGTAGGAAGGAACATATCCGCAAATCCGACCAGGATCGTCTTCGAAGCCTCTGCTGCTTCAGGGATTTGAAGGAGATCGAGTACCGGGATGAAGGGGATACCGATCCATTCGAAGAACTTTGTGTTCTCCGCTACGATGAGTGCCGTCGTTCCAATGGCCATGACGATCGGTGCTACGCCCATCCACATATCCAATACATTCTTCATGCCATCAGTGATGAATTTTGACACACTGTTGTTCTTCTTTGCTTGAAGGACAGCCTGCTCATAGCCATAGCCTGCACGGGTATAGCCCTCAGGAATGGTCTCCGCTGTGTCCTTCCCTTCCTGATCGTTGAAATACGTATCAGGCTTGCGGGACAAAGGCGGGATACGCGGCAGGATGATTGCCGCGACGAGTCCGGAGAACGTCACCGTAAGATAGAATGGGAAGAAGAATTCACTCAGGTTGACCGTTGAAATGACTACTAGACAGAAGGTGATGGATACAACGGAAAACGTCGTCCCGATGACAGCTGCTTCCCGCTTCGTATAAAAACCCTCCTCGTACTGCTTGCTGGTCAGCAGGACCCCGATGGTCCCGTCGCCAAGCCATGAAGCCAGACAGTCGATGGAGGAGCGGCCAGGCAGATTGAAGATCGGCCTCATGACCTTCGTCAGGATGGAGCCGAAAAACTCAAGAAGACCAAAATTCAAGAGTAATGGTAGAAGGAGTCCTGCGAATAAAAAGACACAGAACAAGATGGAAATCAGCCCGTCCGCGCTCAGGAGCAGTCCCCCAGTGTCTTCTGACCATATCCACTCCGGCCCTAATTGGAAAAGGGTCATGACAGCATAGATACCGCCGACGACCCTGATCACGAACCAGACGGGCGTCACATTGAACAGCGTTTTGAAAAATGGTGAGTCCATGATAATCACCGGTTTGAAAACCTTCGTGATGAACGTCCCGATGATCGTCAAGGAGATAAGGATCGTCATGACATATGGGATTACGGGGCTAATTGCACCGAGTAGTCCATTCGATAAGACGGCAATCGGGATCGTCACTTCACCATTGACCGGTAAAGGAACTATAAATAATAAAATTCCCAACAAGGAGGGAATGATAAAACGTAACTGTTGTCCGAGTGTAAATCGTTGTTGCGAATTCATAGGTTCACCTCAAAAAAGTAATGACGAAAAATGAAACATTATTCATTCTAATGCATACATATTTAATTGTCCATACTCTACTGCAAACTGGTTAACAATAGATGCCTTTGATTATCTTCCCAAAAAAATTCGCGGATAAACAACCTTTGTAGAAATCCTATGCTCAATCCCCTATTTTATATGGTAAGCGCTCGCAAAAATAGTTTACCTCATAGTTCTTTCAATTCAACTCTTTTTCAAAACACATTCAAAAGTCCTCCTGTAAGCCGATAAAAAAAGTAGTAAAAGGAAATATATTATATTTTTCTGGTAAATAGGTTTAATGGGGATTATTAGGGGTAAAGGGAACCCATAACCAGGTTAGTCAGGGGTGTAGTAGATGCAATCACTAACATTACTTACTGAAGAGCAATTAACCAATGCCCACCGAATGGCACAAAAAGAAGGACTGGAAGAAGAATTCATCGAGATGTTGGAAGTGGAGCTATTGAGAAGAAGAGAGAGTGAAATGTAATTTTCACCGAACCTCGTAAATGATAGGTAAAAGGCTGCTCACCAAATGAGAACAGCCTTTTTTGTGTGTAATTATAAAATCAGGAGTCCGACTGAAATGACGACACCGCTCACAATCAAAATCAGAACGCAAAAGCCCATGATATCCTTCGCTTTAAGTCCGGCGATGGCTAGAGCCGGCAGGGCCCAGAACGGCTGGATGAGGTTCGTCCAGGCATCACCCCACGCCACAGCCATGGCCGTCTTGGGAATTGAAGCATTGAGGGCCTGTGCGGCATCAAGCATGATGGGTGCTTGTACGGCCCACTGGCCGCCTCCAGAAGGGATAAAGAAATTGACAATCCCTGCTGAAAGGAAGGCAAAGAAATAAAAGGTTGTCTCATTTGCAATGGAAACGAAAACTTCGGACACGAGGACGGCGAGTCCCGAAGCCCCCATCATGCCCATGATCCCCGCATAGAACGGGAACTGGATAACGATGCCGCTTGCCCCTTTGATAGCTTCCTGAACGGAATTCAGGTAGCTTTTAGGGGTCCCGTGGAAGAGTATGCCAAGGAACAGGAAGAGGAAATTGACAATATCCAAGTTCAACGCGAAGCCGTTATTGATGAAATAGTAGACGATGAACCCTATTCCAAGAAGGGATATAATGACCGAAAGGATTGAGCTGTTCTCCAAGCGTTCAGCGGGAGTAGGGTCGACCACTTCCGCGGTGGCTGCAGATTCATTGAACAAGGATGGATCAACGGAAACGGTATCTTCCTTTGAGGGCATGAGCAGCCTGTTAGCGATGGGGAGAATGATGAAGAGGGCAATGACTATAAAGATATTGAAGGCCGCAAACATCGTTTCACTTGTTGGGATCACGCCCACCTTATCTTCGAATGGATGTCCCGCTGTCGCAATCGATAAAGGGATGGAACCGGAAAATCCTCCGTGCCACACGACAAATCCCGAATAAGCACTCGCGATGAGAAGGCGGTAATCAACCCCTTTGACCCGTTTAGCCAATTCCTTTGCAAATAGGGCACCGATGACCAGGCCGAACCCCCAGTTGATCCAGCTCGCTGCGAGAGAGATGAGGGTAACGATTATGATGGAAGATCCGGGTGATTTTGCCAGGGAAGCAAGAAAGCCCAGCAGTCTTTTGAATAAAGGACTGCTTGCCAGAACATACCCTGTTACAAGCACAAGCACCATTTGCATGGAAAAGGCAAGGAGCCCCCAAAAGCCTTCACCCCAATATTGAACCATGTCGACGGGTGAACTCTTTGTGAAAATGATTCCCGAAGCAAAAACAAAGAGGGTAAGGATGATGACGAATAAGAACGGATCTGGTAGGTAGCGTTGCATAATTCGGTTCGATAGGGCTGTGAGTTTCTTCAATGAATGTCCTCCTTTAGGCTATTAGATAGTTGGTGTCCTTACTTAGTTCTATAAAAGGTTTGAAAACCCTTTCATTTAAAGGGATATTCTTGAAGTGGAGTGGTGCAAACTAATAAATGATAGCGGTTCATGATACAATGACCTAATTAAGAATATTTTCCTGAAAGAAAGGTGTCTGACCAATGATTACAAGCATAGCAAGCGATATGGATGGAACATTATTGAATGAAAAACAAGAAATCAGCGAAGGGAACAAAGAAGCGATCCTGAAAGCCCAACAAGCTGGGATCGAAGTGATTGTGGCAACAGGCCGCTCTTACGAAGAAGCCTCCTATGTTGTGAAAGAGGCAGGGATCGACTGCGATATCATCTGTGCCAATGGAGCCGAGGTCCGGGATGCTGATGGGGAAATCGTCTATCAAGCGGGCATCGAGGATGATCGTTCGAGGCAAATCGCGGCAGAACTGAACGAGCTCGGTATCTATTTCGAGGTGTATACGAATCAGGGTACATATACAGAAGATTATGAGAAGGGGATCGATCTCATCATCGACATCTTCAAGACATCGAATCCCGACGTATCAGAAGCACAGGTGAGGCAGGCTGCGAAGGAAAGGTACGACGAAGGTCGCATCAATGTCGTGGAGGATTATGAAGTCCTTTTCGAAGATTCGGAGCATCTTGTCTTCAAATTCCTCGTATTCTCCAAAGATCGGGAAAAGCTTCAGCAGGCCCAATCTGTGCTGGCAGAACTGAAGGATCTTGCCGTCAGCTCTTCAGGTAAGAACAATCTTGAGATCAATAGCATCCACGCACAAAAAGGGGTAGCCCTTGAAAAAGTATTATCATCAAAAGGGTTGAATGTGAAAGACGCCATGGCCATAGGGGATAATTTGAACGACCTGTCCATGATGAAGGTTGTGGGTCGTCCGGTCGCCATGGGGAATGGCCTCCCTGAAGTGAAGGAATTCTGTTCCCACGTGACGGCTACTAACCGTGAAGATGGTGTGGCAAAAGCAATCCTGGCCGCGATGGAGCAGTCGGAACAGGACTGAAATGAAGAAAAACAGGCTATACTGGTGAAAAATCATAAAGGGAGCTGAATGCATGAAACATCCATTCATATGGATCATCTTCAGCTTGGTCCTGATAGCGGGATGTGCCGATCAGGAGGAAAAACAGCAGGAAGAACATGCATCAGTCGAAAAACCAAGCGTTGAATATGAAGTCGTAGCCGATTCGCTCTCCATTCCATGGTCCATCGACCAAGACGGAGAGACGCTATATGTAACCGAGAGGACAGGTTCTATCGTAGAAGTACGGGACGGGAAGAAAGATAAGATTGACGTTTCCTTGGAAAAACCGTTATCGGACAACCCTGAAGCAGGTCTGTTGGGCTTTGTCCTTCACCCGGATTTTGCTCAAAATCAGCAAGCGTATGCCTATTACACCTATGATGACAGCGGAACTCCTTATAACAGTGTCATCCTTCTTGAAAGGCAGAATCAATCTTGGAACGAGAAAAACGTCCTTTTAGACCGGATTCCGAGCGGCCAGTTCCATCATGGGGGGCGTCTTGAAATCGGACCGGATGAGAAGCTTTACATCACCACAGGAGATGCCACAAATGACGAGAAGGCTCAAGATCCCGAATACCTTGGTGGGAAAATTTTGAGGATGAATCTCGACGGAAGCACTCCGGACGACAATCCTTCCGATAGCTATCTGTATAGTTATGGTCATCGGAATCCCCAGGGCTTGGCCTGGGATGGTGAGACCCTGTATGCGACGGAGCATGGACCGAAAGGCTATGATGAAGTCAATCGGATTGAAAAAGGGGCCAACTACGGCTGGCCGGATGTAACGGGTGACGAAGAAAAGAAAGGGACCATTCCTCCTCTCGCTCATTCAGGTGAGCCATCATGGGCCCCGTCGGGAGCCGATTTCAGTGAAGGGAAGCTGCTGTTTGCGACCCTCGCAGGACAGAGTATCAAGCAGTTCGACCCGGACACCAAAGAGGTCACTGATCTGCTGGATGGCTTTGGAAGGATCCGCGATGTCCATGTAGATGGGGATACTCTCTATTTCACAACGAATAATACGGACGGAAGGGGCATCCCGCGAGAGCAGGATGACAAACTGTATAAAGTGGACCTTTCCGCCATTGAAGGAAAGCAATAGATAAAGAGGCCGTTCAGGTCTCTTTTTTTTGCAACAAAAAAAGGGCAGAGCCCCGGCGCTCAACCCTTCTTATCCATTCTTAACATCAGCACGCTTCCGATCAGAAGCAGCACAGCCATCCATGCATGGAACTGACTCAACCAAAGTCCGATCCCCACCATGCCGATCCCGATGGCGACCAAATTGGATACATATGATATCACATTCATGAACCTCCTTACTGCCTGTCTTCTTTGGAGAAAGTCTGGGACAGGGCCTGAATGGCCTGCTCCAACTGCTCAAGCTTCTTCTCCAATTTAACGAGCAGGAAAAGGGTGACGGCGATCGGGAATCCGAAGTTACCGAGCAATTGGACGAACACAGAATAATCCATGATCATTCCTCCTTATAAGAAAGCGGGCGGGAAGCCCGCCCTGGATTTACAGATTAAGTGCTTTGGCAATGCCAAGGCCGATGGCATTCGATAATCCCTGGATGAACGATGCACTTTTTAATAGATTCGTGTCATTCACGCTGTCCATGAACAGATTCTCGAGGAGGATCGCCGGCATGGACGTTCCACGCAGTACGGCGAAGTTAGCTTCTTTTTTACCACGATCACGAAGGCCATATTGGGAATAAAATTTCATGATCTCAGCATGGACGACATCCTGCCTGCGACCGGTTTCTGTATTTCTGGTGCCGGTATAGACGAAGCTTTCGAACCCTGTTCCACCACCTGCATTATGGTGAAGAGAGACAAAGTAAGAAGCACCGAGTCCATTGGCAAAAGCGGACCGCTGGGATAATTCGATAAAGACGTCGGTGGAGCGGGTCATGCGGACATCCGCGCCGTAATTGGATTCGAGATAGGCTTTCACCTTAAGTCCGATCGTTAAAGCAAGATTCTTTTCTTGAAGACCGTTTCCGATGGCTCCTGGATCAGAGCCGCCGTGTCCCGGGTCTAGTACGATGATTGGCATAATGGTATCCCTCCTGTTTTTTTAAGATTGATTTAAGCCCAGTAGTACGTTT
Organism: Rossellomorea sp. RS05; assembly: GCF_039822645.1. Classification (NCBI taxonomy): domain Bacteria; kingdom Bacillati; phylum Bacillota; class Bacilli; order Caryophanales; family Bacillaceae; genus Rossellomorea; species Rossellomorea sp. RS05. The sequence goes on along the minus strand of NZ_JBDKWY010000007.1, from coordinate 13,774 downwards.
GGGCGCCGTATGAGTATTCCGCGCGGCTGTCGACGTGCAGGAACGTATTGTATTTGATGATTCCGCTGAATCCGCATGTTTTGGCCACTTCCGCCACCTGTGAAGGGGTCTTTCCGGAAGGGTTGATATCCGCTGCGATCCCGTAGGTGTGCTGGGAGTTCGAGGCTCCTCCTACACTGCGGTTATGACTGATGCTTCGGAATCCTGAGTTGATGGTGACGGGAGGGTTCCCGAGCTTTTTGCGAAGTGCTTCCAGCTTGTACATAAGGCGGCGGATATTCTCCCTGACCTGAGTGGATCCGACGTTCCCTCCATTGAAGGTGCTTCCGTCTTTGGAATAAAATTCAGAGAAGTTGAAGTGGGCAGTCGATCCGTCACTTGCTTCCAGTGCGTTCAATTGAGTATGGCTCTGAGGACCGGCAACGCCGTCTGCTGTCAGGCCATAAGCGCTTTGGAATCGCTTGACGGCTGCAGCAGTCCCTGCACCGAATACGCCATCAACGGCCACATGAGTCTTTGCCGGCGAGGCAGCTGCCCATCCTGCCACCCGGATTTGCAATTCTCGAACATCGTTACCAGAGTCACCTTGCTTCATTGTCCTTGTCCAGTTCATGTAACATCTCTCCCTATGATATGAATGGTAAGAGACAAACCAAAGGGATGCGGTACGGCGATTGAAGTCATCCCAACCTCATCGCGACCGTTTCGTTTGCCTTACACTTACTAAAGAAAGGGAAGGGAGCAGAACTACAACCTCCCTGGAAAAATTCGAAAACAAGGCATAAAAAAACCGGCTGGATTCAGCCGGTCGATCATTGTCATTACTCCAAATCAAACAGTCCTGGAATGCGGTCCATCGAATACTCCCTCACATAGTGAATAATCTTGATTTTAAGCTCCTGCTCAAGATCATCACGGTTTTCAGCACGGGTCATGTAGAGGGATTTCTTGATTTTCGGTTCGAATGTCGTAATCACCTTTGTTTCATATTCACCTGTAGCCTGTGCTTCTTTTACCATTTCATAAAGTGCGCCCATTGCATCTACTCCTTTTTCTGTAATAGGATTCGTAATGCATTCAAAGCCTTTTTATGGCTCTTGGATATGGCCTGCTGGGATACCCCCATGCTCCTAGCGATTTCCGTGTCGCTCCATTCCTGAACGTAAGCGAGGTCAAGGATCCTTTGCTGTCTCTCTGTAAGTGCCCTGTAGCCTGTGAGAAGATCGTCGTCCTCAAGGCATTCTGCCAGTGTCGAGTAATTCATGAATGGCGACAGGCTGTCCGACTGATCAGGAACAAGATCGATGAACGCCTGCCCGTCCCCCTGATCGGTTTTCTTATCAAGAGTGAGAGGATGCCGCTCGGAATACGTCCGATGCTTCTTATCAAAATTAACACTATGGAAATACAGGGAGGAACTCACATAGGCCGTAAAACGGATATCAAAATAATGGGACTTGAATGCTTCGTTCAATTCGTATTCCCTTTCAGCGTTCGGTTCAAGGAGGAACTGTTCGATCAATGTTCTGTTTTCCTGCTTGCTGATAAACGAATCGACCGCTTTGTTATGCTTGAGATGAGGGTAATGCTTGTAAAACCGGGTCATCAATGTGTCCATTTTTTTCACCACCATTAGAACGTATGTTCGGTTTTGTAGTAAAAAAAAGAGAGAGAAATCTCGCTTTTACTATATAAAGAATAAAAAGGGTATAAAAAAACAACCTGCCAACCACTATTCATACCAATGTACTACTAATTAAACCATATTAAGGCATGAGCTGAAAGTGAGGATGGCACTAATTTCATTTCTTTTCCCGAAAAGAAGGCTTTTTCACATGGAAAGTAGAAGTTTACTAGACAGTCCTTTGAAAGGGAGTGCTTGCATGAAAACGCGCTTGATCCTCTCTGGTGTCATGAGTCTGGCCGTCATCCTCAGCGGGTGCGGTACAGATGGATCATCTAAAGAAAAGCCGAAGGACGATGCTGAAGAAACCGTCGTTCCCGAGGCAGAGAAGGGTGTTGAACATTTGGATATGATAGCCAACGATGAACAGATCATCAAAACGCTGAAAGAATCAGGCAAGATACCTGAGAACGCCACGAAAGAAGACATTGAGAAAGCACTGCAGGACTATATAAAAGATAAAAATGCCGACACGCTGAAAAATGAAAAAGAAAAACAGAAATACATCGAGGAGCTTAAAGAAAAGATCAAAAACGAACAATGAGAGAAGCCACCGAAGCAATCGGCGGCTTCCTTTTTTTATCTCATGACGCTTCCGCCTGAAATTTTCATGGACTCGCCTACCACATTGAAGGCGGCATCGCTTAGCAGGAAAAGAATGACGTTCGCCACTTCGCAGGGAGAAGTCAGCCGGTTGGATGGAATTCCTGACTTTGCGACTTCCAGCTGCTCTTCATATGTGCGGTTTTCCCGTTTACCTTTTGAGGCGATGGCTTCACGACCCATCTCGGTATCGACATAGCCTGGACACACTGCATTGACCCTCACGCCGTGCTCGATGGCTTCATGAGCGAATGCCTGGGTGAAGCCAGTGACCGCGAATTTGGATGCACTGTAGGCGCTGTTGCCGTGTGTTCCCCGTAAGCCAGAGAGGGATGATAGATTAACGATGGACCCTTCCCCATGTTCCTTCATGCCGTGATACACGTCCTGGGTGATGGAGACGAGGGAAAAGTAGTTAAGCTCCATGATGGTGCGCATATCTTCATCGGAGAGTTTCTCAACAAGATCACCGCCCCCGATCCCGGCAGAGTTGACCAGTCCTGTAATCGGACCGGATGCTTCGATTGCATGGGAGATGAGCTGTTGACGGTCTTCCTCCTTGGTCAGGTCTGCAGGGAAGACGTGGAGATTGTTTGGGGACTGGACGGATTCTTTGAGCCTGGCAAGTTTGTCTTCGTTCCGCCCGGTAACGGTGACCTTCGCCCCTGCATCAATGGCAGCGATGGCCGTTTCGTGACCAATGCCTCCTGTGGCACCGGTGATGAGGATGTGCTGGTTTTGCAGTGCTTGGTTGTGAAAAATGGTCATGTTTTTCCTCCTTGTGGTTTAGGGTTACCCTGTCGGGGAGGGGTGAAAACCATTTTGGGCAGTCTGGTGGGTGGATAGCTTCAAAGATTAGAGGTTGAAGAACCCATCCTGTTTTTAAATTTGATAGGTGATGGAAGATGGGTTCGTTCCGTTTCGCTACGGTCGACCGCTTTCCTGCGGGGTGGTCGGTGAGCCGCTTCGGCTGTGCCTGCAGGGTCTCACCTGCCCACTATTCCCGCGGGAGTCGGTCGTCCTTCGCTGCACTGCACTGAGCGGTTTTGAAGGGTGGATAGCTTCAAAGATTAGAGGTTGAAGAACCCATCCTGTTATAAAATTGGTGGATGATGGAAGATGGGTTCGTTTCGCTCCGTTGCGGCCACCCGCTTTCCATGGGGCGTGCGGTGAGCCGCTTCGGCAAGCCTGCAGGGTCTCACCCTGCCCGCTTCTCCCATAGGAGTCGGGTGGCCTTCGCTGCACTGCACTTTGTGCTTTTCAAAGCGTGATTGCTATTGTGCACGGAAAGATAAACATTACATTGTGAATGTAAGTAGAGGGGGTTGCGATATTATTTATCGAGATGGAGCTAAAATAAATAATCATTTGATTTTTACATAATAACGTAAGGGAATTGGTATTCATCATCCTTATAGTCATAATAGTCAAATGGAATCTCACTTTGCTTAAAACTACAGAGTGGATTGTAGCGGAAGGTGCTTGACTCCAGCGGAAAAGGAGGAGTGGCGAGACCCCGCAGGCACGAGGAGGCTCGACGCCCTCCCCGCAGGAAAGCAAGCACCTGCAGCGGAAAGGAACGCCCCTGTGCCTCATACACACGTTTATACACCCCGTTTTTACTGGAAACTAAAAAAACTATACCATCTTTTATGCAAACGAAAAAAGAGCCCACCACGCGTATAGAAATGTTTGGATCCTCATGAAAACTTAAAAGTGGATTGAAGTGGAGGGGACTTAACTTCAGTGGAAAAGGACCGGTCCCCATCTTAAGTAATCCTCTCCTCAAAAAGAACGCAAACAACCCCCAAGACCGCTGAAATCCCGGACTTGGGGGTTGTGTATTATTATTACGACATACCGTTATTCCACTGAATCGATTTCCCACTGATAGCTCCAGAATCGTTCGTTGGTTACCCAGCGAAGGGCTTCAGGATCATTTTGCTCGATGCCTTTGTCCAAATCTTTCAGCATCCAAGCGGTTTGGGAGATATGGGCTCTCATCGTGTTGAGCTTTTGCTCCTTCACAGCAGAAATATCCACTGTGATATCGGGTTGGCCGAGTTCCTTTTCGCATCCGTTCGAGAAAGCCAGGCAGTGAAGCTTTGGACGGGAAGCTTTTGGCAAACGGCGTACGGCCCTGATGACAGCGCGGGCGGTTGCCTCGTGGTCTGGATGGACGGAATAGCCAGGGTAGAATGTGATGATCAGGGAAGGGGCGAGCTCTTCGATCAGTTCTGTCACCATATTTGCTAGCTTTTCATCATTTTCGAATTCGACCGTCTTATCACGGTAGCCCATCATGCGAAGGTCTTGAATTCCCATGACTTCTGCCGCTTTTTGAAGTTCCTTCTTACGGATGAGAGGAAGGGACTCGCGTGTAGCAAATGGTGGGTTACCCAAATTACGGCCCATTTCACCAAGGGTCAGGCATGCATATGTGACAGGGGTTCCGTTATTGACATGAGATGAAATCGTTCCGGATACACCGAACGCTTCATCGTCGGGATGGGGAAAGATTACGAGTAATTGTCTTTCTTTTTCCATTTTGAAATCTCCTTTATCGAAAAATCGTTCTACTTGAATGGGGTAGGGCTGATCTCGAGGGCCACGGCCAGTTTTCCATCGGCTCCGTGTCCGGCCATCAGTAGCCTGCCTTCCTCATCTTGTTCATAATGGGTCAAGCCTTCGGCGTAGATCCAGCCGATCTCCAGCTTCAACCCGACACGGAAAGGACCGTCACCGACGATTTTTCCATGTTCGTAATTGACCTTGGCGTTACGGATGTAGGCACCTGCTGAGAAGAAATTCTCATTGAAGTGGGATGCATAGGCACCGTTCGTCGTCTCTAGATGTATATATATATCTTGACGTGCAAACTGATTGATCAATCCTTGCACATCCGCTAATTGAATAGGCTTCATATCATATCCTCCTCATAATGAAAAAACCATTATGTACTATCTTACTAAATTTAGTGGCCGAAAGCGAAAACTCTGTTTGATAATCCGCATATGCGGAGTCTAGTATTCCCTTCCAGAATCGTCTGCATCCGTATGAGGGGCTAATGGAACAAAAAAGAGACCGTCTTGATGCTGCTCACAGCTTCAAAACGGTCCCTTGGGAGATTCTTATTTTTCAAATCGATTGTAAGCGCCATGCATGACAGGCCCTACATACTCGTTCAACTTAAATCCGTGCTTAATGGCAGCTGTTACGAATGATTTTGCATTTGTCACAGCTTCTTTTACATCCTGGCCATTGGCAAGATTCGCCGTGATGGCAGCCGCGAATGTGCAGCCTGCTCCGTGGTTGTATGTGGTATCCACTTTATCTTCTTCTAGGATGGTGAAGTCCGTTCCATCATAGAAGAGATCAAGGGCTTTTGTGTGCTCGAGCTGCTTTCCGCCTTTGATGACTACGTTCTTCGCTCCGAGGTCATGAATTTTCTTTGCGGCTTCTTTCATGCCTTCGATGGTTTTGATTGGACCGGTCTGAGCAAGCTGTCCAGCTTCGAAAAGATTGGGAGTCACCACCGTGGCGCGCTGAAGGAGATGCTCTCTCATAGCGTCGGTTGTTTCGGGGTGAAGAACTTCATCTTCACCTTTACAGACCATCACCGGATCAATGACAACTTTATTCAAGCCGTACTGATCGATTTTTTTTGCCGCAAGCTCGATGACTTCCACTGTACCGAGCATCCCGGTTTTCATTGCATCGATGCCGACAGAAAGGACGGTCTCAAGCTGAGCTTCCAAAGTGCTTACCGGAAGGGGATGTACGTTGTGGTGCCAGTGATCGGCAGGATCCATCGTGACGACAGTGGTAAGGGCGGTCATGCCGTAAACGCCGTGCTCCTGGAAGGTCTTCAGGTCCGCCTGGATGCCTGCGCCCCCACTTGTATCAGAACCAGCAATGGTTAGTGTTTTTTTCAATGTCATCGTAGTATTCCTCCTAATTAGTGCGGGTGTAAATGTAAAAGTCTGACTAAAGAATATACTATCACATAGGGAATATCAAATTGTACATTTTCATTACATACGAAAGAAGACACCGGTGGCCGGTGTCTTCTTCGTCTCCTGGTTTAGAGGACGCCTTGGTTATGATCGACTCCGTGTTTGGAAGCGACAATGACTAATTTCCCCTTGTCAAGTTCTTCCTCATACGTATCAGCTTCTGCCTGATTGAGTCCGACTGCTTTCATCTTGGAGCGCAGCTCGTCTCCGCGTTTTTGGAACAGGTTCCCGATGGCGTCGAATATGCCTTGTTCTTTAAGTCCTACCGATTCAGTATCCGTCCCATCGGTGATATGCTGGGAACGATTCTTATCATGTGCAAATATGAAGATATCGTCCTTTGTATACCCTTGGCCGGTCAGCATTTCAATTTCTCTTTTAGCTTCGACTACGTTTTCTACCGTGTGTACTTTGTACATGAATGAATACCCTCCAATAAAAAGTTGTGATTTCTTATGAGTACTGTTCCCGCTGTACATAGAGTTAAACGTCAGGGGGGGCAGTCCGTACAAATGAACCCCACTGGCAGGGAGTAGTGGATTTACATGTGTTCTGCCATAAAGTTATAGTAGAAGAGCAGATAACCAAATTGAGAGAGTGGAAAGGAGTCTGTCATGATTTTTCAAAATGACTGGGCCGATTTGTTAGATGATGAGTTGAATAAGGACTATTACCAATCCCTTAGGGAGTGGCTCAAGAAAGAATATGACGAGCATACGGTCTACCCGCCCATGTTCGATATCTTCAATGCCTTCCACTACACTTCATATGACGACGTCAAGGTAGTCCTGCTGGGGCAGGATCCTTATCATGGACCGAATCAAGCAGAGGGCATGAGCTTTTCTGTGAAGAAAGGGGTCAAGATTCCCCCGTCCCTCCGGAATATGTACAAGGAACTTGAAAGCGACATCGGCTGTCCTGTGCCGGAACATGGCTCGTTGGTGAAATGGGCAAAAGAGGGCGTCCTCCTCTTGAATACGGTATTGACGGTGAGGGACGGGGAAGCGCACTCTCATCGGAACAAAGGATGGGAGCGTCTGACGGATCATGTGATCAAAACGTTGAATGAACGTGAAAAGCCAGTCGTATTCATCTTGTGGGGGAAACCTGCTCAATCAAAAGAAAAGCTGATTGATCAATCCGTCCATTTCATCCTTAAATCCCCTCATCCGAGCCCGCTGTCAGCACATCGAGGGTTCTTTGGAAGCAGACCTTACTCTAAGACCAATCAGTTCTTGAAAAAGCACAATATCACTGAAATCGATTGGTGTATCGAATAACGTGTTTCACGTGGAACATCCGGTGAGGAGTGGGTTCCTTACAATTCTGTGAACATTGAGAAAGGGAAGTGGAGGAATGAAGTCAAAGGCGACTCAAGTGAACTGTTTTCAATGCGCCTATTTCTATACAACTTGGGAACCGGCGCATCCGCGTGGCTGCAGGGGATACGGCTTCAAAACGAAGTCGATGCCCTCGGCTGTCGTCCGCCAATCCTCAGGACATCCATGTTTGAAATTCGTTGAGAAAAGGAAGGGTCCGACGAGTTGCTAATTTCATCACGAACAATTAGGATTATGGAGTAGGTAAACGAATTCATGAGGATGTTGAAAGGAGTACGACAACATGAATATCCCTCATCAGTCTTTAATCAAGAAAATGGAGATGGAGATCGGGAAGGCAAAGAATGCAGAAAAGGCCAGCCAGATTCGGGAACACATCTATTCCATCAAGGCGATGTGCGAGTTGCTCCTTGAAGAGCAGACAGGAGAAACATCTGCGGTCTTCCAGCAGTCAGCCGTTCAATATGTCCCGCAGCCGGAGCCGATATCCAAGCCGGTTACCATCCAGAAGGAAGAGCCGCTGGAAACGGATGATGGCGCAAATGGTTCATCCCTTTTTGATTTCTAATAAAAGCATCAATGGAAGAAAGGACGAAGAGCAATGAAGACATTCATCATCATCGGAGCGATCAATGCTTTCTTATCGGTGGCACTTGGTGCGTTCGGTGCCCATGCACTTGAAGGAAAGATTTCCGCTAAATATATTGAGACCTGGAATACAGGTGTTCAATATCAGATGTTCCATGCCATCGGAATCTTGATCATTGGGGTCATGCTTGGGAACCTTGCACCAAGCTCACTCTTATCATGGTCGGGTTGGTTGATGCTGATCGGAACGATTCTGTTCTCTGGAAGCCTGTATGTTTTGAGTCTATCAGGAATCAAGGTGCTCGGAGCCATCACTCCACTTGGAGGAGTCAGCTTCCTTGTAGCATGGGTGCTCCTGATCATTTTTGCCGCGAAAAATCTGTAAAACGGAAAGCCGCCATCCCGCTGAGGATGACGGCTTTTTCATTATCTTCGAGGAGTATACCCTTGAGCATATGGATATTCATACTCGATTTCTTCATCAAACGTGATGTAATCCAAATAGATCATCGGGATAAGGTAGCGCATGCCGGTCTGGGGATCGGTGAGTATGAGATGATCCCTCCCCGCAGCCTCAATGATTCCTTTGAAGACTTTCGCATTCCATTCTTTATTATTCTCAAATGTGGTATAGACCGTGGCGACTTTTCCTTTGTTCAACCGGAGGATGTTCTCGATGTACGATTCTTCCATCGGAAGCATGCCGGGAACATTCTGTGACGATGGTGCCGGGGCATTTGTCGGGGAAGGGATGTAATTTCCCCCTGCTTGCGGCATATTGAAGTTCTGTCCTTGACTCTGCTGGCCTCCATACTGACTATACGGATTATACTGGTTGTATCCTTGTCCTTGCCCATAGTTAGGATAATTAGACAACGCGTTGACCTCCCTTTATTCTCCAGATGCCCATTAATCAGCATCTTGATTCCTATACTCTGCGGACCGTTTTGGAGCTTACGGTACCTGACTGTCTCACTAATTCACTCTATGAGGGGAGAAAGGAGATTATTCATGAAAATCCTTTTTTATCGGAGGAGGGAGCTTCTTACATATGAAAAACGCGTCCTGGGTTCCAGGACGCGTTTGATTTAGTTTACATACAGGAACGTTTCGATTTTTTCTTCAGGCAGGAGGTTCCCTACATAGAAAGCACCGAATTCCCCGTAACGTGCGCTGACTTCATCAAAGCGCATTTCGTATACAAGCTTTTTGAATTGAAGGACATCATCTGCAAATAGTGTGACGCCCCACTCGTAGTCGTCGAAACCGACAGAGCCTGTGATGATCTGTTTCACTTTGCCGGCATATTGACGGCCGATCATCCCGTGACTTCTCATCATATCGCGACGGTCTTCCATCGGAAGCATATACCAGTTATCGTTTCCTTGGCGACGCTTGTCCATCGGATAGAAGCAAACGTGATTCGCTTTAGGTAGGATTGGATAAAGACGCTCTTTCACATATGGGTTATCATATGGATCGCCTTCTGAAGGCATGTAGTTACCCAATTCGACTACTGAGACATATGAGAAGGTCGGAACGGTAAATTCAGCGATCTTCAGCTTGTTGAACTCGTTCTCAAGCTCGTTCAGTTCTTCCATGGTAGGACGCAGGATCATCAGCATGAAATCAGCTTTCTGACCGACGATCGAATAGAGGGCGTGGCTGCCTTTCTTCGCATCCTGTGTGCTGTTCAACTTATCTAAAAAGCGGTGGAACTCCGCAATGGCTTCCGTACGATCTTCGCTGGAGAGCATTTTCCATGTCGTCCAATCAATCGCCCGGAAATCATGAAGGGAATACCAACCATCCAGTGTTTGTGCCGGTTCTGCCAACTTGATCACTCCTTTAATCAATATCCATCCATTACTATATCATAGTTTCACCAATGAAAGCGCATACCCATACTTGAATGTCGTAAAAATGGCACAATCAGGGATAAAGGGAAACACGCGGGAACAGACTATATGAGTATTCATAGAGATTCCCGGGTAAAGAAATAGCGTTCCGTTTTTTGAAAACAAAGAATTTTATAGTGGAAGCGATACCAAATCGACTTTCCCTTGAATTCCTCTATGAGAAGAGTATTCTAAGATTGGATATGTATAAATCAAGGAGGTTCCTCTATTGAGTAATTTATTTGCGACATTGACAGATAAAGTAAAAGGTAAAGAGTTGAAGATCGTTTTCCCTGAAGGTACTGATGAGCGCATCCTTACTGCCGCTTCCCGCCTTGCTGCAGACGGCATCCTGACGCCGATCGTGATCGGAAACAAAGAGCAGGTCGAAGCGAAAGCACATGAACAGAACGTGAAGCTTGAAGGTTGCGAAATCATCGACCCTTCAACATTTGCAGGCATGGACGATTTGGTGAAATCTTTCGTGGAACGCCGCAAAGGCAAAGCAACAGAAGAGGACGCGAAAAAGATCCTTCTTGATGAAAACTACTTCGGAACCATGCTTGTATACACTGGACAAGCTCACGGTCTTGTAAGCGGAGCGGCTCATTCAACAGCAGACACTGTGCGCCCTGCCCTTCAGATCATCAAAACAAAAGAAGGCGTGCGCAAAACGTCCGGCGTCTTCATCATGGTACGTGAAGAAGAGAAATATGTATTTGCAGATTGCGCAATCAATATTTCCCCTGACAGCCAAGACCTTGCTGAGATTGCCATCGAAAGTGCAAAAACAGCGGAAATGTTCGATATCGATCCTCGTGTTGCTATGTTGAGCTTCTCGACAAAAGGATCTGCTAAATCACCTGAAACAGAAAAAGTGGTTGAAGCCGTAACCATCGCAAAAGAAAAAGCACCTTCCATCACAGTGGATGGAGAATTCCAATTTGATGCAGCATTTGTTCCTTCTGTTGCTGAGAAAAAGGCTCCAGGTGCCGATATCCAAGGAAATGCCAACGTCTTCGTATTCCCAAGCCTTGAAGCAGGGAATATCGGATACAAAATCGCTCAACGCCTTGGTAACTTTGAAGCAGTCGGGCCGATCCTTCAAGGATTGAACGCACCGGTGAACGACCTTTCACGCGGTTGTAACGAAGAAGACGTGTACAAGCTTGCCCTCATCACGGCAGCTCAAGCACTGTAAGAGTTTTAGACCGGTTCCCACGGTGGGAACCGGTCTTTTTTGCTTTATAGGGGCTATGCTATAATGGACAAATCGAAGATAAACGAAGGAGAAACATGATGGAGAAAGATAAAGTATATGAGCTCCTCCGCCAAGACCGGTGGAGGGTGATTGATCAATCGAGCCTCGGACCTACCTTCGGTGCCCTGCAGTCGTTCGCCATGGATGATACGTTATGCACCGTCACAGGATCAGGAGACTCCGACCCCACTGCCCGTTCGTGGGTCCACCACCAGACCGTGGTCCTCGGCATCCAGGACACGAAGCTTCCATTTCTGGATGAAGCCCTTGAAGTGCTTGAAGAGGCAGGGTACCACTATATTGTCCGGAACTCAGGTGGCCTGGCAGTCGTCCTGGATGAAGGTGTACTCAACCTGTCCCTCGTCTTCCCAGATTCGGAGAAAGGAATCGACATCAACAGAGGATATGATGCCATGTGGCTACTCATCAAGGAGATGTTCCCGGAAGTAAGCGAGCAGATCGAAGCGAAGGAGATCACTCGCTCCTACTGCCCCGGCGGCTATGATCTGAGTATCAACGACCGGAAGTTCGCCGGCATCTCCCAGCGCAGGATCCGCGGGGGAGTGGCGGTCCAGATCTACCTTTGCGTCAATGGAAGCGGATCGGAACGGGCAGAGCTCATCCGCCGCTTCTATGAGGTGGGGTTGCAGGGTGAACCATCGAAATTCACCTTCCCTGATATCGACCCAAGCGTCATGGCGAGTCTTGCAGAACTGTTGGGGATCGAGCTCACGGTCCAGGATGTGATGATGAGGTTCCTGACGTCTCTCCACTCATTCAGCGGGCAGCTTTACAATTCATCCCTCCAAGGAGAAGAATACGCCATGTATGAAGCGTACTACGAGCGCGTCTTGGACAGGAATGCGAAGGTACTGGGAATGAAATAAGAGGGTGGACCCGATTGACGGGGCCACCCTCTTTTATCATCCTTCTGCCACTTTTTCCAGATTGCCGTTGCGATCCATTTTGAAGCGCGGTGATTTTGCAGCCTCATCTTCATCGAACAGGACGAGCTTTCGTGCCCGGTTCATGATCTGCATGAGGGTTTCATAATCTTCCTGCATGGTCACGGTGTTATTCTCCAGCTCATTCACCTTTTTAGCCAATGCCTCATTTTCTTTCCTGAGTTCATGGATTTCACCCTTCAAACGTTGATTCTCGATCTTATACACATCAGAATTGGAAAGGGCGTATTGCTGCAGGAACGCAATGACCTTCTCGATGCTCATCTCGCCTTTAGAGCCAACAGGCACTGCTTCATGTACCGGTTCCGGCTGTCCTGCTTCTTCTACCTGTGGCTTGTGGGTGAACTCATCAAGGGAGAAGGGAACATCATCCTCAGGCATTGATAGAGACATAGCATCCAGATCATCGAACGAAGGTGTAGGCGGCTGATACAAGAGCTTCTTCTTCCCACCCTGATCTTTCCCCAGGATACGGTGACGCTGCTTTCTTTGTTTTTTTGCTAGTTGAAGAGCTTTCTCATACTGATGGCGGACAACTGCGTTCCAACGGAATCCACATGCTGCCGACGTACGATTCAATTGATCTCCTACTTCTTCGAAAGCATTAAGCTGAGTGCTTCCCTCCCGCACATGACGAAGGACGGTTTCTGCCAATAAAAGATCATTTTCTTCAGTCCAGGCATCTTGTCTTGATTTAACTGTCATTTCCTCTCAACCCCCATATAATAATATGTCGTTGATATCATCATTGACAGCTCCGGGCATTTTTATACGAATATGCTAAAAAAATTCTGGTCTGCTAGTTTCGTTGCTTGGGTGAACCTCCCTTGCAAAACAAAGCCGAAAAGAGTATCGTATGGAACGGTATTGTGTCAAAGGTAGAAAAACCGTCTGAAAAGGACAAATCAATGCCAATTCCAGACGGCTGGGCTATCTGGATTTCTGGCCTTGCACCGACTCCCAAACCCTTTGTGGAAAGTCCGTACACCGACCCAAATAGTCCAAAACTTCCCTCGCTAAGAAGGAAGTTTTATTGTTTATGAAGAAGAGCATATCGGGTTTGGATATTGACCAGATGATAAGACAGTCGAAGTCACAATGACCATAGCTGCTAGTGTAAGAAAAAGAATATCCGAATAAGCAGAATGCAAGAAAGAATGAAATCTAACATAAAATCCATTCTCCAATAACACGAAGTGAAAGACAGATAGAGAATCTTGAATTAAAAGCTTAGAAAGTTATCCTGAGTCCTTACCAAGAGTGAAAAGAAGCGAAGGGATCCGGACTCCTTCGGAAAAGAGGGATGACCGAGACCCCGCAGGCACGAGGAGCATTCCTGTTATAAAGGAATATGAGGATAAAGTGGGATTTTAGCGATGTGCATAAAAAAAGCTCCCTTGGTACGATAGAGAGTGTCAT